>NZ_VYPZ01000030.1 GCF_008710155.1 Sphingobium limneticum
CGCCACCGGTTGTCTGGTCCGCTCTCCGGTCGGGGCTGCGCCCCTCCCTACGATCAGACCAGACAACCGATCCTACCGGCCATCATAGTCGCCGCTCAACCGGCCATCGTAGTTGTCGCCGCGCAACGGCATTCATTGCGGCTCACAATGAAAATCCCAAGCCGTACAAATGGGTGAAGTCAGCCGACGAGATCCTCGCCTCGGTCAAACGATACTGCCAAAAAACAATGAACCGAACTTCGGATTCAGGTGACTAGGCCATGCCGACGTGTCGGCGCTTGCTGCACACGTTATGGCAATGGAAGACTAAGCAAGGCCGAGTTGGTTCCAAGTTCTGTACCGTCCGGCAATCTCAGTCGCCTCTCTACACGAGGATGTGCATGTTCGCGTGCCTTGTTATCGGTGACAGCATTGGCGTCGGACTGTCGGGAGCGATCAATAACCGATACGCCAGTGGGTGCGATTCGGTGGTCGAGGCAGGCGCTACCATCGACCAGATACTGGCGTGGCGTAAACCCGCCAGGCTATATGGCACCACCGTCCTCGCCGTCGGATCCAACGATCAGCCGAGCCGACAGCTAACGCTCAAACTGACCAGACTACGCCAAAATATCGCGACAAAACGAGTGATCTGGATGCTGCCCTACTCCCGGGAGCGAGCCTATCTCATAAACTCGATTGCTGTGACGTTCGGCGACGACACGTTGGACATCGCGCGTTTCCGCACGAGCGACCGTGTCCACCCGATCAGCTACGATGAGATCGCGGCTGTTCTCCTGCCGAGGGGCCAACCACGGGGGAGCAGGAAATCCACTGTTGAGTGGTCTCAACGCAGTCGACGATAAAGCATCGACCTAAAACGCTGCATTTCATTCGAGTAAGCTGAGCTTAGTCCTCCATTGCTCCAGATGTTGGAGCGCAGGTCTCAAACCATGCGCCAATGGCCCCAAGCCATAGAGTTGATAGGATTCAGGCGGTGGCGACATCATTCGCGAGACCAGAGATACGCCTTCCAATTCCCGTAGGCGGACCGTGAGCACATTAGCGCTGATTTTCGGTATGGCTCGACGAATGGATGTAAATCGCAGCTCGTCTTTGCTCAGGGCTACCAGGATGTGCAACACCCATCGGGCACTCAATGTATGGAATATCGCGTCGGCCGCCGCAGGGTCTATCGCTTGAAAAAGCTGTCTTTCTGACTCGATGCACATCCAGTTACTTTCTCACCCTAAAAGGCGCACGGCCGGACTGAGTCAGCTACGCCGTTCGCGGTTCCGTCGGGCCCGGCTTGGCGGTGCTTGGAGGGTCGCCGACCCGCTCATGGACAATTGCGGAGGGCGTGCGCGAACGGCGGCGGCGAGCGGCCGAACTTGTGACCACCACTGCCTTGGTACGTCTTCGTCCCAGTGAAGAGCAGATGAGGGAAGGCGCTTTTTGACATCACGATTTGCCGATGCGCGAAGGTCCGATGAGGGACGACTCTGGGGCACCACGACGGATTTCATGTCACGCGATCCGCCAAATCAAGTGAAGCTACTCCCGACAAATCAAAGTACCGCAGTGCAACGCGCCTGATGCGTGCGTCACCGTTCGAATATAATACGCGGCGAAGCGTCCAACCCCTCAGCCTCGGCGCGGCGGAGCTTGCTCTTCGGGCCTCATCGCCTTACCTGCCGCCTCCCCCCGAGCGGGGTTGGAGTCGGAGAAACGAGCCGACCGACCACGTAGCCGCGGAACAAAGGCGGGTACGCGGTCCATATACGCACGATATGCCTGGCCAAATTCCGCGAGCGCCGCCTTCTCCTCATGCCGGGCAAGGCGAATATACATCACCACCAACACCGGAAACATGGCGAGCGTCAGTAACGTCGGCCATTGCAGCAGAAATCCGAGCATCACGAGGATGAACCCGATATATTGCGGATGGCGAACCTTGGCATAGATTCCCGTCGTTGCGGGCTTGTGAACGCGCTGGGCTGCGTGAAGCGGCGCCCATCCGGCCGAGATCAGCCAGAAGCCCGCGCCGATCAGCACGAAGCTGGCAAGATGGAACGGGCCAAAATGTGGGTTGACCCTCCAGCCGAACATCATCTCGAGCAGATGGCCGGCATCGTGGCTCCACCAGTCGAGGCCGGGGAAATGCGACTGGAGCCAACCCGAGAGCAAGAAGATGGTGAGCGGGAAGCCATACATTTCGGCGAAGAGTGCAACGATGAATGCGCTGAATGCGCCGAAGCTGCGCCAGTCGCGCCCGGTGGCGGGTTTGAAGAAGCTGTACGCGAATAGGATGAACACGGAGGCGTTGACCAGCGCCAGCCCCCAAAGACCATAGCCATAATCGGTATGCGTCATCGCGGCCCCCCTTCCACGCGCTCGTTCGAATTCGCAGGCAGTCCGGTCGGGACAGCACCCGGCATCTGGTCATGGCCATGCTGATGGCCGCCATGACCGTGATGCATGAACAGGTGCATGAGCGGACAGGCGAGCAGGATCAGATAGGGCAACACACCCAGGAAATGTGCGGTGTGCTCGGTGATGAGGAAAAAGCCCGCGACTAGCAGGAAGCCGATCAAAACGATCTTTCCACGCTTGCGCATGCGATGGTCATGCCCGTCCATATGCCGCTCTTCTCTCGCCAATGTCTTGCGAGCATAGATCCGAGTCCCGGGAGCAAGGTATAAGTAGAGACCGAAGTCCGTCATTCGCCCAAGAAGGCGATGCCGGCTGGTTCACAAACCTCACCATCCCTATCGGCGTTACGCAGTGGTCATGACGCGGCCGTCATTCTGCGGCTTTTGCGTATAGGCGTGCGCTGGTCGTCCACCAATGCTGCGCTAAGGACAATAAGCGTGAGAGGCAGGCCAGAGTTCATGCACAAGAAAAGGAAAAAGCATCATTCCCGCGGCCATGTCGGGGTGAACCTGCTCGAACGGGAAGCAAGGATCGACCTCGCCACGCGACCTGCCGACGGCCTTGGCGTCGCGTTCCTCGGCGCATCGGAAACGGTGACAGGGTCGCGCTATCTGGTGGACGACGGCGATACGCAGGTCGTGGTCGATTCCGGCCTGTTCCAGGGTCCGAGGGATTTGCGCCGCCTCAATTGGGCGCCGATCGCGCCCGAGGTTGCCGATGTCGGCCTGTTGCTGCTGACGCACGCGCATCTTGATCATTCCGGCGCGCTGCCACGCATGGCGCGCCTTGACTGGGACGGGACCGTCCTCAGCACCCGGGCGACCGAAGCTTTGTGCGAGCTTCTGCTCCCCGACAGCGGGCACCTCCAGGAAAAGGATGCGGAGTTCGCCAATCGCCACGGCTTTTCCAGGCACCAGCCCGCGCTGCCGCTCTACACGCAGGCTGACGCCCGCCTTGCGCTGCAGCTGTTCCGCACGGTCGAGTTCGGGGCGTGGCACCCGATCGCGGACGGCATCAGGGCGCGCTATCATCGCGCCGGCCACATCCTCGGCGCCGCCTCGATCGAGATCGATTGGAAGGGCCGCACGATCCTCTTCTCAGGTGATGTCGGGCGCTATGGCGACGCAGTCATGAAGGATCCCGAGCCACCTGCCCGTGCCGATTATGTCCTCGTGGAATCCACCTATGGCGATCGCCGCCACGAACAGGTCGATCCGACCAAGACCCTGGGGGACCATGTCGAACGGTGCGTCAAGCGTGGCGGGACCGTGGTGATCCCCGCCTTCGCCGTGGGCCGCGTCCAGTCCCTGCTCTACCATTTTTCCCGGCTGCGCGCCGAAGGCCGTCTGCGCGACATCCCGATCTTCCTCGACAGCCCGCTGGCGATCAACGCGAGCGGGCTGATGTGCGATTTCATGGACGAGCATCGCCTGACACGCGCCGAGTGTGAAGCGGCGTGCGGGGTCGCGCACTATGTGCGCGAAGTGGAAGAATCCAAAGAACTCACCGCCAACCCCGCCCCTAAGGTCATCATCTCGGCCAGTGGAATGGCGACGGGCGGCCGCGTGCTCCACCATCTCAAGCGCTTCGCGCCGGATGGGAAGAACCTCATCCTCTTCTCGGGCTTCCAGGCGGCGGGCACCCGCGGCGCCGCCATGATCGGAGGCGCCCGGACGATCAAGATCCACGGTGAGTATATCCCGGTCGAAGCCGAGGTCGCCAACCTGACGATGCTCTCGGCCCATGCCGACAGTGACGAGCTGATGCGCTGGCTCGGGTCTCTGCACGAGGCCCCACGCCATGTCTATGTCACCCATGGCGAGCCGACCGGCGCCCAGGTTCTGGCAAAGCGCGTCTCGGAGGAGCTGGGCTGGGCATGCAGCGTACCGGCGCTGGGTAGCTGGGGCATGCTCGCATGAAGCCCGGGATTATCGAGGACGCCGAAGCAGAGCCTGTCGCGACGACGCTGCGGGCACACCGCATCGGCCTGTCGGCCGCCGGAAGCGATCAGATCGCGGTCATGCGCCACGACTGTCCGGTCTGCCGCTCGGAAGGTCTCGCGTCGCGCGCGCAAGTTGCGCTGCGCGCCGGCGGGCGGGAAATCGTCGTCTCGCTGCTGCATAGTTCCGCGGAGGCTCCAGCGCCAGGCGAGATCGGCCTGTCCGAATCCGCTTGGCAGCGGCTCGGCGTCAGTGACGGCGATCCGGTCGAGATCGCGCACGCCCAGCCTCTCGCCTCGCTCAGCGACGTGCGTCGGCGCGTCTATGGCAATCGGCTTTCCGATGGGGCTTTTTCAGCGATCATCACCGACATCGCCGAGCGACGCTATAGCGATGTCCATCTCTCGGCGTTCGTCACGGCCTGCTCAGCGGTCCCGCTCGATACGGACGAAACGATCAGCCTGACCAGGGCGATGGTCGATGTCGGCGAGCGATTGCAGTGGCCCGGAGAGGTCATCGTCGACAAGCATAGCGTCGGTGGATTGCCGGGCAATCGCACCACGCCGATCATCGTCTCGATCATGGCCGCCGAGGGCCTCATCATGCCGAAGACATCGTCGCGGGCGATCACCTCGCCGGCCGGCACGGCGGACACGATGGAGGTGCTGGCCCCTGTCGACCTCGACGTTTCCGCAATCCGCAAAGTGGTCGAGCGCGAAGGCGGCTGCATCGCCTGGGGCGGCGCCGTTAATCTCAGTCCGGCCGACGATGTGATCATCGGCGTGGAACGGGTGCTCGATATCGATGCCGTCGGGCAGATGGTCGCCTCGGTGCTGTCCAAGAAAATCGCGGCCGGTGCGACCCATCTGGTCATCGACATCCCGGTTGGGCCGACGGCGAAGGTACGCGGCGCCGATGCCGCCGACACGCTCGAGCGCGCGCTGAGCTCGGTCGCCCAAGCCTTCGGGCTTCGCACGCGCGTGATGCGCGGCCCCGGCGCGGAGCCGATCGGACGGGGCATCGGCCCGGCGCTCGAGGCGCAGGACATCCTTGGCGTGCTCCAGGGTCAGGTGGGCGTCGAAGATCTCGCACACCGGGCCTGCGAGCTGGCGGGAGGACTCCTCGAGCTCACCGAGGCGGCATCCGCCGGCAAAGGCTATGCGCGGGCGCTCGAGTGCCTCGAAAGCGCCCGGGCCTGGGCCAAGTTCCAACGTATCTGCGAAGCGCAGGGCGGCATGCGAGCTCCTCCGGTCGCTCGGTTTCAGCAGGACATGATCGCTCCCCATCGCGGCCGCCTGGTGAGTATCGACAACCGCAAGCTTGCGACGGTCGCGAAGCTCGCCGGCGCGCCGATGGCCAAGGCCGCCGGCGTCGCGCTGCAGTGTCGGCTGAACCAGATGGTGGATGCCGGGGCTCCCTTGTGCACCATCCATGCCGAGAGTCCGGGCGAGCTCGACTATGCGGCGGCCTATGCGGTGAGCGACGGGCCGATCTTCGGGATTGAAGCGCTATGAACCGGCCCGTGCTGTTCGCGCTGCCAGGCAGCGAGGCCTTGGCACAGCCGCTATTCGCCGCGCTCGATGCAGAAGTCGGCACGATCGAGCATCGTCAGTTTCCTGACGGGGAAACCTATCTCAGGGTCGTAAACGACGTCAGCGACCGCGAGGTCATCCTGCTGTCCAGTCTCGATCATCCGGACGCCAAGCTGTTGCCGCTGCTGTTCGCAGCCGACACGGCGCGCGAGCTGGGCGCACGCCGGATCGGGCTCGTCGCCCCCTATCTCGCTTACATGCGTCAGGACATACGCTTCCATCCCGGCGAGGCGGTGACGTCGCGAACCTTTGCCGCGATCCTGTCCCGCCATCTCGACTGGCTGGTGACGGTCGATCCGCATCTCCATCGCTATCATGCGCTGTCGGAAATCTACCGCATCCCGACCCAGATTGTTCATGCCGCGCCGCTTCTGGCCTCGTGGATCAAGCGCAATGTCGCTCGTCCGCTGATCATCGGTCCGGACCTGGAAAGCGAACAGTGGGTCTCGCAGGTGGCGGCCGATGCGGATGCTCCGTTTCTCGTGTGCGAGAAAATCCGGTCTGGCGACCGTGACGTCACCATCTCGATTCCGAATGCCCCAGCTTTTCTCGATCGCCAGCCAGTGCTGGTCGACGATATCGCCTCGTCCGGCCGGACCCTCGCCGAGGCGGCGCGCCAGCTGGTCGGCATGGGGTTCGCGCGACCGCATTGCGTGGTCGTGCATCCGCTTTTTGCCGGCGATGCGGCGCACGTTCTGGGTGAGCTTGTCGAGAGGATCGTCAGCACGAACGCTGTTGCACATACCTCGAATAAAATCGACGTGATGCCGGCGATTGCGGAGGCCGTTCGCCACGGAATTTAATCGGTGTACTGCGCGTTAGTTCTTTAGTGCTCAATGCACGAAGAAAACGAGCGCCCGGCAAGCGCTGGGCGCATCCTCATCCATTGACCCTAAGTAAGTCCGAACCAATCTTCTGGGAACTCCCTTTTCGGAGAGAGTCGCGGCAGGAAAGGAGGATATGTCATGTCGCACACACGCTCGTTCCTTGATCCCTTCATCGTTGCTCGGCACCCACAGCTTGAGCCCGAAGTGAAGCGCGCCATCCTCGCCTCCTGGGCGTCCGATCGCTCGGCCGTCGAGGGCCAACCGGCCCTCCGTCGCCCACCAGGCGCCAGCAGCCCGGTGCCGGTCGACGATGTGATGGCAGCGCTGCGCTGGCTCGATCGCGCTGAGCGCGGCGCGGGCGACCGGCATATATCGCCCGGTTCAGAGACCCGGCAATGAGCCGCAGCGCGTTGCGGCGCTGGCGTGAACGGGGCAGCCGGACCGTCACGGTCTTGCTGCCCTTTGCCGACATCATGGAGATTGCGCTCGCGCTGCTGTCGCTCTCTCCGGATGAACTGGCGCGGCTCGATTGGAGCTTCGCCGATCGCAAGCGCCTGCTCGATCATCTCCTGCAGTCGGGCAAGCAGGCGCAGTCAGTGGACCGGGACAAGCTCGACCAGACATTGCTACGCCTCGCGCTTCCCGCGCGCGACGTGCGACGCCTGAAACGCTTTGCGCAGCGCGAACTTCCAAAAACGGCTACGAACGCGGCCGTGATCGAACGGCTGAGCACCGTGATCGAGGCTGCCGAGCCGGAGAGGCTCTAGCGCGGCTGTTCTATGACGCCACGCCCGCCGCATGCTCCCGGAGCGCCCGCGCGCGTGCGTCATAGGCGCGCGCGAGCTGCGCGTGAACGATGATCGCCTCTGGCATCGCCGCAGTCTCGGCCGCCGCCCACTCCTGAGCCGCGCGCCTCATGTAATAGTCCAGATCGTCGTCGACACTTCTCAAACCCGTCAACCTCCTAGAAGGCCCGGCTACGCGCCGAGCCGGAATACCAGTCCTGTCGAACGGCAATAGCGCTCGGCCGCATCACGATCGTGAAATCGCAGCTCGACATGGGCAAGAGGATCGCGCCCGCCGCTCCATCCCGTCAACGGTTCGACAAAGGGGAGACAGCGCGGCTCGAAGCGGACGCCGCCACTGGCCGCGCCGGTCCCGCCCGCGGGAAGCCGGTTCTCCTGCCGGCTCCAGGGGATCAAATCACGGAGCGCCATGACGGTTATCTCCTTGTCTGGCTAGAGTTGGAGCATGACCCGCCGGCCACCGCCCCCACGGGGACGGCGCCGGCGAGCCGATTATGATCGCGATCAGGCCGCCTGGGCGTCCTTGGGTGCCTCGATGCGGTCATTAGCGGCGTTCGCACCGCCGCTGATCTCGATCTTGCGCGGTTTCATCGCTTCGGGAACGACCCGCTTGAGCTGGATGCTCAGCAAGCCATACTCGAATGTCGCCTCGCCGGCCTCGATGAAGTCGGCAAGCTGGAATCGCCGCTCGAACGAACGGGTCGCGATGCCGCGATGCAGATAGTCGGCCTCGTCCTCATCCTCGGCGCGTTGGCCGGTGACGGTGAGCTGATTCTGCTGGGCAACGACCTCGATTTCGTTCGGTCGGAAGCCGGCGACGGCCAGCGTTATGCGATAGCTGTCCTCGCCGTCCCTCACGATGTCGAACGGTGGAAAGCCATCATCCTCGCGCTGACCCGCTTCGAGCATGTTGAACAAGCGGTCGAAGCCAACGGTGGAACGCCGATACGGCGCAAAGTCAAACGTGCTTCTCATTTCCAAATCCTCCTAGGGAAGCGATCTGGGCATGAGATGCGCCGGGAAGAGCCGGCGCCCTCCATGTCCACCGGACCCGAACACGGCGCCCGGCAACTTTAATTAGTAAAGCGCCACGCGGTTTCAAGAAGGACTGTCGATAGGCATGGATGGCGCATCCCCTAGCGCACGAGATGCGCCCCTACCAAGTCGGGCTGACAGCGCCCGTGAACGGGATTTCAATGTCGGTTTCTCAACCGGGCAGTGCCCCAACCAACCGCAAGGCGAGACGCGCGACGATGACGATCACGGACCATATCGCACGACAACGCGCCCTGCCCGTCAACTGGGCCGCCCCGAAGCAGTCGCTGCGATCACGATCGAATGGGCGCTTGGCAGCGCCGACGACACCGAAACCGTGATGAGGGCCACTCTCGACACATTGACGCCGGCAGCGCGCGAGACATTCGTGCTGAATAAAGTCAGCGGCCAAAGCTACGCCGAGATTGCGCGCAGCGTGGGCAGGTTTCCAGTGGGTTGTCCGCCGCAGGATGCTGGCGGCGATCCGGCGCATCGCTCAAGGCCCGCACAGCTTCGAAATATGGCTACGCATGCGTTGCCAGTAAAAGGCCGTGCCCGGCCACATTTCGCCTAGCTATCGGCTTCCACAGCCAGAATTTCGGGCTGCATCAGCAAAAGATGCGCGCTGATCTTCAATCCCGTGGCGATGCGCTCGATATTGTCGATCGAAACATTGCGCTCGCCGCGCTCAATCCCGCCGAAATAGGTGCGATCCATCTCGATATCATAGGCGAAGACCTGTTGGCTGACACCAAGGGCTTTCCGGTATCGGCGGATATTCGCTGCAACGGTAGCACGTAAACATCCAGGATCGGCGCGTTTCACCCTTCATGAATCGCCTGCAAGATGGTTATAAGGCGACGGGTTTTAAGTATCATTTTTCGGACCGCTGCTAAGTTGAAAGATTCGCCGAGTTTGGAAAACGCGCATGAACAGCCATTTGCCTGTCGGCCGATTGGCCGGGTATCTTGAAGCTCTTTCGCGAGAGAAAATCTGGCTCGCGATCGTCGCCGCCACCGGGGCCCTCGCAGCGCTCGACCACGCCGTGCCCACCGTCGGGTTCGCGCGCCTCTATATGCCGATCATCTGTGGATCCGCATGGGGCCTTGGCGCGCGCGAGGGCTATTCCGTCGCAGTGTTTGCAGCGATCCTGGCCGTCATGCCTGGCCTGCAGGTAGGGCCTCCGACAGGCCCGAGCATTTTTGGCCCTATCGCCGAAGGCCAGAGCTTCGCACAGGACATCCACGCCCGCCTGAGGACTGTTCTGGCAGGCCCGCCTTATCCGGTGACGTGCAGCATGGGGGCGGTGCTGATCCCTTCCGATGCCCCGCGCAACGCTGACGAATTGATGCACCTTGCCGGTCAGGCAACGTATCGCGCCAGGCAGACGGGTAAGAATGCCGTCGAGATCGCCAGGGCCGGCGATCCGCCAGCGCTCAGGCCGGTGTTGGCCACGGCCTGCCTCCGCAAGGGCAGGACATGAAAGATCTGGCTTCGCTTCGCCGGCGTGCCATCGCCCTCATGCGCGAAGCTATCGCGATGCTCGACGAGGCGAGAGAGCATCGCGCGGCGAACCATTTGCAGGCGGCGATCGATGCCGCTGAAAGGGTTTCCCCGATGAAGCCGGGTGACACGCTGCCGGACGACAGCATCGACACGCCAGAATCCACGTCGCAGCTTGCCGCCGATCCTGCGTTGGTACGCGCGATCGGCGGCGCGCTGGCGATGTTCGCCACGCTGATGGCGCGCCAGGGCGGCGCTCCGGTCGATGAAGTTGCCCGCCTCCTTGGTATCTACGCGGCCGCGACCAACGAGAGATCGGACGATGAGGGGCTGCTTATCGCGTGTTGGAGCGCTATCCTCCGCGACGTCGCGGAGGCACAGCGCGGGGAGACTTAGGACGCCAAGGGGGGTGTAGAGGAACCAGTCTGATGGAGAAACCGCAAGGTCCGGCGCTGGACTATAGTGTTGCTCTGGTTGTCGAGGATGAACCGCTCGTGCGCGTCTTCGCGACCAAAATTCTCAGGATGCGGGATACCGCGTGTTCGAGGCGTGCGACGCACAAGACGCGCTCACAATTCTTGAAGAGCGCCAAGACATTCGGATCGTCATGACCGATATTGAAATGCCCGGCGACATGGATGGCCTGGCGCTCGCCAGCACGATCCGGGAGCGCTGGCCCGAAACGGTCGTTCTCGTAAATTCAGGCCGCGTCCGACCTGAACCGGAAGCATTACCCGACCGTGCGGGCTTTATCGCCAAGCCCTATCGCGCCGCCGAGTTGCTACACCAGCTTGACGTGCTGATGGAGGAGCATGGCGTTCCGATTCTTTCGGATGGCGATATTCTTGAGGCATGGCACGCAGCCGAGCTAGCGCATGCGCAGGCGGATGCACTCGACAAGCCCGTCACGCTGGCGCACGCCATCGCGGCCGAACAAGCAGCGATCCAGCGCTTTGGCGTCGGATCTCATGCGGCCGCCTATGACGCGCGGTATCCCGATGCGCCGGAGCCGCGCCGATAGGTCAATTGGTCTCCCGGCGACAAACAGGTTGCCGCCGGGAGTGGTCAGCCGCACACGCTGGAGGGCCGCAGCGCGTCATAAGCGCAAACCTATCGCTATGCACCTTCCGAGAGAATGAAACTCGTCGGATTACGCATTGGGTGCGATAGACTGCCGTTTAAAAGAAGGGGGGTCGATGGGGTGCGGCGCCTATGTTCACTGTCGCACACGTCCGGCACGACGGTCTCGGGAAACGTCAAAGGGTGCGTCCGGTACGTCCTTGGGATAGCGAATGACTGGCCGCTCACAATTTTCTCGCATGTGTACTGTTTCCAATTTTTGTCCGGACCTGAGGATTGGTCAGCGACGTCAGATTCTCGGCCTAGAACGGCTCCTATGTCCCCAGCAGGTGCCCGAGCTTTGCGGCTCTGAAGTCGAGCCCGACAGACGCACTTTTGGGCCTCACGCCCCTTTTTGCAGGTAGCGCGTTCAGCCCCGTTGAGGGCGTGTACGTTTTCGGCCGCCGCGTTTTGGGGCGCCCCCCTTCCAGGAGACCAGACGGAGGTGCCCGAACTCCAGTGGTAAGAGCCGCCGTATCGGGGCGATGTCGAGCACCTGCGCCGTTGGAACTGCTGCGGCAATATTTCGGCCTTGACCTTGGACCATGGTCCTGCCCGTAAGAGGCCTCCCCAATAGCGGTGCCTTTGCGGCGCGGCACTCCAGATCGATCCGAGGAGTATGGGGAACAAGCGCGTCGTTCACATCGTCGATGACGAAGAGACAATCCGAAAGGCACTGCGATTCACGTTGCGTACCGCCGGCTTCGCCGTCGAGGCCTACGCTTCGGGGCCGGAGTTTCTGTCGGCCGCGGGTGACGCTAAGAAAGGCTGCGTGATCCTCGACATGCACATGCCGGACATGGACGGCCTTCAGGTCCAGGTGGAGCTGACGCGACGCGGGATTGATATGCCTGTCGTCATGCTCACCGGCAATGGCGATCCCACGCTCGCCGTGCAGGCAATGCAGGCGGGCGCTGCCGACTTTCTCGCCAAACCGGTCGAAAAGGCCGCATTGCTTGGCGCGATCGACCGCGCCTTCAGCTCGCTGGAGAATATAACCGGGCGTGCCGCAGAACAGGCCGACGCGCTGTCGAAAGCCGCGAGACTGACGCAGCGCGAACGGGCCGTTCTTAGAGGGATTGCGCGAGGCTATCCCAATAGCTTTATCGCAGATGAACTCGGTACCACGCCGCGCACGGTCGAGCTGGATCGAGCCAGCCTGATGGTCAAACTGGGAGCCCAAAGTTTGCCCGACTTGCTACGGATCGCGTTTGCTGTGGACCTGAACGGATCGCCTGAGGACGATCGCCATTAGGCTTCACCATCCTGCGACATCGGACGTTATGCGGATCGGCCCGTGGCGAGTTCGGCAATGATCGGACAATCCGGCCGCGCGTCGCCGTGGCAGCGTTCGGCGAGATCGACCAGCGTGTCGCGCAGCGCCGTCAGCGCTGCCGCCTTGCGCTCGAATTCCTCGGCACGGGCCAGCGCAAGCCGCTTCACCTCGCCACTCGCGCGACCCGTATCCGCCCAAAGGCCGAGCAAAGTGCGGATCTCCTCGATCGGAAACCCCAGATCGCGCGCATTGGCGATGAACCGCAGGCGATGAAGATCGCGCTCGTCATAGTCGCGATAGCCCGCACCCCGGCGCGGCGGCGCCGGGATGAGGCCTATCTTCTCATAATGGCGGATCATCCGCTCCGAGACGCCGCTCCGCCGAGACGTCTCGCCGATGTTCACAGCGCCTTCCGGTTGAGTCGCAGCGCGTTGGTGACCACGCTGACCGAGGAGAGCGCCATGGCGGCGGCCGCGATGATCGGCGAGAGCAGGATGCCGAACAGCGGATAGAGCGCGCCCGCCGCCACCGGCACGCCCGCGACATTGTAGATGAAGGCGAAGACGAGGTTCTGGCGGATGTTCGACATGGTCGCCTGGCTGAGCTTACGCGCCCGGACGATGCCGGTGAGGTCGCCCTTGAGCAGGGTCACGCCCGCGCTCTCGATGGCGACGTCGGTGCCCGAGCCCATGGCGATGCCGACATCGGCGGCGGCCAGCGCGGGGGCGTCGTTGACACCGTCGCCGGCCATGGCGACCACCCGCCCCTCGCGCTTGAACTTGGCGACCACGGCGCTTTTCTGATCGGGCAGCACCTCGGCTTCGACCTCGTCGATGCCCAGGCGCCGGGCGACCGCTTCCGCTGTCGTGCGGTTGTCGCCGGTCAGCATGACCACGCGAATACCCTCCGCCTTGAGCGCGGCGAGCGCTTCTGGCGTCGTGGCCTTCACCGGATCGGCGATGGCGAAGGCACCGCCGACGGTGCCGTCGATTCCGATGAAGATTGCGGTGGCGCCATCGCGTCGCAGTGCGTCGGCCTGGCCGGCGAGCGCCTCGGTGGCGACGCCCTCGTCGGCGAGGAACCGCGCATTGCCGAGGACGATGCGCCGCCCTTCGACCGTACCGAGCGCGCCGCGCCCGGTCGGCGAGTCGAAGTCGGTGACGTCGCTCGTGGCGATGGCGCGATCCTTCGCAGCCTCGACGATCGCCAGCGCGAGCGGATGTTCGGAAGCCCGTTCGACCGAGGCGGCAAGCCGCAGCAACTCGGCTTCGTCGAAGCCGGGCGCCGGCACGACCTGGGTGACGGCAGGGCGGCCTTCGGTCAGCGTGCCTGTCTTGTCGACGACGAGCGTGTCGACCTTCTCCATATGCTCGAGCGCTTCGGCATTCTTGATAAGGACGCCGAGTCCGGCGCCGCGGCCGACGCCCACCATGATCGACATCGGCGTGGCGAGACCCAGTGCACAGGGACAGGCGATGATCAGCACGGCGACCGCCGCCACCAGCCCATAGGCGAAGCGCGGCTCGGGGCCCCAGATACCCCAGGCGATAAACGCGACCACCGCAACCGCGATGACCACGGGCACGAACCAGCCCGACACCTGATCGGCCATGCGCTGGATCGGCGCGCGCGAGCGCTGCGCCTCGGCGACCATCTGGACAATCCGCGCAAGCATGGTGTCGCGTCCGACCTTGTCGGCGACGATCACCAGCGCACCGGTCTGGTTGAGCGTGCCGCCGATCACCGTGTCGGCCTTGGCCTTGGTGACGGGCATGGATTCACCGCTGACCATCGACTCGTCGAGCGAGGAGCGGCCGTCCTCGACTACGCCGTCGACCGGCACCTTCTCGCCCGGCCGCACGCGCAGGCGGTCGCCGACCGCGACCAGATCGAGACTGATCTCCTCTTCGCTCCCGTCGGCGGCGATCCGGCGCGCGGTCTTGGGCGCGAGGTTGAGCAGCGCCTTGATCGCGCCCGAGGTCCGCTCACGCGCGCGCAGTTCGAGCACCTGGCCGAGCAGCACGAGAACGGTGATCACCGCGGCGGCCTCGAAATAGACGGCAACCATGCCGTCCTCGCCGCGGAAGGCAGGCGGGAACAGCTGAGGCGCGAGCGTCGCGACGACGCTGTAGATCCAGGCGACCCCCGTCCCCATCGCGATCAGGGTGAACATGTTGAGGTTGCGGGTCTTGAGCGAGGCCCAGCCACGCTCGAAGAACGGCCAGCCCGCCCAGAGCACGACAGGCGTCGCCAGCACGAACTGGATCCATACCGAGGTCGACATCGGCACGAGGCGATGGATCACAGGAAACAGGTGCGCCCCCATCTCGAGGATCAGCACCGGCAGGGCCAGCACCAGGCCAACCCAGAAACGCCGCGTGAAATCGACCAGCTCGTGGCTGGGACCGCTGTCGGCGGTCACGGTCGCGGGTTCGAGCGCCATGCCGCAGATCGGACAGGACCCGGGATGGTCCTGCCGGATCTCGGGATGCATAGGGCAGGTCCAGATCGTGCCCACGGGCGCTGCGAACGGCGGTGCCGGCGGGCCGAGATAGCGCTCGGGATCGGCGATGAACTTTGCCCGGCAGCCCGCGCTGCAGAAATGATAGCGTTCACCGCCATGATCGGCATGGTGCGCGGTGGTCGCCGGATCGACGGTCATGCCACAGACCGGGTCCTTGATGCCGGTCGCCGCTTTCGCGCCGCCGTGGCCGCCGCAGCAACCGCCGCCATGCGCCGCTCCATGTGTCTCGTTCATCGCCTTGCTCCTTTCGACGCCTGACGATCTAGGGTCTGACACCGTGTCAGGGTCAATACGTAATCGCCTAAGCGGCCAAATCGGCGTACCCGGTCGCTCGGCCGGGATCAGCCAAGGTCGTTCGCAACCGTAAGGCCCTGGGCCTGCGCCGGTCGATGCGCGGTAAGCAATTCGATCGCGCCGGTGATGGTCAAGAGCCGAAACGTCTCGGCCACATGCCTGAAGCCGGCCGCCGCGATCAGGCCGGGGAGCACGCCGTCGGCGTTGGGTCGGGTATCATCGATGCCATCGAGTCGCTGCACGGTCAGGCGAAAGGCGAGCCGCATGAGACCGTGCTGGCGGCCATAATCTGCGATCACCAGGCGGCCACCCGGGCGCAGCATGGCGAACATGGCGCGCAGGGTTGCCGCCTTCTCCCTGACCGGCATCTGATGCAGCACGAGACTCGATACGACAGCGTCGGCGGTGCCCGGGGCCACGTCCCTGGCAAATCCCTGACGCCAGTCGATATCGGCCTGCCGCGCAGCGGCCTTGTGCCGCGCGATGTCGAGCGCCTCGGCATCGGGATCGAGACCGATCACCTGCGTCCTGGGCTCGGCTTGCTTGAGCATCAGCGCGAAGCTGCCGGTGCCACAGCCGACGTCGACGACCGTCTCACCGGCTTTGGGCGCCAGGGCGGCGAGCATGGCGGCACGCCACCGCTTCTCCCGCGTCCACAGGCGGATCGCGCGATCATAGTCTTTCGTCGATCCGGTCCCGAGCGGCGGGGTGTAGGATTGCATTGGCATCTCCCAACGCGAGGCGTCCGAAACGATAAGCTACATCGACATGGGCGGCGATAGTGTCCCCAGCCAGGCGACGAGCCCGAGAATGACGATCGCAAGCCCGCCTTCGACGACGAGGCTCGCGCGCAGCAGCGCCTGCGCCCGTGGCGCGTCCTCTTCCTCGATCGCCTGCGCAAGTGCCGGGGTCAGGCGATAACGGTTGAGCGCGGCCAGGCCCAGCATGCCGGCGAACAGCAGCAGCTTGGCGATGAGCAGCAGGCCGTAGGTCGACTGCCCGAGCGAGGCGATGTTGCCCGGACCGACGAGGAACCAGCCGTTCACCGTCCCGGTCAGGATCAGCAGGGCGACGATGATCGTGCCGACGAGGGAGAAGCCCCGCAACGCTTCCTCGGCGAGCGTGACCCGGTCCATGTCTTGAGCGGCGAGATCGTCGGTTGCGAGCCTGGGAAGTACCAGCGCGAGGAATGCGGCAAGCGCGCCGACCCAGGCGCCGGCGGCGAGCAGATGGATGAGATCGGCCCCCAGTTGCAGCCAGCCCGCCTCGCCTTCGCCAGCCGCGCCATGCCCACTCCAGGCGAGGGTCGCGAGTGCGACCGCGCCTGCCAGAGTGGAGGCGATGAAGGCAGGACGGGATTGCCGGCGATAGAAGGGGATGGAGAGCAGAAGAACGAGGAGCGCGACGAGGCGCGCCTTCAGCGCCGTTCCCATGGACGTGCCGTTGAACAGCTCTGCGACCATGGAAAGATCAGGCTGGGTGAGCGGCAGCCCGGTCATGGCCGCTGCCTGCAACGCGAACCCCAGCGCCGACAGCAGGAGGGCGAGACAGGCGAGACCGGCCACCATTGCTACCATCGGCAGATGCCGCTGTACCATCCGGCCGCCGCCGGGCGCATAGAGCGCGAACAGCGGCAGGCCGAACAACAGGCCGAGATCGACGTAGAGCGCCCAGCGGACGGCGACGAGTGCCACGTCGTTCATGGCGTCACTTGACGGTAAAGGCGAGATTGCCCTGGATGCGGTGCGTGTCGGTCGAGACGACGTGCCAGGCGACCTGATAGCTGCCCGCCATGAGCGGCTTGGCGAGCGTCAGCACGAGCGTCTTGTCGCCTTCGACGGACGTCTTGAAGCCGGTTACCGCCATGCGGTGGTTGGGCATGCCGGGCATGCCGTCATCACGATCTCGGCGCCCGACAGCTTCGGCATCAGACCTTCACTGAAGGTGAGCGTTATACGCGACGGCGCCGGGACGCTGGCGTTGGCGGCGGGCGTCGAGGACACGAGCTTGGGATGGGCGTAGGCCGGAGCAGAAACACTCAGGCCGACGGCGGCGATGGCTGCGAGCGGCGAAAAGAAGCGCATTTGGACATTCTCCTGTCAGTGACATGAGAGAATACGCAGCCGCGACCTGCACCCCTCGCAATTTTCTTTTTGTTCCCGGACAAGGGTTAGAAGACCACCCTGCGTATTGAGAAGAGAAGACGGAGAAACATCATGGACCACCTCGACGACATGCTCAGCCGGTTGCGGGAAGCGCCGCTCGATCCCCGGCTTGCCGGGCTGGACAGCCGCGTCATGGCCGAGATCGCCCGGCTCCAGGCCATGCCGCGCCTGAGCGCCACGACCTTCGGTGTCGCAGCCGCGGTCGCGCTCTTCATCGGCATCGCCGGTTCCGCGGTGCCAGTGCGTTCGGCAGATGCTGCGGCATCGCCCTTCGACGCGCGGCTCGCGCTCGCTCCTTCGACGCTGCTGAGCGCGCAATGATGCGCGATCGCCGCGGCCTTCTCCTTCTCGTGCTGCTGACGTTTGTTGCGGCAGTAGCGGGGGTCGTGATCGGCCGGCTCTATGTCGTGCCGGCGCCCCCTGTCGAGAATGAGCTGCACGACCTGCTCCATCGCGATCTCAAGCTGGATAGCGCGCAACATGCACGGCTCGAGGCTATCGAAGCCCGCTACGCCATCCGCCGACAGGCCCTGGAAGCGGAACTGCGCGCCGACAATGCATGGCTCGCGCAGGCCATCAGGTCGGAACATGGCTATGGGCCTCAGGTCTCCGCCGCCGTCGACCGGTCACACCAGGCGATGGGCGCGCTGCAGAAGGAAACGCTCGAGCATATCTTCGCGATGCGTGCGGTGCTCCGCCCCGACCAGACGGTGAAGTTCGACGACGCCGTCGTGAAAGCGCTGACGGCCGAGAAAAAATGACGCTCCACCTCCCCGACTGCTCGGACGGGGAGCTTGCGGCTCTGGCGCTGGGGGGCCGGCAAGCGGCCTATGGCGAGCTGGTCCGCCGGCATCAGGGCTGGGTACACCGTCTCGTGCGCAGCCATGTCGGTAGCCCCGACGAGGCGCTCGACGTCACTCAGGCGAGCTTCGTGGCCGCCTTTTCCGCGCTCAGCCGCTATGATGGGACGCGGCCCTTCCCGGTCTGGATGTCGCGGATCGTCATCAACAAATGCCACGACTGGCGCCGTCGCCGTGCGGTCCGCAATTTCTTTTCCTTCGCCCTCCCTCTGGGCGAAGCCGAACATATCGTCGACGACGCCCCCTCGGCCGACCGCGCCCTGGATGCCGAACAGCAACTCGCCGAGGCGATGACGGCGATCGCCGCCCTGCCCGCCTCGCTCAAGGACACGCTCATCCTGCGGACGATCGACGAGAAATCGGAAGCCGAAACCGCCGAGATCCTCGGCATCTCCCAGAAGGCCGTCGAGACCCGCCTCTACCGCGCCCGGGCGCGCCTCGCGGAAAGTTTGAAGAAAGTTTGAGGGGCAGGCGGGTGGGCTGCGTATTTCCAATAGGTCCGCCCTCTTTCCGCAAGCTGAGACAAACCGAATGATTTCTGCCCTCGACCGCCGCCAGTTCCTTCGCGGCGCGGCCCTCGCCGGTGGTGGCGCCGCATTATCAGCCTGGCTGCCTGCCTGGGCGCAGACCATCTCGCCGGGGATGCGACCGACGCTACCGACCGTGTCGGGCGAAGACATCACGCTGACCATCGCCCGGCAGTCGATGAGCATCGACGGGCGCCAGTTCCGCGCAATCGGTCTCAACGGCACGGTCCCCGCCCCGCTGATCCGGCTGCGCGAAGGCCAGCGCGTGCGGCTCAACGTCGTCAATCAACTCGAGGAGGACAGCTCGATCCACTGGCACGGGCTGATCCTGCCGGCCAATATGGACGGCGTGCCGGGCGTGTCTTTTCCGGGCATCAAGCCGGGATCGAACTACCTCTACCAGTTCCCCGTCGTGCAAAGCGGCACCTACTGGTATCACAGCCATTCGGGCCTGCAGGAGCAGGAAGGCCATTACGGCCCGATCATCATCGACCCCGCCGGTGCCGATCCGGTCGCCTATGACCGCGAGCATGTCATCGTGCTCGCCGATCACAGCGCACTCTCGCCGCAGGCGATCTTCCGGCGTCTCAAGGTCAACCCCGGCCATTTCAACTTCCAGCGCCAGACGCTGGCCGGGCTGCTCTCGGGCAAGGACCAGCCACTCAAGGACCGGCTCGACTGGGGCCAGATGCGGATGGACCCCGCCGACATCTCCGATGTCACCGGATCGACCTACACCTATCTCGTCAATGGCCATGGTCCGATGGACAACTGGACCGCGCTCTTCACCCCGGGCGAGCGGGTGCGGCTGCGCGTCATCAATGCGTCGGCGATGACCACCTTCAACGTCCGCGTACCCGGCCTGCCGCTCAGCATCGTCCAGGCCGACGGGCAGAATGTGGTGCCCGTCACCGTCGACGAGTTCCAGATCGGTGTCGCCGAGACCTACGACGTCGTTGTCAGCCCAGGCGAGGACAAGGCCTATACTCTTGTCGGCGAGGCCATCGACCGCTCGGGTATGGCGCGTGCCACGCTCGCGCCGCGCGCCGGCATGGCTGGCGAGGTGCCTCCCTTACGCAAACGGCCGCTCGCCGACATGAAGGACATGGGCATGGACATGTCCTCGATGCCGGGCATGGAAGGCATGGACATGTCGGGCGGCGCTATGCGGGGCGTCGATCCGACGGCCGAGAAGAACGCGTCCGCGCGCCTCGCGACCGGCGCGGCGGCAGCGATGGCGACCATGGACAACAGCGCCATGGCGGGCATGGACCATTCGGGGATGGATCATTCCGCGATGAGCGGGATGGATCATGGATCGATGGCCGGCATGGACCACGGCGCGATGGGCGCCGATGGCCAGATGGCGGGCATGGATCATGGCGGGCACGCGATGGGTTCGATGAAGATGCGCGACTTCTCGAACGCGCCGCAGGTGAAGCGCGATCCGAGCGTCCAGACCATCTCGCCGATGCCCGTCGACCGCACCGGCGAGCCCGGCCAGGGCCTCACCGACGTCGGCCACAAGGTGCTCGTCTACAAGGATCTGATGGCGCTCGAGCGCAATCCAGACGTGCGCGCGCCGAGCCGCAGCATCGACATCCACCTCACCGGCAACATGGAGCGGTTCATGTGGTCGTTCGACGGCGAGAAAATGTCGGACCATCACGAGCCGATCCCGTTCATCGAAGGCGAGCGGGTGCGCGTCAATCTCATCAACGACACGATGATGGGGCATCCGATCCACATCCACGGCCATTTCTTCGAGCTGGTGACCGGGCATGGCGACCATGCGCCGCGCAAGCACACCGTCATCGTCCAGCCCGGCGGCAAGGTGAGCTGGGACTTCACCGCCGACGCGGTCGGGGACTGGGCCTTCCACTGCCATCTCCTCTACCACATGCATGCAGGGATGATGCGGGTCGTGAGCGTGCGTCCGAAGGGAGACGCGCAATGACCCGCATCCTCACGCCGCTGGTGAGCGCGATCGCCCTTCTCGCCGCCGCACCCGCCTTTGCCCAGGATCATTCGATGCACGACATGCCCGGCATGGCGCCGCCGGGCGGGG
Organism: Sphingobium limneticum; assembly: GCF_008710155.1. Classification (GTDB taxonomy): domain Bacteria; phylum Pseudomonadota; class Alphaproteobacteria; order Sphingomonadales; family Sphingomonadaceae; genus Sphingobium; species Sphingobium limneticum. The sequence goes on from NZ_VYPZ01000030.1 coordinate 20,949, forward strand.
CGCGGCCGGCGCAGGAGAAAAAGAAGGACAAGGCCGCCGCGCCGCGCCCCAAGCCCACTGCCAGGCCGCGCGCTCAGAAGCCAGCGCCGGACACCATGCCGGCAATGGACCATTCGCAGCACCAGACCACTCCCGCGGCGCAAGCAAATGCGGCCGGTCAGCCGCAATCCACGTCTCCCGCAATGCCGGAGATGCCGGGCATGGACCACTCCCAGCATCAGGACGGCGCGATGCCCGACATGCCCGGGGTGGACCATGCGCAGCATGGCCAGACAGCGACGCCGGGAACGCCCGCCATGCCCGGCATGCAAATGACCGGCACCGCACTTCCGGCCGGCAATGCGCCCCCGCCGCCGCCCCCAGGCGACCACTTCGCCGATCGGGATTTTCCCGGCGGCGAGATGGCGCGCTCGCGCGACATCATGATGAAGGACAGCGGCGGCAACAATTTCGGGCAGGTGCTGCTCAACCTGTTCGAGTATCAGGCGCATAGCGGCCGCGATGGCTATCGCTGGGATGGCGAAGGCTTTTACGGCGGCGACATCAACCGCCTCTGGCTCAAGAGCGAGGGCGAAGGCGAGTTCGGCCGCGGCATCGACAGCGCCGAGGTGCAGGTGCTCTACAGCCGGGCCATCGACCCCTATTTCAATCTTCAGGGCGGTATCCGCCAGGACTTCGGCCGCGGGCCCGACCGCACCTACGCGACGATCGGCGTCGAGGGCCTGGCTCCTGGCATGTTCGAGGTCGAAGGCGCGCTGTTCCTCTCGACCAAGGGCGATGTTCTGGGCCGGGTCGAGGGCTATTACGACCAGCGCATCACCCAGCGCCTGATCTTGCAGCCGCGCGCCGAGGTCAATTTCGCCGCGCAGGATATTCCGGAGAACGACATCGGTTCGGGGCTGGTCAACATAGAGCTCGGCGCGCGCCTGCGCTACGAATTCAGCCGCCAGTTCGCACCTTACATCGGCGTTTCCTATCTGCGCAAAGCCGGAGACACGGCGCGGCTGTCGAGGCTTGCGGGCGAGGACGTCCATGCCACCAGCTTCGTCGCCGGCGTTCGCTTCTGGTTTTAGCATCAGGAGGCTGATGGTGGGGGCGAACAAGAGAGCGGGGCGTTACACTCATACCCAGGTCGGCCGGCGCCGAGCGAAGGAGATACGCCATGGACCATTCGTCCCACATGAACACCCGGAAGATGGGTGCCTATTGGAGCCTTGCCGTTCAGACCGTCATCAGCGGCGTCATCATGTATCTGGTGATGTTCGTCATGATCGACGGGCTCGACAGCTTCTACAACAACCTCAACATGCTCTACATGACGCTGATGATGGTCGCACCGATGGTGGTGCTGATGATCCTCGCCATGCGACACATGTTCGTGTCGAAGGCCGCCAACATCGCGCTGATCGCCGCGTCGCTGGTCGCCTTCTTCGGCAGCTTTGCACTCATCCGCACCCAGACCACGATCGGCGACACGGCCTTTCTGCGCTCGATGATCCCGCATCATTCCGGGGCGATCCTGATGTGCCAGGAAGCAAAGCTCAGCGATCCGGAAGTCATCCGGCTTTGCGAAGCGATCAAGCGCTCGCAGCGGCAGGAAATCGACGAGATGAAGGCCATACTCGCGCGGCGCTGAGTGGCACGGTCGGGCTACGCCCGGATACGTGCGCCCGGCCAGGTATGTGAGCCGGCCGATGGTCGACACGAGGCGCGGGGCGGACGAGATTGCCAGGGAGGTGGTGCGGCTTGCGCCGTTGTTCCTGCGACAGGCTGGCGGCCATGTCCTGACGCTGCTCGATCCTGCCGGGATCGTGCTGAGCTATAATGAAGAAGGCGAGCGTGCCGAATGCTGGCCCCTCGATCGCGTCCTGGGACAGCCCCATGACCTGTTCTACCCGCCCGACGAGATTGCGGCCGGCCGCCCGTGCGCAGACCTGGCGGCCGCCCTTCACGAAGGCACGCTGGAGCGCGAAGCGTGGCGGGTCTGCGAGAACGGAGCGGAGTATCTCGCGCGCCTGACGATCAGCGCCCTGTTCGAAGGCGACGCACATCGAGGCTTTGCCTGCATCAGTCGCGATGTCACCGACGAGGCGGCGGTCAGGGCGTCAATCGAGACCCGCGAGCAGCATCTCCAGTCGATCCTGGCGACCGTCCCCGATGCGATGATCATCATCGACGAGACCGGCGACATCACGTCGTTCAGCGCGGCCGCCCAACGCCTGTTCGGCTATTCGGAAACCGAGCTCGTCGGCCGCAACGTCTCCTGCCTGATGCCCCAGCCCGATCGCGACCGGCATGACGAATATATCGCGCATTATCTCCAGACCGGCGAGCGCCGGATCATCGGCCTCGGCCGCGTCGTGGTCGGCCAGCGCCGCGACGGCTCGACCTTCCCGATGCAGCTGTCGGTTGGCGAGGCCGGTGAAGACGGGCAGCGGTTGTTCACCGGCTTCATCCGGGATCTCACCGCCAAGGAGCAGGATGAGCTCAGGCTCAAGGAACTGCAGGCAGAGCTGGTCCATGTCTCCCGGCTGAGCGCGATGGGCACGATGGCCTCGACCCTCGCGCATGAGCTCAACCAGCCGCTTGCCGCGGTCGCGCTCTATCTCGAGACGATCCGCGACATGCTCGACGAGCGGGACGACGAACCCTTCGTGTCGCTACGGTCGGTGATGGATGATGCGGCACAGGAAACGCTGCGGGCCGGCCATATCGTCCGGCGCCTGCGCGATTTCGTCGCCCGCGGCGAGGTCGACAAGAGCCTCCACGATCTGCCGCAGGTTGTCGCCGAGGCGAGCGAGCTCGCGCTGGTCGGTGCACGCGAGCGCGGCATCCGCAGCTTCTTCGCGGTCGATCCCGCCGCGACGCCGGTTCTCGTCGACAGGGTGCAGATCCAGCAGGTGCTGGTCAACCTGATGCGCAACGCCATCGAGGCGATGGCGGCGTGTCCTGTTCGCGACCTCAAGGTAGCGACCAGGTTGCGCCCTGACGGGCTGATCGAGGTGACCGTGGAGGATACCGGCCCCGGCATCGCCGACGAGGTCCGGGAGCAGCTCTTCACGGCGTTCAAGTCGACAAAGGCCGACGGCATGGGCCTCGGCCTTTCGATCTGCCGGACCATCATCGAAGCGCATGGGGGCCGTATCTGGATGGAGCGCCCCGACCGCGGCGGCGCGCGCTTTCATTTTACCTTGATCCATGCGCGGGCGGAGGAGGAACATGGGGGATAGACGCGTCATCCATCTGGTCGACGACGAGGAGAGCATCCGCAAGGCGGCGAGCTTTGCGCTCAAGACCGCGGGCTACGACGTCGTGACCTATGCCTCGGGCGTGGAGTTTCTCAAGGAGGCGAAGTCGGCGGCCGTCGGCTGCGTCATCCTCGACGTGCGCATGCCCGAGATGGACGGTCTCGAGATTCAGGCCGCCATGGCAGCACGCGGGGTCAATATGCCGGTCATCGTCCTGACCGGCCATGGCGACGTGTCGGTTGCGGTGCAGGCCATGAAAGGCGGCGCGGTCGACTTTCTCGAGAAGCCCTTCGAGAAAGCCGCCCTGCTCGGCGCCGTCAGCCGCGCGTTCGCGCGTCTCGACGATGTCGACCTTCGCACTCTGGAAACCTCTGAAGCCGGCGTGCGGGTCGCTGCACTGACGCCCCGGGAGCGTGAAGTGCTGGAAGGGCTGGCGAACGGCCTGCCCAATAAGACGATCGCCTATGACCTGGGCTGTTCATCGCGAACGGTCGAGGTCCATCGCGCGAGCCTGATGGCCAAGCTCGAGGTCCGCAATTTGTCCGAAGCCCTGCGGATCGCCTTTGCCGCGGGCATGGGCCGCAAGCCGAAGTGACTGCGACCTCTACGTAGCGACGGGACGAGGCGCGATATGCGATCGATGGTGCAATCGTCACACGGGTGTCCGCTTCTCGCAATGCCATCGGTCCGTTCCACTCAGCATGATGGCAGATACACCATCCTCGTCTCCGACGACGATCCCGGCGTGCGGCGTGGCCTCCAGCTGCTGCTGAGATCGCGCGGCTATGCCGTGTGGGGATATACGACCGGCCACGCGCTGTTGGCCGACCCCCGCGCGAAGGAGGCAGACTGCGTCATCCTCGACTATCGCATGCCCGACATCGACGGATTCGCGATGCTGCGTCACCTTCGCGAGATCGGATGGTCGGGACGCGCGATCATGATCTCAGGCTTTCATGACACGCTGCTGGCCTCGCGGGCCGCTGAGGCGGGCTTCGATCATGTTCTCGCAAAGCCGCTGATCGGCAGGGCTTTGCTCGAAGCGTTGGACCGGCACCGCATCGAGACGCTTCGAAAGCATTGAATTGTGGCGGCCGGCCCCCGGCAGCCTCAGCCCGGCGCGATGTGGAAAGCCGATCTGCGCCGTCAAAGCCAGTGGCTACGTTTGAACCGGATGTAGAGCCCAATGCAGACCGCAGCGATGACGCCGAGGATGACGAAATATCCCCATTGCGTCTTCAGTTCGGGCATATTCTCGAAATTCATGCCGTAGATTCCGGCAATCGCGGTAGGCACCGCGAGGATCGCAGCCCGGGCGGCAAGCTAACGGGTGATCGCACCTTGGCGCTGCTGTTCGAGCAGGTGACTCGCCTCGAACACCGAGATCAGGATGTCGCGGATGCCGGTGATGGCGCTCTCAACCCTGAGCATGTGATCGTCGAGCTTCGAAATCTGGTGGCCGTTGTCGGCACCTTCCATGGCAAGCGGGTGAAGGCCGTAATTCCCGGCGATGTCGGCAAGTTCTGTTTCGCTGGGCTGGGACATTTTGATCCACACGAAGTCATCCTTGCCGACGTGCTCGCACGCCGGATCGATCAGGGTCGCCGGCCGTAGCCGTTTGCCATTGTGACAAAGAACGGCGGCGGCGACCGGAAGCCGTGTGCCTCGCCTATTGAGACGCGCGCACAAACACTCGTCATTCTTCAAGCCCAATCGCAGGAAGAAGAAGGCGGCGCGCAGCAATTCGAGCGAGAGCTTATAGAAAATGCGGCGGAGCGTTGGGTTTCGCAGAAGGCCGCTCCCGTTCATGACGCGCGTGGCTGGGCGGCGCGCTGCCACATCAAGGGCACGCAGACTGCGAAGGTCTGCGCACCCTTGATTGGCGACCGCGAGGGTTTTCCTCTCTTGCGATGGTACCAAGCGATTGCCCGTGTGGCGCCTCTGCAATCGTGTCGGATGACTATACCTAAGTATCGGATAACGGCGCTGACGACAGGGTTGGCGGGCCCCGGTGAGGCGCGTCGCACCGCGCGGAGACGAAAGCTGGAAGACGGAAAAGCTCAACTGTCGAAAGCGACCGAGCGCGCGAGCGCTTCCTGGGACTGCAGAAAGGCGAGCCGCGATTGCAGCGCCGCCTGGACAACGCCGAAAGCGTCACCCCCCAGAGTCACGCGCAGCGGCGGATGGTCGCTGGTTGCGACATCAACGATCGCTTGCGCGATCTTTTGCGGGTCGAGCGTGTAGAGCTCGTTTCCGGCGGTCTCGAACATCTTGCGGATATGGCCGGCGGGCGTATCGCGATACGCGGCGATCTCGCTGGCGAATTGCAGATTGTGGCTGAAGCTGGTGCGCGCCCCGCCCGGCTCGATCAGTGTCACGAACAGGTTGAAGGGTTCAAGCTCCTGGCGGAGGCATTCGCTGAAGCCCTCCAGGCCCCATTTGGCCACATGATAGAGACTGCTCGTCGGAAGCGAGCCCTGACCACTAGCGCTGGAGATCTGGATGATCCGGCCGCTCCCGCGCAGCCGCATGGCGGGGACAAAGGCGCGGGTGATGTGGATGGGCGCCATGAGATTGAGCGCGATCTGGCCTTCGACCTCGGCGTCCGACATCTCTTCGGTGGCGCCGATCACGCCGCCGCCGGCGCTGTTGACCAGAATATCGACGGGTCGACGCGCCTGCGCCCGGGCCACGACCGCAGCAATATCGTCCTTGACCGTGACGTCGAGCGCTTCGACGCGCAGCTGGCTCGGATATTTCGCCGCGAGATCATCGAGGCTTTCGGGCTTGCGGGCCGTCGCGGTAAGGTCGTCGCCAGCGGCCAGGATCAGTTCGGCCAGATGGCGGCCGATGCCGCTGGACGCGCCCGTGAGAAACCAGTGATTGGACATATGTTACTCCATATATTACCAACTGGTAGGTAACTTGAAACCTGGAATGCGTCAATGCTTGGAGGTGTGATGAAGCAACGAACCCGGCGGAATGCCGCACAGAGCCGCGAGACGCTCCTGGCTGCAGCGACCGAGGAGTTCGCGTCCCATGGGCTGGCGGGCGCGCGGATCGACCGGATTGCGCAGGCGGCGGGTATCAGCAAGCCGATGCTCTACACCTATTTCGGGGACAAGGAGGCGCTCTTCGATGCCGCGCTGACGCAGGAAGTGATGGACGCGGCGCAGGCCGATCGCTTCGATCCCAATGATCTTGAGGGTTATGCGGGGCGCACCTATGACTTGCTGGTCGAACGCCCGCGCCTGTGGAGGCTGCTGACCTGGCATCATTTGGAGCGTGGCCAGGATGTTCTGATGCTCCCGGCCGGCGAGGTCCTTCTCGGGGAGAAGCTGGACGGGATCGCAGCGGCGCAGGCCGAGGGGCGGATCGTCGCCGACTTCACGCCCCTGGATGTCGTCCGGCTTGTCGCCGCCCTCACCCAGCTCTGGTGCATGACCGGAGCTGCACGCGACGCTGCCGAGCACGCGGCGCGCCGGGCGACGATCATGCGGGCGGTGGGGCGACTGCTGCGCGTGTGATCGTGCGAGGCGCGAGCTGCACGCCCGCGCGCCGACCGGGACACAGCAAGCATTTTTCGCAACCTGCCGTACTGCCCAGCGGCAAAATCAGGGCGGCTCATGCACAAGCCGGCCCGTCGGCTCCGCGGATGCGATCGACGTTCGAGGACTGCGCCGCCACTGCCGAACCGGATTGGATCATCGCCAAGTGACCCAGTGGCTGCGCGACGATCTCAGGTCGCCGGACTCGTCGCACGACGTTTCGTCAGGAGTCGTTTCATCTGCCTCAAAAGGCGAACCTGCGGCTCAATCCGGAAGAAGGCGCGACACATCCAGGAAACGAGGATCAAATGCGGTCCGCATCGGTATTACTTTCCCTGGCGCGTGCAAGCTCAGCAAAGGACTAATGTTCCCGGAGCATCTCTAGCGCTATACCTAGGTATATCACGCCGACACCAATAACATGTGATCATGCCGCTTCGCATTCTTGCCGGCCAAATGTCCCGATCATCAAATCGAAGCGTGCGAGGCTGTATTACGATATGATATTCTATCTCCTATCTCAGCAGCTTTGCAAATGAGCGCTCGCAAAAATATCTCTTCAGTCATGAGGGTTCGACGTCTGGCGTGCGTATTATAGCTATATCTATATCTAAATTTCACGAGAATAAGGTATTGGAAAAACAGGAAAAATACTGTTGACCTGTATATACAACTGATGTTGTCTGTGGCTGTTCTAAAACGTCAGGGGGATTGCACATGACCATCAGGATGGCCCTGCTCGGCAGCGCCGCCATCGTCGCGGGCTACGCCGCGCCGGCTCTCGCTCAGGCCGATCCGACACCGCAGCCAAAAGCACAAGTCCTGGGGGATGACAGCGACATCGTCGTTACCGGCTCACGAATCCGTCGGCAGGATCTGGCCGGGGTTGGACCGGCCACCGTGGTCACCGCCGAGCAGATCCAAAATACCGGCATCGTCAATATCGAAACCGCCTTGCAGCGTTTGCCGGCCAATGCCGGCTTCGCGGGCAACCAGACATCGGCCTACTGGACCAACAACGGTTATGGCACTGCTCAGGTCAATCTGCGCGGCCTCGGCATCAAGCGCACACTCGTGCTCCTCAACGGCCGACGCCTCGTCGCGGGCGGCACCGGCGCCAATTCCTCACCCGATCTCAACATGATCCCGGTCGTGGCGCTGGCACGCACCGATGTCCTCAAGGATGGCGCGTCCGCTATCTACGGGGCCGATGCCATGGCCGGCGTGGTCAACCTTGTCACGCGCACCGATTATGAAGGCCTGGGTCTCAGCGTCCGACAAGGCATTACCGAGCGCGGCGACGGCTCCGATCTCACCGCGGACCTACTTTGGGGCATTCGCAACGATCGTGGCGGGTTCATGGCAGCAGTCACCTACCAGAAGACCAGCGCCGTCAACATGGCCTCGCGTGCGCCCTGCTCGCTCGCTGAAACGACGCCGGGCTCGCTGAGCTGCGTCAACAGCGCCTCGACGATCGGCGGACGCGCGGTGCTGCCCAACGGCCAACAGATCAACTTCAACCAGGTACCCGGAGGGAACGGGAACTTCTACGAGCCTTACAGTCCCGCCAAGCACAACTTCAACTCGAACCCGTTTCTCAATGCGGTCAGCCCAGTCGAGCGCGTCAGCACGGCCTTCTTCGCGGACTATGCGCTGACCGACGGTATCCAGGCGTTCGGCGAGTTCCTCTATACGTTCCGCAAGTCGAATCAGATCGCGACACCCGGCACGCTGCGCAATCTCTCGATACCAGCCAGCAATCCGACCAATCCGACCGGCCAGAACCTGGTCCTGGCCCAGCGCCGCCTCGCCGAACCCGGCGCGCGCCACTTCTTCCAGGAGACCGATACCTGGCAAGGCACCTTCGGGCTGCGCGGCAAGCTGGCGAACGACTGGGCCTGGGAAGTCGCGGGCAGCTTCGGGCGTAACACGGCCGTCGACGGCTCGACCAACATCGCCAATCTCGAGCGCGTCGCGAACACGCTCGACAGGAGCAAATGCTCCAGCACGGCGGGCGCGGCCATCCCCTGCGGTGACTATCTTGGGTTCGGAGACCTGACACCTCAGGTTCTGGATTATATTCTGTTCACCTCGCGCGATCGCGGAGGCAACGAACTCGGCACGGTCACGGCTGACCTCAACGGCGATCTCTTCTCCCTTCCAGCCGGCGCGGTGTCCTTCGCCACCGGCGTGGTCTATCGGCGCGAAAAAGGCTGGCGCGATCCCGACCCGTTGACGGTGCTCGGCGTGGCGAACGTCAATCAGCAGGATCCTATTTCGGGCTCGAGCACCGCCAAGGAAGCCTATCTCGAGCTATCGGTGCCGGTGCTTGCCAACACAGCTTTCGCCAAGGCGCTCACGCTCGATGGCGCAGTCCGCTACTCAGACTATAATCTCTTCGGGAGCGACTGGAATTACAAGCTCAGTGCCGACTGGGTAGTCAATGACAGCATCCGTCTGCGCGGCACTTATGGGACGGGCTTTCGCATTCCCAACGTGCCGGAGCTTTTCGGCGGCGTCTCGGAAGGCAATCTGACCACGACCGATCCCTGCTCGCGCTACACCTCCAGCGGCAACGTGACCTTGATCGCCAATTGTCAGGCGTCCGGTGTGCCGGCCAACTATACGCAGCTCGGCACCACGATCCTCACCACAGTGGGCGGTAACCAGAGCCTTCGGCCCGAAAGCTCCACGACCTGGACCGTTGGTACGGTGATATCGCCGCGCGGCATCATCCCAGGGTTGTCGCTGACGGCAGACTGGTTCGACATCAAGATCAAGGACGCGATCCGGGCCATTCCCGGCTCGACCAAGCTCGCAGTCTGCTATGCGAGCCAGAACCTGTCGCACCCGTTCTGCAGCGACTTTACGCGCAGCGCGCTGACCGGCGAGGTCACTTACCTCTCCGCCCAGCCCATCAACACCGGCCGCGAGGAGATGAATGGTCTCGATCTGGGTCTGGTGTACAGTGGTGCGGTGGGCGAGGTGAAGATCTCCTTGGATCTCAACATGACCTATCTCAACAAATATGTCGTAAACCCCTTCCCCGGCGGCGCGCCGATCTATTTCGACGGGTTTATCGGGGGCGGCAATGGCGGCTATCCGAAATGGCGTGGTTATGGCGTGCTGACGGCGGAAAAGGACGGCATCAGCGCGACCTGGTCGACACAATGGATCGGCAAGGCGACCGACTTCAACGCATCGGCCGGCGACATCGGCTACCGCACGCCGAACGTCTTCTACCACAATCTTCAGCTTGCCTTCGCGATCGACGAGAAGACACGTTTCCAGATCGGGGCCGATAATCTGTTCGACCGCAAGGCGCCCTATATCCAGAGCTTCACCGATGCCAACACCGACACGATGACCTATGATCTGCTCGGACGGCGCTTCTACGCCGGCTTCCGAACCGCGTTCTGAAGGGCAGCACATGGCAATTCGCTGGCCTTTGGTCATCCGCCGGACGCACAAGTGGCTGGCCCTGATCGTCGGCGTCCAGGTTCTGCTCTGGACGCTGACCGGCTTCTATATGGTGGCCGTCCATATCGACATCATCCATGGCGACGATCTGGTCCGCCCACCGGTCGTCGCCCCCATCGACCTTGCGAGCTTCGTCCCGCCGGCGCGGATTGTTCAATCGGCTCCCGACGCGTCCGAGATCCGCCTGCAACGGTTCATGGATCAGCCCGTCTGGCGCGCGCAAACCCCGGGTGGTCCAAGACTCTTCGATGCAGGTTCGGGACAGCCCATCCCCGATTTGAGCGAGGCACAAATCCGCGCCGCCGCTCGGCGCATCTACAGCGGCACCGGGGACATCGTCGCAGCCCGGCTGCTGACGACGGCGCCACTGGAAATGCAGGCGCGCAAGCCTCCCTATTGGCAGGTCGAATTCGATGCCTGGAACCGGCCAACCCTGTATCTCTCTCCGCAGACCGGTGAGCTGATCTCGCGCCGCCATGCGCTGTGGCGCGTGTTCGATTTCGCGTGGATGCTGCACATCATGGACTATGACGATCGCTCCGACGTCAACAATCCGCTGCTGCGCGTGGCGACCTGGAGTGCCCTTGCCATGGCGCTGGCCGGGGCTTGGCTGCTGCTTTGGTCGTTCCCGCGGCGCAGGAAGAAGAAGGCATGAAGAAAATCCGGTTCACCCCGCTCTTTTTTCGGCGCATCCACAAATGGGTCGGCCTGATCCTGGGCGTGCAGTTTCTCCTTTGGGCTCTGAGCGGCTCGATGATGGCCTTGCTCGATCAGGAGAAGGTCGGCGGACACAGTGCGCAGGCCAGCCATCAGCACGCCCTACCTGCCGGTGACTATATTGCGCCGGCAAAGCTCGCTCTTGATGGTCCCGTGCTCGGCATCGCCTTGCGGTCCCTTGCCACACGCCCCGTCTACGAGCTTCGATCCACCACGGGCACGCGGCTAATCGACGCGACGAGCGGCGCCCCGGTTCGGGTCGACGAGCAGGTCGCGCGCGACGTCGCGACGATGGTGAATGAAGCACCGATCCGCAAGGCAACGTTGCTCGCCGAACCGAATGTGGAAGCGCGCGAGCACGAAGGCACCATGTGGCGACTGGATTTCGCGGACGCAGAGAACAGCAGCGCCTACATCTCCGCCGACACCGGCCGATTCCTGGTCATGCGCGGCGACACATGGCGCACCTGGGATTTCTTCTGGATGCTCCACAATATGGACTATGTGAACCGCACCAGCTTCAATCACCCGCTGATCGTCTTCGTTGCGTTCGGTACTTTGTGGCTGTCGGGGACGGGCTTCTACCTGCTGTTTAAGAGCTTCAGTCGCGCCGACGTGCGATGGTTGCGGCGCAGGCGCAAATCGGCCGTCAAGTTGGGCGCGGGCTGATCGCTAGGTCCCAACAGAAAAAGCCGCCGATAGCTCGAACCGATTGCCCGGGTGCGTGAGCCAAGCGTGCGATACGAGACGTCCGCGACTCCAGGTTCTGCGCGTCATCATTAGCACTGGTTCTCCTTCAGCGAGGCCCAGCATTGTTCGCATGGCTGTATCCGGCATCGCCGCGCACACCCGGTGCTCTACTCGCTCGAGCGGGGCAACACGTGTCAGATATTCATTCGGCGTCGAGGCGCTGAAATCCCTCTCTCCGTAGCGTGGCGCAGCAGATGCCAGCACAAAGCGCTCCTCGACCTGAATTGGGAATTCGGTCTCGTGATGGACGATAAGCGAATGGAAGAGGCGCGTGCCCAAGCCGACTTCCAGCAGAGCTGCCCTTTCCGCATCAGCCCGTATCTCGATATTATAAATGACGCGCGCGCGATAGGCGTGGCCCCTGCCGCGCACCTCCTCCGCGATGTTGCGGATCTCGATCAGCTGCCCGATCGGCCGGGGCTCGGCGACAAAGCTGCCCCGCCCCGCCCGCCGTACCACGACACCGGCCGATTGCAGTTCCCGCAACGCCCGGTTTGCGGTCATGCGCGAGACTTTGAACGTCTCGACGAGCTCGGCCTCTGACGGCGTCTGGTCGCCGGGCTTCAGGCGACCTTCCCGGATGTCCTCGAAAATGCTGTCTTTGATCGCCACATAGCGAGGTTGCTTCTCCGCACCGGCAGCGTCGACCGCGGGTTCGCCCACAGAAGCAGCTTTCGCCCGGGGAGCGGATGCGCGGCTATGGGGGCGAGCGGGAGCATGCATCAAATGACTATACAGGTGGGGGCGAGCAAGTCCCAGTCATTCAAACAGGAAATCACCAGCGAGAGCCGAGGCGTGCGTGATCAATGCCGCGCGAAGACCTTCTGGCCCGAACTGCCGAACGACACCACCGCATAGGGTTGGCGGGCGGCGCCTGCCACTTCCATGCCCTCCGAGCCGATCGGCATCCCCGCCACCGCAATGCCTCTGACGCCTACGGGACGGGTTGCCAGCAGGCGCTTGATATCGGCGACCGGGACATGGCCCTCGATCAGATAGCCATCAACCATCGCGCTGTGGCAGGATGCCAGCGTGCCCGGCATGCCGGCCCTCCGCTGAAGCGCCCCGCGCGACGCATCGTCGCGCATGACGACCGTGCGGCCCAGCTTCGCGCGAAGCGCCTGGGCCCACTTCTCACAGCATCCACAACCCGGGTCCCGGTGGACGACGACATCATTCGCCGCAAGCGCTGCGCCGGGCAGGGCGAGGAACAGCAAGGCGGCAGAAAGACGGGTCTTCATGAACGGCTCCCGGAAGCATGCGATAGGGTTCCTAATGATCTATACGCATTGATGCCCCCTACCCCTCATCACGCTGAAGATTTCACGATGGCGCGCGGCCTCCAGGCGAGCGGCAAGGACACAAGCAGCGTCAGCGACAGACCACCAATCCCCCACAAGACTAAGTGCTGCGCCCCGGGAGCGACGACGGCGATCGCCAGCGGCGCGAGCGCCTGCCCGATGCTGGCGGCGGAATGCTGGAGACCGAGCTTCAGACCCGAAGGGGCTGCCGCACCGCTGATCCAGAAGCTGGTGACCAATCGAAGGGTTGCCGAGCTCCAGCCGGCAGCAACGATGATCCCACTGAGTTCGGCCATGCTCGCGGCGACAGGGAACAGGAAGAGCGCCGCAGCCAGCAGGCCGAGCGTCAGCCCCGCAAGCCGCCTCGGCATGGTCACCAGCCAATCGAGCCTCGCATGGAAGATCTGTGCTGCCAGCATGCCCAATCCGCAGAGACTGAGCATCCAGGCGATCTCTTCGCGGCTCAGCGAAATGACGCTCCGCGTCACCAGGAGATTGACATGCATCGCCGCCAGCCCGCCGCCCGCGACGATCGTGACGAAAAGCAGGATCAGCGTCGCGCCGAGCGTCGGCGCGGGCAGGTCTCCGCCATCGATGCAAGGTGCACACCAGCGCGGCAGACGCACGGCGCAAAGCGCCGCCCCGACGGCACCGATGCCGAAAGCGAGGATCATGAGGGGAGCGCGGGGCAGGATCGCGGCCGAGACCTCCGCCACCAGCGGACCGGCGAGATCGCCCAGAAACAAGAAGGCGGTCAGCCAGGTGAAGCGCCGCGCCTGGTCCGCGCGCTCGTTTGCGGCAAAGCTCGCGCAGAGCAAGCCCAACGGTATGATGGCGGCCGACGCCATCCCCGCCACCAGGCGCAATGCATAAAGCTCAGGCAGCCCGACGAGGCCGATCGGCGCGGTCACCAGGGCGAGGATGACCAGCGCTGCGCGCAACATCGCCCGATAGTCGACCCGGTCCGCGATCCAGCCCCAGAGCGGCGCCGCCAGCAAGGCTGCCAGGGGATGGACCGCGGTCAGGCTCGCGACATGAAAATCATGAGCGCTTGACGATAGCGCGCCACGAGCCGGGTCGACCAGTGCCGGAAGGAAGGCGAGAATGGCCGTCTGTCCCGCCGACGCCGCAGCCGCCGCGAGCAACAAGACGAAAAAGGAGGCCGGCCAGCGACCGTTGGCTTGCGATCCAGCCTTGTCACGCGGCGCGTTCGCGGTCGACCCCTCGAGTGGCCATCCGCGGATCACCACCAGGCGCGCAAGCCGATCACCAGCCTGTGTTCGGAAGGCCCTTCCCCGCGCAGGCGACGGAAATCGGCCGTGCCGTCAAATGCGCGCTCCCAGACGAAGCCGATATAGGGCGCGAACTTGCGCGACACCTCGTAGCGCAACCGTCCGCTCAGCTCGACATTGCTGAAGCCGCTGCCGAGCTGCCGATCGCTCGACCGCTTCGAATAGATATTGGTCTCCACCTGCGGCGTAAGGATCAACCGATTGGTGAACAGGACCTCATAGGAGGCCTTGGCGCGCGCCGCGAGACGCCCATCGGTTCCTACATAGCCGGTGAGCTGGACGTCGAACCAATAAGGCGCCAGTCCCTCGACGCCGGCGGCCAGCCATGTCGTCGCGCCCTTGCCGAGATCCTGCCTGACCCCGAGCAGCGTGCCCCAGAACGGGTTCTTGCTGTGCCACCACAGCGCCTCGACGCTGCTCTCCGGATCGAGACGTTGGTCGCGGGAGTTCTTGAGGCCCTGGCTGCGCAGCCAGAGCTTGTCATTGTCCTGACCCTTGGTGACGAGCACGGTCCAACCCACGCCCTGACCCTCGTTGCCGCTGGCGAATTCGAGCTCATCGACAAGTATCTTGGGGATCGAGAGCTTGTCGGCCATCTCATAGCCCGGCAGCGTCGAGTTGCGATAGCCGTCGGCATAATCGTCCGAGTTGCGCGCGTCCGGCGGGGCCTTGCCACCCTGCATCGAGCCCATCTCCATCGTGGCGCCGTTACCGGACGCCTTCGTGTCGGTCATATCCATGCCCGGCATGTCCATGCCCGCATGGTCCTGAGAGCCTTGCGCGGAAGGGGTGTGCTGAGCGGGAGTGGCCGTTTGGGCAGGGGTGGCGGCGGGCGACGGGGGCGAGGCATCCTGCGCGAGGGCGGGAGCCGTGATCGCCGGCGCCAGGAAGAGGGCAGCGCCAAGAGCGATGCCGCGCGAGGGGAAAATCCGGATCATGCGACCACCACCTCCCGGAACATGCCGGCCGCCATGTGATAGAGCAGATGGCAGTGGAAGGCCCATCGGCCCATGGCGTCGGCGGTGACGCGGAAGCTCACCCGCTGGGCGGGCTGGACCACGACCGTATGCTTGCGGACCTGGAAGGCGCCGTCCGGGCCTTCGACATCGCTCCACATGCCGTGCAGATGCATCGGATGCGCCATCATCGTGTCGTTGACGAAGGTGACGCGCAGCCGCTCGTTTGGCTTGAAATGAAGCGGCCTGGAATCGTTGAGCTTGATGCCGTCGAGCGACCAGATGAACCGTTCCATATTGCCCGTCAGATGCAGCTCAATGTCGCGCTCGGGCTCGCGCGGGTCGGGATCGCCGCCCGGCGTGCGCAGATCGGCCAGCGTCAGCACGCGCCAGCCGCGCCCGCGCAGCCCGGCGCCGGGATCGTCGAGATTGGTGCGCGGATAGTCGACGCGCATGTCGGTATTGGCGCCATATTCGGTGCGGGCGTGCCGTGCCCTGGCCGGCATCTCGGTCATGCCGTGCCCGGCATGCGCGTCGCCTCCCATTGCGCCCATCGTCGCCATCGCGCCCATCATGTCGACCGGCTCGAGCCAGGTCCGGGCATCGAGCGGCGGCACGGCTGCCGCCATGCCCGGGGCCGGTGCGATCGTGCCACGCGCATAGCCGCTCCGATCGATCGCCTGCGCGAAGATGGTGCGGGCGCCGCCCTCGGGCATGGTGAACTCGACGTCGTAGGTCTCGCCCGGGCCGATCCGGAATTCCTCGACCGTGACCGGCTCGACCGGCTGCCCGTCGGTCGATACGACCGTCAGCTCGACCCCGGGGATCCGCACGTCGAAGAACGTCGCCGTCCCCGCGCCGACGAAGCGCAGGCGCACGCGCTCGCCGGGCGCGGCGATACCGGTCCAGTTGCCGGCGGGCGGCGCGCCGTTCATCAGATAGGTGTAGGTCGCGGCAGAGACATCGCTGTAGTCGGTCGGGTTCATCCGCGAGCTGTTCCACATCCGCCGCCGCTCGAGCGCCTTGCCCAAGCCCATGGTGCCGACATCCTTGAGGAAATCGCCGGCGGTCGGCTGCGCAAAATTATAGTAGCTGCTCTGCTTCTTGAGATTGAGGAAGATCTGCAACGGCGGCTCGTCCGACCAGTCGCTGAGCACGATGCAATAGTCGCGATCGGGCGCCCGCGCCGTCGGCACCTGTTTTGGCTCCACGATGATCGCTCCATAGAGTCCCGTCTGCTCGGCGAGCGTGTGAGCGTGATACCAGTAGGTTCCGCTCTGGCGGACCTCGAAGCGATAGGTGAAGGTCTCGCCCGGCGCGATGCCGGCAAAGCTGATGCCGGGCACGCCGTCCATCTCCGCCGGCACGATGATGCCGTGCCAATGGATGCTCGACATCTCCTTGAGGCCGTTGCGTACGCGCAGCGTGACCGTGTCGCCTTCGCGCAGGCGCAGGACCGGCGCGGGCACGCTGCCGTTCACGGCGGTCGCGATACGGCGTTTGCCGGTGAAGTTGACCGGCAGCTCGGCGATCTCGAGGTCGAACTCGGTCCCGCTCAGCTCAGCGGGCAAGGTTGGTGCGGATCGCGCGAGAAGCGCCGGGGCGAAACCGGCGACCGCGCCGCCGATCGCCAGCCCCTGGACGAAACGGCGCCGCGCGATCGGCCGGATATGTAAGGGAGACATGAACTGTACTTTCGCGAAGTCGGCTTCAGGCGAGGTCGAGGACGATCCGGCCCTCGATGTCGCCATGATGCATGCGGGAGAAGACGTCGTTGATGTTCTCGAGCCTGTCCGCATGGACCGTGGCCTTGACCTTGCCCTCGCCGGCGAACGCCAGTGCCTCGAGCAGATCGAGCCGCGTGCCAACGATCGAGCCTCGCACGGTAATGCCGTTCAGCACGGTGTCGAAGATCGACAACGGGAAGTCGCCCGGCGGCAGGCCGTTGAGCGCGACCGTGCCGCCGCGCCGGACCATGCCGAGCGCCTGCTGGAACGCCTTGGGCGAAACGGCGGTCACCAGCGCCCCGTGCGCGCCGCCAATGGCTTTCTTGAGCGCTGCCGAAGGGTCCTCGTTGCGCGCGTTGACCGTCAGTGTGGCGCCAAGGCGTGTAGCGAGGTCGAGCTTGCTATCGTCGATGTCGACCGCGGCCACATTGAGACCCATGGCTCGGGCATATTGCACCGCCATGTGGCCGAGCCCGCCAATGCCGGAGACGACCACCCACTCGCCGGGTCGGGCCTCGGTGGCCTTCAATCCCTTGTAGACGGTGACGCCCGCGCAGAGGATCGGCGCAATGTCGAGGAAGTCGACATTGTCGGGAAGGTGACCAACATAGTTGGGATCGGCGAGGACATATTCGGCAAAGCTGCCATTGACCGAATAGCCGGTGTTCTGCTGTTCGTGGCAAAGCGTCTCCCAGCCACCCAGGCAATGCACGCAGTGCCCGCAGGCGGTGTAGAGCCAGGGCACGCCGACCCGGTCGCCTTCCTTCACATGGGTGACGCCCGCACCGACGGCGGCGACATGCCCGACGCCTTCATGGCCGGGAATGAAGGGCGGGTTGGGCTTGACCGGCCAGTCTCCTTCTGCCGCGTGCAGGTCGGTATGGCACACGCCGGTTGCCGCAATCTTGACCAGGATCTGCCCGGGGCCGACCGTCGGGATCGGCGCCTCCTCGATGACCAGGGGCTTGCCGAATTCGCGGACGACCGCCGCCTTCATGGTTTTCGCCATGTCCGTTTCTCCTTTTAAGCGGGGGGTCAGAATAGGCCGAGCGCGTGCTCGTCATAGGAGACGAGCAGATTCTTGGTCTGCTGATAATGATCGAGCATCATCCGGTGGTTTTCACGCCCGAAGCCCGATGCCTTGTATCCGCCGAAGGCGGCATGGGCGGGGTACTGATGATAGCAGTTGGTCCAGACCCGCCCGGCCTCGATCGCGCGGCCGAGCCGGTAGGCGGTGTTGCCGCTCCGGGTCCAGACGCCCGCGCCAAGACCGTAGGCGGTGTCATTGGCAAGTGCGATCGCCTCCTCGACCGTCTTGAACGTGGTGACCGACAGGACGGGACCGAAGATCTCCTCCTGGAAGATGCGCATGTGGTTCTGACCCACGAACACGGTCGGCTGCACGAAATAGCCCTGGTCGAGCGCACCGCCCGGCAGCGCCCTGGCGCCACCGACCAGACACTGCGCGCCCTCGGCCTTGCCGATATCGATATAGCCCAGGATCTTGTGGAGCTGGTCCTCCGACGCCTGCGCGCCGACCTGGACCGACGGGTCGAGCGGATCGCCCTGGCGGATCGCGGCGACGCGCGCCACGGCGCGCTCGATGAAGCGGTCGAAGATCGACTCATGGATCAGGGCGCGCGACGGGCAGGTACAGACCTCGCCCTTGTTGAAGGCGAACAAAGTAAAGCCTTCGAGCGCCTTGTCGAAGAAGGCATCGTCCTCGTCGAGCACGTCCGCCATGAAGATGTTGGGCGACTTGCCGCCAAGCTCCATCGTCTGGGGGATCAGATGGTCCGCCGCGGCGTGCATGATCTGCTTGCCGGTGACGGTCTCGCCGGTGAACGAGACCTTGGCGATGCGCGGATTGGCGGCGATCGCCTGGCCAACGGTCCGTCCCGGGCCGGTAACGACATTGAGCACGCCGGGCGGCAGGATGTCGGCGGTGAGCTCGGCGAACATCAGCAAGGTGAGCGGCGTCTGGGATGCGGGTTTGATGACGGTGCAGTTGCCCGCCGCCAGCGCCGGGGCGATCTTCCACGCCGCCATCAGCAGCGGGAAGTTCCACGGGATGATCTGGCCGACGACGCCGAGCGGCTCGCGGAAATGATAGGCGATGGTGTCCGCATCGATCGTCGAGATGCCGCCTTCCTCCGCCCGGATGCAGCCGGCGAAGTAGCGGAAATGGTCGATCGCGAGCGGCACGTCGGCAGCGCGCGTCTCGCGGATCGGCTTGCCATTGTCGATCGTCTCGGCAAGTGCCAGCAACTCCAGATTGTCCTCGAGCCGGTCGGCGACGCGATTGAGAATCCTGGCGCGTTCGGCGGGCGCGATCCTTGCCCATTGATCCTTGGCGGCGTGCGCCGCATCGAGCGCGCGCTCGACATCTTCCGGCGTCGACAGCGCGAACTCTGCGATCTGGGCGCCATTGATCGGGCTCGTGTCGGCGAAATACTCGCCGCCCGCAGGAGCGCTCCAGCGGCCTCCGATGAAATTATCATAGCGGTGTCGGAAGGAGGCCGCCGCGTTAATGGTCCCGATCGCCTTCTCGAACATAACCTGACTCCATCTCTATCGATGGCCTGACGGAGTAATCTCTTTGCCCGGGTGGCCTATAAGTAAGTTCCGCAGAAGGTAGTCTGGTATCGGGGTCGCGGGCTTGAGGGTCAGACACGCCAACAGAGCCGATGACTATTCATCGACTCCCGAACCTATTCGCGCACGCCTGATCGGAATTATGCCGAGACAGGCGTTACTCGGCCGAGTCTTCTTTTGGCGAGGGCGGCGCTTGGCATTCCAATTCTGGCGTTACGCCCGGACGCGCTTTAGGCTCACCCAATCGCCTTTCTGAAGCGTCCCGTCCCTCACGCGGAAATGAGCATAATGGTCGTCGAAAATCTGGTCGACTTCGACATGACCGACAAGACGGCGGTGGCGCGGCGTTGCGTGATAGACTTCGAGTATCTGCCCGATGTGCGCGCCATCGGCCTTACCCAGGCAGGCCACTGTGCCGCCCGCATCCATACGGACGATCTTGCCGCGCATGAACAAGCTATGGCCGATACCCTGTGCGAGGAGCGGCGTGCTGCCAAAGAGCAGAAAGCCAACAGCAGCACCGACGCCAAGATGTTTTCGCATCGCTGTTTCCTCTGTCAAGTCAGACGCTCGGACCCGGTTTTGAAAGCTGGGAGCACGGGGCGACGCTGGGCATCGTCAAAGAACTGGCCCGCCGCGGGGGAACGGCGGGCCCTCAGCCCCTGGGGTCTGTTCTCGGGGCTGGAAACCTCACATGTCGCTCATCGGCTTGTCGGCCATGGGCTTGGCGGTCTTCTTCTTCGCCGCCGGCTTGGCCTTCTTCATCGGCATCTTGCAGCAGCCACTCTTCGCCTTACCGGCCATGCCCGAGCCGTTCGATGCAGGCGAGCCGCCGGACATGCCGGCCATCCCCGACATGCCCTGTTGATCCTGCTGGGCCGGTTGCCCCTGCTGCTTCTGCGCGCCGGCCTGATGATCCTTCATCATCTGATCGTGCATCTGCTGCCCGCCATGATCCATGCCCTGCTGGTGGGCATGGGCCGGCGCAGCCTGCGCGGGCGCGGGCGTCGACTGGGCGAGAGCGGTGCCGGCGGCGAAGGTTAGCGTCGCGAAGAGGCTGACGGGCGCCGCGAGAAATGTCGTCTGTCGCATTGAGGGTCTCCGAGTGTTCTTCCTGTTGCCCGATCGACGTTCCGATCCCGGCAATTCCGAAGCTTCAATGCTGCTAGCGAGACGCAGTCTGTATACGTAACTTACGAATCCGCTTTTGATCGCGACAAGCATGCGCGGGATCGTGCGGGGTGGACCATGGTCCAAGGTCAAGCCAATTCATGATCCCGCTTGATGGCGGCCGGCAGCGAAGTGCAAAAACCAATTGGCCCGCCGTGGGAGAACGGCGGGCCAAAGCTGCGGTTGAACCAGGCCACGGTCGTTGGCCACCCCGCCTCGTGGTCGGAGCTGGCTTAATTGCAGGGTCAGCAACCGCCCCGCGACCTATGCAACATGCGGGAGGCTCCGTCCTGGGTCCCCATCTCCCGCGTAGCGATCCGATGGTCCTGCATCATCTCACCGGGCATCCGCACTTCGCGGTGTCGCATGCCTTGCATCTGGGCCGTGTCGGACCGAGCCGGCGCCGGCTTCGCCTTGAGCGTCTGTTCAAGGTCGGGCATGCCCGGCGGCATCCCATCGGCGAGAACTGGCCCGGCGCCGACGGCAAGGACGCCAAAGGCTGCGAGCGAAGCGATAATCGCTGCTTTCTTGCGCAAATATGATTCCTTCAAGTCTGAGTTTCAGTTCGACCGGACACATGCCCGGTCGATTCTCGCTCCCCAGGGAGCTTGCCGTTGAGATGGTATCGGCCTGGAGGTGGCAGTATACGTAATTTGCGAAGCTGGCGGTCAGCCTGCAATGTCAGCTTTAGTTCGGCTACTAGCAAAAGCTGGGCGCGGATGACCGAAGACGGCGGCCATCAAAGCCTCCGCCTAGCCCGAGCACTGGAAAGCGACGCCGCCTGCTGCAGTGGCGAACAGCGAAACGTAAATCGCACGCCGCTTTTGCTTCGGCGCGATCGTGGCAAGGCCCACCGCCGAACCAGCCACTCGGACTGGCCCAGGCTAAATTGTCGGAATAGACGCTCGCTCGGATCGGTGCCGGGTCGTGTCCCGGCGCGTGGTGTAGGTTTTGAGGGTAGCGAAGCTGACCGGACGCGCGCTCATCGATAAAGCGCTGTAGCGGCCGGTCAGTTTCGCGGGTGGTCACCGGCGAACTTCGGATAAGTTT
>NZ_VYPZ01000031.1 GCF_008710155.1 Sphingobium limneticum
CGTCGTAATTGTCGCTCGACGGTTGCTCCTCGCAACAGCAAATGGTAGCCAGAATTCACCAACCGGCGCGGCCACCTATCGGCCATCAAAATTGACGCCGACCGGACTCCGTAATCGTCGCGCTACAAACGGCGATGTAATGCCAGAGCTGTATTCGAAGAGCCTAGCGAAAGCGTTGCAATTCGCGACCGTTGAGGAACATCGCGCCTGGTGCATCGACCAGGAATATGGTCAGTAGCTCCACGCTTATTGCCGCCATCATTCCACGCTTCAGTGGCGTAAATGTCGGCGTGCCGATCAGTGCCCCTCACGAACTGAGGTGGCTGCAATTGGTGAGGTCATGCCGCTTGGCGATGCGGCATGGCAAGGGCGGTCGGCAGACCGCGTCCCGGAAGGGGAATCTCCGAGTGTCCTCAGGGTTTTTGAGGAAAATTTAGGAGACTGAAATGACGCATCAATGCAATCTGGAAACCGTCAACCGTTTCGCCATCGCAGCTGCCAAGCTGCTTCGTCATGAGCTTGATCAAGAATTCGCAGCGGATGGCTGCTCGGTCATCGTCATTGCGGGACCGGCTTTGGACAAGAACCTGCTTGATAAGTGGACGATAGAAGCGGGTGAACAGCAGATGGACATCGTCTATCTAGCGTTTGAAGCGGGCCGCGAACATCTCGGACCGACGAGCGCGAGCATCTTCGCTGAACGCTCAGGCGTCGTTTTTCGCTTTACCGACTGCGCCCTCTGGTCGCCCAAAGACGATGGACCGCTGCTTATCATGCCTTTCGGCCTCAACGTCTGCTTTGGTCATGATGACCGGGCACTGGTCTCTTTCCCGTCGCGCCCCAATGGTTCCCTCCGCAGCGGCGTCGCCCGCGCTCGCTTGCGATTGCGCCTCGCGGCCAATGCCGTGCCAAGCGAGCATCTTCGTCACGTTCAAACCGCTTGGCCGCTCGCCGCCTGACAACAACGGCGGCTTCCCGGATAGACCGGGGAGCCGCCCCATCTCGCAGAAACGCGACTCAGTCGATTTTATTTTCGTTGGTCGTTTGCCCTAGCATACCCCTTTTGCTGCCGAGCGGCTTAAAAGTCGATTGCGAGAAATAGTTAACAGGGCCAGGTTCCGGTGTAATCTTTCAATCCACTATTCTGGGCGCCATGGTTAACAAGCCGCCGTTTGTCCCACTTATCAGCTTTCGACAACAATTTCCCGTCGCCTGAATGCTGATGTCCCAATATGCCCGGGTCTGGGACAAAACCGCCGTTTCAGCGCGCATCCGTGGGTGTCAGGTTTCGGATAAACCGGCCGTTCGCGAACCGTAGGAGATCGGGCAGGGAACGAGCAAGGCTGGCCGATTCCAGAATGGCTGCTTGACGGCAGTCGACTCTGGGAAGCTGCCATACCCCAAGCAAGAAAGCCGGTCGGAAGGATGTCCGACAACATAGCAAGATCACGGATACGCTCCATGGCGCGGTCGCGATCGGGGAATTCGAGCAGATTGAAGTCGGTATGGGGCACTAGGCAATATTTGGCTTGGCCACCGATCGAGCCGCCCGTGTCGACATGGCCATAGGCGCCGCCGGCTCGCGACGGATTGCATCCTCTTGGTGCAATCCTGTTTGGCCGGAGACATTGAACGTTGTCACCGATCAGATCCGCGGCATAATGCCGAGCCGTCCGCCGCTTCGGATCGGGGTCGACAGGACCATGACGGCCAGGCACATTGCCACGGCGGCCGCTGGAATGCCCGCCATGGCGAGGACAAGCCCCGTGCCGTCAACGCGATAGTCCACCAGAAAAAGCCACGCCGCGACCGTCAAGCTGGCGACCGCCAGCCCGAATTTCGAAATCGCCGTCAACAGCGCAAATGCGGAGGCGGGCGCGGTCGGACGCTCGGCGGAAACCCGATCCGCGAAGCTCGCCCACAAAAGCGTGGCAATGCCTCCATTGGCCGCGCCGAACAGGAATGCGAAGGCCGCCTGCGCATAATAGCCGGCGGTCTCGGCAAGCGTGAAGGCGATCGCCCCGGCGCCCAGAAGGACGAACGCCACGCAGAGCGTACGGAGGTGGCCCATCCGACGCAATGCGATCAGCCAGAATGGCTGCGCCACGGTAAGGCCGACTGAGACGGCGATGATGATCGTCCCTCCCTGGCCCTGCCAGCGATAGGCGACATAATAGGGTTCGAGCTTGCCGAACACCGATGTCGCTATCGATACCAGAAACATCAGCAGGAGCAGCGGGATCAGGCCGATGCCGGTGCCCGAAGCGGACGATGCGGCGGGAACCGCGCAGTCGGCGCCAGGACGTGGCCGCAGTCGCGTCAGATACCAGGCCGAGCCGATGGCGACCACGGACATCCCCAGCGTCACTAGCGCAAAACGGCCGCTTCCGTTCTGACTCCCGCCGCTGACCAGCCAGGCGAGCGCGGTGGCGACCGCGATGGAGGCCATACCACTACAGGACAGCCGCAATGCAGCCAGCCGCGCGCGCTCCCTGGCATTGCGCGTGGCGAGACCCAGCGTGGCGTTCTGTGGAATGTCATAGAGCGCATAGGCAATACGAAAGAGGGTCGCGAGCAGCACCGCCCAGATCAGCCGCCATGCCTCGGGCAGCAGATCCGCGGCGAAGAGAGGCGTTATCACCGCCGCGCTCGCGCAAGCCCCGATGAACTGCAACCGGCAGGCGCGGGCAAGTGTGAACGAGGCGCCGCGCAATTTCCAGCCGATGGCGAGGTCGATCAGCGCGCTCAGCACCAGTCCACCGGCCAGCAGGCCCCCCATCCATGCGGCGGGCAGCCCTGCGCGCTCGGTCAGGAAGAAGGCGAAGACCAGCTCGCTTGAATACCAGAAAAGGCTCTTTCCGAAATGCGCCACGCCATAGGGCCACAGCGCCGCCTGGCTTTCGGTAAGCGCTTCCCGATGCAAAACTTTCAAATTCCGGCGCACGCGGGCTCGCTAGCGCCGATATGCGTCAGCGATGTGACGCCTCGCCTGAATGCTGGCGCGCGATAAATTCCTTGAGCATTTCCGGTGCGTCGGTCTGGATCATCGAGAAACCATCGCTGAGCAGGCGGCCCCAGATGCGGTCCGGATCGCTCATGGCTTGGGCATCGCCATCGCCCAACGTGTTCGTCCAGAGCCTTACGCCCGCCTTGCGTGCCTCGTTTCGCAGCGCCGCAAGGGAAACGCCGTCGAGCCGGGGCGTGCCGAAGGCAACGGGACGGCGGCCGCCCGCAAGCTGTTGCCGGGCGAGCGCCACCATCTCGGACGGAGTTCCGCTGACTTTCGACAATATGGGCATGAACGGCACGCGATCATAAGGGGAGATGGCCGCCAGCGGCGGGGAGCCTGACCCGGCCCTCGTTTTCAGGATGGCATCGTTCGCCGCGCCCAGGCGCAAAGCTTCGTCGATCGCTTCGCCATAGATCGCTTCCTGTATATCCAGGTTGAACAGGATGCGGCCCTGTCCATGGGACAACATGTCGGCAAGGGTCGGCACCTGCTGGGCGGTCACCGCCGCAGCCGCGCCGCCCATGCCGTCGCGCAGGTGCAATCGCCTGATCTCGGCAAGCGTCATGTCAGCGACCTTGCCGGTGCCGTCCGTGGTCCGGTCGACCGTCGCATCGTGCATGATGACGAGATAGCCGTCGCGGGTGCGACGGACATCGGTTTCCATGACGTCGATTCCCATGGCGATGCAATGGTCGAGCGCAAGCAGAGAATTTTCCGGCGCGCCCGGCAATCCATGCTTCACGCCTGAGCGATGGCAGCCGCGATGGGCAACTACCATGGCGCCGCTTTCAGCGTTCGCCAGCCGTTGCCGGGGACTTTGCGCAAGCGCGCGGTCTGCCGCGCCCGTCCCGATGCAGAGCGATGTGACAAGGGCAATGGCCCATAGCCGGCGGGAAGTGGTGGCGATCGGTCCAGTCATATTAACGGATCATCCTGTGACGGCCAAGTTCGGTCATGCGCTCGATAAGGTCTTTTGGCCGGTCGGTCTGGATGATGCTGACTCCGCTGTTGATGAAAGCATCATAGCTTGCACCGCGATCCGCCGCCGCCGCGCGATCGGGACCGCCAATGACGTTGACCATGCCTCTCACCCCACGCCGATCCAGCCCTTCAATCAACTCGCGCGAAAGATAGGCCGGTGTCAGGTGAACGAAATGCGGGCTGGCCTGCTTCAGATAATAATCCAGTTCTTCGCGAGACTGGGCCAGCCGCACTGTTTCGCCGCCACGCCATTGCGCCTGCATATTATCAAGCCACGGCGCATCGTCGGCATAGAAAAGGGCATGGCGGATGCCCGCCTGCCGCAGAATCGCCGCCACCTCAGGAGCGCGATCGACCTTGAGGTGAAGATCGACCACGATCTTGTCCCGCGCGATCCGCAGCACGGATTTCAGCGTCGGCACCCGATAGGCCGTCGGCTTGCCATCGGGACCGAGCAGGCGCAACCGTTCGATTTCCGCGAACGTCATGCTTTCCACTTCGCCGTGGCCGTTCGTCGTCCGGTCAATCTTCGGATCATGCATCAGAATGGCGACATTGTCCCGGGTAAAGCGGACATCAATCTCGACAATGTCGACGCCAAGTTCAATCGCGCGGCGAATGGCGGCGGCCGAGTTTTCCGGCACCTCTACATGGGCGCCGCGGTGCGCGACAACGAAGGATCGGGCGCCGGGCGGAGCCATCAGTGCTGTCCAGATGTCATCCGAGCGATGGGCCAGCGCGGGCTGGCCGATCGACAGGGCGGCGGCAATGACGGATACCGCGAAAAGGGATTTGCGCATATCTTGTGCTTTCGTCAGAATTTGTAGGATGCGCCGGCGAAGAATGACCGGCCATTGTCGATCACATCGCGGGTCACGGCACCGCCGGGGCCGAAATAGCGTGTGGGACGATCGTTTCCGACATTCTTCGCGGTGACCATGAATGTGAGATTCTTCCTCACGCGATAGGAAGCCTGGAGGTCCACGATGTTCGCAGCGCCTAGATAACGGTCGTTGGCGGCAAAGTCCGTGCCGACCACCGCAAGCTGACGGCCGGTGTAGTTATAGGCCGCCTTCGCGCTGAACCGGCCAATGCTGTAGAACAGGCTGGCGTTGAACACGGTATCGGCCTGCTCCAGCAGGGAATTAAGCTGGCGATAGGTGCCGTTGTTCATGAGAATGCTGGTGGGATTGGTCTTGAGCAGCGTGACGTTGGTCGAGAAACCCAGCCCCCTGAGCGGCGAAGACAGCGAGCCGAGGCTCGACACCACGAGGCCCAGTTCCAGTCCTTCCACACGCGCCTTGTCGAGGTTACGCGCCTGGCTCACGGTAACAAGGGTGGGAACGCCGCCGATGTCGAGCGTATCTTCCGACACAGACCGGAAGATTTCATTGGCGATATCCTTTCGAAACAGCGCGGCCGAGAAGATGCTGTCGCTGGCGAAATACCATTCGAACGAAAGATCATAATTGTCGGCCAGACGGGCCTTGAGATCGGCATTGCCCCTGGCGACCGACAAGCCCATCGGCGTGCGGGTGATCGTAGCGGGCGTAGCGAGGTCATCATAATTGGGACGCCCGATGGCGCGTGCATAGGCCGCCCTGAGCTTCACATTGCCGGTAACGTCATAGCTGGCGTTGAACGACGGCAGCAGATTGCCATAGCTGCTGCTGCGCTGGGCCAGAGCATATTGCGCGGGTGTGGTGTAAGCCGATCGCGTATAGGATGAACTTTTGAAATCGGTCAGTTCATAGCGCAAGCCGGCGGTCATGCGCAGCCGGTCGCCCCGCCATGTCGTCATGAAATAACCGGAATAGACGTTCTCCTTCACGCCGTAATTACCGCTGATATTGTTGTCCGCCGTGGCAGCGAGCAGGGCGTAATTCCCCTTGTTGGCCTGAAAATAGGCTTCCGCAGCGTTCTGATCGACCAGCATCATCGTATAGGCCGGATCGATAAAGGGCGAGAAGCTGTTGCCGCGGATCTGCGTGCTCAATAGCGGCGCAAGCGCCGTGGAGACCGGCTGATAATAGCTTTCGGTGTGATCGTAATTCCGGTCAAGCAGCCGGAATTGGGTGCCCGCCTTGAAGCCCAGCCCCTGGTCCTGCGCGGACATATTATGTCCGTAGTCCAGGCCCACGGTCGTCGCCTTTTC
Source organism: Sphingobium limneticum (assembly GCF_008710155.1). Taxonomy (GTDB): domain Bacteria; phylum Pseudomonadota; class Alphaproteobacteria; order Sphingomonadales; family Sphingomonadaceae; genus Sphingobium; species Sphingobium limneticum. The sequence goes on from NZ_VYPZ01000031.1 coordinate 6,147, forward strand.
AATGTTGCGATTCAGGCCATAGCCGTAAAGCGTCTGCCGATAGCGGGACGGGTCGGTCGCGGCAGCATTGCGCGGCGCCAATATCGGAAAATCCGATTGGTTGTAGCTATAGTCATAGCCGAACAGGCTCGAGGCGCTGCCGCCTGTGTAGATGCTTTCCACATTGGCGCTGCTGAACCTTCCCACGCCATAACTGGCGCGAAAATTGATCTCGTCGCGCTCGGTCGGCTGGAGATCGAGCGTGCCGGTGACATAGCGGATCTGGCGTCGCTGGAAATATCTGTCATATTGCACCGTGCCGGTGCCGGACTGGGCCGTGCCGCTCGTTGCTGTCACATTCGTAAGATTGCCCGATGCCGCCAGGACATTGTCGTTGCGGTCCTCGTCATTCTTGTGCGTGAACTGAGCTGCCGAGATGGTGGCGGCAATGCCGTTGTGGTTGTTGAATTCCAGCTTCCCGAACAAGCCGAGGCGGTCGCGCAGATTGTCGTAGACATAATAGTCGCGCCGCAACGGTCCGGCATTGGCGCTGGCGATGCTGGGCGAATTGAGCGCGAGGCGCGCGCCAGCGGCATCATAATAGCCGTAGGAGGCAGCGGTCGGATCCGTCGACGAAGAGTCTCGGCGGAAATAACTGCCCCCGACGACCAGGCCGAACTGGTCTTCATTGCCGAAGCGGGTGGTTAGCAATGCATCGATTTTGCCGGACGGCGTGCGGTTGCTGTAACGGCGACCATTTTGATAATCGCCATAATCCACCCGGATCGAACCGAACAGGCGATCATGATCGAAGGCGCTGGGCGTGCGATAGTTGATCTGGCCACCGATGGCATTGCCGTCCATGTCGGGTGTCAACGATTTGGTAACCGTGATCTGGCTGGCAATGGTGGAGGGCAGCACGTCAAGCGACACGCTGCGGCGTCCCACCTCGGTCGAAGGCAGGGCAATACCATCACGGACGACGAGCGTATAGGCCGAGTTAAGCCCTCGAATGCCGACGAACTGATCTTCGCCCCGCTGATTGTTCTGAACCAGAGAGATGCCGGGGATGCGCCGCATGGCTTCGCCGAAACCGAAATCGGGCAGCGAGCCGACCTCGGACGCGGACACGACGTCCGCGATCCGCGGATTGGCGCGTTTGGCCTGAATGGCGGCACGATTCACATAGCGTTCGCCCGTGACGACGATATCGCCGTCATTCCCCTTCGCCTCCACATTATCCGGCAATCCGGTCTCACCCGGCTGAGGTGTGACCTGAGCCTGTGCAGCCGAAGCCGTAGCGATGGCGATCAGGCCCGCAGCCCAATAGTTTCGCCTGTTTGATCCCTGTTTCATCTGGAGAAGCCCCTGCATCTTTGTCCTGTTGGCAGCGGCATATCCACACCCAAAGTGTAGAATATATGACATTTCCACACATTTGGTGTGATAAAGAAAAACTCTATTTTAATATAATGAAATCAAACAATATTTTATATAGAGATGAAGGCCTACCATTGTTTGGCGCGGGCGCTCCTTAGCATTGCGAGCCGAATCAAGCCGCAGTATTGAAGCAGTGATGTCAAAAAAATACAGCTTGGAACGGGAGCATCGCTGCCCCGACAGCGACTGGATCGCACGGGGATGCGGCGAACCGAAGCGGTGGAGATGGACGGCGAAAGCCTCGCCGTTCTGCGGGATAGAAGTGCAACCGCTCGATCAACGCGCTGGCCAACACTTCTGGTAGTCGTCCGCCAAGGATAATCATGCCCGGGTCCACCGCAGACCCGATGCCGTTGACGATCAGGGTGAGCGAGCGTTCCGCTTCCTGGAGCCAGGTCGAGACCCCAGCCCATGATGGATCGAAAGCGTCCAGAAACGCCTGCAAGGTCGGATAGGATATTCCCGCCTCGGCCTTGACGATCTGCATCAATTTGCCCAGCGATGGGGAGACATAATCGGGCGGCAGCATGCCACCGAATTCACCGGCGTTGCCGCTGACGCCGCGAACCGCTCCCCCATTGCGGATCAGACCTCCGCCGAAGCCGGCAGCAAAGTGCAAATAGGCAAAGTCATCGACTTCACGACCATAGCCGAGCAAGGATTCTCCCACTGCGGCGGCCGTACCATCATTTTCCACCCACACAGGGATACCGAGCGCATCCTTGAACACGCGGCCTATTTCGACGAATGCCCAATCATCCAGGGCGGGCGGATTGACCTGACTGCCGTCAAAGACGAAATAGCCCGTAATCCCGATTCCCAACCCGGCCAGCGCAGTCAGCGCATGCCCTTGTTCAGCCAAACTGGCAATGAAGCTGCTGGCCATTTCCAGCACATCGCAAGGACTTGGAGATTCAACGCCGATCGCGCTCTCGCAGATCACCTCACCGCACAGGTTTATGGCGACCAGCTTCACACCATCCGCCATGATCGACAAGCCAAGCGAGAATGCGGCATCCGGATTGAGGTTGATGATCGGGCTGGGCTGGCCCCGACCGTTGCGGACAATCTCGCCGATCCTGATGAGGTCGCGTTTTGCAAGGCGGTCGATGATACGCGACACTGATTGTTGCGTGAAGGATGATGCTTTCGTCAATTCAGCGCGTGTTGCACCTATATGACGTTGAATGAGGCTCATTACCAATCGGTCACCGGATGTTTCCAGACCCTGCATCATATCTCCGGTTTCGTCCCGCATTCCGTCCCGTGCCCTTTGCATATTACGTTAATCGATGCCAAATGATTGTCGGACGCTGCAAAGGCCGATCGTCCGGCCCTCGTACCAACACCATCATTCAGAAGAGCTAATTGCCAGAGCTGCTGGTCGGGGCCAACTGGAATGACCTGTTCCGGCGTAAGCTGACCTTCCTGCATCGGCATCCGAACGGCAAGAGTTGGTCGCGAGCTGACGCCGGTCGAACGTCAGCCAGCCTTTTATTGGGTAAGGGAGGTCAGAAAGCCGCCTTGTCGATGTTGCAAGAGCGGAGATACCTGTGGGTTTTGATGCAGGCACCGTTCCTACTTAGTTGACGCACGAGCGGGCAACGACGATCGTACATAGATGCTAAGCACTCATCCAAACGCCGAAACACTGCGGGACCGCATCTCGATTGCCGCTCTCATTGGTGAAACGGTCCACCTTGTACGCTCTGGCGACGAACTTCGTGGTCAATGCACGGCTCATCAGGACCGCGAGCGAGGCCTGCTCGTCAACGATGCAAGGGGACTGTACCACTGCTTTGCCTGCGGTCGGCAAGGAGATGTGGTGCAGTGGACCCGGGAGAGCGCTCGATGCGACGAGGAGGCGGCGATAGCGATCCTTGGCCGACGCGCCGAAGTTGATAATCCGGACAACTGACCCCGCTCAAGCAGGCAAAGCGATCATTTGCGTCCTGTGCCGTCGCGGGCTCGATGGTTTGCGCGACCGGCCGATTCTAATCGCGTAGCCATTGCCATGGTATGAGTTCGTCCCGTTTGGCAGTGGACCAATTGCATTCATGAACGTGTGCCTTGCATCGACGTGGGTCGAGAACTGCGATGCCTAAGCACCGTAGGTAAGCGCCGTTGGTGACGTCGTACGCAACCGGAGATGCGTCGATCGGACTTGCTGGAGTCTTCCCGATAAATCGGCTTCATGCCCGGATCATGCGCACCTGCAAAATCCGGCATTATCCGGATGAATCGCCTTCATCCCTCATTGGCAGATTTCCGCAGAATCGGGACGCCGTTTCACGACACCCTATTGGCAGGTCATGAAGTATGTGAGACCATAAGAATAAGTAAGTAAGCGAGTAATGTCGTGTCCACCAAATATGCCCCTGTCTCTGTCGCTTTGCTCTGTCGCCAGGGGCGGTGGAACGACATAACTCGTCAGGTGGGGCGCTGCCCCTCCCGAACCCTCCCCGTGCGAAAGCGCCCGGCATGAGCGCCCCCGATGATGAGGACGGCAACCGTGCCGCCGGTGCCCGTCCTCGCCGCGAGGATCTTCGCCTCAGGCTCTCGCCAGACGATATGGCAGTGTTCGATGTGGCCATTGCGGAAAAAGGGTTCGCGGGTCCCCATGCCCGGCAGGACTGGTTGCGCGCCCAGATCGCCGGCATGGCCGAGCAGCCGAAACGGCGTCGGGGCAAGGCACCTGCGGCCCATCAGCGAATGCCCATGCCGATGCCGGGCGGACAGGAAGCGCTCGCTCTTCTTGGCAATGTCGGGGCAGACCTTCGCGATATGCGGCGAGACCTGCGGCGCCTGATGGACTGGATCGACCGGATCGATCCGGTCTTCATCGCCGACGAGCATCGCGACCGTGTCCGCCATGAACTTCCTCTTGCTGCGGAAAAGGTCCTCACCAGCCTAGGTCGCATCGACGCACGGATCGGCTCTCGCCTCGACGACGCGATCGAGGCGGTTCACAAGGCGGTGCGGCCATGATCATCAAGGTCGTCCGGGGCAGCTATTTCGGCGGCGTGGTCGATTATGTGACCCGGCGAGGCAAATATGCAGGCAGGGACGATGCGCGGGTTCTGAAATCGCAGGGGCTTTTCAGCTACCGCACCTTCGCCGCTCAACTGGCGTACGATGCCGCGCGGGATCCCCGGCGCACCAGACCCGTCGTGCATCTCATCGCGCGTGCTGAACGATCTTTGACCGACGCACAATATCAGGAATTGGGCGACCGTATGTTGAAGGTCGCTGGTCTGGAGGGACGCGCCCACGTCGAGGTGGTGCATGATGAGCCGGATGACAGTGAGGAAGGCGGCCATCTGCACATTGTGGCGTGCGAAGTGGACGATGAGGGCAAGGCTCCGCCACGCAAATTCTGGGACAGGAACAGTAGGCGGGAGGTGACGGCGGAAGAAGCGCGCACCCTGCCCAAGGGAACTGCCGCGAGCCGCGCCTGGGACAGCCATCTGGCCTGGAGGTTGACCGGGCTCGCTCGGGACGTCGAAGCGGAATGGGGGCTGCGGCAGCTCAGTTCGAAGAGGTCGACGAAGAGGCCGGATGAGCCGGAGATCAGCCGAGCCCAGCAGGAACATCTGGCGCGAACGGGCATGACCCCGCTGCAGGATCGGCTGTATCATGAGGTCCGTACTGCATTGGCTCTGTCGACATGGGACGAACGCGCCGCTGCGCTCGCTGTCCATGCGCTCGTCCTGCGCCCCTATGAGGCGAAGGGACGAGTGCGTGGCCTGATGGTGCAGAGCATCAACAGCCGCAAGGACGCCGTGAAGGTGTCGGCATTTGACATGGGCGGCATGCCAAAGCTGGATGCCAGTGCGGACATGCCATTCCTTTCCTGGCATCCTGAATATCGGGCGGCGATCAATCTGCGCAAGACCAAGGTGGAAGCGCGCAACGACCATTGGCGTGCAACGCAGCGCCAGTTTCGCCTGCAACTTCAGGATTGGGAGGCCATTCAGAAACGCCGGGATGCTGCCTATCGTCGGCATAAGCGGGATCGGGCAGCGATCATGGATCGGTTCGATAAGCGACTGGCGGACGAACCTCGGAAAGCATTCCACCGCCAGATCCGGGCCGAGCGGTCTGACGAACTGGCACAGGTCAAGGCAAGCCGCGACTTTGCGCTGATGGAGGCGGGAGCGAAGACACCGCGTCCGACCTTCGCCGATTTCGTGGCGCAGCGCGCCGCTCAGGGCGATGCCGCTGCGGCAGAGGTTCACAAGGACCTGCTGGGCAAGGTGTCGGAGACCCGGCGCGAGGCGCTCGATCAGCACAAGGCCCGGATTGCGAAACTGGCGGAAGCGGCCCGTGCCCTTCGTGCCGATGCTGTACGGCTGCATGAACAGCTTGCCCGGCTCACGGCTGGACTGCGCGACAGGATTGAACCCGCCCGGACGCAGGCCGCCCGGATCAAGGCGGCGGCGCTAAACCGCAGCCGCATGACAGTGATGAAGCTGGCGAGGAAGGCGCGCCGCCTGGCGGAGCAGATGGTCGAACGGCTGGATAGGGCAGGTCACCGTGTCCATGTCGCAGATGGCCATGTCAGCATCGATCGCTTCAAGCCAGACAGGCAAACACAGGCGCTGATGAATGACCCGGCCCATCTGCCTATTTTCCAGAATGCGGCCGACACGCAGAATTCCACCATAGCCTTGCTGCGTGATGCTGTCGGAGGAGGTGAGGCCCTTGCCGCCAGCAACGGACGGCCAGAGATCGACATCGCAATTCTCAAGACGGACATGCACAAGCATCTGCGCTGGCAGGCCGAGCCGGAGATTCAGGCCATATTGGCCGATCTTCACAAACGACGTGAAGAGAAGACGGCGCAGGCCAGAGCGGAACGGCAAAGTATTCAGGCCAAGGAGAGCCGGGCCATGTCCGAGGCACTTGGCGCGCGACAGCGCGAACGCCAGGCACTGGACGTGCGCGCCGCAGATATTCGCGCCAGGCTTGTCGCAGCGGCAAAAACGCGCCCGGGCGACAGCCGTGCCACAGGCATCTATCTCTCTGCCTGGCAGTCAGCGCTGCAAACCCTTCCGACCGGAAAGGTCTTCGATGCCGATCGTATCCGCGCAATTGAGGTCGGTGCGATCGGCCAGTTGCTGAACGATCAGGCAGGATTTGACGAGCGCGTCATAAAGAAGCTCATCGAAAGGCGCTCTCCGGCAAAGGCGATTGTCGGCACTGACGCTATCAATGCCGAGTCGATCGATGCCCTGTTCGAGGCGGCGCTCGAGCAGCCGGGCGTCCGGCAGAAGGCGGAAGACAATCGCACCCGTGCAGCGGAGTTGCAGGACCGGAACGATGCACTAGGCAGAATGGAGAAGGCAGTTCGGGAAGGAAGTGACAGCGATAGCCTGTGGCTGGACACTTATTATGAGGTCTTGTCCAGACGTCCGGTCGATATCGCCGTCTCGCGCGATGACCGATACGGCGCGATTGATCGCGATGTCTGCGCCACCCTTTTGCGCCGAGGCCTGCCGTGGATCGAAGTCCGTGAATCATTGGCGCGCTTGTCGCCCCTGTCGCCGACCAGCAGCGTAAAAGGCAAGGGAACGAAGGTCGTCGATACGCAAGCTCACCGCCGGTCTTTCCATCATTATGTCGAGGCGACGATTGCAGAGGCGGTCGAGCAGGATGACGAAAGCCATATGACGGTTCCGGATGCGCTGCCGACAGCGCCGCCGAACCTGCCGTCGTCAATCGGCGCGCTGGATTCCCGGCAGGCCGGCATGCTGGACTTTGCGCCACATCCGGGGCCACAGGATATGACGCGCTTCTTCGGCCGCGACGGCCAGCCTGATGGGGCGCTTCGCGACCTGCTGGCCGATGTGCGGGAAAAGCGCACGGATTATGAAATCGGACCGAACGGTCAGCTTACAGCGCCCGGCTGGACAGAGGATGACCAGAAGAACCTTCTGGTCATCCAGCAGCACCTTCATGTTCGCGCCCTCCTGCTTCAGGCGTTTGCGCAAGATCCAGGTCGAGGGGCCAGCGTGCACCGGGCCGGCTCATCGGAACTGGAGCTATGAGGAGGCATGGTGAGGTATGCAGTGCCAGCGCAGCCTTCAGTCCGTCTTACTCGCTGCCTTGCCAGACAGGCTTGCGTGAGCGGGCAGTTCTGATCCCGGCGCTTAACCTTACTGCGGCGAGCAGCATCTGCGCGGAACGATCGGCGCGGCAGAAGCGTAGGGTGGATACCTCCTGGATAAGATCCCGCTCGCGCGCTTTCGCATCCGCCAGACGCTGCTCAAGCCGTTCGATCTCCTCATGCGCCTGATCCCGTTCGACCGCAGTCCGGACATATAGCTCACGCAGGTCCCCAATCTCTTGCCCGGCGATATCGCGCGCGATGGCGTTGGCGACGGTCAAGAGGTGGTCGTTGACCTTATCCAGCATCGCCGCGGCCGCGGGCGGCGTCCTGCTGATCATGGTCGATCCGGAGGTGCCATGACCCGCGCGCCATTCCTCCAACTGCTTGTAAAGACCGCCACCCGGTGAGCGGTCCAGATGCATGGCGATCTGGTAGTTGGTCACTTCGCCGCTATGCCCGGGCCGGCTGGCAATCTCCCTGACGGCGCGGGCGAAATCTTCTTCGCTATGTCTTGTCATCAATGCCTCCTGGCGTGGCAGAGCCTGTCCATCGCTATCGCCGCAATATCGCGACGAGGGGACGGCATTGCCCTTGTTCTGCATTCGTGCTGCGATGGTATCGCGGTTGAACATCGGAGCCTGTCAGGGGGCAGACCAGCCTGCTGGTGGCTGCGTCATATGTCGCAGCAGACGGCGCGTGGCTGTCGCGCAGCCTTGTCCCATAGCCGCGATATCGCCGCGATGGATGAAAGCGATAGCCGTGGAGAGAAGCGTCAGCACGATCGATTCCGTGCGGCGCATCGAACCCGGACCCCCGCGACGACGAGCCGCCCAGGCCGCGACCATGGATCCCACCGCCGCAAGCAGGTCGGCGATCATCGCCAGCTGCGCCGGCCACGTCGATTGTCCATGCTGATCGGGCTTGTCGTCCATAAACGTAATTATAGGCTGCGACAGTGCCGCAGCAAACCGCCTCGAGCGTTTCAGTCTGGTGCAGCATTGGCAGCACTATCGCGGCAATATCGCCGCGATAGCATTTCGCCTCCCCATGATCGGCTCACCATGCAGCCATTGTGGAAAAGGCGGCGAAGAACAGATCGCGCGATATCGCGCTTCTTGCACCCATTTATCTGGCAGGCCGGCTCGGCAGACCGCCCTATGAGAGACCCGTCCATGACGGACTTCCGTGATCGGAGAAGCGTTGGGGAAAAATGGCATGACGCCGCCCCGGCGGCTCCGGTTCGCGACCGCCGTCCGGCGGCGCGTTCCCTTATGGAGAAACGCTATGCGCCAACGGCAGCATCCACCGCTTCAATATCCGCATGAATATGTTGTGACGTTTGACCTGGAGACGGTCGTCGAAAAAGAAATGCCGGACGGCAGCTTCCCGCCCTGGCCCCGGCACAAGCCTGTGGCCGGCACCTTCCTCACCGCCTCCCGGTCCGAAGGGCGCTATGATTTCTCGCTCGATACCTTCATCTGCCATGAAGGGCAGGAGGCGCAGTTCCTGCGCAGCGCTGACGCGCTATTTCCGCCCGGCTCGATGGCCGTGACGCTGAACGGGCGCGGCTTCGATACCCAGGTGCTCAGGTTGCAGGCCCAGCGCCATGCGCTTTACGATCTGCGCAACATCGCCCGTATCGCCGATGCAGGGCGCTATGACATCGCGCATCTCGATTTGCTCGACGCCTATGGCGGGCGGGGATCATCGCTCGCCGAGCTATGCGCTGCGCTGTCTATCCCGGTCAAAACGAGCACGTCGGGCGGCGACGTTGGTGACCTCTGGCGGCGCGGCGATGTGGAAGCCATCGCCAAATATGTGCAGGAGGATGTGCTGGCCAGCTACCTTGTCTATCTGCATGCCATCGCCTGGCGGCAGGGAGACGAGCGGCTGATCGCGCTGCCGCTGGCCGATCTGGCCATTTGGCTGGAAGGCGAGCCCCGGTTGCAGCACTTGCTGCCATTTGCGACCTGCGGACCGGCGCAATGGGCGCGATCCCGTGCGCCATATTTGCGGGCCGAGGCTGCTCTTGCCGACGCGGAACTGCGGTTGCGCAAGGAGCAGGACGAGGCCGCGTTCGCCGCCCGCTAGGCCGGTTTCACCACTTCCACCCAGAACCCATTTGCGCGCGCATCGCTCCGGCTGATTGCCGGAGGCGATGGCGCGCGCCTGCACAACAGGACATGTCCATGACCGAAGAACCCGTTACCTTTGTTTCCCTTGCTGTCGCTACCGTCACGATACCGCCAGCGAACTGCGATACCCCGCCCGGTACACATCTGGTCGGCGCCGGGCTGATGATCGCCACGCGCCATGGCAGCCGCTGGCGCTTCAGCAGCGAAGCGGGCACCATCGCGGCTGGCGAAAAGGAACAAGGCCTGCTCCTCTGGCTCGCCGATCGCTTGCCTATGGCCGATACGCTGATCGGCTGGCAGATCGATCAGCATGTCGTCCCACCCCTGATCGATGCAGCCGCCCATGCGGAGCCGACGATCGCCCATCACTTCATGGTCCGGCTAGCGCGGGTGCTTCGCGGCAATGTCGTGGACCTGTCGGTCGACCGCAGCGCGAAGGCGGAAGATGTGGCCACGGCTTCCAGCATGACGCCGGATACGCTGCTGGGCAACTGGGGAACGGGTCGCCTCGATGCCGTGCGAGCGGACCTGGCGACCGAGGCGATCGGCGCCTGGCTGCATTTTCTGCGGCAGGCGCAGCACGTCGGTGCCGACGCGGAACAGGCCACGCGCGCTTGGATGCACCGCCGCAGCAGCATCCATCTGGTTGAAAGGGCGCCGGGCGCCGCCTGAGCGGAGTCAGGTGAAATCGGGATCCGTGAAAGAGCGGAAAAATGAAGAAAATCCCCGGCCAGCAGGCCGTCAGCACAACATGGCATTGGAGTATTTGAATGACACATCCCTATCTTCGACGCGGTCAGGCCTGGGTGTTCGCGCTGCGGACGCTCATGGGCTATCCGCCCTATGAGCCGGCTCGCCACACCATGTCCCTTTGCACCAGCGGTCCGCGCGATTTTGAGGATGTCGTCCACCTGACCGAGCTTGCAGCCCAGATGCAGAGGGACATCCTGCATCTGACCTTCCAGGAACTGGAGTCCCCGGAGCCCTGCCTGGTGTCGCTGGTCGTGCACCAGCCGCTCTCCATCGAATGGATGCCCGGCTGCCAGCTTTACACCGCAAGCGAGCGGACGCCGGTCGAACTGCTTCAGGGTGGCAGGCGCTGGCGCATCGACGAGCGCAACCAGCTGGTCAGCGACAAACTGCCGCCGCGTCACCTGCTGGCGCGGGGCGAGCAGATGGCATGGGACCGCTGGCGAAAGATGGCTGCGGACATGAATGGCCTCGACTTGGCGGGCAACAGCTTCGTGCCGGCGGGGCAGCCCCTTGCCGACGCCATCCCGGTCGAGGCCATCAGTGTCACCAGCTGAGCCATAATCCTAATCCCTTCCACGTCGTCATGACGCCCGCCAACGCCGCCCCTGTGGGCGGCGTTGGCGTTTCCAGGAGACCCATATGTTCATCACCCAGGATCAACTTCGTCACGCCCGCCGCCAACTGGTAAACCGTCCCCGCAGCATATCCCGGATCGAATGGCCGGATTTCAAAGTTCGGCCGATTAGCGAGGAGTGGCAATATTGCGGGCGTGTCCCGGCCTACAAGTCCGCCGTTGCCAATGTCGCTTATATCTGGCGTCACAGCGACCCTGTCGACCGGTTCGGTCCCATGCCTGCCCGTTTCGCAGAGCGGCGGTTCGAACTCAAGGGTTCGGCTCTGCTGCTGCCGAACAGCGCGCCGCTGTGGGCGGCAAGTGACCCGTACAGGATCTGGGCGGAGGCGGATAGCGTCGCCGTCGCGACGGGCGATCCCACCGCCGTGGCGGCATGGCACGTCATGATGCAAATCCCGCTTGACGTAAAACAGGACAACTGGCGCTGGCTCGCTGAAGGCTTCCTGCGCAGCCAGCTCGTGAACCAGGGCGCTGCCGTCGCCTGGGCGATACATTCAGTCGAAGGCGACAATGGCGAGTGGATCATCAAGCCCCATATCCATGCCATCGTGACCGCGCGCTACTGGCGTCACGACAAGCGTCATGGTCGTCGACATCCCAACTGGATCTGCAGTTGGGCGCAGCAGAAGCGCATGGAATTTGCCTGGCGTCGCCGCTGTTCCTCCATGCGCGATCTCGTGCGCGCGGGATTCTTTGTGAACGGATGCTGGCCGTCGCTGATACGATAACCGGTCCTTAAAGTCCCCTCGGCATAGCATGGCCGCCATGTCGGGGGGCATCCGCCAAATACGACGGAACGATCGAGCGGATGGCGCGCGGCCTACGACCGCTGTCGACCGATCCGGCCAGCGATCTCGATATCCTGTTCCGCCGGGCCGTGTTCGCCTGGCTCATCGCAGATGGCGATATGCATCTCAAGAATCTCGCTGTGCTCAAAGTCGCCGAGGTGGATGCCAAGGCCTTCACGAGCGTGCGCTTCGCACCGCTCTACGACGCCGTCACCACGCGCGTCTTCCCGAGTTTAGGGGGCGATCGCATGGCGCTCAAGCTCAACGGCAAGGATGACCGTCTGACGCGCCAGGACTTCCTCGCGCTCGCGCGGACAATCGGCGTATCCGTCGGAGATGCCGAGACTGCGATTGCGGACCTGATCGCGCGTGTGGCCGACCGGGCGCAGGGGCTTCAGCTACCTGCCTTCGCGGCCGAGGCTGAGGCCGCCAAAACAGCGCAGGACAAGGTGATCGCCTTGGTCAGGGAGCGCTGCGCGGCACTTGCCGCTGAAGGCGACTGAGCGGCGCGACGTCACGGTTGGAGCCGGATTTGCAGGTCGGCGAGATCTTCTGCCGCCATGGCGGTTCCTATGAGGCTGTGAAGATACTCCAGCAGGTCTTCCTGACGCGGTTGCCCGAACGCGAGGCGATAGACGGTCAGGCTTCGCTTAAGCCACTCGAGTCGTCGGACCTCGCGACTGAACGGGAGCATGGGCACGCGGCATTCGACCTTCACCGGCCCTTCGTAAATCCAGTAGGGAATGAGGCCAGAGTCATTTCCGGTCTCGGCGCGAGCTGCGTCAAACATGATCTGCCAAGGATCATCATGATCTCTCCCTCGCCCACGCACCACATCGACTTGCCGATGCGCCAGATTCAGGCGGATGGCGTGACCCTTGAAGCGGTGGACACGCCCCTCGCGCTGCTCGAGATCGACGGGATTTCCGGGCAAGTTCCAGTGATAGAGCCGATAGCAATAAGGGTGAAAGTCGAGGCCTTCCCGTCCGACCGAGGTGGTGGCCAGTGCGAAGGGTCGGAACGGTGAGTTAAAGGCGTCGCGAACACTGGAGAGGCGTTCGGCCCCGCCTTCCTCGTCCTTGTAGTCGGCCAGGCGCATGGCGAAGCGCCCGCGCATCTGGAACTTGTTGATCACCAGCTTCTTACCGTCGACCATCGGATCCTCGATATCGATCTGCGAGGGGCGAATGGCCAACGCCTCCGAGATCGCCTTGCTGATCCCAGCGATACGATCAACGGGTGGCTTGGCGCCCAAGCCCTCGGCGTCGAGCAGATAGTGGACGTACTCGTCGAGAACGGCCTGAAGGTTATGCTCAATGCCGTAGGTAAGCACCTGGCGCCAATAGCGGTCATCGTCGTCTTTGCGGAGGAGAGCGACGGCATCGTGCTGGTTGAAAAGCGTGCGGAAACCCCACGAGATCTGGTTCGCCGCCTTCAACAGTCGATGATCGTCCCAATCGAGATCGGGCGCGATCCGGTGCAATGGCGCTTCCGCCAGCCGTCGATGGCCCTTTTGACGCTATTTTCCTTTTTTGCTGTGATCGACCGCATCTGCGCGGCCCAGCGCAGGGCCCCGGGTTTAAGAACGGGGTCATTTTGGATGGTCCTCATCGTGAGGAAATTGCCCGCAGGATGAATCAGCATCCTCCTTTACGCCGCGTATATAGGTGCGCACGACCGTTTCTGTCGTTATCGCATCGATACTGACCCTTAACGCCGCTGCATTAAGGAGTTCGCATGACCCATCATTCCCTCTCCAAATCCCGTATCGCCGCCTATGAACAATGCTCGCGCAAGCTGTGGCTGGCCACGCACCGGCCCGAGCTGGCGCAAGAGGATGTCGGTGCGCAGGCGCGCTATGCATCGGGCCATGCGGTGGGCGAGGAAGCCTGTCGCCAGAGCGCGGGCGGGGTGATGGTAGAGGCGGAGCCGAACCTGGCGGCGGCGGTGCGGACCACGGCCGAACTGCTGGCATCGGGCCATGATGCTCCCATTTATGAAGCGACCTTCGTGCACGACGATGTGCTGGTGCGCTGCGACATATTGGAGCCACGCGGAGATGGTCGCTGGCATATGGCGGAGGTCAAATCCTCCACCAAGGCAAAGCCCGAGCAGATGGCCGACCTTGCGACCCAGATCTGGGTGGCGCAGGGCGCTGGCCTGCCGATCGGCAGCGCTGCCGTGCGTCATCTCGACCCGCAATTCCGTCTGTCCGAAAATGGTCGACTGGACGGGCTGTTCATGGATAGCGAGATATTGGCGGACGTTGCGCCGATCATGGCAGGGCGCTCGGCGCTGGTGTCGGACATTCGCGCCATGCTGGCCGGCGACATGCCGGATCAGGCGATGGGCGTGCATTGCAACAGCCCCTATGCCTGCGCCTTTCAGGCCCATTGCGCGGCCATCCGCCCGCCCGCGCCCGAATGGCCGGTGGACTTGCTGCCCCGGGGCGGGGGCAAGGCCCTGATGCAGCGCGGGCATGATGACCTGACACAGGTGCCGCCAGACCTGCTGACCAATGCGTTGCACCGGCGTATCCAGAGCGTGACAATCTGCGGCGAACCCTGGCATGATGCCGCCGCCGCGCGGGCGGCGATGGCGGACTGGGCCTATCCTCGCATCTGGCTGGATTTCGAGACGGTGAGCGAGGCGATTCCGCGCTGGACGGGGTGTGGACCCTGGCGACAGGTGCCCTTTCAGTTTTCCGCTCATGTGGAAGGTGCCGATGGCCGGGTTGACCATGTGGAATTTCTCCAGATGGACGGTACGGACCCTCGGCGGGCGTGCGCGCTGGCGCTGTTGGACCTCCCCGGGGACGGCGCTGTCATCGCCTGGTATGCCAGTTTCGAAAAAGCCCGCATCCGCGAATTGGCCGCCGATTTCCCCAATCTGGCGCCGGGGCTGCATGCATTGGCGGCGCGGGTCGTCGACCTTCTGCCGGTGGCACGCGACCATTGGTATCATCGCGATCAGCGCGGAAGCTGGTCGATCAAGGCGGTGTTGCCGACCATCGCGCCGCAGATGAGCTATCTTGCGCTGGAGGTGAAGGATGGCGGGCAGGCGCAACAGGCCTATTGGGAAGCGATTGCCCCCGACACCATGCCTGCGCGCCGGGCGCTGCTGGAACAGGGGCTGCGTCGCTATTGCGCGCGCGATACCGAAGCGATGATGGTCGTCGCTCGCGCGCTAGCGGGGGAGGGCGCTTAATCACACTCTCCTGAAAAGGAGATCGAAATATTATCTTTTTTTCAATCAATTATTAGCATTGAAAAGTATCCGCGCAATAAGAGGAATGTGAAGCATATGACACAAGGTTCGATCATTTGGCGCGAAGCGAATGCCTTTCTCGAAACGCTCTATGTCGAAACCTATGGCGACTATGTGCCCGCGACATTGGAGATCAACGGAACGGTTCATCACCCCAAAAGCGTCGCCGACGTCGTTCGGTTGCATGTCGAAGATACGCCGGTGCTGGGCGGCTGGATCGCGGTTTATCGCATGTTCATCAGCAACCTGCCCAATTTCAGCAGCTATGCCACGATCGTGTCACCCATCATCCGCGCCACCATTGCCAATGCCATCATCGGTACAGATTGCCGACTCAGCGCGATTGTAGCGCGCCTTGGCCGGGGAGAGACGTTGCAGATGGCAGTCCGTGAATTGGCCGAACCCATCCGTATCTCGACCGCGCGCAAGGATGGTGTTGTCTGGCAGCGGAGCATCAAGGGCTTCGCGCAGGGACTGGAATGGCTTACCGGTCTGGAAGCGCTTTATCCCACGCCCGCGGCGTGGGTTGGCGAGCAGATCGGCGAACAGACCCGCGGCGCGGTGCAGGGTGAACGGATGTGGGCCTTTGCCGAAACCATTTTCAATCGGCGCGGTAAGGCCAAGCTTACCCTGATGGGGGAGGCCATTACGGTCAATTTTCTCAAGGATATGGGCCTGCTGCCTTTTGTGAAGCCGGATACGTTCACGATGCGCATTATTGGGGCTCTTCATGGAGAGACCAACGAGAAGGGCACGTTCCTCGAAATGATCCGCTGTGCCAATGACGCAGATATCTGGCCGCGTGCGTTTGACCGCGCGCTCTGGCTGATCGGCAGCGGGAAATTCCACTATTTGCCTGACGACATTTACCGCAACGCTGCGGGCAAAGGGGAGGCACGGATCGCCGCCTTTGCAGCGCGCGTGGGTTCATCTGGGCCAACACCTGACGATAATCCTCCTCCGCCCACCGTCCAGCCTTAATACACGACCATATCTGACGTAGCCATGCCGCTTAAGGGCGGCATGACTATACCCTTTCAACTCCGCCGCCGGCGCCGCGCCGGTCCGCCCTCCCTGGGCCTCGCTCCGCAGGAAGGCGCGCATCTGCGCCATGCCTTTTCCAGTCTCACCCATCGTCTTTCTGACCAGGAGCTAAGCTGCGCCGGGCCGGATTTGCTCCGTTTCCTTGTGGAGCACAGCGCGCTGATGGGCATCGATCCGGACGAGGGGGCGCCCCCCGACAACCCGGCCGAATATCCGGCGCTCCTGCGGACCCTGGCACAGCCACCGGGCGCAGCGCCCGCGCCGACCGAACTGGATGCCCGCATCATCTGGCTGGCGGATTGCCTGAGGCTGGACGCGCGCGATGGCGCTTTGCTGGCGCTGTTCGCGCGCAATGCCCTGTTTGAAAGCTGGCGCGCTTTGGCGCAGTCCGTCCCGATGGGCGGTCACCCCCTGACCGTACCGATCCTGGCGCTACTAGGCGATGTTTCGGCGATCGACATCGAAAACCGGTTGGAACCGGGCAGTCGGTTGTTGCAGTCCGGGCTGATCGAGGATGCGGGTGATGGCGATTTCAATGCAGGCCGCCTGCTCAAGCGGATTGCGCGGGCGCAGGACCGTGACCCGGATCGCCTGTCAGCGCTGCTGATGCCGGTCGCGCCGCCATCGACTTTGCAATGGGATGATTTCGCGCATCTGGGGCCGCTGCGCGATCTGGCGCTAGACCTGCTAGATGGCGCCCCGCGGGCGGGACAGGGGGTCAGCCTGTTGCTGCATTGTGCGCCCGGCACCGGCAAGAGCGAATTTGCGCGGGCGCTTGCAGACCGGTTCGGCTGGCAGGCGGTCATCGCTGGGGCAATGGATGAGGAAGGCGGGGAGCCGCTTCGGAGTGAACGGCTGGCGCATCTCAAAATGTTGCTCGGCATGACGCCGCCCAGCGCGCGGGGGAAAGCATCCTCACGGCTCTGGGCAAGCATCTGCCCTCTGAAACCGGGCCGACCGGTCCTTATGATCCGGCCTTGTCCCATGCCGATACGGATCTGGAAGCGCTGGCCCAGCGGCTATCCTGCGCACCCGAACACGGTTGGAGCCTCCTGCTGTCCGGCCCTTCGGGCACCGGTAAGTCGGCCTATGCCCGCCACCTTGGCGCACGGCTGGCGATTGATGTGGAGGCGGTGCGCGCCCGCGACCTCCTGTCCCCCTATGTGGGTGAGACGGAAGCGCGCATCAGCGCCGCCTTCCGCCGTTGCGGCGAAGCGGGGACGCTGCTGCTGCTCGACGAAGCGGACAGTTTCCTGTTCGATCGACAGGGCGCGACGCTCAGTTGGGAAAGCGGCATGGTCAATGAAATGCTGCGAAGCATGGAGGCATTGCGCGCGCCCTTCATCGCGACGACCAACCTGATCGACCGGATGGACCCGGCGACGCAGCGGCGCTTCACCCTGCGTATCTCCTTCCAAAGCCTGCCGCGACAGCAGGCGGGGCATTGTTCGTGCGCTATTTCAACAGGGTAATGCCCGAACCGCTGGCGCAAGGGCTGACGCCCGGCGATTTCGCCGTGGTGGCGCATCGCGCGCGGCTGCTGGGCGAGGCGCGTCCCGCGATTCTGTACGACTGGCTGCTGGCGGAGCGCGATTCGCGCGGGACGGAACGGGGACGGTTGGGCTTTTGCTCGGACGGCATGGCCTGACGCAAGGATACGTCCGCTTCTGTCGCATCGACGCAGCATGCCTTTCCCACGGGAACCATGTGGGAGACGATGTGAACGACAGGGACAATGATATGCTCGGCTGGATCGGTGCGGGCATCGCCTTTGCCCTGATGATGCAGGTCGCGCCCTTCCGCTGGGCGGTCTATGCGCTGATGCTGTGGCTGGCTGCAATGGCGGCGCAGGACTGGATGAGCGAACATCAACTGCCGCCCGGCGACCCGGCGGTCGAGTGGCGGCTGGACCGGGAAGAGGCACAGTCCGACATGGGCGCGGCGCAGCAACTCTACAGCGTCGGGGGATGGGTGCAGAACCGGGGAAGCGAGGCGCTGGAAAGCGCCGTGCTGAAGGGGCGGCTCTACGAATGCGCGTTGCCTGACGATCCGATCGGGCGCTGCGTACCGATCGCGGAGAGCCTTGACCTGCTCACGCTGGACCTCAAGCCCGGTTTTCGCACGCATTTCACCGTCTACCCCAGCTTTCGGGGCGCGGGCGGCCCCAATCCGCGCGTCATATGGACGCTGGCGGAAGTGGTTGCCGACCGGGACTGGGATCTGGACTGAATCACCCGAGCGATTCAGCCTTTATTCTGAAATATTTTTTATCGTGATGACACAGCCCGAACCGCAAAGGAGACAGCATGCCCCTGACCAAGACCGATGTTGAACTGGCGATCCTTTTCTACCCCATGCTGGTGGAACTGGCCCAGCACGGTGTGACTGACAATTATGAGAATATCGCCGATACCGCGCGCCGGCTGCACCCCGACAATGACTATGTATCGCGCTGTCATCACCGTAGTGTCGGGCGTCGATTGGATGTGATCCGTCGGGAATTCACCGAGCCCAGACATCTTCCGGTGCTGGCAGCGCTGGGCGTGAACAAGGCCAGCAAACGACCGGGCTTCGCCTTTGAGGGCGACTTTGAAACGCTGTGCGCGCAGGCCTATGCCTTTGACTGGTCAAGCGTCGAGGACGCCTTTCAGGAGCAGGCCGAAATCTGGAAGAAGATGATCGCTCCGCGCGTGAAACGGACGGAGAAGGAAGCGATCCAGATGATGTGGGATTATGCCAAGCCCAACTTGAACAGTGCTTTTGGGAAAGGCATTTTTGTTCAATGACATGCACGCACCAGCGCGAGTGTTACCACTACATTTTTGGGGTTGGGTGAGCTTGCAGAGGCTCAGGTTCGCGGCGGCAGTTCGCTGCTATTGGCCGGCAGCGCGATGCCGGTTGCCTTGAAGACATTCCCCACCTGGCCCGAAACGTGGGTGCGGGTGGTAATGACCTTGCCGTCCTTTTCGATGGTGGCTTCCTGAAGGCGGTCGAGATCGTTGAGGAGCGGCTGCCATTCGGGCTGTAAGCCCTTTTCCTGACACAGACGGGTGAGTTCCTTGGCCAGCGTCAGAGCGAGGAACGAAACAAACACATGGCCGCGGATAGCGGCATCGGACTGATGGAAGATCGGACGGGTATCGAAGCTGGCCTTGGCGACGCGGAACAGGGCCTCGACCTGAAGCAAATCACGGTAGCGGATGACGGCCTGCAGCGGAGTGATCCTGGCATTGGTGCGCAGCACGCTGATGCCGTCGTAGCGCGCCTCGTCGGCAAGCTTGCCCATGTCGATCTCGAAGGTTTTGCCGCTGGCCTTGAGATAGCGGCGATAGGCTGAGTTACCGACCAGGGCCTTGTCGCCCTTCTTCAGCTGGGTCTGGAGGCCATCGATGATCGCTTGCCGGTCGGCCTTGTCCTTCCTTGCCTCAGCTTCGTTGAGCGTGACAACGTAGCGCTGGGCATCTGCGCCTTTGCCAACGCGCACTTCCTTGACCCACAGCTGGGTGTCTCCTGCCTGTCGCTCGAGGACCAGGGGCACCATCGGAGCAGTGTCGGCAAGCACGACATCGCGGATGACGTTGCTGGTGCGCTCTCGCGCACCCAGGATGTATTCCATCCCCAGCTCTTCAAGGGCGGCGATCGTACCGGCACTGATCATGCCGCGGTCGGCCACGACGCACGAACGGGTTATCCCAAAGCGGGTGCGCAGGCGCGTGACGATGGGCATGAGCACCTTCACGTCGGCGGTATTGCCCGGAACCATCTCGGTGCAGATCGGACGCCCCTCGGCGTCGATCACCACGGCCAGGATCATCTGGGCAAGCTCGGGCCGGTGGTCCTTGGAATGACCACGCCGACCCAGCGTGTCGCCGCCTGCACCGTAGAACGAGAGCGACGTCGTATCCATGAACACCAGGCTGAGATCAGTGAACAGGTCCCGCCGGCGATCGAACAGCTTCTCCTCGATCACGTCCTTCACACAGCGAGGTGCCAATGCGCCTTCTGCCTTCTCCTCGATCTCCTCGCCGAGCCAGGACATGGCGCGATAGAAGTGATGAAGGGCAAGATCCTCGCTGCCGTCGATGGCGTAGCTCTCCATCCAGTCCAGGCAGGCTCGGTCCGAGCCTGAGACGAACAGGCGGTGCAGTGTGGCGACAAATACGGCGCGCTCCACGGCAAAGCCGAACTGCCGCCCTTCCAGCACCTCTTCCAATACAGCATCGATGCCAAGCCGCTGCCACAGGCGCCCGAACAGCAACGGGCCGCCAATCCTGCGGGCTGCGATCCGGCCTGCATCGATATCGGACAGAATGATGCTGCGCTCTGCGTGACGTGCGATCGAGGCGGCCAGCCTGTCGAGTTCGCCACTCGCGGCCAGCACATCCTTGCGGCCCAGAGCCTTGATCGTGCGCTGGCGGACAGTTTTGCCCTCGCGCACGCTCTCGACCAGGTAAAGATAGCGGTGGCCGCGCGCGACTCGTTCGACGACATACATGGCCAGGTTGTTACTGCCCGGACCCGTAAAGATAAATCGGACCGCCAGTCACACGGAAAATGTTGTTAGCACACCCGGTTTTGGCGCCAAATCCACTCCCAGCAATATCAGTTACTTACGATCTCGCGTTCCCTGCGTGTTCCGCTGGCACTGTTCAACTTGGGCCAAGGTGCATGGCACGGCCTTCGATAAGCAAGTCAGTCAATGCCGCGACGACATCATCGCGCTCATCAGGCAAGGGGAAGAACCCGACGACGCCTATGAACTGGCCGCTGGTCACTATCGCAAGGGGAACTAACCCGCTAGCATCCGGCCGCTTTAGCAACCGGCCGGATGCCGTCCCGAGCGATCGGATCAGGGGGCGACCATTCCCGCTGCCAGCGCCGCCCGCTCGCGCATCATGGTGATCAGTGCGGCAGGCTCCTCGATCACCAGTTCGCCCGCCCAACTGAACAGATGGTCGGTCAGTTCGCGCAGGCCGCCCGCGCGGAAACGGATGCACAGGCCACCATCAGGCAATTCCTCCACGCTTTGCGTCGCGTGGAAGCGCCAGCCGCGCGCCCGGTCGACCCCTTCAGGCAATATCCGCAACCTGATGTCATAAGGGTCTTCACGCCAGACGCCGAAGCTGGTCGACAGCCAGGCGCTGATGTCCCAATCCTCCGGCGCACAGCCGGGCCGGTCGCTAATCCGTGCATCGATGATGCGGTCGAGGCGGAAATAGGTCGGTTCCCGGTCGGGCAGCTTGCCGATCAGATAGCTGAGCGGCCCATGCACCAGGCCATAGGGAATGACCCGGCGCCATTTCGGTTCGGCGCGCGGATGGGCGGCATAGTCGAATTCCACGCATTGTCCGGCCATGATCGCGCCCTGCATCACTTCTAACAGGCCGAGGGGAACTGGCGCGCGCGGGCCGGGCGCGGCGATCATCTGCTGCGCCCGGGTCAGCGCATCCAGGTCCGGGTCCATGCGCCGCTTTTCCCGGTCGTCGAGCGCGCCGCGCACCTTGGCAAGCAGTGCGGCCAGCGGCGCGGCGCGCACGTCGCGCCCCGCACCCTGATGCGCCAGCACTTCGGCCTGCAAGGCGGCGACCTCGGCGGCGACCGGGCGCGTATAGACCCGGCGGAGACTGTCTCGAATGATAAATCGTTTGTGACGTTCATCTTGCCGCTCATCTAGGTCAAAATGCAACGCTACGATGTCTCGCATTCGTTCTGCCGTACGACGATTGACGCCCAGATAGGCGGCCATTTCATCGAGGGTCATGCCTTCGTTGCTTTCGGACAGCGCGTGAATCAACAACATGACACGATCCAGCTTTGCCATTCGTAGAGTCATTTTTTTCCGTTTCAGTGGCGGCGAAAATGGTCGTTTTTTATATTTCGTGCCTACTGGATAAAGCAGTGATTTATTTTCTGCTTGAGCAATCGTTTAGCGCAGCAATGGTGATACGCCACGAGTAGAGTTACACGGATCCAAAAGGGACACGACATGATGATCTGTCAGCCGGAACCGAGTTCTACAGCGGTGGAACTCGGCTCCCGCAACCAATGTCAGTATAACAACCTTACCATAGCAATATGAACACAGAACCCCGCAAGCCAATGGCCTGCGGGGTCTTTCTATATCACGCAAATCAGGCAAAATTTCCGCTACTTGCAAAGCGAACATGGCCCGCCGCAGTGTCAAACGTTCCTGATTTCGCCAACTCTTCGATACTGAACTCTGCGGCCGAACTGCTGCCGAATTGGCCTATTGCCTCCACCAATTGACTGGCGAAAAGCTGGGGCTCTCGTAGATGGGCCTCGACCTTGGCTTCGAAATAGTTCATCGCGACGTCGCCAAGAGACCCAGTCCGGCCATCCGCCCAGGTGAACCCTCCATGGTTGAGGATGATATTGTCATCCCACGACCATGCCTGCGCTGTTGCCTGCCCTGCAAGGGAGATCGACCGGATCCCAACGTCCGCCATGGACGACATTTCATCTGAGGCAGCAACGCCGTCTCCATCGGCATCCTGCCAGATCCCGAATTTCGACCACTCGTCGTCATGGGTATCGAAGCGGCCATCGCCGTTAGTATCGAATGCCGACAAGCCATCAAGGTCCGATTTAGCGCCGGACTTGTCCTCGACGAACGAAAGCTCGTTCGCGCCGGAAGTCGTGCCATTGCCATCGCGGTCGTAGAAAAGCAGTCCATCGCCTTCGCCGACCCAACCTGTTCGATCGGCAAACCCATCGCCATTCCAGTCGAACCGGGCATGGGACTGTTTGCGCGCAACAAGATCGATGCCATCTCCATCAAGGTCAAGCACGATCGGCGCTGCCAGAGACACCTGAGCTCCACCCTTGAACTGCGCCTTTTCAATGCCAGTCAACGTGTCGATGCCGTCATCGCCATCCTCGGTTGGACTGTTGTCGACGACTGCGATCGATCCCGAAGCCGTGACGAGGGAGTAGGACGCTTGGACCCCGGCAAATTTGGCAATATCGGTTCCATTGCCGCCTGACAGGCTGTCATGGCCTGCGTCACCCGACAGGATATCGTCGCCGGATCCGCCAAAGAGTTGATCGTCACCGGTACCGCCGAACATCGTGTCGGCGCCTTCATAACCATAGATAACGTCATCGCCTGCCGTCGGCTGCTGCGACAGAGCCATGAGCTGGGCGTGGTTCCAGATCGTACCATCGGCGAAGCGGACCTGATCGATCCGGTTTTCTCCGCTGTTCACGGTCGCCTGCAGCGTTACCTTGTCATTCGTTCCAGCGATGGCCAGGATCAGGTCGTTGCCATTATTGCCCTGGCTGACCGTAACATCGGCCGCAGCAATGCCGACGCCAAACTCAACCGTGTCCGTACCCCAGGCGCCGCTGTCACCCCAATATTCCCGGATGACATCCTGCCCATCGCCCAGGTTGAAGCGATAAATGTCATCACCGCCGCCTCCGACAAGGAAATCATTGCCGGTGCCGCCGATCAGAATGTCGTTCGCGCCGCGACCATTCAGCACGTCGTTTCCGGCCCCACCATTCAACGTTTCCGCGTCATAGCTTCCAGCAAAGCTGTCGTCGCCGGCGTTGGACGCCATCGACCGCTGCATCAGCTCCGCATGATTCCAGACTGTACCGTCGGCGAAGCGAACCTGATCGATCCGGTTTTCGCCGCTGTTCACCGTGGCCTGGAGTGTCACCTTGTCATTCGTACCGGCAATGGCGAGGATAAGGTCGCCGCCATTGCTACCCTGGCTTACGGTTACGTTGGCGCTCAAAATGCCAACACCGAACTCGACCGTGTCCGTCCCCCAGGCACCGCTGTCCCCCCAATATTCCCGAACGATGTCCTGACCATCGCCCAGATTGAAGCGGTAGATGTCATCACCGCCGCCGCCGACAAGGAAATCATTACCGGAGCCACCGATCAGAATGTCGTTGGCTCCGCGACCATTGAGCACGTCGTTCCCGGCGCCACCGGTTAGCGTCTCTGCATCATAGCTTCCCGCGAAATTATCGTCGCCGCTATTTGCGGCCATAGACCGCTGCATCAGCTCCGCATGATTCCAGACCGTGCCGTCGGCGAAGCGGACTTGATCAATCCGGTTTTCGCCGCTGTTTACAGTGGCCTGCAGCGTCACCTTGTCATTCGTGCCGGCGATGGCCAGGATCAGGTCGCCGCCATTGCTGCCTTGGCTTACCGTGATATCGGCTGCGGCGATCCCGACGCCAAACTCAACTGTGTCTGTGCCCCAGGCGCCGCTGTCACCCCAATATTCCCGAACGATGTCCTGACCATCGCCCAGGTTGAAGCGATAGATGTCATCACCGCCGCCGCCGACAAGGAAATCATTGCCGGTGCCGCCGATCAGGATGTCGTTGGCACCACGACCATTCAGCAGGTCATTCCCAGCGCCGCCGGTTAGCGTCTCTGCATCATAGCTTCCTGCGAAATTGTCGTCGCCGCTGTTTGCGGCCATAGACCGCTGCATCAGTTCGGCATGCGTCCAGATCGTACCATCGGCAAAGCGGAGCTGCTCGATCCGGTTTTCGCCGCTGTTGACGGTGGCCTGCAGCATCACCTTGTCATTCGTACCGGCGATGGCGAGGATCAGGTCGCCGCCATTGCTACCCTGGCTGACCGTGACATCTGCCACGGTGATGCCCGCGCCGAACTCAACCGTGTCCGTGCCCCAGGCGCCGCTGTCGCCCCAATATTCCCGAACGATGTCCTGACCGTCGCCCATGTTGAAGCGGTAGACATCGTCGCCGCCACCACCGACGAGGAAATCATTACCGGTCCCGCCGATGAGGATGTCGTTGCCATTACGGGCGTTCAGGACGTCGTTGCCCACGCCACCAGTCAGCGTTTCGGCTGCACCGGTACCAGCAAGCTGCATATCACTGGATGTGCCCGTCGCTGCCAAGGTCAGGAGGTTCGCGTGGGTCCAGACCGTACCATCTGCAAATGTCACTTGCTCGATGCGCCGTCCGCCATTGTTCACAGTGTCGTCAAGCGTGATGCGATCGGAACCTCCAGCGAACAACAGAACAAGGTCGTTGCCGTTATCGGCCTGCACAACCGTGACATCTCCGGGCGCTATGCCGATTCCTAGCTGGAGCGTATCTGAGCCGTTACCATCGTCTCTAATGAGATCCTGACCGTCTCCAGCATTAAAGACATATGTGTCGTTGCCGTCATTGCCATAGAGTATGTCGTTGCCGCTTCCGCCAGTGAGCACGTCATTACCACCTCGGCCAGCCAGTGTGTCTGCACCGGCACCGCCTGCCAAGGCCTCGTTATCGTAACTGCCGTAGAAGAGATCATCATTGGCATTGCTGAGGATCGAGCGTGCTACAAGGTCAGCATGGGTCCAGATCGTGCCATCGGCGAACGTCACTCGCTCGATGCGCCGATACCCATTGGTCATCGTGTCGTTGAGCGTGATGCTATCGCTGCCATTGCCAAACAGCAGGACAAGATCATTGCCCGTGTCGGCCTGGACGACCGTGACATCCCCAGGCGCTATGCCTGCACCAAGCTGGATCGTATCGTTGCCGTTTCCGTCATCCGTGATCGTATCCTGACCATCGCCGGCGACGAAGGCGTAAGTGTCGTCGCCGTCATTGCCGTAGAGCGTGTCATTTCCAGCGCCGCCTATAAGCGCATCGTTCCCGCCACGGGCAACCAGCACATCCTCGCCCGCACCACCAGTCAGACTGTCAGTGGTGAAGCTGCCATAGAATGTATTATCTCCCGCATTGGCAAGCACCGAGCGCGCCACGAGATCGGCGTGGGTCCAGATCGTGCCGTCGGCGAAGGTCACTCGCTCGATGTAGCGATAGCCATTGGTCATCGAATCGTTGAGCGTGATCCGATCGCTTCCATCACCAAACAGCAGCACAAGGTCATTGCCAGTGTCGGCCTGGACGACCGTCACATCAGCTGGTGTAATGCCTGCGCCGACCTGGATAGTGTCGTTGCCGTTGCCATCATCCGTGATTATGTCCTGACCATCACCGGCCACGAAGGTGTAAATGTCATCGCCATCGTTGCCGTAGAGCGTGTCATTTCCAGCCCCGCCCACAAGCGTGTCATTGCCGCCTCGAGCCACCAGCACATCCTCGCCGGCACCACCGGTCAGGCTGTCAACGGTGAAGCTGCCGTAGAATATATTATCGCCTGCATTGGCTAGGACCGAGCGCGCCACGAGGTCGGCATGGGTCCAGATCGTGCCGTCGGCGAAGGTCACTCGCTCGATGTAGCGATAGCCATTGGTCATCGAATCGTTGAGCGTGATCCGATCGCTACCATCGTTAAACAGCAATACAAGGTCGTTGCCGGTGTCGGCCTGGACTACCGTCACATCACCCGGCGCGATGCCCGCGCCAAGCTGGATCGTATCATTTCCGTTGCCGTCGTCCGTTATCGTGTCCTGACCATCGCCGACAGCGAAGGCATAGATATCGTCCCCATCATTGCCGTAGAGCGTGTCGTTTCCAGTGCCGCCCGCCAGCGCATCGTTTCCGCCACGGGCAACCAGCACGTCGTTGCCGGCACCACCCAGGAGGGTATCGGCATTGAAGCTGCCGTAGAATGTATCATCTCCCGCATTGGCAAGGACCGAGCGCGACACAAGGTCGGCATGGGTCCAGATCGTGCCGTCGGCGAAGGTCACCCGCTCGATGAACCGATAGCCATTG
This sequence comes from Sphingobium limneticum, assembly GCF_008710155.1. GTDB lineage: Bacteria > Pseudomonadota > Alphaproteobacteria > Sphingomonadales > Sphingomonadaceae > Sphingobium > Sphingobium limneticum. The sequence goes on from NZ_VYPZ01000031.1 coordinate 32,988, forward strand.
GTCATCGTGTCATTGAGGGTAATCCGGTCGCTACCGTCGGAGAACAGCAGCACCAGGTCATTGCCGTTGTCTGCTTGCATGACCGTGACATCTGCCGGTGCAATGCCCACACCCAGCTGGATTGTGTCATTGCCATTGCCGTCGTCCGTGATCGTATCTCGGCCAGGGCCGGCTTCGAAAACATAGGTATCGTCACCGTTCCGGCCGTACAGAAGATCGTTGCCTGCCCCGCCCTTGATGAGGTCGTTGCCCTCGCCGCCGTCGATTGTGTCCCGGCCTTCATCGCCAAAGATGGTGTCGTTTCCACCATAGGCATAAATCAGGTCATCGCCCGCGCCGCCTCGCAGCGTTTCCCCATTATTGGTGCCCTGAACATTATCGTTGCCGCTGGTAAACGGTACGGTGGGGGCATCAAAATCGTCGCGGTTCCAGATTGTGCCGTCTGCAAACTGGATCCGGTTGATCCCATAACGCGGCGTGGGTTCTGCCGAACTTGTCCAGAACTGCGAAGTAGATTTGAACGTATCGCCTGTACCGTTGATCGTGACGGTCAGGCTATCGCCGACACGCACAAGCGAAACTTCGTTCGGCAGGGCGTCCTTGAGATGGAGCGTGTCATCGCGAGTGTAGCCAGAGCCGCTATTGTTCAGGACATCATTGCCATCGCCTTTGGAAAATTCGATCGTGCCAAAGCCATTGCCCTGCACGGCAAGCGTGTCGTTTCCGGCACCGGGCCGCACGCGATAGCTTAGCGAGGGTAGGCTGATCGTATCGTTCCCCGCCGTTCCGAGGATAAGCGCATTATCCCGGATGTTCGTTCGATCCCAGGCCGTACCATCCGCAAAGACGATGCCCGCCAAACCATATTGCGCGCCCTGCGTCTCACCCCAAAACTGATAGGCGACGCTGAAGCTTTCTCCGGTAGCGGTAATCGTGACCTTCAACTGGTCTCCGCTGCGGATGAGACTCACATCTCCGGTCGATAGGCTGGTCAGTTGCAACAGATCGCTGCGCGCATACCCAGACCCTGGATTGGTCAGCACATCATTGCCGTCACCGGCACCAAATCGGAAGCTGTGGCTGCCATTGCCCGACACAGTGAATGTGTCGTTTCCGGCTCCACCGGCGACAACAAGCCCACTCGAATTGAGGGTGACACTGTCGTTTCCTGCTCCGGTCTCGAGCGTCAGCCCGTCCAAAGCTATCGTCGAGAAGTTCAACACATCATTGGTTGCGCCCCATTCGACCACGACGTTTGCATGACCATTACCAGTGAGACGTTCTACTGAAACCAGCGACGTAATGCCGATTCTCACATTATCCGCCGAGGCACGTACGATATCAAAGCCGTCCCCGCCGGATAGTGTGTCGAAGCCGTTGGACACCCCGACATAATCGAAAATGTCGTCGCCACCATTGCCCGATATCGTATCGTTTCCGCTGCCGCCTCGAACAACGTCCGCCTGCGCGGTTCCGACAAAAATATCGTCGCCGCCTTCGAGGTCGATCCGCGACAGTCCCTCTACCGTCAATCCGTTCAGGTTCGTCGTTTCGGCGGCATCGGTGCGAGCCAGGACAACGCCCGTAAACTGCCCGCCTGAGATCACCTCTATATTTTGATAGGACGCCAGGCGGATAACAGCGTCATTCGCAGCAGCTTCAATCCGGTCCGAGCCATCGCCACCATCGAGCGTATCGGCCCCAGTCCCGAGCCCGACATAGCGGATGACGTCATCGCCTGCGCCGGCATTGATGACGTCCGCACCAAGCGTGCCGGTCACCACATCATTGCCAGCGCCAAGATCGATCGAAACGATGCCGCTTAATTCGGCAGCAGACAGATCAAGAGTGTCCGCCTCGTCGGTGGCTTCAATCCGAACATTCGCATGCCCGTTGGACGTGATCAGTTCGACATTGCCGATGCTCGAAAGACCTATGACCGTATCGTCGGCCGCAGCTTCAATGCGATCATAGCCCGATCCACCATCTACGGCATCGATACCATCTTCGTCCCCGCCTACGACGAAGACATCATCGCCGCCTCCGCCTTGAAGGATGTCGTTTCCAGCACCGCCCTGGATCCGGTTGGCGCCGTCATCACCTGTGATCCGATCGCTGCCCAGGCCGCCTATGACAGCCTCGATCGACGCCAGCGTTTCGACCGGTGCCGATCCATTCGTCCGGATGATCGCTGCCGTTCCGGCTGCCAGATTGATATTCCAGCTATCGAGTGAGAAGCTGTAATCGGCGGTATCGAAGCCATTGCCGCCATCAAGCGTGTCGACGCCTTCGTCTCCAGAAAGAACATCATCCCCTTCGCCGCCATGCAGGGCGTCATTGCCTACGCCGCCTGAGAGGATGTCATTCCCATCTCCTCCGGTGAGTTGGTCGTCACCTCTGGCACCCTCGATGAAGTCGTTGCCTGCCAGACCATTGATGCTGTCATTCCCATCGCTACCGACGAGATAATCCGCATAGGGCGTCGCAGGCTGGGCCAGCAATTGCTCTACGATTTCGTCTCGATCCCAGACTGTACCGTCCGCAAAGCTGATCCGGGTAACGCCTGACCAGCCCGAAGAGGACAACTGATCCTTGAGCACCACGCTGTCCGTACCGTTGGGCAAGGCAATGATCAGGTCATCTGGCGCTTCGATCGTCCGGTACAGACGGAGCGACGTGGTCGCGATCCCGGTGCCGAATACAAGCTTGTTGGCTGCGCCATCGCTCTCGATGATCGTATCTTCACCGTCACCAAGCGCGAAAAGATAGGTGTCGGCACCGCCATGCCCGATCAGCGTATCATTACCAGCGCCGCCGGTCAGCGTATCAGCAGTGGAATAGCCTTCGATCAAATCGTTGCCGCTGGTCGCCTGACCGGTAAGCGCGGCCTGCCTGATATCGGCCATGCTATGCATGCTACCGTCGGCGAATTTGAGGAACTGTATGCCAGCAAGACTGTCAGATTGAGAGCCCTCGAGCGTAACGGATCCCGTTTGGACGGCAAAGCTGATGATCAAAGGTCCGTCGGCCGTATTACGGGTCAAGCGAATATCGGCAAGCGCAATGCCCGGGCCAAAGCTCAGGATATTGCCGATTGTCGCCGTCGGGTCGGCATCGTCCGCCACGTCGACGATGACGTCGTTTCCGTCTCCGCTGTTATACACGAAGATGTCGTTGCCTGCACCACCGACGAGCCGGTCATTACCCGTGCCGCCGGTCAAGGTATCGGCAAAATTGGAGCCTATCAGCAGGTCGTTTCCGCTCGTGCCCTGGCCGCCACTCGCCTTTGCCAGCAGCGTCGCACGATCCCAGATCGCCCCATCAGCGAACCGTATTTCATCGACACCGGTTTTAGCGCCGGTCCGGTTCTGATCGAGATAGATGACGCTCTGATCGTCGATATAGAGGATGATATCATCCGCATCCGTAGGGGACACCATGACGGTGACGTCGCTGCTGTTGATCCCATCAAGAATCAGCACATCGGTAGCGCTTGCCTCATCCGGGTCGTAGAGCGTGTCAAAACCATCGCCTTTGGCGAACCGATAGGTGTCGGAACCCATGCCGCCACGCAGCGCATCGTCGCCTCCCATCCCACGGATCGTATCGGCACCCGATGTCCCGACGATGGTGTCGTCGCCCATGGTGACCGCGAACTGCTGGCCGCCAATGCTGTTGGACGTTCTCAGGTCGATCAGCATCTGTGCGGTCAGCACAGTGCCGTCGAAAAATTCAAAGCGCTCGATCAGCGATCCGCCAGCCTGACCAATGATATGGAGTCGATCGTTAGTACCCTTGATCGCAAGCGTAACGCCGTTCGTATCGCCATCTTGCTGAGCCTGTGTGAATTCCAGATCAGCTGCCACGATGCCGGCGCCAAACCGGACAGTGTCGTTCCCCCCTGCATCCCAGATCGCATCGCCGCCATCGCCGCGGTTGAAGACATAAATGTCGTTTCCGTTTCCGCCTTCAAGGCGATCCGAACCTTTCCCGCCTGTAAGAATGTCATCGCCATCGAGCGCATAGATTTGATCGTCACCGCCCTGGCCATCGAGAGTGTCTGCTGCACCACTTCCCCGAATGACATCATCCCCGGCCGTGCTGATCTGAGCAAACAGCCGCTCGCGGAGCTTGGCTGATGTCCAGACAGTGCCGTCCGCGAATTCGAAGCGCTCGATGGTATAATTGCCGGCATTCTGGCCAATGATGTGTAGCCGGTCGTTCGTGCCCACGACTGTGAGAAACACGCCGTCGGCATCACCATCCTGCACCACCTGAGAAAGCAGGATGTCGTTGGGTCCTATCCCCGCACCAAAGCGGATCGTATCATTCCCCGCGCTTTCCATGATGACATCATGGCCGTCTCCAAGGTTGAACAGGTAGACATCGTCGCCGTTGCCGCCTTCGAGGCGATCACTGCCGATGCCACCGGCCAGCGTGTCGTTGCCATCTAGACCATAGAGCTGGTCGTCTCCAGCGCTTCCCAGCAACGCTTCGCCAAAGCCCGTGCCACGAATGACGTCGTCACCTGCTGTCTGGAGTTGGGCAAAAAGTTGGGCGCGCAAATCTGCATTGGTCCAGATGGTGCCATCTGCAAATTCGAAGCGCTCGATCGTATAGTTGCCTGCATTCTGTCCAATGATATGCAAACGATCATTGGTGCCAGCCACCGTTATGAAGACGCCGTCATTGTCTCCGTCCTGGTTGCCCTGCGTCAGGACGAGATCGCCGGCAGCGATGCCCGCACCGAAGCGGATGGTGTCCGTGCCACTTGCCTCCACGATGACGTCGAACCCGTCGCCGAGATTGAAAAGATAGGTGTCGTTGCCATTACCGCCTTCAAGGCGGTCGCTTCCTGCTCCACCCCCAAGCATATCGTCGCCATCGACGCCCTGGATCTGATCGTCGCCTGCACCGCCCAGCAATGTATCGCTAAGATTGGTCCCACGAACTACGTCGTCGCCAACGGTTAGAACTTGAGAGAACAGATGCGTCCGTAGGTCGCTATCGCTCCATACCGTGCCATCGGCAAATTCGAACTGCTCGATCCGGTTTGCGCCGTTCTGGCCGAAGATACGAAGGCGATCCCCTGTTCCAGCGATGGTGATGAAAACACCATCATTGTCACCATCATATTTGACCTGACTGAGGATCAGACTGCTTGTCGTGATGCCCGCCCCGAAACGAACGACGTCATTGCCTGCGCTGTCGACGATGAGATCGGAACCGTCACCTAGGTTGAAGCGATAGATATCATTGCCGTCTCCTCCCTCGAGCCGGTCAGTGCCGCCACCGCCAGTGAGTGTGTCATTGCCGGCGAGGCCCCGAATGGTTTCGGACGCGCTCGATCCTGCCAGCTCGTCGTTACCAGTTGTGCCGCTCAGCACAATATTACTTGATGTGACGGCTGCGTTGATCGTGGCGCGATCCCAGGTCGAACCGTCAGCAAACTCGAACGTGTCGATGCCCCAGCTGGCATCCCAATAGGCTCGCATCTGATCATCGATCGTGATCGATCCAGCGGCATTGGCGAAGCGAATCACGATGTTGGAATTGTCCGCGAAGTCTCGCTCGATGATCAGGTCCGAACTGGAAATTCCCGCCCCGAATTTAAGGGAATTCGCTCCGAACCAATTGTTGTAGGCATCCGTCCTTTCGTCATAAATGACGTCATTGCCGTCACCGACATTGTAGATATAGGTGTCGTCGCCAAGGCCGCCTTGGAGGACGTCATCACCGGCGCCACCGATAACCACATCATTGCCTTCGCCGGCAAAGACCGTGTCGTTCCCTGTGCCCCCATCGATGACTTCAGCAACGCGTGTCCCGTAGACGATATCATTCTGCGCCGACTGGCTCGCTGTCAGCAGTTGTGCCTCAATTTGGTTGCGATCCCAGGTAGTGCCGTCGGCAAAAGCTATGGATGTGATGCCCCAATAGGTGTTGCCGCCATAGCGGGCCACTTCATATTGATTATCAACGAGGATGGAGCCAACGCTATTGCTGAAGCGAACGCGCAGATTGTTCGTATCTGCCAGGTCGCGCTCAAGAATGATGTCGGCGGTCGTAACGCCAGCGCCAAGCTGAAGCGTATTGCCGCCAAGCCAGCCATTCCAGGCGTCCGTCGTCTGATCCCAGATACGGTCGAACCCATCTCCAAGATTGTAGACATAGGTATCGGCGCCGATGCCACCTTCAAGGAAGTCATCGCCAAGCCCACCGGTAATCGTGTCGGCGCCATCATCGGCATAAACGCGATCGTTTCCGCTGCCTGCGTTCAGCGCTTCGTCGACGCGTGTACCATAGACGACATCATTTGCAGACGAGAGGCTTGATTGAAGCAACTGAGCTTCAATCTGCGTACGATCCCAGGTCGTGCCATCGGCAAAGGCGATATTGGTGATGCCCCAATAGGTATTGCCGCCATAGCGCGCTACTTCATATTGACCGTCGACGAGTATCGATCCGACACCGTTGCCAAGGCGGATCCGCAAATTTGATGTATCAGCCTGGTCACGCTCGAGAATGACATTGGCGGCGGTGATACCCTCTCCAAACTGAAGAGTGTTCGCGCCAAAAAATCCGTTCCACGCGTCGGTGGTCTGGTCCCATATCCGATCGAAACCATCTCCCAGATTATAGACATAGGTGTCGGCGCCTATGCCGCCATCGAGAATATCGTCTCCAAGCCCGCCTGTAATCGTGTCGGCGCCGTCATCGGCAGCGATCCTGTCATTGCCCGCGCCACCATTGATGGCCTCGTCAGCACGTGTGCCCGACACGATGTCGTTGCGGGCAGTTAGGCTCGACTGAACCAAGAAACTGTCGATTGCGGCGCGATTCCAGATGGTGCCATCTGCGAACGCTATATTGGTGATGCCCCAGTAGGTGTTGCCGCCATAGCGTGCGAGATCGAACTGCCCATCGACAAGGATCGCACCGACCTGGCCAGCAAAGCTGATCCGGACGTTTCCGCTCTCACTTGGATCGCGCTCGATAGCGATGTTGGCGGTCGTAATGCCCTGACCAAGTTCGAGGGTGTTACCACCCAACCAACCGTTCCATGCATCGGTCGTCGGATCCCAAATGCGGTCGAAACCATCACCGAGCCGGTACACGTAGGTATCTGCGCCAGCTTCGCCCTCAAGATTGTCGTTGCCCAAGCCGCCCGCAAGGCGGTCATCACCATTCCCGCTGTTGAAGCGGTCCGGCTGATCCAAGCCGATCTTCGTATCAGCGCTGGATGTAAAGCTTCCTGACAGTGCAAGCGCATAGAGGTCACGCAAAGTCGCACTCGTGCCGTCTGCGAAACGGAATTCTTCCAGAGAGCCGGCGCCGGAATCCAGCTGATGATGCTTCAAAATTAACCGGTCGCCACCGCTTCCAACATGTACGATCAGATCCTGCGGGGAGGCCGCGTCAACAGTGACGGCAATATCGGCTAGGGTGATACCGCCGGCAAAGCTCACAACATCGAGGTCTGAATAAAAGCCGTTTTCGTCGATCGTGACTTCGCCGTCACCCAAGGCAAAAAGATAGCGGTCGGAGCCGAAGCCGCCTTTTAGAGTGTCGCTATCGCCGCCGGACAGGGTATCGTCATATCGGCTGCCCTGGACACTTCCACCCGCGCCGGTGCCTGTGATGGTCGTGCCGGCCGTTTTGGCGAAGACAGCCTGCGCGGTCATTTGCCCGCGTGACCAAATGGTCGAGCCGAAGTCAAATGCTTCGACGCCTGCTCGCGATGTGAGCGCCGCGCCACGCAAATCCAGACGATCGCCAGCATTGCCGAGTAGTATCGACATGTCGATGCTCGAGGAACTCGCTACTACATCAATGTCATCAGCAGATATGCCATCGCCAAATGCGACTATGTCAATATCGCCTTCGTCCAGGCCGCTATCTGAAATTCTGTCGATTCCATCGCCGGGACGGAAAATTATAGTGTCACTGCCAGCACCGCCATCAATGAGATCGTCACCCTGGCCGCCCTCTAAATAATCATCACCGCCCAGTCCGTAGAGACGATCAGCGCCCATGCCACCTAAGAGCCAATCAGATCCGCTGTTCATCGGGTCCGATGATACCCCATCAGCGCCCACAAGTTGGTCATCCCCGGACCCTGCGATCAGGACGTTTCCGCTACCGCCGCCCGCGTCCAGAACATCGTTTCCAACACCTCCGAAAATCCAGTCATCAAGTTGTCCGCCGACGAGAATGTCGTTGCCTTCGTCACCGAACAGATCGTCGCCCGTGTCTCCCGCACCGATACGGTCATCGCCCGTCCCGCCATGGATCACGTTGGATATGTGATAGGCAGTTCCGGCGGCTGCACCGTCGCGGTTTCCTCCAGTGAGTGCAGTAAGGACATCATCATCACCGCCGCCCTGAACGATGGTCTTGGAGCCCGTGTCCACAGTGTCTTCGAGCGTTGCGCCGCCCAGATACATGATGCGCGCGCCATTCCCCTCGCGCGAAGAGGTTTCGAAACGGAAACCGACGTCGCGTGCGTCAACACCGGCTTGATCAAGCAGATAAGAGAAACCGCCATCCCAATCGTGGGTATTGCGCTTTAGCAAACCTAGTTCGCTGGCGCTGGACAGCGCGATTAGCCAGTCCGCCGTGAAAACCGAATTTGGCTCCGCCGCAATTAATGCGTTAATGGACGCTGAGTTGGCAAGATAGACTTTAAGTCGGTCTGCAACGGCCAAATTACCTACTAGAAGATCCAGACCGAAGTCGACGTTTGTCGATGATTGGCCATCATCCGAACTGGCTCCATCGTCATTTGAACTCGTTACCGCCCCTCTGGCCATAGTCAGATAAAAGGCACGCTTGGCGTATATATCGCCGCCAATGATCTGCATATCTTGCGCAGCCTTCATCACGCCATATTCGATAAGGTCGGATGCGGTTGAGAATTTGACGCGATCGTTGCTCGATGTCCCGTCGTTCCAGTAGATAAAGGCTTTTTTCCGCATGCCGTAGGAACCAGCTTCCACATCATCGCCGTTGAGCAATTCACCGCCAATGTTTGTCAGAATACCGTTTAGCAGGCTGCGGAAAAAGGGTTGGCAGAGCCGGCCATTGGCCTCGCTTTCGCCGTTTTCTAGCCCAAGGCGTCAGTCATTCTGGGAGGTAACCTTCCAGAATCCGGTCGTTTTTGACCGGCCTCGGGCG
>NZ_VYPZ01000032.1 GCF_008710155.1 Sphingobium limneticum
TCTCCACGGCAAACATCCCCGGCCACCCCCCTTAAAAGGAGCAACCTATCCAATGGCTGGTTTTTAAACCGCCACGCTCAGCAAATCGCTGGCGTTACATTGGCCTGGTTTGTCACCGCCCTCTACATTTTATTTTCTCGCCCATAATCGTCTGTAAAGACGAGCATCTGATATTTTTTCCGCAGCGTGTCGATGTGAGCGTTGATTTCGTTTTCGAGCCGATCAAATTGGACTTTCACGGCGCTTTGAATAATCGACCGTCTCAAAGCCTCTTGCGCGATGGCTTCTCTTCCTTTGTTCTCGGAAGTTCCGTTACGCGAGCTTCCTACAAAATATGCGATGGCGAAAATCACCGCAAGTATGACCAATGCCTCCACTCAGCCCTCCGTTTCCGAACGCGCACCCTATCCAGTCAGCTTTCCATCACAAGCCTGTTGATGATCGCCTCTGTCTATATCCACAAGTCCGGTCAACGGGCTTTTACAGACGGCACTTCCGCAATCCGCGTTGTGTAATTCGGCGATCTGCTATCTGAACGCGCTTTCCATTCTTGCTTGAAGCCCTGACTTGCCGGAACGGCTTTGAATTTCCCGAACCGACTGTTGACCTCATCCATCGCAGCCATGAGCCGGTCCCGGCGCTCACTACTTTCTTCGAACAGCGTCAGCGGTCGTTTATCAGCATCCATCAGGTCTTCCAGCATCACGCCTGCCTTGGTGATCCCATAACCATCACGCCATGCGCTCTCCACGCCGCGGCGAGCATAAGCCAGCATCGTCAGACCATCGTTGGTCATGGGCTGCATTCCAAGCGTTCGTGTCGCGCTGTATTGGGGTCGATCCTGCTTGTGCCGATTGGTATGGAAAAACACAGTCAGCCTGCCAGCGACCAAGCCATGCTGTCGCAACTTCTCCCCGGCGCGCATCGCATATTGTGTGACGGCACCCATGAGCATGTCCAAATCGGTGATAGGCGTTCCAAATGACCGCGTGACAGCCATGCCCTTGCGTTGAGGCTCAACAGTTTCGATGGCGCTAGCGGGGACGCCGCGCAGTTCAGCAATCAGGCGCTCAAGAACCACGCCGCCGATCCCACGCGCATGTTTCAGAGCCATGTCCCGCAAATGCCCAGCCGTCTTGATATCGAGCGCTGCCAGCTTCTCAGCCGTAGCCCGACCCACGCCCCAGACATCGCCGACTTCGAACTGGTCCAGCACCCATTTGCGGATACCCTCATCACGCAGATCAGCCACGCCATCGAATAGTTGGTTTTTCTTCGCTGCTGCATTCGCCAGCTTGGCGAGCGTCTTTGTCGGCGCGATGCCCACACAAGTTGGAATGGTGGTCCACTGCCTGACCTGTTCGCGCATTTCTCTGGAATGAGCAGCCAAATCCAGATGCTCGAACCCCGCAAAATCTACGAACGTCTCATCGATCGAGTAGATTTCGAAATCGCGCGCAAACGGCTCAATCGCGGCAACCACCCGGCGCTGCATGTCGCCGTAGAGCGCGTAATTCGATGACAGGACGCGGATGCCGTGCGCCTTGATCTTGTCGCGGATCAGGTGAACCGGATCACCCATTTTGATGCCAAGCGCCTTGGCCTCGCCGGATCGGGCAATCGCGCAGCCATCATTATTCGAAAGCACGATGACCGGGACGCCAACAAGGCTTGCATCAAACGCTCGTTCACAGGACACATAATAATTGTTGCAGTCGATCAGGGCGACGGGTGCGCTCATGCGTATTTGCGGGCCAGTCCTACGACCACACCCCATATCTCAACATGCTCGTCAACGATGATTTCGGAATAGCCTTCTGCTTCCGGCACTAGCCAGAGACGGCCTTCACGACGGCGCAGCCGCTTCAACGTCCGATCGCCATGCACAAGAGCGACGACGATGTGTCCTGGCACAGGCTTCTTCGCCCGGCTGACGACGATCAAATCACCATCGGTGATACCAGCGCCGACCATGGAATAGCCTTCTACGCGCATGATGTAGGTCGCTGCTGGATGCTCGATCAGCCAGTCCGCGAGATTGATCGGCTCTTCCATGTCATCTTGAGCAGGCGACGGAAAACCGGCCGACGCGCTGATCATCAGCATCGGCAAATCAGGCATGGCTATGAGGATGGGTATGGGTTCAAACATCACTTAGGCACCGAATCAGACACCTGACCCGGCATAGTCCGATCAAACCGATTGGTCATTTGTTCTTTTTTTGTTCCGCCTTCGGAATGTCATTTTCCTTGCCATACTGTTCCACATTTGTTCTCATGCGGTCATTAACTCGACTCGGATTGGAACATGAAATGGATAAGCTGGAAGAGGCCTTTAGTGCGCTTGCCGCTCACATCAGCCTTCATGCGAAAAACGGACCTTTCAACGGCTTCGTGGAGGTCGCAAAAGACCTTGGCATGAGCATGGAAGACCTGTCCGACGGCAGCGACATCAATTACGCGCTGTCGATGGACGGCAAAAAGACCGGCACCCTGACCCTCAATTATTTGCTAGTGCCGGTGGACGAGGACGAACCGTCACCGGAACACTACAAGCTGGAACTGACGGGTCGCGGCAGCAAGGACCGAGCTAGGACATGGCAATTCCTTGACGGCGAACTCGCCGTGCCAGAGCCGCTACCAAAAGCCGCGTGAGACGCTGAACAGGGTTCATGTCTGCCAACGTCGCACTCAAAAATCTCGGTGATTACGAACGCCGAAAGGCCAATCTCTTCATCATCTGCAAATGCGGACACTCAGGAGTAGTCGATGCCAAGAAGCTCAATCGTTGGTTCCTATGCCACGCATGGAACACCGCAATGGAAACAGTCGGAGCGCATTTGCGCTGCTCGCGCTGTCGGGGCCATCCTGAACGATTTGCTCCCTCGCCTCGCCGACCAGATAACCCGGACTGGATGAGCAGCGAGGACCAGTGGAAGCGTCTGGTCAGGAAATTGCGGGATTAGCATTTTTGCTACAACCCTCTGACTTGCTTCCTGTTAAGGAATACCATTAACCATATTCGCTCAGCCTAGACCGCCTAACGGCGTTGACCACAAACGACCATTTTTTGCCGTTCATTCGACCTCTTACTGGTCTGCTTAGCGGACATCGCAAATCATGCTAGATAGCGGGCATGAAACGTTTGTTAGATGCCCTTTTCAGCGTCACCCACATCACGATATTCTTCATCGCGGTCTGGGTGGGAATGGCCTTTATGGCAGGCGAGGCATTTGGGGTGCTTCGCCCCGACTATAAACGTCTACTGTTCGTCATGATCCTTGCCTACTGGGCGGGGGTGGCACTTGAACTCGGTTTTCTTGGTCGCCGCAGGGCAAGGCGTTAACGACCATTTGCAGACTGTCGAGCCTGCTACAATGTGCGCCTATAGCGGACACGGCATTTAGCCGTTAAACAGCTTCAATGAACTGGTCGGCCCTTATCGGCGTTGCAATTTTCGGAGGATTGCTTTTCTTCGGATTTGCAACCGGCACGATGCCGCTTCCGCACATTGGCGTTCCCCAACCGGATCGGATCGACAATCCTATGTGGTTCTGGATTGTTGGGGCTATCCATTCTGCATTCCTTGCCATTTCTATTGCCGCGTTTGTCGGCCTTCTAGGATAACAGCAACGAGCGACCATTTTTGGTCAGTCCACTAGATAATCTTAATCCTTGAACCGGCCATTCATTCAGGTGGCATTTAGAAGGCTGAATGACGAAATCTTAGTGGGAAGCGGACATAGGCGGATTTTACCAAAAGACTCTATGTGGACCGAATGCGTAGCTTCCATAGCAGCCGCCGGGCTAAGCCTCGTTCGTATTCGGAAATGAAGATCGAACTTTCGGCAGCTGCCAAGCAACGGAGTGCCGCCTGTAAGTCGCGCTTCACTCCACGCCCTCTTAGGTAACACTTAGCCATGTCAAGCTGCGAGCTTCCGTCTCCAGTCTCCGCTACCCGCTGAAACCAACGAAACATGGTCCGCCAGTCCTTACGCTCGCGATAAAGTATTGCGATGTTCGATCCTGCCGTAACGTTCCGCTCCTTTCGCCAAGCGCGCTGGTATAACCGCATCGCTGTAACTTTGTCGGCCTCAACGCCGGTGCCGGTGTCGAACAGGTAGGCCAATCGACAAAGACAGTCCGCGTCGCCGAGAGCGGCACCACGCTCGAAAGCCTTGCGGGCGTGTGCGAAATTGCCTGCCTCTTCAGCGGCGTCACCGATACGGAAGAGGGCGCTGGTGTCCACCATCAAAGCCATTTGGCACGGAACGACCGAGATGCCAACGTCCACAAGGGGGGCGATTGCTGCCGAACGTCTATTTCGCACAAGGTCAGCTATCGCCCGTTATCGCCCCAAAAGCTGACTGACTGAAATCCACCCAAGTCAGACATTGCATATTTGTTCACAAACCCCGCAAAACTGCGGATGTTTCGCCTCGCGTTTTTGCTACAGCCCTCTGACTTGCTTCCTGATCCAGAATGCGCAAAATCGCGACGGCTCGGCCATTCAGGCAAAGCTGGACGAACTGATCCGCGCCGTCGATACCGCCCGCAACGATTTCATCGGCATCGAACATCTGACCGAGGCGGAACTGCAACGGATCAAGAGCGCCCTGGAATACGAATGTGGCGATGACGAAACCCATCGCCTGGCGATCGACAGGTTGATCCAGCGCCGCTGACGCACCCGATCACAGGCCGATGGTCAATGCGCTCGAATAATCAGCTGCTCATTTTCGCGACGATGCGCGTCGATCCGGTCGGTATAGCTTTGGGCCAGATTTTCATAAGCATTGCGCCCCTTCTGGGACCGCGAGCTTTGCGCCCGCATCAAAGACATCTGTTGGCGGTGCAGCAGATAATTTACATCCATCTCCATGGTCGCCCTCCTCCCGTACATGACAGTGTAGAGATTGGTCGATCGGCCGAAAGCGCTCACGACTCGCAACATCAGCGGCATTAGAATAGCACTGTCACTACCTGTTGACGAACCCGCTTATCGCGTCGTGGAGGCGGCCGGACGTGCGATCCAGCGCAACATTGCATAGCCCGACAGGGCCGACATCAGCGACCCGAGCAATATTCCGCCCTTCGCTTCCTCCACCAACAGGGCATTGTCGGGGAAGGCAAGCGCGCCGATGAACAGGCTCATCGTAAAGCCGATGCCGCACAGCATAGCCATGCCATAGACCTGCCCCCAACTCGCGCCGGCCGGACGCTCGGCGACGCCCAGCCGAACCGCAGTCCAGACCGCCCCGAAAATGCCGGCCTGCTTGCCCAGGAACAGCCCCAGCGCCACGCCCAGCGATAAAGGCGCGAACAGCGCCGCCAGCGCATCGCTGCCAAGGTTCAGCCCGGCATTGGCAAAACCGAACAGCGGCACGATCAGATAGGCGCTCCAGGGATGGATGGCATGCTCCAGTCTATGCAGCGGACTGTCCACCGCATCGGGTGCGCCCGGCGAGCGGCGCAACGGCACGGTCATCGCCGCCAGCACGCCCGCAACGGTCGCATGCACGCCTGACAGCAAGACGAGGAACCACAACAGCAAGAATCCTAGAAGATAGGGCGACAACATCTTCACCCCCGCCCGGTTGCAGGCGACCATCAGGGCCAAAACGCCCGCCGCTCCGGCCAGCGCCGCCAGATCGAGGCCATGGCTGTAGAACAAGGCGATGATCGCGACCGCGCCCATGTCGTCCACGATGGCGACGGCAGTCAGGAACAGTTTGAGCGACGCCGGCGCCCGACTGCCCAGCAGCGCCAGAACGCCGATCGCAAAGGCAATGTCGGTCGCGGCGGGAATGGCCCAGCCATTGCCCAGCGCCGGGCGCCCCGCCGTGACCAGCATATAGACGAGTGCCGGCGCGGCCATACCTGCCGCAGCCGCCACTATGGGCAGTCGCCGCTTGCTCCAACTGGACAGGCCTCCATCCAGAAACTCGCGTTTGATCTCCAACCCCACCAGCAGGAAGAAGATCGCCATCAACCCGTCATTGATCCACAAATGCAGCGTCATCGGCCCGATGCGCGGCGACAGGATCGGCCCCAACGGCGCATGCAGCACGGCGTGATAGAGATGCCCCGCTACCCCCGGCAGATTGGCCAGCAGGATCGCCGCCGCAGCCGCCATCATCAACAACATCGCACCGCCCATCTCGCCGGTCAGGAAAGTCCGCAATGCAGATGGGGCTGGTCGGCTCATATTATCTCCGTTCACCATGCTCATTTAAAGGATGCGCCGTCACCAATTCTTACAATGAATGATAATTATTCGAAAAATACGTAAAACACTTGGAACATAGTGACGCAAATGCCATCCTCTTTCGCATCGGGGTATGGGGGTCAAGTCTTTGGGGGACATGTTGACCGCAGGCCTGATGGGCCTGCATCGCGAAATATTGCTCTTCGCCATCGTCGGCCTGGCTATTGGCGGACTGGACGATTTGCTGGTCGACCTCCTCTTCCTGCTGCGTCGCGGCTGGCGCGACATGACCGTCTACAGGCGCCACCCGCGCATGACCACCGCTACCCTGCCGCCTTCTCCATCGCCCGGCCGTATCGCCATCTTCATCCCGGCCTGGCGCGAAGCCGACGTCATCGGCGCCATGCTGCGGCACGCCCTTGCCTGCTGGCCGAATGACGACTTTCAAATCTTCCTGGGCGTCTACCCCAACGATCCGGAAACGCTGGACGTCATATTCCCTGTCGCAACCGACGAACCGCGAATCCTGGTCGCCATCAATCCCCGTCCCGGTCCCACGACCAAAGCCGATTGCCTCAACGTCCTGTGGCGCGCGATGCTGGATGCGGAGGCCCGCAGCGGTCAATTGTTCAAGGCCGTCCTGCTGCACGATGCCGAAGACGTCGTCCATCCCGATGAAATTCGGCTGTTCGATTTCATGATCGACCGTTTCGACCTGGTCCAGTTGCCGGTTCTGCCGTTGCCAGGCCGCGGCAACTGGTTCGCCCGCGCCATCAGCAATCATTATGGAGACGAATTTGCGGAGAACCATGGAAAGGCCCTGACGGTGCGGGAGGCGCTGGGTGCATCCATGCCGTCCGCCGGCGTCGCCTGTGCATTTGAACGACATATGCTCGGACAGTTGGTCAGGCCAGATTATGGCGGACCGTTCGATCCGTCCTCCCTGACGGAGGATTATGAAGCCGGTTTGCAGATCGCGCACCGGGGCGGCCGCGGCGTGTTCGTCCGCATGCGCGACCGGACCGGCACGCTCGTGGCCACCCGCGAATATTTCCCCAACAGGATAGATGCCGCCGTCAAGCAGAAGGCCCGTTGGATGGTGGGCATTTCATTGGCAGGGTGGGATCGGATGGGCTGGCATGGCGGCCCGGCGGAATGGTGGATGCGCATCCGCGACCGCCGCGCGACATTGGCGGCGCTGGTTTTATTCGCCGCCTATATCACCTTCTTCCTCACATCCCTGATCGCCCTCGTCGCCTTCCTGACACCCCTGCGTCTGCTGCCATTCTCGCCGATAGTCACCTCTCTGATCTGGTTCAACAGCGCCCTTCTGGTCTGGCGTATCGCGATGCGTGCGCTGTTCGTCGGGCGCGCCTATGGCTGGCGTCACGGCCTGACATCCATCCCCCGCACGCTGCTGGCCAATTTCATCACCATAATGGCAGCGCAGCGCGCGCTCATCCTCTACGCCGGATCCTTGCTCGGCAAACCGCTCGTCTGGGACAAGACCCAGCATAGCTTTCCCGATCTGAAGACCGAGCCATGACCCGCAGCGCAAGCGGTCGCCCCTTGCGCTTCTTCGCCATGATGCTGGCAGGGTGGATCGCCATCCGCCTGCTCGGCCCGGACATCACGGTCCCACCACCCTCGCCCGGCCCTCATCACCCGTCTTCCTCGCTCGTGCTGACACCGATCACTCTCCTGAATGCCAGCGCCATGACCGCCATGCGCCCGATCCACACAATCACCATGGCGGTGCGCGATCCTGACAGGCTGCCGCCAACGCGCTTTGTGAAAGCCACCGCCATCCCCAGATCCGTCAACAACGATGGCATGCCGATCCAACTGATGGATTTCGTGGCCCCCGCGACGGACTTCACCCATGCACCTCAGGATCATGCCCGCAATGACGGCGGCATCCACGCCCCCACGCCCAGCCCGCCGCCTTTGCCGGCCCGCCCACCCCATACCGACCGATGGCGCGCCGGCGCATGGCTGTTGTGGCGGCCCGACAGCGGCACCGCGAATGGCGCTTTTCCGGCAAGCCAACTGGGCGGATCGCAGGCCGGGGTGCGACTGGACTATGACATTGCTCCTCATGCCGCGAGCAGGGTCACGGCCTATGGCCGGCTGACCCGCGCGCTCCAGCGCCCGGCCGCGCCCGAAGCCGCATTGGGTCTGTCCGTGCAGCCTGCCCGCGCCATTCCCATCACCCTGGCGGCGGAGCGCCGCGTTGCCCTGGGCACTGGTGGCCGCGACGCCAATGCCGTGATGGCGGTGGGCGGCTTTGGCCCGAAGACGATCGCCCCCGCGATCCTGGGGGAAGCCTATGTTCAGACAGGCATCGTCGGCTTTCGACGACGGGATGCCTTCATCGACGGCAAATTTTCTCTGACGACACCGCTCGACGCCGTCCCCATCCGCCTCGGCGCGGCCTTGTCCGGCGGCGCGCAGCCCGGCGCCAGCCGCCTCGACATCGGCCCGGAAATGCAGATCCGCCTCCCGCTGCCGCAGGCTAACGCAAGGCTATCGGTCGAATGGCGGCAACGGATCGCCGGCGATGCACGACCGGGATCAGGCCTTGCCATCACCCTGGCTGCGGATTTTTGATTCAAACATCCTATCGCGACTTTATATCGTCGTCGGTTGGCGGTAACCCCGACCGGCATGGATCTTTACCTGCCTATAGCCAATCTGTCGGTCAACGCGCTTGTCATCATCGGTCTTGGCGGCGTGGTCGGCCTGCTGTCCGGCATGTTCGGCGTGGGCGGCGGCTTTCTCACGACGCCGCTGCTGATCTTCTACGGCATCCCCCCGACCGTCGCCGCCGCCTCCGCCGCGTCGCAGGTCACCGGCGCGAGCGTCTCGGGCGTGTTCACCCACATGTCGCGCGGCACGGTGGATTTCCGCATGGGCGGCGTTCTGATCGCCGGCGGCGTGATGGGTGCCGGCATGGGCGTCTTCATCTTCCGCCTGCTGCAATATCTGGGTCAGATCGATACCGTCATCGGCATCCTCTATGTGCTGATGCTGGGCGGCATCGGCGGCCTGATGGCCAAGGAATCGATTCAGGCCCTCATCGCGATCAAGACCGGAAAGCGCCCCCCGGCCCGCAAGCGGCGGCACCATCCGCTGGTCGCAGCCCTGCCGATGCGCTGGCGCTTCTACCGTTCGGGCCTCTATATCTCGCCGCTCGCGCCGCTGCTGCTGGGCATGGCGACCGGCATCCTGACCATGTTGCTGGGCGTGGGCGGCGGCTTTATCCTGGTGCCGGCCATGCTGTATCTGCTGGGGATGGCGACCCAGTCAGTGGTCGGCACGTCCCTGTTCCAGATCTTGTTCGTCACCATGGCAACGACGATGATGCACGCCATGACGACCAAGGCGGTCGATCTGGTGCTCGCCCTGCTGCTGCTGATCGGCAGCGTCGTCGGCGCGCAGGTCGGCACCCGTATCTCCATGTCGATCCGCCCGGAATATCTGCGCATCCTGCTCGCCGCGATCGTGCTGCTGGTTGCGGCACGCATGGCGCTCGGCCTTGGTTGGCGGCCGGACGAAATCTACACGATCGAGGTCGGCTGATGCGTCGCCTCGCCGCCCTGATCGCCCTGCCCGCAGCCCTGTTGCTGATCGGCGCGGACGAACCGCAACTGGTGCCCGATGTGTCGCAGCGCGACGTGGAAATCCAGTACAGCTTCACCGGCGCGGACCTGCTGTTATTCGGCGCGATCGTCTATCCCGACGGCCGCCGCCCCGAAAAGCCAGCCGACATCGTCGTGGTGCTGAAAGGGCCGGAACAGTCGATCACCATGCGCGAGAAACAGAAGGTCGCGGGCATCTGGGTCAATGCCGATGAAGCCCAATTCCGCTCCGCACCCAGCTTCTACGCCATGGCCTCATCCCGCCCGATCGATCGGATCGTCGATGAACGTACCGCCGCCATCTACGAACTGGGCGTCGACAAGCTGCAGCTCTCCCCCTCGTCGTTGAACGAGAGCGGTGAACTGTCCCGCTTCCAGGCAGGGCTGGTCGATCTGCGCGCCCGGTCCGGCCTGTTCGTGGAACGGCCCGGCACGGTGGAAATTACCGACGGCGTCCTCTACCGCGCCCGACTGCCCCTGTCGGCGCGCGTTATCGTGGGCGATTATACCGCCGAAACCTTCCTGGTGCAGGACGGCCGCGTCGTCGCCGCCGCCGTCCGCGACATCACCGTGCGCAAGTCCGGCTTCGAACAGTTCATGGCCAGCGCCGCGGAACATTGGTCCTTCGTCTACGGCCTGGTGGCGATCGCCATGGCGGTCGGCATGGGCTGGGCCGCCGGCGCCATCGCCCGCCGCATCTGACATCTTATTCTTTGGATCAGTCCAATTGCGGCAAGCGCAACAGGCCCATTAGCCTGTGGGCCAGCAGATTGAGGAAACGACCTTATATGAACGCCAGCACGGGCACAGGTGACGGCGCCTTTCCAGATCTGACGCAGCGCAGCCATCCCCTGCGCGCTTCGCTCTCGCGCGAGATGCATATTCGCAAGATGCCCCGCATGGACACGCCGGCTCGCGCCGTTCAATTCATGATGATCGTCGATGAACAGCAGGCCCGCGACAGCATCGCCGCATTGCGCGACCTTTTGCCAACGGACGCCCCCTCCCCCGATGGCGACGATCGCTTCTTCGCCTGCCGTGTCGGCGCACTCGGCTTTTCCTGGGAACGGCATAGCGAATTCATCACCTACAGCTTCATCGCCGATGGCTATGGCGATCCGTTCGACCTGTCCCCCTTCGCCTCGATATTCCACTGGATCGACCATCTTCCCGGCCGGATCATCCGATCGACCCAGATCGCGCTGACCCAGCAGGAACCCACCAAGGCGACGGTCGCGGCCTATTTCATGCCTGACGACCTGACCATTTCCGATGTGGCGCGGGGCCGCGCCCGCATATGGGCCGACTTTCGCCTGCATGACAATGGCTTTGGCCGGCTGCTCGTCCATGACCGGGGATTGGAGGGTGCGGAAGCCTCCTTGTTGGTCCAGCGGCTTCAGGAACTGGGCAATTATCGCAAGATCGCGCTGCTCGGCCTGCCCGAAGCGCAGCAGGCGACCCCCATATTGGCGAAGCTGGAACAGCAACTGACCGACGTGACGAGCCGGGTTGCGGAACCGCAGGCCGACGCGGACGCCGTGCTGGAAACCCTGTCCTCGCTCAGTGCCGAACTGGCCCAGATCGTCGCCCGCACGCGCTATCGCATGAGCGCCACCCACGCCTATGCCGAACTCTGCTTCGACCGCATCCGCCGACTGGAGGTGGCGCAGGTCCGGGGCTATCGCTCGCTCGACGATTTTACCGAACGCCGCCTTCTGCCCGCCATGCGCACCTGCGACGCGTTCGGTCGGCGGCTGGAGGATCTGTCGCAACGCATCGCCTGGACCAGCGCCATGCTTCGCACGCGGGTCGACACGGCGCTGGCCCGCCGCAATCGCGACCTGCTGGCATCGATGGACCGCCGGACCGGCTTGCAACTGCGCCTGCAACATACGGTGGAGGGCCTGTCGGTCGTCGCGATCAGCTATTATGCGCTGGGCCTATGGCATCATATCAAGGAAGCGATCGAGCATCAGGGCGCACATCTGCCCGGCTGGATCGACCTGGCACTGATCCCCGCCATCATCGCCGCCGTGTTTCTGGGCCTGCGCCAGATCAAAAAGGTCAAGCGCCCGCCGCCCTTGCGAAACGGCGAGACGCCCGATCATTGAGTCCTACTCGGCGAACAGCTGCACCGGCCCGATCAGGCCAGACGGACGCAACGGCGCATCGGCCTTGTAGGTCGGCGCGGCGGTGAAGGTGATCTTCTCCGCACCGGGCTGCTGATCGCCGATCAGGCGATTGACCCACAGGTTGGCGACCTTGATTTCCAGTTCGTTGTTACCCGCCTTCACCAGCTTGCCGATGTCGAGCCGATAGGGTGCGAACCATGTGGTGCCGGCGGACTGCCCGTTGACGCGCACCTCTGCCAAGTCGCCGATCTTGCCCAGATCGATCCACAGCGGCGCACCAGGCTTCACCCCCTTGGGCAGGGTAATGCGGCTATTGTACGTCGCCATGCCGGAAAAATAGCGCACGCCCTTGTCGGCATTGCTCTCCAGCGGCGTGAGCGTCGGCATCGCAATCTTCGCTGGCGCACCACGCCCCGTCTGGAAGCTGACGGTCCAAGGGTTGGCAAGCGTGCCGACCTGTCGGATCGACTTGGACGCGATCGTAACGGAGGGCGCCTTTGCCGGATTGCGGAACAGGATGAAGAAAGCATCCTCCGCGCCGACATCGATCGGGATCACCGTTTCACCGCCTTCGGTGCGATAGGATATGGGAGTCGCAGTCCCATCGATCGCGCGCCAGAGTTCTGGCTGCTTGCCAACCACGCGGAAGCGCGCCTCGATCCGACCCGCCTTGTCGGTGCGGTTGTTGACGAAATAGAGGTCGCCATCATCCAGCCTGCGGTGGATGAAGCGATAGTCCGCATCCGTCGCACCACTAGAAATCCGGAAATCCGGGCCGACGCCAGCACTGTTTAGTGCGGCTTCGGCGTCCTCACTGGCGATGACCCGCCCCTTGCCGACAGCGCCGGCACGCCAGAGACGATCGGCCAGCGCCCTGAAGGCTGCGGCGTCATCCTGAAGGCCCGGCGCCCGTTCCGGCGCATTGCCGATGACGGTCGCGCCCGCCTCTACCAAAGCGGCGATGCGCTGCAGCGTTGCCAGTGTCATCACCCGGCTGGACCCGCCAAGGTACAAGGCGCGATAGCGGGCCTTGCCGGCCACCAGCTCGCCCTTGTCCACGCTCATGCGGTTGGCGAGGATATCGGCATTGACGAAGTCATAGGCATAGCGGGTCGGCAAATCGGCCGGCACGCCATGCTCGAACAGCGACGTGATCGGCGCATCCTCGCCATAGAAATAGGCGAGGTCAGCATGATCGCGGCCTTGCTGAAGCAGATAGCCGGTACGCGACATATAATCGACCCATGGCTTGGCCATGTCCGCCCAGCTTTCATGCCGGTTAAAATATTGGCCGAAGATCATGAGGCTGAGGCCCGGCAGCTTATCGTCCACCGGCTGATGCACCGACGTGTGGACGATCGGTCGGTTGACCCCCGACACGAATTCCAGGTCGATGACGCGCTTCAGGTCCGACGGCGCAAAGGCCCAGGGCGCGAAGGCCGATGTCATGCTTTCCGCCGAAACGATATTCTGCCCATAGATATGGGCGACCGAGGCCGCACCCTTCATGTCGCCGATCAGCGTCGGACGCGGCGCAGCGCCCCGGTTGAAAGTCCACATCGCCGCCATCGGCACATCGGCATGGGACCGCATGGTCAGATCGTCGCCCAGCACCGGGCGCCCATTTTCCAGCGCTTCTCCATACACGGTCAGCCCATTTTCATGCGCGACCTTCGCCACCGTGCCATAATGGGCGTCGGCCAACAGATCGGCCAGCGTCTGGCGATAATCATGCAGGAAGGCATCGCTGCGCGCGAGCGACCCCACCACCGCGCCGGTCAGCGCGGGCAGGAAAGGCACCGGGTCATAGCCACGCCGCGCCTTGAACTCTTCGACCATGCGCGGGGTCCAGTTGGACGCGCCGACCTCTATACTGTCGGTCAGCAGGGCACGGATACCCTTCTTCCCGATCCAGTCCGCGCCCACCGTGTCACGATACATGCCCAGATAGGTTTCGAGGTAACGACGGACGGCGGCGGCGTCATATTTATCGACTTCCAGGCCGGTCGCTTCGGGGGTAGCGGGATGATTGGTCTTGCCGGTCAGCGAATAGCCCATGCGCACGATACGCCAGCCGCTACCCTTGGGCGCGGTCCAGTCCAGCGTACCGTCGGGCCGCAAACGGTCCGTCAGGTCGACGATTGTCGCCGGATCGATCGCAGGTACATTGGGGGCGCCCCCCTCGCTCAGTGCATTATAATCCGGGACAATCCCGAAGCCGGCCTTCACCTCATATTGGTCGATCTTCGCGTCAGCCGACAGGCGCAGGTCGCCGATGCCCAAAGTCGGGCTATCGGGACGCGCAAATACGTCCATCATCACCGCGCCGGGCGCGCCATCGCCCAATCCGGGCGACTTGGGCGCATCATTGGGCGAAAGCACAAGCCGGAAACGCCGCGCCGTGACAGGCGCGAAACCGATCGTGGCGGATACTTCGGTCAGGGTGAAGCGACCGACCGGCTCCCAGCCCTGCGCCGTTTCCGCCTCCAATGTGGGGCGATAGGCCGGATCGCCGAAAGGTGGGCGGGCATGGGGTACGAACAGGCTGGCCGAACGAATGGTGACAGTCTTGCCATAATCCAGGATCAGAGCGCCGGGATGGGCAGCGTCGCCCTTCATCACTTGGGCCACGGTTTCCAGATCGTCGTCCAGCAAGGGCGTGGCGCCGATCGCGCTGCCATCGGCTTGCGTCACTTTGGGTAGCGGCAGCAGCGTCGTGACGACCGGATAGGCCAGCACGCGTGCGTCCGCATAATGACTGGGAAGTGGACCGCTCTCGGCTCCGCCAGACAGCGGATCGCTGAACTTCGCACTCTGGAACGGCCCAGTGACGGACGGCGGTGCGGGCAATGCGCCATTCAGCCGCTGGCCGCCACGCAGGTCGGTTTCGCTCCAGACCAGCTTCTTCATCGCATCCTGCGGCTTGACCCAGGGGCCGCCCGTCTCGCTCCAGCCCGGCGACGCGGCGATGGCGAATTCCAGCCCCTTGGCATCGGCTGTCTGGACGGCGTGACGGAAGGCATCCTTCCAGCCGTCGGTCATGTAAGGCAGTCTTTCCTTGACGATCTGCGGCGTCATCAGGCTGGCGTCGAAATTCTGTACCCCGCCAATGCCCATGCGGGCCATCCAGTCGAGATCCTTGTCGATCCCTTCCTTGGTCACATTGCCGTTCATCCAGTGCCACCAGACGCGGGGCCGCGCCGACTGGGGCGGATTGCGGAAGCCATCGGCCAGCTCGTCCGCCATCACGGGCGTCGCAAGGACGGTGCAAGCCAGCAGAGCGACAAGGCGAAGGGTACGGGACGTCATCGGGGCAATCCTCTTTTATCAGGCGGTGCGGACAGGCGGCACAAATCGCCGCAGCGCCAGCGTGGCGACCAGCGCGCCGAGCGCGCCGCCATAAGCAATTTTAATCGCCAGGGCGGCGCCCCAGCCGATGGTCGACAATCCAACCGCGCCGATCGACAAAGCCAGCAATCCGCCCAGAACGCCGCCGGCCAAGGCGAACAATGCGGCGCGGATCAGGATCGGCCGCAGCGCCGACCCATTCCCCAGCCGCTTGCGGGCGATCAGCGCGGGAACCAGCGCGCTCATCAGCGCGACCGCGATGCTTTGCGGCACGAAATCGATCGCCAGATTGTCCGGCGCCATCCAGCCGAGCGGACGCGACACGGTTCCGAACACGCCCAGGAAGAAAGCCAGGCTCAGCACGCCATTGATGACGACGCTGATGCCGGCTTCCCGGCGGATCGACACGGTCGGCGTCGTCACTGTCCGGCCTTCGCGTTCAGCAGGCCACGCATCTCCATCCAGGACAGGAATTGCGGGAGCAGCCCCATGGTCGTGGTGTCGGGCTTGCCCATACCGAAACCATGATCGCCACGCTCATAGGCGTGAAGCTCCACCGGCACATGCGCGCGTCGCCAGCTGTCGACCAGGGCGTAGGACGGATTGGGAAACAGGCTGTCGTCATTGGCGATGGCCGCGAACATCGGCGGCGCATCGGCCGGCACATCGCGCGCCAGCATCGGACCATAAACATAAGCCATGAAGGACGGGCGATCGCTCCCCTTCCCTTCCAGCGTCGCATTCAGCGTGGTCATCGCGCCGGCGGAAAAACCGATCATGCCGACCCGCTTGGGATCGACGCCCCATTTGCTCGCATCCCCTCGCACCAACTTGAGCGCGGCCAACGCATCGAGCGTGGCGCGCGGTTCGGTGATGCCCGGCGCGGCAGTCGGATCGCGCAGCGAGTCCGCCATCCGCTTGCCCATATAGGCGGACGCCTCAGCGGTATCTGCCGGGGTCTGGTTCAACCGATATTTCAGGACGAAGGCGGCAATGCCATGATCGGCCAGCCAGCGCGCCACGCTCCAGCCTTCATGCTCCATCGACAACAGCATGAAGGCGCCGCCCGGCGCCACGATGACCGCTGCGCCGGTCGCCTTGGCGGGATCGGGCAGAACCGGGGTGATGGTAGGCACGGTAACGTTGCGAACGGCCAGATCCTCGCCGAAGCGCACCCAATTCTCTGTCGATCCCTTGGGTGCCTTCATCTGCGGATAGAGCGCGATAGCATTCGGTTCGGCCGGCGCCTGCGCGGGGACCGGGACAGGCATCTGCGCAACCGCCGGCGCAGCCATCAGCAGCGCGGCGATGAGAGCGAAACGCGTCATGGCATCCCTCCCTTACAGCGCGTTGCGGCGAGCGATGGCGCCATAGACGCCGGCGCTGGGCTTGGGCGTCCGGGCAAACGTCACCGGATCGACGCTGTGCAGGCCGAATTTGGGTTTGTAGCCGAAAATCCATTCGAAATTGTCGAGCAGCGACCAGTGGCAATAGCCTTGCACCGGAACCCCATCGTCCATTGCAGCCTTCAGGCCCGCTAGCGCTTCGGGAATGAATTTGGCGCGGATCGTGTCGTCCTCCGTCCCGACGCCATGTTCGGAAACCAGGATCGGCACGCCGGTCGCTTCATGGGCATAGCGGACCGCTCCGGCCAGTGACCCCGCCCAGACTTCAGTGCCCGACCAGTTGACGGTCGATCCCTTGGGTGCTGGCAACCGGCCCTTGTCGCCCCACAGTGCGCGTTCGTAATTCTGCACGCCGATAAAATCGTCGCCCTTCGCGACGTTCAGCCATTCGCCATACAGTTCGCCGCGCATGCGGTCGCGCACCGACGCCTTGCCCACCGCCTGATCGTCCATCATGGCCAGCGAAATGCCAACCGGCAGGTCAGGCCGCACCGCCTTGATCGCCGCCTTGCCCGCCTGATGCGCGGCCAGCAGCCCCTTCTGCAACGCCGGCAGGTCTTCGACATCGGCGACATTGGCACTGACGAATTTAGGCACGCCCAGCCGCTTGGCTGCGGTTTCCAGAGTCAGCTTCTGAATGGCCCACACCTGCAGCGGCAACATCGGCTTGAGCAGCAGCAGGATATTGGGTTCGTTGAAGGTGATGACGCTATGGATGCCCTGCCCCAGGGCGCGGGTCGCCTTGTCGCAATAGCGCGCGAAAAGCGACGCGCTTTCCGGATTGGTCCAGCCACCCTGCGCACTGAACCAGCGCGGCGCGGTGAAATGGCTATAGGTCACGACCGGCGCCAGACCGCGTGCGCGACAGCCTTCGATCACCGCCTTATAATGGTCGAACATCGCCTGGCTAAACAGGCCTTTCTCCGGCTCGATCCGCGCCCATTCGATGCCGAAGCGATAGCAGTTGAGGCCCATCGCTTTGGCAAGGTCGAGATCGGTTTCCCACAGCGCGAAGCTGTTGCAGGCGTCGCCCGATGGCTGGCTGAAGACGGTGGGCTGCTGGTTTTCCAGAAACCACAGGTCGCTGGCGATATTATTGCCCTCGATCTGATGCGGCGCGGTGGCCGTGCCCCACAGAAAATCCTTGGGGAAAGCCGGGTCGGCACTTTTGCGTGCGGCAAAGGCGGGGGCGGCCATGGCGGCTGCGCCGGTGACCAGAAGGGTTCTGCGGTCCAGCATGATATCCGTCTCTCCGATTATATGATTGTCAGGCAGTGGTTTCGCGCACGAAGGCGCAGATTTCGTCGGACAGCCGCCGGTCGGCGGTGCCCAGATGCATGGCCATGCTGTAATGATTATGGCCGGATTGAATGATGGCGCGCGGCATCGCGCCATGGCGGTCGAGCCGATCCTGCATCAGCCCCAGAAATTCGGCCTGAAAGCGCGGTGGATCGAACTCGGCACAGGCGAGCAGCAGCGGCAAACCGGTCGAGGCGACGGCCTCCAGCGGCATACGCTCAGGGTACAGCGCCGGGTCGCCATAATAGAGCATGTCCCGCTGATCGAGCGGCGTATAGCCATATAGCCCCGACAGCAGGATGGCGGCGCGAATATCGCGATCCCTCACCCGCTTCAGATAGCCCGCGACATGCACGGCGCCCGCCGACGTGCCCATCAGCACGATGCGATCGGGATCGCCGCCATGCTGCGCAACATTATCCTTGAGCCAGGCGACGACCGACGCGACATCCTCCGCCCCGGCCGGCCAGACATGACCGGGCGCGAGCCGGTAGTTGATGACGACGCCCAGAAAACCCGCCTGCGCCGCCATGCGCCCGACATTGGCGTTGGGCCAGGCATCCGCCCCGCCCTTGTCACCCTTCAGGAAACCGCCGCCATGCACGAAGACGATGATCGGCGCCGGATCGCTACCCAAAGGTCGGTAGATATCGACGCGATGCCGTTCGTGCGGCCCATAGGAGACATCCGCCACGGACACCGGCACCTGCGCCAGCAGCGCCATCTGCTCATCGTCGAACAACGCCCGGCACTGGTCGAGAACATGCGGGCCAAGGTCGGTACCCAG
Source organism: Sphingobium limneticum (assembly GCF_008710155.1). Lineage (GTDB taxonomy): Bacteria > Pseudomonadota > Alphaproteobacteria > Sphingomonadales > Sphingomonadaceae > Sphingobium > Sphingobium limneticum. The sequence goes on from NZ_VYPZ01000032.1 coordinate 18,821, forward strand.
CGCCGCGATGGCCTGTCTGATCTGGTTCATCCGTCCCCTTTCATATGCCGTACCACAAACAGGCATGGCGAAAGCTATCGCCCCGCCACGCCCCTGTCAGATCAGAACTTAGCGTCGAAGCTGATGCCCACCTGCCGGAAGGACTGCGGGCCGTAGATGGCACCGATATTCTGCTCGCGCTGATCGGTCGTATAGGGGAAATCGCTCTGCATCAGCGACGGTTCATGCACGTTGAAGAGGTTGCGACCGAACACCGCGACGCTGTAGCGATTATCATCGGTGCGAAGGCCGATCCGGCCACCCACCAACCAGTGCGAGCGGAAGGTCGTCAGGCTGTTCGAATTGGCTTCATAGCGCACCCGCGACTTCCACACCGTATCGGCTGCCACAAAGCCATTGAGGCGACCGGTCACCGGCGCTTCATATTCGCCCGACAGCGTAAACTTATATTTGGGGGCATAGGCCAGCTGCGAGCCGCCGATATTGGTGCCATCCGTGCCGATGAAATTGGTCGGGTAGGTCGCCTTGGCGTAGATGAAGCCGGTATTGAGCGACAGGCCTTCGAAAACCTTGCCGAAGAAGTTGATTTCCGCGCCGCGCGACTTCACGCCATTGATGTTGGTTTGCACGCAGGAAATAACGGCGGTGCTGTCCACGGTGCACTGCTGCGCCTGGAAATTCTTGATCTTCTGATAGAAGACGCTGAGATCCGCGACCCAGCCACCGAACAAGGTTGTCTTGAGGCCCGCTTCATAAGCCATCGGAATTTCGGGCAACACGACGAAAGGCTTGGCAGGGGCCGACGGGATGGCGATCTGCCCGCCCTTGAACCCGCGCGATGCAGTGGCGTAGATCATCATGTCGCGAGCCAGATCATATTGCGCACCCAGCCGCCAGGAGAATTTCTGGACGTCCAATATGGTGCGGCTGAACGGATCGGCGGGCGTGAAATAATCATAACGATCCATCGACAGTCGATCGGTCGTGTACCGGCCACCGGCAATCAGGCGCAGGCTGGGCGACAGATGGAAGGTACCCTGACCGAAGACGGCAAGCGATTCATCCTGAATGTCGAGATCGGCGCCGGGGTTGCGCACGATCGGGATGGTGAGGCCGGGGAACGGCACTACCGACACCGACAGGCTTTCCGGATCGCGTGTCTGCTTCTGGTTCGAATAGAAAACGCCGGCAGTATATTCCAGGAACTGGTCGGCAGGCGAACTGATCCGCAATTCCTGCGTGAACAGGCTCAGCTTGCGGTTCACCGCACCGTTGCCGACCTGCAATTCCAGCGGATCGCCACGGAATACGTTGGTGGCCGCGCCAAAGCCCGTCTCGCTCGATTTGCGATAGGCAGTGACGGACGTCAGCGTGAACGGATCGGCCTCATAATCGAGCTGGAGCGAGCCGCCATAATTTTCCGTGCGGCCGACATAGGAAGAGCCGGAGCAATATTTCTGATTGCCCTCACCCGGCGTCACGCCGCAGCTTGCGAGCCGGGCCGTGATGCCGACGCTGTCTCGAAGCAGGCCGCCCAATGCCGTGCCCGGACCGCTGGTCTGGACGAAGGTGAAGAAGTCGCCGCCATTTTCGGCGCGGCTCTTGGTATAGTCGCCGATCAGGTTGACGGTCAGCCGCTCGGTCGGCTCCCAGAGCAGACGCCCACGCACGCCATAACGATCATTATCGTTATAGTCGCCGGTCAGCGCGTTCTTGTTCACGCCCTGGCGCAAATTGGTGACGCCTGAAATACGGATGGCGGCATTGGATGCCAGCGGGATGTTCACGACGCCCTGAATGACCTGATTGCCGAACTTCGAACCGGCGGTGCCGGCATTGGACAATTCGGTACGCACCCGCGCGGAAAATCCGCTGGGGTCGGGCGCGTTGGTCGTGATGTTGATCACGCCCGCGGACGTCGTCAGGCCGAACAAGGTGCCCTGCGGGCCTTTCAGCACTTCGATCCGGCTGACATCGAACAGGTCGGAGATATTGGCATTGCCCTGGCTGACCTGATCGACGACCACGCCGACCGAGGCGACCGCGCCGGCCGAGAAGGTCTGGGTACCGATACCGCGAATGGCACCGCCACCGCCGGTATTCTGGCCCGGCGCCTGCTGAATTTCCAGCGAGGGCGCGACGCGGCTGAGGTCGTTGACCGTGTTGACCTGCTGCCGCTCCAGCTGTGCCTGATTGGCGACGGTGATGGAGATGGGCACCTCCGTCACCTTTTCAGCCTTGCGCTGGGCGGTGACGATGATGTCCGAATTGGCGTCCGCCGCGTCTGCTGCCTGCTGCGGCGTGGCGTCCTGCGCAAAGGCGGGCACGGCCAAGGCGATGACGCTCGCACCAGCGAGCGCCGTGATGGTCAGGTTGAACTTACGCATGATGTCCCTCTCCCTTTCTTATGATTGGGTGATTGTTGATTATTGTTCGTCGATGATGCGGTTGGTGAGCGTGCCGATGGTGCCGATGCTGATTTCGACCTTGTCGCCGGCCTTCATGTAGAGCGGCGGGGTGCGCTTATCGCCGACGCCGCCGGGCGTGCCGGTGGCGATGACATCGCCGGGGCTGAGCGGGGTGAAGGCCGACACATATTCGATCACGGTCGGGATATCCCAGATCATGTCGCCGACCGGCTGGTCCTGAAGCAGTTCGCCGTTGAGGCGCGTCTGCACGCGCAGGGCGTTCAGGTCGTCAATCTCGTCCGCCGTCACCAGCGCCGGGCCGAAACCGCCGGTGCCGGGAAAGGTCTTGCCCGGCGTGAACTGGATATTGTGCCGCTGCCAGTCGCGCGCGCTGCCGTCGTTGAAGGCGGCGTAGCCCGCGACATAGTTCCAGGCATCGGCCGCCGCGACCTTGTGCGCGGGTTTGCCGATGATGATCGCCAGTTCGCCTTCATAGTCGAAGCGTTCGGTCACAGTCGGCTTCACCATAGGCTGGCCGTCGGCGACCAGGCTGTCGGCATAGCGCACGAAGATCGCCGGATAGGCTTTCTGCTCGCGGCCGGTTTCCTTGACATGCTCGGCGTAATTCAGGCCGACGCACAATATCTTGGCTGGATCGGGAATGACCGGCAGCAGCACGATGTCGGCCGCGGCGAAGGTCGCCCCATCGGTCAGCGCCGACAGGCTGCCCTCGGCCAGCGCGGCCTTCAGGCTGGGCGTCGCGTCGGTCGCCAGTTCGATGATCGTCTCGCCATCCAGGCGGCCAAAACTGGCAGTGCCGTCGGGGCGGCGGAAGCTGACATAACGCATTAGTGATTTTCCTCTGTCAGGACGTCCAGCGGCTGGACCTGCCAGTCGCGGCGATGGCGAAACTTCTCCTCGGCGGCGCGCAGGCCGTCGAAATCCTTGTCGGACATGCCCCATTGGTCGATCCGCTTGGCGGGCCAGGTCCAATCTTCCGGCGCGCCGGCCTGATAATCGTCAGGCACCTTGTTCACGGCGGTCGAAAATTCGATCACGGGGCCAAAGGGGGCGATGAAATAGGCAAAGACATTGGCGCCCGGACCATGGCGTCCCGGTCCCCAGGCCGGCGCCATGTCCTGATCGCGCAGGCGGCCGATGCCGCGCATCACCGCGTCCAGATCCTCCATCTCGAAGGCGATATGGTTGAGGCTGGCGAACCCGGCGCGGGCGAAGGCGGTCGAATGGTGGGAGTCGTTGCAGCGCACGAACACCATGCCCTTGGTCCGGTCCGACACGCGGAAGCCCAGCGCATCTTCGACCAGATGGCCGGTCGCTTCGGCGTCCGCGCTGTTGAACACGACATGGGTGAGCTTGACCGGCAGATCGGCGCCCTCGATCGTTGCGACTTCGGCCGCGTCGACCAGAAAGCGGAGCAGTTCGCCCTCTGCCAGTTCGACGATGATGCCATGGCCGCCACCCGGATCGTCACAGGTCACGGGCGCAGCAGGCAGGCCTGCTTCGGTGACGCTGCGCTTTAGCTGCTCCAGCCGGTCGGCGGTGCAGACGAAGGTGGTGGAGCGGACATAAGGCTGCGCCGACTCTTCCAACGCGACCAGATAGGGGAAGCTGCCCGATCCACGCAGATATTGGATATCGCCGATGACCTCAGCCGGGGCCATGCCCCATATGTCGGTGAGGAAGGCTGCCGCCTCCGCCGCGCCGGACAGCGCCAGTTCGATGCTGCGCAACTTCATTGCACGTCTCCCTGGGAAAGGCCGGCGGCAAGAATGCCCGCGATGGCGCAGGCCTCGTCGCAGTCGCCGGTGTCGCCGCTGATCCCGACGGCGCCGATCACCGCACCTTCCACGTCACGGATCAGGACGCCGCCGGGGGACAGAGCAAGCCGACCGCCGGTGGCGGCGACGACGCTCTGAAAGAAGACAGGGTTGGAAGCGGCACGCGCGGCCAAGACCCGCGTATCCGCCCCCATCCCCAGCGCACCTGCGGCCTTCGCCTTCGCGATGTCGAAACGGAACAGGCTGGCGCCATCTTCGCGCATAGTGGCGACGGGATGCGCGCCGGCATCCAGCACCACCACGGCCAGCGGCTGCGCGCCATCGGCGCGGCCCTTGGCCAAGGCAGCGTCGATGATGGTCCGCGCCTGATGCAGGGTTAGGCTCATGCGGCAATCTCCTGATGAGCAGCGCCGGCGACCAGCGCGTTGCGCCGGACGATGAGGTCGCTCGCCTTGCCGGTGCCGAAGACATAATGGTCGGGCCGGATCAGCACGGACTCGGCGTTGCGGGCCGCCAGCCAGGCGGCGATCGCGCCGCCGTCGTCCAGTTGCGTCAGGTCGATGACGGTCACATCGCCATTCTCGATCGCGGTGCGGGTGAAGAGGCGCCAGCCGCACCCCGTCACATCATCGAGCAGCCGGTCGCCGACACGCGGCTGGATGAAGCGTTCGCCCGCGCCCGCCGTGCCGACTGCGACAATGCCGGTGGCGATGGCGGGGATCAGGTCGGCGGCTGTACCCTGCTGCGCGCTTTTGGCGGCTTCGCGCATTTTCACGTCCCGCTCGGCGGCGGCTGCCGGATCGAGCATGCAGATATAACGGCCGGCGCTCACGGCGGCTGAAATGACGGCGCGGACATGGGGGTCGCGCTCGGGCTGATAGGTATCGAGCAGCGCATCGGGCGCCTGCCCCCGCAACACCAGATCCAGCTTCCAGGCCAGATTGGCGACGTCGCGCAGACCGTGGCACATGCCCTGCCCGAAAAAGGGCGGCGTCTGGTGCGCGGCATCGCCGGCCAGAAACACGCCGCCCTGCCGCCACCGCTCGGCGATCAAACCATGAAAACGATAGGTGGCCGCGCGCACCACCTTGTGCGGCACCCCGGAGAGATAGGGTTCGACCAAAGCGGCGACTGCCGCCGGTTCCATCATCGCCTGGTCGTCTTCGCCCGGCAGCAACATGAATTCCCAGCGGCGATGATTGCCGCGACCCGGCACGATCGTCGCCGGCCGCTTGGGGTCGCACATCATCACCGACAGTTTTTGCAGGTCGGCGGCTTCGGGCACGCCCCACAGGTCGGGGAAGCGGACCGGGCCATCGACCTCGGCATCGACCACCAGCCAGGGTTCCTCGAAATCCAGATCGTCCAGCCTGATGTCCATCGCCTTGCGCACGGCGCTGCGCGCACCGTCGCAGGCGATGACAAAGCGGGCCTGTTCGCTGCGACTGCCCGACAGGCGGAGCGTCACGCCGTCCGCATTCTGCTCCAACCCTTCGAATGCAACACCGAGTTGGACAGTGATATTGGGGTGTTCATTCAGCGCGTCGCGGAGGTGATCCTCCAGTTCGGGCTGGTAGAAGAAATAGTCGTTCGACCAGCTGAACGGCCGCGCCCGGCCGACCGTACCCATGTAGCGGATGACGCCATGGTCGGCGCCGACATGCAGATGCCCTTCGGTATCGCGCATGTCGCCTGCGACTCGATCGATGACCCCGGCCGACTGGAACAGGCGCATCATTTCATGGTCCAGATGCACCGCGCGGGGCAGCGGATAGGCGCGCGCCTCCTGCTCGATCACCAGGACCGAGGCACCGGATTTGCCAAGTAAATTGGCCGCAAAGGCCCCCACCGGCCCGCAGCCGATGATCGCAACGTCGAACATGAAAGCGTCTTTCCGGTCAGGCGGTCACGGGCTGTACAGCGGGCGCTTTATGCAGCTTCCCGCCAAGCATTATCATATTGATTTTATTGGCATCCTGCATGATGCGAACGTCCTTTGTCGGATCGCCGTCGATCAGCAGCAGGTCGGCCAGATAGCCCGGCTTCACCTGTCCAACTTGCTGTCCCATAAGCTGTCCGCCGAGCATCGTGGCGGCGCTCAGGGCTTCGGCCGGGGTAAAGCCGTAATAGGTGACGAAATGCTCCAGGTCGCGGGCGTTGCGGCCATGGGGGTTAAAGGGGAAACCATAGTCGCCACCCGGCAGGACGCGCACGCCCCGCGCCTTCAATTTGGGCACCAGCGCCTTTTCCAACTCCAGACGCTCGGCCGCGCTCGCCTTCATCGACGCCATATTGACATGCGGCGGGGGCGACGCTTCCAGCGCGGCGACGGAAACGCCGGGGCCGGGCGCGTAGAAGATCGCATCCTTCTTCGCCGCCATCGCGTCGATCGCGGCATCGTCGGCAAAGGAGCAATGATAGAGGATGCGCGCGCCCGCTTCGAGCGCCAGAGTGATGGCGCGCGGCGAATAGGCATGGGTCGCGATCCACAGACCCGCATCCTTCGCCGCCTCGCCAGCCGCCAGCATCTCCTCGTCCGTGTAAAGGATATCGCCCGACGAACCAGGCTTGAGCGCATCTTCGCCGGAAATGACCAGCTTGAGCGACTTGACCCCTTCCGCCGCGCAATAGGCGACGAAGTCGCGCATCGCTTGCGGACCGCGACCGTTGAACACGTCGCCCGTCTCAACGCCCTCTTCCCCTTCCGGACTGCGCTCCAGCGTCGAGGGGACGAGGCGCGGGCCGGGCGTTCCGCCGGCTTCGATCGCGCGGGCCAGTTCGGGTTCGATCTGGTCGCCCAATGCGCCCGCCGAATAGAGGCTGGTATAGCCATGGTCGAGCAGCACGCGGGCATTGCGCCATGCGGCGACCTTCAACTCTTCGGGCGGCAGGATGAACTGGTGATAGATTTTCTCGACCGAGCTGCCCCAGGTGAGATGGGTATGCGCATCGACCATGCCGGGCATCAACGTGCCGCCCTGGCCATCGATCACGGTGTCAGCCGTTGCATCGGTGTCGGCAGGCAGGATGGCGGCGATGCTGTCGCCTTCGATCAGAACGGCACCGGGGACAGGATCGCTACCCGTTCCGTCGAATATCCGGACATTGCGGATAAGCTGTCGCACCTGAAGTCTCTCCCGTTGTCGTTGTGGAGACGTTATGGACCGCGACGACCAGAAAGAAAAATAATGATTTTTCGATGCGTCATAGTTTGGAACTATGGATCAACGTGTCGAGCAGTTCACCCCCCAGACGCGACAGACGGCCGCCCGCCAGCTTGCGCACGCCGATACTGCGGGCGAAATGCGCTTCTTCGATCGTGATCGCCCGCAGCACGCCGATCGACAATTCCGCCCAGGCGACCTGCATCGGCAATATGGTGACGCGCTGGCTGCCACGCACCATCGCTTTCGTGGTGAGCAGGGAGTCGCAGCGGATGATATCCTGCGGAACGGGAATATCGGCGGCCATGAACAGCGCATCGACCTGACGACGGAATGCGCCGCGCGCTTCGGGCAACACCCAGCGCATATGCGCCGTGTCGCGCAAGGAAAGACGCGCAGGCATATGGTCGTTCTGCTTGCCCACGATCAGGGCGAAAGGATCGCGCGAGAAGGTCTGCTCCTCTATGCCTTCAGGCGGCTGTTCGATGCCTGTGGTGACGAAGGCCAGCTCGATCTCGCCCCGATGCAGCATGGCGGCGAGGTCATGGTCGGGCCGTTCCACCACATGCAGCGCGAACCGGCCGATCCGCGCCTCCATGCGGCGCACCGCATCGGGCAGCAGGCTGACCAGCGCACCGGGCGTGCCGCCTATGCGCAACGGCCCGGCGACACCGGCGCTGGCCAGCGTCACCTCCGTCTGCACATCGGCCATCAGGCTGTCGATCGCCTCCGCCCGGCGCAGCAACGCTTCGCCTTCGGGCGTCAACTGGATGCCGCTGCGCGAGCGTTCGAACAGCGACACGCCACCCAGCGACTGTTCCAGCTGCGCGATCGCATTGGATACGGATGGCTGGGAGATGTTGAGCGCGCGCGCGCCGCCGCTGATGCTGTTGGCGCGGCACACCGCCAGGAAGGTGCGGATGGCGCGCGGGTCTATCATTGGGCGTCTGCTCCTTGTTGCGCTGATGGCGTTGCGCCGATGGCTCTAACCGCGCTCTGCCGCAAGGAGAAGCGCCAACCCGCGCTAATCGTCGGCGGCGCGCAACCGGTAGCCGATGCCCAGTTCGTTGCCGATGATCCGCGGCTGCTGCGGATCATCCTCCAGCTTGTGCCGCAAGGTGCGGATCAACACGCGCAGATATTCGACATGATGGACATGTTCGCGCGGCCAGACATGGTTCATGATCTGGCTATGGGTGATGACCCGGCCGGGAAAGCGCGCAAGCTGCGCCAACACGGCGAATTCCTTGGGCGTCAGATGGACCTCCGCCCCGCCCTTGCGCACGATATTGGCGATGAGGTCGATTTCGACATCGCCCGCCCGGACAGCCACCGCGCCGCCATGGCGGGTCATGCGGTTGCGCAGCGCCACCCGCACCCGCGCCAGCAGTTCGTCCGTATCGAAGGGCTTGGTCAGATAATCGTCCGCGCCAAGATCGAGCGCCGCGACCTTCTCGTCCGTCGCGTCGCGCGCCGATATGATGATGAGCGTGGTGTCGCCCTGCTGCTTGAACAGCGGCACAAGCTCCAGCCCGTCCCGATCGGGCAGACCCAGATCGAGCAGGCTGACGTCCGGCTTTGCTATGCGCAACTGCTCCAATGCCTCACGCGCATTGCCGGCCTCTGCCGTCGCATAGCCGGCACGGGTCAGCGCCGCCTGGATCAGCCGGCGGATCGGCGGTTCGTCGTCGATGATGAGGACGGTGTGGCGGATCGTCATGGCAGGCTCTCGTCAGGCAGGTCGATAATGATGCGCGTGTCGGGGATATGCAAAGTGAAGCAGGCGCCGCGCGGGTCCGCTTCATTGTCGGCACTGACGGCGAGGCCCATCGCCTCGGCAAAGCCCTTGACTATGGCAAGGCCAAGGCCGGTGCCGTGCTTGGCCCGGTCAGACCCTTCCAGTCGGGTGAAGGTGTCGAACAAGCGGTCCATGTCGCCGGGCGGCAGGCCGGGGCCTTCGTCCACCACCGACAGGGTTATGCCGTTATGGGTGCGCGCCCCCCGGATCGTGACCGGCGTGTCCGGCGCGCCATAACGGCCGGCATTGTCGAGCAGGTTGATGAGGATATGGTGCAGCAGCACCGGATCCAGCCTGACCAGCGGAATGTCGGGCGGGATCGCAACTTGCACGCTGCGGCCGGCCAGCGATTGGCGGACATCGTCGACCGCGCTGGCGACGGCATCGAACAAGTCGATCGCCTCCACCTTCATGGGTAGCGCGCCGGCCTCGATCCGGGCCATGTCGAGCAGATTGGCGACGAAGCGGTTGAGCCGCTGCGCCTCCCCATCCACCGTGTCGAGCAGCGCCGAAGGCTGATGCTGCTTCAGTTCATGAATGGCCGATATGATGGTGGTGAGCGGCGTGCGCAGATCATGGCTGACCGACGAGAGCAAGGCGGAGCGCAGCCGGTCGCGTTCATAGACCTGCCGCGCGCCTTGCATCTCCTCCTCCAGCGCCATGCGGTCGAGTGCGATGGACGCCTGATCGAGCAGGCTGGTCAGCAGTGCCGCCTGATCGGAGCGCAGGGGTTCGCCCGCATCGTCGCGCGCCAGCCCCAGCACCCCCAGCACGCCGCGCTGGGTGCCGAGCGGATGAAACAGCCAGTCGGAGGCCGTCAACGTCGAGGATCCGCGTCCCGCCGGCTGGCCATTGTCCATCGCCCATTGGGCGGCGGCGCGCTCGATCTGCTCCAGCCGGTCTTCGGGCGGATAGGCGGCGCGCAGGTCCGGTCCGTCGCGCGAGGGGAGAAGGAGGACCGTGCGCAGGTCGAGCAGTCGGGCGATCTCCGCACAGATCGCCTGCATCAACTCATTCCCGCTGGCAGCCGATGTAAGGCTGCGGGAGAAGCCCGCCAGCGCCGCATTGGCGCGCGCGCTCGATTGGGCGAGGTCCGCCTGCCCCCGCACCCGCGCGGCAAACTGGCTGGTCACGATCGCCACGCCCAGCAATACGAGGATGGAGATGATATTTTCCGGGTTGCTGACCGTCAGTGTCCCGGTCGGCGGCAGGAAGAAGAAATTATAGGCGAGGCTGGACGCGATGCCCGCAAACAGCCCGGCGCGAAGGCCATAAGTGGCGGCGGCGAACATGACCGGCACCAGATAGAGCAGCGCGATATTGCCAAGGTCGATGACCGCCAGCAGCAGGCGGCCGAGCGCCGTCATCGCCACGATCAGGCCGGCCGACCAGAGATAGTCCGCCGGCCTGCCCCAAGGCATGCGCAGCGGTTTTCGGGGCGGCGCCACCTGATCTTCATCGGCGGGCAGGACATGGACCGCCACCTGCCCCATATCGCGCACCAGCCGATCGACCACCGATCCATGGCGCAGTTCGAACAGCCGCGATCGCGCCGATTTGCCGATCACGATCTGAGTAGCGCGGGCGTCGATCGCATAGGCGCGAAGGCCATCCAGCACGCTCTGCGCCGGCACGCTGGCGGTGGCCGCGCCCAGACGCGAGGCCAGCGCCAGCGTATCCGCCACCGCCTTGCGCTCCGCATCGGTAAAGCCCTGCGCGCGCCGCGTTTCGATATGCACGGCGGTCCAGGGGGCCTTCAGCGCATCGGCCAGGCGCTTGGCGGCGCGCACCAGTCCCGGTCCGCTCGGCTGTTCGCTCACCGCGACGACCACCCGTTCGCCCACGGCAAAACTGCCTGCCAGCGCATGGCCGCGCGCATAGTCGAGCATCTGCGCGTCGATCGCCTGCGCCGCCCGGCGCAATGCCAGTTCGCGCAGCGCCGTCAGGTTCGATTTTGAAAAGAAATGGTTGAGCGCCCGGCTTGCTTCGGCCGGGATATAGACTTTCCCCTCCTTCAGGCGCTCGATCAGTTCGTCGGGCGGAATGTCAACGACCTCGATCTCCGCGCCGTCCAGCATGGCGTCCGGCACCGTTTCGCGGACGCGAACGCGGGTGAAGGAGGCGACGACGTCGTTCAGGCTTTCGATATGCTGGATGTTGATCGTGGAATAGACGTCGATGCCGGCGTCCAGCAGTTCGTCCACATCCTGATAGCGTTTTGGATGGCGGCTGCCCGGCGCATTATGATGCGCCAGTTCGTCCACCAGCACCAGTTGCGGGCGCCGTTCCAATATGGCGTCCAGATCCATTTCGCCCAGGCTGTGGCCGGCATGGTCGACCATGCGGCGCGGCATGACCGCATGGCCGGCGATCAGCGCTTCCGTTTCACGGCGGCCATGGGTTTCCACGACGCCGATGACCACATCCGTGCCGGATTTCAGCCGCCGCATCCCGTCGGTCAGCATCTCGTACGTCTTGCCGACGCCCGGCGCCGCGCCCAGGAACAGTTTGAGCTGCCCCCGCTCCTCCCGCGCCGCCTGGCGCAGGAAAGACTCGGGGGACGGGCGGGCGTCAGCGTTCATGGCCGTTCATTAGCGCCAATCCCGTCCAGCCGTCGATTGAGTTCGAGGACATTGACGCGCGGTTCGCCCAGAAAGCCGAGCAGCGGGCGTTCGATAGATTGCGTGATCAGTCCGCGCAGCCGTGCGGGGGCCATGTTGCGCGCGCGAGCGACCCGATCGAGTTGATAAAAAGCCGCCTCGGGCGAGATATGGGGGTCGAGGCCCGAGGCGGAGGTTGTCGCCAGATCGGACGGAACGAAAAGATCTGACGTATTGCGATGCAGGGTGGCGACGTCCGCCCTCACCCGGTCGGTCAGGGCCTGGCTTGTCGGGCCGAGATTGGAGCCGGACGAGGCCAGCGCGTCATAGCCCTTCCCCGCTACCGAGGGACGCGGGTGGAAATAACGCGGCTCGCTGAAATTCTGGCCGATCAGGGACGATCCGATGACCCGGCCTTCCTGACGGAGCAGGCTGCCATTGGCCTGTGCCGGGAACAGCATCTGGCCGATGCCGGTCATGGCGAGCGGGTAGCCGAGGCCCAACAAGGCGCCGAACAGCAGCGCCATGACGATGGCGGGACGAAGCGAGGTGAGAATATCTTTGCCCATGGGGAAATCCTTCAGGCGAGGCCAAGGCCGCTGACGGCCAGGTCGATGATCTTGATACCGATGAAGGGCGAAACGAGGCCACCCAGCCCGTAGATGGCGAGGTTGCGCGCCAGCAGCGGCCCCGCGCCGATCGGGCGATAGGTCACGCCCCGCAGCGCCAGCGGCACCAGCAGCGGAATGATGAGCGCGTTGAAAATGATCGCGGACAGGATCGCGCTTTCCGGGGTGGAAAGGCCCATGACGTTCAACACGCCGAGGCCCGGATAGAGCGCCACGAACATGGCCGGGATGATCGCGAAATATTTGGCGATGTCGTTGGCGACGGAGAAGGTCGTCAACGCGCCGCGGGTCATGAGCAATTGCTTGCCCAGCCCGACGATCTCGATCAGCTTGGTCGGGTCGCTGTCCAGGTCGACCATATTGCCCGCTTCGCGCGCGGCCTGCGTGCCGGTGTTCATCGCCACGCCGACGTCGGCCTGCGCCAGCGCCGGGGCGTCGTTCGTGCCGTCACCGCACATCGCCACCAGACGCCCGCCTTCCTGTTCCTTGCGGATCAGAGCCAGCTTGTCCTCGGGCGTCGCCTGCGCCAGGAAATCATCGACCCCGGCCTCCGCCGCGATGCTGGCGGCGGTCAGCGGATTGTCGCCGGTGATCATCACGGTGCGGATTCCCATGGCGCGCAGTTCGCCAAACCGCTCCCTGATGCCCGCCTTGACGATATCCTTGAGGAAGATGGCGCCCAGCAGCTTGCCGTCTTTCGCAACGGCGAGCGGCGTGCCACCGGCGCGGGCGATCTCGTCCGTGATGCGGCGCAAGTCCTGCGTGACCGGATCGCCCTCCAGAGCGGGATTGGCGCGCAGGATGGAATCCACCGCCCCCTTCTGAATGACCATGTCACCGATACGGACGCCCGAAATGCGGGTTTGCGCCGTGAAGGGAATGACCTCCGCGTCCGACGGCAGGCTGTCCGGCAATTGCGTGAACTGTTCGCGGGCGAGCAGCAGGATGGAGCGGCCCTCGGGCGTTTCGTCGGTCAGGCTGGCGAGCAGCGCCGCCTCTGCCAAAGCCGCCGGCATGGTGCCGCCGACCGGGCGAAACTCGGTCGCCTGACGATCGCCGATGGTGATGGTGCCGGTCTTGTCCAGCAGCAACGTGTCGATATCGCCCGCGGCCTCGACCGCGCGGCCCGATTTGGCGAGCACGTTGAAGCGGACCAGCCGGTCCATCCCGGCAATGCCGATCGCAGACAGCAGCGCCGCGATCGTGGTCGGGATCAGGGTGATGAGCAAGGCCGCCAGGATCGCCACCGGAATGCCGCCGCCGGCATAGCTGGCAAAGCCCGGAATGGTCGCGACCGCGATCAGGAAGATGATGGTGAGGCCGACGAGCAGCAGCGTCAGCGCGATTTCATTGGGCGTCTTCTGCCGCTCCGCCCCCTCAACCAGCGCGATCATCCGGTCGATGAATCCCTGTCCCGGATTGACCGTCACCCGCACCTGGATCTCATCGGAAATGACACGGGTACCGGCCGTGACTGCCGAGCGGTCGCCGCCGGCTTCGCGGATGACCGGTGCGCTTTCACCGGTGATGGCGGCTTCGTTGACCGATGCGACACCAGCGACCACTTCGCCATCGGCCGGGATCAGGTCGCCGGTCTGCACAAGCACCATGTCGCCCAGCTTGAGTGCGCTGGCCGCGACCGTCTCATGATCGGGGCCGCCGCCTTTCAGCCGCTTGGCGGTCAGTTCCGCCTTGGCCGCGCGGAGCGAGGCGGCCTGCGCCTTGCCACGTCCTTCCGCCAGCGCCTCGGCAAAGGTGCCGAACAGCACCGTCAGCCAGAGCCAGACGACCAGTTGCAGCTTGAAGCCGACCGCCAGCGCATCATGCCCGACCAGCAGCAACAGGGTGAGCAGAAGCGCGACCGTCGCGGTGGTGAACATCACCGGATTGCGGATGAGCGCGGCGGGATGCAGCTTGCGCACGGCGTCGGCGCAGGCGGGCAGGATCAGGTCGGGCGTGAAGAGGGATTTTTGTTCGGACCGGGCCATGGGGTGATCCTTAAAAAAGCTGGCCGCGCACCATTGCGAGATGATCCGCAATGGGGCCGAGCGCGAGGCTGGGGAGGAAGGTGAGGCCGCCCACGACCAGCACGATGCCGATCAGCAGGCCGGTCCAGAGCGGACCGGTGGTGGGAAAGGAGCCGGCCGTTTCGGGCGTATGGCGCTTGGCCGCCAATCCGCCGGCGATCGCCAGCATCGGCACGATGATGAAGAAGCGGCCGATCCACATCGCCACGCCCAGCATGCCGTTATAGAAGGGCGTGTTGGCGCTCAGCCCGGCAAAGGCCGACCCATTGTTAGCCACCGCACTGGTGAAGGCGTAGAGTATTTCCGAAAAGCCATGCGGCCCTTTGTTGAGCGGTCCGGCTAGGCCAGCCGGCAGCACGCTGGCGACGGCGGTGAAGCCCAGGATGATGAGCGGCAATATGGCGATGGCCAAGACGGCCAGCTTCACTTCGCGCGCCTCTATCTTCTTGCCCACATATTCGGGCGTGCGGCCGACCATCAATCCAGCGACGAACACGGCCAGAATGGCGAACAGCAAAAAGCCATAGATGCCAGCGCCCACGCCGCCGATCACGACTTCGCCCAACTGCATGTTGAACAGCGGGATCATGCCGCCGATCGCGGTGAAACTGTCGTGCATGGCGTTGACCGCCCCGCAGGAGGCCGCCGTTGTGACGACGGAGAAGAGGGCCGAGGCGGCGATGCCGAAGCGTAGTTCCTTCCCCTCCATATTGCCGCCGGCGACGCCCAGGCCATGCAGGATGGGATTGCCGGCCGCTTCCTGCCAATAAGTGATGGTGACGCCGATCAGGAACAGGGTCATCATCGCGGCCAGGATCGCCCAGCCCTGACGGACATTGCCGACCGCCTTGCCGAACGTGTAGGTCAGGCCCGCGCCGATCAGGAAGATCGAGAGCATTTGTGCCAGATTGGTGAGCGCGGTCGGGTTTTCGAACGGGTGGGCGGAATTGGCGTTGAAGAAGCCACCGCCATTGGTGCCCAGCATCTTGATCGCTTCCTGCGACGCGACCGGGCCAAGCGCGATCGTCTGGCGCGCGCCTTCCAGCGTGGTGACGTCGACCGATCCGGCCAAGGTCTGCGGCACGCCGCTAGCGATGTAGAACAGCGCCAGCACGACCGACAAAGGCAGCAGCAGATAGAGCGTCACCCGCGTCATGTCGGCCCAGAAATTGCCGATCCCCGTTGCGCTGCGCCGGGCAAAGCCACGAAAAAGGGCGAAGGCGAGCGCGATGCCGGTGGCCGCCGACAGGAAATTATGAATGGTCAGCGCCAGCATCTGGCTGAGGTTCGACATGGTCGATTCGCCGGCATAGCCTTGCCAATTGGTGTTGGCGGCGAAGCTGATCGCGGTGTTGAAGGCGAGCGGCTCGCTGACCGCGCCGAACCCCTGCGGATTGAGCGGCAGCACGCCCTGAAGCCGCAGCAGGCCATAGGTGGCGAGCAGCAGCACCGCATTGAAGATCAGCATATGGACGGCATAGCGCCGCCATCCCTGCTCTTGCGTCGGGTCGATGCCCGAAAGGCGATAGAAGCCGCGCTCCACTGGTCCGAGCAGCGCATGGAGCGGCGTGCGGCGCCCTTCATACAGGGCGAAGAGCCACAGGCCGACGGGCTTGGCCAACATCAGCACCATGGCGACGAAGAGGAGGATGAGGGTCCATCCCTGGATGGTCATGACGACGCCTCCTTCAGAAGCGGTCGGGCCGTGCGAGCACGGCGACCAGATAGGAAAGCAGCCCGAGCGCGGTGATCGCGGCGAGCCAGAGATCGATTGTCATGGCGTGCACCCCTCACTGATTGTCGCACAGCGCGGCATAGCCGAGGCTGGCGGCCAGCAAGGCCAGGATGGCGCCGATCCAGAGGATGTCCTGCATAGAAAGCTCCCGCAGCGCCCGTCGCGAAATGACGGCGGGCCTGTCTGCGGTTGCGCAACTAGGGCGGAGCGGGAGCGGAATGCGAGACGGGGATCGGGCCGGCCGCATAGTATTTGCATATGATTGCGTTGCCGGCACGCATGATGGGCGCGAAACGCAGCGGCGCAGCAGCCGACCGACAAGCGACGCCACCACCGGGATTGGGCCATATAGGATGCAGGATGTGCGGCATGCCGATGATCAATTCGGCAATATTGGCTGGGGCGGCAGGAGCCCCAGTGAAATTTTCACACCCTACAAGGCCTTGAAAATACTGGCGCACAGCCGGCGGCTGCACACCCGGTTGCTACAGCGTGTTGGCACAATCGACAACCTGGATTTCTGCAATCCAGCGACTTCGATAACGGGCTAAACCGAGATCGCTGGGATACTCCTGCTGCTCCCCCTAAACTTGGCCGAGCGGAAGGCCAGCCCAGCAATCGGCATCCAGCTTCTACCCGAGCCTAAGGGCAGAACGACAGAGATTTGGGGCGATTGCAGGCCGACCGGCTCGCAGGCGCCCCGCTATGTAAGGAGGTATCGGTCACGCTGCAGAGCAGTTGCCTTTCCATATATCTAGGCCGCTGCCGCCAGTGTCGGCGGAGCCTTAGGCGTCCGCTTAGTCTTGGTTGTTGTGGATGCTGGCTTGGCGATCCACGCGAAGGCGCACTTGTAACCAAGTGCGCGCAGTTCATTTGCGGCCTGCCTGAAAGTCACAAGACTGAAGAACGGAAGGCGGTTCGTGCCTGCGCTGACGCCTGAACAGATTACTCCATACACTATCAGATGTGCGCCTTCGCTGAAAGGCGTCGCGGAGTTGGTCACTAGCGCCTGGTAGCCCGTCAAACTGAGCGCCACTTCTTGAACCGCAATTGTTGTCCGCAGCCGATCGCGGAACGCTCCATCCATCTTCATAACGCGAGCTGAAACAGTGCCCTGATTGAAAAGATGGCTAAGCCGCGATGACGAGGTCTGATCCTTAATGTGGATCATTGCCCCATCGTCTTGAAGGAAATCGCACGCCTCAATCGAATAAGATGCACCTGTTGGCTTCACCAGTTTTCGGTCAAGGCAAAGCATGTTGTGGCCGCCAGTCGCAATCCGGTTGTTATACTTTTCCTCGTTTTCGTCTGCCAGTGCGGGCGGCAAGACGTGGGGCGTGATCCCAGCGAAAAAGGCCGAAACTTCGGCAGCGAGGTTAGTATCAATCCGGTACCAGCGATCGGCCGACAGCACATATTTTTCGCCGTTCAGGTCCGTCTCGTAAACAAGGCACTCCTTGATACGCCAGCTTTGGCCCTCGTCCTTGGCCGTCGCCCAAGACCGGTGTGTTCCGCCGGGCACTATCATATTTCCGAAAAGAGGGGCGGCGATCGCTACAAACAAAAAGCGCCTCACTACCGAATGGTCGGTTTTCGACCCTAATGTGATTGGGGTAGTCGCGAAGGGCCGGCTAAAACAGAATTTTCTATTCCAATGGTTTCAGAACTTCGATTTGCGCACAATAACTGAACCTGGCCCGACACCTCAGTTGAACAAGTAAAACCTTGAGCCGCTCCTAATCCCGATACCGTCGACCAGTGAAGAGCAAAATGAGATTGCGGCAATCTTCGACGCCATTGATGCCAAAATTGACCTGCACAAACGTAAGAAGGCCGTCCTCGAAGAGCTGTTCCGCGCTCTGCTGCACAAGCTGATGACCGGCGAAATCCGCGTCGCCGATCTCGACCTGTCGGCGCTCGAAGCCAAGCACGAGGTGGCAGCATGACCGACCTAGCTATTTCCGAAGCCGGCTCAGTCCAATTCCCGATGGTGCGCCACGCGGAAGAAATCGGCTGGACGCCGCTGACGCCGGATGACGCCCGCACCAAGCGGGGGAGCGAAGCGGCGATGTTCCTGCGCGATGAACTGGAAGGCGCGATTGCCCGGTTCTGCAACTCAGCGATGAGCGGGAATCCGACGTCCGGTTGCTTTTCAAGAAGACCGCCGAAGAACCCAAAATCCTAATCGTCACCGACAAGCTGTTGACCGGATACGACGCGCCGGTCCTCTACGCGATGTATCTCGACAAGCCGATGCGCGACCATGTGCTGTTGCAGGCGATCGCTCGCGTGAACCGCCCCTATGTCGATAGCGAAGGCGTGCGCAAACCGATCGGGCTGGTCGTCGATTTCGTCAGCGTACTGCGGGACCTCAAGAAGGCGCTCAAGTTCGACTCTGAGGATGTCAGCGGCGTCATCGAGGACCTGGACCTGCTGTTGACCGACTTCCTTGTGAAGATCGCAACGGCAAAGGCCGAATATCTCGATGCGTGCGAAGGCGGCGGCGCCGACGAGCGGCTAGAGGCGCTGGTTTACGGCAAATTTCTCGATCCTGAACCGCGCAAGGCCTTTTTCGAGGCCTACAAGGACATTGAGAGCCTGTGGGAAATCTTGTCACCGTCCGCCGAGCTGGTCGATCACATTACGACGTTCAAGCGGCTGGCGCAGCTCTATGCGACGGTGCGCAACGCCTATGCCGATCAGGTCGGATTTGTCGCTGACCTAGCCTATAAGACGCGCCGACTTGTTGAAGCGAACGCCGAACAGTCGGGGTTGGGCAATCTCACCAAGACCGTCACCTTTGATGTAAAGACGCTAGATGCCCTGCGCGACAGCAAGGGTAGCGATGAAGGCAAGGTGTTCAACCTCGTGCGCGGCTTGCAAAAGGAAGTCGACGACGATCAAGCCAATGCGCCGATCCTTCAGCCGCTCAAGGACCGAGCCGAACGCATTCTGAAGGACATGGAAAGCCGGAACGTTACCGGGTTGGCCGCGATCGATCTGCTCGGAGCCTTGGCGGCGGAGAAAGAGATGCGGCTTGCAGAGGCCAAGGCGAGCGGCCTGTCTGCCGATGCGTTTGGTGTCATGATTGCGCTTCGCGACGATCCCGCGCTGACTGGCGGCGAGATCGATGTGCGTCAAGTTGCAAGTCTGATCGATGAACTTCGTACGCGCTACCCTAACGCACTGCTCAACGACGATGAACGCAGGCGACTACGCGGCGCGCTTTATCTCCCGCTTCTCGACCTGAATGATGAGGATCGGACCCGGATCGTGGACTTGATCATGCGGTCGCTACTATCGTGATACAGGAAGGCGGCGCGATCGACCTAAAAATGCGCGTTATTCGATGGTCGGTGAAGTTGAAGGTCAATCCGCGGATCGTGCGGGTTTACCCTATGAGGCGGAAATGGGGATCATGTTCGTCTGCTGGCGTCATTACGTTGGCAATGGAGTTAGCGGACAGGGAACCAGAGTTCAGGGATTTCGTGATCGTCCACGAATTGCTTCACTTGCGCTATCCGATTCATAGTCGTCTCTTCCAAGCGATAATGACAATGCATATACCAAACTGGCGGAAGCTGGACGCTCAACGCTGACATGTGTTTCAGGGCGATATCGCAGCGGGCCTCTATTTCGGACGCAATGCTGTCGGCTTGCTACCTGTAGGCTGATCGCCGGCTTCTGTCAGAACTGGCGTTGGCGATGTCTGATCTGAACGGCCGGCATTGGTGGTGGGTTCAACGGGTGGTGGCAACACAAGCTTGGAAGCGCTCTGCAGGCGTTTGGTACTCGAGCGTTTTCCTGGGTCGTTCGTTGAGTTGCCGGGCAACGGCACTCAGTTTGGCCTGGCTGTA
>NZ_VYPZ01000033.1 GCF_008710155.1 Sphingobium limneticum
AGGGCATGGCCGCCCTTGCCACACCAATGATCGAGGAGGCACAGCCGCTACAGATTACACCCAAGGCCGCCTGAAAATGCAGCCCAGTGGCCACACCCGATTTTACACCACATTGACGGACGCGACCTCACGCGCCGCGTCGCTTAGTGAAGGGAGAAAATTAGTGCCGCATCAAGTCGTTGCTCGCATGGACACCTGCCGCAAGCTGGTGACGATGCGCAAGGCCCTGGGTGACACGCTGGGCTATCGCTATTGCGCCAGTCCCGTCTGGGACATGCTTCTGGAACTCTATATTGCCGCCAGAGAGAAAAGGACCGTATATCTCTGGTCGCTCTGCAGTTTCGCAAATGTCCCGTACCCCACCGCATGTCGCAAGGTGTACGAAATGGAGAAGATCGACTTGGTCTTTTGCAATGCGACCGATCGGTACCGACGCGGAATTAGGGTCAGCCTGACCGAGAAGGGGCAAGGGGTCGTCGAGTCGCTTCTCGACCGGCTCGCCGAGATTTACAAAGCCAACATAGGAACGCGCGCCGACATCTCCGAGCTTGTCAGCGTGGACAAGCGCACCAAAAATGCCAATTGGTTAAGTCCAGGCGACGGTTGCGTCCGTCACTTGGCATCTGGCTCGAGCAGTCCACTTCGGCCAGATCCAACGAACTCCGGGAGGCAGCAGCAAGCCCTCCGCACGATGATCTGTTCAGTGAAAATTGCGCGACTGAAGGCGCAAACGCGGCGTATCATCTGGCGCCGCCCCCTTCGGCAAGTCCGCCTTACCGTCGCTGGCATACCAGGTTGCGGCAGACGGGATGGCGTCTCCGATCGATCGGAGAAGCGGCGTGTAGTCGATCACGCGGTCTATGATGATGTGCGTAACAATCCCCTCACGCTGCAACCGCCCACGCAGCCCGACCATGGCTGATGCCAGGACCGTCCTCCGCTGCGCCTCAAACCGGTCCGGCCATAATATGCCATTGGCAATCCCGGTTTCATCTTCAATGGTGATGAACAGAACGCCTTTAGCCGACCCCGGCTTCTGCCGCACGAGGATCACCCCTGCCACCTCGACATGCCGCCCGTCCTTGACCTGGTCGAGCTCCGCGGCCGACTTGACCCCACGCCGCCGTAAATCCTCCCGTAGAAACGCAAGCGGATGCGCACGCAGCGAAAGCTGGATGGTCCGATAATCCTCGACCACCTCCCTTCCTTCGCTGAGCGGCTCCAGCGTCACCATGGGCTCATCCCCCTCCGGACCGGACCGCCCTTCCCGCGCATCTGCCGCCGCAAAGAGCGGCAGGGGTTTGTCGCCCAGCCCCTTCACCTGCCACAGCGCCTGCCTTCGATCATGGGCAAGAGCGTGGAAAGCGTCGGCATCCGCCAGCCGCTCGATGGCGGCCGGCGGCACCCCTGCCCGTCGCCAAACGCCTTCGACACTATTGAATTGCTCATCCCCGCGTGCCGAAACGATCATGGCGGCGTGCAGGTTGGAAAGCCCGCGCGCCATGCGCAGCCCTAGCCGAACGGCGAGGTATCGCCCGCGTGTCGGTTCGAGCGTGCAATCCCAACGGCTGCGGTTGATGCAGGGCGGCCGCACCTCTACGCCATGGGCTCGGGCGTCCCGCACGATCTGCGCAGGTGCATAAAAGCCCATCGGCTGCGCGTTCAGCAGAGCCGCACAGAAGATATCGGGGTGATGGCACTTCATCCAGCTCGACGCATAGGCGATCTTGGCAAAGCTCGCCGCATGGCTTTCCGGAAAGCCATAGGAACCGAAGCCTTCGATTTGCTTGAAGGTCCGTTCGGCAAAGTCGCGCGGATAGCCGCGCCCCACCATGCCCTCGACCAACTTGTCGTAAAAATGGCTGACCCCGCCGGTAAACTTGAAGGTCGCCATAGCGCGGCGCAGCTGATCGGCCTCGGCCGCCGTGAACCCGGCGCCGACGATGGCCACCTTCATCGCCTGCTCCTGGAACAGCGGCACGCCCAGCGTCTTCTGCAACACGGCGCGCAGCTCCTCGCGCGGATATTCCGGCTTCTCCTTGCCCTCGCGCCGACGTAGATAGGGATGCACCATGTCGCCCTGGATCGGCCCAGGCCGGACAATCGCCACCTCGATGACGAGATCGTAGAATTTCTCCGGCTTGATCCGCGGCAGCATCGACATTTGCGCGCGGCTCTCGATCTGGAAGACGCCGAGCGTGTCGGCCCGCTGGATCATGGCGAAGACGGCAGGGTCATCGCGCTGCAGCGTGGGCGACGCCATGGTCATGGCGATGCCGCGATGCTCCGCCAGCAGCGCAAAGGCCCGACGCATGCATCCCAGCATGCCCAGACCCAATATATCGACCTTCATGAACTTCAGCGCATCGATGTCATCCTTGTCCCATTCGATCACCTGCCGGTCCTCCATGGCTGCTGGTTCGATCGGCACCAGCTCATCGAGCCGGTCTGAAGTCAGCACGAAGCCGCCAGGATGCTGCGAGAGGTGGCGCGGCGTTCCGATCAGCTCACGCGAGAGCTCAAGCGTCAGGGCAAGGCGCGGATCGCTGGTATCGAGATTGAGCTCGCTGGCCTGATCGTCGCGCACGCCTTCCAGCGACCATCCCCAGACGAGCCCCGCGAGCGCCCCGGTCATGTCCTCGGGCAGACCCAGCGCCTTGCCGACCTCGCGCACAGCGCCGCGGGCGCGATAGCGCGTCACCACCGCCGTCAGCGCGGCGCGGGTGCGGCCATAGGTCTCATAGATCCACTGGATGATCTCCTCCCGCCGCTCATGCTCGAAATCGACGTCGATGTCCGGCGGCTCCTTGCGCTCGCCCGACACGAAGCGTTCAAACAGCAATTCATGTTTGATGGGATCGATCGAGGTGATGCCCAGCACGAAGCAGACGCAGCTGTTCGCCGCCGATCCCCGCCCCTGGCAGAGAATGCCCCGCCGCCGCGCTTCAGCGACGATGCTGTTCACAGTCAGAAAATAGGGGGCGTAGCTTAACTTCTCGATCAGCCCGAGCTCATGGGCCAGCTGATCGGCATAGGCTTTGGGCACGCCATCGGGAAACATGCGGGCCGATGCCACCCCCGTCAGCCGCTCGAGTAACTGTTGCGGCGTTTCGCCCGGGCTTGCTTCCTGCGGATATTGATAGCGAAGCTGCCCAAGGTCGAACGTGCAGGCACGGGCTATGTCGGCGCTCGCCGCCAGCGCATCGGGATAGGCAGCGAAGCGCCGCGCCATTTCAGCGCCGGACTTGAGGTGCCGATCGGCATAGCGCTCGCGCCTGAACCCCAGCGCATCGACGGTGCAATGGTGACGGATCGCGGTCACCACATCCTGCAGCAGCTCGCGATCATTGCTGTGGTAGAGGATGTCGCCCAACACCACCGATCGCACATGGTGCGCTCGGGCCTGCCCATCGAGACTATGAATCCGGATCGCATCGTCCGGCCTTCGGCGCAGCGACAGCCCAAGATAGGCGCGCTCGCCAAATATGCCGCTTAAACGGCGGAGCGCTTGTGCATTGGTGTCGTCGGGCAGATCTGGAACAAGGATAGCGATCAACCCTTCCTGCCATTGTTCGACATCGTCCCAGTGCAGATCGCAGGCCCCCTTCCCTGCCCGCGCCTTGCCAATGGACAGCAGGCGGGTCAGCCGCGACCAGGCGGCCTTGTCGGTCGGATAGACCAGCAAACTGGTTCCGCAGGCAAGATCTAGCCGACAGCCGGGGATCAGACGGACGCCGGTTTCCTTGGCCGCTTCCCAGGCGCGCACGATCCCGGCCACCGAATTGCGATCAACCACGCCCAGTGCCGGTATCTTGAGCCAGGCGGCCTGGGCGAACAGTTCATCAGGGGAGGACACGCCACGCAGGAAGGAGAAATGTGTGGTGACCTGAAGCTCGACATAAGCGTCGCCGTTCATCCGAACACACCATGGATGTGCCAGGAGAGATCGCCCGACCGCAGATTTTCGCCATCGCCGCGCCGGAACACCCAGAAACGCTCGCCCCGCTCATTTTCCACTCGGAAATAATCGCGTACGGCATAGCTCTCGCCGCGCCGACGCCACCATTCCCCCCGAATACGCTCCGGCCCGTCTGCCCGCACTACGACATGGGCGACACCCCGCCAGACGAAGCGGCGCGGCGGTTGATCGGGAAGCTCGGCCATGACATGGTCGATCCGCTCTGGCCGCAGCAGGATGCGCGCGGGCCTTGGCCATAAGGTCGGCCAGGGCATAGCATCAGCCAGTGGCGCGATGCGCCCAACGCCGCGCTCGGGCACATCACTCTCGCACATGGTCGGACGGTAAATGGCCCCCTGCCCCAGCCGCGCAACGATCTGATCGACGAGGAGCGCGATATCCGCTTCTTCGTCCATCCCCAGATCGGCATCGATCGCCGTGGGCGCCAGGGGTTCGCTGCGCAGCGCGAGCAGTCGCATGCGCTCGATACCGAAGCCTGGATCAATGGTCTCGATCTTCATGGCGAGCAGCCGCAGCATATGGCCGATGTCGCGCGTGCCCCGCGCGGTCCCGACCGTGACGATCTGTTCCTCCTTGTCCACCCGCTCGCAGACAAGGCGCAGAAGCCGCACGCCAAGCCCTCGTTCGCGCAATGTCCGCGCCAGATCATCGGCAAGGTTGGCCATGACCCGCGCGATCGTCTCGGCCGAGCCAATGGGTTCGGCAAAGACACGCAGCACCTGCGGCAATTCGAATGGCACGATGCCGACGAGCGGATCGCCAACCCGGCCGATCGCTTGGTCGAGCCGGTGAAGCAGGCTGGCCCCAAAGCGGCGGCCGAGCGGCGCGCGCGGCATGGCGATGAGATCGGCAATGCGCTCGATCCCAAGGCGCTGGGCGGCGCTGCGCTGGCGGTCATCGAGCCGCAGCGCCGCTACCGGCAATCTGTTGATCGCTTCCAGTTCCCCCTGCACGCTGCAGATCGCAATGCGCTCTTTGCCATAGCGGGCGAGCGCATGGGCAGCACCCGCCGTGCCCGCTATAGCGACGCGCGCGTCCAGTCCGATCCGGTGGCAAAAACCGATAAGGCGCCGCGCCATCGCCTTCTCGCCGCCAAAAAGATGGGCCACGCCGGTCAGGTCCATGAGCAGCCCGTCAGGCGCGTCCACTTGTGCGGTCGGCGTCCAGCGCCGCACGGCGAACAGCGCGAGCCGTTCCAACTCCCGCCCATCTCCCACCGGGTCAGCGTCGCGCGCATCGAGGCCGGCCACCATGGCTTTGGCCTGGGTGAGCGGCATGCCGGGAAAGAGACCAAGGCTTGCCGCATGCGCGTCGACCGCGGCGATCACCCTGCGCTGCTTTTGAAGGGTGCTGGTGACGAGCGGCGGCATTTCCAGCTGCGTATCCGCAACAGGCTTCAGATTTGGCGCTGCCGCTTGCTTGTCTGATTTGAACGGATTGTCGGCCGCCTCCGAGCGGCGGCCGAGTTCACGCGGCGAGGGACGCTGATGCACAGGCAGGCTGTCGATCTGTTCCTCGCGGCTGGCCATGGCAGCACCTGCCCCTGTGTTCTGCGCCCAGCGCGCGCCAGGACGCCACCCGCCGCCACGTGGGCAGGAGCAGGACGAGCCGTCATCCTCTTCGAGCGGGACGAGGGGCAGTTGGGGCGCAGATGTCCGTTCAGGCGGCCTGCCGGTCCTCGCCTCGTTTCGGCGTAGCCGATCGACGGCGAGGCTCGGCAGGAACAGCGAGGCGACCCGTCGCATCGCAGCCCTCCAGCAGCCAGTTATCAGGATGCCCGCCGCGCTGGCGCACCAGTGACACCTGCCAGCGCGACCGACCGACGCCGGGCACCGGCAAGGGATCGGACGGCGCACAGCCGATGCGCCAGCGCGTCAGCGCGGAAGACGGTTGGCCCAGCGGATCTTGCGCGGACCGTCGCCAGCGCCGTAGCAGCAAGGCCATGGTGTTTCCTTCCTCGGCCGCAAGCTGCAGGCGGCGCGTGGCTGTCATGCCGATGCGGGTGACCTCGCACACCACGGCGGCAAGCGCGCCATGGCGCAGCGCCTCCTCCATAATCGCAAGGGCGTCATCGTCCTTTCCCGCTTCTACCTGGATCAACCGGGTCGCCGGCACACCGGCGCAGGCAAGGCCGGGCGCGAATAGATCGGGCTGCGCCATGATCCAGAAAATGTCCCCTTCCGACGCTCTGGCCGCGATACCCGCAGTGAAGAGGGTGGCGGCGGCGTCATCGCCAAGCGCGACGGTTTGGCCGGCAATTTCGTGCAGCGCCGCGCGCGCCAGCCCGCCTGCTGCCAGGCGGTCATCGACGATGGGAATACCAAACGGCAGGCATGGGACATCGGCCCGCGAAACCGGCGCAATGGCCTGGATTTCGGCGATGAGGGCTTGCAGCCTGTGCGGGCGCGGGGCAGTCGACATGACGGTTGAGACTCACTTGTTCCCTATATGTTCCTTTGATCCTGTCACAGAGTCAATTGATCGAGATCGCACTGGCGCATGTGCCCTGAGCGGGTCACAAAAATCAGGCCCGCCGAAAAGCGGCCCGCCGTCCTCAACCGCACGGGCATTCTCGCCCTCGTCGTCTGAACCGCGCCATCTAACGATAAATCTCCGCTCGATAGCAGCGGCAATGCGCTCGACGATATCGAGGCGCGCGCCGCGGGACCGGGCAAAATTCCGATCCGACAAAGCCCGGCGTACCCAGAGCGGTGCCATCGAAAGTGCGATGGAAATATCGACGCGCAGCTGATGCGCGCGCCAGCCGCTCACGGCCTTCGGGCACGAGAAGGTCATCGGCTAAAGAGTGATCTGGCTCATCTGATTCCATGATCGAAGCCTAGAACATATCAAGAACGCACTTTGCAAGAGGCGCTGCGAGTTATCCACAGATAACTGGAGCGATGCCATGTCACAGCCCTGCTATTGCGCCAATGCACATTGACGCTCATAGGCGACGGCCATGGACGACCATTTAAAAGCGATCATCGAACGGACGGTCGAACGCGCGCCCCAATGGCTTCGCAATGATCTTGGCGGTAAGGATGGTAATGCCCGCCGCAGCGCTGAGGAGACGCTTGCAGCCATGATCGCTAACGCACTGCACGAAGGGGCCGGCGAAAAACCGAGGGCGTGATTTCTGACAGTGACCGAAAAGACCGATCTCAATCTGACCCTCGGCTTGAATCTCCAAGCCAAGCCTCTAGATTGAAATGGTCCCCCTTCCCCCCTTTGGATGGCACCTCCCTGAACCTTGGCCTCGTCGTTGAGCTTGCTCCGGCGGGGTTTTCTTTCGCCTGCGAGATCGAACATCGCGTCATCCGTCGCATGCCGACCACCCATGCCCCCTAACCTCTATGCTGATGCACGCCTCGCCGCCATTCGCGCTCGTCGGGGAGGGGATATGTGATGCGCGGCGGCTCGTTCGTCGTCTCCATCCGGAGCGGCCGGATCTTTCGGCCAAGGCGCTCGGTGCAGTCCTTGCAGTAGAGGTGGCGAATGCCGTCGCGAAAATCATCGCTCCAGCCTTTCCGCCGAAATCGCCACCACAGGCCAATTGGTTCAAAGGTGACGCTTTTGTGACAGCGGCAGGTGACCTTGATCGAGTAACGCCATAAAGCGGCCTCGAAGATCGAGGTGGCCGACCTTTGCTCGTCCCCATGGCCGATAGCATCAACCGGGCGCATCGACCTTCGTCCGCATGATGGCTGTAGCCCAGGCGGTTGCGCCGACCATGAACGGGCCATCGTCACGAAGCCCTGCGCGAATCTCCTCGATGAAAGAGCGATTGCCAAGCCCGCGCGCTTCCAGCGCCGTAGCGACAGCATCTCGAATTTCAGCGAGTTTTAGACCGTTCAACCCGCAAGTTTGCCCTTCGAAATCATGTTCGATGAGCCGCTGATTAGTCATGAATTTGATCCTTCCGATTCGACCTGTAGTAGAACATAATAG
Source organism: Sphingobium limneticum (assembly GCF_008710155.1). Lineage (GTDB taxonomy): Bacteria > Pseudomonadota > Alphaproteobacteria > Sphingomonadales > Sphingomonadaceae > Sphingobium > Sphingobium limneticum. The sequence continues at coordinate 7,931 of NZ_VYPZ01000033.1, forward strand.
GAACAATATGGAGTCTCGCCCTTGGCTTTGTTCTCTTCACGTTCTATTTTCGTCGATCCGAGCAGCAGAGTCGCAGCGAGCGCAGAATGGAGAGAAGCGATGCAGGAGCGCAGAAAGCTAAGCCTGAAACACGAACCCAGACCTGTTGAGCCGGCCACAAGCGGGCCGGATCGATTGGAGACGGAGCACCATCAAGGTGTCCCGCGCTATCACCCCGCGCATGATCCGCAGTTGGTCAGTGACGACGAGGTCCCCTGGTGAGCTGAATCCCATGTCTCGTCTTCATTGCATGGCGGCTGGCTTGTCGGAGGTCGCCCACTATTTCGGCGCTGAAATGCCGGTGCCGGTCGACTTGCCGTCCGAGACGACAGAGGGCGCTTGTGGCCTGGTGGTCTTCGAGAACAAAGGACGGCGCGTCATACGCGGTGTGAGCTGGGGCTTTCCCCGGCTTACCCGAGAGATGCGCGAGCGAGGCGAAGAGCCAGGGATCATCGGGTTGGTAGCGGATCTCACCAATCCGATGTGGGATCAGATGGCGCTCGATCCGCGTTATCGATGCCTGATCGTCATGAGCCATTTTGCAAACCCTGACGGCGTGCCCGGCGCGCGAACACGCACCTGGTTTTCGCTCAATCATATGCCGCTGATGGCCTGGGCCGGTTTCTGTCGGAACATCCCCGACCAAGGGCCGCGCTTTGCCGGCGTGTCGATGGACGCCAACGCTGCGGTCGCGCCGACCAATGATCGCATGCCCGTCCTGCTCGATCCGCACGAATATGACCGCTGGTTGCACAGCCCAATCCAGGATGTGATTGGCTTTCAGTTTCGTGCCCCCTTCTCCGCCGAGCGGTTCAAGGTCGAGAGGACGCAGGATCTGTGGAATAGCGGCAAGCGGCCGCCATCCGCCGACAAACAGCTGGCGCTGCTGTGATGTCGGCAAACGGGCAGATCGACCTTTTTGCCCCGCCTCTCCTGCCGGGTCTTGGCTACGGACCTGATCTGGTAAGCGCAGAGGAAGAGGCCAGGCTTATTGACCGCATCAATCGCGCGCCGCTCACGCCCTTTCGCTTTCAGCAGTGGACCGGCAAGCGGCTCACCTGCAGCTATGGCTGGAGCTATGATTTTGAACATGGCCGGTTCGGGCCGACCGATCCCCTGCCCGACTGGCTGGTTCCGCTACGCGACCGCGCCGCGCGCTTCGCAGGTCTTGGCGCGGACAGTCTCGCCCAGGCATTGCTCATCCGCTACGATCCCGGCGCCGGCATTGGCTGGCACAAGGATCGGCCGGTATTCGAGCATGTCGTGGGCATCTCGCTTGGGGCACACACATCCATGCGTTTCCGTCGACGAACAGCGAAGGGATTTGAACGACGCGCAGTCCGGCTCGCGCCGCGATCCATCTATGTGATGAGCGACGAGGCGAGAGACGACTGGGAGCACAGCATCGCCGGAATGGATGAGCCGCGCTGGTCCATCACCTTCCGCAGCCTGAAGCCAGACTTTCAAAGACAAGTTGCCCCTTTGAGCGATGGCTGAACGCCCTTTTCAGCCTGTGACGCCCGATGGCCGATATTTCGTGGTTCGCGGGCGTCTTTGGCGCATGAGCAATCCGGCGCTGTCCCAGGCAAAGCGCGAAGCGCTCGTGCACGATCTCATGGATGCGCGCAGAGCCGTAGCCCGCGCGAAGAGAGAGGCGGATAAACAGACTGAAGTGGCGGCCCGCAAAGCCGTCGATCAGGCCAAGCAAGCACTGGGCGAACGTGGTCCGGTCTGGTGGGATGACGGCGCGCCGGATTACAACCGGCATATGGTGCGCAATACGCCTTATCGCCCCTGGTTCGACGCTCTATCCGGCAAGCCCGGCCCAGCTTGATCGTTGCGTGGGATGCAATCAGGTTGCACGCCTTCGCATTTGTCGAGCGCCGCCGCTGGTGCGAAAGGGGTTCTGCCTTTCAGGCATCCTCTCCTAAAAACTCATCGGGCTGGTCGTCACGCGATCAGCCTTTTTTTTGGTGACTGTGGTTTTGGCGCGCGGTCAAAGGCCTGCCTGCCGCTCAGGATTAAGCAGTTCGGCCACAGCATCGTAGCTGTCGCTGATCTCCAGCTCCCGCCCATCTGCGAAATGGATGCGCGTACCGACTTCGCATGGCTCGAAATAATCAAGCTGATCAAGGTTGATGGTGACTGGCCTACCGTCCGGCAAGGTGAATTCAGCAATCATGGCCGCCTCGCCTCACTGATATCCGCCTTCATCCTCGCGCTTTTCAGCAGCGTTCTTCTGCGCCTCCTCAAGTTCGTCCTGCTTGTCATCCGACGTGCTGTTTTCGGGGTTTTCCTTGGGATCCGGGATCATCATGCTCTCCTGTGCTGGACGATGAGGAAGCGATCCCATCGCCGCTTGGTTCCGAAATCAGGGTCTAGGGCCCCGGCTATCGCGACCATTGCGCGTGTTCGAGTGCCACGTTGACGGGGGTCTTCAAGGCCGCCCAGCCGCTCGCCAGCACATCATTGCTCTCTTTGGCATGCCGCCCTTCAGCCAGGGACCCGGTGATATGATAATGGCTGCCGTCTCCGCGATGGGTGTGCCCATCAATCTCGACGATCAGCGCCTGGCCCCCTTCATCATCGTCGGCAATCCCGACGATCTTTCCGGCCTTCGCCTGCGGGTGCGGCGTCTGCTCATCAGTGCCGAGGCGCAGCGTCACAGAGCCTGCCATTGACCCCATTCACATTATAGGTGGCGATTTTCAAAGGTTGGGCACGATTGATCGGCGCGGCCCCAGCCGGACAGAGCCTTTGAAGTCGCTCGCTTCGCCAGCGCTTTGCCATCAGCGATGGTGAAGTGGGAGGGCTTGTCGATCGTCTCCATTTCCTTCCAGCTAAGCGGCGCCGCGACCGGGGCGCCGGGACGGGCGCGGGCGCTGTAAGGCATGACCGCCGTCGCGCCGCGCTGGTTACGCAGATAATCGACGAAGATGCGGCCCTTGCGCTGGGCCTTGGGGAGCGCTGCGGTGAAATGCTCCGGATCATTTTGCGCCACGGCTTTCGCCAGACGGTGGGCGAAGTCCTTGATCTCGGCCCAGTCGGCCCGCGGCGTCAGCGGCGCTGTCACATGCACGCCCTTTCCACCGGTCAGCATCGGAAAGGTCGCAAGGCCGATCGAGGCCAATATGTCGCGAAACTGGAAGGCAGCCGATCGCACGGCTTCGAAGTCCAGCCCCTCATCGGGATCAACGTCGAAGACCAGGCGATCGGCCTTCTCGACATCTTCGATCCGCACGCCCCAGCCATGAAATTCGATCGTACCCATCTGGACGCAGGTCAGAAGGCCCTCAGGCGTATCTATATAAAGATAGGCTTCCTCATGACAGACCTTCTCCGTGATGCCGATGTGGCGCACCGCATCGCCAAAGGACTCGGCATCATGCTTCTGGAAGAAGCATTTCTTCGCCCGCCCCTGCGTACAGCGCACGAGGCTGATCGGTCGCGACCCAGCCCAGGGAAGCATCAGGGGCGCGATCTGCGCAAAATAGTCTGCAAGCGCGCCCTTGGTGATGCTGCTTTCGGGAAAGATGACCCGCTCTCGGTTTCTGATGGCGACCGGCGACGAGAGCTGCGCCGCCGGCTTTTCCAGAACCACCGCCTCAGGCTTCTTGTCTTCGCGTAGGCTGTTGATTGCCACTGAGATGTGACCCGGGGTTTCCATTGAGAAGTGGCTCTGAATCACTTTTGCTGCTGGTGATGGTATCCTTCCCCCGCTTTACTGGGAGGATCTGTCATGCACGGGCGATTTCAACGAGCGCGTCTTGCCCCTGAAGGCTTTGCGGTGGTGTCGCTGCAGGGTGTCGGAGATGATTTCCATATTCAACTGCGTTCTCGCTGCCTTTCAGGCGTTTGTCCGGATTGTGGCCGCCCAAGCCAGCGAGTTCAGAGCCGGTATGTGCGGAGACCTTCGGATTTACCGTTGGCGGGCCGCCGTGTCGTTCTAACGATCCAGGCGCGCCGCTTCTGGTGTGACGCGGTCGTGTGCGGTCGACGCATCTTCTGCGAACGGTTCGATGTAGGTGTCCTGGCGCGATATGGCCGGCGTACTCAACGTCTTGAGACAATTGTCCACCATCTGGGCCTCGCATTGGGCGGGAGACCTGGAGCCGCATTTGCCAACCGTCTAATGGTGCCGGTGAGCAAGGACACTTTGCTGCGGGTGGTGCGGCGGCACGCTGTTGATCGATGTGACGACCTCCATGTTGTCGGTATTGATGATTTTGCCTTCCGCCGAGGCCAGACTTACGGAACGATTGTCTGCGATCTGGAGCGCCGCAAGCCGGTCACCCTTCTGCCTGATCGAGCACTGGAAACGTCACGGGCCTGGCTTGCCAAACGCCCGTCCATATCCATCGTCGCTCGAGACCGCGGCGGCGGTTATGGTGAGGCGATCGCACGAGGGCTCCCTCATGCCGAGCAGGTTGCCGATCGTTGGCATCTCATGGAAAATTCGAGCCGAGCCTTTCTCGACGCCGTCAGCAAATCCATGCGGCAGATCAGGCAAGCGGTCGGCAGCAATGTCGTCGACCCCAAGCTTCTCACCTATGCTGAGAAGCTGCAGTACGAAGGTTACCTTCGTCGTCAGGAAACCAATGAGGCAATCCAGGAACTGGCCAAAAGCGGCACTTCCATCCGGCAGATTGTCCGGCAGACTGGTCACAGCCGCAAACTCGTTCGGGACGTCCTACGCGGACAGCGCCTAGACGTCTTTCGTACTCGGCCAAGCGCTCTGGACAGTTGGTTGCCGTGGCTGAACGAGCGCTGGGATACCGGATCCCGCAACGCCTTGGCGCTCTGGCGTGAGATGCGTGCAGAAGGTTTTGTTGGACAGCGAGGGATCGTCTCGCAGTGGGCTCAACGGCGCCGCCTCGCTGAAAAGGCCGGCCAAAGCGGCCTTATGCGCACACCCTCGGCGCGGGTTCTGGCTCGCCTGATGACCTCCGCTCAGGATGGATTGGGCAAATCAGATGCCATCCTCGTTGCCGTCATCGAGAACTGTGTCCCTGAGTTGGTGACGGCACGCAAAGCAATCGGCGATTTCCAATCGATGATCAGATCAAAGTCAGCCGCGAAACTTGATGGGTGGATCGAGCTGGCCAAGGACAGCCTTGTCGCTTCCCTTGTCAACGGTGTAGAAAAGGACCTGATTGCGGTACGCAACGCGATCATTTCACCGTGGTCAAATGGGCAGACCGAGGGCCAAATCACTCGCCTCAAGCTGATAAAACGACAGATGTATGGTCGAGCGAAGCTGGACCTGCTGCGCGCTCGCGTGGTCGGCGTATGACCATCACCAGCAGCAAAAGTGATTCAGAGCCACTTCTCAGTGGAAACTTATAGCGCCCCCGGGTCACATCTCAGTGGCAATCAACAGATGAGCCTGATTGAAATTACGCACACCCTGTCCCGCGCCATTGCGGCGTAAGGACAGACTTGACCGCAATTATCCTTCCCACCGCGTCATGGCCGCACGATAGGCCTTCTCCTCGCGGTCGCGCCGATCCTCAAGCCGGGAGCGCGCGCGATCGCGTTCCTCCCGAACCTGCTCCCGCTCTTTCCTGAGAGCATCAATGCGCGCGTCGATATCGGACAATCTGCGCGCGAAAATGTCATCTATCTTCGCAATGCCTTCCTCTATCTTGCTAAGCTTCGCGCGGCTGGCCTTGGGCTTGTGGTCTGGCGGCGGCGTTGCTTCCTTTAGGTTCCGGGCGGGTGGTCGCTTGCCTCTGGCGCTGGGCGCGATTTTTACTTTGCCTGCCGCGGCGAGATGCTCGGCCGATGTACCGCGCGGCGTGCGGATGACCCTACCCGGCTGGGCCAGCGCCGCCCTCGTCAATACAGGATCGGTGACCTGCTCGGCGATGCCGCTGGCGAAGAGATCGGAGCGGGCGCCCCAGGCCTCCAGCGCGGCCTTCCTGCTGGTCACCGCTACAAAGGCATCTTGAAAGCCCGCTGAAGTGCGGAAAACCTTGAGAGGACGCTTTGCCATGCCGCCCATAACGCATCGCAGGCTATGGCGGTTCGACACACAGTCGCAACTCTTTGGGCGCGGCACTATATAAGAACCATGCAACAGGCCGATCTTTTCGACACAGCCTCTGGATTGCCCACCGGGCCGGAAGGTCTGACCTATCGATCCGACGTCATCGATACCGCCACCGAAGCGCACCTCATTGCCGCGTTCGATGCATTGCCGCTCGCCCCATTTCGGTTTCAGGGTTGGCTCGGCAAGCGCCTGACCTGTTCGTTCGGCTGGTCCTATGATTTCGACACCGCGCAGGTCGCGGCAGCCCCGCCGATTCCCGACTGGCTGATGCCCATAAGGCGCAAAGCGGCGGAACTGCTCGCGATCGGCGAGGCTGAGCTCGTTCAGGCGCTGCTGATCCGCTACGATCCGGGCGCGGGTATCGGATGGCATCGAGATCGGCCGATCTTCGGCCATGTCGCCGGTCTGTCGCTGGGTGCGCCGGCCACGCTGCGGTTGCGGCGGCGCAGGGAGAACGGATTCGATCGCCACCCTGTCTCATTGGCGCGCCGATCCCTTTATGGGCTGTCCGGCCCCGTACGCACTCTATGGGAGCACAGCATCGCGCCTATGGAGGATACCCGCTGGTCAATCACCTTCCGCAGCCTGACGGATAAGGGACGCAGGCTGCTCGGCTGAATTGCGTAACCTGCCTTCGCCGCCAGCGCTCTCATTAATCGAACTGGATGCGCCGGTCGTTTGCCTCGGCGACTTCAACGTCATGCCGACCGACCTCGACGTCTATGCGCCCGATCGGTGGCGGGAGGACGCGCTGTTCGCGCCGGAAATAAGGGCGGCCTATGCGCGGCTGATCGACCAGGGATGGCAGGATGCCCTGCGGCATCGGCATTCGCATGAGACGATCTACACCTTCTGGAAATATCTGCGGCAATCATTCGCGCGCAATGCGGGTTACGGATTGACCATATCCTGCTGAACCCCGTCGCTGCGGCGCGGCTGACGTCGGCGCAGCTAGATATTGCGCCGCGCAGCTGGGAGAAGACCAGCGATCATGCGCCGGTCTGGATCGATCTTTCGGATCAGGGCTGACCCATCCCTTTCTCCAGTTCGTCCAGCCACAGGGTGGCGTTGCCGTCGGACGGCGCGCGCCAGTCGCCGCGCGGCGATAGCGCGCCGCCGGACGAGACCTTGGGTCCGTTGGGGATGGCGGACCGCTTATATTGGCTCATGCCGAAAAAACGGCGCAGGAAGTTTTCGAGCCAGTGCCGGATGGTCGGGAGATCATAAGCAGTTTTCGCGTCGTCGGGATAGCCCGCCGGCCATTCACCTGAGACCGGATCACACCAGGCGTGCCAGGCGAGGAACGCGACCTTGGAAGGCGGCAGGCCCTGCCGGACGATATGGTGGAGGAAGAAGTCGTTCAGCGCATAGGGGCCGACCTTCGATTCCGTGCTTTGCAGCGCGCCGCCGGCATCGACCGGCACCAATTCGGGCGAAATTTCGGTGTTGAGGATCGCGTCCAGCACCGTTTTCGCCGCCTCATCGAACTGGTCGGTCGCGATGCACCAGCGGATCAGATATTGGATGAGCGTCTTGGGCACGCCGCTGTTGACGGCATAATGGCTCATCTGGTCGCCCACGCCATAGGTGCACCAGCCAAGCGCCAGCTCGCTCAGGTCGCCCGTCCCGACGACGAAGCCCCCATGCCGGTTGGCGAGGCGGAACAGATAATCGGTGCGCAGGCCCGCCTGTACATTTTCGAACGTCACGTCATAGACCCGCTCGCCGCGCGCGAACGGATGGCCCATGTCGGCCAGCATCTGCCGCGCCGCTGGGCGGATGTCGATCTCTTCGCCCGCGACGCCCAGGGCGTTCATCAGCGCCCAGGCATTGCCCTTTGTCGCCTCCCCCGTGGCAAAGCCAGGCATCGTATAGCCCAGGATCGCCGAGCGCGGCAGGTCGAGCCGGTCGCACGCCTTGGCGGCGACGATGAGCGCATGGGTGGAATCGAGGCCGCCCGACACGCCGATGACGAAATGCCTGCCCGCCGTCGCGCGGAAGCGGGTGACGAGCGCCTCCACCTGGATGTTGAACGCCTCATAGCAGTCGGCATCAAGTTGCAGCGGGTCGGAAGGCGCGAACGGAAAGCGTCGCACCGGCCTGCGCAAGCCGGTGTCGTCGGTTCGAGCCGTGAAGGGAAAGCCTATGGTGCGAAAGCGATTCTCGGGATCACCGGCGGCGACCGCGCTGTCATTGAAGGTCCCATTGCGCATCCGCTCCAAGCGCAGCCGCTGAAGGTCTACATCGGAATAGAGCAGCTCGGCTTCGTCACCAAAGCGCGTGGATTCTCCTAGCAGATCGCCCATTTCATGCATCATCGCCTGTCCATCCCAGGCGAGATCAGTGGTACTTTCACCTGGGCCGGCCGCCGAATAGACATAGGCCGCAATGCAGCGCGCCGATTGCGATGCCGATAGTAGGTGTCGGTCGCGAGCCTTACCAAGGGTGATATTGGACGCGGAAAGATTGCAGAGCAGCAGCGCGCCGGCGAGTGCGCCCATGGTCGAAGGCGGCAGCGGCGCCCAATAATCCTCGCAAATCTCGACGTGGACGGTGAAATCGGCCCAGCCTTCCGCCGCGAACAGCAGGTCCGTGCCGAATGGCGCGCGATGGCCGGCCACATCGATATCCAGTCCCGACAAGCCAGCGCCAGGCGCAAACCAGCGCTTCTCATAATATTCGCGATAATTGGGCAGGAAGCTTTTGGGCACCACACCCAGCAGCCGTCGCCGCGCGATGGCAAGTGCACAATTATAAAGGCGTCCCTTGCGGCGCAATGGCGCGCCGACCAGCAGCAACGGCAAGTCTGCGCTGGCGTCGATCAGCGCGCCGATCTCCGCCTCGACCCGGTCCAGCAACGCTTCCTGAAGGTGGAGGTCGTCGATCGCGTAGGAGGACAGGCTGAGTTCGGGGAAGAGGACAAGGTCGGCTCCTCCGACGGCGGCCTGCCGCGCCAGTGCCAGTATCGCGGCGGCATTGGCTGCGACATCGCCGACGCTCGCACGGGGCGTCGCGGCGGCGGCGCGGATCAGGCCATGGGTATGGATGGATGCGAAACGCTCAGAGTTCGTCAACGGCCTGCCTCATCATATCCAACGCCACGCGCAGCGCGTTTATGCGCACCGGTCCGCGCCCGATATCGCCGAAATGCTCGACCCGATGCACTGTCTCGCCGCCCCGCCGCGCCCAGGCGAAATGGACTAGGCCCGCTTCCTTGCCCTTGGGGGCTTCCCCGGCATAGCCGGTCACGGCGAGCGCCACATCTCCGAGGGAGTGAGTGATGGCGCCCTGCGCCATCGCGACGGCAACCTCCTTGCTGACGGCACCGCAGCTGTCGATCCGCTCGCGCCTTATGCCCAGCAATGCGCATTTTGATTCTTCGCTATAAACGACAAAGCCGCGTTCAAAGGCATGGCTCGCGCCTTCGATATCGGTCAGCAGCGAGGCGAGCAGGCCGCCGGTGCAGCTTTCGGCCGTCACCAGCTTCGCGCGGGCGGCGCAGGCGGCCTTCAGCAACGCGCCCGCCGCTTCTTCCACGTCGTCGGGAAGAACGGGTGAGAGCGTCTCCGCCTCTTGCTCGCTCAATGCGGCGAACGGCGCGATTTCGCGCCTGCCTCCTCCTGTCCGGCGCGGGTATCTTCTTCCTCGCCACGCCGGGTCATCGCCACGGGATCATAGTTGGACGGGATCGCGCCGCCGCTCATGGGATCGCGGTCCGGTTCGCGGTCCAGCGTATCGCTGGGACGACGAGCCGCGCCTTCGGGCTGGTTCTCCGTCGAGATATTGGGACTGCGGGTTGCCTGCGTCGGCACGTCGCGGGTCTTGCGGGCATCGTCGTTCATCACACTCTCCTTGAGGCACTCAAGGAAAATGCGTGGCCTTGGTTCCCAACAATCTTCCTCACTTGGATCAGTGTCGTGCGAAACCCGCCGCAAAGAATTTTACTGATCAATTGGTCGGTGTTTCTTTGCGCGGAACATCGTCACGTCTGTGCGCTGCCCTGCCCCGTGCCTAACAAATCTATAACTGATGTTCCCCTTCAGCCGACGCGGGCTGAGTATCGGCCCATAGAAATAGGGCGAACTGACTTTGATTGGATCGCCGGTTGCCCTTCGATCATTGCCCTGATCCGCGTCGCGAGCGCTTCCATCGCAAACGGCTTGATTATCGGTTCCTCAAGGCCGCTTGCGTGTCGAATGGTCCTCCTTCGAGAAGCGCGGCCGCACCTGGCTGGCGATCGACTGGGTCGAAACAGGTGCACCGCCGCACGGCAGAGTGATGCGGCGCGGGTTCGGAAGTGATCTGATAGAAGGCAAGATCCCCTACGAGTTGGGCGGCACGGGAAGCATCAGCATCGAACCGGTCGGCGCACGCTGTCACCTGGAGTTTCCGCTTAAAGAGGGTGAAAGCATTCTTGAAACCGATGCGCCATCGCCGACGATTGTGTGTGGAGGAACACTGGATATGACCGGAGCGCCTGACCTGACCGGTCGCAATGTGCTCGTCGTCGAGGATGATTACAACATCGCTGGCGACACCGCCGCCGCACTGCGCGGCGCAGGCGCTAAGGTGCTTGGTCCCTGTCCGAGCGAGGATGCGACGCTCGATCTGCTGGAAACAGCGACGCCGACGCATGCAGTGCTCGATCTTAATCTGGGTGGCGGTGAGCCGCGATTTGAGATCGCGCATGCGCTGAAGGAACGCGGCGTACCGTTCAACTTTCTGACAGGATACGACCCGGACGCTGTCCCGGAAGACCTCGCCTGTGTGGTCCGGCTGCAAAAGCCGGTGACTTTCCGCAACATTGTGGAAGCCGTCGCTCAACTTTAGCTGGCCGTCTCGGCCGATCAACACTCCAATGACCATTTTCGGGTCAATCCGTAGCTTGCCCGGAGGCCCGATTATGGGTCGCTAACCGACCGGCAGGTTATAAGGCGAAAGCCGCCGTACAGCGCAGCCTCATCGAACGGCGGCTTCGTCACGCCCACTAAAGCCGGCTCCCCGCCAGCGCTGCGGGAGCCGACGATTCAGATCTCGGTGTTCTTGGCGAGCGCGAGCGCGCCTTCCACGTCGATCCCCAGATCGCGGACCCTATTTCGATCTTGCTGTTACCGAGCAGGAGTTGAACGATACGCAGGTTGCCTGTTGCCCACTCGATGATCGACGCCTTGGTTCGGCGCAACGAGTGCGTCGCGCAGGACAGCCAATCATCACCGGCAGAGGAATTGCGCCAGTTATGCTCAAAAGTCTTCGGGCCTTAGGCACGTCATTGAGTTGTTCGGAGCGTTTTGATCGCGACTCGCCAAATGCCCCCTGCTGCCAGGAAAGTTTAATCTCGCGGGGCTGGTACGGCGCTTGCTCGGGCAAACCGCTGCCTCCATGTGTTTTCAAGGGGGAAGCTTAGAAATCTGCTTCGGTCCGGCACCAGCAAGATCGCTTCGCGTTAACCGCTTCTGACCCTTTGATCATGGAGCTACCATAGTTGGAAGACCTCGCCGGTTGGATTGCCCCTGCCGCCACCATGATTGCGGCCATGATGACCGCAGCCAATCTGGGCGCACGCGTCACGGGCTGGGGTTTCGGGGTCTTCACCCTGGGATCGATCGCCTGGTCGATAGTCGGTTTCTCTTCGGGACAGGCAAACCTGCTTGCCACCAACGGATTTCTAACTCTGGTCAATCTCATCGGCGTCTGGCGCTGGCTTGGCAAGCAGCGCGCCTATGAAGATGGTGGCAAGTCCGCCGCTCAGGCAAGCCAGCGATCCCTCTATCCAACTCTTTTTACCGCGACGAGCGTCGCTGGCATGCCGGTCGTTGATGCTGAAGGCGAGACGATCGGAAAAGCTGTCGAAGCCCTCGTGACCTGCGAAAGCGGCACGGTAAGTTACGTCGTGGTCGCATCTGGCGATTGGGCGGGCGTGAATGAAGAACTTCGCGCTGTGGATCGGGCGGACATGAACTTTGCCAGTGACCGGCTGACGCTGCTGCGCTCACGCGCGTGGTTCGATAGCCTGGCGCCCCTTCCCGAGGGAGAATGGCCCGCGGCACCGAAGGCGTTTGAGGAGAAGCGGAGCAGATGAGGTTCTTCCCAACCTTCACGAAACCGCCCTTATCTTTGTCCAAATGTCAGCGCAGACGGCGGCTGCGACATGGAGAATGGGAGCATTGTTCCTGGAGAATATCCTTTCTCCAATTCCCAGGACGGCTTGGAACTCGGCAACACCATCTGCAAGCATATGCAGCGAAGCGTCGCCAGCGCTCTTCAGGCGGAGTCTTGCGACACGAAAGGCTGACCGCCGCTGTGGAGGATCGCGTCGGATAGCGGTCGCAAGAATCGAGCCGCCTGCATTTTCAGGCGGCGACCCATTGCGTTTCACCGGCTGATCAGGCCGCGAGCAGGTTCACAGCCGTCGGCTTCGCGGCAGGTAGCCCGCCTGCCTTTGCTTGGGGCAAGCAATACCTTCTTGCGTACGGCCATCGCATCGCGGAGTGCCACAAGATCGACATCCGCCTTCCGGTATTGAGCGAACCCTCCGATGCCTGTTCCTCCTCGTGGACATGATGCTTGATTTCTTCCGAAAGCACCTTGACCTTGGCGCCGTAGAATGCGTCGTCGGGCGACCCGGCATCTATGTCGTTGATCAGCACCTTGGCGCCATCATGTTCGACACAGGCTTCGCCGAGTGTGTCTTCCTCGATCAACCCGCGGAAGGCGAGATTGAAGATTTCTTCCTCGATGAGCGTGTGGATTTTGAGCTCGACGCAGATCTCGTGCGCCCACGCCTGCTGGCGGTCTGCGGATTTGGCACCCTCGAACTTCTCGAACAGATCCTCGACCTTGTGATGGACGGCCTTCAACAGGGCGATCGCATCGGTGAATTTCGCCTCGGCTGAGCGACAATGCCATCTGGGTGACAGAGTGACCTTGTGGGCGTCGAAATGGTTGCGCCAGTCGGACCGTCAGCAAATTGCCGGCTCCTTCAACAGTGCGGCGGTCGACATCAGGGCTTGGCATTGCGAATGGGGCGCATGCACTGGACCCGCAACGCCCGGTGATATTGCATGCGCCGATGGCGGTTTCACCAAGCTGCCCGGCAAATTCATGACATCGGTGGAGCATGTGCTTCCGGTCGGGTGCTGTCGGTCCAGGCCGGTCTAAAGATGAACGCGCGATATCATCTCGACGCGGCATTTGCTGGCAGGGTGAAAAGCCCCTTCGATCTGCCTCATGCAAGATCGAAGGGGCAGGGAGCCGGGTCATTGGCGATCACCGCCATGGCCCGTCCGTACACGCAGAGATTCTGAAAAAGGAACGTTCGCTCAGGACTTGAGGCCCTTCGCCATGTTGAGATGGGCTGTCACGATGGGAATAAGTTTGGCCGCGAACTCCTTCAATGAGGGAACCTCGCCACTGGCCGAATAGGCTTTAAGCGTGTCGAGCGTCTCCTGATGTCCCCTGGTCTGCGCTTCGATATAGGCGGCATCGAAGTCGGCCCCTTTCTTGCCCTTGAGCGCGTCGAGCGACTGTTGTTGCGCGCTGGACAGGATCGGCTTGGGCACGATGGCCGGGGACGAAGCGCTCGCCGCCTGGCCGAGCTTTGCCGTTGAATCGGTATGCGCCTTAATCATCGACTCCGCGAATTTCTTCACGGACGTCGACTGGCTGTTGGCTTGCGCCAATCTTGAGCTTTCGATTTCGAATGTATCGCTCGCCGCTGCCGCATTGGCGAACGTCTGGCCTGCGCTCTCCGCAACGGGCGCCGGTTCGATGGTGTTGACGCTGTTCATCGGCGCCGCCGCGCCGTTGTTGGACGCCGTATCGACCTTCTTGCCGCACCCGCCGAGCGTCAGCGCTGCCAATGATATCGCCACCGTCGCGAACTGCATCTTCATCGATCGTCTCCCGGATCATCGTCTGTCAGAACGTCAACCCGCCGCGTCCAAGCTCGTTCCCATGGGAGCCTTCTTTGACACACGCCGTTTGGTGATGATTGAACCACCACATGGAGGACAGGCACATGGGCATCTTCAGCAAGATTAGAGACAAGATTTTTGGTCATGACGACCAGAGGGCGAGCAGTGGCACCCCTGCACCCGCCACGAATGTCCAGACCACCAACCCGCCCCCGCCGGCCACTACGCCCCCTGCGTCGCCCGCCACGGCCACCGCGTCACCTGAGGCAACGTCGCTGCCGCAGGTCGATGTCGGCGCGGTCCTTTCGGCCATGGCCGACGCCAGGGGCGGCGGGGGAAATTATCAAAGTTCGATCGTCGATCTGTTGAAGCTGCTCGATCTCGATTCCAGCCTTGCGGCGCGCAAGGAACTGGCCGACGAACTGGCTGTCCATGAAGGCGCTGACGGCAGCGCAGAGCAGAATATCGCGCTGCACAGGGCGGTGATGACGAAACTCGCTGAAAATGGCGGCGTGGTTCCCGATAGCCTGCGCGACTAAGGCCTCTGGCCGTGCCGCTCCTTCTTGAGGTGGCGGACCGGCGTTATCCTGTCAGAACCATATCTGTTGGGACGGTGGCCCCGCGGTGACGCGGGGCCATCCTTGCGTCAGGCGATCCCGGCGCCGCCGGTCACGCCATAGACTTCACCGGTGATATAGCTGCCCTCCTGCGAGGCTAGCAGCACATAGACGGGCGCGATCTCGACCGGCTGACCAGGGCGGCCGAACTGGCTCTGCTCCCCGAACTTGGTGACCTTGTCCTGCGGCTGACCGCCACTGGATTGCAGGACTGTCCAGAATGGACCGGGGGCAACCACATTTGCCCGGATGCCCTTTTCGATCAGCTGTTTGGCAAGCGCCTTAGTATAGGCGACGATGCCTGCCTTGGTCGTGGCATAATCGAGCAATATGGCCGAAGGCTCATAGGCCTGGACGGAGGCGGTTGTGATCACCGACGCGCCGGCGGGAAGATGCGGCACGGCGGCCTGTGTGATCCAGTGCATGGCGTAGAGATTGGTCTTCAGCGTGCGGTCGAAATCTTCCGAGCTCACTGCCTCCACGTCATCGCGATATTGCTGGCGGCCAGCATTGATGACAAGAATGTCGAGCCCGCCAAGGCCCTTGACGGCCTCATCGACGAGCTTGCGGCACCAGTTCTCGTCCGTAATGTCGCCAGGCAGCGCGACCGCCTTGCGGCCCTCTGCCTCGATCAGGGCGATGACCGCCTTTGCGTCCTCCTTTTCGCTTGGAAGATAGGAGATGGCGACATCGGCGCCCTCGCGCGCATAGGCGATAGCGGCAGCTCGGCCGATGCCGCTGTCACCGCCAGTGACCAGCGCCTTGCGGCCCTCGAGTTTGCCCGAGCCGGTATAGCTTTCCTCGCCATGGTCAGGCCTGGGATCCATGTCCGCAGCGATACCGGGAACCGGCTGCGGCTGCTCTGGAAATGGGGGCTTGGGATATTGCGCGCGCGGGTCCTGCATGGTGAGACGCTCTGCCATGTTCGCTCCTTGCTGATGGGGATGATGGACGACAGTCCATTTTGCCGTTCTAGGCGACACGGCAAACTACGAGCCGCAGAGCCATCCAGTTCCACACCGGGCTCAGCAGGATGGCAATCTTATTCAAAGCTCTGATCTGGATCAGGAAAACAGGCCGCCTCTCGTGCGTTCTCGCCTGAAAGCAGTTCAAGGGAATGTCGTCATCAACAGGACTCGGCTCGACAACGCTCGCCCCCGGCGCGACGCGGAAAACTATCTTCATCTCGAACATTATGCGGCCCTGGGCGATGGCCGGACCGTGGCCCTGAGCGGTAGCGATGGGTCGCTCGACTGGTGGTGTGTCCCCAATCTCGATTCTCCGCCCCTCTTCGATCGGTTGTTTGATCCGCAGGAGGGCGGCTATTTCGCCATCACGCCTCGTGAAGCTTTCGAGGTCGAGCGGGCTTATCGTCCCGAGAGTAATGTCCTCGAGACTATATTTTCGACCGCTGGCGGTAAGGCGCGAATGGTCGAATCGCTCAACAGCGGTTCTGCGGGACGCTTGCCCTGGTGCGAATTGGCGCGGCGGATCGAGGGGCTGGAAGGCTCGGTGCATTTCGACATCGCGTTGAGGCTCGGTCACTGGGCGGACACCGCTTCGCCCTATATGCAGAAAGTCGGTGGCCATGATGTTTTCCATGTCGGCGGCGTGCTGGGTCTCTTTCTGCGGGGATCGGGCATAATCATCGACCATCTGGGCGATAATGGCGCGACTGCAAGTTTGACGATCAAGGAGGGCCAGACGGAGTTGCTCGCGATTGTGGCAGGCGAAGACGAGCCGCTGGTCGCGCCTTCGCTTGAGGAAATAGACGCCCGGATCGATGGCTCGGATGACGAATGGCGCACATGGGCGCAGACGGTCCAATGTGACGGACCATATCGGGAGGCATTGGTCAGAAGTGCCCTCGCCCTCAAGCTCCTGCTCTTTTCACCCAGCGGTGCGATCGCGGCGGCGGCCACCACCTCTCTTCCTGAACGGATTGGCGGGTCGAAAAATTACGATTATCGCTTCGCTTGGGTCCGCGACGCAGGCTATACCATCAACGCCTTCCTGCGCGTTGGTGCCCAGGCGGAGGCGAAGGCTGCTCTGACCTGGTTGCTCAAGCAAATCAAGGAAGTGGGGCCGCGCGTCTGCTATTCGATCTGGGGTGGCGCAGTTTCAGACGTCCGGACAGTCGACCTGCCTGGCTATCGCTGTTCAGAGCCGGTTGTTGCTGGAAACCGCGCCACGGATCAGCGGCAGCATGGGATATATGGCGATATCTTCGAGACCGCGGCATGCTTCGTAAACCATGGCAATATCCTGGACGCGCGCAGCGCAGAGATATCGGCGCATCTTGCCGATCAATGCGCGGACATCTGGCGCCAGAAGGATAGCTGCATCTGGGAGCTTGCCGAAGAACAGCATTGTACCATGTCGAAAATCAGTTGCTGGCAGGCCCTGGCCCGCGCCGTCGAACTGGCCGACGCAGGGCAATTGCCGACGACCTGCCGCGATCGCTGGTCACGCGAGCGAGACAGGATCGAGGCGTGGATAACGGAGCATTGCTGGTCCGAGAGCCTCGGCGCCTATAGTTTCTATCCGGGCTCGGATCGCCTCGATGCGTCGCTCGCCCTTGCTGTGCGCTTTGGGTTCGATGGACGGGATCGCCTGCGTCGAACGGTCGAGGCGATCGATCGAGAGCTCGGCTGTGGACCCTATCATTATCGCTATTCCGGAGCCGACAAGGAAGAAGGCTGCTTCCTCGCCTGCACCTTCTGGATGGTCGAAGCCAAAATTCTGCTTGATCAGCCTGGAGCGGCGTCCAGGGCATTTACCGAAGCGATTGAAGGGCCGGCGCCCACAGCCGGCGTATATCCTGAAATGATCGACCCTGTGTCCGGACGCTATCTGGGCAACATGCCGCAAGGACTGACCCATCTGGCTATCACTCAGGCTCTCATGTCGCTGGAGGCCAGCAGAGGCTAGGCTCCAGCGAACATGGCCAGCTTCCAGCTTCTTTGAAAGCTGTGTGGTTCAAGGCTGCTGGTTATAGGACGGGCCGGTATGCTCAGTCGCGACGTTGTTGCCGGTGACCTGATCCTGCTCCAGTTCCTCGCCATGCCAGACATTTCTCGCGACGAATATGATGATGAACAGGGCAATGATCACGCCGCAAATGACTGCACCGGCCTTCGCGAGCCGGCGCGGCGAGGGCTTCTCATTCGATACCATCAGTGAGCGCCCTCCAGCAATAGCTCGCCTTCCTCTTCGCCATCCCAATAATGCGCGCGCTCGCCAATCACCTGGATCAGGACGAGGCCAGGCGTCTGCGGACCCTGCGGCCACCACCGTTCCAGGCCTTTCGTCCAATGCGCTTCAAACTGGTCCTTGTCGCGGATGAGCATGGCTGTCCCTTCCACCGCCAGAAAGAAGGGGCGTTGTCCCAACAAGCCTGATTTGCCCTGATAGCTTAGATTTACTGCCGGATCGGCCTTGATATCCGACACCATGAGCGTGGTCTCTTCCGTGAAAAACCAGGCGCTACCGTCATAATCGACCTCACGATTATTGCTCATCGGACGCGATCCGATCGCGCCGTCGCCCGTATGGGTGGCAAGCATCGCGAAATCGATCTCCTTCATCTTGTGCGACAGATCTTCAAGCGACATGGACATGACGGTCTACTCCTATTGCTGCGGTATCAACGCACGAGCAGGAACAACGGGCCACCCCAACAGTGAAGCGTCGCTGTAATAATGCATCCGCATGGACAGGATCAGCCTTGTGCGAGCTTCCTCGCCTGCGATGGCAGTTGATCCTCTGGCTGGGCGTCAGACGACGACGAGCGGCGGCCGCCCCGGACCATCTCCTCTATCCAGGTGAGCAGCAACTGGTTGTAGGCCCGTCTCCCGCTTTCATCCCGCAGCGAATGATCAGCGCCTTTTAGAATACGATAGCTCAGCGAATTGCTGTTGTGGAACGCCGACATATAGGAGCTGATGGTCGCGTGCGGCACATAATCGTCATGTTCCGATTCAACGATCAGAACATCGCCGGCAAAGCGCTCGCAGGCGGCCAAAGCCTTGTCTTCGCGACCTGTTCGAAAGCGCGCCCGATAGGCATTGATGAGATCGCGGTCGAGCTTCGCCTTGGGCACATCCCAATGTTCGTCAGGATAGAGCGCAGGAACGCGAAGCGCCAACCAGTTGACCGGGCGAGCCGCAGTCAGCAATGCCGCGAGATAGCCACCATAGCTGGTGCCAACGACCGCAATTGCCGACGGATCGACCTGTTCCTGCCTGACGAGATAATCATAGGCCGCCGTCACATCTGCAAGACCGTGCGACCGTGTCACGACATTGCGCTCTTCGGCATGTTTGGCATGGCCTCGCAGATCGAAGGTGAAGCAGATGCAGCCCAATTGGGCGATCTCTGCGGCTCTCACCATGTCCTGTTCGCGCGAGCCGCCCCATCCGTGAATGAAGAGAATGCCAGGGACCAGCTTGTCGGGCGACAACAAGGTTGCTTCCAGGCTCTCGCCCTCGACGTCAAAGGATAGCCGACTGCCTGTCATTCCAGCTCCATCGCATATTTTGTCATCGGTCCTGCCACGGGGTCGACACCGCTATAGTAGATAATGCTGCCGTCCGGAGCGGCATCGACCTCGCCATAAATCTCCATCGTCATGCATGTCACAGCCGAGCGGCCGGGATCACGCGCCAGGGCTTCGAACGCCGCGATCTCCGCGCCGCTTGCGCCCCCGGCACGCCAACTCTGCTCGAGCACCCCGATGCGACGTTCCCCGTAGGAGTTGACGCCTGCGGCGACATCGTAATTGCGGCGAGACGCCAGCAAATCCGGATAGAATCGTGAGACGATAGCGTCATAGGCGATCGCTTTATCGATTCCCTGCTGCAATTCTTCCGCCAGACCCAGGCTCGCAACCTGCTCCAAACCGCCCCTCACGACATGAAGGGTCGAGCCTCCATAGACAGTCGCGCCGCTGTTGTTCGTGGTGAGCCGCTGCGTGCCCCAATAGGAAATCGCCTCGCTAAAAAGGCGCGTCGTACCGACGCTGTAGGTGACAACGTCATCAAGATTCTCCTCGATCACCACGCCATGCTTCGAAATGGCAGCCTGGTCGATCTGGGCCATCGCTTCGTCCAGTTCCTTGACCGACGTCGCGACGAACTGGCCTAGTCCGGCAGTGGCCTCGACCTCCTTCAGGCGGATCGCCGTATGCCCGAGCATATCAACAGCGGCAGCGCGGACCGCATCGAGAGTGAAGGCCGACCAGCCCGCAAGAACGTGAGGAGCAAGAGCCGAGCCCAGTCCAGCGCGCCATCCGGCCGGGATTGCGGGGGCGTCCCCGAAGGCCGGATGCGTTATGACCTTGCTCCCGACAAAGGGAAGCGGCACGACGCCACCGTAGATCTGGCTCTCAGTCTGGATGCCCAGTTTTCTTGCCGTCGAGAGATCGATCGTGCCGGTCGGAATGAAAAGTGTGTCCGGCTGGCCGCTTGAAAGCTGTTGGTCACCCGACATGTCATGATCGACAAATCTCGCATCGCCGAGCCGGGCAATCCTGCGGGCAAGTTCGCTCCGTGAGGCTTTGTCATGTTCATTGTTCAGTGCACTGGACTGGGTGGGATGGATCTTCACAAAATAGGTCTGATGCGAGCGAGCCATTGGGCCTCACGGATTTTGGAGGAACTGCCGAGCGCAGTCTTCCAACAACCCCATGCTCGGACGTTATATCCCTGACCTTGGAAACTAGGCTTCCCTGATCTGCGACTCCAGATCAGGACAGGGTCAGGGCTTTTTCTGGAATGTGCGCCACCAGGGCATTTCGCCACTCAAATGCCATTGAGTGCCGGCAAAATGATCCATGATCTCACACATATGATCTGCGCAGGCTCGGACCAGGATCCAGCCTGGATCGCTTTTATCCTGCGCGGCAAGATCGCGGAGAAGCGAAATTTCCTCCGCCATAAGCGTCAGCGCTTCGACATCATCGCGCATGCGTGATTCCCGGCTAATATGTTCCTCTCATACTGGTGAACTCAACGGAGCAGAGAAATATCCTTGATCGGGCTGCATGCCCGCGCTCGCAAAGGGGATCATTTGGCCAGCCCATCCATTTCTTCGCAAAGGAGAAAAGCGGTGAAGCAGATGCATTGGCCGAGGAAACTGACGGTCGTTCGGCATGGTCAGAGCGCAGGCAACGTCGCGCGGGATGCAGCCATGCAGGCCAATGTCGATCGCATAGATTTGTCCGAGCGAGATGCTGACGTGCCCCTGAGCGACCTGGGCCGCGACCAGGCCGGAGCGCTTGGACGTTGGTATGCCGGCGAGGCACCGCATGAGCGTCCAGATGTTCTCCTTGCATCTCCCTATCGCCGCGCCTGCGAGACCGCCGATCTATTCCGTCAGGCCGGAGGTTGCGCAGGCGATGTGCCCATCTGCTTTGACGAGAGGCTGCGGGAAAAGGAATTCGGCATCCTCGATGGGCTGACATCTATGGGGATAAGCAGCATCGAGCCGCAGCAAGCAGAATTTCGCATGCTGCTAGGCAAATTCTATCATCGCCCTCCAGGGGGCGAAAGCTGGTGCGATGTCATTCTGCGACTGCGCTCCGTCATGGATACGATCGCGCTGCATCATGCGGACCGGCATGTGGTGATCTTCACCCATCAGGTGGTTGTGCTGTGCTTGCGGTACATCATCGAAGGCATGACCGAGGCTGAGATATTGGAAGTCGACCGTGAAGGCGATGTCGCCAACTGCGCCATCACTGAATATGCATTCGACGCTGACAAGGCCAAGGGTGGAGGGCTAATTCTTAGTCGATATAATGTGACGGCCCCGGTCGCGCAGGACGACACGCCCGTGACCCGCGCGCCCGATGCCATAGCCGGTGCACGCGGATGAGTTGCCACCAACTCGACGAGGCGTGGCTGAAGCGACATCCGCTGCCGGCGATCGCGCAAGGCGCCGACAAGAACAGTCGCGGTCGCGTCCTGGTGGTTGGAGGTGCCGAATTTGTGCCCGGTGCGCTTCGCCTTACCGGTGAAGCCGCGCTACGCGCAGGTGCTGGAAAGCTGCAGATGGCGACCGTGCGGTCTTCGGCGCTGTCGTTGGGCGTGCTCCTCCCGGAGGCAGCCATGATTGCCCTGCCCGCCGATGAAGACGGAGAAATCGCCCCTGCGGCAGCGGAAATATTGAAGGATCGGATCACGGCCTGCGATACGCTTGTTCTGGGACCAGGCATGAGCACGGGCAAAGGTGCGCGGGCTTTTATTGCCAATCTCCTCGATAGCCTCGATTTTCCTGGCAGTCTCATTCTCGACGCTGCGGCTCTGGTTTCACTGCGTGACTTCGACCCATCACGGTGGCGAGTAAGCAAGGATGTGATTTTCACGCCTCACCATGGAGAGATGGCGGCGCTGAGCGGCCTGCCAATCGAAGAGGTCGATGCGAAGCCAGCAGCGATAGCCGCCGAAATGGCAGCGCGATGGAGCGCGGTCATCCTCCTCAAGGGAGACATCAGCTATCTGGCCAAACCTGACGGCCAATGTCTCGTTTATGAGGGGGGCTGCGTCGGGCTTGGCACGGGAGGCTCCGGCGATGTGCTGGCTGGCCTCATAGGAGGTCTCGCTTCTCGAGGTGCGACTGCACTTCAGTCGGCCGCCTGGGGCGCCTGGATCCATGGAAAGGCCGGCAACATCCTTGCCCAAACAATCGGCGAGGTAGGCTTTCTGGCACGCGAGCTGTTACCGCTCATTCCGACTCTCATCGAGCAGACTTTGCGAGCTCCGGGCCCTGCTGAGGATATTCTACCCTAGCTGTCGTTCATTGTTGCCTGCGGGAGCTATCGATCAAAAGATGCTGGGTACATCGATTTCCGTCATCTTTCCGACCGCAGGCGCACAGTGCCCTATCGGCCGGATCGAATGCTGGCGAATGAACGCAATAGGATCCACATCATGCTCCAGCAGAACACCGCATTTCGCGCCGTCCGCCCAGATGATTGATGCGCAGATTACGACTTCATCGACGCCGATCGTCACCGCCGTTCCGGCTGATGAAAAGTCGAATCCTTCCCATTGCGCGCCATAGATCGATATATTCTTGATTGTGACGAACTCGTACAAGCGGACCAATTGACTGTGCAGGGGAGGTTCGCGGGCTCGCGGGGGCTTAAGCGACGTTCAGGCGTGTAGGCGAGTGCATCCGGTATCATGTTTGTCTGGCGGAGCACTTATCGAATTCCGGAGCCTCGCCAATTTCCAGCGTAAGCGCACTGCGTATAGGTGCGAACCCGAATGCCCATAGGGCAGCGTGTTCGCCTGATTGGCGTGCTCGCGCCGCAAACTTTGCCTTGAGGAGGGCAGATGGCCGCTTTCTCGGGCTTGATACTCTAAAGCCGACATTCTCGAGCGTCCCAAAACGCGCGGAATTACCTGATCGCGATGGCACTATTAACACACTCCCGGATTCTGCCGGCCTCAGTCGGAGATTTCTACCCAAGCTGGCGCATGGTCACTGCTCTTTTCCCAACCGCGTACATGGGTGTCGACCTGCGCATCGACTAACCGCTCTGAAAGCACCGGGCTGAGCAGAAGATGATCGATCCGCAGGCCATCGTTGCGCTCAAATGCTCCCCGCCAATATTTCCAGAAGGTGTAGATCGTCTCGTCAGAATGGATAGTCCGCAGCGCGTCGGTCCAACCCTGATCGAGAAGCCGAAAGTAAGCCGATCGCACCTCCGGCGCGAATAATGCATCATTGAGCCAGCGCTCCGGGCGCCGCACGTCACGCTCTGTCGGCATCACGTTGAAATCGCCAACGATCATGACCGGAAGCCCTGTTTGGATCAGCCCTGCCGCATGGTCGATCAGCCGCTCAAACCACCGCATTTTATAATCGAATTTCGGCCCTGGCCGGGGATTGCCATTGGGCAGATACAGGCCACCAATCAGGATGCCATTGACCGCCGCCTCCAGATATCGGCTCTGGCTGTCGTCCGGATCGCCGGGGAGGCCACGACGGGTTTCATGGATTTCGCCAACGCGGCTCAGAATGGCGACCCCGTTCCAGCTTGTCTGCCCATGCCAGATCGCGTCATAGCCAAGCTCGCGGATGGCGCTTAGGGGGAATTTCTCATCCGGCGCCTTCAACTCCTGCAACACCGCGATGTCAGGCCGGTCCTCCGCCAACCAGCGCAACAGCACGGCCAAGCGACCGTTGATCCCGTTCACATTGTAGGTCGCGATCTTCACAGGTCAGGCAGGACCTGATCGGCCCGACCCCAATGCGCCAGATTTTTGGATCGGGCGCGCTTCACCATCTCCGCAGCGTCGCCGATGTGCCAGTGTGCAGGCGTGTCGAGGTCTTTGAGCTCGTCCCATGTAAGCCGCACAGCGATTGGCGCAAACGGCCGCGAGCGGGCGCTATACGGCATGACCGCCGTCGCGCCGCGCTGGTTGCGCAAATAATCGATGAAAATCCGGCCCGTGCGTTTGGCTTTGGCGAGTGCCGCCGTAAAGCGCTCGGGCTCTGCCTGCGCCAACGCCGTGGCAAGCGGTGCGCGAAATCCTTCACCTGCGGCCACTCCGCTGTGGGGGTCAATGGCGCGATGACATGCACCCCCTTCCCTCCCGTCACCATCGGGAATGTCGCCAGCCCCATTTGGCCAAGTACATCCTGAAGATGGAAGGCAGCCGAGACCACATCCTTGAACTTCAGGCTTTCATCGGGATCGAGGTCGAAGACGAGGCGGTCGGCTTTCTCGACATCCTCGATCCGCGCACCCCAGCCGTGAAATTCGATGGTTCCCATCTGAACGCAGGTCAGAAGGCCAGCCGGCATATCGACGAAAAGATAGGATTCCTCATGGCCGTCCTTCTCCAGGATCGCGACCTGTTTGACGTCGTCCCCGAAGCTGCCGGCGTCATGCTTCTGGAAGAAGCATTTCTTGTCCCGGCCCTGTGGACAGCGGACCAGACTGATTGGCCGACTTCCGGTCCAGGGCAGCATGATTTCGGCGACGGCCTCATAATAATCGGCAAGTTCGCCCTTGGTCAGCTTACCCTCAGGAAATATCACCCGATCGCGGTTGCTGACCTTGATCCCGCTGCACTTCTTCGGTGCGGCCGCCACCGCAACCGGCGCCTCAACTTCGAGCACGACGGCTTCCGGTTTCTTGTCTTCCCGGAGCCCCAGATAGCTGGAATGGCGGAGCACTCCCTCGTCTGTGAATTCCATAAAGGCGATCTCCGCGACCAGCCTGGGCTTTACCCAATGCGCGCCGCGCACGGCTGCGCGCGGGGCCTCCACCGTTGGAGATGTCTGCTCGAGCGGCGCCATGATCTCCATCAGCCGCTCCATCTCGTCGCCCGTGAACCCCGTGCCGACCTTGCCTGCATAGCGCAGCCTGCCATGCTCGTTGACACCCAGCAGCAGCGATCGAAAGCCGCGCTGCTTGTCCGACGGAAGCCAACCGACGATCACGAATTCCTGGCGGCGGATGCACTTGGTCTTGACCCAGCTTCCCGAACGGGAGCCGGAATAGCGGGCATCGGCACGCTTGGAGATAACGCCCTCAAGCCCCGCGCCGCAGAAGCTGTCGAACAATTGCTCGCCGCGTCCGACGATATGGTCGGAGTAGCGCAGATGGCCAGCGCCCTTACCGATCAGGGCCGAAAGCAGCTCCTTGCGTTCAACCAGCGGCCGCTGGGTCAGATCCTCCCCGTTAAGCTCAAGGAGGTCGAACGCGAAATAATCGATCTTACCGGGGTCATCCTTAAGAGCCGCCTGCAACGCCTGAAAGCTGGTGCGGCCATCGGGCAGGACAATGACGGCCTCGCCATCGATCAGCGCGCTTTCCACGTCGAGTGCGACAGCGTCAGCGATCAGCCTGGAAAACCGGTCAGACCAGTCGAGGCCGGAGCGGGTATAGGCCCTGCCCTCGCCGCCGCCGATCGCCAGCAATGTGCGATATCCGTCATATTTCAGCTCATGCAGCCAAGCATTGCCGGTCGGCACATGATCGACGAGCGCCGCCAGCTGGACAGGCTGAAACGCTGGGGGTTTTCCAGCAGCAGATTTTGTCTTTCTCGCCGGCTTGCGCGTCTCGGCGGGCTGCCCCGTTGTGGTCGCTTTACGCATCGGAACAGACTTGCCAGCGGCAATCTCCTCCATCGTCCGCCCGCTGTCGACGCTGGTGAGATGCGTGCCGATCAGATCGTCAGAGCCGCCTGCAAAACCGTCGTTGACCTTGCGCAAGATCCAGTTCTCGCCCTTTTCCTTGCCACGCGGTTTCAGACGGAAGAGGATCCATTCTCCCTGCATCCGGCGTCCGTGCAGGATGAAGTGAAGGTGGCCCTCGGGTAACGTCTCGCGAGGATCCTTGCCCGGGATCGATTCCCATGTGCCATTGTCCCAGACCATGACAGTGCCGCCACCATATTGCCCTTTGGGAATGGTGCCTTCGAACCGGGCATAATCGAGCGGATGATCCTCGGTCCGCACCGCAAGGCGCTTGTCATCGGGATTGACGCTGGGTCCTCGTGTCACTGCCCAGCTGGCAAGAACGCCGTCCAGCTCGATCCGAAAATCATAATGGAGCCGGCTTGCCGCATGCTTCTGGACGACAAAGCCATTGCCTGATGCAGGATGGCTTGCGCCGGACGGTTCGGCGGTCAGGGCAAAGTCCCGCTTCGCGCGATAGGTCGCGAGACTGTCTTCCTTCGCTTTGGTTTGCGCTTTGGCCATGATGCGGGATCCGGTCGCTTTCCCGTTCAATCCTCAGTGGGATGACTCGTTCCCCGTGACAGCGACGGGATCACAGCCGGACTGCTCAGTCCGCCAAATCTATGTCGCGAGCGAAGCGATAGCTGGTCTGCTCGAACTTCAGTGCCCTAAAGAAACCATGTGCGTTGGCGATCTCGATGTCGCTCATCACTTCAAGGCGTTTGCAGCCCGCTTTGCGCAATGCTGTCGTCGCGGCCTCCAATAAGCCGGTCGCGACGCCGCGGCGGCGACGCCGTTCATCCACCAGCAGCAGAGTGATGCGACCAATGGCGCCATGCTGCACGGTGTGAAGGACAGCCCAGGCACAAAAACCGACAAGGTCGCCATATTCGGCCACCGCCATGCCGCCCCGGGCTTTGCGGGCAGCCTCAAGATGACGCGCGATGGCCAACTCGTCGATATCGATATGGGCCAGCTGTGCGAGCAAGGGCGCCAGCGCGGCAGCATCCGCAGATTTGCCAGCCCGTATGCGCAACTCTGGCTCGGGTGGCGCCGGTGCCGGAGGCGCTGATCGGGAGCGACGCGCTGAAGTCACCGGCTCGTCGACCTCTAAGTTCCTGGACGCAGTGCGCGAGGCCTGCACTGCGCGCCCAGACGCGGCCTTCTCGCGTACTGGATCTTGCTTTCCAGCCCTGGTCCGCGACGTGCGCCTGGCGCGCGGCCTGATCGCTGGCGGAGCATCTTCCTCCTCCTGATCCACCGATTCAGGCTTCTTTTTCGATGCGGGGCGCTCTGGAGTGCTGTCCGCAGAAGCCTTCCACGTGCTGGTAGCGCCTGCTCGCAGATAGTCCTCAATGTCTTCCGGCGAAGCCGTGAGTTCCTTTTCGCCGATTCCCAAAAGCGGCTTTCCCGCCATGTCGGTCAGGCCGAACTTCCCATAGTCGCCGGTGCCTGGTTTGCGCCGCCTCGACTTTACCAGCTTCAGCCCACGATGATCGGCCATTGCCCGCAATTTATCGCCGAGACTGTCATCCGCCATCTTGCAACACCTTCACGACATGCCGCACGTTCACCAGGCTCGAAGCGATTGGGTTCAATGGCTGGACCGGCTCAAGCCTTGCCCAGAGCCTCGTAGACGGACATCAGATGCCGCGCCGCAACTGCCCGGGCGCGCGGCGATCGAATTGTTTCCTCATTGGTCTCGTGCAGAATCGTCAGCATGTCGAGAACCTCCTGCCGCGCCATGCCAGTTTCAAGGAGATGCGTTCCCATGAGGGCAAGGAGATTTCCCCATAGCGTGATAGCGCCTTCAGCAAAGGCGCCAGCATCGTCATCATTGCCAGCGTCATAGGTGATTGCCTCTGCCACCCGTCAAGCCCGCTTGCGCGCAGTGGTTTTCCCGGCAGCCTTCGCAGCCGCCTTTTTCGCAGGCGCCTTGGCCGTGGCTTTTGCCGGGGCCTTCTTTGCGACCGTCTTCCCGCTTCCTGATCCGCCAAGCGAGCTTTTGAGCGCGGCCATCAGGTCCACGACATTGCTGCCGCGAGGATCAGCGCCGCCTTCCTCGCTCTCGATGTTCAGCGTCTTGCCCTTCTTCTTACGCTCGATGAGTTCCTTCAGCGCATCGACATAGCGGTCGCGAAAGTCGGTCGCATCAAACTTGCCCGTTTTTTTGTCGATCAGCGTCGTGGCGAGATCGAGCAGTTCATCGTCGGGATCAGCATCACCGATCTCGCGGAAGTAGCTGGCCGCCTTGTTGACCTCGTCGGCATAGCGGAGCGTCTCCATGACGATGCCGCGGCCGCAGGCCTTGATGGACACGACATATTCCCGCCCGCGCATTGCAAGCTGGCCCAGCCCGACCTTGCGGCTACGGCGCAGGGCTTCGCGCAACACGATGAACGCTTCTTCGGCAAGGTCATCGGCCGGCACCACATAATAGGGCTTTTCAAAATAGATCATGTCGATGTCCTGGGCATCGACAAATTGGGTGAGTTCGAGCGTCTTCTTGCTCTCCAGCTTGACGCCTTCGATCTCTTCCTCATCGAGCAGGACATATTCGCCCTTGGCATATTCAAAACCTTTGACGATCTCGTCCAGGTCGACCGGCCCAATGCCGGGCACGACTTTCTCATATTTGATGCGCTTGCCCGAGGGCTCATGGATCTGGTTGAAGGCGATCGTCGCGCCACTCTTGGTGGCCGAATATATCTCGACCGGGATGGACACGAGAGCCAGCCTGATCTGGCCTTTCCAATAGGGGCGTGCAGCCATGATGATCTCCTCGAGACGCAATCTCCCATAATCCACATGGCGCGCTTCTCGTTCCCAGCCTCCTCCCCGGTCGCGAGCCATACTTTTTCTGACCCAATATTTTTTTTGAAGCACCGTCGTCACTTTGCCGCCTCAAGCATTTAAGCCGGAATGAGACCCAAAGTTGCGTTTGTCGGTTCCGGCCCGACGGCCATTTACACTCTCCGCGCATTGGCGAGCGACGCGACAGAGCCGTTCGACCTCACGATCTTCGAGGAACAGGCCTATGTCGGGCGTGGCACGCCCTATCGGCCCGGATGGAACGACCCGGCGATGCTGTCGAACATCGCCAGCGTCGAGATACCGCCGATCGAGGAGACGCTGATCGACTGGCTGCGCCGGCAGCCGGCAGACCGCTTGACCGATCTGGACATCGAGCCAGGCGGGATCGACGATCGCACCTTCTATTCACGCGTCGCGCTCGGTGAGTTTTTCTTCGACCAGTTGGCGGCGCTGATCGTGCGGCTTCGGGCGAACGATGTAACCGTCGCGGTGCGCTCCTCCTGCAAGGTTCTCGATGCTGTCAGTGCGGACGACGGCATGACGCTCACCATCCGTCCCAAGCGCGGCGCCATCTTTCAGGAGCGGTTCGACCATGTCGCTCTGGCGACCGGACACCAGTGGCCCGCCGAGCCCGAAGTCCGACCCGGCTATTTCCTGAGCCCATGGCCGGCGACGGCGCTGGCGAAGGTTCCGCCCGTGTCGATAGGCATCGGGGGTCGTCGCTCAGCGCGATCGACGCAGCCGTGGCACTGGCGGTCACCCATGGTGCCTTTGTCGAAGATGGCGACGAACTGACCTACGCTCCAGCCGAGGGGACAGAGGGTTTTCACATGACCATGATGTCGCGCAAGGGTCTGTTACCCGAGGCCGATTTCTATTTTTCCATTCCCTACGAGCCGCCGGTCATCTGCACGCCCGAGGCATTGGATGCCATCATCGACGCGGACGACGGCAATATGCTCGACGCGGCCTATGACCTGTTTCGGCAAGAGCTTGCTCTGGCCGACCCCGAATATGCAGCCTCGGTCGGGCTGGAGACGCTTGCGCTGGAGGATTTTTGCGACCGCTATTTTGCCGAGCGTATGGCGAGCGATCCGTTCATCTGGGCAGAACGCAACCTTGCCGAGGCGCAGCGAAATTATGAAGCCCAATATACAGTGGCCTGGCGCTACGCGATCCTGCGGACGCACGAGGTTATCGAGTTGCTGGTTCCTCATCTCGACGATCGGGATTTCAAGCGCTTCTCGCGCTATTTCAAGCCTGTTTTTGTCGATGATTATGCGACCGTCCCGCATGAATCGATCCAGCGCATGCTGGCCCTTCACCGTGCCGGCAAACTCTCGGTCATCGCCATCGGCGAGAAATATCGTATCGACAGCCACGGCCCGGAGAGCGGCGCCATTCTCCAGGTTGACGATGAAAGCACACGTTGTTGAGTTGCACTGAGAAGTGACCCGGGAGGGTTATAAGTTTTCACTGAGAATTGACCCATGTTTTCCTCGCCCCTGGCTGACAGTCAGGAGGCATCGGAGTGATCGACATGGACCTACTCAGTGT
>NZ_VYPZ01000034.1 GCF_008710155.1 Sphingobium limneticum
GCCCGCTGCTCCACCACCATACGAACCGCCCGCTCGCGGACTTCAGGTGAAAATTTGTTGGTTGTCTTGCTCATAACGGATGCTCCTTCTCACAAGTTGGAGCCTCCTGGAAACCCGGGGCGCTTCATTTCTGAAGGACGCGCTGCCGTTGGCACAAGCCGAAACGGGTACTCCGGTCTGGTATGCTGTAAAGTTCGGACCAAGCAGTTTCGCGATCTTTGACGCCTTTCAGAATGATGGCGACAGAACCGCACATCTCAACGGTCCGATCGCGGCGGCACTCATGCAGAACGCCGATGAGCTTCTGGCCACGCCGCCGGTCATCGAGCGCTGGGATGTTCTCGCGGTCAAGTAAGCTAGACAGAGCGGTATGTGGCATCGCTGCGACCGCTCTGCCGCCATCGTCGTGGTGAGTTTCTTCTTCCACGTAAGCGATGTCGCGCTAGTCTAGAAGCCAGCCCCTGCTGCCTTCTCTGGTTTGAGATCCTCGTTAGGACACCTCTTGTATACTGGCAGGGAGTATACTAAAGGTACTCCCTGCCAGTATGAGAATGTCGACGAATTTGCGCTGACGCAACGGCCTCCCACCAGCAATCAGTTTAACTCAACGAGGGTCTCCCAACATGAAATCTCGCGCCGCTGTAGCCTTCGAGGCGGGCAAGCCACTCGAAATCGTCGAGATCGATGTCGCCCCACCCCGGAAAGGCGAAGTCCTCATACGCGTGACGCACACCGGTGTGTGCCACACCGACGCGTACACGCTGGAGGGGAGTGATCCGGAGGGTGTTTTCCCGGTGGTTCTGGGCCACGAGGGCGCGGGCATCGTTGTCGAGGTTGGTGAAGGCGTCACCAGCGTCGGGCCGGGCGATCACGTGATTCCGCTCTACACCGCCGAGTGCGGCAAGTGCGACTTCTGCCTGTCGGGCAAGACCAACCTGTGCGTCGCTGTCCGCGAAACGCAGGGCAAGGGCTTGATGCCCGATGGGACCACCCGCTTTTCGTACAATGGTCAGCCCCTCTATCATTACATGGGCTGTTCAACCTTCAGTGAATATACTGTCGTCGCCGAAGTCTCGCTCGCCAAGATCAATCCCGAGGCAAACCCCGAACATGTCTGCCTGCTCGGCTGCGGCGTCACGACCGGCATCGGCGCAGTCCACAATACCGCCAAGGTCCAGCCCGGAGACTCGGTCGCCGTGTTCGGACTCGGCGGCATCGGCCTCGCGGCGATTCAGGGTGCGCGCCAGGCGAAGGCGGGTCGCATCATCGCCATCGACACCAATCCGTCCAAGTTCGAGCTGGCACGCCAGTTCGGTGCGACCGAGTGCATCAACCCCAAGGACCATGACAAGCCTATCCAGCAAGTGCTGATCGAGATGACGGGCTGGGGCATCGATCATACCTTCGAGTGCATCGGCAACGTCCACGTCATGCGCGCCGCGCTTGAATCAGCGCACCGTGGCTGGGGTCAGTCGATCGTTATTGGCGTTGCCGGCGCGGGCGAGGAAATCTCCACCCGCCCATTCCAGCTCGTCACGGGCCGCGTATGGAAGGGATCCGCTTTCGGTGGCGTCAAGGGACGGACAGAGCTCCCCGGCATGGTCGAGGACGCGATGAGAGGCGATATCGATCTGGCCCCGTTCGTAACCCACACGATGGGGTTGGAGGAGATCAACGAGGCCTTCGAACTGATGCACGAAGGCAAGTCGATCCGCACGGTCATTCACTACTGACCCGCCGATCCGAAGCGGCGCGAAGCGCCCGGATCGACAACTCGGCCGTCATCATGGCCCGACCCCGGCCATGATGACGCGCGCTCTGGCAAATGGGCAACGCGTCGCGATGGGGTAACAAGCGCCGAAGTGCGGTCGTTAGATGCCGATAGTGGCACGGACCAGGGCCGCCTGGCCCAGGCGCTTACCAGCGGAGTGTGTGTGGCCTCGCCGCGCGACCCAACGGGAAAAATGGTTTTGTCGTAACCTTTGTCTGATGCTGGAGAAATATTTCAAAGGTGCCGAACATCGGGCCAGTCTGGCCGTTGGATGTATTGCGTCGGAAATGCATTCATCTGCTACCCGACTGTGATGAACCACGGGCCGCACGGGCGTATAAGGCAGGACGACTGAATTGAAGAGCAAGGATATTCACGCGACGACGCCGGCCACCGATCATGGGCATACGGGGCCGCCCGCTTGCGTGCAGGTTCGCGGCGCGCGCCAGAATAACCTCAAAAATATTGACGTCGATGTACCGCGCGACGCCTTCGTGGTGTTCACCGGCATATCGGGCTCGGGCAAGTCATCGCTCGCGTTCGGCACCCTTTATGCCGAAGCCCAGCGGCGTTATCTGGAATCGGTTGCGCCCTATGCCCGTCGCCTGATCGACCAGGCCGGCGCACCGGAGGTGGACGCGATCGACGGTTTGCCGCCTGCGGTCGCGTTGCAGCAGCAGCGCGGCTCTGCCAACGCGCGATCCTCGGTCGGCAGCGTGACGACGCTCTCCAGCCTGGTGCGGATGCTCTATTCGCGCGTCGGCGAATATCCGCGCCATCAGCCCATGCTCTATGCGGAGGATTTCTCCCCCAACACGGTCGCGGGGGCCTGCGCAACCTGCCACGGTATCGGCCGCGTATATGACGCGACCGAAGAGACGATGGTTCCTGACGACAGCCTCACCATTCGCGACCGGGCGATCGCCGCCTGGCCGACCGCCTGGCATGGGCAGAACCTGCGCGATATCCTCGTTTCGCTCGGCTATGACGTCGATACGCCGTGGCGCGACCTGCCGAAAAAGGATCGCGACTGGATCCTCTTCACTGAAGAGGCGCCGACGGTGCCGGTCTATGCGGGCCTGACGCCCGAACAGACCCGGACGGCGCTCAAGCGCCGCATGGAGCCGAGCTATCAGGGCACCTTCACCGGCGCCCGCCGCTATGTGCTGGAGACCTTCGCCAACACGAAAAGCGCGCTGATGAAGAAGCGCGTCTCGCAATACATCATCGGACGCGATTGCCCGACCTGCGACGGCAAGCGGCTGAAGCGCGAAGCCCTGTCCGTGAAGTTCGCGGGCCTCGACATCGCCGAGTTCGGCGATCTGACGGTGTTGAAACTCCGGGACTTGCTCACGCCCGTCGCGCATGGCGAATATGGGGGCGCCGCGGCGGTCCCGAAGGGCCATGTCCTCGGCAAGGCGGCCCGCGATGCGGCGGTCGAACGGCGGGTCGCGGCAGGAGGTTCGGCGCACAAGGCTGCGCCCGACGTGCGCCGCACGCCCAATCTTTCCGATGAAAAGCGGGTCGCCGCACAGCGTCTCGCCTGCGAATTGCTCGAACGGCTCGAGCCACTGATCGATCTTGGCCTTGGCTATATCTCGCTCGACCGCAGCACGCCGACGCTCTCCTCCGGGGAGCTGCAACGCCTGCGCCTCGCCACCCAATTGTCGTCGCAGCTTTTCGGCGTGGTCTATGTGCTGGACGAGCCCTCGGCGGGGCTGCACCCGGCAGACGGCGAAGCCCTGCTGACCATCCTTCAGCGGCTGAAGGCGGCCGGCAACTCGCTGTTCGTCGTCGAACATGATCTCAACGTCATCCGCCATGCCGAATGGCTGGTCGATGTCGGCCCGGGTGCCGGCGAAAAGGGCGGCGAAGTGCTTTACAGCGGGCCGATCGCGGGACTGGCCGATGTCGAGGAATCGATCACCCGCCGCTATCTGTTCGCAGAGCCCGTCGCCCATGATCGGACCCCGCGTGAAGCCAAGGCATGGCTTCGTCTCGAAGGCGTGACGCGCAACAATCTTCACAGCCTCGACGTCGAGCTTCCGATAGGCTGCTTCACCGCCGTCACAGGGGTCTCCGGATCGGGCAAGTCCAGCCTGGTCAGCCAAGCGCTACCGGAGCTTGTCGCGGAACAGCTCGGCAGCTCGGCAGCCGTTGAAGAGGATGAGGTCGATCCGCTGCTCGATGTCGCGCAGGACGATACCGAAGGCCGCATCGTGGCCGGCATGGAGTATGTCCGAAGGCTGGTGCGGGTCGATCAGCGGCCGATCGGCCGCACCCCGCGCTCGAACCTCGCCACCTACAGCGGCCTGTTCGATCATGTCCGCAAGATCTTCGCCGACACGCCGCTTGCCCGCCGGCGCCACTACAGCCCGGGCAGGTTCTCGTTCAACGTCGCACAGGGCCGCTGCCCGGTATGTGAGGGCGAGGGCTTCGTCATGGTGGAGCTGCTGTTCCTGCCGAGCGTCTATGCGCCTTGCTCGACCTGCCACGGCAGTCGCTACAATCCGCAAACGCTCGAAGTCGAATGGAACGGCCGCAACATCGCTCAGGTGCTAGAGCTGACGGTGGACGAAGCGTGCGACTTCTTCGCAAGCGAGGCATCCGTCATGCGCTCGCTCGATGTGCTGCGGGAAATCGGTCTTGGCTATCTGCGGCTCGGGCAGCCGGCGACGGAACTGTCAGGCGGCGAGGCGCAGCGCATCAAGCTCGCGACGGAGCTGCAACGCGCGCAGCGGGGGAACACGATCTACATTCTCGACGAGCCGACGTCGGGGCTTCACCCCTCCGATGCGGATCGGCTGATGCGGCACCTGCAGGGTCTTGTCGATGTCGGAAATACGGTCGTGGTGGTCGAACATGACATGCGCGCCATCGCACAGGTCGATTGGGTCATCGATCTGGGGCCGGGGGCCGGGGAAGAGGGTGGCCAAATCATCGCCAGCGGCGTCCCTAGCGATGTTGCGGAGGCGGAAGGCAGTCTGACCGCCCCCTATCTCAAAACGGCCCTGTAGCCGCCTGTAAGCCCGCCACAGGGGAGGGGGTGGACATGATAAGCCTCGTGGGTTGGATCGCCACGATCGCGACGATAATCGCGGCCATGATGACAGCTTCCAATCTCGGCGCGCGCGTGACGGGTTGGGGCTTCGTCGTGTTCAGCGTCAGCTCGGTTTGCTGGACGACGCTCGGCTATGCGACGGGGCAGACGGCCTTGGTCGCCACCAACGGATTTCTGATGGTGACGAACCTCGTCGGTATCTGGCGATGGCTGGGGCAGCAGACCAAATATGAAGATGGCGGCCGATCGGCCGAAACCGCCAGCCAACGATCGGAAACCCCGAACCTGTTCACTGCGACCGGACTGATCGGCATGGCCGTCGACGACAAGGCCGGCATGAACCTGGGCCGGGTCGTCGAGGCGCTGATCGAGTGCGCGACCGGCAGGATCAATTATGTGGTGGTGTCGGACGAGCGCTATGCCGGTCTCGAGGAGACGTTGCGAGCGGTGCCGCTCGATCAGCTCAAGATCGGTTACACCCGCATAACAATGCTGCTCGATGGCCCAAGCTATCTGGCGTTGCCCGGCCTGAAAAATCGCGATTGGCCCGCTTACGCCCCGGTCAATCCGCAATAGGGTTGGGATCACACCAACTGTAGTGCGCGGTAATGATCCTGGCCGGGGCCAAGAAAGCGCAGGACAAGGATGCGCTCGGGCTCTGGACGATAAAGGATGCCATAGCGCCGATAGGAACGGCGCCGGATGCCGTAGCGCTCATATCGCGGCACCAGAGGGAAGCCTTGGGGAAGATCGGCGAGGCGACGGGCTACCTCGCGCAGCTCCTCCACGAAGCTGATCGCGCGTGCGGGATTGTCCGCTTCGATATGCTCGGCGATGCGATCGAGATCGGCCAACGCATCCGGCGTCAGGATGAGGGCATAGCGTGGAAGGTACGCTAAACAACGCTAAGAGCGAACAATCAGCGAACGCTTAGGCGACGCGGCTATCGGGCGGCAGATTGAGGGCCTTTCGACCAGCGGAGGCGGCTGCGCGATCCCAGAGGGAATCGCCGGAAAAAGCAATATGCTCCCAGCCTACCGGGGACGTGTGGGCGAGGAGATCGTCAGGCACCGGGACCGATGTCGATCGTAGGTGCTGGGCGGCGGCGTCCATGTAGATCGTGTTCCAATAGACGATCGCCGCGATGACCAGGTTGAGGCCGGATGCCCGATATTGCTGCGTAAGCGGTGTTTTCCACCCACCTTGCACGGCGTGGTGATTGAGGCAGAGGGTGGGCGTTATGGAAGCCCACAACCTTACGAGCGCACTGGACACCCGCACTGGAGTTGGTCTGGAGCCTGTCCGCCGCCCTGAACGCCTACGCCGGCACACAGAACGTGACGGGCCACAGCGTCGCTCAACTGGCACGATTGAATGCGGTCTGGTCGGCAACGCCCAACCTGTCATTCACGCTGCGGACCGAATATCTGCGCGCCGGCAAGGTCTTGACACGCGCCGGCTACACGGATTCGTTGTTCAACGGAGTGTGGGCGACCTTTCGGTTCTGAAAAGTCGCCTTGAGTATCGGGGAGGCCCGAAGCGATCCCTCTCACCATTGATGTGAGCAACTCGCCTATCAGCATCGTCAGCCATGATTTTGCCCGTGATTGACGTGCTCCTTCGCTCCACCTCCGTCCGGATATGGCGGCGATGAGCTTAATGCACTAACAAACCAATCGGTCCACTCGGTGGGGGCAGACCAAGGTGCCACCCTTTCGATAATCGAAGAAACGGGGCACCTCATTCCGTTGGAGCGACCTCAACAGCTATTGAGTGTCTTGAAGGCCAAACTGTTCAACTGATTGGATGCCATGAATCCCTGTCTGACATTAAACGAACTTGCCGAATTTCTCGATGGCGCGTTTCCGAGCGAAACGCGCGCGTCCCTTGGCGCCGTGGTCGATGTTCAAGCTGGGCATGTCCGCATGACCCTTGATCCTAACCCAAGCATGGTTCGGCCCGGAGGGATCGTATCGGGGCCAACGCTCATGGCACTTACCGATGTTGCGGCTTATGCGGTGGTTATCGCTCATCATGGGCGAAAGGAGATGGCAGTAACAAACGGTCTGTCCATCTCCTTCCTCCGCGCCTGCAAAATGGAGACGATCATTGCAGACGCCCGCTTGTTGAGGCTGGGCCGCCGCCTGACCACGGTCGATGTTCGATTATGGCAACAAGACGAAAATTATCTCGTAGCCCAATCTACCGTCAGTTACTCCCTTCCATAGCCCCTATTTTCCCAAGGATTATCGTTCGAGATCCTTTGCAGTCTTCTCGGCCGCTGCGCGATGCCGATCCTGCGTCTCGCCCCGGCGCTGTTCGACTTCGCGGACGCGCGGTGCGCGGACCTCGCCGCCACGCTCTAGCGTCTGTGCCACCGCCTCGCGCGCTGCTGCCTTCATGCGTGTGAGAACGGCGGAGCAATATTCGGCCACGCTAGCGGCGGGATAGTCCTGCTGCGGGCGGCGTAAAAGTCGTCCACCTTGAAGCCTTTCTGCCAAGTCAGGGAGGTGTGGGGATCTACAGCGTGGAACTTTATCTTCAGGTCCGTTTGTCTTGCGCGGATGGCATGAGCCAGCGGGCGGCGGCGAAGCGTTTCAATGTGTCGCGCGAAACGGTGCGCAAGATGCTGTCGTTTTCATCGCCGCCGGGTTACCGGCGTCAGTCTGAACCGCAGCGCCCGAAGCTGGACGGGTTTGTGGGGATCATCGATGGATGGCTTGAGAGGGATCGCGGTGTCCCGCGCAAGCAGCGCCATACGGCGAAGCGGGTATCTTCGCCCCGCTCCACTATCTCCCGCTGATCGAGCAGAAGATCAACGCGACCAGGCCGCCCCTTTGCAGGGCTGGGATTTGCCCGAAGCGGTCGGGACGCTGCAGCGGTTGATGGAAGGGCGCATGCACAAACATGGCAGGCGCGAATATGTGCAGGTGCTGCGCCTGCTGGAAACGTTCACCGTCGCCGATCTCCAGGCGGCGGTGGAACAGGCCATCGCCCTTGGCGCCATCGGCTTCGATGCCGTCAAGCACCTCGTCCTGTGCCGGGTCGAACGCGTACCGCCCAGACTGGACCTGGACGTCTATCCCTTCCTGCCTCGCACCACGGTCGAGAAGACCGTTGCTAGAGCCTATCTGAGCCTGCTCTGCGACAGGCAGGAGGCCGCATGAGCGATCAGGCACCGGAGATTCTTCTCGCTCACCATCTCAAGGCCCTCAAGCTGCCTACGTGCCTGCGAGAGCATCACAAGCTCGCCCGGCAATGTGCCGCTGAAGGCGTCGATCATATCCGCTTCCTCGCCCGTCTCGTCGAGATGGAGATGATCGACAGGGAGCGTCGTATGGTCGAGCGGCGCATCAAGGCCGCGCGCTTCCCCGCCGTCAAAAGCCTCGACAGCTTCGACTTCGCCGTCATCCCCACGCTCAACAAGATGCAGGTGCTCGAGATGGCGCGCTGCGAGTGGATCGAGCGGCGTGAGAACGCCATCGCTCTGGGGCCATCGGGCACCGGGAAGACGCACGTAGCTTTGGAGCTCGGACTGGCAGCATGCCAGAAAGGACTGTCGGTGGGCTTCACCACTGCGGCGGCGCTGGTCAGCGAGATGATGGAGGCGCGCGACGAGCGGCGTCTCCTGCGCTTCCAGAAGCAGATGGCCGGATACAAGCTGCTCATCATTGACGAACTGGGCTTCGTACCGCTCTCCAAGACCGGTGCCGAACTGTTGTTCGAGCTGATCTCCCAGCGCTATGAGCGCGGCTCCACCTTGATCACCAGCAACCTGCCCTTCGACGAATGGACCGAAACCTTCGGATCCGAGTGCCTCACAGGCGCGCTCCTCGATCGTCTGACCCATCACGTCAGCATCCTCGAGATGAACGGCGAAAGCTATCGCCTCGCTCACAGCCGGGCCCGAAAGGCCAAAACCAGACCCTGAAAATTACGCCAATGCCGGGGGGAGTGGCCTTCGGGCTACGCCCTCACGCCACTCCCCCCGGCATGTAACACCGTGGCCTGGTTTTACGCCGCCGAATGGCCGACTTTTGATCCGCCGTTGACATAGGGCATGAACACCGATTCTAAGTTCTCCCTCTTCGCCGCGCGCTTGCGTCCGCGCCATCTTGACGGCGTGGTCCAGAATTCCCAGGGCTTCATGCACCTGATCCAAAAAGCGGCGTCCTGCCGCGGTTACACGAACTCCGCGCGTGTTGCGGTCGAAAAGCACGATACCAAGCTCGTCCTCCAGCGCTTTGACCCTCGAACTGACGCTAGATTGGCTGACGCCAAGCACTCTGGCAGCCCGATGAAAGCTTAAATGCTTCGCAACGGCTAAGACTTGAATGAGAGCCGTCATCGGAAATCGGCCACTTAGAAATCTAGGGAATGTTGTTACTGCTTCATTCTGCCTGTTCATTCTATGTCGTCGCATACCTATCCCATTATGAACTTGCCGCACCTTGGTGACGACGGGCGTTTGCGTCATCAGGCAAGGCGGCTGTCGTGGCGCCATGATTTAAAGATGCGCGTTGAAACGGGGCACGACGTAGGTGCCAAGCTCCTCGACCACCTCGGGGGCGGGGCGGCGGCCATATTTGAGGTTGAGGATGATGTGATCGACGCCAATCGTTTCCAGCGTTTCCAGAAGCGTCAGCAGATGGTCGCGTCCCAGCCTGAAGCCCAGGTGGATCGGTGACGGGGGCGTGGCCGGATGTGCGTCGAGATCGATATAGAGCGACTGAAAAAACGGCTTGTAGGTCTCGCCGACCTGCGCCTTGACCGACTCCCGCCAATTCTGCACGAACAGTTGCTGTGCCTGGGGCGGCCGCGGGTAAGTCATCCATCCGCTGCTCTCCCGCGCGATCCAGTCCAGGGATTGGCGGCTGTTCCCCGTCACGAAGAAGGGGATTTCGTTCGTGGTAGGCTTCGGGATCAGGTCGGCGCCTGCCAGCAGGCCACGGCTCCACTGTAACGGCTCGAAGCTGGTGCTCTGCACTCGGCGGATAATGTCGAGATTTTCACGGAAGACGTCGCCCCGCTGGTCCGGGTCTACGCCGAAGGCGGGAAATTCCACCGGGCGATCGCCTGTGGCGACTCCCAGGAGCAGGCGACCATCACTCAGCCGGTCTACGCTCGCGGCGGCTTTGGCCGTATGAAGCGGATGGCGCAGCGGGATCGCGATCGATGCGGTCCCGAGTGCGATCCTTGAGGTCCGGGCAGCGATGAAGCCGAGATAGACCCACGGATCGAAGACCTGTCCCACGTCGCCGAAACTCGGATCGCGCAAGGGTACGTCCCGGAACCAGAGCGTGGAGAAGCCAAGCTCTTCCGCGCAATTGGCCAGCTCGACCTGGCTGAGCATGGCCGGAGCATCGCCCTGGAACGCCTCAATAGGGAAGAATAGCCCTAGGCTAAGATGGCCAGCCTTGAAGGTGTAGCGGAACCCGCGATGCTGCTGGTAGGGAATAGTATTGGGCTGATACATCTTTATTTCCTTGATGGTTAGCTTCTCCGGCACGCGCATCGTCAAATCAGGGCTTCAAGGTTTTCTAGGTAGGTCGAGATGTTTTCCTCATGGCGCTTGTAATAGGTCCAGGGACCGACACGCTTTGATGTGACCAGTCGGGCGCGCTGCAACGACGCCAGATACAGGGACACCGTCGACTGGGAGAGGCCGACCCGTTCCTGGATGGCGCTCACGCAAACACCGACCTGTTCGGGATCGACTTCCTGCCCCGGAAAATTCTCGCGAGGGTTCTTCAACCAGCCGAGGATTGCGAGGCGGGTCGGGTTATCCAGAGCCTTCAGGGTATCGCTGACGTTCGTATTCATCGGTACGCGCCATCTTGTTCCCGGCGGCCGCAGGCGGAAGCGCGAGCCGCGTCCAGAGGTCCGGACGCGGCTCGCAAGCTCACGACTGGTAGGTGCGATAGTCGGTGTAGCCCTTGTCGGTGCCGCCATACATGGTTGCCGGATCTACCGGGGTCAGCGGCCAGCTGTTGGCGATGCGCTTGGGCAGATCAGGGTTCGCGATGAAGGGACGGCCGAATGCAATCAGGTCGCCCCAGCCAGACTCGATCACTCGCACGCCGCGCTCTGCGGTATATTTTCCGGCATAGAGCACCCTGCCGCTAAAATTCTTCCGCACATCCTCGCGAAATGTCTCAGGCAGTTCAGGCGCATTGTCCCAGTCAGCTTCGGCGAGCGAGACGTAGGCGATCCCGATGTCTTCGAGAACCTTGATGGCTTCGATATAGGTCGCGTGGGGATCGTCCTCGACGAGGCCGAGATAGACGCGATCCTCTTGGGTGGTCGCGAACAACGGCGCAAATCGCACCCCTACCCGATCCTTGCCGACGACATCGGCGACCGCCTGCGTCACTTCACGCAGGAACCTCAGGCGGTTCTCCAGGGAACCGCCATATTCGTCGTCGCGCCGGTTGGTGTGGGCGGATATGAACTGGTTCACCAGATAGCCGTTCGCGCAGTGGATCTCGACGCCATCGAAACCGGCTTCGAGCGCATTGCGTGCCGCCTGCGCATAGAGCTGCACCAGCTCCTTGACCTCTGCGGTGGTCAGCGCGCGAGGAATTGACGGCTCTGCCAATGCGCCCTCACCGGGGCCAGTTTCAATGAACACCTTGACGGCGTTCGCGGCGATCGCCGACGGCGCGACAGGCGCTGCTCCCCCGGGTTGCAGCGAGGTATGGGAAACACGGCCTACATGCCAAAGCTGGAGGAAAATAATCCCGCCTTCGGCATGCACCGTGTCGGTCACCTTGCGCCATCCCGCGATCTGTTCCGGGCTGTGGATGCCCGGCGTCCAGGCATAGCCCTGGCCGCGAGGCTCGATCTGCGTACCTTCGGTCACCATGAACCCGGCGCCGGTGCGCTGACGGTAATAGGCGGCCATGAGGTCGTTGGGGATATTTCCCGGCTGCGAGCTGCGCGAACGCGTGAGCGGCGGGAGGACGATCCGGTTGCGCAGGGTGTACGGACCTAATCCAACGCTGTCGAAAAGAACCGAGTTCTTCATTTCATTACTCCTAAATATCGCGATTTATAGATCGCACAAGGCAGTAAAATGCTTGCAACCACTGGATTTCAGTACAGTCCGAAGGGCGCCTCGTTGAGGCTCACAATGATGTTCTTCTTCTGGCTGTAGGCGTCCAGCATGGACTTGTGGGTCTCACGGCCGATGCCCGACTTCTTGTAGCCGCCGAACGGGGCATGCGCCGGAAGTTCATGATAGGTGTTGACCCACATGCGGCCCGTCTCTACCGCGCGCGCCACCCGGATCGCCCGGTTGATGTCCTGGGTCCAGACGCCGCCGGCCAGGCCATAGTCCGACGCATTGGCCAGCGCGATGACCTCATCCTCGTCCTTGAACGGCAGCACGACGACCACCGGGCCAAATATCTCCTCCTGGGCGAC
The DNA here is from genome assembly GCF_008710155.1 of Sphingobium limneticum. Classification (GTDB taxonomy): domain Bacteria; phylum Pseudomonadota; class Alphaproteobacteria; order Sphingomonadales; family Sphingomonadaceae; genus Sphingobium; species Sphingobium limneticum. The sequence continues at coordinate 12,258 of NZ_VYPZ01000034.1, forward strand.
GCGCATGTCGTTGCGGACATCGACGATGATCGTCGGCTGGATGAAGAAACCGGCGTCATAGCCGCTGCCGGTCAGACGGTTGCCGCCGGTCAGGATGCGCGCGCCTTCTTCGGTGGCGAGCTTGATATAGCCCATGATGCGGTCGGTCTGGGTCTGGCTAACCTGCGCGCCCATCTGGGTGTTCTCATCAAGCGGATCGCCGACGCGGACCTTCTCGAACCGCTCCTTCAGTTCATCGACGAAGCGATCATAGATCGATTCATGGACGAACAGCCGGGCGCCGGACTCGCAGACCTCACCCTGGTTCCAGAGGATGCCCAGGGCGGCAGCCTCCACCGCGCGATCCCAATTGGCATCGGGGAAGACGATGTTGGCGGACTTGCCGCCCAATTCGAGCGTCGCGGGGATGAGCTTTTTGGCGGCGGCTTCCGCCACAATCCCACCGACGCGGGTCGAGCCGGTGAAGGCCAGCTTGGCGACCTGAGGATGGTCGAGGATCGCTTGCCCGGCCACGGCACCAGTGCCCGAGACAATGTTGACCACGCCGGCCGGCAGCACCTGGGCGAAGATGTTGGCGAGTTCGAGGATCGTGACCGGCGTCATCTCGGACGGCTTGATGACCACCGTGTTGCCCGTCGCGATCGCCGGCGCGATCTTCCAGGCCGCCATCAACAGGGGGAAGTTCCAGGGAATGACCTGCCCGACGACGCCGATCGGTTCGTTGATCGTCAGACTCATCGTCTGCTCATCGATCATCGCCACTTCGTCCGAATGGCTGCGGATCACGCCGGCGAAATAGCGGAAATGGTCGATCGCGAGCGACACGTCGAGCCGGGCTTCGCGGACGGGCTTGCCGACATCCATGCTCTCGAGAACGACGAAGCGTTCGGCATCGGCCTCGAACAGATCGGCGATCTTGAGGAGCGCATTCGCTCGATCGGTCACCGAGGTCTTGCGCCAGGTCTGGAAGGCGCGGGCAGCGGCCTGGACGGCGCGATCGACATCGGCGGCCGTGCCGTTCGGGGTGCGCGTCAGATAGGCGCCATTGGCGGGATTGATACTCTCGATCGTCTCCCCATTTTCGCCATCGACCCATTGGTTGTCGATGAAATGACCATAGCTATCATCGGGAGCGTAGGTCGCTGCGGTTTTGTTTAGCATCAGCACTGTGCATCTCCTTTGGTGCGGAAGTGATGCTGACAAAGTAGAGTTATATCGAGGAATGTCAATATCGCGATGTTGCGATATTGCGATGCAGGGTCTGTTGAGAGCCTCGCCGTACTCAGAAATCCGCGTAAGCATCTGAATATCATAGGCAAATTATCCTCCCGACCGACCGTCCAGCATTCTTGTCCCGAGCGACAAGCCTTCAGTGCCCCCTCAATCATTGCCACGTTCGAAGATCGGGGCAGCCGACCGCGGAGGGCCGCCATGTCGTCGGATCGGGACGCAATGCGTTGCTGCGAGGGAATGACCCTGACTTTCATTGCCTGGGTCGTGTTTTGAAATGAGACTTCAAGCCGGCTGCCCGGTGTCGTTCCGACCCACCAGACAGACGCCTTGCCATGGCGTCAGTGCGGCTTGCCGCACGGCCTGCGCAAAATCCGCGTAGCTGGGCGAGGATCGCAGGAAATCTGATTCATCAAACTGTGCGGGCCAGCGGGCGATATGGCCGGTGCGTGGCCCCTCGGGATCGAAGCGCGGAGGCCGCACCAGATACGCCCATCCATAGGCGTGCTCACGCTCCTCCAGGTGATCGCGCAACAGGACGTGGGCACGGCCGCGCGGAAGGGTGACCGGCGGAAAGGATGGAGATTGCCAGAAGCGGCGGCCGTCCGGCAATCGCACCGTGCCGGCCCCACCGACGATGACGACCTGGATCGAAAGCTCCTGCCCAAGGTCCGCCACGGACTTCATGATACGCTCGTGGAAATCGAGGACCGCACTCGGCTCAATTTCGCCACGCAGGCGCACGGCATTGACGATGATCGTGCAGCCCTCGACAGCGGCGGTAATCGAACGGGATCATCGATGTCGACTGGCGCGACACGAATATGTCCATTAGTCGCCTTCAACGCGGCCATTCGGCAAAGCCAGAAACCGAAACGCTTGCCACTCCAGCACCCTGGCGGCATCAGAGCCCGGATGGCTAGTGAGATATTGCAATATTGCAAAATATAATTATATAAACGAACATGAGCATCGATATCAGTGAAGCACTCAAGGCCTTGGACAATCCCGCCCGGCTCGCAATCCTGGCGAAGCTCAAGGACCCGCGAAAAAGTTACCCTGAACAGGACGTTGATCCTGAGCAGATTGGCGTCTGCGTGAGCATCATTCAGGAACAGGCTGGCCTGTCCCAGTCCACCGTTTCTCTGTACCTGACCGCTTTGCAGCGCGCCAAGCTGGTGACCTCGCAGCGCATCGGACCTTGGACCTATTACAAGCGCCACGAGGAGAATATCGCGGCCCTCCTGAAGGAACTGCGCGACCTGATCTGAGCGGCGCGCTCCGGCGCCGCTCCATCCCCATCTGATCAGTTCCGATCGATCTCAACGACCAGACGCCCGCGCACCTTCCCCGCGAGAATGTCGGCTCCGGCCGCGATGGTATCTTCCAGACGGATGGTCGAGGTGATCCCGGCAAGTTTGCCGCGATCGAGGTCGGTCGCAAGGCGTGCCCAGGCTTCAACGCGACGCGGCTTCGGGCACATGACGGAATCGATGCCGAGCAGCGAGACACCGCGCAGGATGAAGGGCGCCACCGAGGCAGAGAGATCCATCCCCTGCGCGAGGCCGCATGCGGTGACGGCACCGCCATATCTGGTCATCGACAGGACATTGGCCAGAGTATGCGATCCCACACAATCGACGCCGGCGATCCAGCGCTCCTTGCCCAGTGGCCGCCCGGCGCCAGAGAGTTCGTTGCGATCGATGATCTCGGTCGCGCCGAGGCTTTTGAGATAGTCCGCCTCTTTGGCCCGGCCCGTCGACGCGATTACGTGCCATCCAGCCTTGGCGAGCAGGGCAATCGCGACCGAGCCGACGCCACCGGCCGCACCTGTGACGACGACAGGCCCGTCAGTCGGCTTCAGTCCATGTTTCTCAAGGGCAAGCACGCTGAGCATGGCGGTATAGCCCGCGGTGCCGATCGCCATCGCTTCGGCAGGCGTCAGGCCGTCCGGTAGCGGCACCAGCCAATCGCCTTTCACGCGGCTCTTTTCCGCATAGGCGCCCAGATGCGTTTCCCCCGTGCCCCAACCGTTGAGGATAACGCGATCTCCGGCCCGGAAGTCGGGATTGCTGGATATCTCGACCACCCCGGCGCAGTCGATGCCGGGGATCATGGGAAAGCGCCGCACGACCGGGCTCTTTCCGGTCAAGGCAAGGCCGTCCTTGTAGTTTACCGTCGAATGCGTCACTCGGAGAGTGACATCACCCTCCATCAGGTCGGCTTCGCTGAAATCTTTCAGCGTGACGGTCTGGCCCGTGTCGTTCTTCTCAATCACGACCGCACGAAATATGCTCATGGTTGGGTTCCTTCCTAATAATTAGACCGATCGACTAGTATTATTCAAAAAAGGGGGTCAGGTTCGGATCATTGTGAAAAACCCCTCTGCGAATGTTTGAAGCGGGCTGCCGCTGCGTTCGAGTTTGGCTCGCAGCACAGCGCCTTCCCAACCGATCCAGAAGAACGCGGCAAGGTTATCGGCATTGTGAAGAGAGCCGATTTCGCCTGCGGCTTGCGCGGCCCGCAGGCACCCGGCTGTGCGATGCTGCCAGTCGGCGAAAACGTCGCAGAGTTGCTGGCGGAAGGGTTCGGGCAGCGCCCCCATCTCCTGTCCGAGATTGCCGACAAGGCAACCGCGCGAATAGGCAAAGCGTTCCATGGCCGCTTCCGCATCGGCTATGAAGGCTTCAATCCGCGCCAATGGGGAACGGGAATGATCGTTGAAGAACCGTTCCAGCTTGCCGGCGAAATACGCCCCATATCGGTCGATGAGCTCTGTGCCAAAGGCCCCCTTGCTATCGAAATAATGATAGAATGAGCCCTTGGGTACACCGGCCACCTTCAGGATCTCGTCCAGCCCAGTGGCGGTGAAGCCTTTCTCGGTCAGCCTGACCAGCCCTGCACGCACCAACGACGCGCGGGTTTCGCTAAAACCTGCCGCAGCTTTCGGGGGTCGTCCACGGCGACGGGGAACATTGGCAACATCCATGTTGATTTAATAGACCGATCGTCTAATAAATGCAAGAGCATGTGATGTCGGAACTATCTCTTTAGGAACCGTAGCTCCAAGTCCTATGGCTTCATTTTATGCCATCGCCAACCTAGGGTCAGGACCCATTGATCAGATCGAGCCGGTTATATCAATGGGTCCTGACCCTAGGGTTTGAGTGCCCGTCAGGTGCGCCGTGTTCGTGTGATACGCGGCGTGGCGGACGGCCAATCGCTGGCCATCCGCCACGCTCGCTTTGTGCGGACCTTCTCCGGGGAAAGAGCCCTCACAAGGTTCGTCGAAACGACCCCGTCTTAATTCCCTGCTGCGAGCGATGCGCCCGCACCTTCTGCGATTTCCTCGATGAGTTTGGCACAGAAGGCGGGCAAATCATTGGGATCGCGGCTGGTAACGAGGCCGTTGTCGACCACGACTTCCTCATTGGTCCATGTACCGCCGGCGTTCTCGATATCGACCTTCAGCGTCGGGTAGGACGTCAAGGTGCGACCCTCAAGCACGCCCGCCTCGATCAATGTCCAGGGTGCATGGCATATAGCCGCAACAGGTTTCTTCTGATCGAAGAAAGCCCGGATGAAACCAATTGCCTCGACGCTGCCGCGCAGCTTGTCGGCACCGACAGTCCCTCCGGGCACAACAAGTCCGTCGAAGTCGTCGGCTTTCACCTCGGAAAACGTCTTGTCGATCGTATAGCTGCCGCCCTCGTCAAGATCGCTATTGACTGTGCGAGCCTTGCCCGGTTCAGAACTGACCACGGTCACTTTGCCACCCGCGTCCTCGACAGCTTGCTTGGGCTTCGAGAATTCTGGTTCTTCCGTCCCGCGGGGTGCGATCAGAATGGCAACTGATTTGCCTTCTAAAGTCATAATCTGTTTCCTGTTCCGTCGAAGACCAAGCTCAGGTGCCCGGCTTGAGCACGACCTTCGTCCAACCAGCATCGCGCCCGTCGAAATGCTTGTAGGCGTCTGGTGCTTGATCAAGCGGCAGTCGGTGCGAGATGATTTGGGCAGGATTGGCCCGGCCTTGCTCGATAAGCTTCATCAGTCGCCGGTTGTAGTGCTTTACATTGCACTGGCCGGTGCCGATCTTCTGGCCCTTGAACCAAAAGTTGCCGAAGTCGAACGCCATCTTGCCTTCCTTCTGGAGATCGTCGGGCGCGTTCGGGTCTTCCGGAATGAACACGCCGACGACGCCGATTCCGCCGGTGGCCTTCGTGCTTTTGACGAGGCAGTTCATCGTGTAATTGCTGCGCTCCTTGCCGTGGCGATCGCAACACTGATACCCGACCGCCTCGACCCCCCGGTCGGTCCCGAGGCCGCCGGTCGCGTCAAGGATCTGCTGGGCGGGATCGCCCTTGCGCATGTCGATCGGAATAGCGCCCATCGCCTCGGCCAGTTTCAGGCGGTCATCGTGAGAATCGACCACGAAGATCTGAGAGGCACCGCGGATTTCGGCTGAGTGCGCGGCCATCAAACCGACCGGGCCGGCGCCGTAGATCGCGATGCTTTCGCCAGGCAGGAAGCCTGACAGTTCGACGCCATGCCAACCCGTCGGGAAGATGTCGGAGAGCATGACATAGTCATCCTCTTTCTCCTCGGCGTCCTCGGGCAGCTTCAGACAATTGAAGTCCGCATAAGGAACGCGCATCAGCTCGGCCTGACCACCTTGCCACGGACCCATCTCGGCGAAGCCATACGCTGCGCCGGCGGTTCCAGGGTTGGTCGTGAGGCAAAAACCCGTCAAACCGCGTTCGCAATTTTCGCAAAAACCGCAACCGACATTGAACGGCATGCACACGCGATCGCCCTTCTTGATGCGATCTACGGCAGAGCCGACTTCGATGACCTCGCCAAGGTTTTCGTGACCGAAGACCTTGCCTTTCTCGAAACTTGTACGGCCTTCATACATGTGAAGGTCCGACCCGCAGATATTGGTCGTGGTCAGCCGGATGATAACATCGGTCTGCTTTTCGATCTTGGGATCATCGATTGTCTTGACAGAAACATCTTTGGGCCCGTTGTACACGACAGCTTTCACGGATCTTTTCCTTTCGCGGCTCTTCTCAACGCGTCATCAGATCGAGAGCGTGGTCATGATCCTGTTCATCGCAACGGCAGAGGACATGGCACCTTTCAAGTGATCGCAGTTTACTCAACCTTCCGCCAACAGAGAGGTTCCTTCGCGTTGGGCCATCCTGGGAGCGATTCACGGCGGCTTTCTGAATGACTGGGCCAGACGACCGAATAACGCGCCGAATTGATGTGCTCAGGAATCAGCCGCAGCCCAATGGTGCCGTCACGTCGCGACACATCAACGGCGCCTTATCAGTAAATTCAGAGATGTGATAAGCGCAGAAGACAAGGTCATCCACTAGCGCGGATGACCTGTCGTATTCATTTATTCATTTCCCGATACGGCCGGGCCATCCACTGCGGATGGAAACACGAGCCTTACCTTGCAGTCAAACGGCAGCTTAGGGTGCCGACCGCTCCGCTATTTCGCGGCCAGCAGGGTGAACTTGTGAATCTGCGGCGGTTCAGAAAACAGTTCTTCTGCCTTGTCCATCAGTGCGGCGGCAACCTTGCCGTCAAGATGGGCCTGCCGATCCTCCTCTGTGTCGAACGTATCGAAGATCGCGTACGCACCGGGACCTTCCTCGATCGCATACCAGGTCAGAGTGCCCGGCTCGGCTTGAACGAGCGGCAATGCCGAGGTCAGGAAATTGGCGACATCGCGCTCTTTCCCGGGCTTGGCCTTCAGTGGTACATAAAGGGCAAGTTTGGGCATAGATGACTCCTCAAGTGAAACGGACAGATATTATTCGGCAAAGTAACGCACGAGCGGGCCGGTACGTTCCCCATGAGGCGGAGCACACGCGGCCCGCCTCCTCGTGGAAATCAGAACTGCTGTGCGGTCGGCCGGATGACGATCGCGTTGACGTCGACGTCATCAGGTTGTTCGACAGCGAACGCGATAGCACGCGCCACCGATGCCGCCGGGATGGCCTGCTTGTAGAAGTCCAGCACCGTCTCGGCAGCGGCGCCAGAGGTCGTGAACTTCAAATCGCTTTCGACAGCTCCAGGCTCGATTGACGTGACCCGGACCTTTTCCCCCACCTCGTGGCGCAAGCCCTCGCTGATCGCGCTGACGGCGAACTTGGTGCCGGAATAGACCGTGCCGCCCGGTGCGAAGACCTTGATGCCCGCAACCGAACTCAGGTTGATGATGTGGCCGCTGCCCTGCTCGAGAAAGCCGGGAAGGGCCGCCGCGATGCCGTAAAGCGTACCCTTCAGATTGACGTCGATCATCTGGTCCCACTCGTCGGTGTTGACCTCGGCCATCGGACGGATCGGCATCAGCCCGGCGTTGTTGATCAGCACGTCGAGGCGGCCGAAGTCGGCAATGATTGCGGCAACGACGGACTGGACCGCCGCCTTGTCGGTGACGTCGAGCGCGTAGCTACGTGCGGTGCCGCCAATTGCGGCGATGTCCGCGACGACCTCGTCGAGCCTGTCCTTGCGCCGCGCGGCTATGGCCACCTTCGCGCCGCGTTCCGCAAGAAGACGCGCGGTTTCTGCGCCGATGCCGGTGCTGCCGCCGGTAATGAGAATGACCTTGCCTTCGATACCCTGGGTCATGACTGTATTCCTTCAAGTCAGTTGTTGATTTTTCGCCGGATCGCGGCTCCGCCTCAGCGGTAACCGCGTGGATGAATGAGGCCCAAGAGTCCCACGCGGAGTGCAGGTGCCAACAGGCCGATCATCCGCAACTCCTCTCTGTAGAACGGTTGTGCCAGCAGCGCCGTACCCACCCATTCTTCAGGCTTGCCCATGGCACCACCCTCAGGTCGCCGAGACGGGGTTGAGGACGAACGCGGCGCGCTCGGCCAGATCGCCGATCTGAGAGAGATAGTTCTGGAAGTGGGGCGTCTCGCGGTGGGCGGCGACCGCATCCGCGTCCGCGTACAGCTCGTCGAGCACGAAACGGTTCGGATCGCTCTGGTCCTGCCAGAGATCGTAGCGCAAATTGCCCGGTTCGGCACGGCTCGGCTTTAGCATGGCGTCGAGCAGAGCGCGCAGGCGGTCGACGGTATCCGCACGGGCGGTAAGGACGGCGACGATCTTCACGTTGGCGGTCATGGCACCGTTCCTTGTCTTGGCTATATCCGAGGGAGGGCGCACCCTGAGCGCCCCGCCGGTCATCCTCGTACTTACGCAGCGGCGCGATCGAGGGCTTCGATCAACGCGTCGGCCATGGCCCGGTCCGATGCCGGATTCTGACCCGTGATCAGCTCCCGGTCCACGACGACATTCGAAGCGAAGTTCCTGTCGGTGACAGAGACGTCGCCACCGGCCGACCGCAGCGCCTTTTCCATGTCGAAGTAGAGCTCGCCCTCCAGCACTTGCTCCTCAGCGATCTTCTCCTCGCTCGCCGAAAAGACTGTCATGCGGTAGCCCGCGTAGATCCAGTCTCGCGCCAGGTCGGCCGCCCCGGCGTCATCGCCTTCCTCCAGCGCCTTGCGGAAGGCCGGAGCATCCTCGAGCGCGGCGACAACGACCACCGGTCCGTGGCAGAGGAGCGCGGTCGGCTTGGCCGCTGCGTGGAAGTGACGGAGGATCGTGCCCGCATCGCGGTCCACCATGAGGTCGACGATGGGCGCGTGACCTCCCGGCACGAACACGCCAGCAAAGCCGTCCAGACCCTCGTCGACGACCGATTTCAGCGTACGCACGTCGTTCATCGCCGGGTGGCTGGCAAAAAAGTCCTTGGCGCGCTGGAATGCCGTCTCATCGCCGCCAAAATGATCAACCGAAACGGAGACGGCGTCGATGTGCGGCTTGGCCCCATTGGGCGTGGCGAGAACAATATCATAGCCGGCGTCGAGCAGAGCCAGCGCGGGGACCGCCGTCTCGTTGAGATACTGACCGACCGTCGCGGTACCGCCGCCACGCAGACCGATCTGCGTCGCGTTCGATCCAAGAACGAGAACCTGACCCTTGCTCATCTGAACCTCCATGTTCGCGGCGTCGATCACCGATGGACGCTAAATGGGCCTCGTTGACATATTCTAGAAGTTTATCTTTTTGATTTCAGATATAACGCTAACAGGATGACTGTATGCGCTACGATCTGAACCTGCTGCCGATCTTCGTCGCGTTGATGGAGGAGCGCAGCGTCACGCGGGCCGCCGAGCGCATGGGCATGACACAGCCCGCCCTGTCTAACGCCCTATCGCGTCTACGACTGATGCTTCAGGACCAGCTGTTCGTCCGCGAGCGCTACGGCATCCAGCCGACCCCGATCGCGCTAGAACTCTCACCGCTGATCGCCGAGGCACTCGCCCAGCTCGACGACGCGGTCCTCGGTCAGCAGGCCTTCGACCCCGCACAGGCCGAACGGCTCTTCACGATCGCGCCAAACGGCTATGTCGAGTTCGTCCTCGTCCCCGCTATCGTGGCGCGCCTGGAGAAGGTCGCCCCCGGCATAAAGCTTCGTCTGACGCCCTTCGGCAACGATCTTGTGGAAACAGGCGTCGTGTCGGGCACGACGGCGCTCGTGCTGGGCCGCATCGTCGATCCGCCCGACAACCTCGTCGTCCAGCACCTGATGGACGAAGGGCTCGCCTGCGCCGTCCGCGCCGACCATCCGGGCGTCGGCGATGCCATGACGCGCGAGCAGTTCGAGACGATGAAGCATGTCAACATCGTGCCGCCCGGACGGATGCGCGCCGGTTTGTTTCAGGCGCTGGCGCAGCAGCAGCTGAAGCGCGACGTCGCGATCTCCGTGACAAACTTCTTCGCGGTAGCCGAGATGGTGGCCGTGACCGACTATTGCGCCACCTTGCCCTCGCTCATCTGCAGGCGGCTGATGCACGACCCCCGGCTGAAGATCCTGCCGGCTCCGGTCGACCTTGGCAGCTTTCCCGTGGAAATGGCTTGGCACGTCCGCTATCGGCATGATCCCGCACACCGCTGGTTACGGGCGCTGATCGGCGCGGTCATCGCCGACCTCACGGGGAAGACGGCAGCGGCAACCACGCCGTCGCCAGCCTGAGGACGATGTCGAACCGCGATGTCGCTTGTGCGTATCCCGTATGCGACAAAGTTCGCTATACAGCCCCTGACAATAGGATTTATCATGCGCGCAATCGGCTACCAGCAGCCCGGAACGATCGATCGCACGGAAGCTCTCGTCGATATCGAACTTCCCGATCCCAACGCTACCGGCCGTGATCTCCTCGTCGAGGTCAAGGCTGTCTCGGTAAACCCGGTTGACACGAAGGTGCGCGCTGGCTCGGGTTCGATCCACGGTGATTGGCGTGTCCTGGGTTGGGATGCCGCCGGTGTCGTGCGCGCTGTTGGCCCTGAAGTGCGCGGCTTCGAACCGGGCGACGAGGTGTTCTACGCGGGCAGCATCGGCCGCGATGGGACCAACGCCGAGTTGCACCTGGTCGACGAGCGCATTGTCGGGAAGAAGCCGGCCAGCCTCGATTGGGCAGAGGCAGCGGCGTTGCCGCTGACGGCGATCACCGCGTGGGAGGCCCTCTTCGAGCGATTGTCCGTGCGTACTCCTGTAGCCGGTGCAGCACATGCGCTGTTGATTGTCGGGGGTGCCGGCGGGGTAGGCTCGATGGCAATCCAGCTTGCTCGCCAAGTACCCGAGCTGATCGTCATTGCGACGGCCTCGCGCCCTGAAACGCAGGCCTGGGTGGGTGAGCTCGGTGCGCACCATGTCATCGATCATCGCCAGCCGCTGGCTCGGCAAGTGGCGGATTTGGGCATCGGCGCGCCGGCTTTCATCTTCTCGGCCACGCACACCGACGAGCATATCGAGCAGATCGCCGAGCTGATCGCCCCGCAGGGACGTTTTGCGCTCATCGACGACCCCAAGACGCTCGATGTCGTACCGTTCAAACGCAAGTCGGTGTCGACCCACTGGGAGTTTATGTTCACCCGGTCCATGTTCGAGACTGCTGATATGGAAACGCAGGGTCAGATCCTGTCGGCCATCGCCAGCCTCGTGGACGCCGGCGAGGTGCGCACCACCCTCACCGAACGGTTCTACCCCATCAACGCCGCGAACCTCAAGCGCGCGCACCAGGCGCTTGAGAGCACTACCGCACGCGGCAAGATCGTCATCGAGGGTTGGCAGTGATGCGGTTCACGCTCACTCAACGTCCGCCGCGCCCGCGGCCCCCGCTGCACCAACTGAAAGGGACCAAGCCTCGGCGTTATCGATGCCAGCCATGTGCGGTTGTGGGCGTCGCTTTCGCTGGGTCACTGATATCTACAATCGTAAAAGACCGTGATGTTTCGAGATAGCAGACGCGGTCCTCGGGTGAAAACTCGGGACGTCTGCCAGCTCGGCATCTCACCAATCGGTGCCAAGAGCGGGGAGTGCTTCGGCTAAGAAGTCAATCCACGCCCGCGTCTTGGCGGCGGGGCGCCGCGTCGGGTGTGTGATGGCATATGCCGCTCCCAGCATCATAGGCGGCTCGTCCAGCTCAAGCTCGCTCAACTGGCCGGCGCGAAGCGCCTCTGCCGCAATAAAGCGTGGCCCATAGACCAGCCCTTGGCCCGCAATGGCAGCGCGAACCAAGGCCTCGCCATTGTCTGAACACATCGATCCTGAGATCGGCACCTTGATCGTCCCGTCTTTGCCGAACGCCCACGATGTCGTTCCTGCAAGCGACGCGTTGGTGTGGCCCAGACAATCGTGATCGCCGAGATCGGCCAGGCGAGTTGGCGTTCCCCTCCTCGCCAAATAAGAGGGGGCGGCACACAACACGACGCGCATCGCCACGAGCTTGCGGGCAACAAGCGCACTGTTGGCGAGGCGCCCGATCCGTACGGCGACATCCCAACGCTCTTCCAGCAGGTCGACGTAACGATCGTTGAAGCCCAGTTCGATCGTCACCTCGGGATGACGTGCGGAGAAAGCAGGGATGAGTGAGGCAAGGTGCAGAACGCCGAAGGTGGCGGGCGCACTGACGCGCAGCAGTCCCTGGGCGGTGATCGACCGCGACGATGCCTCCGGTTAGCGTCCGCGCTCGTGGTGTAATTTCCAGTGTAGATTGAGGTTGTCGCATGGGGTGGGGCATGCCCCACCCCATGCGATTTCGATCTCGGTGGCCACCGGGCTCATCGGTAAGGTGGAGTTACCACACTTCACACGCCCACCGAGGAGTTGATCCCGATGACCGACGACAGACTACCGCTTGCTGAACTGATGGCGAAGACCGGAGATGGAGATTTCCTGCGCACGATCGCCGAGAGCGTGCTGCAGATCATTATGGAGGCCGATGTCGACGGTCTCGTCGGCGCTGGCCGGCACGAACGCTCCGGCGAGCGCACGACCTGGCGCAATGGCTACCGTGACCGCAGCCTCGATACCCGGCTCGGCACGCTCAACCTGAAAATTCCCAAGTTGAGGACCGGCGCCTACTTTCCCGGCTTTCTGGAGCCCAGGAAGACCGTCGAGAAGGCGTTGGTCGCGGTCATCCAGGAGGCGTGGATCGCCGGGGTCAGCACCCGGCGCGTCGACGAGCTGGTGCAGGCAATGGGCATGACCGGCATCTCCAAGTCCTCTGTGTCGAAGCTGTGCAAGGACATCGATGAGCGCGTCCATGCCTTTCTCAAGCGACCACTTGCCGGCGACTGGCCCTACCTCTGGCTCGATGCCACTTACCTCAAGGTGCGCGAGAGTGGGCGGATCGTCAGTGTCGCCGCGATAATCGCCGTGGCCGTTAACACCGAGGGCAGGCGTGAGATCGTCGGCCTGCACATCGGCCCTTCCGAAGCCGAGCCCTTCTGGTCGAGCTTTCTCAAGGACCTCTCCCGCCGCGGCCTGACCGGCGTGAAGCTGGTCATCTCCGACGCCCACGAAGGCCTCAAGGCGGCGATCACCCGTGTGCTCAGCGCCACCTGGCAGCGCTGCCGCGTCCACTTCATGAGGAACGCGCTCGCCTACGTGCCCAAGGGCCAGAACACGGTCGTCGCTGCTGCCATCCGCCAGGTCTTCCTCCAGCCCGACCATGCCGCAGCAACACAGGTCTGGCGTCAGGTCGCTGATCAGTTGCGCGCCCGCTGGCCCAAGCTCGGCGCCTGCATGGACGATGCCGAGCATGACGTGCTCGCCTACATGACCTTCCCCGAGCAGCACCGCGTCAAGCTTCACAGCACCAACCCGTTGGAACGGCTGAACAAGGAAGTGAAGAGACGGGCCGATGTCGTCGGCATCTTCCCGAACGAGGACAGCATCATCCGCCTCGTCGGCGCCGTCCTGCTCGAGCAGAACGACGAATACCAACTCCAGCACCGCTACATGCAGATCGAGGGCATGGCCGCCCTTGCCACACCAACAATCGAGGAGGTTCAGCCACTACAGATTACACCCAAGGCCGCCTGAAAATGCAGCCCGCTGGCCACACCCGAATTTACACCACGTTGACGGACGCGACCCGGAAGGACCGTGGGTGCAAAGCGGGCTCTGAAACCGAAGCAGATTTGGGAAATCCGTTTCTACCTCAATCAGCACCGTCGGCTGCGAGATCGCGCGCTATTCGATCTGGCGATCGACAGCAAACTTCGCGGCTGCGACTTGGTGCAGATGAAGATCGGCGACCTTGTCAGCGGAGGGCAAATCCGAATGCGGGCGATCGTAATGCAGCAGAAAACGAGCCGGCCCGTTCAGTTCGAACTGCTGCCAGATGCTCGAGCGAGCTTGCTGGCATGGCTCGAACAAAGGGGCGGCACGCTGGACGATTATGTGTTTCCGAGCCGAGTTGATCATAATGGGCATCTCAGCACTCGCCAGTATGCTCGGCTCGTCGATGAATGGGTGACAGGGGTCGGCCTCATGCGGAGCGAGTATGGCACCCATTCGCTTCGGCGAACGAAGGCATCGATCATCTACAGGGCGACCGGCAATCTACGGGCAGTCCAGATCCTGCTCGGCCACAGCAAGAGCGAGAATACGGTGCGCTATCTCGGGATCGACGTAGAGGACGCGCTGGCCCTCGCTGAAAATACCGAAATTTGAGTGTTGGCCCCTCACCTAAGGCGAGGGGCCATTTATCGTAGCCACCAGCGGAGCATTCCGCCCACAAGCGCCAACGCGGAAACGCTCGCAGCCCAGATGCCGACGAACCAACCGAGACGGCTCAGCAACAGGCGCATCAGTGATATCCTTCCGTGCCAACCTTGCCCCGGAAGACCCAATAGGACCAGGCCGTGTAGGCAAGGATCATCGGCACCATGATCGCGGCTCCCACCAGCATGAACAACTGGCTGCGGACGGGCGCCGCCGCTTCCCATATTGTCACGCGCGCCGGAACGACATCGGGCCAGATCGAGACGCCAAGCCCGACCAGGCACAGTCCGAAAAGCGAGAGCGCCCAGAAGAACGGCTGCACATCTCGCTTCACGCGGAGGCTGCGATAAAAGAGGAATGTCACGATAAGCGTGGCAAGCGGCACCTGCGCTGTCGCTACCACGCCCGGGAAGCTTAGCCAGCGCTGATAATATTGCGTTTCGAGCCGCAGCGTTGCGAGGCTAATCACGCCGATCATGATGAGCAGGCCGATTCCAAGCCGCCCGGCATAGGTCACCGTCTGCCGCTGCAATCCGCCTTCGGTCTTCCAGTTGAGCCAGCAGGCGCCGAGCAGGGCATAGCCGATCAGCAGGCCGACGCCGGTCAGCAGGCTGAAAGGCGACAGCCATTCCCACCAGCCTCCGGCATAACTGCGCCCCTCGACGGTGATGCCCTGTAGCAGGGCCCCGAGCGCAATGCCTTGCGCAAAGGTGGCGATAACCGACCCTGTCGTGAAGGCCGTGTCCCAGAAAGCACGGTGCGCCGGATCCCGCCAGCGGAACTCGAAGGCCACGCCGCGGAACACGAGTCCCAGCAGCATCGCGATCATCGGCGCGTAAAGCGCGGGAAGGATGATGGCATAGGCCAGCGGAAATGCGGCAAACAGGCCGCCTACGCCCATCACGAGCCAGGTTTCGTTGCCATCCCAGACGGGCGCGATGCTGTTCATCGCAGTGTCGCGGTCCTGCCCGACCTTGAAGAACGGAAACAGGATGCCGATCCCAAGATCGAAGCCGTCCATCACGACATAGGCGATGATCGCAAAGCCGATGATGCAGGCCCAGATGACGGTGAGGTCGATCATGCCGAAGCTCCTTCGATGATAGCCGGTGCGGGCGTGATACCTGCGCTGCGAATGGGCGCGTCGCTCGGCGGGGTTTCATGCGCCTCTGGCGGCTTCTTCATGAGATGAAGCAGATACCAGATGCCCATGCCGAAGACGGTGAAATAGACGATCACGAAGGCCAGCAGCGACGAGGCGACCGCAGGGGCATCGAGCGGCGAAGCGCTCTGGGCGGTCCGGAGCAAGCCATAGATCGTAAAGGGTTGCCTCCCGACTTCCGTCACGATCCAGCCGGCCAGCACGGCAATCAGTCCCGACGGCCCCATGAGCACAGCGAAGCGGTGCAGCAGCGGCCAGTCGTAGAGCGCTTTACGCCAGCGCGCGATGAGGCTCAGGAGTCCGATCCCGAGCATTGCGAACCCGATGCCGACCATCACGCGGAACGCCCAGAAAACGATGCCGACGGGCGGACGATCAGCTTGCGGCACGGTATCGAGACCTTTCAAGGGCGCATCGAGTTCGTGCTTCAGGATTAGCGACGACGCCTTGGGTATCTCGATGGCATAATCCACCCGCTGCTCAGCACTGTTGGGGATGCCGAACAGGATCAAAGGGGCCCCGTTTGGATGGCTCTGAAAATGGCCTTCCATCGCCATCACCTTCACTGGCTGATGCTCGAGTGTATTGAGCCCATGCATGTCGCCCGCGAAAATCTGGATGGGCGCTACGATGGCGGCCATCCACATCGCCATGGAGAACATCTTGCGCGCGCCGGGATTGCTGCGGTCCTTAAGAAGATGCCAGGCACCGACCGCGCCGACGATGAAGGCGGTCGTCAGATAGGCGGCAAGGACTGTGTGAAAGAGCCGATAGGGGAAGCTGGGATTGAAGATGATTGTCAGCCAGCTTGGCCCCGGCAGGAACTGGCCGTTGGCGCCGACCTCATAGCCGACCGGCGTTTGCATCCAGCTGTTGACCGACAGGATCCAGAAAGCGGAAATGAAAGTCCCCAGCGCGACTGCAAGCGTCGCGACGAAGTGCAGCTTGCGCCCAACCTTGTTGATCCCGAACAGCATGACCCCGAGGAATCCGGCTTCTAGGAAGAAGGCGGTCAGCACCTCATAGGCCATCAGCGGTCCGATGACAGGTCCCGCCTTGTCCGAGAACACCGACCAGTTGGTGCCGAACTGGTAGGACATGACGATGCCCGAGACGACGCCCATCGCGAACACGACGGCGAAGATCTTCAGCCAGTAGCGAAACAGGTTCGCATAGACGCCCTTGCCGGTCTTCAGCCACAGAGCTTCGAGCACGGCCAGATAGCTTGCCAGCCCGATGGAAAAGGCCGGGAAGAGGAAGTGAAAGCTCACCGTGAAGGCGAATTGCGCCCTTGCGAGAATGATGGCGTCCATGAATATCCCCGTTCAGCTGGCGAGTTCGAACCAGCTCTTGAATAGCATGTAGATGGCAACGACGAGCACGAAGACGGCGAAGAGGCTGTTCAACCGGCCCTTTTCGGCGGCCAGCACCTGCGATGCACGCGTGCCGATCACGCTTCCGACAATGCCGCCGACAATAAACACGCCAGCCAGGCCCCAAAGGACATAGCCCGAAAGCGCATAGTTAAGCGCCGTCGTCAGGCCGAAGGCCGCGACCGCGACAAGCGAGGTGCCGATCGCGCGCAGGATGGGCATGTGGGTCGAAGCGATCAGGCCCGGCACGATCAGGAAACCGCCGCCGATCCCGAAGAAGCCGGAAAAGGCACCGGTGCCGAGACCATAGCCGACGACCTTGCCCACATTCTCCCGATTGCACTGCGCGCCCTCGACGCCCTGGTCGCCGCGACCGCGAAACATCAGCACCGCCACAACAATCATCAGGATCGCGAACAGGAAGAGCAGCTTGTGCCCGTCGATGCTCTTGCCGAGCGTCGAGCCGCCAAGCGCGCCGACGACGCCGGCGGCAGCATAAATGCCCCCGCATCGCCAGTTGACGGTGCGGGCATGGGCGTGGTTCCAGAGGCCGGCGAGCGCATTGGCCGCGACTGCCAGTGCGCTGGTGCCGATCGCCTCATGCGGATTGCGTATCCCCACAAGATAGAGCAGCAGTGGCACGGCGAGGATCGACCCGCCGCCCCCGACGAGCCCGAGGACAAAGCCCACAAGTGCGCCCGACAGGCCGCCGAGGGCATATTGTAGCGGCTCAAGCATGGTTCAGTGCGCCGCCTTGATCGCGTGCGGCGCGACCATCCATTCCCGGCCCTTGAGCATGCCGTGCCAGTAAACTGGCGGCAGGATCGTATCCTTGAGAAGCCAGGACAGGCGCGAGGGCCGCGTTCCGTCGATCAGCCAGTTGGGAAAGCTGGGCAGCAATTTCCCGCCATAGCCGAACTCGGCGAGGACGATCTTGCCCGCCTCGACCGTCAGCGGGCAGGAGCCATAGCCGTCATATTCGGCGGCCGGCGGCTTGCCCTCGAGCGCGGCAAGAACATTGACCGCGACGACCGGCGCCTGCTTGCGCGCCGCGGCAGCGGTCTTGGCATTCGAGGCGGAGCAGGCGTCGCCCAATGCAAAGACATTAGGATAGTGCACATGTTGCAGCGTCGCCTCGTTGACCTCAATGAAGCCGGAGGCTGCCGCGAGCGGACTGGTGCGCACGAAATCGGGCGCGACCTGCGGCGGCACGACGTGGATCATGTCAAAGCGCTCCTCGACGAGCCGGGTGCCTTCGCCATCCTTGCGTTCGAACGTCGCCACCTTTGCGGCGCCGTCGATCGCGACGAGCTTCGATTCGAAATTGAGGTGGGCCCCGTAGCGCTCGACATATTCCATCAGCGCCGGAACATAGGCGGCTACGCCGAACAGCACCGCGCCAGCGGTGTGGAACTGGACGTCGATGTCTTGCAGGACGCCCGCCTTTTCCCAGCGATGACAGGAGAGATACATCGCTTTCTGCGGCGCTCCCGCACATTTGATCGGCATCGCCGGTTGGGTGAACAGCGCCCGTCCGCCCCTGAATTCCTTCACCAGCCGGTTGGTGTAGGGCGCAAGATCATAGCCATAGTTGGAGGTCACGCCGTTATGGCCGATCGTCTCGGCCAGGCCCGGTATTGCGTTCCAGTCGAGTTTGATGCCGGGACAGGCGACGAGGACCCGGTAGCGAACTTCGCTGCCGTCACTGAGGACCACCTTGTTTTCATCGGGAGCAAAGCCGGAGGCGGCGGCCCGGATCCACGTCACGCGGCTGGGCATAACCTGCGCTTCGGTGCGGCGCGTGAAATCCTTGTCGAATACACCCGCGCCAACCATCGTCCAGCCAGGCTGATAGTAATGCACCTCGGAGGGCTCGATGACGGCGATATCAAGCTTGGGATTGCGCTTGAGGAGGCTGGACGCCGTTGCAATCCCGGCCGCGCCACCGCCGACAATCACAACATCGTGAACGCGGGCGCTAGGTGCCGAAGGGTTTTGCGATGAGACCAATTCATATAATTTCGTTGATCGTGCGCCGGAACGGCAAAAGGCCAGGACTGGTTGAGGGAGGCGCGCAAGCGCATCCGCCATGGCCGCGACATTCGCATCAGTGATCGCCCCGGAGATTGCGGGGACATAAGCAAAGCGCAGGCCCTGTCGTTCGGCAGCTTCACCTATTTGCGCGGCGGCGATCTGGCCCGGTTCCTCATCATCGGGTCGATTGCAGATGATCGCCTTATAGCCTTGGGCGAAGATCGCGGGAATGTCCGCAACATCGACCTGCGGGGAGACAGCGAAATCCCGGTTGAGCGGCTTGATGTTCATGGCTTCTCCTCGCTCCCGCTTCGAAGCGGGCCTCTTTTCATTGTGTGGTGATGCGGTGCGCGGTCATGCCGGCGAGCATGGCGACCACGAAAATCCCCGCCTCAAATGGCGCGATGGCAAGGTCGGCGAGTGCGGGGCCGGGACATAGTCCCGCGATCCCCCAACCGATCCCGAACAGCGACGCTCCGCCAAGCAATTTGGCATCTAGTAGGCTTGTGCCAGGCAAGTCGAAGGCTTCGCAGACGATCGGTCGTGGCATCCGCTTCTGAACCAACCAGGCGATCGCCATAGGCATCATCGCACCGGTCATTACGAAGGCGAGAGTAGGGTCCCACGCCCCAAACAGATCGAGGAACGCGCGCACCCGCGCCGGGTCAGCCATGCCGGACACGGTGAGCCCCGCTCCAAATAGGAGGCCGGCAAGCAACGAGATGGCGGGGACCTTCACTTGGCCCTGCCGCAGGTCGAAAGACCGAGCGGGCGGTAGAGCGGACAGACGCCGACCGCGCTCGTGAGAAGGAAGACAACCGCAAGGATCGCCAAACCGACACCGAGGGGTCCGCTGATCGTTCCGGTCCACCAAAGATAAGCAAGCACCAGCGCCACGATCGTGCGCAGCAGCCGGTCGAATGTTCCCATATTCTTCTTCATCCCCAGCCTCCCGATTATCCGTTGATGAATCCAAAAGCGCGCATCAGCCCGACAGTCGCGAAGCCGCTCGTCATGAAGGTCAAGGTGGCGACCATGGATCGGCGCGAGAGTCGGGAAAGACCGCAGACCCCGTGCCCGCTCGTGCATCCCGAACCGAGCCGCGTCCCGAAACCCACGAGCAGCCCGGCAATGACCAGTTGCAGGATCGATCCCGTGAAACGCGGCTCGACCCCGTTGGAAGCCAGCGTGGCGACCAGCGCTCCCAGCGGCAGCCCGATAACAAAGGCGAGCGCGACGGCGCGCGGCGCGCCCGTATCGGCAATGCCCGACGCTCCGGCGAGCATGCCGCTGACCCCGGCAATGCGACCAAGTCCGAGCAGCATGATTGCTGCAGCAAGCCCGATGAGCAGGCCACCCGCCAAGCCCGCAACGGGCATAGCGCTAGGGAAGCTGGGCAGTATCATACCGCGTTGACCGGGATCTTGAGATACGTGACGCCATTGTCCTCGGCCGGCGGCAAGTGCCCCGCGCGCATGTTCACCTGGACCGAAGGCAGGATCAGGCGCGGCATCGCGAGCGTTTTGTCGCGGGCCTCGCGCATCGCGACGAATTCGTCTTCACTTACCCCTTCATGGATATGGACGTTGGCCTTGCGCTCGGCCTCTACGGTCGTTTCCCAGACATAGTCCTTGCGCCCCTCCGGCAGATAATCGTGGCACATGAAGAGCCGCGTCTCCGGCGGCAGCGACAAAAGCCGCATCGCCGACTGATAGAGAGTGCGGGCATCGCCGCCGGGGAAATCAGCGCGCGCCGTGCCATAATCCGGCATGAACATGGTGTCGCCGACAAAGACGGCATCACCGATCACATATGCGATGCAGGCCGGCGTATGCCCCGGCACATGCAGCACGGTGACATCGAGATTGCCGATACGGAAGCGATCGCCGTCCTTCCACAGATGATCGAAGTCCGAGCCGTCGCGCTCGAAGTCGCTGCCTGCATTGAACAGCTTGCCGAAGGTCTGCTGCACGGTGACGATATGTTCGCCGATGGCGATCTTGCCGCCGAGCTTCTGCTGCAAATAGGGTGCGGCCGAGAGGTGATCGGCGTGGGCGTGGGTCTCCAGGTGCCAGTCGACCGACAGGCCCTTCTCCTTGACATAGCCGAGCACCGCATCTGCCGCGGAGAAGGATGTGCGACCCGAAGCCGGATCATAATCCAACACGCTGTCGATGATCGCGGCGCGAAGGCTCTCTGGGTCATGAACGACATAGGTCACCGTGAAAGTCGGCTCGTCGAAAAAGGCCTTGATCTGGGGAATGCCAGCCTGAGCAGCGGAGATTTGCGAGGAGGCTGCAGCCAGCGCGGAGTCGGTCACGGAAAACCTCATAAATTCATATTTACACACATCATGTAATTGCATAATCTTCTTGCGTCAAGCGGCGAGACTGTCGAAGGAGACGTCATGGAAATCGGTCAAAAAACGGAAAGCCGGCCACCGCGTATCGGAGATATTGCGCCGGACTTCCGCGCCCGCTCGACGGGAGGCGAAATTCAGCTCTCCAAGCTGCGTGGAAGATGGGTGATATTTTTCTCCCATCCGGCGGACTTCACGCCTGTCTGCAGCACGGAATTTGCCGAACTCGCCCGGCGTCAGTCAGAATTTGACGCCCTTGAGACGTCGCTGCTGGGGCTGTCGGTCGACAGCCTGTACTCACACATGGCGTGGGTCCGGGCGATCCGCGAGACACTGAGCGCTGATGTTCGGTTTCCGATAATAGAGGATCCGAGCATGGCGATCGGGCGTGCCTATGGCATGGTCGATGAGCAATCGGCCGACAGTATGGCGATGCGCTCGACTTTCTTCATCGACCCTGAAGGGGTCATCAGAGCGATCACCTGCTATCCCCATAATGTCGGGCGTTCGGTTGATGAGATGCTGCGGATGCTTAAGGCGTTGAAGGCTGTGAGCAATGCCCAAACCCTGGCTCCTGAAGGATGGCGCGAAGGGAAGCCGTTGCTCAGTCCCCCATCCGACCTTGCTGAGGATCGCGAGGACTGGTTCTGCCGCTTCGTGGACGCACCATGACAGCCGCTTTTTATCAGGACCGCGATGTTGCGACCGTTGCGTCCGAAAAGCTCAAGGTTTTTGCGCAACCGCAGCGCCTTATGATTCTGTCTTGCCTGTTGCGCGGTGAGCGCAACGTGTCTGAGATCGGTGAAGCAACGGAGATCGCGCAGCCGGCGCTCAGCCAGCAGCTCGGCGAATTGCGCCGCGCCAATCTTGTTCAAACGCGCAAGGAGGCCAAGCTGGTGTGGTATACACTTGCCGACGAGAGCGTCGCTTTATGTGTCCGAACCATGGAAGCGATTTTCGGGGGGCTGGGTGAGGTCGACGATCTGCGCACACCCTCACATTCGACAAAGCGCCCGCCATCTCCGGAGGGTGTTGCCGGCTTCGCTCAAATTATCGATTAGAATTACATTGTGCCGATCGACATATGATTGGGCCAGTGTGTTCGGGGCGACGACTGACCGTCAGATCCAACCACCGCGATCGACCGCTTTCAGCAGAATAGGACGTCTATCGGCGCGAATGGAATGTCTGGCTTTGTGAAGGGTTTCGGGCGCTTGCGTACGAAAGCCTCCAGTGCAGGAACCCGCGGGCCCCACGCGCTGGTCTATGGGTAAAGCGGCTTTGGGGTGGTTCGGACGGGTAAGCGAGGCTGATCCGGAAGTGTCGGTTCTGGCCGGATCAACGTGACTTTGTGCGGCGTCAGAGTGCGGACGGTGGTGGTTTTGCTGGTCGGTGTGCCCTGCGCTGGGCTCGCTTCCGGAATGGGCATGCACTGGGTCATCGGCCAGGACGCCATGGGCGTGACCGTCGTGCAGCCTGAGCCATGCCGGATCATGGCGCATTCCCCCGGATTGGCGATGCCGATTATTGCGGTGCGCGGGGCTGGCACCAGCGGGCGAAGGCCTCGATGATGGTCATGGGCCCGCCGCAACATGGGCATGGCGGGCGATGGTCGGGAGGTTCGTCGGGTTCGGGCTCCTCGACCGGTACAGCAACGCCCAGCAGTTTGCGGGCCAGCGCCATGGTGTCCTTGTGGGTCGAACTGGCGAGCAGGCCGTAATGCCGGATGCGGTGGAAGCCGCGCGGCAGAACGTGGATCAGGAAGCGGCGGACGAACTCGTCGGTCGCCAGCGTCATGACCTGCTGGCGTTCAGCAGCAGGGCGGCGATAGTCTTTGTAGCGGAACGTCACGCCGGTCTCGTCGAAGCCGAGGAGCCGCCGGTTCGAGATGGCAACCCGGTGCGTGTAGCGCGAGAGATAGGCCAGCACCGCCTGCGGCCCGGCGAAGGGCGGCTTGGCATAGACCACCCAGCGCTTCTTCCGGATCGGTGAGAGATGCCGCAGGAAGGCCTTGCGTGTCGCGAGGCCAGCCAAGGTGCTGAAGAAGACCAGCTTGCCGGCATTGAAGCGCCCCGGGTTTTCAGGAGGCAGTTTTCATTGGGCTATGCAGCCATATCGAGGTTCTCGAGGGCTGCATAGTAATTGTCTTCGGCCTCAGCGGGCGGGATGTGCCCGATAGGGCCGAAGAGCCGGTGATTGTTGTACCAATCGACCCAGCGCAGCGTTGCCATTTCCACGGCCGAAACGCTTGGCCATGATCGCTGCCGCCAGATGACCTCGGCCTTGTAAAGGCCGTTGATCGTCTCGGCTAAGGCGTTGTCGTAGG
>NZ_VYPZ01000035.1 GCF_008710155.1 Sphingobium limneticum
GCCCGGCCGCCCATCAGGGTACCATGTCTGGGCGGCCGGGCGGGGGAGCGGGCCGGTGCAGATGCGCCAAGGGCGCTTTTCCGAACAGCCTCTGAGCGCGGGTCGCCTACAAACAGATTGCCTCCATCGGGCAAGGCCATTATCGCCCTGCCCCAATATCAAGCCCGCGGCCCGCATGAGAAAAGCGGTCCGCACGTAACAGGATGACCCGAAATGGCCAGCGCGCCCGCGAATAACCTGCCGATCTTCTACAATGACCTTCAGCCGCTCAGCAGCGTGGACCATGTCGACTATCGCACCAAGCCGGCCGATTCGGCGCCGTTCCTGACGACGCAGCATGCCATTCCGCTGACCGTGGACGAATTCGTCCCGGCCCAGCGTTTCGCCCCGATCATCTTTTCGGCAGGCGACGACAGCGTACCGCTGCTGCTGATGGGCCTTAACGAAGGCGTCAACGTCTTCGTCGATGATGAAGGCAAGCTGCGCGGCCCCGCCTATGTCCCGGCCTATGTTCGCCGCTATCCCTGGATGCTGGCCAAGCTGCGCCCCGACAGCGACGACCTGTCGCTCTGCTTCGATCCCACCACGCCCACCATCGGTGCGTTCGAGGACGGCCAGCCGCTGTTCGAAGATGGCAAGCCCAGCGAGCTGACCCAGGGCGTGATGAAATTCTGCGAGGATTTCGAGCAGGCCGCTGCCCGCACCGGCCAGTTCGTCCGCGACCTTCAGGAAATGGACCTGCTGATGGATGGCGAAGTCGCGATCCAGACGCCGCTGGCCGAGCAGCCTTTCATCTATCGCGGTTTCCGCATGATCAACGAGGAAAAGCTGCGCGACCTACGCGGTGATCAACTGCGCAAGATCAACCAGAACGGCATGTTGCCGCTGATCTACGCCCACCTCTTCTCGCTGCAGCTGATGCGTGAAGTGTTCGAGGGCCAGGTTGCGCAGGGCAAGGGGCCGATCGCTGCCCCCGCCATCGAAGCGACGCCGGAAGCGGCCAACGCCTGAATGAGAAATTAACCCGAAAGGGTTTGAAAAATTGATAGAAAAGGCGTCGCATCGCCCCTTGAAAGGCGATGCGACCTGCCCTATCTATCAAACATGCGATGCACCTGCCCCCCTTTCGGGTGTGTCGTATGGGCGCCTTCCCCTTTGGAGGCGTCTCCTCCCTGAACCTTGGCCACCCCATGCTTGCATGGGGTGGTTTTTTATGGGCTGTCCCGGATGGGCGTGGGTTTCGCTTGACGGGGCCAGCCCCCCTGCCTAAAGGCCAGCCCCTGCCGATCGCCCGGAGCGATCCATGGCCCCTTCGTCTAGCGGTTAGGACGCGGCCCTCTCACGGCTGAAACACGGGTTCGATTCCCGTAGGGGTCACCAAAATACTCTCCCAGAGAGTATCAGAAGGTGCCGGGATCGGCGGATTTCTGCGGTTTTTCATGGTATAGGTATCCCATACGGAGCGGTCTCGGACCACCAGATACCAACAACTTGATGGTATGTCTGATGGTAGCGCGGCCCTCCTCGAAAAGGAGATACCATCATGGCGCTCACCGCCGCTGCGATCAAAAACGCCAAGGGCAAAGCCAAGCCCTATAAACTCACCGATAGCGATGGCCTTTTCCTCTATGTGGCACCCAATGGTGGGCGCTACTGGCGGATGAACTATCGCCACCTTGGCAAACAGAAGACGTTGGCGTTCGGGATCTATCCCGACATCGGCCTTGCCGACGCCCGCGAGCAGCGCGACGCCGCCCGCAAGGTGCTGGCAAAGGGGAATGATCCCGCCGAGAAGATCAAGCTGGATCGGATTGCCGCGACCGTGGCCGCGTCCAACAGCTTCAAGGCGGTTGCCGACGAATGGTTGGTGAAAGTCGAGCGCGAAGGCCGCTCCGCCGTAACGATGAAAAAGCTGCGCTGGCTGCTGGCCTTCATCAATGCGTCGCTGGGCAAGCGCCCTGTCACCGCCATCACCGCACAGGAGGTTTTGACCATGCTGCGCAAAATGGAGGGCAAGAGCCGCTACGAGACGGCCAAGCGCCTGCGCAGCACATGCAGCCAGATATTCCGCTACGCCATCGCCACGGCGCGCGCTGAGCGTGACGTGGCAGCGGACCTGCGCGGGGCGCTGATCGCGCCAAAGCCCATCCACCGCGCCGCGATCACCAGCGCGGATAATGCGGGCGGATTGTTGCGCGCCATTGAGGCGTTCGAGGGCTTTGCAAACACCAAAGCAGCGCTGCAACTGCTCCCACACGTGTTCGTGCGCCCAGGCGAGCTACGCCATGCCGAATGGGCCGACTTCGATTTTGACAAGGCGCTTTGGACCATCCCGGCGCACAAGACGAAGATGCGCCGCGCCCATACTATCCCCCTTTCCCGGCAGGCATTAGCGATCCTTGGCACCATCGAACATGATGCCGACTATAGCCGCTACCTGTTCCCGTCGCTCCGCTCGGTGGACCGGCCCATGTCGGAGAACACCATCAACGCCGCCTTGCGGCGCATGGGCTTCGCACAGGATGAGATGACAGGCCACGGCTTCCGGGCGATGGCGGCGACCCTGCTCAACGAAATGGGACGATGGCATCCCGACGCAATCGAGCGGCAGCTTGCCCATTGCGACAACAACGCGGTGCGTCGCGCATACACGCGAGGCGAATATTGGGACGAGCGGGTCCGCATGATGCAGCACTGGTCCGACCATCTCGACTTCCTGCGCGACGGGCAGAAGGTCGTAACCGGAAAGTTCGGTAAGGCGAAGAGCCAAGCCGCCTGATCGCAAGCCGTCGATGTTGCCGTGCCCATGCCTGCAACAGGTTGGGCACGGCAACATGATCAAACGCCCAACTCTTCGCGATAGCTTACCGGATCGGCAATCCAGCGGTTGATGGCGGACTCGCGCCAGCCAGCGCCGTGGACGCTGATCTTCACTTGGCGTGGGAAAGTGCCTTCGCCCATCTTGCGATAAAGCGTCGTGCGGGAAAGCCCTGTGCGGGCGAGTACGGTTTTCAGGCGGATGATACGATCACTGTTGGTCATGGGGCAGTCTCTTCAAATCAGAATGTTGCACGCGCCCCCGGCCACGAGCATTGGATGCCTTGCCGTCCCGGACAAGAGTGTTCCGGGCGTGCTGGCAGCTACGCTTTCATGGATCGGTGAACGCTGGCGGCAGTTGGCGGTCGGCGGCGGAAGACGGCGGAATTTGGCGTAGGCTTCTCGCTGATGACAATCAGCGAAGATTTTTTCCCATCCTGTACCAAAGTTTCACGCCAAGCCTTCGCATCCGCCCCGTTTCAGGGACAGCCAGCAAGCGTTAGGTCGAGTCGTTCATTGGAGGCTCCTTTGAAAGGACCACCGTCGGTAGCGTCGTGAAGCAAACCCATGCTCACCCGCAGCCTATGCGCTGTCAAGAAGGCCGATACCGTGTCGTTCCTTCCCATCCATGTTGAACTATAACGCTAAGTGTTATATTCAGCTACAGAACGCAGGAGAACCGCCATCGCGCGCATCTTCAAAAATGGTTGGTTCGAGCGCTTCGCGCGAAAAGAGCGGATTGCCGATGCCTCGCTTCGTGAAGCCGTGCAGCGCGCAGAAAGCGGCTTGGTGGATGCCGATCTTGGCGGCGGTGTCATCAAGCAACGGGTCGCACGCGCCGGACACGGCAAGTCGGGCGGCTACCGGACGCTGATCCTGTTCCGGCAGGGTGACAAGGCGATATTCGCTTTCGGGTTCGCCAAGAGTGCGCAGGCGAACATATCAAAAGCGGACCTGGCCTTGCTCCGCGACGCGGCGAGCGAGGCACTGGAATGGAGCGCTGGGGAACTGGACCGATTGGTAGCGTTGGGAACGCTGGTGGAGATAGACGATGGGGACCGTGATGAAGGATAAAGGTTATCGCAGCGAGATTGCGGGCGCGATCCATGAAATGATGAGCGACGCTCACGACGCGGGCGTGGTGTCGCGCGCGACGTTGCGTACATTCGATGAAACGTGCCTCGCCCCCGCCCCCACGCTGGTAGGCGATGAAATTCGGGCGATCCGCGAGCGTGAGCATGTCTCGCAGCCGGTGTTCGCCGCCTATCTCAACGTCTCGCGCAATCTCGTGTCGGATTGGGAACGAGGCGTTAAGCGACCCGGCGGCCCTGCCCTGCGCCTTCTGTCCATTATCCAACGCAAGGGATTGCAGGCGGTCGCGTAGCTGTCGCTGTCGGCAAAACCCGTTTGTCGCAAATTGTGAAGGGTTTCGGGCGCTTGCGTACGAAAGCCTCCAGTGCAGGAACCCGCGGGCCCCATGTGCTGGTCTATGGGTAAAAAGGCTTTGGGATGGTGCTGGCGGGTAAGCGCTGCCGATCCAGAAGTGCCGCTGCTGGTCCGATCAACGTGATTTCGTGCGGCGTCAGATTGCTAGGTGCGTTTGTTTTGCTGGCCGGTGTGCCCTGGGCCCGGCGTAATTCTATGATGGGCATGCACTGGGTCATCGGCCAGGACACCATGGGCGTGACCGTCATGCAAGGCGAGCCATGCCGGATCATGGCGCATGTCTCCGGGCGGGCGGCGCTGGCTGCGGCGGAGCGCGCGGTTGGTACCAGCGGACGAGGGTTTCGACGATAGTCATATGCCCGCCGCAACATGGGCATGGCGGTCGATGATCGGGCAGCTTGTCGGGTTCGGGTTCCTCGATCGGCGCAGCAACGCCCAGCAGCCTGCGGGCGAGCGCCATGGCCTCCTTGTGGGATGAACTGGCGAGTAGGCCGTAATGCCGGATGCGGTGGAAGCCGCGCGGCAGGACGTGGATCAGGAAGCGGCGGATGAACTCGTCGGTCGCCAACATCATGACCTGCTGGCGTTCAGCACTATCGCGGCGATAATCCTTGTACCGGAATGTCACTCCGGCCTCGTCGAAGCCGATGAGGCGCCTGTTCGAGATGGCAACGCGGTGGGTGTAGCGCGAGAGATAGGCCAGCACTGCCTGCGGTCCGGCAAAGGGTGGCTTGGCATAGACCACCCAGCGCTTCTTCCGGATCGGGGATAGATGCCGCAGGAAGGCCTTGCGTGTCGCCAGGCTCGCCAAGGTGTTGAAGAAGGCCAGCTTCCCAGCGTCGAACAACGCCAGCAGGCGTGTGAGGAACAGTCGGCGGAACAACGCGCCCAGCACGCGCACTGGCAGTAGGAAGGCTGGACGTGACGAGATCCAACGCTTGCCGTCCAGCGTGATACCGCCGCCAGGTACGATCATGTGCACATGCGGGTGGTGAGTCAGTGCCGAGCCCCATATGTGGACGACCCCTTCTTACAAGGTTATTTGGGCATTAATTTGATCAGATCGCTTGCTTCCATATGTCCGGCCTTTTTGCGCGCTCGAGTGAGCGCTGGCCAAGATGGTTTCCGCGGCGTCGGTTCCAGCCAAGTGTGCGACCTCGAAGGCCAATGGGGCTACCGGATTTTCCTACGTCGGGATCGATCGATCACACCATCTGCTTTTTCCTTGCAAGTTCGGGCATCGGCTCAGCGCGGTTACATCTTCTTGCTCCCCGCGCTGGCTGATTTTTATGCGGTAATGACCATCGCGACTGGCGCAGTTTTGCCGGCGTAGTTTTGGCCAGTGATCATCAGCTTCCAAGCTATCCGGGCCATTTTGTTTGCGAGAGCAACGGCGACGAGCTTGGGCGCTGTGCGCTTGAGCAACTGTTCCACCCAAGGTGCAAAGGCGTTTTTGCTGGTGCCCGCGGCGACATGCCTGACGACCGCTGTGGCGCCCGCCACAAGGACGCTGCGCAACCCTTCATCGCCTGCGCGGGTGATCCCGCCATGCCTGACTTTTCCGGCAGTGGAGTGGTCTCTCGGTGTCAGGCCGATCCAAGCAGCGAACTGGCGCCCTGAGGCAAACCTCTCCGGCGCGGGCGTCTTCATCACGAGCAAGGCGGCGCCGACCGCAGCGATGCCGGGGATTTTCGCCAGGCGGTTGCAGTGTGGCTCAGTTTTTTGCCACGCTGCGAGCTTGGCATCGACCTCCGCGATTTTTGCTTGAAGCTGCTTATATTCCCCCGCGTGGGTCGCAAATAATTCGCGGGCCAATAAAGGAAGGCTGTTGTCAGCTTGCAGCCGATCAAGCAATCGCCCCAAGTGATCAATGCCTCGCGCGGCTGTCAGCCCGAACTCTGCAGCAAAGCCGCGAATCGCGTTCGAGAGTTGCGTCTGGTTGCGGATCAACCGGTCACGCACACCCATCAGCATCAGCACGGCCTGCTGATCAGCTGTCTTTACTGGCACAAACCGCATGGTCGGTCGGCTCATCGCTTCGCACAGCGCTTCGGCATCGGCTGCGTCGTTCTTGCCACGTTTGACGTATGGCTTAACTAGTTGCGCGGCTATCAGCTTCACTTCGTGACCGAATGAGGTGAGCAGACGCGCCCAGTGATGCGACGCACCGCACGCCTCGATTGCCACGACGGTCGGCGACAGTTTCTCGAAGAACGTCACCATGTCCTTCCGACGCAGCTTGCGACGAAGAATTATCTCCTCGGCCGCATTCACTCCATGAAGCTGAAAAACACTCTTCGACGTATCCATTCCGATTCTGATAAGCTGTTCCACGGGCGGCTCCCTTGTTTGAGCGTTGACAACTCATTCTGGCACATTCGATGCCGTTGGGGGTCGTCCACTCCAACAGGTGTGCAGGACGGCGGTGATGCCGACCCGCGCGCCGAGGTGTTTGGGATCGGCGCCGATGGTCAGCATCGTGTCCGCAGCTGCGCGGAACAGCAGGTCATAGACCACCGCCTTGTTCTGCCAGGCGATGTCAGCGATCTCGGCGGGCACGGTGAACACGACGTGGAAGTAGCCGACCGGCAACAGATCAGCCTCGCGCGCGGCCAGCCAGGTGCGCGCTGCGGCGCCCTGACATTTGGGGCAATGCCGGTTGCGGCAGGAGTTGTAGGCGATACGCCAATGCCCGCAGTCGTCGCAGGCCTCGACGTGGCCGCCCAGCGCGGCGGTGCGGCAGTTCTCGATCGCCGTCATGACCTTGAGCTGGCCGAGACTGAGATGCCCGGCATGGGCTGCGCGATACGCTGGCCCGGCGCTACGGAAGATGTCGGCGACCTCGAGTGAGGTGCGCACCGGTTCAACCGGAAGGACCCCTGCCTTCCATCACGGCAACGATCTGGTCGAGCGGACTGGCCACCGCCCGCATGGTCTTGCTCGAAACCTGAGTATAGATGCCGGTGGTGTTGATGTTCACGTGTCCCAGCAGGACCTGGATGACGCGGATATCGACACCCTGCTCGAGCAGGTGAGTGGCGAACGAATGCCGCAATGTGTGCGGGCTTACCCGCTTGTGGATCTCGGCGCGCTCAGCTGCTTCCTGCACGACGCGATGCAACTGGCGCGCTGAGACCGGATCCGTGCCGTTGCGGCCAGGGAACAGCCAGCCATGCGGCAACATCACTCCGCGCCGCTTGCCTTCGCGCCACCATTGGCGAAGCAAATCGAGCAGGTGCGGTGAGAGCATGGCGTTGCGATCCTTGCGTCCTTTGCCCTGCTCGACACGGATGATCATGCGCTCGCTGTCGATGTCATTGACCTTGAGGTGGGCAACCTCCGAGACGCGCAGGCCCGCGCCATAGGCAACGCTGAGGGCTGCTTTGTATTTGATGCCTGGCGCAGCCTCGAGCAGCCGCGCTGTCTCCTCAACGCTCAAAACCACCCGCAATTTGGGTGTGAAGCGAACGACGACAAGCCCCAGCGCCATCTCCGGTCGCTTGAGAGTTATACTGAACAGGAAGCGCAGTGCCGATACGGCTCCATTGATTGTTGCCGGACCAACGGCGCGTTCATGCTGATCAATCTGAAAGCGCCGGAGGTCTTCGATCGTGGCCGTATCGGGAGGGCGACCGAGAAACGCGGCAAATGATCGGACGTGCCGGATATAGTCCTTCTGCGTGTGCTCCCCAAAGCCACGCATCGTCATGTCCTGCAACATACGCTCGCGCAGTGAATTGTTCGGGGTCGGGGAAGTGATGGCATCCATGGTGAGTTCCTTTCCGTTGAAGGAACTCCACGGTCGCAAGGCGACATCGCCGCTCGCAAAGCCTGAACAATACTACGCTACGTCACCCCAAGCGACCCTCCCGCGGAGCGGGTTCGTGCTCTGGCCGATTTCGGAATGTCGCCTTACCGGCGGGTAAGAAGGGATAGCCGCCGGTCCTCTTTAGGGCAGGCGACACGATCATGGGCGGAAATGGCTGCCTGTCGCCCATCGACCATTCCCGGAAGTTAAATCGAGCTGACCATGTTCTCTATAGCGGACATACCGGCCTCACAGTAGCGTATCCCGATGCGGATTATCCTCGTATTCTTAGCGATCGCGCTATCCGGATGCGATGGACAGGATGCTGGGGATATACCGTTGGGTCCGGACACCGGTTTTCGAGATGGTAACCTCGTGCAATTGACCAGCGCTGGATCGATAACGTGGAACGGTATGATACTTACCAATGCCGAATTAAAGACCTTCCTTCGCCAAGACGCTGCACTGCCACCGGGCGCTGGCCGGCTTTGGGTAGAGTTTGATCCCAAAGCCCCACCCGAACGTGTCCGGTTTGTCCGAACAGAGGTTATCAAGAGTGGGCTTTGCGAGCAAAAGCGGATCGTGTCCCACCTGATGGTGTAGGTTCGCCGGCGTAGCCTTTGCGATCTCCGGCTAAGCCGGGTTGATCATGCTGCCATGGCAGGCAACGTGATGATGGCATTATCGCTTAATCCCAAGACGCTCTCAAGTGTCATGTAGCGGGAGCGCTGGACCGCCCATTCATCATTTTGTTCGAGCAGTATAGCGCCGACGAGGCGGGTGATGGCCTCTTCATTGGGGAAGATGCCGACGACGTCGGTACGCCGCTTGATTTCGCCATTGAGCCGCTCGATCGGGTTATTGGAGTGTAATTTGGTGCGGTGTTGTGCGGGGAACGTCATGTAGGCCAGCACATCTTCCTCCGCGCTGTCCATCAGAGCAGCGAGTTTTGGCACGGTGGGGCGTAGCTGATCGGCAACGCTGCGCCACTGGGCTTTGGCGGTTTCCGGGGTGTCCTGGGCGAAGGCGGTGGCAATGAACGCCGACACGACCCGGCGACCGCTCTTGCCTGCATGGGCCAGGGCGTTGCGCATAAAATGGACGCGGCAGCGTTGCCAGGTTGCGCTGAACACTTTGGCGACGGATGCTTTGATGCCCTCGTGAGCATCGGAGATGACCAGCTTCACGCCGCGCAAACCGCGGCGGGCAAGGCTGCGCAGGAAGTCGGTCCAGAAGACCTCGGCTTCGGAATGGCCGATCGCCATACCGAGGACTTCGCGCCGGCCGTCACTGTTGACGCCGACGGCGATGATGACAGCGACCGAGACGATTCGGCCGGCCCGCCGGACCTTTATGTAGGTGGCGTCCATCCAGAGATAGGGCCAGTCGCCTTCGATCGGGCGATCGAGGAAGGCCTTCACACGTACATCGATCTCCTCGCACAGCCGGCTGACCTGACTCTTCGAAATGCCGCTCATGCCCATGGCTTTGACCAGATCGTCCACCGACCGGGTCGATATGCCCTGAATATAGGCTTCCTGAATGACGGCGGTCAGGGCCTTCTCCGCTAGGCGGCGCGGTTCGAGAAAGCCGGGGAAATACGTGCCTTTGCGCAGCTTGGGGATCCGCAGCTCGACGGTGCCGGCGCGTGTCTCCCAATCCCGGTCGCGATAGCCGTTACGCTGTGCGAGACGCTCGGCATCTTTCTCGCCATAGGCAGCGCCTGTCAGGCCGCCCACTTCCAGTTCCATCAGCCGCTGCGCGGCAAAGCCGATCATGTCGCGCAGAAAATCGCCGTCCGCACTCTTCCCAACCAGGGTGTGCAAGTCCATCTTGTCAGCGGTCATCGGTGGTCTCCGTGAGTTGAGTGTTGCAACCCAAACTTACCGAAGTTCGCCGATGACCACCCGCGAAACTGACCGGCCGCTACAGCGCTTTATCGGTGAGCGCGCGTCCGGTCAGCTTCGCTACCGGCGGAAGCTACACCACGTTGTGGGGCACGATCCAAAAGCGTTGTGTGGAAGGTAAGTGGGGGGCGAAGCGGCCTGTCATCAACTGACCGCCGATACCGACCAAATTGGGGCATTTAGTACAGCAGTTTGCAATGCTAATAGCTGTCGCCGGTCAAAAGGCATACGGCTAGCGCGGATGCCGGAGGTGAATAAGTGTTTAAATGGCTGAGAAGGAAGTATACTCTGGAAGTTGAGCGGCCGGAAACAGCGGTGTTTCACTTCGACAAAGTAGACCCGGTTGAACCGTCACCACAGTTTGGCAACACTGGCCCTGAGGGATGGGGCTTTACTCTATGGGGCTCGCCGGATGGCGAAGAGTTCATGTACCGTCATCTGCTTGAGACTTTTGCTAAGCAGAACCCTGATGCGCGCCTTGACTTACCGGAATGGTCCGATTGCGAAGACCTTATCGAGGGCGAACTAGTCTGGCGTTCCCAGTATGTTTGGGTTTGGTATGAAACCGTGCTCTCTCACATTTGGCTCTGGTCCGCCAAAAAGGATGTGATCGACAGTTTGCGAGGTGCAATGTTGCCTTTAGCGAAGCCAAGCTGATCGGCAGCCCATGCCGGCTCTGCCTCGTCAGCGTCCGAAAGCGGACCCTCGCTTACCCACCGGTCAGCGCCGTTCTCGCGTTCGATTTCATGCGGATATAGACCGGACCGGCAGCACCGGCGCGACTCGCCACGTCTTGGACCCGGCTAAATCGCCGGGAGGATGGAGAGCGGACAGGCAGCTTTCAAACCTCCACCACAGCAAAGCCGACACCGAATGCCCGTGTCAAAACGCATCAGGTTTTGGTATCGGCGGATTACGCGGTTTCCTGCCCTTCTTTGGTCGATGCAAAACCTGTGAGTTTTGCATCACGAACGGGGAAAAGCGGGTGGTTAGCTGCCGTTCGGCGACCCCACGCGGTAAACCGAAAAGATCGTGTAAACACCCTCCTCGCATCCACCGCCGAAGGAGCCAGAATCGATTGCGGCGACCGCTTCCTCAAGACTACCGAGCAGGCAATGCTCGTTCACCGGAAGGTCTTTTGCGACAGAGTTGCAAGATAGCGGAGAATGACTCAGGTAGTCCTCGAAAACCACCACATCATAACCAAGCAAAGTCGTGCTGCCTTCCGGTGGAGGTTCTACGGCGTCCGAAACGGAAGACGAAGGGGTAGGGCTTCTCGGCCGCCACTGCGATGCGTCAAAGGTCCAGCCATCGGACGGCAGCTCATATTCGTAGGCAGTGTAGTAAAAGAGAACAGTCCCTTCGGTGTCCAAATCATCTTTGAAGGCCAAGGCACTGAGGGTTTCCGGCGTGTTCGCTAGCCCGAAGGTATTATGCTGCCATGCTGCCTGCACATCGACCAAATTATCGTTCACGCAATCAGCGACGCTGCACACATTCTTGATGTGGTTCGGTTCGACATCGAGCCAGCCCGGCGGAGGCGCGACACGCTTTAAGAGGTAACCGGCAGGCAGCATTGCGCCTCATATCCTAAACGCTGCCCGTCCGCTATTGAGTGTCAGCCGACCGCTGCGCTGATGCAAAACTTTTAATTTTTGCATCACGAATGGCTGGTTTCGGGATTTAACAGACCGGTCTGGAACGACGGACTTTGGTCGACGGCCGACCGTCTACTTTTCCATCGGCGGAATGACCGCCTGAACCTGAACGAACGACCGCTGTCGGGAAATAGAAGTGAGCCGCTGGACGGCGAGAAGTGGCGCATCGCCGCCTGTCAGAGAATATTGGTGATAAACCTCAGACGTTCGCGGTGGTCCGTAAATCTCTGTAACGGGACCTGACCATTGCTGGGTGTTCGACAATGACCGTTTCGGGTTTTGGTCAGGGTGGGATGCCCCCTAGCCAGCCTTCCCTTGCTCGTTTTCGCGCCGTTCGACCTCGCGCTCCAACACCTCCCGTATGAAGGCCGCACGGCGCTGCCGCCCCACCAGCTTGTCAATCCGATCACCGAGACCCTCGGGCAATCGGATATTCGTCGATTTCACGTTGAGCGGTGGCCTTCCCATACTTGTGTCGTAACCGCGCGTTTCACCCGTTCAATCAGAACCAGAATAACCGGTGCCGGTTATTGATCATAGCCTTCCTTTTATGCTATAAGCGGTGCCGCTTAATACTTCGAACGCATCCTCGATGCGGCCGGGACGGCGAACTGAGGAAGGCAGGCCATGATTTCATCCGATTCTCGCTTGAGTGATTCGCAGATCAGCACCTCGCGCCGCGCTCTACTGCGCGGGTTGGCAGTCGCTCCGGTGGCGGCATCTGTCGTTGCCTCCGCCTGGGGTGGCACATTGGCGGCGCTGCACCGGCGCTACGATGATGAACCCGCGAGGATAGAGCGGACGAAAGAGGGGCGAAGCATAAGCCGTTTCCGCTATCACAATGCGGAACGGTGGATGACCACGCTGGAAGCGGATTTCCTCATCGAGCCGCGACATGCAAAAGAAGCGCTGCATCAGGCGGGTTTCGTGACCCAACAGGCCCTGTGCGCCTATCTGCTGGATATGGGCTTTGCCGATACGTGGAACGCGAGCCACATCAGGCAGGATATCGCCAAGGCGCTGGCCTACGCCAATGCCTGCGGCTTTGGCCATGATTGCCCCGACATGGCGCGGTTGGCGGCGGTCCTCTCGCCCTATTGGAAATGGGGCTATCATTATCATGAATGGGAGGAAGACCGGCCCCGCACGGGCGGCTTCATTCCCGCCACGATCACGCCCCTTGTCCGTGCCTTGGTAGATCGCGTGCATGACGTGACCGGCCACCCGCGCCCGAAGGGTTGCCAGCGTCGCCCACAGGAGGCGCGGTCATGATGCTGCGCACTGATGCCGACCATCTGCCCGCGCCGATCCGTGAGGAACTTCTTCACGTCGCCACAATCGTCTTCGAGGCGTTTGAGGAAACGACCAAGGGCCGATGTTCCGAACATTTCCGGGCGGGCCGCATCCTTACCCTGATCCTGCATGGTCCCCATGCCGAAAAAGAATGGGAGGAGGTCGCGCCGGGGGAAGCGTTCCGCCTGCTGGCGATCGTCAACTATCCCCGCCTTGCCCGCAGCGAACGCGACTGGCGGGTGGTGCGTGACCGTCTTCGTCGCGCGTGGGAGCATGGCGAAATTACCCGCCCGGTGCGGCTGGCAGTGGAAAGCCTTGAGTGGATCAACGGCGCTCTTGTCGAAGGCGTCCCGCATTTCGTCACCATCGCAGAGCAGGGTATCGCGCTCTACCAGATGGAGGGCTTGCGGCTGAGAGAACCGCACCGCCTTCCGGAGCGGGAACGGGCTGTTCGGGGCGCAGCGGAGTTCATCCGGTGGCATAAGCGCGACACCGGACTTCTAGCAGGCGCGGCTTTCTATCGGGACCGGGGCGATGCGCCCATGGCGGCTCTGCTGTTGCATCAGGCGTGCGAGCATTTCTATCTGTGCGTCCTGCGGTCGATCAACCTGCACGCCCCGCGCACCCATGCGCTCGATGAACTGCGCGAGGCGGCGGAGGCGCTGGACCCGCGCCTATGTGCTGCATGGCCGCGAGACAGCCGCTTCGAGCGGCGCGCGTTCGCCTGCATCCGCCGTGCCTATGTCGAAGCGCGCTATGGGCGATCCTACCGTATTTCGGGTGAGGAACTGGCATGGGCGTTCGACCGGGTGAAGATATTGCAGGAACGGGCAGCGTCCGCCTGCGCGGATCATCAGACATTGCTTGCTGCAAGCCTGCCAGCGCCAATGCTTCCGCCGCCCACAGAGCCGACAACAGCGATAGCGCTTTCCCGGCCCGTGCGTCGCGCCAGTATGCTGCAACGGACATGGCCGATCGTGCGACGAGTTGGCCCACGACAGGGCCGATGGAATCCGCTCGTTTCCGTTCGCTGGTTCTGGCGCTCCGACAGGTGCAGGGGCTGGGTTGACCATCTGCCCTTGCGATTGTCTGCCTGTGCTTCTTCATGGCGGGTGCCGAGGCAACGCTATGGCGGGTAAAGTCCGCGCAAGTCGTCCGTTCCAAACCCGCCGACCTGTCCGCCGTACTGGACTTCGACGTGCGCGCGGACACGGTGCTTGGCGCGGTCATGGATGTTGCGCAAAGGGCGGGCTACCGGGTCAAGGCCAACGAGGACATTTGGGCAGTGCGGTGGACCGGAGCCTATCGCGCTAAAGCCACGACCTTCGACGCGCTCGCGGACATTCTCTATGGCTCCGGCCTGTATCCTGCGATCCGAGAAGACTTCACCACCGTGCGCTATTGCGACAAGAGCAGCCCGCCCATGGCGGCGATGGTCGAGTATCAGGCAGAACGGGACAGCAATGTGCGCTTGTCGGTTTCGCGCTAACTGCCGCCCTGTTCCGCTTCGAACGCCCGCTTGCCCTTGCGCTTCCACAGTGCAAGTGCGTTGGCGCGTTCCTCGCCGCGCAGCCGGTTGGCGACAGTAAGGAACGCGCCGTAAAGCGTCGCGCGGTCGTCGTCGGTCAGATCGACCAGCCCCGCCTTGATGACGAGGCCACCCAGTTCGATCAGATGCCGCGTTCTCTCCCGCCGCTTGACCTGCCAGTCTCGCATGTCGGTTCGCGCTTTCCGAGCCTCAAGCCGATGCCGCGCCGCCGTCGAGCGGGAGTGTGCCGCTTTGCTGGTTAGAAGGTCCGCCCGCAGGTTTGCCGCCTTTCCCGAGAAAGAACGCCGCGCCCGTCTTGCGCCATCCCTCCTTTGTCGCGGCATCTTTTACCGTGGCGGCATGGATCAATGCCCCGGCCAATATATCGGCGTCGAGCGCATCGGCCCCGGTCGCTGTCACCAGTTCGCCAAGTTGCCTCACGCGTCGTTCCCTTAGCGCCTTGGCCTTGTCGGCCAGGGCTTTGAGTTCCGAATCAAAATCGCGTGGCTTGCGCATCGTAAAGTCTCCATTGAGTGACGATGGCGCTATGATAAGATGATCCCTCCTCAAGCGCAGTAGAGTCGCCGGGACAGCCTGACACCGCCTAGTCCCGTCCGAGAAATTTTCGAGAAGGGCGCGCTTATACGTCGTTCCGACGTGCGCTTGAGCATAGTAGATGGACGATCGTCATGGCGATCTTCCACTTCTCCATTCAGGTCATCAGTCGCGCTGCGGGCCGCTCCGCCGTCTCCGCTGCGGCCTATCGCGCGGGCGAACGCCTGCACGACGAGCGCCTTGACCGCGACCATGACTTCCGCGCCCGCTCCGGCGTCGAGCATAGCGAAATCATGTTGCCCGAAGGCGCGCCGGAACAGTGGCACGACCGCGAGCGGCTGTGGAACGATGTCGAGGCATTCGAGAAGCGCAAGGACGCCCAGCTTGCCCGCGAGGTCGAGTTCGCCATTCCGCGCGAAATGACCAAGGCGCAGGGCATCGAACTGGCGCGAGATTTCGTGTCCGCTGAGTTTGTCGATCGCGGCATGATCGCCGACCTCAACGTGCATTGGGATATCGGCGCGGATGGCCAGCCCAAACCGCACGCCCATGTCATGCTCACCATGCGGGAGGTTGTGCAGCGTGAAGACGGCACCGCTGGCTTCGGCGCGAAGGTGCGCGAGTGGAACGATCATGCGAATGTCGAGCGTTGGCGTGAACGCTGGGAGACCCACGTCAACACGCGCCTTGCCGAACTCGACATCGATGCGCGCATCGACCGCCGAAGCCTTGCCGATCAGGGCATCGACCTGGAGCCGCAAAGCAAGATCGGCGGCCCCGCGCACCGGATGGACGCCCAGGGGCTGGAAGCCGACCGCGCCGAAATGCACCGCGAGATTGCGCGGGAGAATGGCGAACGCATCATCGCTGATCCCGACATCGCCCTTAACGCCATTACTCACCAACAGGCGACCTTCACCAACCGCGACATGGCAGCGTTCATCCACCGGCATAGCGACGGGCAAGACCAGTTCGACGCCGCCATGCGCGCGGTGCGCAATTCGCCCGACCTGATCGCCCTGGGCAAGGACGGGCGCGGCGACGAGCGGTTCACCTCGCGCGAGATGATCGAGACCGAACAGCGGATGAGCCGTGCCGCTGACCGGCTTGCGATGGACCGGAGCGATGGTCTCTCGGCGGCAACGGCCTACGCCATTCGAACCGCCGAGAGTGCGGGTCTTGTCCTGGGAGCAGAGCAGGAAGCCGCGTTGCGCCATGTAACGGGTGGGCGCGGATTGTCACTGGTGCTGGGTTATGCCGGGACGGGCAAAAGCGCCATGCTGGGCGTGGCGCGAGACGTATGGGAAAGTGCAGGGCTGAATGTTCGTGGCGCGGCGCTTGCGGGCATCGCCGCCGAGGGTCTGGAGAACGGTTCCGGCATCGCATCCCGCACCATCGCCAGCATGGAACATAGCTGGTCGCAGGGCCGCGATCTTTTAACCTCCCGCGACGTGCTGGTGATCGATGAGGCGGGCATGGTCGGCACGCGCCAGATGGAGCGCGTGCTGTCCCATGCCGCCGACGTTGGCGCGAAGGTCGTCCTTGTCGGCGATCCGCAGCAATTGCAGTCGATCGAGGCGGGCGCGGCTTTCCGCGCGATCCATGAGCGCCATGGCGGCGTCGAGATCACGCAGGTTCGCCGCCAGCATGAAGGCTGGCAGCAGAACGCCACCCGGCATTTGGCGACCGGCAGGACCGGCGAGGCCGTTGCCGCCTATGCCGACAAAGGCATGGTGCATCAGGCGGAAACACGCGCGGACGCGCGCAGCGATCTTGTCGAGCGCTGGGATCGCGAACGGCAAGCCGATCCGAACGCCAGCCGCATCATTCTGACCCACACCAATGCGGAGGTGCGCGACCTCAACGAGGCCGCGCGCGCCATGATGCGCGATGCGGGCGAATTGGGCGTCGAGCGCGAGGTGAAGACCGAGCGCGGTGACCGCCTATTCGC
Source organism: Sphingobium limneticum (assembly GCF_008710155.1). GTDB lineage: Bacteria > Pseudomonadota > Alphaproteobacteria > Sphingomonadales > Sphingomonadaceae > Sphingobium > Sphingobium limneticum. Next base: position 16,964 of record NZ_VYPZ01000035.1, read on the forward strand.
CTCTGGCGACCGCATCATGTTCCTGCGCAACGAGCGCAGCGTTGAGGTGAAAAACGGCACGCTAGGCACCATCGAACATGTGAGTGAAGGGCATATGTCCGTCCGCACCGATGACGGGCGTTCCGTATCGTTCGACACAAAAGACTATCGCGACCTCGACCATGGCTATGCCGCTACCATCCACAAGGCGCAGGGCATGACCGTGGACAGGGCGCATGTGCTGGCGACACCCGGCATGGATCGTCACGGGGCGTATGTCGCCATGTCCCGCCATCGCGATGGCCTAGCGCTTCACTATGGCCGCGACGATTTTCGCGATCAGTCCCGGCTTGTCCGCACGCTCTCACGCGAGCGCGGCAAGGATATGGCGACCGATTACAGACAAGCCGACCCCGCGAGGGAATATGCCGAGCGGCGTGGCATCAGCTTTGGCGAGCGGATCGCGGAAATCGTCAGGCCCATCGTGGAGAAAGCGCGTGGGATATTTGACAATTTCCGACCCACTATCCCGCCGCAGCAGGAACGCGACATTTTCGCGGACTTCCAGCCCAAGGCCGAACCGCCCGCCCAAGAGCGGGCCGTTCAGCGCCAGCCCGAACATACCACGCAGCCGTTTCGGGCTGGCGGCGTGCGCGGTGCGGTGGAGCGCTACGCCAAGGCGCTGGACGCAATCCAGCAGACGCGCGCGCAAGGTCTGGACGCTATGCCGCACCAGCGCGAGGCGTTCGACAGGGCGCGCGATGCACTGGACGCGATCCGCGCCGAAGGGGCGTCCGACCTCAATAGCGCTTTCCGCAGCAGCCCGGAGCTTGTCCGCGAAGCCGCGGAGGGGCGCGGCCAGGCCGCCGTGCGGGCGATGAGTCAAGAGACCGAAATCCGCATGGACCCCTTCCAGCGCGCCGACCGGTTCGTGAAAGGGTGGCAGCAATTGCAGCGCCATCATGCCGAGTTTGTGCGCGATGGCAATTTCCGGGGCGCGAAAAGTGCCGCGCAGCAGATGGCATGCATGGCGAAGAGCCTCGAACGCGATGCTCAGCTTGAATCGGTGCTTGGCCTGCGCAGTCGTGAACTTGGGCTTGAGATCGGCCAGCAGGCGGGCCGCAGCCTCTCCCACGACCTCGCATCCTCCATCCCCTTCGATCACGGACGCGACATCGGTCGCGGCATGAGCCGCTAACCCTAAGGAGACACGACATGGACGACGCGCAGAGCCTTTTGAACGAACCGGACCCGGAACCCCGGCCCAATGCCGCAGCAGAGGCGTTCGCGCACCTCTCGGAGCGCGTGGCCGCTATGGAAGAGCGGTTGGAGGGGCGCATGGCGGTGATGGCCCGCGCGCTTGAGCATATCGCAATCGAGAAGCAGAGCCTCGAATTCCCCGACTACGGCCCAACGCTTGCCAAGATGAACGGCTATCTCGCGACATTGGCGGGGCAGACGAAGACAATTATGGACGCACCCGCCATGCAGTTGACGCCGGAGGGCATGGCGGAGCGGATCGACGTAGCGGCAGATGCCGCACGAGCGACAGACAAGGCGACGATCAAGAAGTCGCTGGATTTCCATCATCAGGCCCATGCGGATTACATGCGCGCGATTGGAACCGTTCGGACCAAGCAGGAACAGCGCTGGCAGATGTTCTGTTGCGGCGGCGGCGTGGCTCTGGCCATGACGCTTCTGTGGCTGATCTATCCCGGCTGGGCGGCCAGCATCGGCCCGGAAAGCTGGCTCTGGCCGGAAAGGGTTGCCCGTCGCACGCTGGGCGAGCCGTCACTATGGGATGCTGGTATCCGCCTCATGCGTGCCGGTAACCCCGAAGGCTGGCGGGTGATTGTGGACGCCGCCGACCTGGCTCGTGAGAACCGCGATACCATTGCCACGTGCGAGAAGGCGGCCGCCAAAGCAGGCAAGCCGGTGCGTTGCACCATCGGCATCAGAAGGCGTTGAGACTCTTGGGCGCGACGGCCGGAATCTGGCGGTGACGCTAAACCTCCGATTTCAGTTATCGGGCACTTCTAGATTCCGACAGTGATTGTCGGTCAGTCGGTGGACAAGGCCACCGCGCAGAGTTCCGCACGACGGGAATTCGGGAAAAAGCATGGGCAACGTGCGAAATTGACGGGCCTTGCGTTTGACAGAATGCGCCAAATTCGGTCATTCACCAACTCGGCGCACAACGTAAAAAGCAGTCGCTCGTTGATCGCGCGTCGGCGTGCACGATTGGCGAAAAGCTTAATAGCGGTGGACTGACGCCAACTGCCCTTCTTCGAGATGCGCGAAGCGCCACATCACGACGTCTAGACACCGGTGAGCCTTGCCTTCAGCTTACAGCCATGAATCAGAAGCCATTAAAGACTGAGCTGCACCACTGGTGGCCGCGAACCCTCGCCGACCATTGGGCGGCTGCCGACGGCATGGTCTCAGTAGTCCGCCCGAAGGGAACCGTGCACCGCGCGCCGCCGGGCGCGTTCGGGGCGATCACCAATGCCCATCATATGAAGATGGGCGGACCGTGGGATTCGACCTTCGAACCGATCTTCAACGAACCCGACAATGAAATGGCCGCGTTCGTGCAATGGCTAGGTACGCTGGAGGCTTCGCTGGCGTCGCGCGATCAGCCGATGGTCGAGCGGATATTGCCGCAGCCGCTACCCGATGAACGCGCGGCGCAGATTGCCCGCGTAACCGCGTCGCTGCTTGCCCGCAGCCCAAGCATTCGCGCGTCGATCAAACGGACCACCGAGTATTACCGGCGCGACTTCGGCCTGGCCGATCCGACCGTTGATAAGACCCTGATCGCCGCGAACCAGCGCGGACTGTATGACGCCTATCGCAAGCGCATGATGCGCGGCCGCTGGGCAATTCTTTTTAGCGACGAGAGGGAGTTCATCGCCGGTGACGGCTTCCTGCACAATTTCCCCGCCTCGCAGGATGCGCTCAACTCCGGGCTCAAGATGGTGCTGCCGATCCTGCCGACGGCGACGATCGTCTATATGTCGCCGACGCAATATCCTACCGAGCCACGCCTCGTCACGCTGCGGCTCGGCGCTGAAGAGGTGGAGCGATTGAACGCGATCACGCAGGTTTATGCCAGCGACTTCCTTTTCTATCGCGACGACAAGCCGGAGCTTAGCGAAGCCTTTAAGCACGGTGAGCATCGTCAGTTCCAGTATCATGGCCATCACTGGCTTGATCCGCTGCTTGACGACCTGTCGCAGTATAATCGTTGGGGCAAGGACGGCGCCGCCGGCATCTCCAGCCGGCGTCCATATAGCGAATCGCTCGAAGGCAATCGCTGGCTCGACCGTTTCGTAGCCCGAGACGACTAGCTCAGGGTCCGCCCTTGCGGACGCTCGCCTCAGCGCCGTCAGCTCGGCACGCGCCTCGATAAAAGGCGACTTCACTCCGAAGGCGTTGTCCTCGGTGGTCTTTTCCTGCCGCATTGTCGGAGAGCTTCGCGACTAAACGCGCCGAAACCTGCCAGTCCGCAATCGGCCAGTTCAAGCCGAGGAAGTGTCGGGCGATAATGCGCCAGTTGCGGACCTATTTCCGTTCAGGCACAACGCCCTGATGAAGACGTTAGTGATTGGAATGGTGTTTTTAGCTGGCGCGTTTGACACGCCGCCGGTCTTGGTAAAGCCGGAAGTCGCTGCGGCAAAGGTCGCAGAATGCGGCTTCAAAAAGGTCCATTCGAAATTCGACGACACACTTCAAGAAGAGGTGGTCGAAGTTCTGGATGTGGCCCCTATCTCAGATAGCCAGTTAAAATGCGCGGCCCGCGCCTCGCTTGCTACAAGCTATTACGTCACGTTTATATCGCCTGTAGAGCAGGCGTATCAGTCAGTATACTGGGGTCTATCACGTGAACAGGCAAAGATTGATGCGCGAGTATGGTTGGATAAGAGAGGGTTGCTTTCAAGTCTGCCAGCATATGACGCCAATAGCACTGACGAAGTATCGTTCGCTCGCTCTCTTGAGAAACTTTGCGGACCAAAGGCTGCGGGAACTCTCCAACCGCTAAATGGTATGGCGACATTCAAAAGCGAAATATTGGCTTCTGGCGTGCTGGATGAAGAAACCCTCTGGTGCCTTACCAACGCCGCAGAAGTTTCTGGTTATCCGTTGGGCTTCATGGGCAACGAAACGAATCGTCAAGACCGTTAAAATCGCGGATTTGCGTATCTGGTGGGTGTCAGCTTTGGCGGGCTGGCGATCCGATAGCCGCCAATCCGCTTTCCACCCATCCCGGCGATTTAGCCGGGTCAAAGGCGTGGCGAGTCGCGTCGGCGCTGCCGGTCCGTCTATATCCGTGTCAATCGGCGTGCAAACGGGGGTCTGACGCAGTTTTGATGATCGGTGCTCAAGTTGCGCCGATCAGCCGGGCCTCGAGAAGGTCGAGTTTTCCGCGGCCGTACATCTGACGTTTGACCAGCTTGAGCTTGGTGATTTGCCCCTCAGTCTGGCCGTTCGACCATCGGGAGACCACTGCGGCTCGAACGGCGGCAATGTCCCTGGCGACGCCGTTTGCAAACGATGCGACGAGGCTGGCGCGTGCTCGGATTATCCATGGATCAAGATCGGCTCCCGCTTTCCGGCGGATCATAAGGTGGAACCCGTCGATGATCTGCCGTGCCTCGACAAGCGATGGCACGCCGGTTTCGATGGCGGCGACGGTGAGCGTTTCCGCCTTGGTGAGATCGTTGCGCTCGATCGTCATCAACCGCGCTATGGTTCTGGCTGAAGGCACGCGCTGCAGCGTGTCGGCATCTACCTTGTCGGCTCGCCTTCGGCGTGTTGCCCACTCTGTGACGACGCGAAGCGATCCCCGGAACCCCTGTGCCTGCAATGCGCGCCACAGTGCTGCGCCATTGTGGCGACCCGCCGCCCACTGCTGATCCAGCCATGGCAGATAGGTCTCAAGGGATGTTTCTCGCGTCCTGAACACGTCGCTGCGCTCGCCGCGCAGGACCCGCCGCACCGTGCCGCGACTGTGGCCGGTGCGGCGCACGATCTCCTTGATCCCCACACCGTCCCTGAAGAGCGCGAGGATCGCGGCATTGGTCTCTTCGCGATGAAGATATCCTTCGTATTGCAGCCGCTCGGCCGCCGTGAGCAGCTCAGGCTTGATCGACATCGCACCGATCGCGCATCGGATCTGCCGCATCGACCGGCGCACCGCGTCTAGGAAGGCATGGCTGGCGTTCTCCATGAGATGCCAGCGGTCGGCGACCTGCACAGCATTCGGCAGCGCCTTGGCCGCCGCGCGGGCATAAGCGCCGCCGCGATCGCGGGCAATTATCGCCACCTGCGGCTGCTCTGCGAGCCATGCCTAGGCGGTCGCTGGTTCCCGGTCCGGGAGCAGACGTATCGGCCGACGCCGCTCGAGATCGCAGATGATCGTGCCGTACCTTTGATTGCGCCGCCAGGCCCAGTCATCGATGCCGATCACCGTCGGAGCCGGAGACGGTGGGGTTCCCCGGCGTCTTACGACGCGGAGCAGCGTGTCATTGCTGACAGGAAGCATCAGCCGCCGCGCAAAGCTGGCTGCGGGCCGACCTCCAAGCGCGAGACCGAGGTGATGAACCAGTGTTTCGAGTCGGCCCGTGCGCCGTGCCCAAGGAGCAACAGCCCCATCAGCGAAGCGTTCCGCGAAGATCCTTTGCCCGCATGACACAGCGTCGCACCGGAAACGACGGACATCGGCCATCAGGTTTACGGCGCGGCCCGCCAAGGGCAAATCCGAGATCTGACGCCGGTAACGGCTGTGAACGCGGCAACTGACGCTGCGGCACTTTGGGCAATGGCTGGTCGGCGACGTGCTACGAACGAGAATCGTTGCACCATCGTCGGCGATTGACGAGGCCACGATGGTAAAGCCCGGTGGGATCACCGAGGAAGGTCGTAGTGCTTTCTGCATGGCGTTGCTCCCAACGTGGAAAACGAAGCCATTCAGGCAGAGAATTGCATCAAAATTGAGTCAGAGCCCTTTTTGCACGCCGATCCACATATATCCGCATGAAACCGAACGCGAGAACGGCGCTGACGGGTGGTTAGGGGACTGTCTGCTTCCGGTTATCGAAACCATGTATTCGGACGTTCAATCGAGCATTGCCAGCGCAGCGAGGTTTTCTTCGCGTGTCGGACGCCAATCATCCTCGCCCGCTACAAAGCGTCCGCTATCGTCTTCGACAAAGTATATGGCATCTCGCACAGCTTCGTCTGCGAAGTCGAAGTCATCATTCATGACGACACAATCTGCAACGTAGTTCGCCGCGTCGAAGGGCAACTGTCCATTGGCGACCGCCTCAAGCAGCCTACGCGCGCCCTCCCTCGTCACGAGATACAGCGGGCCGTCAGAAATCACGATATGCCCGCTCGAAGTTGCCTCAAGTGATGCTCTAAAGTAACCGACCGGTTGAGGCCGCCTGCCTTGCTGTGATGTGAGCGCGTAAGGAACGTCCATAAGGACGTCGTTATGGACGTCCAGAGCCAAAGCGAGGGACGGCGGTGGAGATATTGGGCCAGGAACGGCGTCGTCGGTGGAGCAACGCGGAGAAGCTCGATATCGTCGCCGCTGTGGGAGTGAACGGAGAGACGTTGGCGCGCGTCGCGCGACGCTACGATGTGTCGCGAAGCCAGATCTATCAATGGCGCCATCTGTTCAGGAAGCGGGGGTTGCTACCTGCGGGGGACGGACCGACCTTCTTGCCGGTCGATATCGGGGTGCCCATGCTAAGCGCGGAGCCCGTGCTCGATGACCGGGTGGTGGTCTCGCCCTTGATCGTCGAGCTGTGTCTGGCGCAAGGACGGCGGCTTCGCTTCGATGCCGGCATCGAGGCTACTGCCTTGACCCGGCTTATCCGGTCGGTGGAAGCTGCATGATCGGACCGGGCACCGGCGTAAGGGTCTATCTCGCCTGCGGCGTCACTGACATGCGCAACTATGCGCTGATCATGATTATGCGGAGTCGGCGAGTTTTCAACCAAGATTTGGGTATCTTTCCCATCGGTTAGATCCAGCCAGGTCGTCACCTATCACCGCATAACTATGATCCCTTGCGATGTCGAACATCACAAGGAGAGTTAAAATGTGTGAGGAAGACCATTGTCGCTGGTTTCTTGATCCTGGTTCGCTGGTACCGTGGATCGACCGGTTTGGTGCAGAACTTGCTGACCGCCGCTATTCACGACTGACGATCTCGGGCTACACCGACGCAGCGCGGCACTTCGCTGCCTGGGTCAACAGCACATCTACGCCGATCCAGATGGTCGATGCTGATTCGCTTCGGCGTTTCGCCGACCATCGTTGCGAGTGCCCTGGCGGGCGGCGATGGTCGCGCATCTCGACCAAGTATTTCCGGCGCGCCGAGCGCTTCTATACCTTTTTGCAGGATATTGCCGTTGCTCCGGCACCCGTCTCGCTGCCCTCGGCTCCGGTCCATCCCTTGCTTGATGACTATCAGCGATGGTTGCGCGTTCATCGCGGCCTTTCGGAACGGACGATCGCTCGCCATCGTCGTCTACTGACCAAGCTGCTGCCGACGCTCGGCGAGACGACGCGCGACTATAACGCGGCCCTGATCCGCAGCGTGGTACGGGAGTGGCGAGAGCGAACGGGTCCTGCGGACCTCAGAACGATAACCAGTGCGTTGCGTAGCTATTTGCGCTTCCTGGCCGCCGCGGGTCTCTGCCGACCCAACCTTGATCATGCCATCTCGCCCGTTGTGCAATGGCGGCTTTCGTCGTTGCCGCGATATCTGTCGGCGAACGATGTCGAACGTGTCGTCGCTTCATGCGATCAGCTCTCCAATGGACGGCTCCGCGACCGGGCCATCCTGCTTCTTCTGGCGCGCCTGGGCCTTCGGGCTGGTGATGTCACCGCGCTGAAGCTTCAAGACATCGATTGGGCAACCGGCATGCTGCAGGTGAGCGGCAAGGCCCGGCGCCAAGTGCGTTTGCCGCTTCCGCAGGACGTTGGCGATGCCGTTCTGGCCTATATTGAGCAGGAACGGCCTCGTGTCGGAGAGGAGACCATTTTCCTAACGATGATTGCCCCATACAAGCCATTCGCGATCTCAAGTTCTATCTCGACCATTGTCGCCCGTGCCCTGCAGCGGGCAGGGATTACGGATGCCCCTTCGAGGGGAGCGAGCCTGCTTCGTCATTCCGCTGCAACCTCCATGCTGCGGTCCGGTGCCACGCTCGAGGCGGTGGGCACGGTGTTGCGGCACCGGTCACTCGATATGACCGCGCACTACGCGAAGGTGGATATCGCCATGCTTGAGCGGATCGCTCAGCCCTGGCCAGGAGATTTGACATGCTGAGCAAGCTCCTCGCCGATCACACTGCGCTCCAACAGGCCCTCGGCTTCAAGTTTCGAACACCGGGCATTCTTCTGCGCAACTTCGTCGCTTATGCCGAGGAGCGCGGCGACCGCCATATCATGCAAGCGCGCGTACAGGAGTGGGCGCTTCTTGCGCCGTCTCCGGAGCAACGTCGGAACCGCCTGCTGGCGGTGCGTCGTTTCGCGATAGCGCTGCATGCAGAAGATCCGCTCAACGACGTTCCAACCGCTGATCTTTTCGGGCGGGCGGGACATAGGCGGCGCACTCCCTTTATCTACAGCCAAGCTGATATCCGTCGTTTGATCGATGGCGCATTGTCGCTCGGACCGATTGGATCGATCAGGCCACGCACATACAGCACCCTGTTTGGACTGATCGCGGCAACCGGCATGCGCGTTTCGGAGTCTATCTCCCTTCGCCTTGTTGATGTCACCGATGACGGGCTGATCATTGCCCAGACCAAGTTCAAGAAGAGCAGGCTGTTACCTCTTCATTCTACGACGAGACGAGCCTTGGATATTTATTTGGCGGAGCGTCTGACGGCACCGACCCAGAGCGACGCATTGTTCATTTCGCATCAGGGTACGCCGCTCGCCTATCCAACGGTGATAACGGCATTCCTGCAGATCGCCCGCGCGACTGGCTTACGTGGAGAGCCGGGATCACGAGGAGCCAGGATTCACGACCTTCGTCACACCTTCGCGGTTCGTTCCCTTGAGCGATGCGCACACGACGGACAAGCGGTTGCTCGCCATATCATCGCTCTCAGCACCTATCTTGGGCACGCCCACGTCACCGATACCTACTGGTATTTACAGGCAACGCCCGAGTTGATGGTGCACGTGGCGGCGGCCGGCGAGTCTCTGCATCGGGGAGAACTGGCATGACGATGCTCGCGCCCCCACTGACGGCCTTCCTGCGCGAGCACCTGCCGCGCGAACGGCGCGCCAGCATCCACACCTGCGATGCCTATGCTTACAGTTTCCAGTTGTTAGTGGCATTTGCCGCCTGCCGACTGCGCAAGCGACCCTGCCTGCTTCAGATCGAGGATCTTGATGTCCCAACGATTCTGGCCTTTCTCGAGCACGTCGAACAGAACCGCGGCAACAAGGCCCGCTCTCGCAACGCACGACTGGCGGCAGTTAAGTCGTTCTTCCGATATCTTGAGCACCGCGAACCCGCTGTTCTCGACCAGGCTCTTCGCGTTCACGCCATCCCGATGAAGAAGGTGGACGAGACACTCGTCTCGTCACTGACGCGGCTTGAGGTGCAGGCGTTGCTCGATACTCCCGATCGACGAACCGCCTTTGGCATACGCGATCGCGCCATGCTGCATCTGGCATTCGCCGGCGGATTGCGCGTTTCCGAGCTTGTCGGCCTCGATATAAAGCAGTTCGACGGGCGGTCCCCGGCCAGCATTCATGTCATGGGCAAAGGCCGACGAGAACGCGTGCTGCCACTTTGGCAGGAGACGGTAGCCGCCATTCGCGCCTGGATCGCCGTTAGGCCCGTTGGTGGCGACACCGCGCTGTTCTTGAACAACGCCGGCCGGACGATGACCCGCTCGGGGTTCGAGTATATCCTCGCTAAGCATGCGGTCGAGGCATCGCATCGCGTCCCATCGCTTGCTACCGAGACAATATCGCCGCACGTTCTGCGGCATAGCTGCGCCATGCACATGCTTCAGGCGACGCGGGATATCCGCAAGGTAGCGCTTTGGCTTGGCCACGCCACACTCCAGAGCACCGAAATCTATCTTCGGGCCGATCCAGCCGAAAAACTCGAGATGCTCGGTGCCCTTGCGCCTCTCGGTATCAAGCCCGGCAAGTTCCGGCCGCCTGATAAGCTGATTCTGATGCTTGGCTCGCGCTAGTCGACGTTAGTTATGCGGAGTTGATATGGGCACAGCCAAGCACATTTACGTGCCCCTTACGCGCCGACTCCGCATAATCATGATCAGCGCATAGTTCCTGTTATGTGGAGCTCCACATAAGCGCAAAGGGATTTCGGGTCTTGCAATGCTGGCCCAGACCGCACTGCGACAGAAGCCGGCCAGTGGTGCCGTATTCGCCTTTCGGGGACGGCGCGGCGACAGGCTGAAGCTGCTTTACTGGGATGGTCAGGGATTTTGCCTCTATTACAAGATCCTGGAGCGCGGCCGTTTTCCCTGGCCCTCTGCGGCTGACGGCGCGGCGCGACTGACATCGGCCCAACTCGCGATGCTGTGGGAAGGGATCGACTGGAGGCGCCCCAACTGGGGTGCGCCGCCGACACACTCGGGGTAAGATTTCTTCTGCGAAAGCGGCTGTTTTGCTAGGCTTTGCGGCCGTTTTACTGTAGGAGAAGCCATGCTGAACGCGGCATCAGATCTTCCCGAAGACCCGGCTCTCCTCAAGGCGATGATCGCCCAGTTGCAGGCCCAGAACACGAAGCTGACGACGACGCTGCGCGCCCATGATCTGGTCGTCCAGGCACTGCGGTTGCAGATCGCCAAGCTCAGGAAGCAGGCTTTCGGCAAATCCTCCGAGAAGATCGAACGCGAGATCGAGCAACTCGAGTTCGCTCTCGAAGACGCGCTTGTCTCGATCGCGCAAAAGGGCCTCGTGACGAGCGACCAGGACGATTCCGTGGCGCAAGCCGCAGCCGCTTCTCCCGACACCACCCCCGGGCCGCGTCCATCTCGGCGCCCACGCGTCTCGGCGGATACGCCCCGCCAACGCCACGAACTTGACCCCGGCAGCACCTGTCCGGAGTGCGGCGGCGAGCTGCGTCTCGTCGGCGAAGACGTGAGCGAGATCCTCGAGATGATCACGGCAAAGCTCCAGATCATCGAAGTCGCCCGCCCGAAGAAGTCCTGCCGTTGCTGCGAGAAGATGATCCAGGCGCCAGCCCCGAGCCGACCGATTCCCGGCAGCATGGCTGGAGGAAGTCTCCTGGCTCACGTGCTGGTCTCGAAGTTTGACGACCATTTGCCGCTGTACCGGCAGAACGAGATCCTCGCGCGCATGGGTGCCGACATCCCACGCAGCACGCTGGCCGACTGGTGTGGTCGCTCGATGCGGATCCTGCAGCCGGTGATCAACCGGATCGAGGCCTCGGTCCTGGGCAGCGACATCCTGCACGCCGACGACACACCGATCCGCGTGCTGGCTCCGGAACGACGCGCCAAGGGGATCGGCAAGGGTGTGATGCAAGGCCGGATCTGGGGCTATGTCTGTGATCAGCGGCCTTGGGCCGGTACCGCGCCGCCTGGGGTCGTCTACCGCTATGCGCCCAACTGGAAAGCCGAGCACGTGCTGGCCCACCTGGGCAGCGCGAGCGGTATCCTTCAAGCCGACGCCTACAAAGGCTATGCAAAGCTCTACGAACCCGTCGCGGATGGTGAGCCTCGCTTCCGGGAAGCGGCCTGCTTTGCGCACTGGCGACGCGATTTTCATGACATCTGGACGTCACAAAAATCCGAGATCGCACACGAGGCGCTCGAGCGTATCGGGCAACTCTACGACATTGAGCGCGAGATCGCGGGCAAGCCTGCCGATATCCGCCGTGCAGTACGCCAGGAGCTGAGCCGGCCCAAGCTCGAGGCTCTGCATAGCTGGGCCGAGAAGCAACTCACCCGTATCTCGACCAAGGGAGACCTGGCAAAGGCCTTTCGCTACGCTCTGGGGCGCTGGCACGCCTTCAGCTTGTTTCTCGACGATGGACGCGTCGCCATCGACAACAACGCTGCCGAGCGGGCTGTCCGGCCCATATGCCTGGGCAAGAAGAACTGGCTATTCGCCGGCTCCGAAACAGGCGCCGAAACCCTTGCCAGCGCCATGACGCTGATCGAAAGCGCCAAAATGAACGGCCTCGATCCACAAGCCTACATCACCGACCTGCTCAATCGCATCCACGATCACAAGATCAACAGGATCGGCGAGCTGTTACCCTGGAACTGGGTGCCGCGCACCGTCCCGCAAGCACTGGCCGCCTGATGGCCGCCGTCACCTCCTTCCTCACCCTCGACTATGTCGCCAGGACACTCGACGAGAACGTGGAGTTGCTGGAAGCCATCGTTTCAAACGACGACAACCTCACCTATGGCGCCATCGTCAGCGTCTACACCGGTCCGGACGAGGCCATCACCGCGCTGACCGATCACGGCGTGCAAGAACTGACGGACATGCTCAGCGAGGCGCGTCTCACGACCAAGGCCTGGCACCAATTCCTCGATGACTTTGTCGACGATCCCGAGCTCGCTGCGCGCTTCAAGGCCCATAACCCGCGGTAACAATCGGGCGGTTACCTCCCGAACGGGCGTCGAGCAGTTCCACCGCTCCAATCGCCTCGCGAAGGCGGAAGAACCGGACATAGTTTTGGCAGAAGATGCATTCGCCGTCGTAAATAATGATGCTTTGATCCGTCAGCGCCACGAGCCCGATCTCCCCAAGGCAAGCATAACGCGCATCTTATCATGGCGTGCGCATGTGTCCTTTATCTTTTTATCGGCTATCTGCGAAAGTTACCAGATCGGATCGAAATGATCGATTCCCCATAAGCATCTCTCATCGCCCTGAAGCCGCGGTGAACTCCGCCGAAGGCGTCTTCTGTTCCGAGCTCGCTGCACGGCCGGGACCCGGCGGATCTGCAGCCCTCCTCGATCGCGTCCGTCTTTATGAAGACGGACTGCAGGGACATCGTCACGTTGCCTCTATCCGTGGTAGGGCAGTGGCGGTTAACGGGTCTTGCCTACAGCGTACCAGAGCTGGCGCGAAGCCCCGCTACGGAATGGAAACCGGGCCGATCCGGCCGGTCGATCTGTCGCTGGCGGCGGTCGCCCTTGCACGGAAATCATGTTTGCGATGGATCCGAATCTGGATGAACGCCTGTCCCAGGCACGTGAAGCCTGAGGCCGCGCAGCGCGATGTCACACCTGTTCACAGTCCGGCCTGCTCAGGTATCCGATAGCGGTTCAGCTTGAGCATCGTGAATAGCGCGAGGGTCATGGCCGCCTGGATGGGCGCTGCGGCCGCGGCCGGCTTCAGCAACCTGACTACTCCTCCAGGACGGCGTTGATCATCGCAATGTAGACGCTTGCCTCGCATCCCGCCATCATGTCTGCACTTGATCTTTGTCCGGCACTGATCATTGCCTCGCTCGGTTGCCGTACGGCTCTGAACGCGGCCCGGGCCATTCCGACATAGCGTGTCCAGGCGGCGTGCGGTGCCACAAGACCAAGCCCCATGCGCACATCGTCCTTTTCGCTAATCAGCACTCCCCTATGTCAGGATCGGAACTTTTGCGCATCCCGGGCATTGGGGCTGGCGTTAGGGAGCACCAATGTCACATCATCCAGATTTCTGTCGGGCACAGGCGGCGGGCCATCGGATCCGGGCGGCAGCCTCGAACCGTCCTGACATAAAGGCGCTCGAACTGAAGGCGGCAGCCAACTGGCTGCGTGCGGCACATGATGCCGACAGCTTCGCTTCCGCGCCTGTCCAGCCGCAATCCGGTCGATAGTCGGGGCCGGTCAGCACGACACTATCGGGAGCGAACATGTTCGTTCAATGGTGCGCAGAGCGAATGGCTCGCCATCACCTATAAGCTCGACGCCAAAATGCTGCTGATTATACAGAGTTTGGCGCAGGCCGATTCCGGATCGAATTAGCCGATATGATAATGAGGTAATTTCGGCTTCCAGATGCGCGGCAAACAAACCGGATCAGATTATATTAGCGCATACGGATAATGTGCTGTCGAACAATTGACCGAACTGGCCCCCTCTGGTGACATTTCCGTGGTCCCGGCGGGGTTTCGCGACCCCTTTCCTCCAGCGCGAACGGGGGGCCGGGATCATCACTTGTCGAAACACGTGTCGGCAGAGCTTCGAAAAGAGACCGACGTGAATGAATTTTGCTGGATGGACCTGTTCTTCCGGGCCTGATGAGCTCGCCCTCGATCAACGACCGCAATCTGTGAACCTGGGCACCTCCAAAAACCCCTGGCCAATCGACGTGTGATTTGATTCATTGGGACCGACAGGAGGCGGCGATGCGTCAGGCTGGATTGTTCGGGTTATCGGATCATCTGAAGCGGCTTTCGGCGC
>NZ_VYPZ01000036.1 GCF_008710155.1 Sphingobium limneticum
GCACCGGAAACGGCGACACCGCCATATCCGGCCTCCGGTTCCGCTTCGCTCCACCTCCGTCCGGATATGGCGGCGATGGGCTTAATCCACTAACAAACCAATCGGGCCACTCGGTGGGGGCAGATCACAGCCGTTCGAAGCAATCTCGTCATAACGCGAGACTCGTTGCCTCTATCGCGCTAGGAAGCCCGACGAAGAGTGATGACTCTAAATTGTGGTTTCCGATCCAACCCGAGAATCTGTGCCCGAGACCAAATTGAACATGTCCAACGAAGTCGCCTCCTTTTCGCCTGCGTCACTTGCCGCGGTGCTCGACCAGAGCGTCGATTGCGTCAAGATCATTGGGCTTCTTGGCGAAGTCAGATACATGAATGCCAATGGCATGTGCGCGATGGAGATCGATGATTTCTCGACCGTCGCCGGACAGCAGTGGGCCGATTTCTGGCCGGAAGAAACGCAATCGGTGATCCGAGCGTCCTACAGCGAAGCTGAACTCGGCAAGCCCGTCCGCTTTCGAGCCTTTTGCCCTACACAAAAAGGTACAGCGCGCTGGTGGGACGTCACTGTGTCTGCCGTGAAAAACGATCTGGGTGAGCATGCCGGCTATCTGGCCGTCTCCCGCGATGCGACCGAGAACCAGACGAGCCGCGACGCTTTGGACATCGCTACCAGTGAATTGCGCCATCGACTCAAGAACACCTATACCATGATTGCCAGCCTGCTGATGGGATTTGCGCGCGGCAACCCACATCATTCCGAATTTGCAGAGCAGATGACCGAGAGACTTGTCGGGCTGAGCCGCGCCCAGGTTCTTTTCGCAGAAACCGACACCCCTTGCGATCTTAACGACCTTGTTTCGGCCCTCGTCGAACCGTTCAGCAATGAGCATTGCGGCGTTGAAATCGAACGTCTGCCAGCATGTACGATCGACAAGGGGAGAGCCGATGCGATCGCCCTGGTCATCGGGGAGCTGACCGTCAACTCGTCCAAACATGGCGCGATTAAATATGGTGGTTCAGTCAAAATCTGCGGGGAAGCAGATGATCGGTCATTGTCCATCTTCTGGGCGGAGCATAGTTTCGCGCCGGTCGTCGAGCATGTACGCGATGGCGGCCAGGGCCTTGCCCTCATCGGGCGGATCATGCGCGCGCGCAGCGGCACCATCGACACGGCATGGCGCGATGATGGTTTGGACGTCACGCTGACCTTCGCGCTCTGACCCTTCGACTGATGATTGCCTGATCCAGCACATCCAAATTTGCGTTCGACGTTCTGATTCCGATTGATGTGCCAGTTATTGACACAGCACGGCAAGGCGGTAATCCACCGCCTATGCCCAATCGCCTTTCCAGAAACGTCTCCCTCACGCCAGAGCTTGATCGCTTTATCGAGACCCGTCTCGAGATTGGCGATTATGGTAATGCCAGTGAGGTGGTACGCACCGCGCTCAAACTGCTGCGTGAGCGGGAGGGGGTCGGTTCGGGCGATCCATTTGGATGGCTGCGGGGGCGTGGCACCTGCGTTGACCTGATGCGCCAGCAGGATTGGACGGCCACTCAGCTTGGCAGCCCGGCTCGATGGTCAGCGCAACTGCGGGCCACAGTAAACAATGTCCTCAATTCGCCTGTCCCCAAGGTATTGATGTGGGGGCCAGATCACGTCATGATCTATAATGACGGCTATGTCGCCATAGCCGGGGATTATCACCCCAGGGCCATGGGTGGCACCGTGCCGGGCATCTGGCCCGAAATCTGGGATTTCAACCGCGAGATCCTGGCTTCAGGGTTCCGTGGCGAGGTGGTCTCGCACCGCGATCAGCCCATGATACTCAACCGCTATGGGACGCCGGAGGAGGTCATTTTCGACCTCTTCTATACGCCTATATATGATGAGGATGGCAAGGTCGGCGGTGTCATGTGCACCGTTATCGAGAATACCGAAAAGGTAGAAGCGCAGCGCGCTTTGGCCAAAAGCGAACATGAGCTGCGGATCATCACGGACTCGCTGCCGGTCCTGATCTCTTATGTCGATACAGAACATGTCTACCGCTTTGCCAACAGTTTCTACGAGGACTGGCTGGGTACACCGCCATCCCAGGTCATCGGTCGGCATATTCGCGATGTCGTCGGCGAGAAGACCTATGCCGACCGCCTGCCGCTGATCGAGCGGGCGATGGCAGGCGAGTGGGTGGTCGCCGATACCACGATGCCCCACCATTCCGGCCAGGATCGCGCGGCCGAGGTTCGCTACATCCCTCGGGTTGAAGCGAACGGCTCGGTTTCCGGCTTCCATGTGCTGGTATTCGACATTGAGGATCGCGTTCAGCGCGAGGCTGCGTTAGAGCGCCTGATCCAGCACCGCGAGCGCGCAGAGGAACAACTGCGCCAGCTCAACGAGACGCTGGAAACACGCGTCATCGAGGAAATCGCAGAGCGCCGCCAGGCTGAAGCGATCCTGGCCCAATCGCAGAAGATGGAAACGATCGGCCAGCTGACCGGCGGCGTTGCCCATGATTTCAACAATCTCTTGCAGGTCGTATCGGGCAATCTCCAGCTGCTGGCCCGCGACATCGCCGACAATGAGAAGGCGCAGACGCGTGTCGCCAACGCAATGGCCGGCGTTACCCGGGGCGCCAAGCTCGCCGCCCAGCTTCTGGCCTTTGGCAGGCGGCAGGCGCTTGAGCCCAAGGTGGTGAATGTTACACGCTTCGTACGCGATATGGACGATATGCTCCGCCGCGCTATCGGTGAGGGCATCGAGATAGAGACCATCGTTGCTGGTGGGCTCTGGAACACATTTGTCGATCCGGCACAGGTCGAGAACGCACTGCTCAATCTCGCGATCAACGCCCGGGACGCGATGGATGGACAGGGCAGGCTCACGATCGAGCTCGGCAATGCCAGCCTCGACGATGATTATGCGCGTACCCATAGCGAAGTCGTGGCCGGTCAATATGTGATGCTGGCTGTTACCGACACCGGCACGGGCATTCCGGCCGATATTATCGACAAGGTTTTTGACCCGTTCTTTTCGACCAAGAGCGAGGGCAAGGGATCGGGTCTTGGGCTTTCGATGGTCTATGGTTTCGTCAAACAGTCTGGCGGACACATCAAAATCTACTCCGAGGTTGGCGAAGGCACGACCATCAAACTTTACTTCCCCCGCTCGGTGGAAAATGAGGATGTGGAGGTCGAACTTGACAGCGGGCCGATCCGCGGTGGCAGTGAAACCGTACTGGTCGTCGAAGATGACGATGCGGTTCGCGCGACGGTCGTCGAGATGTTGAGCGACTTGGGCTATGGGGTCCTCAAGGCTGTTGATGCCAGCAGCGCTCTGAGCGTCATCGAAAGCGGCATCCAGATCGACATGCTGTTCACCGATGTCGTCATGCCCGGGCGCCTCAAGAGCGCGGAACTGGCGCGCATGGCGCGCGAGCGCCAACCAGACATCGCCGTGCTGTTCACCTCAGGCTATACAGAGAATTCGATCGTCCATGGCGGTCGCCTGGATGCCGGCGTCGAACTTCTTTCCAAGCCCTATTCCCGTGATGCCCTCGCGCGCAAATTCCGGCACGTTCTGGCAAATCAGCGGCAACGCAACCTCGCCCGATTAATGCCTCAGCGAGCAACGCCGACCGAGCCATCCTCGCGTCGGAAGGTCCTTGTTTTGATTGTTGAGGATGATGCACTCATCCTGATGAACACGGCGGAAATGGTGAAGGAACTGGGACTGACCGTGATCGAGGCAATGAGTGCCGAAGACGCGATTTCCGCGCTTCAGACCACCCATGTCGACGTGCTGATCACCGACGTCAATCTACCGGGAATGGCTGGGCCCGAACTGGCTGCTCAGGCGCGCGCGCTCCTACCTGAAATAGGCGTGATTTTTGCTACCGGTGATACGCAACTGGAATTTGATCGCGCCGATCCCAAGGTTGCTCTCCTTGCAAAGCCATATGATGGAAAGGCGCTTGCAGAAGCTATTTCTGGTGCAGGTATCGATCTTATGTCCACGTCGACACCGTCTCGCAAAGACGCCAAATCCAGTTAGCGCGCAATCTCCGCGTTGACCGGGCGAACGCCTGCGCGCCCGGTCAATAACTCATAGCATTGGGTCAGTCTGTGACGGGCATGGCCGATTTAACATGGCCCGTTCTTCTGCCAGGATCCCACCCATGCATCCGATGCGAGCGTCCTTGGTCAATGGTCTGCGTCAATGCAGACGCGTGGGCTAACCGGTGAAACTCTTACAAGGGCAGTGCTTTGAGCAGAGAGGCTGCCGACACGATCTGGATATCGGAACCTGACGCTCGATATGCCTCAGCCCTTTTGAACTGCGCATCGTAACGGACATAGCCGAACGGCTCATCTGCCGCGACGACCAGCATCGTCGTGGTCGCGCCGACTGACGCCATGATCTTCCCACCATTGGCCGCAATGCGCTGCGCCAGTGGACCGTCACGCGGCTCGCCAAGGATGGCAATGCGCTGGCCCTTGAGCATCCCTCCGGTCGCTGGCCTTGGCAAAGGCGGCGGACGTTTTCTGGGCGGTGGCGCCAGCCAGTCGGTCAATTGCGAGCCTGTATGGTCGATCGCCTTTACGATGATCATCCCTGCCGCGCGGGCATCGCTTAGTGCATCATGATGTTTGAGCGGGATACCCAGATGCTTCGCCACGATGTTGAGCCGGTGACTGGGAAGCTCGGGCCATACGCGCTTGGCAACGCGCACACTATCGAGCCATGTCGTCTCGACCATCGCGCGGTCATGGACCAGGCAGGCTGCGGCGAGGGCCCCTTTATCGAAATAGGAATGGGCAACGGTCGTGCGACCACTCAAATGACTGTGCACGACGGCATGGACATCGGCAAAGCAGGGTTGGCCCACGACATGCCTGGCGGCAATCCCGTGAATGCGCGTGTTGAAGCTGCTGAAATGATCCCGCGGGTCGACCAGCGACTCATACTCAAAGGTGACTGCGCCATTGCGGAACCCGACGATACCGATCTGGCAGATGCTACTGACGCGGGCGCATGCCGTTTCGACATCGATGACCACGAAATCCGGCTCTTTGCTTTCGTCATCGCCGGGATCGGTTGGATGGGGTGGGAACATGGAGGGGCCATAGGCGGTCTCAAACCCAATGTCCAAGCGCTCTGCTGGCAATGGCAGGGTTGCAAAGTCCCACCTCAGTGCGCGTAGATCATCTTGCGCGTCATGCCGCCATCAACGGCAATTTGCTGACCGGTGATGAAGCCGGCGCCATCGGATGCCAGAAACAGGACAGTTGCGGCGATGTCGGCGGGTTCCCCAACGCGACCAACCGGGTGCTGCTCCCGATCGATCGCACGATGCTCTACGGCTTCACGCGTTTGCGCTTTCGCCCAAGGCCGCGTCTCGATCCAGCCAGGCAGGATGGCGTTGACCCGGATGTCGGGACCAAGGCTGATCGCTAGAGCATGGGTGAGAGCGCATAAAGCCCCCTTGGCCGCCGCATAGGCTTCTGTATCGGGCTCCGATTGGATTGCGCGGGTCGACGCCATGATCACGATCGACCCCTTGCTTTGCCGCAGCAGGGGAACGGCGGCACGAACCATCAAAAAGGCGCCCGTTACGTGGCTGTCCTGCCATGCCTGCCATTTTTTGAGCTCAAGCTGCTCAATCGGGCCGTTGAGCGGATCAGCAAGGCCCGCATTGGATACGAGCAGATCAATGCCGTGGGCCGCGTCCCCTTCCCTATTCCATTCGATGATCTTCTCGAACGCCTTTTCGATGTCGCGCTCGCTGGCGACATCGGCACGAATGACGATAAGATTTCCCGATGGTAGTTCGCTGCTCAAGCCACGAACCGCCTCGGCGTCGCGATCAAGCACCGCCACGCGCCAGCCTTGCGTCAGCAGAGCTTGGGTGATGCCCTTACCAATGCCCTGCGCCCCGCCCGTTACAATTGCCGTTTTCATAATATATCTAGTCTCCAGACGACAGGCGCAGGAAGTGCGTGCTCAGGCTATGCCGGCGCCGCCGGTCACACCAAAAACTTCGCCGGTGATGTAGCTGCCCTCCTGGCTCGCCAGCAGTACATAGACAGGGGCAATCTCCACCGGTTGTCCAGGGCGTCCAAACTGGCTCTGCTTGCCGAACTCCATCACCTTTTCCTGCGGTTGGCCACCGCTAGACTGCAACACTGTCCAGAACGGACCAGGCGCAACGACATTGGCGCGAATGCCCTTTTCGATCAGCTGTTTGGCCAGAGCCTTGGTGTAAGCAACAATTCCTGCCTTCGTCGTAGCGTAATCAAGAAGAATGGCGGACGGTTCGTACGCCTGCACCGAGGCTGTGGTGATGACTGAAGCGCCAGCGGGCAAATGCGGCACCGCTGCCTGCGCAATCCAGTGCATGGCGTAGAGATTGGTCTTCATCGTGCGGTCGAAATCATCCGAGCTGACCTCGTCGATCGCGTCGCGATATTGTTGCCGGCCGGCATTGATAACCAGAATATCGAGGCCACCTAGTTGTTCGACGGTCTGGGCGACGAGGTCGCGGCACCAATTTTCGTCCGTGATGTCGCCCGGCAGCGCGATTGCCTTTCTCCCTTCCGCTTCGATCAGCGCAACCACGGCTTTGGCGTCTTCTTCCTCGGCCGGAAGATAAGACAGGGCGACATCGGCACCTTCACGGGCATAGGCGATGGCGGCCGCGCGACCGATGCCGGAATCCGCGCCGGTCACAAGTGCCTTACGGCCCGTCAGCTTGCCCGATCCGACATAGCTTTCCTCGCCGTGATCGGGCTTGGGATTCATCTGTGCGGCAATGCCAGGAACGGGTTGTGGCTGCTTGGGGAAGGGCGGCACGGGATATTGGGTGCGGGGGTCCTGCAGGGTGAGGCGATCGGCCATCGGGGGCTCCTTGTTCAATTGTGCGATAGGTAGGCCACGAGGCCTGATTGGGCTGTCGATCGTTCGATCACTCCTTCCCGCGTGCGGGATTGGAGGCACCGACCAGTTCGGGCGGCTTTTTGAGGCCGAGCGTTTCTTTCTGCGTATCGGGGTCGATCTGACGATGGCGCCTGAAGGGTTCGAGCTTCTGAGGCTGACCGGTTTCCAGGCATTTGAGAATGCCGGCGATCACCCGCACATCGGCAAAGCCTTCTTCGCCGTCTGGTTCGGGCGCGCGATCGTTGAGAATGCAGTCGGAGAAATAGCGCAGTTCGCCGCCAAACTGGTCCGTCGCCTTGTGCGGCACATGCCGACGCTCATCGCCGATAACGACATGCTGCTCCAGACCCATGCCGAACATAAAAGCGGGGTTCATCTGGATGCTGCCCTTGGTCCCCACGACGAAAAAGCTGTCGATTGTGTTGGCAAAGTAGGAAACGGTGAATTGCGCCAGCCGTTCGCCGGGGAAACGCAGCGTGACAGCGACGGTATCGTCCAGATCGCCGAAGCCTGCTTCAGGATGGCGCGTGGCGACAGCGGAAACGACTTCGGTAGGTTCACTGTCAAAGCAATATCGCGCCGCATTGATCGGATAAGGCCCCATGTCAAACAATGGGCCGGCCAGCACGCCATTCTTGGCACGATGATTTTTGGGATCGAGCATCTGCGCGAATGTGGAGGTGAAGGCGATCGTCTGTCCAAGCTCGCCCTTCTGGATACGCGCGATTGTGTCGAGAGTCGCCGGTTCGAAATGCAGCCGATACGCAACCATCAGCTTTGCGGCTGAAGCCTTTTCCGCAGCGAGAATCTCAAGTGATTTTTCCAGGGATATTTCGAGCGGCTTTTCTACCAGTACATGGATGCCCGCTTCCAGCGCAGGGATTACGAACTCGGCGTGACGCCAGTTAGGCGTCGCGACATAGATAGCGTCGATCGTGCCCGATGCCAGCAGGGCGTCGAATTGATCATAGCTATAACCGCCATCGACATCATATTTGTCGCACAAGGCGCGGAGCTTCTCCGGGTCGCTGGAAACAAAGGCCGCGATCGTCGAATTGCCGGTATGGGCAACGCCGGGCAACATCGCCTCCTGCGTGATGTCGCCCAGCCCGACAAAGGCGTAACGGACCTTTTTGTCCGATCCGAAACCGAAGGCGGATGCGACGCTCATATCTTTCTCCTGATGGACAGATGAACCTACGCAACGTCTGTGGACGGGATCGTCTCCATGGAAAAATAGCGGATCAGGCGCCAGTCTCATGAGTTGTGTCTCCATTCCGTCAAGTCGAACCCCAGGATGTTACCATCGCCACGCTACCTCATGATCGTCCCCAGGCCCGCCGCAACGGGGAGGGCTATCTGGCTCTTGAAGACTATGGCGCGCTGGGTGACGGACGGTCGGTTGCGCTAAGCGGCGCCGACGGTTCGATCGACTGGTGGTGCGTACCCAATCTGGATTCGCCGCCCTTGTTCGACCGCCTGCTTGACCCGGCCGATGGCGGGTATTTCAGCATTGAACCAACCGAGGCGTATCGTGTCGAACGGCGCTACAGGCCGGAAAGTAATGTGCTTGAATCGACATTCGCGACCGCCAGCGGCAAGGCGCGGATTGTTGAGTCGATGAACAGCGGATCGGCCGGCCGACTGCCCTGGTGCGAACTGGCGCGCCGCATTGAAGGCCTGGAAGGTCGGGTGCATTTCAGGATGCAGCTTCGCCTCGGGCGGCGAGCCGACACCGTCTCACCCTATATGCAGGTAATAGGGGGTAATGATGTCTTCCATGTCGGGCGGGTGCTTGGATTGTGCCTGCGTAGCCAGGGTGTGACGATCACCATGAAGGAAGACGCAGGGCTATGTGCGTCGGTCAGCATTGCGGCCGGCGAGCAGGAAATCATTGCGATTGTGGCGGGTGAGGATGAGCCGCTGGTGGTCCCTACTATTGCGGAAATCAGCGCAAGGATCGACACATCGGATGAGGAATGGCGCGTGTGGGCGAGCAAGATCGTTCACGAAGAACCAAGTCGCCCGCTTCTTGTCCGCAGCGCGCTCGCGCTCAAGCTACTGCTCTTCTCGCCAAGCGGCGCGATCGCTGCAGCGGCCACCACGTCGCTGCCTGAACATATCGGCGGCAATAAGAATTACGACTATCGCTACGCCTGGGTTCGCGATGCAGGCTATACCATCAAGGCGTTCTTGCGCATTGGGGCGCAGGCCGAGGCAAAGGCGGCGCTCAGCTGGCTGCTCAACCAACTTGAGGAACATGGCCCGCGTGTCTGCTATTCGATCTGGGGTGGCAGGGTTCCGGACGCACGATCTGTCGCCGTGCCGGGCTATGGCGCTTCCTCCCCTGTACGCGTAGGCAATATCGCAACAGATCAGCACCAGCATGGCGTTTATGGCGACATATTCGAGACGGCGTCCCGCTTCGTTGAAAGCGGCAATATTCTCGATTCCCGCAGCGCCGAGATATTGTCCCATCTGGCCGACGAATGCGCCGATCTTTGGCGACAAAAGGACAGTGGCATGTGGGAATTGCCGGACAAAGAACATTACACCATGTCGAAGATCAGTTGCTGGCAGGCGCTGGCGCGGGCGGTCGAACTGGCCGACGATGGCCATCTGCCGACCACCTGCCGGGACCGTTGGGCGCGCGAGCGGGATCGGGTGGAAGGCTGGATCGCTGAACATTGCTGGTCCGAAGCGCTGGGCGCCTACACTTTCTACCCGGGAACGGATCAGTTGGATGCCTCGATCGCGCTGGCGGTCCGCTTCCGGTTCGACGGGACGGATCGTCTGCGCCGCACGCTGGAGGCAATCGACCGCGAACTCGCCAGCGGTCCCTATCATCATCGCTACAGCGGGATGGAACAGGAAGAAGGATGCTTCCTGGCCTGCACCTTCTGGATGATTGAGGCCTGGGCGCTTCTGGGCGAAAAGGCGAAAGCCGAACAGATGTTCGACAGCCTCATCGATGCGCTGGACTTGGGCGTAGGCGTTTATCCAGAAATGGCCGATCCTGTTTCAGGTCGCTATCTTGGCAATATGCCGCAGGGTCTGACGCACCTGGCTTTGGTACAAGCGCTGACAAGCTTTGTGAATAAGACACAGTGAAACTGAGCCGTCTGCCCCCGATCGTCTCGAACAGGACTGCGCCAAGAGAACATGCATGAATTGAAAAGGGTAGCGACGTCCGAGGAAATTTTCGGCGATTTTCAAACGCATGTTGGGCGTATCTCCGAGCCGTTATTGCCACCCATGTACATGCCAATCGCATGGTTCTGGTAGTCCGATACCGGAATGCGTCGTTCGCCGGTCGGGCCTGGATAGCTACCTTCCGTCAGGACTCGAGCCATCAGCAGTTAATAACGGCTCACTCTATCTACCTCCACCCACCACAAACAGACGGTGCTGTGGAACGAGAACATTCGCGAGAAGTTTAGTTCAACAGACCAAAAATGCACAAGGAGAGTGACATGAGCATCGAAGGAAAGGCCAAGGAGGCCGCTGGCTACGTCAAGGAAGAGTTGAACGAGCACGGCAAGACGCCCGAGGCGCAGAAGAAGGCGCAGGAGGGCCGCGATCTGCGGAATGAAGGGCGGGTCGAGGACGGCAAGGCGCCGAAGACCACGCCGGTTGGAAGCGGCGCGGAATAATCTCCCGCCCACTCTCAAGCAAAGCGCCGCCCCTCAACGGGCGGCGTTTTCGTTTAGCGCACGTCTATTTCAGCGGGATGTAACGGCAGATGAAGGGCGGCTGACCTAAAGCTGCGTGGGGCGTCAGATGAATATGCAGCCCGTCACCGATGAGCCCGTCGAGCGCGAACGCCTTCTCGGCTTCGTAGATGTCGTCGCGGTGCGCATCCTTCCAGTCTGAAATGGTCGCGAGCGCGCGAACCTTCGCCTCCTTCATGGAGGTGGCCACCACAAACATATTCCGATGCTGCTCAGCGAAGTCCTTGCCATCATAGCCGCCAAGATTAACGAACCACAGCTTCTCGCGAGCACCTGACGGTTCTGGCCGCAGGTCGACGGTCCAGCCATCGGCATGGCTGATCTCGGCATAGCAATCGACGTGAAGCGTCCCCGGTGTGCCCCACCACTCGGCCCGGAGTTGGTCATGGGTCGCTTTGATCGTCTTCGCGACCACGAGCCGAACGTCGTGAATCTCGATGTTCGCCGAGGGATGTTCGCCGCCGATGTAGATCGCCCAGAGTTTCACGAGGCCCTCTCCTCATCCCCGAACGCTTCGCCCTGTCGGTCTCTCATCGCATCAGCCGCCTGCGCCAGAGCCGCTCCGACCGTCCCACCCAACTCATGCGAACTGGTGATGCCCTGAACGAAGGGATGGCGTTCGAGGATGAACGGGATGCTGAGACAGAAAAGCCGATCGCGCGCCGGGTGATCGCTCACCGGATGGAAATCCTCGTCTACCACGATGCCCTTTATGCCCGGCGCATCGTCCTCTGCTGCGTCACGGATGACATCCTGCTCGAGCAATGTCGGAAACGGGAACTTCTCGGCTTCCAGCGGCCGCTGCCCGGTCGCGTCGATGAAGGCCGGAAAATGCCGACGCTCGCCCCCGACGGTGACGACTGCGCCCCGCTCCGACCCACCTGTATAGATCCTGTGATCCTCGCCCAGCGCGATGACCGAGAGATGTCCGGCGCGGTGCAACGCCAACAGCCGTTCTATCGAGAGATGCGGAACGGTCGCATACTCATCGACGAACACGGGCTTCAGATAGCGGTTGAAGCGCTTGAGCGCCTCCTCCTCAAGATGGGGCACGATCAGCCCCAGCACCTCGTGCATGCGCAGGATCGCATAGCGCCAGGGCACGGTATATTTCCGCTCGAAGTTTTCCCGCGCCTCGGCGACATTGGCAACCGCCCACTCGAACGGATCGGCCGCGACACGTTCGGCGAAATAGCGTTCGGCGAAGTCTTCAAGCGATAGCTCGGATAGCCCGACCTTATCCGCATAGCCCGGATCGGCGGTGGCCAACTCCGCCCGGAACAGGTCATAGGATCCGTCGAGCAGATGGGCGCAGTCCTCTGCGATCAGCCGTTCGATTGCTTCGGGCGTGCAGGTGGACAGCGGCTCGAACGGGATCGGATAGTAGAAATCGGCCTCGGGGAGCAGGCCCTTACGCGACATCATGGTGATACACAGCTTCTCGGCGCCTGGATGGATGCGGTAATCGATCGCCTCACTCTCGGTCTCGATCATCGTGCCGTGCGCGACGGCCAGCGCCACCGCAGCGTCGATCGCCGTTAGCGAGCTGCCCCGAATTCCGACCGACACCGGCGGGATGCGCTGCAGCGCCGTCGCTGGCCACGGGCTCAGGAAATAGCCGGGCCGCACCTCAGGCTCCTCCGGCCACTGATGGCCGGTCGCGAGCACGACGCGGTCGTAAATTCGTTCGCACGCCTCGCCGTGGCGCGGCTCGACCGACAGATGCAGGCCGCCATCCTCCGCGCGGATGTCGGTCACCCTGCAGCTCGTTGCAATCTCGACGCTGATCCCTCGCGTGCGGGCCTCGTCGATCAGGCCGTTGAACTGATCGAGGAAATACTCGCCGAGGGCGACGCGCGGGTAGAAGGCATGGTCGTCGATCTGATCCGGATCGATCCCAAGCCGGACCAGCCGCGCGCGAGGCTGCCGCTCTAGCCAGTCGATCAATGTCTCGCTGATCGGCGGGATCTCGATGGATGCGATGTTCGAAAGCATCGCAGGGTCGTTCCATCCCGGCCGGTAGGGCGTGCCAAGGCCAGCGCGAGGCTGCTCCTCGTAGATCGTGACCTGCGCCGTGCCGCTAATCTCCCGCAGAAATGCGCAGAAGGTGTAGATGGCGGTCGGGCCAGCTCCAACGAAGGCGATAGAAAACGGTGTCGTCATGCGGCGGTGACCTCGACGCTCTGGCTATTCATCACTGCGGTCCCGAAGGCCGTCAGGAAAGCTACGTCCGCGGCGTCGCGACCGATCCCGATCTTCGCCATGTCACGCTCCTTGGCCATGCCCGTCGCATCGACCAGATGCCATTCACCGCCCACAAAGACCTCGGCGACCGCATGGAAGTCGGGCGGCTCTACGCCAAGCGCATACACACTTGCGATACGAGCCGGGATGCCCGCGGCACGGGCGAAGGTGATCATGACATGGGCGTAGTCCCGGCAGACGCCCTGGCGCTTTACGAAGGTGTCGAGCGCTGTCGTCTCGGACGTGCTGACGCCTGGAACATAGGCAAAGTGACCCGCGATCCAGTCACGCATCGCGACGATCTTCGCTCCGCCCTCGGTACCACCGAACTCCGTTGCAACGAAGGTTTCGAACTGATCTGAGGGGCAGTAGCGTGAAGACCAGAGATACTGAACGGTCTCACCAGGCAACTGATGCGGCGCGACGAGCGGGAGGTTGAGGCAGTTGTCCAGCACCCGCTCGATGCGGACGGTGGCGCGATAGTCGACCAGCAACTGGCCCTGCACGCGCATCCATATCCTTTCACCGATCATGTCGTGCGAGGCGACGCGCGCGAAATGCTCGGTGGGCGTGATGTCGATATGCGCAGCGTCGATCACCTGTTCGGGAATCGCGGCGGCCTCGATCTGGAGGAGCACGTCGGTCGGCTGCTCGAACCAATAGTCGAGACTGGCATGGATCGAGAGGCTCATCGTGCCCGCGCTTCCTTCAACCGCCGCGCATTGCCGGTCGCGGTGCGATGAACCGGTCCCAGAGCGCCCTTCCCCATCTTCGCCCCCGCGGTCATCACGCCAACTGCATAGTTGGCGCTCTGGCTGGCAAGCGTAGTCACCTCAGCAGCGGTTGGCATTCTCCCGGCAAGCATCATCATTCCCGCCCGCTGCATCTGTGCGACCAAGGCCGTTTGCATCGCGATGGTGTCGCGGGCGATCGCCTCCGCGCTGCGACTGAACGCCGCCACCTTTTCCGGCACCATCCGCGATAGCTCGACGTAGTTGCCAGTGATGGGTGCGGCGGTCGCCATCCGCATCATCTCCGTACGCGCCGTGATGACGTCGCCCGACGCCCTCATGGTCTCCGCACTGCGCAGCCAGGTAGATTGCATGTCGAGCCCGGCTGACACCATGCGCGACCAGGCGCTGAACGGATCGAACATCCCGCTCGCACTCATGCCAGCATCCTCAGCGAAGGTTCGCGTGCGTAGAAGCGCTGCGCGGCGGCCTTCACGAACGCGCCGTCCAGACCAGTCACACCTTCGTCGGGTTCGACCCCGGCCTTGTCGAGCAACGGCTGTGCGGCCTTGCTCGCGCCGATCGCCTTGAGATGCCCGAACGCGTTCATCACAAAGTCGACCGCCGCCGCCTCCTTGAGCAGGGCGGCACAACCTTCCTCCGACAACACGATCGCCACCGCGTCAAAGATCTGGCTCGGCGATCCGGCGAGTTGACCGTCGGCCTTCTGCACCGTTCCGTCGGAGAGCTTCGCGCCACCGACCTTGGGAGCAACCACCACCGCCTTGCCCTTGGCCTTCTTCACCGCCGTCATGACGGTCGAGAATTCGGCAGCGTCGGTCCCGTCTGCGATCAGGATTCCCACCGCACGGCCCTCGAGCGTCGCCTTCATATTTTTGTGAATCGAGAGCGCGTCCGACGGCTTCATGTCGATCGGCGTCTTTGCGGCCGGAGCCTTCTTCGGCAACTCGATCCCGAGGCCGGCGGCCACCCGCTTCGCCAGACCCTCGTCGACGTTGCGAAGATTGGCGACCATGCGGCCAGGCACCTGGTCGAGCAGGCCGACCTTCGACAGCTCGAACACGAAGGACGAGGCGATATGCGCCTGCTCGCTCTCAGTCTGCGAGCGGTAGAACAGCCGAGCCTGGCTGTAGTGATCGGCAAAGGTCTCCGAGCGGACCCGCAGCTTCTCGCCGCTCTCATCCGACCCCGTCACGGCATCCACCGTCGCAAACCCGGCCATGGGGCTCTCACGCGGTCCGCCCTCCTCGCCATGTGCGGCGAGGCTGTTCGGCTCATAATTGGCGCGCCCCTTGGGCACCATCGTCTGCATTTTGCCGTCGCGCTGGAAATTGCCAAATGGGCAACGCGGCGCGTTTATCGGGATCTGATGGAAGTTGGTCGTGCCGAGGCGCGAGTTCTGGGTGTCGAGATAGGAAAAGAGGCGTCCCTGCAGCAGAGGGTCATTCGAGAAGTCGATGCCCGGTGGAATGTTCGATGGCAGGAATGCCACCTGCTCGGTCTCGGCGAAGAAGTTGTCGACATTGCGGTTGAGGGTCAGCGTCCCGATCAACCGGACCGGCACATCCTCCTCAGGAATGAGCTTGGTCGCGTCGAGCACATCATAGGGCTGGGCGTCCGCGAAGGCCTGGTCGAACACTTGGATGCCGAGATCCCACTGCGGAAAATCGCCAGTATCGATCGCCTCGAACAGGTCGCGGCGCTGATAGTCGTTGTCGGCGGCCTGAAGCTTGAGCGCCTCGTCCCAGATCGTAGACTGGATGCCGAGCCGCGGCTTCCAGTGGAATTTGACGAAACTCGCTTTGCCCGCCGCGTTGACCAGCTTGAAGGTATGCACCCCAAACCCTTCCATCGTCCGGAACGAACGCGGTAGGGTGCGGTCTGACATCGCCCACATGAGCATATGGGTCGTTTCCGGCATCAGCGACGCCCAGTCCCAGAAGGTGTCGTGCGCGCTGCCGGCCTGGGGATAACCGCGGTCGGCCTCCATCTTCACGGCATGAACTAGGTCCGGAAACTTCAGCGCATCCTGGATGAAGAATACCGGGATGTTGTTTCCAACCAGATCCCAGTTGCCCTCGCGAGTGTAGAACTTGACCGCGAAGCCACGCACGTCGCGCGGGGTATCGACTGAGCCGGCGCCGCCAGCGACCGTGGAAAAGCGGACGAAAACCTCGGTCTTCTCGCCCTTGGTGAAGACCGCAGCCTTCGACAGGTCGGAGATATCGTCGATCGCCTCAAAAACCCCGTGTGCGCCGGAGCCGCGGGCATGGACGATCCGCTCGGGAATGCGCTCGTGATCGAAGTGGAAAATCTTCTCGCGCAGGACAAAGTCTTCGAGCAGCGTAGGTCCGCGCGAACCGCTCTTCAGCGAGTTTTGATTGTCGGATACGGGCACACCGTGGTTGGTCGTAAGGACCGCCGTGTCCAGACCCTCCGCACTCTGATGGGTCTCGCCGCCGGTTGGCTTGCTGCTGGACTTAGGTGACTTTGCCATGCCGGAATGTCCTTTCTACGCGGGCACCTCCGATCGCACCCGCGCCAGGCCCCCAACACGATGCCAGCCTAGCTGCTCATCGGATGGTCCACCGCTGGTGTTCGAAGCACGGACCGAGACATTCAGTCCGTTCCGCCCTAACGCGCGAGATGTGCTTTGGTCACCTTGGGGCACGACCAGCAAGCATTTTTCGTGAATCCTTAACCTGCGTTTATAACGGTGGATGCGCGGTGACAGGCTTCATCGTGCGCGTTCGAATGGACCTAGTTTGCATGGAAAATAACGGGCGACCAACCTGGATAGGCATCCGTCCCGCCCCGGATTTGTTGGTTGTCTAAGGCATTTATTAAATTGGGCACTCAAACTTAGAATAGCTTTCGCAGAAATCCGGCATTGGTCTTGCCAAGCTCGATGATCTCGTCACCGCGCCCGCTCATGATCGCTTTGGCCATATAGAGCGTAAAGCCCTTCATCTGCTCAAGTGTGACCTTGGGTGGTAGGGACAGCTCCGTTCGTGCCGTCACGGCATCCAGCAAGGCAGGTCCAGGGTGCGACAGGACGTCGTGCATAGCGCTTTCCAGCTCCCCTGGATCCGAGACACGCACACCGTGAATGCCGATACTGCGCGCCATGGCGGCAAAGTCCGGATTGTCGAGCGCGACCCCCGTCTCGATAAGGCCTGCCGCTTTCATTTCCATTTCGACAAAACCCAGGGTGCCGTTGTTGAAAAGGATGATCTTCACCGGCAGGTTGAGCTGCCGCAAGGTCAACAGTTCGCCCATCAGCATTGCAAGGCCGCCATCACCAGACAATGTGACAATCTGCCGATCCGGATAAGAGACCTGCGCCCCGATTGCCTGAGGCAGCGCGTTTGCCATCGAGCCATGATTAAAAGATCCAAGGAGCCTGCGACGGCCATTCATCTTAAGGTAGCGCGCTGCCCAGACCGTCGGCGTGCCGACGTCGCAAGCAAAGACTGCATCGTCGCTCGCTTGCTCGCTCAGCACCCGGGCCACATGCTGGGGATGAAGGATACCACCTGGCTTCCCCTCGGCGAGATCGTCAAGCTCCTTTCGTGCCTTGGCATAATCGTCTCTGGCCGATGCGAGGAAGCCATTATCGCGGTTGGCCTGCACCAAGGGAAGTATCGCCTCGATCGTCGCACCGACATTACCGAGCACGCCAAGATCGATAGGAGTCCTGCGCCCCAAATTTTCCGGCCGCACGTCGATCTGCACGACCTTGGCCTTGGTCGGATAAAATTGACGATAAGGAAAATCTGTGCCGAGCATCAGGAGGAGATCGCATGCCATCATCGCCTCGTAGCCCGATGAAAAGCCGATCAAGCCGGTCATCCCCACATCATAGGGATTAGCATATTCGACCCATTCTTTTCCGCCAAGCGCATGGACGATGGGCGCTTGGAGTGCACCGGCGATTTGCAATAATTGTGTATGGGCATCCCTGCACCCCCGCCCGCCAAGGATCGTGATGCGGCCAGCCTCATTGAGCATGGTCGCGAGTTTTTCAAGCTCGTCAGAATGAGCGCTCAGGGTGGACTTAGCTGGTAGCAGCGCATCGGCAGATCGAGCGATCTGACCTTTGGCCGCCTGTAGCGCAACGTCACCCGGGATCGATACGACCGCAACACCTCGATGCCCTACCGCCGCCCGTATCGCCGTCTCAAGCGTTCGCGGCATCTGGTCAGCATCCGAGATCGTCTCGCAATAGACGCTGCAATCCTTGAACAGGGCTTCAGGCTTAGTCTCCTGAAAATAATTAGAGCCGATCTCGGCGCTTGGAATCTGGGCGGCAATGGCAAGAACGGGAACGCGGGTCCGATGGCAATCATAAAGCCCATTGATCAGATGCATGTTACCCGGACCGCAGGACCCGGCGCAAACCGCCAGTTCGCCAGTAAGCTGCGCCTCGGCACCGGCGGCAAATGCGCCTGCCTCCTCGTTCCGGACATGGACCCAGTCAATTGTGCCCTGACGCCGCAGGCTCTCGGTGATCCCATTCAGGCTATCGCCCACCACGCCATAAATCCGCTTCACGCCAGCCAGATGAAGGGTCTGGGTGAAAAGGTCGGAAACAGTCATTTTAGACATCGGCGAACTCCGGGCAATCGGGTGGCATCAGGATTTTTGGCCTCTCTCCTGGCGCAGATGCCCGCATGGACTTTTACCCGGCTCGCACTCGCTCCGTTCTCTTAACAAATGAGTGGCGCGAACGTTGCGAGGCTTGATTGACTACAGTGGCGGCGTCCTGTCGGACCGCGCTGCGGGCTGAGGTAATTCCCGCCATGGCAGGCGCGTCCATCTGATTTCGCTACGGTGTGGCACCAAAGCTCCAAGCGACCGTTTGTGCAAGATTGCCGGAAGAAGGAAGCGCAGATGCCTCTCATCATCAACGGTTCTCCTGCCCCCGTTCCCCATGATCCGCGCGTGTCGCTGCTGGATCTGTTGCGAGAGTCGCTGCATCTTCCTGGCACGAAAAAAGGTTGTGATCAGGGCGCGTGTGGGGCTTGTACCGTGCTTGTTGATGGCGAGCGAATATTGTCCTGTCTTGCCTTGGCTGTGCAATATGAAGGCCGGGAAATTACCACGGTTGAAGGACTGGCAGGCGAAAATGGCCTTCACCCGATGCAGGAGGCCTTCATTGTCCATGATGGTTTTCAGTGCGGCTATTGCACGCCGGGTCAAATTTGCTCGGCCATCGGCATGGCAGCCGAAGTCAGGCGCGGCGTGCCAAGCCATGTCAGCGCGGACCTCACCGCAGATGTGGCTTTGACCCGCGAGGAATTGCAGGAGCGCATGAGCGGCAATCTCTGCCGTTGCGGGGCTCATAACGGGATCATCGATGCCATCCGCGACGTGCTCGAAACCCGGGAGACAGCGGTATGAACCCGTTCAGCTACGTGCGAGCTGTCGACAGTGCAGACGCGCTGCGCCAACGGGCAGGCCATGCGGCCGCCTATCTGGGCGGGGGCACCAATCTGGTCGATCTCATGCGCGAAACGGTGGCACGGCCGGAGAAGCTGGTAGACGTCACCGGCCTATCGAGCGCTATCACGCAGAGTGATGACGGGGGCCTGCTGATCGGTGCCGCCGCGCGCAATACTGCGCTTGCCGAGCATCGCGTAGTGCGAACCCGCTACCCGATGCTTGCGCGCGCCATTCTTGCTGGTGCCTCTGGCCAGATCCGAAACATGGCAACAGTCGGTGGTAATCTCCTGCAACGCACCCGATGCGCATATTTCTACGATACGGACGGGTCGCACTGTAACAAGCGGCGGCCGGCATCGGGATGCGACGCCTTGGAGGGTTTCAACCGCAACCACGCGATCCTTGGCGCATCACCGGCCTGCGTCGCCACGCACCCCTCCGACATGTGCGTTGCTCTGGCTGCGCTGGATGCGACGGTGCATGTGGAAGGGAAAGGCGGCGCGCGGACCCTGCCCTTCATCGACCTGCATCGCCTGCCGGGCGATCATCCGGATATCGACACCACGCTGGAACAGGGCGAACTCATCACCGCCATCGCCTTGCCGCCGCTGACTTTCGCAAGCCGATCAAACTATCGCAAGGTTCGCGATCGATCGAGCTATGCCTTCGCCCTCATATCCGTCGCCGCCGCGCTGAAGATCGAGGGTGGCCACATAAGCGATGCGCGCATTGCCCTGGGCGGCGTGGCGCACAAACCATGGCGCGCTTTCAAGGCGGAAGCCGCGCTGCAAGGCCATGAGGCGACTGAGCCGGTGTTCCGCGCGGCCGCTATGGCAGAACTCGCCGACGCCCAGTCGCTCAGCCGGAATGGCTTCAAGATCGAACTGGCGACGCGGACCCTGATTGCTACCTTGGCGGATCTGGCGGGAGGCGCATCATGAGCATTATCGATTCAGCGAAATCCGCCGCGCAGACCCTGGTTCAGGGAGCGATGAGCAAGCTGGTCCCGCTCGCGCCCGACAGTTGGATTCCCGGCGGCGTCCCCGATCCCCTGATAGCCCGCAAGCATGGGTTGATCGGCACGCCCGTTTCGCGCCTTGATGGTCCACTCAAAGTCCAGGGACGCGCACGCTTTTCCGCTGAGGTAGATGCGGCCGATATCGCTTATGCCGCCCTCGTCCACGCCGCCGTCCCGCGTGGCCGGATTGCAACGCTCGACACGGCGGCCGCGCGGGCAGCGCCTGGCGTCATCTTAGTGATGACCCATGAAAATGCGCCGCGCATGAATGCGCCGGCCCTGTTCGGCTCATCGCCGACCGCAGTGGGACCGGCCGACCTGCCCGTCATGCAGGATGATCGCATCCACTGGAACGGGCAGCCGATCGCCATCGTGCTGGCAGAAACGCAGGAGCAGGCGGACCATGCACGGTCGCTGGTTGTCGCGACCTATAGCATCGAACCGTCCATCACATCGCTGAAAGCGGCGAAGGATGCCGGACCGAAGCCGGGCCTTTTCATGGGCGAACCGTTGCTGACCCAAATCGGCGACGCGGAAGCATTCTTATCCGCAGCGCCTTATAAGATTGACCATCTCTACCGCACGCCGCGGCACAACCATAACCCGATCGAGCTGCATGGCGCGACGATCTGGTGGGACGGCGACACGCTTGTGATCCATGACGCAACCCAGATGGTGACGGCCCAAGGCCTGACCATCGCAGGCGTGTTCGACCTAAAGCCTGAACAGGTGCATATTCTCTCGCCTTATGTCGGTGGAGGGTTTGGCAGCAAGGGTTTGTGGGTGCATCAGATCATCGGGGCTGCCGCCGCTAAGCTGGCGGGCAGACCGGTGCGCATCGCCTTGTCGCGCGAAGGCGTATATCGCATCGTCGGCGGACGGACCCTGACGGAGCAGCGTGTCGCGATCGGCGCACAGGCCGACGGGTGTTTCACGAGCATCATCCATAGCGGGATAGCCGCGATGACCCCGCACAATAATATGCCCGAGCCTTTCATCTTGGGCACCAAGGTCGGCTATGGCGCGGACAGTTTCAAGTTATCCGTCGAGACGGTCGAGATGGACATGGTGGCCAACACCTTCATGCGCGCGCCGGGCGAGGCGGTAGGGACGTTCGCCCTGGAATGCGCGATTGACGAACTGGCAGCCGAAATCGGCATGGATCCGGTAGACCTGCGCATTCTCAATGAACCGGTAAAAGACCCCATATCAGGCTTGCCCTTTTCCTCACGTCACATCGTTGAGGCATGGCGGCGAGGCGCTGAGCGGTTCGGCTGGTCAGAGCGCATCACCACGCCAGGCACGCGACGCGAGGGCGAATGGCTGATTGGCATGGGCTGCGCTACCGGCACCTATCCCTATTACCGGATGCCCGGTGCCGCCGCGCGGATCACCTTGACGAGGAACGGCACGGCGACCGTCGAAATCGCCGCGCATGAAATGGGGATGGGCACATCCACCACGACAGCCATTGTAGCTGCCGAGCGGCTTGGCCTGCCGATGGACAAGATCGATGTCCGCTACGGGGATTCGACGATACCCGGCGCAATCATGGCCGGCGGCTCGCAGCAGACGGCTGCGATCGGCGGGGCTGTGATCGCCGCCCACAATGCGCTCGTCGCGCAGCTTCTCAAGATGGCAGGCAATGACTCGCCGCTCGCCGGACTGACGTCGGCCGAGGTTGGAAGCGAAGACGGCGCGCTTGTAAAGCTGGACGATCCGACCCGGCGGGAAAGCTATGCCTCTATCCTGAACCGAGCGCAGATGGACAGCATCGTCGCGTCTGAAGAAGCCTCGCAACCGCTCGAAATGATGCACTGGTCGATGCATTCCCACAGCGCGATCTTTTGCGAGATCGCAGTCAACTCGATCACTGCCGAAACGCGCGTTCGCCGCATATTAGGATCGTTCGACTGCGGCCGCATTCTCAATCCCAAGACGGCACGCAGCCAGTTTCGCGGTGGCATGATCATGGGCCTGGGCATGGCGCTGATGGAGGAAACCCAGTTTGACGAGCGCAACGGCCGGATCATGAATCCAAGCCTCTCAGAATATCATATCCCTGTCCATCTGGATGTGCCCGATATCGACGTGATCTGGACCGACATTGCCGATCCGCACACACCGATGGGCGCGCATGGCATTGGCGAAATTGGCATTACAGGAACAGCGGCAGCGGTAGCGAATGCTGTCTATAATGCGACTGGCAAGCGTGTACGGGATCTTCCCATTACGCTGGATAAGCTGTTGTAACGGATCTGCGCGAATGGCTCCGGGAGACCGTCTCCCGCCGGTAAGGCGCAGTTGCAAAGCTCCAAGGCTGCCAGATCTGCGATAGCGACGTCTGCGGGAAAGCGCCGAATTACCGGTTTCGCGAGCTTGGCCAGAACTCGGGAAAGCCCATCGACCGACTACTATGGCACGTGAAGCCACGCAAACTCATGCCCAGCGCTGTCGGCCAAAACGTGGCAGTATCCACTCGTCGGCAGCACGGTCAAATCCGGCCATTGTGAGCGCAATTGTCGCCCAATACGACACAATCAATAGCTGGCATCATGACATCGGCGAAAACGATAGATGCTGGAAACATCAATAGCCTACATGTAGGGCTCGGTGCGTGTGTTGCATGTCGATGTCGCCTCTTTGCAGCCGTTATACCGCTGAGATCTGGGCCTTAGGAGCGGACAAGTTCCTTTCTAGATTTCACGCGAACAGGTGTCCGTTAACTGATCTAGGATTGAGAACTGAAAAGGTTGGCATCATCTTTTCACCGATCCGGAAACCAATAAGGGCGCCAGCAGTTATCGCGCTGCCCTCGAATTGACTGGAGCATGCATGAGCGGACGGACCCTGCTGCAATTCTTCCACTGGTATACGCCTGACGGCGGTAAACTATGGTCCGAAGTAGCAGAGAAGGCGCACGACCTCGCCGATATGGGCATCACCGACGTCTGGCTGCCCCCCGCCTATAAGGGGGCTTCAGGCACTTCCTCCATCGGTTATGACACTTATGATCTCTTCGATCTCGGCGAGTTTGACCAAAAGGGATCGATCGCAACCAAATATGGCGACCGCACAGACCTCGAAAGGGCAACGCAGTCCCTTTCGGACGTGGGCGTCGGCGTCATCCACGATGTGGTCTTCAACCATAAAATGGGCGCAGACGAAAAGGAGCGCGTGCAGGTGCGGCGCGCCAATCCGGATAACCGCGAAGAGATCGAGGATGAGGCGTTCGACGCATCCGCCTATACCCGTTTCACCTTTCCGGGGCGCGGCGGCCAATATTCGCAGTTTATCTGGGACATGAAATGCTTCAGCGGCGTGGACCATATCGAGGACCCCAACGAGAATGGCGTCTTCCGCCTGGTCAACGAATATGGCAACGGCGAATGGAATGCCGAGGTGGATGAGGAGATGGGCAATTTCGACTATCTCATGGGATCAGATGTCGAGTTCAGAAACAACGCCGTTTATGAGGAGCTGAAATATTGGGGTCGCTGGCTGCCCGACCAGGTCCGCTGCAACGGCTTCCGCCTCGACGCGGCCAAACATATTCCGGCCTGGTTCTTCCGCGACTGGGTACGGCATGTCCGCGAGGCCGTAGACCGCGAGCTTTTCGTCGTAGCGGAATATTGGCATCCTGACATGGACGTGCTGGCCCGGTATCTCGACCATGTCGATCAGCAACTCATGCTGTTCGACGTGGCTCTCCACCATCGCTTCTTCGATGCGTCCAAGGCGGGGGCGGACTTCGACCTGCGGACGATCTTCGACGGCACGCTGGTGGCGGCGATCCCCGACCATGCCGTGACGCTCGTCGGCAATCACGACACCCAGCCCCTACAGGCGATGGAGGCCTCGGTTGAGCCCTGGTTCAAGCCACTCGCCTATGCCCTTATTCTGCTACGCGAAAACGGCGTACCCTGCATCTTCTATCCCGACCTCTATGGCGCGCATTACAGCGACACGGGTGACGATGGTGAAAGTCATGAAGTAGAGATGTCTAGGATAGACTGCCTGCCGAGGCTGATCGAGGCCCGTAAGCGCTTCGCCAACGGACCGCAGACGGATTTGTTCGACGATCCGCACTGCATCGCCTTCATCCGCCACGGTACGTCAGATGCTCCGGGCTGCGTGACGATCCTGTCGAACGGCGCAGAAGTATGGAAGCAGGTAGATCTAGGGCCGGACCATGCCGGGGCCGGCTTTCGCGACTATCTTGGCCATTGCGAGGAAGAGATCTTCGCGGACGATGCCGGGAAGCTCGACCTGCGCGTCAACGGCGGAAGCGTCAGCCTGTGGGTGCGTAGCGAAACAATCTGATTGCAAGTCTTGGGGCAACATATGTGACGCTGCCGGAACGGTCTGGATTGTTGCTCGTTAGTGTCTGGATGAAGCCTTTCGCGCCCGCAGATCGCATTCCTTATCTCCATACCCGCCGCGATCTGAAAATGGCGCGATCGGCACATGCCTTTGTGCGCGGTAACACCGCACGCTTCTACGAATGGCTCGCGGATGCCAGCGTCGCCCGGTTTGTGCCGGAAGGCCCGCCGATATGGATATGCGGCGATTGTCACCTCGGCAATCTCGGCCCGCTGGCCGACAGTGACGGTAATGTAGCGATCCAGATCCGAGACCTCGATCAGGCAGTCATCGGCAATCCCGCCCATGATCTCATTCGTCTAGGCCTGTCGCTTGCCATGGCCGCGCGCGGTTCCGATCTGCCTGGCGTCGTCACCGCGCGCATGATGGAGGAGATGGTCGCAGGCTATGCCCATGCCTTCACAGAACCGAACGAGGATGAGGATCAGGCGCAGGACGAGCCGGAGGCGGTGCACACGGTTCGCCGCCGCGCACTCAACCGCAAATGGCGCCATCTGGCGAAAGAGCGGCTGGAGGCCGTCCAACCTGTTATCCCTCTGGGCAAGCGCTTCTGGCCGCTGGACGGAGCGGAATATTCCGCTCTGCGCGATGTCGTCACGCATCCGCCGGTCAGCAACATGATCCTATCGCTGGATCATCGTAGCAAGGACCGGACACTTGTGATGGCGGACGCTGCCTATTGGATGAAAGGATGCAGTTCGCTGGGCCTTCTGCGCTTTGCTGCCATCGTAGCGTTGAACGGGAAGAAGCGCGCGGACTATGCGCTGGTGGATCTGAAGGAAGCTGTTGCCCCCGTCGCGCCGGTGGCATCTGGCGCACATATGCCGGACGATCCGGCCGAACGCGTGCTTGCTGCGGCGCGTGCCTTGTCCCCGCATCTAGGCGAGCGCATGGCTACCGCGACACTGCTTGGTCATTCGATATTCGTGCGGGAACTGATGCCCCAGGATCTCAAGATCGAGGCGGAGCAGTTTTCGCGAGCCGAGGCACTAAAGGCTGCGCGATATCTAGCTTTCGTCGTAGGCAAGGCGCACGGGCGGCAAATGGACATCTCGACACGGCGCGCATGGCTAGCATCGTTACGCAACGGCCGGTCGAGCGAGTTGGATGCCCCGTCCTGGCTCTGGCAAGCCATAGTTTCTCTCGCCGCGCGGCACGAAGCGGGCTATCTTGACCATTGCCGCATGGTCGCGCTTGCAAACTGACTTTGAGGGGATCGTCAGGTCGATCAATCTAGTCAAACTTGAGCGATCATTCGAACGTTGTTAGAGTTTCCCAAGTTCACATTTCAACTCCCACATCGGGTAATCGCGTCCGAGATGATGGTAGTCGACTTTATTCAACCGGCCTTGGTAGGTAATGTCATCGGCGGGACAGGCCTATTTGCGGTTTTTGCGCATGGCGAGATCCGAAGCGATACCGTTAAGTAACTATGACGAGGAAGTGACATACTGTCAGGCTAAACCCAGATTCTTCCAAGGCGCGACCTTCGGCGTGCTGTCGTTCTGCCTATGTCGACCCTAATCGGACACCCAAAAGCTAATTTCTATTCATCAGA
Organism: Sphingobium limneticum; assembly: GCF_008710155.1. Classification (GTDB taxonomy): domain Bacteria; phylum Pseudomonadota; class Alphaproteobacteria; order Sphingomonadales; family Sphingomonadaceae; genus Sphingobium; species Sphingobium limneticum. Next base: position 26,065 of record NZ_VYPZ01000036.1, read on the forward strand.
TGCGGACGGTCCGCAATTCCAGTAGGCGCCCGATACAGCGAATGCTGCCAAGTGATCAGGCCAACGCAACGAACAGGTGCGCGTTGGACGAGGGTTCATCCATTGTGCCACGCGCGAGCTCAGCAGCCCCTTCACGGACACCGGACAGTTTCGGCAGCGCCCAAAGGCTCAACACATAGCCGATGATGGCACTCCCGCCATAACCCACGATTGGTGTCGGATAGTTGCCCAGAGCAGCTGCAGTGATTGCGGCGAACCAGACGGTGCCAAACGCGCAATAGATCGTGCGGTGGGCGGCATCCCGACTCCAACCCACTATCGCCGGGACCAGAAGCATCGCCAGGCCACCCAGCACTGCGAGGCCGGCAGCGGCGTGAATGCCGAACGACGAGTAGAGAATCTGGTCGACATAGGGAGCGGCTGGCAGCGTATCAGGCCGAACCAGTGTTGCCGCGAAGCTGATAATGCTGGCCGCCAACGCGAGGCAAACATGTCTGTCAGGGCGAATGACTGCTAGTGTGGCAAGGCAGAGCGCGAGCATTCCGGCCATCGCTCGGTCTGGTTGCAGCGCCATTGCGACAGCCGCAGCGATGATGCTGATAGTCGCCAACACGCTACGGATCCGCGAGAAAGTGACAAGCATCACGGGCATTAAGATCAGACTCGGCTGAATGGCCACCCCGCTGAGGTTCACCCAGCGTGCTGCCCCGTCTACTTCGGAGCCGAAAAGAGCTGTTGCTAGCATCGCAATCGCCATTGCGATGCTCACACCGTCTCCCCATCGCTGACTAGCTGCAGCAGTGCGGTCGAGCAGTGCCAGCATCGACAGACCGATAGCGAATGCGCCGACATTAACTCCTAGATAGCGCGCTGGCGCGCCAACGAATGCCATATAGAAAATACCTAGCACGACGGCGGTGATCACGCAGATGATTCCAAGCGCGCGAGGTCGCCTGCCGTCGAGCATGCTCATGATGGTCGGTCCTTCCGAATACTCTCCCGCAAGGGAGACAAATGGTTTGAGAAGACGTGATGCAACGGCACGAGGTATCAGTCCGCATAAGCTACCAAGCGTAAACATGAGCGCCTCGGTATCATCCGGGATAGCGGCGGCCTCGTAGCGGACCGCCAATCCCCAGGTCTGCATCGAGGCAGGCAGCAAATCTTGCACGGCAGCGCATGCAAGATTGATGACGCTACGGCGTAAGCCATTTCTCATATGACCACCGCCCCGTTGTCCCAAGCTATAGTGGCTGCCTGGCTTGGAGGATTAGCGCGGGCAAGTTGCACACCGCTCGCGGTCAGTCGATAGGCGTGCCGTGGCGGCCGCCCTACTTCAGTGGACTGCTGCCATTGAGCTTCGAGATAGCCCTGCCCCTCTAGGCGGATGAGGAGGGGGTAAAGCGTGCCGGATTTCACTCCGGCACGCCGTGACAGCTCATAACCATGAGACCACTTGGATCCTGCACTTAGCAAGATGGCAAGGAGCATCCGGGCGTGAGGCGAGAGCGCGCGTGTTCGAGGCATGCACCATAAATCTACTTATATAGATTTATCGTCAAGCTTTAGTTTCGATATAGCATCGACCATGCGGACTAGCAGTTAATTCTCGCGTTTTTGGGCCGAGAGAAGCCCTTCTGTCACCGACCCTTCTGAGACATTCATGGCCTAATTTCTCGTTCCTGATTCCAGTCAGTCAGCTTCTTCACGTTAGCACGGGTCAGAGGTGCTGCCAGGCTGCGTTCTTTGTGGCGTCGGTGATGGCCTGAAGGGGTGGTGCAGGAAGCCCCAGACAAGTCCGGCACAAGCAAGATCAAGCATGCCTGGGTGTCGCGACGCTTTCAAAATGAGCCCGCCCTGGCGCAACTGAACAAGGCGCCAATCAGGGAAAATCGCCATGCCCACTGTGACGTTGAGACCGAAAGATCCTTGCGCTGGATTGCTGAGAAATGAAGGTTGCGACAAAATTCTGATTGGAACCGCTTTTGACAGGCAGGGCCAAGACGGGCGGTGCTTTGAAGCTCACCTCTTGAATGGAAATCGCATTCGATCCATCTGACCGTCGTACAGTCTGCCATATGAGAGAGCGAAGACCCATGACGACCGACACCGTGAGCGCCCCTGAAACGCATGCCTTCGAGGCAGATGTTTCGAAGTTGCTGCATATGATGGTGCACTCGGTCTATTCCGACAAGGACGTGTTCCTTCGCGAGTTGATCTCCAACGCGGCCGACGCGTGCGAGAAACTGCGCTATGAGGCAATTTCAGATCCAGCCCTGTTCGGCGACGATCCCCAGCCGCGCATCACTCTGGTGCTCGACAAGGAAGCCGGGACAATCGTCGTCGAGGACAATGGTATCGGCATGAGCGCCGCCGACATGGGGGAAACGCTGGGCACGATCGCGCGATCGGGGACCAAGGCCTTCATGGACAAGCTGACCGCTGACAAGAATGGTGAAGGCCAGCAATTGATCGGCCAGTTCGGCGTCGGCTTCTATTCCGCTTTCATGGTGGCGGGGAATGTCGATGTCGTGTCGAGGCGTGCAGGAACTGATGAGGCCGCCAGTTGGTCGTCGGACGGCCTCGGGACATACACGATTGCGCCAGTCGACAAGGCGGAGGCGCCAGCGCGCGGTACGCGGGTTACACTGCATCTGCTGGATGATGCCAAGACCTATGCCGAGCGTTACACGGTCGAGCGGATCGTGAAGGCGCAGTCAGGCCATGTCCCCGTGCCTATCTTCATCAAGGAACTGGGCAGCGAGGAGGAAGAGCGACAGGTCGCTGATGGGGCGGCACTTTGGACCAAGGCGAAGTCGGATATCAGCGAAGAGGATTATGCCGACTTCTACCGCAGCGTCGCGGGCCAGTTCGATAAGCCCGCCCTTACGCTCCACTATCGCGCGGAGGGGCGGCACGAATATTCCGTGCTGACCTTCATCCCCGAAACCAAGCCGTTCGACCTGTTCGATCCCGATCGCAAGGGACGGATCAAGCTCTATGTCCGCCGCGTCTTCATCACCGACGAGGCGGAAATCCTGCCTCGCTACCTGCGCTTCGTGCGGGGCCTTGTCGACTCCGCAGATTTGCCGCTCAACATGTCGCGTGAAATGATCCAGGACAGCCCCGTCTTGTCCGCGATTCAAAAGGGCGTGAGCAACCGCATCCTGTCGGAACTGGACAAGATCGCAATCAGCGATGCTGACCGCTATGGCGCGATCTGGGAGAATTTCGGGGCGGTGCTCAAGGAAGGCCTCTATGAGGATTTCGAGCGGCGCGCGTCGTTGCTGGGCCTCGCCCGGTTCAAGACCAGCACGTCGAATGGCGAGTGGCGCTCGCTGAAGGACTATGCGGCTTCCCTCAAGGACAACCAGACCGCGATCTATTATGCGACCGGGACCGATCTCGATCGCATCGCCAAATCGCCACAGCTCGAAGGTTTCAAGGCGCGCGGGATCGAGGTTCTGCTGCTGCCCGACCAAGTCGACAGCTTTTGGACGACCGTTGGTGTGGATTATGACGGCAAGCCCTTCAAGTCGGTGACCCAAGGCGCGACCGACCTCAGCCTGATCCCGCTGGCTGAAGGCAGCGCAGCGACGGACGCGCCGAGCGAGGATGTGAGCAGCTTCATCAGCTTCGCCAAGGACGCCCTAGCCGAACAGGTGTCCGATGTCCGGGTTTCCGACCGATTGACGACCAGCGCCGTGTGCATCGTCGCATCGGAAAGCGCGATGGACCTACAACTCGAGCGGATGCTGGCAGCGGCCGGACAGGCGCCCGAACGGGCGAAGCCGGTGCTGGAGGTCAATGCCGGCCATGCACTGATCGCCAAGCTCGGCCAGCCCGGGGCCAGCGACGCAGAGAAGAGCGACCTCGCCTTTCTGCTCCTCGACGAGGCGCGCATCGCTGAAGGTCAGCCACCCACCGATCCTCGCGCTTTTGCGGAGCGCCTGGAGCGATTGATGGCGAAATCGCTGAACTGACGCATCATGCCCCGACATCGAGGTTTTCACTTGCCTAAGGCCAGGCCGTGAAGAGCTCGGCCGGAGGCGGGAATAAGGGTGCCGATTGTTTTGCCCGTGAAAGGGAACGGTCGGCACCGGAAGTCATGGCAGTTTCAAATGCCAGGCCGCCCCTTTAAGCCGCCTTCCTAGGACGACCCTTTGCGGTCGTTCAGCCGCCGATTTCGCGTTACCAGGTCCGGACTGTCCGGTATCCGGCAGGTCGCGACCAGACCCGGTCGCTCAGAAAGGCTTCATTGAACGTCGTATCTAACCGAAAGCGGTCGATCGCGAAGGGGGCAGCGCCGACCTGATCGGCGAGCGCCTCGATCCATGGGTTACCTGGGCAGTTCGCTAAAAACGGCATGAGAAGGCAACATTGTGTTGCCCCGTCGCCTGAAGCGCCCCGGGTTTTCAGGAGGCAGTTTTCATTGGGCTATGCAGCCATATCGAGGTTCTCGAGGGCTGCATAGTAATTGTCTTCGGCCTCAGCGGGCGGGATGTGCCCGATAGGGCCGAAGAGC
>NZ_VYPZ01000037.1 GCF_008710155.1 Sphingobium limneticum
CGATCCGGCGAAGGCCAGCACTATCGCATCGCCGGAATGAACCTGCTCGCCGCCATCATCATATTCTGGAACACCATGAAGCTCGGCGAGGTCGTCAATACCCGGGCCGCCAGCGGTACCCATATCGAGCCTGATCTACTCGCCCACGTCTCGCCGTTGGGATGGGAACACATCAATCTAACCGGGGAATATCGCTGGCCCAAATCCTTAGCGTAGGATTCCGCCCCCTCCCGCAAACGCCCCCTATAGCGAGACGCTGGCGGGCATGGTGCAGAAGATCGACGCCACCTTGCAGCGCGCCGACGCGCTGGTGACGGCAGCCAGGGACGGAGCAACGCCGCGTCACGTTGTTGACCGGATCGTAGCGGCAGGCGGTGACGCCCGCGCCGAGGACCGGCGGACGATCGCGACCGCAGCCGCAGAGCTGAAGGATGCAACTCGGGCGCTTCAGGGCGTCACCGCATCGGCGCGGCGGGGCTACGAGCAGAACCGCTGGTTGATGTGGACGGCGATCGGCGGAGTGGTGCTCGGCATGGTGCTTTGGGCGGCGTTCGCCGGCGTCGTCGCGCGTGCCGTGCCGGCGAGCTGGCAATGGCCGGAAAAGATGGCGGCGCGAGCGCTCGACCTGTCAATGTGGGAAGGCGGGCAGCGGATGATGCAGGCCGCCTCGCCCACCGCGTTCCGCGCGATCATAGCGGCCGACAGGATGGTGTTGGCCAATCGCGAAACGATCGAAGGGTGCAGCAAGGCCGCAGCCCGAACGCGCGAGACGGTGCGATGCACAATCAAAGTTGGTGCTAGCCTTGAGGAGCAGCAGGATAGCGACCGCTAGTTCCTATTCACTGCAACTCGATTTTGGCATGATTGCTGGCTCACTTTTTACTGATTTGCCCTGCTGGTTGCGCGAGCCGGCGCGCCAAGCTGCGACTATCAAATAGATACCTGCGGCAATCATCGGCACGGTGAGCCACTGACCCATATGAAGCCCTGTTCTGGCTGTGAAGCCGACAAGCTGGGCATCCGGCTCCCGGAAGAATTCGACAATGAAGCGAGCGAGCCCATAGCCAAGAAGGAACACGCCGACGAGCATGCCAGGGCGACGTCGGGCGTTGGTAAACCAGAAAAGGCACGCGAGCACGGCAAACAAGACCAGTCCTTCCAGCCCGGCTTCGTAGAGCTGGCTCGGGTGACGCGCGAGGCCATCGCGACTTCCGGGGAACACAATCGCCCAAGGCACATCGGTGGGCTTTCCCCAAAGCTCACCATTCACGAAATTAGCGAGGCGGCCGAAGAACAGGCCGATCGGCACGGTGCAGGCGACATAATCATGGACCCGCAGCCATTCGAGGCCGTGTCGTCGCGCGAACAGGATCAGCGCGAGCGAGACGCCAGCTGCACCCCCGTGGAACGACATGCCGCCGTCCCACAGCTTGAGGATTTGCAGGGGGTCGAAGATCATCTCAGGACCGTAAAAGATCACATAGCCGAGACGGCCACCGAGGATAACGCCCAACGTCGCGTAGAACACGAGATCGTCGGCTTGTGCGCGGTTCATCGGGGCCGCTGGTTGGGCCAGCAGCCGCAGCAGATACCACCACCCGGCAATGATGCCGGCGATATAGGCCAGCGAGTACCAGCGGATGTCGAGCGGGCCTATGGAGATGGCTATCGGGCTCAATCCGAGGCTGGCGAATGCGATATGGCTATCCAAGGATTGTATCCTGCCTGCGAGAAGCGGCGCTCGAGCGCGCCATGGGTTATTCCGGTGCGATTGAAGCGCCGGCATCCTTGAGCGCCGCAAACCCGCCGGGGACGTGGGCGACATTCTCCACGCCCATCTCCTTGAGTGATTTTGCGGCCAGCGCCGAGCGGGCGCCGGACCCACAATAGAGCACCAACCGCGATCCACTGGCGAGTTTGGCATTGTGGGTGGGGCTTTCAGGATCGACCTGGAATTCCAGAAGGCCACGCGGGACATGCACCGCACCAGCCACCAGCCCCGATTTTGCGACTTCCCCTGGCTCGCGGATGTCAACGAACTGGACCTTGGGATTGCCGACAAGTTTGGCTGCATCGTCAGGCGCGATAGTTTCGACAATCGCATTCGCTTCGGAAACCAGTTGTTTCGAGGTGCGTGTTGGCATCGACTTTCTCCTGTAAATGAACCTGTATCGGATGGCTCAGCCCTGCTCGGACTTGCCGCCTATCTGGCGCAGCATTTCCGGCAAATCTGTCGGGCAATCACCGCAAAGCTTGTTTGCCGGAACGGCAACGTCGATCTTCTTTGGGTAGGGAAGATCGAGAGCGGCCATGATCGCGACGAATTCCTGAACGGTCTTGCCCGCAAGGCGCGGGTTCCGTTCACGCTCCTGCGCCACTGTCGTGATGTGGCGATGATTGTAGTCGTGAGCCGGGTAGATCAGACCATCGCCCGGCAGCGTGAAAATCTTCTGCGTGACGGAGTGATAAAGGGTGGCGGCGTCACCGTTTTGGAAGTCGGTGCGGCCACAGCCGTCGATTAGCAGGGCGTCGCCGGTGAAGGCGCGAAGACCATCGGGCTGCTCAACCAGGTAGGTATGGTGGGCGTCGGTGTGCCCCGGCGTAAACAGCGGCTGAAGCTTGAGCTCGCCGACAGTCAAAGGCTGGTCCTCGGCGACCCCCACGTCAGCACAGGGAAGGCCGTCCATGGCGGGGTACGCGATCTTGGAGCCGGTAAGGCTGCGCAGATAGCAGGCCGATGTGACGTGGTCCGCATGCACATGCGTCTCCAACGTATAAGCCAGTTCGAGATCCAGTTCCTGAAGCGCGGCAAGGTCGCGTTCGATCGTTTCGAGGACAGGATCGATCAGGACGGCTTTGCGCGTCTCCGGGCAACCGAGGAGGTAGGTGTAGGTCGAGGACTCCGGCTCGAACAACTGACGAAAGATCATGATCGGTCTCCAATGGTGTCTAGCCGCCGATCCCGCCCAGGCTGCGGAACAGCATGTAGGCGGCCACGGCCAGCAGGACGAAAGCGAAGATGCGGGTGAGCAAGCCCTTATGATCGGCGAGCCGGATGGCGGTTTGCATGCCGGCGACGCCGCCAGCGACCCCGCCAGCGATGAAGAAGCCGGCCACGCGCCAATCCACGAGTCCTGACAGGGCATAGTTGAGGGCTGTCGCCGATCCGAACGTTCCCACCGAAAACAGCGACGATCCGACCGCGTTGAGGATGGGCATGCCGCTGCCGAGCATGATGCCGGGCACAATCAGGAAGCCGCCGCCGATGCCGAAGAACCCTGACAGGAGGCCGGCGAGAAGGCCGATCGCCACGAGCCGCACAGCGATGGGGCGCGTGATCCGCACGCCCGGGTCGCCGCCGCCGGATTTGCCGCGCAGCATGGAAACCCCCACCACGATCATCACGCCTGCGAACAGCACCAGGAGATGCTGACCCGCCACCATCTTGCCCAGGGTGGAGCCGATCAGGGCGCCTATGACGCCCGATGCCCCGAAGACGAGGGCGCAGGGCCACTTCACGGTTCCGGCCCGGGCGTGCTGGATCAGGTTGGCGAAGGCATTGGCGGCCACCGCCAGCGCGCTCGTGCCGATCGCGACGTGCGGGTCCTTCATGCCCACGACATACAGCAGCAACGGCAGGGCAAGGATCGAGCCGCCGCCGCCGATCACCCCGAGGGTAAAGCCGACGACGACACCGGATATGAGCGTGAGGATGTCGACCGGCGTCATGGGTTTGCCCCGGGCCTGGCTGCGCGATAACGTTCCTGAAGGGCGAAGACGCCCATGCCCGCCAGCATCGCCACGACGAACACCAGCGCCGCCGGCGCTCCGAGGCTCAGGGCGACCAGGGCCGGACCAGGGCAGTAGCCGACGAGGCCCCATCCGACGCCGAACAAAGCCGCGCCCGAGAGAAGCTTCTTGTCCAGGGACCGGGACGATGGCCCATTGAACGCCGGTGCGAAAAGCGGAGCATCGCGCCTTCGGCCGAGTGCAAATCCCAACGCTGAAACCATGACGGCCGAGGCCAGCACCAAGGCAAGGCTCGGGTCCCACGACGGCGCGGCGACATCAAGAAACGCCAGAACCTTGCTGGGGGCTATCATGGCGGAGACGATCAGGCCGAAGCCGAAAATGAGCCCCGAGGCGAGCGCGATGAGCAGCTTCCTCATTGCTCAGAGTCCGATGACGTGTCGGGCGACGTACACAGTCGCGGCCGCTGTGATGAGGAAGACGCCTGTCGCGGCGAGCGAGCGGGGCGAGAGCCTCGCTATTCCGCAGACGCCATGCCCGCTGGTGCAACCACTCCCGAGCCGAGTCCCAAATCCCACCAGAAGGCCGGCTGCGATCACGACGGCGACTGGGGCCGGCGACGTGAGGTCCGGTAGCAGGCCGCCCGCCGCCCGGTAGAGCAAGGGCGCGGCGAGCAGGCCGACCAGGAATGTTGCGCGCCAGGCCATCTCGCCGCGGACAGGCGCAAGCACCCCGCCGACGATGCCGCTGATTCCAGCGATGCGCCCATTGGCGATCCACAGGAAGGAAGCCGAGAGGCCGATTAGCGCGCCGCCCACGATGGCCGAGAATGGGGTGAAACCCTCCATCGTCAGGATTCTCTGCTCTCAGCTTCGTCACCGGCGCAAAAGAGTGCGTAGAGTTCCGTCAGGATCGGCAGCACGCGCTCGGACGTGATGCGGTAGAATATCGTCGTTTTCTCCCGCCGTGTTCCGACCAGGCCTTCGTCGCGCAGCGTGGCCAGATGGCGGGACAAATTCGACTGTGTCAGTCCGAGGCGTTCGCCCAGATCGGTTACCGACAACTCCCCGCCGAGCAGGCTGCACAGGATCATCAGACGGTGCCGGCTCGCAAGCGAACGGAGGAACGCTTCCGCTTCGCCGGCCTTTTCCTCCAGAAGCTCCGGAGACATTTTAACGAGGGAAGGTGGCACAGTTGCTCCAAACATCTTATATGTAGCATATATGATGGAGTGGTGTTCGATCAAGCGCCAGCTAGGAGGTTCCCCCCGTGAGCTACTATTTCGCCAAGCCATCGAGGCTCCTTCGAAGCGCCGGAGTGCGAGGTAACCCCATGCTGATCGACCAGGCTGTCCGTATCGCTTCCGAGCTGCGCTGCACGCTGGGACAGATTTAGATGCTCGATCGACGTTCGCTGTTGGCTGGCGGAGCGGCATTGTTCGCAACCACCGCTTGCTCGCGCTCCACGCCGGGCCTCGGCGGGGGAGGTGCAAACCCGCTTCCGATGCCGCCGCTGTTGGACGCACGGCCTGGCCGCTCATTCGCGCTACGGGTCCAGTCCGGAACGACTTCATTTTATCCAGGCCGGCCGAGTGACACGCTCGGGTATAATGGCAGCTATCTCGGACCGACGATCAGGGTGCGCCGTGGCGACGACGTGGCGGCTGTCGTGACCAACGGGCTCAACGCGGACACGACTGTGCATTGGCACGGGCTTCTGATCCCCGGAGAGCTGGATGGCGGCCCCCATCAGATCATCGCGCCGGGCGCGACCTGGCGGCCCACGCTCCCGATCCGGCAGCCCGCAGCGACCCTCCTTTATCACTCACACGTCCATGGGTTGACGGCCGAGCAAGTCTATTCGGGCCTGGCTGGGGCGTTGCTGGTAACCGACGACGAAGAGCAGGGCCTGGGGCTCCCGTCAGAATATGGCGTGGACGATCTGCCCCTGCTCATCCAGGATCGCCAGTTCGAAAATGGTCGCCTTGTCATGCCAGGCGGCATGATGGTCGCCATGCAGGGCCGGCGCGGCGACACGATCCTTGTGAACGGCGCGGTGAATCCGCTGGCGGCGGTGCCAAATCGGTTGGTTCGCCTGCGGCTCGTCAACGCATCGAACGCGCGGATTTATGAGCTGTCGTTTTCCGATCGGCGGAGCTTTCACTGGATCGGAACCGAAGGGGGGCTGCTCGAACACGCAGTGGCATTGGAAGCCATAACCTTGGCGCCGGGCCAACGTGCCGAGCTTCTCGTGGACTTCACGGACGGTAGGTCCGCCTCGCTGGTGACGGCGGCTGATACCAACAGCTCGATGATGGGCGGCATGGGTATGATGGGGCGTGGCGCCCGAAGGACCGATGCCGCGGCACCAGCGACCGTGCTGCGGTTTGAACCACGGCCGTTGGGACAGGCTCGTGCCAGCGGCGTCGTGCCGACCCTTCTGGCATCACGAACTGGGCCCGACGCCAGCAAGGCGGTGCGCCGTCGCCGTCTGAGCCTCAACATGGGCATGGGCGGCATGATGGGCTCAGGAAGCGGCGGTGGCGGCCTTACGATCAATGGCAAGCCATTCGACATGAATCGCATCGATGAGACGGTGAAGCTAGGCTCCACCGAAATATGGGAGGTGTCTGGCGAAATGATGCGCCACCCGATCCATATTCACGGCGTCCACTTTGATGTTCTCACCCGCGGTGGCGGGCAGCCCGATGTTCTCGACCAGGGGCCGCGCGACACGGTCCTCGTCAAGGAACCGGTGGAGCTTCTCATCCGATTTGATCAGCCGGCCAAGAGCGCTCCCTTCATGTATCACTGCCATATCCTTGAACATGAGGATAATGGAATGATGGGCCAGTTCAGTGTTGCGTAGGCGTAGGCTCCCACTTCTGGAGAGTTTATGCAGCGCCTACCGTCCAACAGGAGAGCAAGGTTGCCAAAAAGAGCTTTCGCCACATTTCTGCTCGCGGCAACGATGCTGACCGGCGGCACCTCGCTAGCTGCACAGGATAATCTGGTTTATCCCGTAATACCGGGATTTGGCGGGATCGTGGCCGTGCCCAGTGCTGCCGAGCGGCCCGATCCCAAGCTTCGCTACCGCGTCTTGTTCAATGTCACCAAGGCCGCAAGCTCTCCCGACAAAGTGAATCCCAGCCTTGAGAAGGTCGCGCGCTTCGTGAACCTGCTAGGCGCGGACAAGGTCCATCCGGCTGGTGACATCGCCGTCATCATTCATGGTCCCGCGACCCCGCTCGTCCTGCAGAACGCGCCATATGCGGCGCGTATGAAGGTAGCGGCCAACCCGAACGCTGCGCTGATTGCCGCTCTCCAGAAAGCCGGTGTTTCAATCCGCGTTTGCAGTCAGGCCATGGTCGGAAATGAGATCATGCCGAACCAAGTGGCTTCGGGCGTTGAGATCGATGATTCGGCGCTTACAACCTTGGCGAATCTACAAATCCGGGGTTACGCGCTCATCCCGGATTGAAAGGTGCGATACCCCCTCACCCGCAGCAGCCCGCCACGGTCCCGTTCGCCTTCGCCTCCTGAATCGGAGGGCATGGGACATCGCCGAACGAGCAGAACACGCAGCAGTCGCCGGCCAGGGGCCGCAGCACCGCCGCGCAATGTCGGCAATCATAGAAGAACTGGCAGGCGTTGGTGGGCATCGTCTCGGTCGCGACACCGCCGCACTCGGGACAGGTCAGCGTGGAGGTGAGCTGCATCAGGAAAGCGCCTTTATAAGCGGCGCTTCAATGCGATCCCATATCAGCGCGGTCAGCGTCAGGGTCGTGCCGATCGTGAGCATGATCGGAGTTGCGCGGGACGGTAGGGTCACGGTGCAGGACCGATCCGCAGCGCAGGTCCTCCGACGCCGCACATACGCCCACCACCCGGCAGCCAGGCCGACGAGGGAAAGCGCCGTCAGGGCCCAGCGCAGAGGCATCAGCGCGGCGAAGGTGCTCGACAGGCCCGCCCCCACGCCCAGCGCCGCCAGCGCGAGCGGCAAGACGCAGCAGGATGCGGCGGCTAGGACCGCGCCGAAGCTCGCCAGCGCACCCAGGGCGGATAGCCCCGCGTCGGCGCGGCGTGGCGATGCGGAAGCGGCCAGGGTTTCGTGCGGCAAAATCCTTTTATTCATCAGTCGTCTCCGGCGGAATAACCCCCTAATGCCTCCTGTAGCGGCTACAGGAGCAAGCGAATTATGAGGGATGAGAAAGGCCTAGCTATCGGCGAGTTGTCGCGCCGAACCGGCGTGAACATCGAGACGATCCGCTATTTCGAGCGCGTCGGCATTGTGGCGACCCCACCCCGCACGAGCGGGGGCCGGCGAGTATATGGGGCCGGCCACGTCCGCGTCCTTGGATTCATCCGTGGCGCGCGTGAACTCGGCTTCACCCCGGCCGAGGTGCGCGCGATCCTGTCACTTGGCGGTCCCGCGCAGGCGTCGTGCAGTGAGGTCCGCGAGATCGCGGCCCACCACCTGGAGCGGGTTCGCGCGAAAATGGCAGACCTAGCGCAACTCGAAAGCCTGCTTGCCACGACGATCGACCGTTGCGAGGGCGACGGGGCGGCGAGTTGTGCCGTGATCGAATTGCTTGACCAATATACAACCACTTAGGTGTCAAAACCGGTCGGGGCTGTTGAAAAAAGGCCGGGTGATCCGATCGCGTTCCTAACGGGTTCCCTGCTTCGACACATCGGGAGCAGCGGCCATGATGGGTGAGCAACAGCGAGGCGGCAAGGGCGCAAGCTGGCGGGCGCTGGGAGCGATGATCCCCGCCGATCATATCCTGCACAGGATAGACGGGCTGATCGACCTGGGTGAACTGCGCGATGCGCTCGCGCCGCACTACAGTTGCCGTGGGCGTCCCTCGATCCCGCCTGAATTGCTGGTCCGCATGGCGCTGATCGCTCGCCTCTATGGCATCACGTCGGAGCGCCGTCTGTGTGAGGAAGTCCGCTTCAACCTCGCCTATCGCTGGTTCTGCCGATTGCCGCTCAACGCGCCGGTGCCGCACCACTCGACGTTTAGCAAGAACCGGCATGGCCGCTTCCGCGATGCTAGCATCTTCCGCATCCTGTTCGAGCAGACGGTGCGGCGCTGCGCCGATGCGGGGCTGATCGCCCACAAGGATGCCGCAATCGATGCATCGTTCGTCGCGGCCGATGCAAGCTGGCAGCGCAAGATGCGGGACGCCGACATGGCCGCGCCCCGGCTTCCCCGCCCGGTTTGTGAATGGCTGGCGGATCAGGCCAATGCTCCACCGCAGGAACATGGCGTACCGCGTGGCAAACCGGCCGAGGTGTCACGCACCGATCCGGCGTCGGCATGGTCGGCGCGCACGGCGCGGGGCCGGTTCGGCTATGCCTTCAATGTCCTGATTGACACGCCGGGAGGGGTGGCGATCGACGTGGAGGCCAGTCCCGCCCGCTTCGCCGCGGAAGTCGATGCGGGGCGGACCATGCTGGCACGGGCCGACAATCGGTTCGGCTATCGGCCAAAGCGTGTCGCGGCCGACACCGCCTATGGCAGCGCTGCGTTCCTGGCGTTCGTCACCGATCGCGGCACCATCCCGCATATCCCGGTGCTGGAACGATCCGAACAGACCAAGGGCAAATTCCCCCGCGAAGCCTTCCGCTATGAGCGGGAGCAGGACCGCTATGTCTGCCCCTTTCGCGGTGCCGATCGTCGGGCGGGCTTTCTCCGATACAGCGCCAGTCCTGCCGATTGCCGCGCCTGTCACCTCAAACGGAAATGCACCGCAGGCAGCAACAGGTCGGTCACGCACAGCGAATATGAGGACGTGCGTGAGATGGTGCGCGGCGAGATGCAGACGCCGCTATTCAAGCGGTCGATGCGGCTGCGCCGGGGTGTCGAGCGGGTGTTCGCCGATGCCAAAGGCAAGCGAGGGCTGACCCGCCTGCACCTTCGCGGACTGCGCGGTGCCGAAGAAGAGTTTCTGTTGGGCGCGGCCATTGCCAATCTCGTGCTGTTAGCCCGCACCGACGCAAGACCGGCCCGGAACCGTCGCCCGCCCCCGGTGCCGGAACGCATCGAGCGCATGGCCCGGATCAGCCGTGGCCGGTTCGAGCAATCCTACTACGCGACGATCTTCTGACGCCGGTTAGCCGGGTTCGCGCTCGGCCGCAGGGAAGTGGCGATAGAAGGTAGAACGGCCGACCTGGAGCAGCTTCGCGACCTTCGCCGGTTTGTCGCCAGCCTTGAGCAGCTTGCGGGCGGTATCGAGCATGTCAGGCGTCATGACCGACTTGCGGCCTCCGCCCGTGCCGCCCTTGGCCCGTGCCGCTGCCAAACCGGCAATCGTCCGTTCCTTTATCAGTTCGCGCTCCATCTCCGCGACAGAAGCGAGGATATGGAACAGCAGACGGCCCGATGGGGTTGCCGTGTCGAACCCGTCCGTCAGGGACCGGAAATCAATCTTCCGAGCGGACAAGTCCGCCGCCAGTTCGATCAGGCCCCCGATCGATCGGCCAAGGCGATCGAGCTTCCATATCACCAGCGTGTCACCGGCCCGCACGAAATTGAGAGCTTCGGTCAGACCGGGACGGTTCAGCTTCGCGCCGCTCACCTTGTCGGTGAACAGCTTTTCACAGCCAGCCTTGGTCAGCGCATCGGTTTGTAGCGTCAGGTCCTGGTCGGAGGTCGAGACACGCGCATAACCAACCAGCATGAGTCCCGTTATCCCATCTCAAACAGCGAATTTCGGGACTCATATTTCGGGAACATATTTTGGGAAAGCCCCGGCGGGCATACAGCGGATTTTTGTGTCGGTCACGGTCGTCCCGTTGGAGGTTCCCAATCGGGAAGGCTGATAACCGGCTCACCCATGGAATAAACCCGGACGAGCGTCGTCTATGCTTTCAGGACTGATGCGCCGGAGGCTTATGCGTAGACGATATTGGATGCTCGGTCTGACTGCTTCGGCCCTGCTCACAGGCGCAGTCGCGGCCGCCCCTGCCGGTGGTTACGCCAGCATGGTGGCTGCCGCGATGGACCGGATGATGGCGGGCATGATGGTCAAGCCGTCCGGCAACGTCGACCGCGACTTCGTCACGATGATGCTCCCGCATCATCAGGGTGCGATCGATATGGCAGTGGCGGAGCTGCGCTACGGCCATAACGAGCAGCTCAAGCGCATCGCGCAGGAGATCATCATCGATCAGCAGCAGGAGATTGCCGCTATGAAGTTGGCGATCGGTCAGCCGCTACCGCCTTCGACGCCGGCCCCGACGCAGGGCGGCGACCACCACAGCCCTATGGAGCACTGACATGATCCGGACCATCCTGCGCTCGGCCGCCTTGCTGATGAGCGCCGCACCGGGCCTCGCCATGGCGCAGCAGGCGCCGTGGAACGCCAAGGACATGCCCGTCAGCCACCGCGACCGCGTCTATGCGTCCGAACAATTCTCCAACACGGTGTCGGTGACGGACCCGGCCGACAACCGGCTGCTCGGCGTCATCAAGCTCGGCGATCCGCAGCCGATGAACTTCTCCCCGCTCTACAAGGGACAAGTGCTGGTCCACGGCCTGGGCTTCTCGCCGGACGGGAAGACCTTGGCGGTCGTGTCGATCGGATCGAATGCCGTGTCGTGGATCGACACCGCCACCAACACGGTCAAACACACGACCTATGTCGGGCGCAGTCCGCACGAGGCGTTCTTCACGCCGGACGGAAAGGAGGTCTGGGTCACCGTTCGCGGCGAGGACTATATCGCCGTGCTCGATCCCGCGACGTACAAGGAAACCGGCCGCATCAAGACGCCCGGTGGTCCGGGTATGACGATCTTCTCGCCCGATGGGCGATACGGCTATGTCTGTTCCTCGTTCAATCCGGTGCTGGCCGTGTTCGATGTCGCAACCCACGCACAGGTCGGACAGGTGGCGCAGCCGAGCCCATTCTGCCCCAACATCGCCGCGACGCCGGACGGCAAGCAGGCGTGGTTTACGCTAAAGGACATCGGCAAGACGGTCGCATTCGATGCCAGGCCACCCTTCACAATCCTCAAGGTGCTGGATACCGGGCCGATCACCAATCACGTCAACTTCGCCCGCACGGCCAAGGGGCAGTTCGCCTATGTGACGGTCGGCGGGGAGAATGCGGTGAAGGTGTTCCGCACGTCCGACTTCACGCTGGTGGCAACCATTCCAGTCGGCAAGATGCCGCACGGTGTCTGGCCGTCCGGCGACGGTCGGCGCATCTATGTCGGGCTGGAGAATGCCGATGAGCTGGCCGCGATCGACACCGCTGGCAACACGGTCGTCGCTACCGTGCCGGTCGGACAGGCACCGCAGGCGATCGCCTATGTGCCGAACGCTGTTCCGACAGGCCCCGGCACCGACAATCTCCAGCCGCTCGGCACGGCCGGCAAGGCGTTGCATCTGACTATGGGGCCGATCGGCGGCAAGGGTGCGGCAAGCAGCATCACCCTCTTCGACCAAGGCATCATTCAGGTCGTGCAGAGTGCCGTTACCGGTTTGCAGCCCAAGAAGCCCTACATGCTCGTGCTGACCGCCAACGCGGATGGTAGCGGCGCTGTAGAGCCGCTTGCCAACTTCATGAGCAACCCGGCGGGTGCGGCGATCGTCAACGCGTCGGGTCCGATCCGGCAGATCGTTCAAGGCAGCACCGCGACGCCCCGCCGTTTTCTGGCGGTCGCTGAGGTGGTGAACGGCGCGCCGGGACGCATCGTGCAGGTACAGCGCGACTGACATGGACCCGCTTGCCGCCGCGATCGAGCCCCTGATCCCCGGTCTGCGCCGCTATGCCCGGTCGTGGTTGCGCGATCGGGCAATGGCAGATGACGTGGTGCAGGATTGTCTCGAGCGCGCGGTCGGGCGCTGGCGACAACGACGCGGGGCGGAGGTGCGCCCATGGGTCTATACGATCCTGCACAATCTGTTGGTCGACCATCAGCGGCAGCATAGCCGGCGAGGCACAGCGGTTCCGCTCCACCTCGTGGACGACGCCACGCTCGGCCGTCCGGCCGATCAGGAAACAGGCCTACACCACCGCGACCTGCTGCGCGCCCTTGATGCGTTGCCCGAGGAGCAGCGAACGGTGCTGCTCCTCGTATCGGTCGAGGGCCTGCCCTATGCGGAGGTCGCTGCCGTTGTCGGCGTGCCGCTGGGCACGGTGATGTCGCGCATATCCCGGGCGCGCGACCGACTGGCGACCCTCCTCCGGGAGGGTGAACGGCCGCGATTGAGGAGCGTGCAATGACCAGCCCGATCGGCGAGGACGATCTGGCCGCATGGATCGATGGCAGGCTGTCGCCCGAGCGGCAGCGCCTGGTCGACGCCTATCTTGAAGGCCAGCCGGACCTGCATGCCCGTTTGCGGGAACAGGCGGAGCAGGCGCGAGCCCTTGCATCCCTGTTTGCCCCGATCGCGGATGAACCGATCCCGGCGACGATGCGCGTCGCAGCCATCAGGGGGCGGCAACGTCAGCCGCGATGGCAATTCGCCATCGCCGCGTCACTTCTGCTGGCGGTCGGGTTTGGCGGTGGTTGGTCGAGCGCGAAGTGGAGCGGTGAACCCCGCGCAGGCATCGCGGCGCTGGCCAACGAGGCGAGTGACAATTTCCGTGTCTATGCCGCCGACCGGATACGACCGGCGGAGATCGGTCCGGATCAGCGCGCCATGCTGATCCGATGGACCTCCGCCCGTTTGGGTGAGCGCGTCACCATCCCGGACCTCAGCACAGCCGGCTATCGCTATGGTGGGGGGCGACTGGTCGCGACGCCTCACGGCCCTGCGGCACTGCTCCTCTACGACGGACCGCAAGCGTCGAAACTCGCGGTGCTGACGAGGCCTATGCAGATCGACAAGACTGCGAGCATGACCAGCACGTCCAGCGGGACCATGGGCCGGGTCACATGGGCAGTCGACGGGATCGGCTATAGTGTGGTGGGCGAGCGGCCTGCGGCCGAGCTGCATCCGATTGCCGATGAAGTCCGGCGGCAGGCCGATGCGGCGCTGGTGTCCTGATAGCGCCCTTGCTGCTCCTCAGCGCCGACAGGCACCGGGCGGGCCAGCGCGATCAGGGCTTGCGCTCGGCATCCTTCCTGGCGGCCTCGGCCGGCGTCAGGCGGGCTCGCTCGCGGATGTGGCGTTCCAGCGGCGCGCCGACGAACAGGACGAGCATCGCAAGGATCACCCCGCCAGTGATGAGCGGTCATGGACGATCAAACGTCGCAGGCCCGCCTAACGCTCCAAGTCTTCGAGACCATCGCAGACGAAAGGCTGCCGATCATTCCGATATCCAGATTGGAATGACCATATCAAACGGTTGGTCGTATCGATCTAAGTACGCGATATATGCTGCATGACCCTGGAGCAGCTCAGAATCTTCGTCGGTGTCGCGGAGCGCGAACACGTCACCAAGGCAGCGGAGGTGCTGAACGTCACGCAGTCCGCTGCCTCCGGCGCGATTGCTGCCCTCGAAGCGCGCTACGGGGTTCCTCTGTTTCACCGCGTCGGGCGTGGCATCCAGCTGACCGAAGCAGGCCGCGGCTTTCTGGAGGAAGCGCGCGCGGTGCTGGGGCGGGCAGCGCATGCCGAGACGATGCTGGCGGACTATGCCGGGCTTGCCCGTGGTTCATTGCGGATCGTCGCCAGCCAGACGATCGCGAGCTACTGGTTGCCGGCAAAGCTCGCCGCCTTCCACGAACGCCACCCGCAGATCGCGGTCGAACTGGCGATCGACAACACCGAAGGTGCGGCAGCGCAGGTCCTGAGCGGCGCGGCGGAGCTCGGTTTCGTCGAGGGCGAGGTGGACGAACCGGCGCTCGCCCACTGGCATGTCGGGCGTGATCCGATGGTGCTGGTCGGCCGCGAGGACACCGGGCGCGTCGACGAGGACTGGCTGCGCACTGAACGCTGGATCGTCCGTGAGCTGGGATCGGGTACGCGCTCGACCTTCGAGGACGTGCTGCGAACGCGCGGGTTTGATCCGGCCCAGCTGACGATAGCGATGACGCTGCCGTCCAACGAGGCGGTGCGCACCGCCGTCGAGGCGGGTGCCGGCGTTGCCGTCTTGTCGCGATTGGTCGTCGCGCGCGCGCTCAAGGCCGGTGACCTTGTCGAGCTGCCGCTCGGGCTGCCCGACCGCGCCTTTCACGCGCTGCGCCACAAGGAACGCTATCGCACCCGCGCGGCCGACGCGCTGACGGACCTCATCAAGGAGCAGGTCGCATGACTGCCGACACGCACTCCGTTCTCAGCGGCCTCAAGCCGCTCAGCCGGCTCGATCATCCCCGCGAGATGATTCGTCAGTTCACGCCCAACTGGTTCGCCGCGACGATGGGCACCGGTATCCTCGCGCTCGCGCTGCCGCAGGTGCCCGGCATCGGGCCTTCGCTTAAACCCGTCGGCGAGGTGTTGTGGTTCTTCAATATCGCACTCTTCGCGCTGTTCGCCGGCCTTTATGGCGCGCGCTGGGTGATGTTCGGGCACGAGGCGCGGCGCATCTTCGGGCATAACACCGTGTCGATGTTCATCGGCACCATCCCGATGGGCCTCGCGACGATCATCAACGGCTGCCTCGCCTTCGGCATCGCACGGTTCGGGAATGGCATCGTACCGGTCGCACACGTCCTGTGGTGGATCGACGCCGCCATGTCGCTCGCCTGTGGCGTGCTGATCCCGTACATGATGTTCACCCGTCACGAGCACAGCCTGGACGGCATGACCGCGGTATGGTTGCTGCCGGTCGTCGCTGCCGAAGTGGCGGGCGCCAGCGGCGGGCTGCTCGCGCCGCATCTGGCCGATCCTCACGCGCAGCTCGTCACGCTTGCGACCTCCTATGTGCTGTGGGCCTATTCGGTGCCGGTCGCGTTCGGCATCCTCGCCATCCTCATCCTGCGCATGGCGCTCCACAAACTGCCGCAGGAGAGCATG
The DNA here is from genome assembly GCF_008710155.1 of Sphingobium limneticum. Classification (GTDB taxonomy): domain Bacteria; phylum Pseudomonadota; class Alphaproteobacteria; order Sphingomonadales; family Sphingomonadaceae; genus Sphingobium; species Sphingobium limneticum. The sequence continues at coordinate 15,667 of NZ_VYPZ01000037.1, forward strand.
GCGGCGTCCTCCTGGCTGGCGCTGGGACCGATCGGCACGGGTGCTCTGGGCATGCTGGTGCTCGGGGCGGACGCGCCGGCTATCCTCGCGGCGCACGGGCTGGCCGGTGTCGGTGCCGTCGCGCAAGGGATCGGCGTTGTGGCCGGACTCTGCCTGTGGGGCTTCGGCCTGTGGTGGCTGGCGCTCGCGACGCTCATCACCATCCGCTACTGGCGCGCCGGCGTCCCGTTCAACCTGGGCTGGTGGGGCTATACCTTTCCGCTCGGCGTCTACACCGTCGCCACCTTACGCCTAGGCACGACGCTGAACCTCGGTTTCTTCGGTTTCGTCGGCACGGTGCTGACAGTCGCGCTTGCGGCGATGTGGCTGCTCGTCGGCGCCAAGACGCTGGCCGGCGCATGGCGCGGCAACCTGTTCGTCTCACCCTGCATCGCCACCCCGAACTGATCCGCCATGATGATCGGATCAGTCGGTCCGATCACTTGCGAAACGCCCCTTCGATCCGCCAGCGTGGCTGGCCACAGGAGAGCCTTGTCATGGACAATTTCGACGCCGAACTGGCGAGTGAGACCAGCCGTCGCCGCTTTCTCAGGCATGCCGCGCTCGGTACCGCCGGCCTTGCCGCCGCGCCGGCACTGGCGCAGCAGCTCGTCGACCTGAAGCTGCCTGGCGGCAATGCCGAACGGCCGATGACCAGCGCCTTTCCCGGCAAGGGCAGCATGATCCTCCAGCGTGTCCATCCGCCCTTGCTGGAAACGCCGATGGACGTGTTCGACAAGTCGGTGTTCACGCCCAACGACCAGTTCTTCGTCCGCTGGCACTGGGCCGACATCCCGACCTCGATCGATGTCGAGACTTTCCGCCTCAACGTCTTCGGCCACGTCAACCGACCGCTGTCGATCAGCCTCGCCCAGCTGCTGCGCCTGCCGCGGGTCGAGATGGCGGCGGTCAACCAATGCTCGGGAAACAGCCGTGGGCTGTTCCAGCCACGTGTTGCCGGCGCGCAATGGGGCAACGGCGCGATGGGCAATGCCAAATGGCTCGGTGTGCGCCTGCGCGACGTGCTCGACCTCGCCGGGGTCAAGACAGGCGCGGTGCAGGTGCGCTTCGGTGCGCTCGATCAACCGGTCGTGGCGGGCGCCCCTGACTTTGAGAAGGCGCTCGACATCGACCATGCCCGCGACGGCGAAGTGATGATCGCCTTCGGCATGAACGGCGAGCAGCTGCCGCTCCTCAATGGCTTTCCCTGCCGGCTGATCGTGCCGGGCTGGTACTCGACCTATTGGGTCAAGATGCTGAACTCGATCGAGGTACTGCCCGGCCCCGACGACCAGTATTGGATGGCCAAGGCCTACAAGATCCCCGCGACGCCGGGCGCGAATGTCGCGCCCGGCGCCAGAGACTTCCCGACTGTCCCCATCAACCGCATGATCCCGCGCAGCTGGATGACCAGCCTGCCCGATGGCCAGACGATAGCCTATGAGGCATCGATCCCGGTCGGCGGCATCGCGATGGGCGGCGACTGCGGCGTCGCCAAGGTCGATGTATCGTCGGACGGAGGCCGCACCTGGTACAGGACGACGCTCGGAGCGGACGAGGGCAGGTACAGCTTCCGTCGGTGGGATGGTCGCGTGCCGCTGCGACGCGGTGCCAACCCGATCATGGTGCGCTGCTGGAACACCAACGGTGTCGCCCAGCCGATGAAGCCGATCTGGAACCCGGGCGGGTTCATGCGCGGCAATATCGAGACCACCACCATCATCGCGGCCTGAGGAGCGAGTAGCATGAAGACCCCGTCTCCCGGCATCATGGCCGCTGGCCTGATCGGCCTGACCGGCATTATCCTCGTCTCGATCGGGGCGCCGAGCAGCCGCAAGGCGCCTGCCCCGATCTCCGAGACATCCGAGCCGGCACCGCCCACCAGCGTCTCAGCCCGCGGCTTTTCGCTCGCCTCGACCAGCGTCGACCTGCCGGTCGATGACGCTACCTACCCCGATGGTCCGCACGCCGACGTCATCAACGCCAACTGCACTTCGTGCCACTCGGCCAGCATGGCGCTAACTCAGCCTGCGCTATCGGCGGACCAGTGGAAGGCGACCGTCACCAAGATGCGTGAGGTGTACAAGGCGCCGGTGGCCGAGAAGGACGTTGACGCGATCGTTGCTTATCTCACCGCTATGCCGAGCCAGAAAGCGGCACCCGCAACCGGCAAGGCACAGGATCCCGACCCCAAGGTGGCTCCTGATGTCTCAGGTGGAACCGGATAAGCAAACCTCTCGCATAATCTAAAAAGGCGATTTCGACAGACGATCGGCAGCCTTCAGTAGGACTTTTTCAACAGCCACGGTGGTTTGTTGAAGGTCAAAACCGTTCGGTTGTGACTTCAGCTGCGGCACGGGGCTTCTGAGCTCCCGGTCGTGGAGACGCTGTCTAACCTGTTTTATTCGTGGTTTTCCTGGATCTAAGCATGGGCCACGGTCGTTGACGAGTGAACCGTCGCGCGTTGCGTCCGGTGAACAGGAGCGGACAGATGCGGAAAAGCGGTGTTCTGATCGGGCTAGGAGCCTTCACGATAGCGCTGGCGGGAGCAGCTTATGCCCAGACGGGACGCAGCGCCGCGCTAACGCAGGTGGCACGCTTCGACCACCAGGTTACCGGCGTCGCCGTCTCGGCTGACGGGCGCCGCTTCGTCAACTTCCCGCGCTGGACCGACGACGCGCCGATCTCGGTTGCGGAGGTGATGCCGAATGGGTCGCTCCGGCCCTATCCCGACGCCAAGTGGAACAGCTGGCGCAACGCCAGGGCAAACGAAATGCCGGTTGGCGACTACTTTGTCTGCGTCCAGTCGATCGTTCCCGATGGCCAAGGCAATCTCTGGGTGCTCGATCCCGGCGCGCCCGGCAACGAGAAGATCCTGGAGGGCGCGCCGAAGCTCGTCCGCATCGACCTGAAGACGAACAAGGTGACCAAGGTCATCGCGGTGCCTGGCGACGTTGCGTTGCAGGGCACCTACCTCAACGATATCCGGTTCTCGCCCGATGGCCGGACCGGCTACATCACCGACAGCGGCACGCGCGGCGCAATCATCGTCGTCGACTTGGACGACGGAAAGAGCTTCCGAGCGCTTGATGGCCATCCGTCGACCCAGATCGACAAGAGCGTCACCGTCGCCATCGAGGGAAAGCCGCTTGTTCGCCCCGATGGGCGGCAGCCTACGTTCGCGTCCGACGGCATCGCGATCTCGAATGACGGGAAGACGCTCTACTGGCAGGCGCTGACCGGGAAGACGCTCTATTCGATCGCCACCGACAAGCTGCGCTCCGACGTCAGCGAGCGCGACCGCGCCGCCGCGGTGAAGACAGTCGCTACCACTGCCGTCGCCGACGGCCTGTGGATGAGCAAGGCGGGCACCCTCTACATCACCTCGCCGACCGACTATTCGATCCGGCGGCTCGCCGGGACGTCCACCAAGATTGTCCTAACCGACAAACGGCTGCGCTGGCCCGATACGTTCGCCGAAGGGCCTGACGGGACGATCTACGTCACCGCGAGCCACATCCAGGACACGCCATGGTTCAAGCCGGGCGCGCCGCCGTCCATCCGTACCGAGTTGTTCTCCTTCGCTCCGATCCGCTGAGGATCGTCATGGCCTACTTGCGGTACCGCGACGACATCGAGACGCTCGAACCAGACGAGCAGGCGACGATCGACGGCATCATCCAGGGGATGACCCAGCAGAGCGAGGTGGTCGAGAAGCGTGAGCAGCATGCCGTGCGCGCCAGCCATGCCAAGAGCACGGCCTGCGTTGTCGGCACGCTGACGATTGCCGACGACCTGCCCCCCGAATTAGCGCAGGGGCTGTTCGCCGAGCCGGGCAGCTACGACGTCGCGATCCGCTTCGCGCAGGGCCCAGGCGAGTCGCTGGGCGATCGCGTGTCGACACACCGCGGCATGGCGATCAAGGTGTTCGGGGTCGAGGGCGAGAAGCTGCCCGGGCACGATGCACCAACCCAGGATTTCGTGCTTGCCACGGGGCGCACCTTTCCGTCGGGCACGGCGAGCGGCTTCCTGAGCGATGCGAAGACGATCGGCGCCGCCACGCCCATGCCCGAGGGCGTCAAGAGCGCGGTGTCTTCGACGGCGCGCAACTTCAACAAGGTGCTGGGCCTGTTCAACACCGCCTATGCCAAGGCGGATTTCTTCGGCCATCCGTTCAGCCACCCGATCGGCGACGACTATTTCAGCCAGGCCCCGCTGCGCTACGGCGACTATGTCGCGAAGCTCGGTGCCGTGCCAGCGTCGCAGGCGCAGGACGCGCTCGGCGAGTGGCAGCTCGATCCGTATGAAGACGAGGACGGCTTCCGCCATGCCGCGACCGATTACTTCCGCGACCATGAGGCGGTGTTTGAGCTGAAGGTGCAGCTCTGGGCGAACGCGGAGACGCAGCCGATCGAGGACGCCTCGGTCGAGTGGCCGTCACAGGACAGCCAGTACCGCACCGTCGCCACGGTCCGCATCCCTGCGCAGGAGGCGTACAGCCCGGCGCGCGTGCGCTACTTCGACGAGGTGATGACCTTTCGTCCCGCGCATAGCCTGGCCGCGCATCGGCCGCTCGGATCGGTGATGAGGGCGCGGCTGCAGGTGTATCGTGCGCTGTCCGCCTTTCGCCACCGCGAGAACGGGGTTGCCGAGGAAAACACCGCCGACATCACTGCCATCCCGGCCTGACCCGAAGCAAGAAGGCGCAGATCATGCCGACAGCCGTCAACTCCGCCACATACGCCGCCGTGCCGATCGGCACGGTGCCAACCACGCTAACGATCAACGGTGAGACGCGCACCCGCGCGATCGAGCCTTGGACGACGTTGCTCGACCTGCTGCGGGAAGGCGAAGACCTGATCGGCACCAAGAAGGGCTGCGACCACGGTCAGTGCGGCGCGTGCACCGTGTTGGTCGACGGGCGCCGCATCAATTCGTGCCTCAAGCTGGCGGTGACGCTGGACGGGGCGGAGATCACTACGATCGAGGGGCTGGGCCAACCGGGCGACCTCCATCCGCTGCAATCCGCCTTCTGCGACCACGACGCGTTCCAGTGCGGTTATTGCACGCCTGGCCAGATTTGCTCGGCGCAGGGCCTCATCAATGAAGGCAAGGCTAAAACCCGCGAGGAAGTCCGCGAGCTGATGAGCGGCAATCTGTGCCGGTGCGGCGCCTATTCGAACATCATCGATGCGGTGCTCGACGTGATCGGAGAGCAGGCATGAACCGCTTCGACTATGCCCGCCCTGCCAGCGTCGCCGAAGCGGTGCAGGCAGGTGCCGGAGAGCAGGTCCGCTATCTGGCGGGCGGTACCAACCTGATCGACCTGATGAAGGAGAACGTCGATCGGCCGATGACGGTGATCGACATCAACCGCCTGCCGCTGGACGCGATCGAGGAGCTGGACGGCGGTGGACTGCGGCTGGGCGCGCTCGTGCCGAACTCCAACACTGCGTGGGACGCGCGCGTCGAGCAGCGGTATCCCTTGCTGTCCTCGGCGATCCTCGCCGGCGCCAGCCCCCAGCTGCGCAATGCCGCGACCAACGGCGGCAACCTCAACCAGCGCACGCGCTGCTATTATTTCTACGACGTCGCCACGCCTTGCAACAAGCGCGAACCGGGCTCGGGCTGCGGCGCGATCGGCGGGGTCAATCGCATCCACGCCATCCTGGGCGCGAGCGACCAGTGCATCGCCACGCACCCGTCGGACATGTGCGTGGCGCTGGCGGTCCTCGATGCAACCGTCCAGGTGACCGGCCCGGACGGCGACCGCGCTATCCCGATCGCCGATTATCATCGGCTACCCGGCGACGAGCCGTGGCGCGACAACACGCTGAAGCCAGGCGAATTGGTAACGGGCATCGACCTGCCGGCCGAGGATTTCACCCAGAACTACACCTACCTGAAGCTGCGCGATCGTCTGTCCTATGCCTTCGCGCTGGTGTCGATAGCCGTCGTGATGCGGGTCGAAGACGGCACGATCGCTGAAGCGCGGGTGGCGCTCGGCGGCGTTGCGCACAAGCCATGGCGCAGCACGGAAGCTGAGAAGCTGCTGAAGGGCCAGCAGCCGTCGCCGCAGGCGTTCGGCGCCTTCGCGGACGCCCTGCTCGCCGGGGCGGTCGGTCAGGGCGAGAACGACTTCAAGATCCTGCTCGCGCGCAAGGGGATCATCCGTGCGCTGAAGCAGGCCGCCGAGGCCACCCCGCAATCGCAGACCGACAAGCGCGTCGCGTAAGGAGCAGACATCATGGCTACCGCAGCGAAGATCGGGATCGGCAGCGCGATCAACCGTGTCGATGGCGTGGAGAAGGTCACCGGGACGGCGCGCTACGCCGCTGAGCATCCCGTGGAGAACCTGCTGTACGGCTACATCGTCGAGGCAGCGATCGCCAAAGGGCGGATCGTCAGTATCGACGAGGAGGCGGCGCGCGCTGTCCCCGGCGTAATCGAGGTCATCACGCACCTGAACCGGCCGCACGTCGCCTGGACCGACCACAGCTACCAGGACGAGCTGAAGATTCCCGGCTCGCCGTTCCGTCCGCTTTACGATGATCGCATCCAGTTCAGCCAGCAGCCCATCGCGCTGGTGATGGCCGAGACGTTCGAGGCAGCGCGCTACGCCGCCAGCGTGGTCGAGGTCGCCTACGCGGCAGAGGCGCACAATACCGACTTCGAGGTTGCGGTCGGCGATAAGTACGTGCCGAAGAAAAAGCGCAGCGGCTACACGGCGCCGAAAAACCGCGGAGACGCGGCGCAGGCGTTTGCGGACGCCCCGCTCAAGGCGGCCGGCGACTACCGGCTCGCGCCGGAACACCACAATCCCATGGAGATGTTCGGCTCCACCGTCGAATGGCACGGCGACGGCAGCATCACCGTGTGGGATAAGACCCAAGGTTCGCAGGGGGTGCATGCCTACCTTGCCAGCGTCTTCGGCTTTTCGAAAAAGAAGGTACGCGTGCTCAACCCCTATGTCGGCGGCGCCTTCGGCTCAGGCCTCCGGCCGCAGCATCAGGTGTTCCTGGCGGTCCTTGCGGCCAAGAAGCTGGAGCGCTCGGTGCGGGTCACGATGATCCGCAATCAGATGTTCAGCCACGCCTACCGCCCGCAGGCGATCCAGAGCATCGCGCTGGGCGCGGAGACGACCGGCAAGCTCACCGCGATCCGCAACGCGGCGACCACCTCCACCTCGCGCTACGAGGACAATATGGAGAACGTCGTCACTTGGGGGTTGATGAACTACGACTGCCCGAATGCCGACGCAGAATATACCGTCGCGCAGGTCGATACCGCGACCTCGGCGGACATGCGCGCGCCGGGGGCGGCGACCGGCATGACGCTGTTCGAGATGGCGATCGACGAGATGGCCTATGAGGCCAAGGTCGATCCGCTCGAGTTCCGGCTCGTCAACTACTCGCCCATCGATGCGATGAATGGCACGCCCTACACCAGCAAGGCGTTGCGAGAGGCGTTTCGCGAAGGGGCCGAGGCGTTCGGATGGAGCGAGCGCTCGGCCGAGCCGCGCTCGATGCGCGATGGCAAGGAGCTGGTCGGCTGGGGCTGCGCGACCGGCATGTGGGACGCGCAATTTTCCAAGACGTCTGCAAGCGCGAAGCTCACGGCCAACGGACATCTGGAAGTAGCGTGCGCGACGTCGGACATCGGCACCGGCAGCTACACGGTCATGACCCTGGTCGCCGCAGAGACGCTCGGCCTGCCGCCCGAGCAGATCACCGCCAAGCTGGGCGACTCAGACCTGCCGACCGCCCCGGTCGAAGGTGGATCGTGGGGGGCGGCATCGACCGGTGCGGCGGTACAGCTCGCATGCCAGGCGGTCGGCAAGAAGCTCCTGAAGGCGGCCGGCGAGATCGCCGGTGCACCGCTGGGCGACGCTAAGATGGATGACGTGCTGTTTGAGGACGGCTGCATCGTGCTGAAGGACACGCCGACCGTGAGGGTGCCGTTCGGCGACGCGATGCACGCCGCGGACCTGACGGAGATCGAGGAAGAGGAGACCGCGGCGCCCGGCTTCGGCGACATGTGGAAGGGTCTGCACAAGTCAAAGAACACCCACAGCGCGATCTTCGCAGAGGTGAAGGTGGACGAGGAACTGGGTGTGGTGCGCGTCACCCGCATCGTCGATGCGGTCGCCGCTGGCCGCATCATCAACCCGAAAACCGCGCGCAGCCAGATCCTCGGCGGCGTGGTGATGGGCGTGGGCATGGCGCTCCACGAAGAGACCTTCCCCGACCACAGGCTGGGACGCTGGATGAACCACAACTTCGGCGAATACCATGTGCCCGTGCACGCCGACATCCACGATATCCAGGTGATCTTCGTCGATGAACCCGATCCCGAAGTGACCCCGCTCGGGGTCAAAGGCCTTGGCGAGATCGGCATCGTCGGCACCGCTGCCGCGATTGCTAACGCGATCTTTCACGCGACCGGTAAGCGGGTGCGGTCCCTGCCGATCACGATCGACAAGATTCTGGACTGATTAGCCGATGTGAGCATCCGCCGTGCCGGGTCTATAGCCGGTCTCAACCATTCTCCGGTTCTTGGCCTGGCTTGTAGCTGGGCTTTGCTGGCGGAACGATGTAGGTCAAGGTCAGGATCCCCGCGGCGATCAGTCCAACACGCCAATCCCAGAATGCCAAGCCGAATGCCGCCCAATAGGCAGCGGCGGTTAGGCCATATTTGATGGTAAGACGGCGAAGATAAGCGTCGGTCAGCCTTCGATCGGGAAGACCTCTGGCGGTGGCGTACACCCACCGTAGAAACCACCAGGTCGCCGGTGTCGCTGCTACGCCCAGATACCATAAAGTGGCGGTGGCGCTCTCCGCATCTCCGCCGAGGTGTTCGACCAACGGGCGGGCGGGAAATGGAGTGATGCTGACGGCAGCCAGAAAGCCGATGCTCAGCAGGTTGTAGCCGTGATCGGTCTTCTCCAGCAGCTTGCCGCTGAAATGGCTGTGCGCCCAGTAGAGGCTGATGAGGATCACGCTGAGGACGTAGGTGCCGTACTCCGGCGCCAGCTTCAGATACGCCGCTGCGAGATCGCCCTCTTCAGGCTTCGGTGCATGCAGCTCCACCGCAGGAAGGGTGATCGCGATCGCAAGCACCGCGTCCATGAACGCCTCGAGGCGATCCGATTTGCGTTCGGTTGCTTTGAGAGAGGATGTCACCATCTGACGCTACAGCATTTCGAGCGGGCGACGGCCCGCTGGCCGGGGGAATGCCGCATCGAGCGTCGCAAGGTCGGCGTCGGAGAGCACGATATCCGCGGCCGCGCGGTTCTCCCGCACGTGTGCGATCGAACTCGCTTTCGGGATGGCGATGACGCCATCGTGCCGCAACGTCCAGGAGAGTGCCACTTGGGCAGGGGTTGCACCGACCTCGGCTGCGATCTTTTCGAGGGCGGGATGGCTTGAAAGTCGTCCCTGCTCGACTGGACTATACGCCATAACCGGTATGTTATGCTCGGCGAGCCACGGCAGCAGGTCCAATTCGGGGCCTCGACGGACGAGATTGTAGAGGATCTGATCGGTCACGCAGCCATCTCCGCCGGCAGCGACAAGCTCGTCCATATCGTCGGTATCGAGGTTGCTGACACCCCAATGCCGAATCTTCCCTGCCGATTTCAGCGCCTTCATTGCCTCCACGGTCTCAGCGAGCGGCACCGATCCCCGCCAGTGGAGCAGGTAGAGGTCGAGCCGATCGGTGCCGAGCCGCTTCAGGCTCGCCTCGCACGCACCGGTAAGGCGGGAGCGCGATGCGTTCTGTGGATACGCCTTGCTGACGAGGAACAACTCGTCGCGACGGTCGCCGAGCGCTTCGCAGATCAGCACTTCCGCCGCACCGTCGCCGTACATTTCCGCTGTATCGACGAGCGTCATACCCAGTTCGACACTGGCGCGCAGCGCGGCGATCTCATCGGATCGCCGCTCGGCACGCTCACCCATCTTCCAGGTGCCTTGACCCATCGAAGGAACCACTTCCCCGCCGGGCAATGTCACGTGTTTCATGTGCTTTTGTCCTATGAGATGAGTTCGACTGTTCGGTGGCGGGAGGCGGATTGGCAGATGACCACCATGTAGCGATCATATCGCGGCCGGCCATCGATCGAGTGCCATTTTGGCGATGGAGAGCAGTTCGTTGATCGTAGCGCCGTCGCGCGCCTGAACGGACATGCCTTCCATGACCGTATTGATGAATTTGCCTAGCACGGCCGGATCGGAGTTGGCCGCAAGCTCGCCCTGCGCGGCGCCGCGTTGCAGACGCTCGATCAGGAGGGCCTCCGCCGCGATACGCTTGTCGCGCAGCAGGCATTCGATGGCGGCGGACGCCGGCGAAACGGCTGCCGCTGCTGAATACATGAAGCAGCCGGCCGGCGTTCCGGGTTCCGAGAATGATGACGCCGCCCGTTCCAGCAGGCCTTTGACGGCCTCGTAGGTGGACAACGCCGGATCGTTGATGGGTGCATAGAGGTGGACGCTGAACGTCGCGGCGTAGCGCTCGATCACCGCCGCAAACAGCCCCGCCTTGTTGTCAAACGCTGCATAGAGACTGGCGGCGGCGACGCCAGTCTCCGCCACCAGATCGGCCATCGATGTCGCCTCGTAGCCGCGCTGCCAGAACAGCCGCACCGCCTTGTCGAGCGCAGCGTCAGTGTCGAACACACGAGGGCGACCTGCGCGGCGACGGGCTTTCGTCTCTGTCATCTCTGATGCACGATATGGAACGATCGATAAATAATATCTTGAAACGGGTGGTCCGCTCCCTTACAGAACGATCATTAAATAATCAAGGAGTCTCCAATGAGCCGCATCGTCCGTATCCACGAATATGGCGACGCCAGCGTCCTCAGGATTGAAGATGTGGCAGTCCCCGCTCCCGCGGCCGACGAAGTGCAGATCGCGGTGAAGGCGATAGGCATAAACCGCGCCGAGGTGATGTTCCGCAACCATGCCTACCTTCAGGAAGCCGAGTTCCCGAGCCGCCTTGGCTATGAGGCTGCCGGCACTGTCGTTACGGTCGGCGCCGACGTTACCGGGTTTGCGGAAGGCGAAGCCGTCAGCGTCATCCCCCCGCTCGATATCGCGCGTTGGGGCACCTATGGCGAGGTCGCCAACGTGCCCGCCCGCCTCGTCGTCAAGCATCCGGCGGCGCTGTCGTTCGAGGAAGCGGCGGCCGTGTGGATGCAGTATGTCACCGCCTGGGGTGCACTGGTGGAGCAGGCGAAACTCGGCGAGGGCGATTTCGTCATCGTCACAGCTGCCTCCAGCAGCGTCGGCCTTGCGGCCTTCCAGATTGCGCGGATGGTCGGCGCGACGGTAATCGCGACGACGCGTACCGGCGCCAAGCGCCAGGCCCTGATCGATGCCGGTGCGCATCATGTCGTCGCGACCGGGGAAGAGGACCTGGTAGCGAGGGTGATGGAGATAACCGATGGTCAGGGTGCGCGCGTGGTGCTCGATCCGGTCGGAGGCCCGTCGTTCGAGCCGCTGACCGAGAGCATGGCACGCGGCGGCATCCTGCTCGAATATGGCGCGCTCAGCGGCGAACCGACGCCGTTCCCGTTGTTCTCCGTGCTGGGCAAGAGCCTCACGCTCAAGGGGTATCTCTACAGCGAGATCGTCTCGGACGATGCCGCCCTCGATCGCGCCAAGGCGTTCATCGTGGCGGGTCTGGAATCGGGCGCGCTCAAGCCGCGGATCGCGCGCACTTTCCCGCTCGACGCCATCCAGGACGCTCACCGCTTCCTCGAATCGAACGACCAGATCGGCAAGGTCGTCGTTACGGTCTGACCGGCATACCGGGGGGGGGGGGGGGCGATCACTCCCCCCTTCCCCAACGGAGGATCGGACCCTCGGCGCCCATGCCAGGGCTGCTCGTGGCGCAGGCTTGAGAGCATGACCGGAACCTCGCCCGATTGGAAAAACGCCCGGCTCCGTGCAGGATTGAAACTCCCCCCCTGTATAGTATGCTTCAGCGATTTCTCGGGAAAACGCGATGCCACATTCATCAGAGGACAAGAAGCGAGCCATCACACGCTTGCGGCGTATCAAGGGTCAGGCGGACGCTCTGGAACGCGCGATCGAAGCGGGGGCCGATTGCGCTCCCCTGCTGCAGCAAATTGTCGCCATGCGTGGTGCGACAAATGGACTGATGGCAGAAGTGATGCAGAGTCATCTCAGGGAAACATTCGGTGCGGGCGCAAATCGGGCCGTCGGAGGCGCAGGTGGCGATCACGATGACGGCGTGGAGGGCGTAATGAAGATTCTGCGTACTTATCTTAAATGACAATTTCAGGCTCATTTTCTTGCCCGTGTCCTCCCGCACTTAGAGCCGTGCCCGGTCACGTAGCGACGGCCAAGTCGGTATCGTAGCCGGCGGCAGCAAGGGAGTTGCGGCACTCATCTGCCGTGAAGCGAGCCAAAGCCTGCCGGATGGCGTGCCACAGATCAGGGACGGTGCGGGCCGCCGCTGTCCGGAGCAGAGCCTTCAGCTTGGCGAAGATCTGCTCGATGGGATTGAAGTCCGGGCTGTAGGGCGGGAGGTAGAGCAGCCTCGCCCCGGCGTCCTCGATGGTCTCACGCACACCTGCCACCTTGTGGGCCTGCAGGTTGTCGAGGATGACGGTGTCACCGGGCTTGAGCGCGGGCACAAGCGTGTCGGCGACGTAGGCCCGGAAGCGTGCGCCGTTGGTGGCGCCGTCGAACAGGGAAGTGGCGCACAGGCCATCCCTGCGCAGGGCGGCAGTGATCGTGGTGGTCTTGTAGTGCCCGTGCGGGACAGCCAGCCGGCAGCGCTCGCCTCGCGGAGCCCGACCGTAGCGGCATGCCATGTTGGTGGCCGCGGCAGTCTCGTCGAGGAAAACCAGCCTGTCGGGATCGAGGCCGTCCTGGTTCTCGAACCAAGCCTCGCGGGCTGCCCTTACGTCCTCGCGCGCCTGCTCGGCGGCGTGGATCGCCCCTTTTTACGGGTGATGCCACGCCGGGCGAAGAAGCGGGATAGGCTGCTCGTGCTGGTCTGCAGGCCGCGCTCGGTCAAAGCGTCACGCAGCTCGCGCAGAAAGATCGCCGGCCGCGCCTCGTAGATCGTCAGGATCAGGTCGGCCTGCGCCTCGATCCGGTGCGAGGCATGATCGCCGCCCGACGGCTTGGGCGCAAGCTGTCCCTCCTGGCGAAACCGATCCGACCAGCGGCTGGCGCTGGAAACGCTGACCCCAAACCGGGCTGCAGCCTGATGACAGGACGCGACCGCGGCTACGGCCGACACGACACGCTCGCGTAAATCGACGGACAAAGGTGAAGGCATCGCCATCCTCCTTCACCCCTCAACGTCCCGACCCTCCAGCCGTCCCAAACCGCTCGGGCACGGCTCTAATCCTGCACTCCTAAATGGTTCGTCCGGCGAATTTCTGAGGCGGTGCGGCCAGTCTTACGACGTAGCAGAGTGCGGAGAGTGGCTGCATTATCATAGCCGGTGCGGGCTGCGATCTCATCCATTCCCAATTTGGTCGTCCTCAGGAGATAAGCCGCTCGTTCAACGCGCAGGCTCTGGAAATAAGACAATGGAGAGCGGCCCAGCACCATATTGATTCTGCGGGACAGAGTTCGTTCACTTGTCCCGACAAAGGCCGCGGCCTGCTCCAAGGAAAAGCCCGTATCGAGGTTTTCACGCGCCCACTTCTCGAAGAGCATCACCAGGTGGTCGGCGTGGCGCAAATGATCCGGGATGGCATAGGTGGCTTGAGGCGAGCGAGGATCGAGCATTAGGTAGCGAGCGACGGTGTCGGCCAGTTCGGGGCTCCGCTGACGAACGAACCAGAGCGCCAAATCGAAATGTGCAAGCACCGCGCCTGCGGTAACGACCCTGTCGTTACCCACCAGCGCACGGCTGTCATCGAGTGCAACGCTGGGATACCGGGCTCTAAAGAAAGGTGCGAGCCACCAACTGGTGGCGGCCTCTTGTTTGTCTAACAATCCCGTCTCGGCGAGGACGAATGTCCCCGTACAAGCAGCAGCGATAGTCGCACCATTTGCCTGCCAGGTTCGCAATAGTTCGACAGCTCGCTTTACATCGGGATGAGCAAGGGCGTCGGCAATGCCTTCCTCCGTCTTCGCTCCCAATGCCGGCACGAAGACAAAGCCGGGAGTCGGGAGGGCGTCGGCCCGAACCGTAGGGATTGCGAGGCCGTGCGCTGTATGTGTTGCGCGACGAATGCTGGAAACCGACGAGTTCAAACTTTCACGCAAGGCGGGGGGCGCCAAGTCGCGCGCCGTCGCTAAGGTGTCCTGAAACGCCGCAAGCCCAGTATCGAACACCCCATCAAGCGCTAAAATTGTCGTAGCTGTGCTCATGGCGAGAATGGTATCAGGTTTGTCAATTCTGCCAAGCGCTAACGCTCCGCTGCGATGATAGTCTAGCGACGCGGCCGACGATGGCGCGATCAAATAGGGAAGAAAATGAGGACCATTAAAGTGTTCCTGCTCACGGCGGCCCTCGTTGTCGCCACCGGCGCGACAAGCGCAATGGCGGATACGACAGGCAGCTCGAAGTCAACCCAACCACACCCAAAGATGGAGACGATGAAGATGACACATATGGGCTTATTCGTGCGGCTCGACGCCAAGCCTGGCAAAGAAGCGGCTTTGGAAAAGTTTCTGAAGCGCCCCGGGTTTTCAGGAGGCAGTTTTCATTGGGCTATGCAGCCATATCGAGGTTCTCGAGGGCTGCATAGTAATTGTCTTCGGCCTCAGCGGGCGGGATGTGCCCGATAGGGCCGAAGAG
>NZ_VYPZ01000038.1 GCF_008710155.1 Sphingobium limneticum
GTTGACGGTGGAAGCCATCTGGCTCAGAATGCATGCCTCGCCGCTCAATGCCGGCGCATAGAGATCTGTTGACCAAATCTCGCTTTCCTTCGTGACCCAGGACGTTATCGGATCGTATATGCGCTGGTGGCCCACGCGAGATGAACAGGTCAGCCAGCGCCGCCAGCACATCCTCGTGTTTGAGCTGCCGGGCAACGATGAGTGCCAGGCATTCCCTGCTGGCCTCGTCGATGATCGTCAGAATCCGGAACTTGCGGCCATCGTGCGTGCGCCCTTCGACGAAGTCGTAGGCCCACACATGCCCGGGATACTCAGGCCGCAAGCGGATACATGATCCGTCGTTGAGCCACAGGCGTCCCCGTTTGGGCTGACGCAGCGGGACCTTCAGTCCTTCGCGTCGCCATATCCGCTCGACCCGTTTGTGGTTCACCGTCCACCCCGCATGGCATAGCAACGCCGTCACTCGGCGGTAGCCATAGCGGCCATATTGCTTCGCCAGCGCGACGATGTCCTCCGTGAGCGCCTGTTCGTCATCTGCCCCACGCGGCACCTTGCGCTGTGTCGATCGATGCTGCCCCAGCACCCGGCATATCCGTCGCTCGGACACCCGGATCGGCAAATCTCGTCGCAACTGATCGATGCAGCGCCGCCGCCGCGCGGGGCTCAGAAGTTTCCCTTGGCAGCTTCCTGCAAGATCAGCTTGTCCAACGTCAGATCCGAAATCGCCCGGCGTAGCCGCTGGTTCTCTTTCTCCAGATCCTTCATCCGCCTCGCCTGGTCGGTCTTCAGGCCACCATATTCCTTGCGCCAGCGATAGTATGTCTGCTCGCTGACTGCGATCCGGCGGCACGCCTCTGCTGTCGAGGCTCCCTGCGCCAGAACAATCTCAACTTCACGCAGCTTGCCGATAATTTCTTCCGGCTTGTGCTTCTTGCTCGGCATTCATCGTCCCTTTCGTGGTCCAAACTATCATAGTCTCTGGGCCACTCAGCGGGGGGCAGATCACCTCAAGGCAGACGTTATAATCAGCCTTCACCGATGAGCGGATCGACACAGCAGGCTCTTGCTTCTCAACAGGAGCCCCAACGGGAGTGGAAAGACCGAAGTGGAGCACATTAAAATTTTGTCCGCTTGGGTTGGTTTTAAAGTAGCTTTGGAAGGCAAAAAGGGTTCGGTGGCCGAACGGTAGCTTTTCCCTCGCCAGATGGAGCGGTGGGATCTAAACAAAAGGCTGCTTCTGGGTGATGAGAATGCATTGTCGGATGGCCACGAATGGTCAACGGGCGACAGGCGGCTTTTGCGGTGTCGGCAATCACACGGAAGGCGGCGGCTATCGCCTGTTTTCTGGCTATCTGGTTCGTTTATTAAGAAAACTCCGTTATCCCGTCGCAAAATAGGCATCCGGGTGGAATGGAAACACGTTTAGCGCGGCGTGCAA
This sequence comes from Sphingobium limneticum, assembly GCF_008710155.1. GTDB lineage: Bacteria > Pseudomonadota > Alphaproteobacteria > Sphingomonadales > Sphingomonadaceae > Sphingobium > Sphingobium limneticum. Next base: position 1,439 of record NZ_VYPZ01000038.1, read on the forward strand.
TGCTTGGGCTGGTCAGTGGCGGTACGGCGCTCCTGCTCACAGGATGCGGGTTGGTGATTAGTTATCGGCCACAGGATCCAATCAGTTCGAGTTGCGGGCCAAATTCCATGCCGTGATGCTATGAGATCACGGCTTCAGCTTCAACTCTGTGGGTTTCCGATTTCTTGGGAGTAGCTCGCCGAGCCGCTTAGTCGGATGGCCAATATTGTCGCTATGCGTGATTGACACTGGAACAGTTATGAAGCCTGACGTGATCGCCCGTGCTTCTGATACGTTCTGCACAACCAAGCCGCTCAGCGAAGGCGTGAGCATTCGTCTTTCGATGATCTCTGGCGTCGTGCGACAGTCGAGCGGGCAAGAAAGGATTTATTTGGAGGTCGGCGCAGGCAGGACCATGTGCCTCTACCTTCCAAGGCATATGGGCGCGGCAACCGAGATCGAACAGGAATTGCGGCCGACGCAGCTTGACGCGGGAGCATGGCGAAACCGTGTTGGTCATCGATGACGAGACAGCCGGTCGCTCGATCATTGTCGATGTTCGTAACAACGGTGGATATTACGTCATCGAAGCTGCGGATGTTCCCAGCGATCTAAAAATGCTTCAATCTGATCTACGCATAGACCTTCTCATCACGGATGTGGGTTCGCCAGGGGAAATAAATGCCGTCAGGTCGCAGATGCTGGTCGAGTGGGCCGTTGCAAACTCAAGATATTGTTCATCACGGGTATGCGGAAACACGGTCATCGGCAATGGATTGCTGGAGCATGCTATGCACGTGATAACAAAGCCCTTCGGTATCCAAGCCATCGCCAACATGGTTTGTGAGATGATAGACGAAGGTGTCAGACTAAGTTGAAAGAAGGGTCGCCGATCAGCCGCCAGCCATTCTGGTCCTTGAAGTGGCGGTTTACCTCGTGCCTTCCAGCCTTTGATTTTTGAATTGGACTGCCGCTGGCGGAACCTCCAACATCGTCCCGCAGTTAGCAGCCCACCTGTAGGAGAGGCGTGCTAGGATGGAAGAAAAAAGACAAGGTCAGAATCCGGAGGTAGAGCAGCGCGTAGCCGCGAAGGGCGGGCTCTATGAGCAAGCCGCGCCAAAATCCGACGCTACTTTATCTGATAAGGAACGAGCCATGATCGAGACTGCGCGTGAGCGCGCAGATCGCGATCGAGCCGCGTTGCGGGCGACCGGGCATGGCGATCATCAGGGCGAAGAAGGATTTTGAGCCGGCTTGCTGTCGGGTTTGCTTCGGTCGATTTTCGCGCGGCGGTGGGGCAATGAGCGGGTCTCGGGGTATTGGCGAGACCGCACTCATGCTGCTTGATGCGCTGCGGGAAGGCGATTTGCTTTATCTAGCTGATGACGAGCAGGACGCCGAAGCGGTGGCATGTGCTCTCATGTCTTTTGCACCTGATAATGAGGTCGTTTTCCTCCCATCGAGCGACACTTTACCCGGTGACGGCGCGCCAGCGTCCCCTTCCAACATCGGGAAACGTGTCGCTGCCTTACGATACCTGCGGCGGCGTGCGCAGGAGTCCGAACGCTGTCCTCTTGCAACCATTATGAGCGGCGAAGGGGCTGCGCGGCTTTATGCGGACCCTTCTGCCTTCGACGCCGCACCCCCCAGGCTGCAGGTCGGCGAACCGATCGATCCCACCCAGTTTGCCGCGGAAATGGAAAGGCTTGGTTATATCGCTGACGATCGCGTCGACGAACCAGGCGAGGTAGCGGTACGTGGGGAGGTCATTGACATCTTTCCAGCAGATGCCGGGCTGCCGGCCCGGATCGATATCGCCGATGGGCGGGTCGTCAGCATAAGGCGCTATGATCCTATCACGCAGCGTACGCAGGAACCGGGCGAAGGTCTCGAGATCGGCCGTGCGGCCGAACCTGAGTCGGAGCGCAAGGTCACCATTCTAGCCCACCTTCGGCCAGGGCGGCTTTACGTCTCGGCAAAGGCCGATCAGCGTCGCGCACGTTTTATTCGACTGGCCACCGAAGCCGCCAGCAATGCCGATTCAGCGATTGATGCCGCATCCCAGTCAGTATGGGCAAAGGATCTCGCCGCTTGGCGTTCAGGCGATCCGACAGATTTCAACGTATCGCCCGTTCCCCGCTTTGCCGAACACCGTTCGCCGCTCTCGGCAATGAAGCGCTTTGCGGCACCGCATTTGCCGGAGGGCAAGCGTCTGCTGCTGGTCGGCAGCGAGCGGGATATCCGTTTCCTTCGACCCAAGATCGCCAAGATGTTCAAGGCCGCGGTCGAGGCGATCGATTCGGTCGCGGCTGTCGATAAACTTGCCCCGGGAGCGATAGCCGCGCTGGTTGCGCCGATCGACCGGGGCGCTGTTGGCAGTGAGCTGCTGGTGATTGCGGCCGCAGATTTGCTGGGCAGCCGGGCGCTGATTGGCGCGGCGCAAGACAGCGTTGCCCCCGGGCTTGCCCAGGCCGGCAGCGACATTCGTGCTGGCGATTTGGTCGTACATCAGGATCATGGCGTCGCGCGCGTTATGGGTCTCGAGCCGGATCCCGGGCTTGGTGACGCAGAACTGATTGCGCTTGAATATGCCAATGGTGCCCGGCGGCTCGTTCCGTGCCAGGAGGCGGGACTGTTATGGCGTTACGGCGCTGATGGCGATGCGGTGCGGCTGGACAAGCTGGACGGGTCGAGTTGGCAGAAGCGTCGCGTTGCGATCGACGAGGCGGTGGCCCAAAGCGCCCGCGACCTCCTTCGACTGGCGCAAGAGAGGGCCGAAGTCAAAGCCGCAATCATCGAACCTGATAGCGCCGCTTACGAACGATTTGTGGCCAGCTTTCCATTCAACGAGACGGCGGATCAGGCCCGAGCGATCCAGGCTGTGCGGGACGATCTGGCCAGAGGACGGCCGATGGATCGCCTGGTGATCGGCGATGTGGGCTATGGCAAGACCGAGGTCGCCCTGCGGGCCGCCGCGCTCGCGGCACTTGCAGGCTATCAGGTTATCTTGGCCGCGCCGACAACGGTTCTCGTTCGTCAACATATTGAGACGTTCCAGCACCGCTTTGCCGATACGGGCGTGGTAGTGACCGGTCTGTCGCGCCTTTCCAGCGCGGCGGAGAAAAAGGTGGCGAAGGCAGGGCTGGCGGACGGGTCGATCGGCATTGTCATCGGCACGGCCGCCGTCATGGCGAAGGATATTCGTTATGCCCGATTGGGGCTTGTCATTATAGACGAAGAGCAGCGCTTTGGCGCGGCCGACAAGGCGAGGCTTCGAGGTCGCGCCGATGTTCATCTTCTGGCGATGAGCGCGACACCTATCCCCAGAACCTTACATCGCGCTATGATCGGCCTGCAACAGATGTCGATGATCGCAACGCCGCCAGCCCGTCGCCAGCCGATCCGGACGAGCCTTGCCAACCCAGACGATGCGATGATTAGAACGGCACTGTTGCGTGAGCGGTCGCGCGGCGGACAAAGCTTTGTCGTTGTCCCGCGTATTGAGGATCTCGCGCCGCTGGCCGAACGGCTAGCGCGGATCGTACCGGACCTCGCGTTGATCGAAGCGCACGGTAAGATGGCGAGTGCCGCCATCGACGATGCCATGGTTCGTTTTGGCAGTGGGGAAGGCGATGTTCTGCTCGCGACCAACATCATTGAGGCAGGACTGGACGTGCCGCGCGCCAACACGATGGTCATCTGGCGCGCTGACCGCTTCGGTCTCGCTCAGCTTCATCAATTGCGCGGACGGGTGGGCCGTGGCAATCGCCGGGGTCAGGTCATTTTACTGACCGAAGCGGGAGAGATTGCAGAACGCACGATGAAGCGGCTGCGCACGCTGGCGACCTATGACCGGCTAGGTGCGGGCTTTGCGATCAGCGCAGCAGATCTGGATCAACGCGGCGCTGGCGATCCGCTGGCTGACACGCAGGCGGGGCATATGAAGCTGATCGGGATCGACCTCTATCAACATCTGTTCGAAGCGGCTTTGAAAGAGGCGCGGGGCGAAGATGCCGAACTGTGGACGCCCGAACTCAACCTGGGCAGCGTAGGCTGCTTGCCATCGGAATGGATACCTGATGCCGACATCCGCTTGGGCCTATATGTCAGGCTTTCGCGGCTTGTCGACGAGACCGGACTGGAGGCGTTGGAAGAGGAACTGGCGGATAGGTTCGGTCCTGTGCCTCGTGCTGCCGAACATCTGATCGATGCCAACAGAATCGCCATTCTAGCGCGTGCCGCCGGCATCGCACGGATCGATGCAGGCCCGGCGGCAATCGCGCTGACCCCTCGTGGAGCGGCGCGAGATATTGGTAAATATGCAAAGCTTTCCAAAAAAGATGGCCGCTGGCTTTTGAAGGAGCAGACGGACGACGCTGATCGGCTTGCAAGAGTGACGGCCATGCTCGAAAGCATTGGCACTTAGTGGAACTTGTACCGGGGGATCGCGTCGATTCAGGTGACCCGTGGCACGGGAATTTGGGAACCATCAAGAGGGCGGAAGCCATATGAAGATAGCGGTCGTTACAGGTGGTGCTCAGGGCATCGGCAAAGGCATCACCCAGGCACTGTTGAGGCAGGGCTGGAGAGTGGCGGTGCTGGACCAGGATGCCGAAGCGGTTCGCGATCTTTCCCACGACCTGCCAACGGAAAAACTCATTGCTATCCGGGCGGACGTTGCCAGCGAGCGCGATGTGGAAAAGGCGTTCGATAAGATTGCGGCCTGGACCAAGGCTGTGGAAGAGACGGAAGGTATCGATCTGCTCGTTTCCAATGCGGGCCTTGCCAATCCGGTCAGCGGTCCGATCGAAAAACTGGAGCTTAAGAAATGGCAGGCGTGGCAGGACAGCCATGTAACCGGTTCTTTTCTGATGGTGCGCGCTGCGGTCCCGCTCCTGCGCCAGCGTAAAGGGGCGATTGTGGTCATGGCGTCGACCCGCGCGGTTCAGTCGGAACCCGATACGGAGGCCTATGCCGCGGCCAAAGGCGCGCTCTGCGCCTTGACCCATGCGCTGGCGATCAGTCTTGGTCCAGACATCCGCGTCAATGCTGTCCTGCCCGGCTGGATTGAAACCCGCCCCTGGGCCAAAGCACATGTGCGCGAAGCCGTCGAGCATCGCGCGATCGACCAAGACCAACATCCGGTCGGCCGCGTCGGCGAACCGTCCGACATCGCGGCGACTGTCCTATTTCTGGCGTCCGACGCCGCGGGATTCATTACCGGCCAGCAGATCGCTGTCGATGGCGGCATGACTCGAAAGATGATCTACGCGCATTGACGGTTATTTATATCCGGTGGTTTTGGTCCTGCGCGTCAGTGCGCTGGATGTCGGTCATGAGAGCGGCATCCTTAGGCGTCCCAAGAACCAATGGGCGCCGCCATTGCGCCATCTGCGCAAGTTGGTCGCCAAAGCTTGTGAATGGCACCCAATTTCCATCCTGCTCATCCTGAAACACCAAAGCGCCCGATGCACGCGCCAGAGCTATTCCCCCCGCGACATCCCAGATGTTTGGCGCTGCGAACCTTGTCACTTGCAGAAGGCCTGCCGCTACGAACGCACATTCGATCGCGGCCGATCCTGTCTTGCGCCCATCCCACGGACCCAAGCCAGACTGGCCGTGCGGATCGCCCGCAAGCCGTTTGCCAACGGCAGGGTTGGCCATGTGCGATATCTGCGCGCCATCGAATCGCAATCCGCCAGTGCCGCCGCAGTGATAAACGCCCGGTGTCAGCAAATGACTTGTGCTGCACCATAATGCGCCGACGACGGGAACGCCCCGATACAGGACGCCAACGGATGATGCGAATAATGGAAAGCCGTTGATGAAATTGCTCGTCCCATCGATCGGATCGACCGCCCAGACAAAATCACTGTCCAGTCCAGGATGGATGGCCATTTCCTCGCCGATGATGCCATGGTCAGGGAAACAATCTGCCAGATGGCTGCGGATCATTGCTTCGACCCGGCCGTCCACTTCGCTCACCGGGTCGCGCATCGAAGCAATGGCGTCCTCGTTGCCCTTATATTGCACGGCCATAAGGCTGCCCAGCGTAGCCATGATTTCCTGCCCACCAATCGTGGCCAGTTCCACCGCCACAGCTTCTATGCGGGCAAGCAAGTCCGGCTTTGGTGTCAGCTCAGTAGGTGTCATTGTCGTGTCCCGTCATGCTGGCAGGCACCAATATCGTCACCGGCTCGTCGTCCAGCCGTATTTCGACCGTCCATGCATTGTCAGGCATATCGATGGGGCGATCATCGATCCGGGGGCACAGCCCGCTGGCCCGAAGCGTGACGACGCAGCCCGTTTCCAATCGGGCCGGTGGCGGACCGGAGAAATGTTCGGCCCACCCCATCATGGCGTCGCGATCGGTCTCGCCGACGAGCAAGATGTCGAGCAGCTTATCCTGCGTGTCCGCCTTTGGCGCGAACGGGAGCCAGGGGCCGATCGCGCCGATGTTGAGAATTTCGACCAGCAGCCATGGTCCCTCGAAGCAGCGTCCATCAATATCGACGGCGCATGCGATCGGCTTGGCCGTGCGCAGTGTCTCCCGAAAAGCTGCACGTCCGTTTTCGCGCTTTTCCTCCGGGGTGTTGGGCGATTCATCCACAAGTTCGATGGATTGATTGAGGGCGCCAAGACCTACCGCTTCCAGAAAGCCTTTCCTTCCAAACGGCCCAGTGACGCTTCCTACGGTCAGCCTCTTTTCACGCGCATTGTTGAGACCAGCAATGACAGCTTCGACCGATTGACGAATGCCCAGTGCTCTCGCGACATTATTGGACCCGCCCATCGGCAGGATCGCAATGGGCACCGACCGGTCGGGAACCTCGGTGGCGAGCGAAGCCACGGTTCCATCACCGCCGGCGGCAATCGCCATTTCCATGCCGCTCATTCCGGATCGAATATCGTCCCGGCCATGTTCACAATAGCGAATGGCGAAGCCGGCCTGGTCCAATTGATCGATGAGCGACCGGATCGGCTCGGGCTTTGTTCCCGCATTGGGGCTATGGACCAGTAGCGCCTTCACCCGAAATATCTGCCATTCAACCTAGATCGCGTCGCCAATATACCGATCATGGTTGCGCCCCAAATTCTTCCAAGGTGGCCGTAACGACTTCAACCTTCGCATCATCCTGCAAATCGATCGAAACCATGATGCCGCCAGCGAGAGGAACATCATCCCGTTCGCCCTGATCGACCGTCTCGCTATCTGCGCCTCCAATCCGATTGCCTGCGCTATTGTCCGGTCCGGATGCAGTCACGAAAATATCGGTTCGTTCAATGCCGATTTCCTGGACCAGTCGTTCCACGACCATGTCCGCCTGGTCCCGGCTATCGAATGTTCCTGTCAATGTGGTGCTCATGGTGATCCTTTCATCAAGGCTTGGAATCGGCCCGATCAGCCTCTGGATAATCTTCCGGTTTCACGGTGCCGACAGAGGGGCGGTCCTCGACATCCTCCTGCGACTTACCGCCGCGTGTGCGGGGATCGGGATCATCGCCATTGGGTCGGACATCGCCAGCAGGCCCGCGACGGGGCAACCCGTCCGATCGACCCTTTTGAGGGTCGAGACCATTTTCGTTTCCAGGCATGTTCTTGATCCTTCCGCAACGCAGTGGCCGGAATCGATGCCCGGCCTTGATATGAAGCGCTGATCTGGCGATCGGTTGCATTCTGGCTCCCACCTTTATTGCAGGAACCACATGCCGCATGGACCGTTATCGACAGAACATATAAAGAACATTGAGGCTGTCATGACCAAACATCTGCATAATCCCAAGCTTGATGAGCACCCGGCTTCGAACGCGGAGAAGGACCCAGCCAATTGGGTATCGGGCAATGAACCCATCACCGGCGCGCAGGCGTCCTATCTGGCGACATTATGCGAAGAAGCAGGTATGGAACTGCCCACCGGCGACCTGACTAAAGCTGACGCATCGCGGCGGATTGATGAATTGAAAGCGAAGCTTGGGCGAGAGTGAGAGCTTGAAAATTGAATCATCAGTGATGGTTCGTGATGGAAGTCGCATCACATGATGGAGCTTCCACAGAAATGCGCAAAGCTTGCAGCAGCATCATGTGCAGCCAAGTTGATTTCGATCAGGCAGATTTTCCAATAAGCTGTTGGGCCCATCCTTCATTCAAGCGTTGTCCCCGCATACCCAGAGGCAGCCTCCGAACGATCGGACTGCTCTATGCGGACATCATAAGAATGGCTGGAGAATGCTCATGACGATGGCGACAGACGATGCCCCACCGACGACATCGAAATTGAGTGAAGAACGCGCGAGCGGGATCGCGGCAGTGTCCCAATCCAGGCGCGACGACCTGATCGGGCGCTCGGTCACGATCAACCGCTCTCGCGACGAACTCTTTGCCTATTGGCGCGATTTTTCCAATCTGCCTTCGTTCATGGACAATGTCGAACGGATCGACATTCTGTCCAATACGACCTCCCATTGGGTGGTGAAGGCTCCGGGCGGACGCACCGTGGAATGGGACGCGGCTATTACGGAGGAGAAGCCTGGCGAGTTGATCGCCTGGACTTCCGCAGAAGATGCTGATGTCCCCAACAGCGGGCGCATCGAATTTCGCGATGCGGGCGATCGTGGTACCGTCGTCACGGCAACCATCGCCTATGATCCGCCCGCCGGCGTGGTGGGTAAGGTGATCGCCAAACTATTCCAGCGCGAACCCGCCATCCAGGCGCGACGCGATCTGCGCCGTTTCAAACAATTGATGGAGACGGGCGAAGTCGCAACGGCGGCCTGGACCCAAAAGCAACGTGACGAGGAGAAAGCCTGATGCGCGCGCTCACATGGCACGGCAAGCATGACGTCCGCGTCGACACGGTCGATGATCCGGAAATCCTCAACCCGCGCGATGCGATTATCAAGATCACGTCGACGGCGATCTGCGGGTCCGACCTGCATCTCTATGACGGCTATATCCCGACCATGCAGGCCGGTGACATCTTGGGCCATGAGTTCATGGGCGAAGTGGTCGAAACCGGTCCCAAATCAACATTACAAAAGGGGCAGCGGGTTGTGGTGCCCTTCACCATCGCCTGCGGCAGCTGCTATCATTGCGGCAAGCATCAATATTCCGCCTGCGACAATGGCAATCCAGCCGACAATCAGGATATTGGTCAGGAAATGTATGGCCAGCCGATGTCGGGCCTGTTCGGATACAGCCATTTGACCGGCGGCTATGCTGGTGGACAGGCTGAATATGTGCGCGTGCCCTTCAGCGATGTGGGGCCGATCGTTGTGCCGGACGGGCTGGACGATGAAGAGGTATTGTTCCTGTCGGACATCCTGCCGACCGGCTGGCAGGCGGCGGAGAATGCATCCATCGAACCGGGTGACACGGTGGCTGTGTGGGGTTGTGGCCCGGTGGGTCTGTTCGCCGTACAGTCCGCCTTCCTTATGGGCGCGCACCGCGTCATCGCGATCGACCATTTCCCGCATCGGCTGGAACTGGCGAAAAAATTCGGCGCGGAGACGATCAATTTCGAGGAATCCAAAACTTATGAAGCCTTGATGGAAATGACCGGCGGGATCGGGCCGGACGCGGTTATCGATGCAGTGGGCCTCGAAGCACACGGCTTTTTCGTCGACAACGTGGTTGATCAGATCAAGGCGTCGTTATTCCTGGGAACAGATCGCACCCATTCGATCCGGCAGGCGATCCATGCCTGCCGCAAAGGTGGGCGCGTGTCGATGCCGGCCGTTTATGGCGGCTTCGTGGACAAGTTTCCCTTGGGCGCGTTCATGGAAAAGGGTCTGACCCTCAAGACCGGCCAGACGAGCGTCCAGCATTATATGCCCGCCCTGCTCAATGCGATTCTTGAGGGGAAGATCGATACGACCTTCTTAATCTCCCATCGCATGGGGCTGGAAGACGCGCCCAAGGGCTACGAAATGTTTCACAACAATCAGAATGACGTGACCAAGATCGTGCTGAAGCCCGGTCTCGCCGTAGCCGCGCAATAGGAGAGACCGACATGGCCAATAAATTCGCGATCGTCACCGGAGCCTCCACCGGCATCGGCTTTGAACTTGCCTCCATCGCCGCAGAAAATGGGTATGATTTGCTGGTCGTGGCCGACGAAAAACTGATCGACGCTGCCGCGCAGGATTTTAAGCAGCATGGCGTCGAGGTTATTGCGGTCGAGGCCGATCTTGCGACGTTGCAAGGCGTCGACGCGCTCCTCGCCGCGGCCGATGGCCGACAGGTGGATTTGCTATGCGCGAACGCCGGGCGCGGCCTGGGGCACGCTTTTCTCGATCAGGATGTGAGCGAATGGAGACAAGTGGTGGACACGAACATCACCGGCACGCTGTATCTGCTGCAAAAGGTCCTAAAAACGATGGTGGCGCGTGACGACGGCAAGGTGCTGATCACCGGGTCGATCGCAGGCTTCATTCCGGGCAGCTTCCAAGCCGTCTATAATGGCAGCAAGGCGTTCGTGGACAGCTTTGCCGACGCCATCCGTAACGAGATCAAAGACAGCAAGGGCGTCACCGTCACGACCCTGATGCCAGGTCCGGTCGAGACAGAATTTTTCGATCGCGCCGACATGCTCGACACCAGCGTGGGATCATCCGACAGCAAGAGTGATCCTTCCGACGTGGCGCGCGATGGCTGGGACGCGCTGATGAAGGGAGAGGCGCATATTGTGTCCGGGTGGAAAAACAAAGTACAGGCTGCCATAGCGCATGTGACGCCTGCAGCAGTTTTGGCGGAGCAGCATCGCAAGATGGCGGAACCGGGATCCGCCGATGAAGGCTAGAAGATCCCGTCCAAACGGATCGGTTTAGCTCGATAAGCGAGAGGGGTGAGATGTTGCGCCTCCTCTTCCGCTGGGGGGAACGAACTCTCAAATCATCGGATTTGCCAAAAGGAGTAGGCGGGATCAAAAACAGGCTAGTCGTTCCACTTCTGCTCCGATACTGCTTTTAAAAAAGGCTGGTTGGGCCAGCCTAAATCGCTCCCACTTGTAGGCGCCGAGCAACAGCGCCCAGCCTGACACCAGCCTTCACATTACCGCATGACAACAACGTATCGTGGATCGCGCCAGAACCAGAGAGTCCTCAGCCGTAATATAGAAATCCGCTCCCGAATGTCGTATCGGGGCCGGCACCAGTTATCGTGCGCACTGTTGGAGCCCCTACGATTTCTCGCGCTTGGGCGCTAGTGGCGCCGTCCGCCACCTCACCGGCGGTCCATAAGGAAAGTATGCCTCGAAGGGCAAAGGCGAACGGGAAAGACAGGCCGGAGGCGCAGATTACCGAATGGAACTGTCTCTCGCGGTCGATGAACTCTGTATGGAACTTGCTTAATCGGCGGCACGCCGATCCTACCTGCCTTAATTTGTCAGCGCTTGGGAGTTTGTGCCATCCCAGTGCCAAGTATGTCCGTCATGAATTGGTCTTGTATCAGCATCGTCCCAGTGGAGAGCATGAAGCACAGGCGGTCATGTGCTTTGGACGAGTCGCTGAGCGCAAGGCGGTAAGGCTGCCTGCCGGGCTCGCGGACGAGAATTTGTTGCGAAAAAGGGACGCGACTATCCAGTTCAAGCAGATTTTGTGAACGTACCTTCGATAATGATGAAGCAGCTTCAATTTTGACAATTGTGCCACATTAGCCGATAATTGAGGCTGTACTATCGCAGGGGGAACAATCTCTCTGCCAGAAATGCAATCGATCATTCTCCGCTTATGGCTTTATGCGCGCTATTGCGAATTCGAAGGCTCAGGCTGCCCCGTCATACGCTGTCGCAATACTGCTGGTCCCTACAGTAGTGCTACGCAATGTTCAACACGTGTGGATGGGACGTAGGGGTGAAGGCCATCGCTGAAGCGATTGCTGAGCTCATACAATATGTCGGTCTTGGCGCGTTCCTCGCGCGCCTTGTCGCTGTCGAACAGCACATGCTCACCGAGGCGCTCGCGGTGGAGCAGATGTCGCAAAACCTTGGTACGAGTGTCGCAGTGCGCGTAGCAACGCAGTTCAATACTCTCGGCTCTGGCTGCGAACCATTTCAAGCTCCAGGCCTCGAATACCACAAGCTTCTCCAGCAGGGGGCGAAAAAGCCCGAAATAAGCGCGATATGATCCCTTGTTCCACTATTATGTCGAAGATTCATCGAGGCTAATAAGAAAAGGATCGCGAGCGAATATCTGGTGTGCCGGGACGGGCTCGTCGAGGAGTAGAAGCGTGTCCTGCCACCATGTCGCAGGAGGCAAATGACTTAAGGCCGTAATCGGCTCTGCCCCGCGAATGAGCACGGCACAGGTCAGGCGAAGCTGGACGTGCTTGCGGGTGAAGGCAAGGACATGGCCGGCCTGCGGACCTTCTACCAAGACGGGTTCATAGTTACCGGACGAGAACAGTTCCGGATTAGCCCGGCGCATTGCGAGGAGCCGCTCGATGAGTTGTAGCTTGGCGTCGACGTCCCTGGCTGTGAGCAGGGCCCGCCTTCGCTGATAATCAACCGCCCGGCGATTGTCGGGATCGACTAGGCTAAGATCCGCAAGCTCGCATCCTTGGTAGATGTCCGGAACGCCTGGCACGCAGAATTTAAGTGCCGTCTGCACTAGGCTGTTCGTGCGCGCAGCGGGCGTGATCTGCACGATGAAGCGGTTCATGTCGCCGGTAAAGTCGGGATCGGCGAGCAGATGGTCCACGAGCCAAGCCGCTCGCTTCTCGTAGGCGCGGTCCGGCTCCTCCCAGCTTGATCGCAGCCGGGCCTCCCGCAGCGACTTCTGCTGCCAGGCCAGGATACGCTCTGCAAAGGCTGGAGACGCCCCTTCGTCCGGCCAGGCGCCGAGCAAGGTCTGAAACAGCTGATAACGATCGGCGCGATGCATGTCGCAGCTGTGATTGTCGGCAAGAATATTCCACCGACGAATGCAGTCAGCCCAAAGCTTGGGAACGCCGCTCAAGACAGCAATACGCGCGCGACTGTCCTCGCCCCGCTTATGATCGTGGGTCGCGGTGGCCAGCATCGCTCCTGGAAAATTGCGGGCTCTGTCCATGACCCGCCGATGGAATTCCGCTGGCGAGACGGCGAATTGCTCGGGCGCTGATCCGACCTCGTTCGCAGACAACAGGGGCGCGCGGCGATAAAAGGCGGTGTCTTCCACCCCCTTGGCGGCGATGGGCGCGGAGAGCTGCTGGAAACGCTGGACGGCTTCAGCGGCAAGATCGGGGTCGCCAGGACCGTCACCGGCGAGCCACGCAAGGATTTGCCGCACGACCGGTCCTTCGCCCGGCGGCAGGTGCGGCTGAGCCGCTTCCCATGCCTCCAGCCGCGCCGCTTCATCGCTTGGGGGTGCCGATCGCCCGTCGCCATAGGTGCGATAGACTGGAAAGGCCTGCAACAGACAGGTGACCGCGCGGCGAAGCATCGGCGCCGTCCACGCGACGATCGAAGATTGCCCGCTGCTCTGGGCGAGCGTCCTGAACGCTTCGACGCAGGCAGACAGCTGCGCCTCGAACTGCCAGTCGAGCATGTCGCGCTTCGCCTGACGAACCGTGGTCTGTGGATCGGCATGGTCGGGATCTAGCGCTGCCCACAGGCTCGCCAGCGGCTCCTCGCCCGCTGGCTCGTGAAGCAGCGCCATGGCATCGCGCATAAAATCATAACCGCTTGTCCCCTCGATGCCCCAGTCGGTGGAGAGGGTCTCCTCGGCGCCGAGAATCTTCTCAACGAGGATGACGGCCCCGGGACGGATGGCATCGATGCGGGCGCGCAACTGACGGCAATAGCCCGCAGGATCGGACAGGCCGTCGACATGGTCGATCCGCAGCCCGTCGAGCAGCCCTTCTCGATACAGGCGAAAGTAGAGCGCATGTGTCGCTTCGAAGACCGCTGGGTCCTCGACCCTGATGCCGGCCAACTCATTGATAGAGAAAAAGCGGCGCCAGTTGAGCCTGTCATTGGCGGCACGCCAGTGCACCAGGTCATAGTGCTGCGCCTCGGCGATCGTCGCGACATCGCCCTCAAGCGGCCCGTCCGGGCGCAAAGGCAGCGTCTGCTCGCCATAAAGGAGGAGATGCGGCTGGCCTCCTGAACCTACTATCAGATCGCCCTGTGCGATGACATCGGGCAGTGGATCGCCAAGGATAGGCAGGATGAGCGGGCCGGTCCAGTCGATATCGAAATAGCCGGCGAAGGGACTGCCGGGTCCCAGGCGCAGCACATCGTTCCACCATGGGTTTTCACCGCCCGCCACGCCCATATGATTGGGGACGATGTCGATGATGATGCCCATGTCATGGGCGCGCAATGCGCCAACGAGGCTACGGAAACCGTTCTCGCCGCCCAGTTCGGGATTGATCCGGGTTGGGTCGATGACATCATAGCCATGGGTCGAGCTGGCGCGCGCGGTGGTGATCGGCGAGGCATAGAGATGGCTGATGCCAAGGTCCGCCAGATAGGGGACGATCGCTTCTGCCGCCGCGAAAGGAAAATCCTTCGTCAGTTGCACCCGGTAGGTCGCGCGCGGCGTCACGGTTGATACATCCCATTTTTTGGGCGCGCCTTTGTCAGGCAGGCGATACGGCGCTGCACGTAGGGTTCCACCAACAGCGCCTCGACCGGGGCAGGCAGGCGGCGACGCCAGTTCGGATGCTCGACCGTGGTGCCCGGCAGGTTGGGCTGTTCGACAAGGCCGGCCAGATCTTCCATGGGTACGAGCAAGAGCGGCGCAGCCGACCCCGCCAGAAAATTCAGGGCTCGCTCGATAACGGGCGCGGGATCGTCATCGCGCGGTTGCGGCGCGCCCGCGCCAATCGCCCTCCACAAGGCCGATCGCGCTGTCGCGCGTTCTGCCGGGGTCTCTCCGCCGCGTTCGAGCGCACGGTTCCATTCCAGGTCGCGGCCGGTCCACCAGCCGGCGATCGTCGCGACATCATGGGTGCCGCTCATGGCGATGGCTCCCTTGGGATAGGCGGAGGCGTCGAGGAACCCCCTCTCGTCCCGGGTAAAGGGCAGGACGGTCATCCCATAGATGCCTGCCTCTTCCAGCGCCTCGCCGAAACCGGGCGGGCGGGTGCCCAAATCCTCGGCGATGACGATCGCGTCGGCGCGCCACGCCTCCAGCTTCAGCAGGCGAAGCATGTCGGCGAACGGATAGGCAAGATAGGCTCCCTCGCTCGCCGGGCGCCCCTCCGGGATCACCCAGAGCCGTTGCAGCCCGAAGGCATGATCGATGCGGATGCCGCCGCCTTGCGGCAGATTGGCGCGCAGCATTGCAATGAAGGGCGCAAATCCCCGATCGGCGAGGCCCTGCGGACTGTAACTGGTAAGGCCCCAGTCCTGCCCCTGAGGGCCCAGCGGATCGGGCGGCGCGCCGATGCGCAGGCCCTGGAGAAATGCGCCGGGATCACCGCGCACCTCCTCTCCCTGCGGATCGACGCCGACCGCCAAATCGGCAATGATGCCGATCGCCATGCCGGCATCGCGCGCAGCGTGCTGGACGGCACCGAGGCCTGCTCGCGCCTGCTCCTGGGCGAAATGTTCGAAGCGTCCGGCCTCATCTGCCGCTCCGTCATCTGATGCAGTGCGCGAGAACGCCTCCTGAAGGGCGCCCAGCCGGGCGGGGCCGGCGACTGCCCAGTCGATCAGCGCTGCCGAGGGCGCTACGCCGGCTGTCTCAAGGGGGATCAACAGCACATTGAGCGAGACCCGGCTCGACGGGGAGTAGGGAGCGAAACGGCCGGGGACGGCCAACGACAGCGCATGGACCGGGCTCAGCGCGACAGCATCCGCTCCGCAAGCCCCAAGGTGTGCCACGGCGTCGGCCAGCAGGCCGAAATCGCCAAAATCCTTGCCTTCGCCATACAGCGAGGGAATCTGGATTGTGACGCCCCAGCCGCGTCTTTTGATGGCCGGGCTACGGGCAGGCACCACGGCAAGTAGGATGCTGCCGTCATCATAGTCCGCGCGATAATAGCCGGGCTGGGACAGGCCGCGCTCCGCATCGATCTCGATTACCTCGCCCGTCTCGGTTCGAAGGTTGCAGACGCCGTCCGGCAGGGCAAGCGGCTCGCCGCAGTCCATGGTGAGAAGGGAAGGGCGGGCCGAACGCCGCTCATGGAGCGCCGCGCGCGAAACGGTGATGGCGGCCTCGTCGCTGGCCCCGAGCCCCAGCGCGGACAGGATCGCGCGCAGGCTCTCGTCGCTCACCTGTTGCTCCTTACCGTCCGCGTCGATCCAGAGGCGCGCAATGCCTGCTTCCTGCGCAAGCTGATGAAGCAGCGACGTCATGGCAGCTCTATCCAGACGGCGCAGCTGGCAGGGGCCCCTGGCGTTCCCGCCGCAAACGCCGGCTTCTCACGCGTCGAAACATCGACAGGGAGATCGCCAAGGTTGAGCAGGATGGACAGCAGGCGCCCGTCGTCAAGCCGCCACACCGCATGGACAGCGCTGTCGGACAGCACAGTTGCCTCGAGCGCGTGCGCGCCGGCGATGCCCGGCACGATGGCCTGATGGCGCAGCGTCAGAAGCGCCTTATAGAAGCTGCGCCATTCGGCCGCGTCAGGGCCCTCGACGACGCGGGCCATGTCGAAGGTCTTTTGTGCATTGGGATCAGGAATGCGCGCGCGTGCCTCTTCGCTAGCGAAGGCGGCAAAGCCATTGAACTCGCGCCGTCGGCCTTCAAGCACGGCATCGGCCAGCTCGTCATGGAAGTCGGTGAAGAAGAGGAAGGAGCTGGTCGCACCGGATTCCTCGCCCATGAAAAGCAGGGGAATCTGCGGCATCAGCAGCAGCAGCGTGGTTGCGGCTTTCAGCTGCTCCGGCGAGGTCAGCGCGATCAGCCGTTCGCCCAGCGCGCGATTGCCGGTCTGGTCATGATTTTGCAGGAAGGCGATGAACGCGGACGGGGGAAGGTGCGCGCTGGGCGTGCCGCGCACCTTGCCCTGCTGATGACGCGACGGGTCGCCCTGGTAGATGAAGCCCTCGGCGAGACAGCGCGCGAGCTTGTGCGCCGGGCTTTCTGCAAAATCTTCGTAATAGGCGTCGTGCTCACCGGTCAGGAGGACATGCATGACGTTGTGGAAATCGTCATTCCACTGGGCATTATAGTGCCCTGGCCGCAGCCGCTCGGCGTCGTTGCGCTCATTCTCCAGCAGCAGGTGGATATGCCGCCCCGGCGTAGCCGCTCGCAGGTCCTGCGCGAGGCAATCGAGAAACGCATCGTCGCCGATCGCATGGACCGCATCGAAGCGCAGCCCGTCAAAGCCATAGTCGTTGAGCCACATCAGCGCGTTTTCGCGGAAATAGGCCGCGACCTGCGGACGGTCGACCGCTACCGCGCCGCCCCAGGGTGTGTGGCGTTCCGCATGGAAGAAGGATCCAGCATAGGTCCCCAGATAATTGCCCTCGGGACCGAAATGATTGTAGACGACGTCGAGGAAGATCATGAGGCCCAGGTCATGCGCGGCGTCGATCAGCGCGCGCAGGTCCGCCGGGCTGCCATAGGCCTCGGCCGGGGCAAAGGGCAGGACGCCGTCATAGCCCCAGTTGCGCGCGCCGCTAAAGGCATTGACCGGCATCAGCTCGATCGCGGTAATGCCGATAGCAGCAAGGCCTGGCAGGCGTTCGCCTACGCCTGCAAATCCGCCGTACAGGCCGACATGCATTTCATAGATGACCGCTTCTTCCCAAGGGCGCCCTTTCCAGCCGGCGGCAGGCGGCGACAGCGAGGTGACGACGCTCCAGCCATGAACGCCGCCAGCCTGGCGGCGCGACGCCGGATCAGGCACGGCAAGGTCGGCAGCGAGGCGAAAGCGATAGCGACTGCCTGCGCTCGCCTCGGCCTCGACCAGGAACCAGCCGTTGTCGGCAGTTACCATCGGCCGCGTCAGGCTGTCTTCAAATTCGAGCGACACGCTGTTACGGTCCGGCGCCCAGAGCGCAAAGCGCCAGCGTCCATTGCCTATGTCGGCCGGCCCCCATTCAGTCATGATCCCGGCCTTTCGCCAAGCCAGCAGACCAGCACCGCAGAGTGGGCCTCCACCCTGTAGTCGTCGCCGATCGCGAAAGGCTCCCGCTCCGGCTGCGCACTGTCGATCAGCACCTGCCGCGGCGCTGAAGGCGCGGGCATGGTAAAGTCAATCGCGTCCTCGCTCGCATTGAGTAGTAGCGTCAGCGCCTCGACCCGCCCATCCTCCAGCAGGGTCGCCCGCCGCATGACCAACGCGCGTCCTTCAGGATTATCCCAGTCCTCGGGCGTCAGCCGCGCTCCACGCTCGTCCCACCATTCGATGTCGTTGATGCCGAAGCCCGGCGATTCCTGCCCGTAGAGGAAAGTCGATGCGCACAGCACCGGATGGGCCTTGCGCAGGGCGATCAGTCGCGCCGTGAATTCGAAGAGGGCCTTGCCTTCGTCTCCCTCCATCATCGACCAGTCTAGCCAGCTGATGCCATTATCCTGGCAGTAGGCATTGTTGTTGCCGCCTTGGCTGCGGCCGAACTCGTCGCCGGCCACGAGCATCGGCGTGCCGAGCGAGGCGAGCAGGGTGGTGAGCATGGCCCGGCGCACGCGGCCCCTTGTCGTCAGAATAGTCGCATCGTCGGCCGGCCCTTCGGCGCCCCAGTTGCGCGAGAGATTGTTGTCATGGCCGTCGCGACTATCCTCGCCATTGGCCTCATTGTGCCGCTCTTCATAGGACACCAAATCGGCGAGGGTGTAGCCGTCATGGCTGGTTAGGAAATTGACGCTCGCCCAGGGCCTGCGCGCGCGGCGGTCGAACAGGTCGCCCGATCCCGAAAGGCGCGCGGCAAGATCGGCTCGCTGGCCCTGATCGCCCCGCCAGAAGCGACGGGTAGTATCGCGATATTTGTCGTTCCATTCAGCAAAGCCGGGCGGGAAATTGCCGAGCTGATAGCCCCCCATACCCACATCCCATGGCTCGGTGATGAGCTTGAGACGGCCAAGCACCGGATCCTGCCGCAAGACGTCGAAGAACCCGGCATTGGGATCGAAGCCGTGATCGGTGCGACCAAGTGTAAGCCCGAGATCGAAGCGGAAGCCATCGACCCCGAAGCTGGTCGCCCAGTAGCGCAGAGAGTCAGCCACCATCTGGATCACCCTGGCATGGGTGAGCTTGAAGGTATTGCCGGTGCCGGTGTCGTTGAGGCAATAGCGCGGATCGTCGGGCAGCAGCCGATAATAGGTCGCGTTGTCGATGCCGCGCCACGACAATGTGGGGCCCAGCTCGCTGCCCTCGCAGCTGTGGTTATAGACAACGTCCAAGATCACCTCGATCCCTGCAGCGTGAAGGCGCCGCACTGCAACGCGCAACTCGTCATGGGTATCGCCCGCAAAATAGCTCGACTCGGGCGCGAAGAAGCTGAGGCTGTTATAGCCCCAATAATTGCGCAGGCCCTTCTCCAGCAGGAAGCGGTCCTGCGTGAAGGCGTGGATCGGCATGAGCTCAAGCGTCGTGATGCCCAGCCGCTTCATATGGTCAATGACCTTGGGGTGGGCGAGCGCCGCGAATGTGCCGCGTTCCTGTGCGGCGCCGCCTCCAGAAGTTTCGTCAGGCCCTTGGCATGCGCTTCGTAGATCACCGTTTCTGACCAAGGGACGTTGGGGCGGATATCGCGCGACCAATCAAAACTGTCATGGGTGACAATGGCCTTGGGCATGGCGCTGGCGCTATCGCGCCGGTCGAAACCCAGATCCTTGCGTCGGCTGCGGACCGGATAGCCGTGCAGCACGTCATTCCATTTGATGCTGCCAGACAGCCGTCGGGCATAGGGATCGAGCAGCAGCTTGTTGGGATTGAAGCGATGGCCCTGCTCGGGCGCATAGGAGCCATGGACACGATAGCCGTAAAGCAGCCCGGGCCGCGCATCAGGCAGATAGCCATGCCAAACCTCGTCGGTGCATTCCGGCAGGGCCAAGCGAGCGACTTCCTTGCGGCCGCCGGGATCGAACAGGCAGAGTTCGATCCGGTCGGCATTGGCGGAGAAAATGGCGAAGTTGACGCCGAGCCCGTCGAAGCTCGCGCCAAGAGGATAGGGTGATCCGCCATCAAGGCGGTCAGGATGCTGGCTCAAAAGGGCTCGGTCCTGTCATGGAGGAAGCGGGCGAGAACCGACGGGTTCAGACCTTCGTTTGAAGCCCTTCTGTTTTTGTCAGCGCTTTCGCCGCTGCTCCGCTAGCGACAGGAGGTTGGAGTTCGGCCAGCTTGTCGACCTGCGCCACCTCCTCGGCGGCCTGACGCCAATGTTCCATGGCGAGACCTTCCGGTTGCTCTTGGGCCTCCCAAATGGCGTGCGCGCGCTCGCGTATCCTGTTCTCGGTGTCGTCTGACATGATTGCCTCCTGAGACCGCGCGTTGCGGCTAGAGGTCAAATGCGCAAGAGGCCGATAGGATGCGCAGCGTGATTGAGATCAGCTAGATTTCGATGCCTCGCCACATTGCTCAGCAAGTTAGCGTATCTGACATGCATCATCATTTTGCCAGTTGCCACTTGAAACGATTTTGGTGCTGCCAGCAATCTACCAAGAAGGGCACCCGGCCTCAGCTGACGTCAGTTGACCCAACGCAGTTGGTTATAAGGGGGGCTGGCGCCAGCCTTGCCGAACCGGCGCCACGAGGGCTTGCAGTCAGACGTCATCAATGGGCGCCATCCATCAGTAGCTCGCCTTCCTCTTCGCCATCCCAATAATGAGCGCGCTCGCCGATCACCTTGAGTAGGACAAGGCCAGGCATTTGCGGACCCTGCGGCCACCATTTTTCCAGGCCTATCGTCCAATGCGTTTCAAACTGGTCCTTGTCGCGGATGAGCATGGCAGTGCCTTGCACTGCCAGAAAGAAGGGGCGTCGGCTGAATAAACCCGATTTACCCTGATAGCTCAGATTGACTGCGGGGTCGGCCTTGAAATCCGACACCATGAGCGTGGTCTCTTCCGTGAAAAACCAGGCGCTACCGTCATAATCGACTTCGCGGTTATTGCTTATCAGACGTGATCCGATCGCGCCGCCGCCACTATGGGTGGCAAGCATCGCGAAATCGATTTCCTTCATCTTGCGCGACAGATTTTCAAGCAGCATGGACATGGCCGTTTTCCTGTTGTTGCAGCATCAACGCACAAGCAGGAACAACGGGCCACCTCAAAGCGAGGCATCGGCTATAAGACCATATCCGCTTGGGGAGGGTTATCCTTGTGCGAGCTTTCGCGCCTGCGATGGTAGTTGTGCCTCTGCTTGGGCGTCTGGCAATGACGGCCGGCGACCGCCCCGAACCATCTCCTCGATCCAGGTAAGTAACAATTGGTTGTAGGCGCGCCTCCCGCCTTCATCCCTCAGCGAATGATCAGCGCCTTTCAGAATACGATAGCTCAGCGAATTGCTGTTGTGGAACGCAGACATGTAAGAGCTGATGGTCGTGTGCGGCACATAGTCGTCATGCTCCGATTCAATAATCAGGACATCGCCGGCAAACCGCTCGCAAGCGGCCAGAGCCTTGTCTTCCCGGCCCGTTCTAAAGCGCGCCCTATAGGCATTGATGAGATCGCGGTCGAGTTTGGCCTTGGGCACATCCCAGTGCTCGTCCGGATAGAGCGCAGGAACGCGAAGTGCCAACCAATTGACCGGTCGAGCCGCAGTTAGCAATGCCGCGAGATAGCCACCATAGCTGGTGCCAACGACTGCAATCGCCGACGGATCGACCTGGTCCTGCCTGACGAGATAGTCATAGGCCGCCGTCACATCTGCAAGACCGTGCGACCGGGTGACGACATTGCGCTCTTCGGCATGTCTGGCATGGCCTCGTAGATCGAACGTGAAGCAGATGCAGCCCAACTGGGCGATCTCTTCTGCTCTTACCATGTCCTGTTCGCGCGAGCCGCCCCATCCATGAATGAAAAGAATGCCTGGGACCAGCTTGTCGGGCGACAACAAGGTTGCTTCCAGGCTTTCGCCCTCGACCTCAAAGGATAGCTGACTGCCTGTCATTCCAGCTCCATCACATATTTTGTCATCGGTCCTGCCACAGGATCGACACCGCTATAATAGATTATGCTGCCGTTTGGAGCGGCATCGACCTCGCCATAAATCTCCATCGACATGCATGTCACAGCCGACCGGCCGGGATCACGCGCCAGGGCTTCGAACGCCGCGATCTCCGCGCCGCTCGCGCCGCCGGCACGCCAACTCTGCTCGAGCACGCCGATGCGACATTCCCCGTAGGAGGTGACGCCCGCGGCGACATCGTAATTGCGGCGAGACGCCAGCAAATCCGGATAGATTCGCGAGACGATAGCGTCATAGGCGATCGCTTTATCGATCCCCTGCTGTAGTTCGTCAGCCAGACCCAGGCTCGCAAGCCGCTCTAGACTGCCCCTCACGACATGAAGGGTTGAGCCGCCATAGACAGTCGCGCCACTGTTGTTGGTGGTGAGCCGCTGCGTGCCCCAATAGGAAATCGCCTCGCCAAAAAGGCGGGTCGTACCGACGCTGTAGGTGACGACATCATCGAGATTCTCCTCGATCACCACGCCGTGCTTCGAAATTGCAGGCTCGTCGAGCTGGGCCATCGCTTCGTCCAGTTCCTTGACGGACGTAGCGACGAACTGGCCTAGTCCGGCAGTGGCCTCGACCTCCTTCAGACGGATCGCCGTGCGCCCGAGCATATCAAGAGCGGCGGCGCGGACCGCATCGAGAGTGAAGGCCGACCAGCCCGAAAGAACGTGAGGAGCAAGAGCCAAGCCTAGTTCATGGTGCCATCCGGCGGGAATTGGAGGGTCGTCTCCGAAGGCCGAATGTGTGATGATCTTGCTCCCAACAAAGGGAAACGGCACCACGCCACCGTAGATTTGGCTCTCAGTTTGGATGCCCAGTTTTCTTGCCGTCGACAAGTCGATCGTGCCTGTCGGAATGAACAGCGTGTCCGGCTGGCCACCCAAAAGCTGTTGGTCGATAGAAATGTCGTGATCGACAAATTTTGCCTCGCCGAGCCGGGCAATCCTTCGGGCAAGCTCGCTCCGTGAGGCCTTGTCATGTTCATTGTTCAGGGCGCTGGATTGGGTGGGATGGATCTTCACAAAATGGGTCTGATGCGAGCGTGTCATTGGGCCTCACAGACTTAGAGGGGGCTGCCGAAAGGTAGTCTTACCAACAACCCCATGGTCAGACATTATATCCCTGATCTCGATAACCAGGCTTCCCTGGTCTGCAGCTTCATATGAAGACAGGGTCAGCACTTTTTCTTAATGGTGCGCCACCAAGGCAGTTCGCCACTCAAATGCCCTTGGGGGCATGCCTTTTGATGTCTTTGAACTTGTAATGCTTTTGGCGAATCGTGGACTGAATGGGATGGCAACCACGGTGTCGCAGATGCTTGGCATTCAAGAATGCGACGGCTGCTGTCCGGTTAGCCGACGGTCCGCTCTTGGAGAGCAAAACTGGCCGCTTTATTTTTTGAATGGATCGATTTCGACTGGCATCGACCGCCTTTACGTCAGCCCGCGCCCTGGTGCCAAGTTCCACTACAAGCTGCAACGGTACGTCAAGCTACACGATCTTCTTTTGACGCTGAAAACCAGTGATCATGTGTCGGTCATCTTCGAGCTCGCCGACAAGCCCCGGCGCAAACGGAAGGCTTAGCGCTTGTCTTCAGGAAGGCTCGCATACCATTCCGCATAGGGGCCCGTGCGCGCGAGATGGCGGTTGAGGTCAGGTGCGCCATCGTCCCACCAGACCGGGCCGCGTTCGCCAAGCGCCACTTTAGCGCGATTGACCGCTTCATGTGCGACTGTCTTGCCGGTGTGATCGGCCTTGCGCCTGGCTGCGCCGACGGCACGGCGTGCATTCATCAGCTCCCTGACCAGACGTTCGCGCACTTCCGGTTCTAGCGCCGGATTGCTTGCGCGCCAAAGCCGCCCACGCACCACGAAGTAGCGCCCGTCCGGTGTGGTTGGATAGGATTGTCCGCTCACGATAGGTGGCCCTTGTCCGACAGGCTGCGGAAGGTAATGGACCAACGCGGGATCTCCAAGGGCACTATGCTATGTTCCCAAGCGTGGCGCACGTCGCCGGACAGATGATAGATGGAGCGCGGCGGCAGCATGACCTTGGCGCGCTCGAACCCGGCGGCGTTCCGACGGCGGAGGCGCAGAACGGCCTCACTGCCGAGCGAGATGCCCACGACATGCTCGAACACCGGCCTGTCCTTATGCCAACCGATGCCCGCACCGGGATCGTAGCGGATCAGCAGTGCCTGGACGAGATCGTCTGCTGCCAGTCCCGCAAAGGCAGCCGCGCGCCCTCGCACGTCGAGGAGCCAACGAGGCATCGGCTCGGCGGGCGCGAAGCGGACATGTTCGAAGTCGTAATTCCAACCATAGGAATAGGTCAGGCGCTTGCCAGTCCATTGCTGAAAACGGAAGGGTGTGAGGTCGGTGCCGTCGATGTGCGCTATGAGGGCAGCTTCCTCCGCTTTGGTCAGCACGTCGTCACGCATCGCGAGCCCAGGAACGGCAGGTGTGTCGAACAGATCGAACATCGCGTTCATCCAAGCCATCGCGTGGCGGCGCAGGGGGCGATCGGATTCATGTCTCTCCTAGTCATATAGGGTCTACTGCCACCGATTGCAGGGGCGCAGCCGTTTGCAGCAGGCCGCCTCGGGTCCGCATCTGCCGGACAATCCCGTTATAGGCTGCATGCATGCCTTGGCTCCGGCCGATCTCATGATCGGACCCTGCCGCATCCCAGAAGGCCACCAGCCACTCGTCGGGGCAATGACCACGCAGCACCCAGAGCGCCAGCGCGCCCCCGCGAGTGCGCGCCTGATCTTTCATGGCCGCTGCCTCGCGCAGGACATCGAGCGCGCGCATGATCGTGCCTGGGGAGCTTGCCGTCATGTCAGTGAAAGTCATGGCTGCGGATGGGCAGGAGCTCATCCTGTGGGGCACGCGTCGTGAACGGCGGCGGCGACAATGTGCGGCCGCTCAGGAATGCCGGATCACGCGGATCAGGACCACCGCCATGCGAAGCGCCGTCGCCCCGGCCCGGTGCAACGGTGAACTCCATCCGTCCGATCGAGCGCAGCATCGCATCATGATCGACAATGCGATCGCATATGATGTGAATGACCTCGCCCTCCTTTTGCAGCCGCCCCCGCATCGCGATCATCGAGGCCGACATGACCTGGCGGCGATAGATCTCGAACCGATCAGGCCAGAGGATCCCCTGTGCGACGCCGGTCTCATCCTCGATGGTGACGAAGAGGACGCCTTTGGTGGTGGGTTCAACGGGTGGTGGCAACACAAGCTTGGAAGCGCTCTGCAGGCGTTTGGTACTCGAGCGTTTTCCTGGGTCGTTCGTTGAGTTGCCGGGCAACGGCACTCAGTTTGGCCTGGCTG
>NZ_VYPZ01000039.1 GCF_008710155.1 Sphingobium limneticum
CAGATCGATGGTCGAAACGCTAATAAAAGCACCAGAAAATGGGCGTTTTACCCCGCCAATGAAGGAGTGAAAGTGCGTTCAGGTCGCCGCCAGTCGATGCCTTCCAAGAGCATCGAAAGCTGCGCCGCCGTCATCACCACCGATCCCGTCTTGGTCGACGGCCACACGAAGCGCCCCCGGTCCATCCGCTTGGAAAACAGACACATGCCCTGGCCGTCGTACCAAAGCAGCTTCACCAGATCGCCGCGCTTGCCCCGGAAAGCGAACAGCGCACCGGAATGGGGGCTCTGCTCCAGAACCTGCTGCGTCATCACCGCCAGGCCGTCGAAACCCTTACGCATGTCGGTCGCACCGCAGGCCAGGAAGATCCGCGTCGATGGCGGCAGCGGGATCATCGCGTCAGGATACCGATCACCCGTGACAGGGCATCGGCATCGACCGTGGCATCCACGCTCACCCTGATACCAGACGGCAGTTCGATGCCAATCACGCCGCCGCTGCTCGCTGCAACTGTCGGGGCAGGCAAGGCTGGCTGCTCGCTGATCTGCACCTCCGCAAATGCCGGCTCGGCCAACTTGCGAACCCCGGCAAGCTCACCGGACATCGCCTGGCGCCGCCAAGTGTAGATCGAGCCGCTGCCGACATCATGGCGTTCACAGGCCGTACGCACGCAGCCGTCCGGGCCGAATGCATCCCGCAGCACGAATAGCTTCTGCTCTACCGTCCACCGCCGCCGACCCGACACCCGGCTAACGACCTCGATCCGACTACTCATACGATTACTCATATGACTACTCGCCCGTTCGCTTGCTGAATCCTCGATCTCGTCCGACACCCGCCACCTCGCTAAAAGAGCGGCAATCATCCCGGCGAATGGGCACCGCGCAAGGCGGCCCTCAGGCCCCGCTTACGAATTGGGATTGGTTGCGCCTTTTGCTCCAAGGGCAGACCCCCTGTCTGGTGCAGGGCGGAATAAGCATGAGCTGCCCCCCAAAACACGCACATCAGCGGCGGCGCGTGACCGAGCCGGGCTCGACGCACAGGGCACACATATCCCTCGCGCGCTCGAAACCGTTGGCACGGACGAGGCCCGAGCTACCCGTCCGGCCCTTCGATGCAAAGAAATGGCAAAACCGATCGGGGAAACCTACCAGGATGGCATCTTGAATAGTCGGCCACTCTCATCCTCGTCATGCAAAAGCAGCACGATTTCGTCCTTCTCGAAAAATGGCTGCTCGGCTGCTCGCTTGGGCAAATCAGAATCAATCAGGGTGACGATCGACTGGATTCCCATGCCGGTATAGCGTCGCAGGACAGAGATCAGGACCTCCTTCTTACGATCATCCAGCGATTCCAGCACGCCGTCGTGGTAAGCAAAGCGCGGAAATGCGTCGCCCAGATGCGCGCGGATGAGTGCGAGATCGAACGCGACGCAAAGCAGCTTTCGGTAGCTGTGCCCACGATCGGCGCTGGTGGCGTTGCCAGCATCGTCGAGCAGTTCGGCCTTGAACTCCAAGTGCCCCAGCTTGTTGACTGAGACATTGAGTAACGCCTTGCTATCGATCACCTCTTCGACGATTTCGTTGAAGTAGAGCCTGATCGTGGAGAAGAGGCTATCGGGGCTGCCGCTCTTCATTTCGACGTCGGCCTCGATCGCGCTTTGCAGGTGGATTTTGTCCTCCTGCAGCGCTCGGATATTGGTGCGCAGCTGCTGCAGGCGATGGACGAAGTCGCGCTGCCGCTGGAGCGACTGGACGTCGGCACGCAATGTCACCAGTTCGCTGGTGAACCGACGGTATTTCGCAAAGCTGTCCGTTTCGCTCAGGAAGGCGAGCATTTCCGCCCGTCGCTTTCCCAGAGTATTGAGCTCGCCGTTGACCGCCTTCAGTTCGACGTCGATGTCGGCGCGTTCCTCGATCAGGTAGCCCTGCCGCTCTTCCGTGATCGCCTTGTTGAAATTGATCAGCTGTTGGAAGTCGCGCTTGATTTGACCTCCAAAGAGCACGCCGGCCTCTTTGAACAGTTCAGCGGCCTCGTCGGGGTTGAAGAGGATCTGATCGTCTTGGAGCGAGGCGACGATCTTCTTCCGATTGGCCATAAGCGAGTAGCGGCGAGCGTTCAGCACCGCGATCCGCTCATCCACCTTGTCGACCAGAATTTTGGTTTCCGACTTGTCTTCGCTGCGAAAGTCGAAGCCGTCGAGGAGTGCCTGCTTCTTCTCGATCTCCCGCGTTTTCAAAAGGAGAATGCCGTCAATCTTGCCGGCGTCCTCGATGTCACCGCCACCAAGCTCCTGCCGGATGTTGACGGATTTGGTCTCCATTTCCGTGAGCGCCGCTTCCTTGTCATAGAGCTCGGCAATAAGCTCCGCGTCAAACCCCAGGATGTGGGCGAGGAAGGGCTTCCAGTCGGCATGCGAGTTGGCGAAACGCCGCAGGTGGAAGACGTCTCCGAAATCCTCCTGCGATCGCAGAAAATAGCCAAGCCCCTTGCGGTAATGCCAGGGCTTGAGCGCGCGCCAGTCCAGATAGCTGTCCAGCATATCCTTCGCCCGATCGAACGGCACATCCACATGATCCCATTCACGATCTGCGAGCGCGGAGAAATCCTGATGGCGCGCAAAATGCTTCTTAAACGCAATCCGGCTGTGCTCGGCGACGCCGCGGCGCACCGTGACGTAGGTTCCATCAAGCAGCTCAATCTCAAGGAAGAACACGAACTCTGCAAACCGGTCCTCATGCCGGAACAGGAAGAACCTGGGGTCTTTGCCGGCCAGGAACCCGAAGTCGAGCAACCGGCCGAGCGTCGTCTTGCCCAGATTATGGGTATCTCGGTCCTGGTTTTCGGGCAGCCGAATCTGCGCCATGACGACGTTCAACTCGGGCGCGAATTCCACTGCGGCAAAGAGGTCCGGCCGATCGGTATAGAGCTTAGACGGCTTCATTCAGGCCAACATACTCGAAGGAATCCGTTTTGGTATGGTAGATGATCAAGCCCAGTAGGAACAGGAAATTGAGCGAGGGCAGGAATAGCACATCGCCGCCCGGCACGGCCTTGCGCGCATAGGCA
This sequence comes from Sphingobium limneticum, assembly GCF_008710155.1. Lineage (GTDB taxonomy): Bacteria > Pseudomonadota > Alphaproteobacteria > Sphingomonadales > Sphingomonadaceae > Sphingobium > Sphingobium limneticum. The sequence goes on from NZ_VYPZ01000039.1 coordinate 3,070, forward strand.
AGCAGCGAACTGTAATCCGCCAGCCGCTTAGCCTTCAGCCTTTTTAGCAGAAGCAGGGCAACGTTCACGACGGTACGGTCGGGATGAGCATGTTTGCTAGGCCGCAGCATCGTCCGCCCCAAGACCGATGTCGCAGTTCCAGTACATATAGAAGAGGACCGCGCGCGTCAGTCGCTTGTGCTGACGCAGCAGCGGATCGCGGTTGAACAACAGATCGACCAGATAATTCATGACTGCGTCGAAGTTCTGGTAATCCTTGCGTTTTGCGATGATCTTAAGCTCGAATTCCTCAACCGCCGTCTCGTAGGCTCGCAGAATGTGCTGGTTCTCAGGCGCGGCGAGAAACGCTCGGATTTGTGCGGTGTCCTTCAGATACAACTTGCGCTGGAGCTTTGCATACTCCGGCGTCATCTGATTGACGGTGTTCTTCACCTCATAAGACGTGCGCGCCTCCGGCGGCTGATCGATCGTCTCGGTGATAAGCGCGTTGTGCGCCGCGAAGGCTTCGACGACCTCGGCCAGTTCGTCGGGCGAAACGATCAGCGGAGAATCGATAGGGTCGAGCCTGGCAACTCTTGCGACTTCGGGAAATTGCTTCAACCAGGATTCGAGCTGCTCGATGCCGCACAGATAGATCGAGCCTTCAGGCAGGCCGGTCGCTCCAGCGATGAAGGTGGTGATCGTCTGCTCGGCATTGCCCGCGAGCCTTCGGTTTGCGAACAGCATGTAGTGATCGAGCTGGTTGGCAGCGCGCAGCTTTTTGACCCGCAGCACCTCTTCGCCGATTACGCTTTTGTCGGATTTGGTACTGTAGAATTCCGTCTCGGAGAAACTCTTGTTGTAGCCGTTGGTGTGCTTCGCCTGGACAATCACCGTACCGACCCAGGGGGCAGCGGTACTCGGCATGAGCTGCGCGGTGCCGACGAACTTCGCATCACGACCGCCATCAGGGCCTTTTGCAAAGCCCTTCACCCCCACGCCGAGCAACTGGCGACAAAGCAGCACGATGAGCGCCTCGAACTGGTCGTCTCCAAGATCTTCGTATCGAAACATCATGTCAATATCAGTTAGCCACGCCTTCGATGATTGCGGTTGTGATGTCGAGCGCCACCACGGACGGCACTTCTATCGCAATTCCGCTGCTGGCCAAGCTGTATTTCGAGGCTGCGCAGGTCAATTCCCTAGCAAAAAAACAAACGCATGATCGACATGATTGGCACATCCTTCATCTAGCTTTCCGCTTCCGAGAATCAGAAAGTCGAGAGAGCGGGCTGTCCGGATTAGGTTGATCTGACGGAAGCTCAAGAATCGATGTTGCTCGCGCTAAATGACCGGAAAGAAGCACGTTGCTGCTGCTGCGTCGTGTCGGTAGAAGCAGGATGAATGTCAGCCTTCCTCAATTCCTAATCCTAAAGCCGACGTTCGCGAAAGTCTCAACGTCGGCCGATCAAGCTCCCACCAAGTGCCGCGCGCGCATCAGCGCCTGTGCGTCGGGCGCACGGCCCAAGAAGGCGCGGAACGACTCCATAGGATCGCGACTGTCGCCAGCGGACAGTATTTCGTCGCGGAAACGCGCGGCGAGTTGCGGGTCGAAAATGTCGCCCGTCTCGATGAACGCCTCGAACGCATCGGCGTCCAGCGCTTCGGACCAGGCATAGCTGTAATAAGCGGCGGAATAGCCGCCGTCGAAAATATGGGTGAAGTAGGGAAAGTGATGGCGCATGCCGACTTCAGGCGGCATCCCCAGCCGGTCGAGTTCCGCCGCGACAAAGGCGCGCGGGTCCGTCTCCGCCGCTGTTTGCTGATGGACGGCGAGATCGACCAGCGAGCAGCCGATCAGTTCGACCGTGGCGAAACCCTGGCCATAAGCCTCGGCCTGGCGGATCGCGACGATCAGATCGTCGGGCACGCCGAAGCCCGCCAGCACTTCCCGGCTGACGATCCAGTTTTCCATGAACTTGCTGGGAAACTCGACGAAGTCGCGCGCGACTGCTGTGCCAGACTGGCTGGGATAGGTGACGCGGGAGAGCAGGCCATGCAGCGCATGGCCAAATTCGTGGAACAGGGTGCGCGCCTCATCGATCGACAGGCGGGTCGCGCCGCGATCGGGCGGCGGCGCGGCGGCGAAATTGGCGACGAGATATACGACCGGGCGAACGTCGCCATCCATCGCTTCCTGCACCCGCAGGCTGCCCATCCAGGCACCGCCATGCTTATCCGGCCGCGCCAGATAATCGGTGTAGAGCAGGCCCACCGCGCCGCCATCCCTGTCCGTAACTTCCCAGGCCCAGACATCGGGATGATAGCCGGCAATGTCGGCCCGCCGGGTGAAGCTGAGGCCATAGAGGCGCGCGGCGGTGTCGAACGCCGCCTGCCGCACCGCGTCGAGCCGCAAATGCGCCGCCACCGCCGCGCCGTCCAGCGCATAGCGGGCGCGCCGCACCTGCTCGGCATAGAAGCGCCAGTCCCAGGGCGCGAGGGCAAAGCCCCCACTCTCCGCATCGATGAGCGCCTGAAGCTCCGCCGCTTCCTCCGCCGCCCTGCGCTTGCCCGGCTCCCAGAGTTGACGCATCAGATCGGTGGCCGCCTCCGGATCATGCGCCATGCTGTCTTCCAGCGCATAATGGGCATGGTCGACATAGCCCAGCAGCACCGCCCTCTCCCGCCGCAGCGCCAGCGTTTCGGCGATGATCGGCCAATTGTCATACGTGCCGCCGTCACAGCGATCGGTGAAGGCGCGCCACAGCGTTTCGCGCAAGTCGCGCCGCTGCGAGAAGGTCAAAAAACCCTCAAAATCGGTGCGGTCGAGCGTGACATGGTAGCGGCCCGCCTGCCCCTTGGCCGCTGCGCGCCCGGCGGCCGCCTCACACATGGCGGGCGGCAGTCCCGTGAGATCCTCCGGCCCCAGATCCAGCACCCAGGCCGCCGTCGCCGCCAGCACATTCTGCCCAAACTGCACCGACAGGGCCGACAGCCGCGCGTCGATGGCGGCGAAGCGTTCCTTGTCGGCGGGGGCAAGCGCTGCGCCGCCGCGCAGAAAGCCGGCATGACTGCTTTCCACCAGCCGGATCTGCTCAGGTATCAGGCCGCTCTCCCGCCGGGCGGCATGGACCGCGAAGATGCGCGCGACGAGCGCGTCATTATGACTGATCGCAACTGAATGGGCGCTCAGCCGCGCCGATATTTCCGCCTCGATCGTGCGGATGCCCGGCGTGCCCTGCGCCGAGGACAGCGTCCAGAACAGCCGCCGCACCCGCGCCAGCGCCTCGCCTGACCGCTCCAGAGCGGCGATACTGTTATCGAAGGTCGCCGGTGCTTCCTGCCCGGCGATCGCGGCAATCTCCGCCTCATGCCAGCCGATCGCGGTCGTCAGCGCCGGCAGGAAATCCTCGTCCCGCACCTGCGCGAAGAGCGGCGCGCCGAGCGGGCCGGTCCAGGGTTGCAGCAGCGGGTTGGCAATCGGATCAGTCAAGAAAGTAAACCTCATCGGTATGGACCTGGAACCGCACCAGATTTGCCGGGCCAAAGGCGGTCGTCAAGGCGACATCGGTGGCGTCGCGGCCCCGCGCCATCAGGATGCGGCCGATCCGGGGGCGGTTGTGGCGGGCGTCATGGGTGTACCAGTCGCCGTCGATATAGACGTCGAACCAGGCGCTGAAGTCCATCGGCGCGTCCACCGGCGGCACGCCGATGTCGCCCAGATAGCCAGTGCAATAGCGCGCCGGAATGTTCATACAGCGGCACAGGGTGATGGCGAGATGGGCAAAGTCGCGGCACACGCCCTGCCGTTCCTGATAGCCGTTCCAGGCGGTCTTGTCCGGCCGGGCATGATGATAGCCAAACTCGATATGATTGTGGACGAAGTCGACGATCGCATCGACCCGGTCGCGCGCCGCGGCGAGATGACCGAAATTGGCCCAGGCGACGCCCATCAGCCGGTCGGTCTCGCAATAGCGGCTGCCCAGCAGGAAGGGCATCACCGTATCGGGCAATTCCTCGACCGGCATTTGCGGGCCATTCGGCGCGCGCCGGTCCGGCGCGCCACTGTCTTCGATCACGAAGTCGCAGGACAGGGTGACGTTGCCGGGCGGAAGCGTTAGCCGGGTCGCGACATTCCCGAAGCCATCTTCGAAATGATAAAGCGGGATGTCAGGGCTGGCGATGAGCCGCTGGGGCGTTCCCAAATCCTGATGGCGTGACGGATGTAGGCTCAGCATCGCCATCATCGCGACCTTTTTGTCGGTGGAGAATTCGATATCATAACCGCAGCGGATCAGCATGAAGAGGTCTTTCCTGAAGCGCCGACGATCCGGCTGTTAATGGCGCCATGGCCGGTGGTGGGAAACTGGGCAGGATCGGCGCGATGGACGTCGACCGATATGTCCATGCCCAGAAAGCTTGCCGGCAGGCCGAACCAGGTGCCCGACAACGGCAGTGCCTGATAGGGATCGCGCGAGATCGCTACGCGTATGAGGCCACGATTACCAATAATGCCGTTGGTCGGATCAAATTCGACCCAGCCCGATCCGGGCAGGAAGATGCGCACCCAGGCATGGGTGTTGCCGCCGCCTACCACCCCTTCGCGGCGAGAAGGGTTGTAGACATAGCCAGACACGAAGCGCGCAGCAAAGCCCAGCGCCCGCACCGCCTCGATCATAAGCACCGCGAAGTCGCGACATGTGCCCTGCCGCTTGCGCAGGGTCTCGATCGGAGTCTGAGTGCCTTTCTCATGCCGAGGGACATAGGTGAAGTCACGCTGGATGCCGGTTGCGATCCGGGTCAGGAGATCGATCGTGCTGGTATTGCCGTCATTGCTGACGAAGGCCCGCGCCCAGTTGTCGACCACCCGCTCAGGGTCCAGATGTTGACGCTCGATCGAGCGCAGCAGGTCGGGCATATCTTCCGACGAGTAAGTGAAAGGGAAGAGGCGAGCATAGGGTTCGACATCGACCTGCTGCTGCGCCAACGGCGCATGTTCCAGCGTCACTTCGCTGGTGACGACCAGATTCGACGCGCGCTTCTTGAACAAGGCGATGGCTACGGAGTTTCCGAAGACATCGTGCAGCCAGCGCAGTTCACTGGGCCGCGGATCGATGTCGAGCCGGGCGGATAGCAATCGCTGGTCGAAGGCTTCGCGCGGGCGCATCATGATGCGATGCTCGCCGAGCGACACGGGCTGCTGATAGCGATAGGTCGTGACGTGATGGATCGTCAGCAACGGCATGAAAGGAATATCCCGATGGCCCGAGAGGCGACGACGTTGTTGAAACCGAACGATCCGGCGCCGTTCACTATCGATAACGCGGAAGGCCGTTCGCCGTTCCTGTTGATCGCAGACCATGCAGGATCACGCGTTCCTGAGTCGCTGGGCGGTCTGGGCCTAACCGCCGCAGACCGGGCGCGACATATCGCTGTCGATATCGGCACGCGGGGGGTTGGCAGGGCATTGGCGCACCTGCTTGACGCGCCTTTCATCCATCAGACCTATTCGCGCCTCGTGATCGACTGCAATCGCGATCCTGGGCATGAGGACGCCATAGCCATCCAATCCGACGGCACATACATCATAGGTAATGGCGCACTGGACGACGCAGCCAGGCAAGCCAGGATAGCGGCGATCCACACGCCCTATCATGCGGCCATATCGGCCATGCTCGACGCCAGGCAGGCGGCGGGTACTGAGACTATCCTGCTTTCGCTACACAGCTTCACCCCGAAGCTGGGCGGTTTTATCCGGCCTTGGCATGTAGGTGTTCTGCACTGGCTTGGACGCACGGATTTCGCCATCGCAATGCTTGCGCAATTACAGGGCGACAAAGCGATATGCGTGGGCGACAACGCGCCCTATCGCATGGACGCCACCGACTACACGGCACCTTTGCACGCTTTTCCCCGGAACCTGCGCTATGCAGAGATTGAGATCAGACAGGATCTCATCAGCGATCATGATGGCCAAGCTCACTGGGCCGGGAAACTCCAGGAGGCGACGACGTCGGCATGGCGACAATTGCCCTGAGGCGAGGCCAGTCACCCATGCGCGAGGTGGCCGCCGAAGTCAGACCGATAGGCGCGCCGCAACCCGAAGCGCTGCATAACCGGTCAGGCCTGCAAGGGCCGAAGCGACGATGATTGCGAGCGATGCTATCTCCTGAAGCCCGCCGTCGCTGAACGCCAGTCCGGATATGAAGAGCGAAATCGTAAAGCCGATACCCGCTAGCGATCCTATCGCCGCGATCATCGGCCAGCGGACATTGTCGGGAAGGCGCGCAAGGCCCAGCCGGGTTGCGATCCAGCTGAAGCTGAGGAAACCCACCGGTTTGCCCAGGCACAGCCCTATCAGGATGGCGGGTGCAAGCGTCGAGTGAAAGCTATCTGCAATGAGATCGGGACTGATATGTACCCGGACGTTGGAGAGGGCGAAGAGCGGCAACACGACATAACTGATCCAGGGCGAAAGGAGCATTATGACCCGTTCTCCTGTTGCATGCGTGGCGCTGGTCATCTCGTCTAGATATCCCAGGCGCTCCTGCGCCTTCTTTTCCGAGCGTCTGGCGTCGGCCCCCTCCCCTTCCCCTAAAGCATGGCGGTGCGCCTGCTGAAATTCATCAATCTCGTCCTGAACATTGTCAGCAAAATCATTGCGGCCAAGCCTGGGATAGACCGGCACAAGAAAGCCAAGGAGCACCCCTGCTATCGTGGTATGAATGCCCGATCGCAATATGCCGACCCACAGGATGATAGCGAGCAGCACATAGGGGATGCTCGCCCCCCAGCGCAGGTGGCGCAAGAGATAGATAGCGGCAAAGCCAATGGCCGCAATCAACAGGCCATCGATATAGATCGCGTCGCTATAGGCCGCAGCGATGACCAACAGCCCCCCAATGTCGTCGATCGCTGCAAATGCAAGAAAGAGCGCGCGTACGCCATCTGGCAAGCGCGTGGCAAACAGGCCGATCAGCGCCAGGCCAAAGGCGGTGTCCATGGTGATGACGGTGCCCCAGCCCGTCATAGCCTCACTGTCTCGCGCGATCAGCCAGAACAAGAAAACCGGAACCAGCATGCCGCCGATGGCGCCTGCCATCGGGAAAATAGCGGTGCGCAGTTCCGACAAAGCACCGCGCACCAGCTCGCGTTTCACATCTGCGCCTATGATGATGAAGAACAGCGGGAGCAGTGCGTGGTCGATCCATTCCGCAAGGCTATGACTGATTAGCTGACGGCCAAACCCAAAGTGGAGCTGCGTATCCCAGAACCGTTCATAGCTTTCGCGCAAGGGGCTGTTCGTGAACAGGAGCGCCGCGATCGTTGCCAGTAGCAGCGGTCCGCCAATGACGTCCTTACCTCCAAAGAAGGGCTCAATCCGATCTAGAAATTTTGCCCGGGCGGGCGCATGTTGCCGCCTTGCAGTTGTCGCGCCCTTCTGGCGGGGAGTGATGGCCATGTCATGCAAGCGTCTATCAACAGTTAGAGTTCCAGCTTGAACCTCACATGACAGCTGGCAGCCTTTGGCACTGGCAATGCGTCGAAATTTCGAGTTGAACGCTCTCGTGACTGTCCGGCGAGGTGTGATCGCGGGCGCCCGCAAAGCCATATTTGGATTGTCAGGTTCAGCCGATTTCTTTTTTGCAAGCGACCTGACTGCTTTGTCCCACACCCGGCCAAAATATGAGGGCCAGCCCAAACCCCATCGCCTAAGATAGCCTCCAATCAACCGCCCCCGTCGGCTCCCCCTGCATCCGATGGCATGTTTCTCCGCCTTCTCTCAGCTACCAGATCATCCGGCACTCGCCGCAAGGCTTCCAAGCGCGCCAGCCCCTCAGACCCGCCCTTTCCCCACAAAACTGGCGTCCCAAGCCATCCCGCGCTGGATCACCTCGCCGACCCGCCCTATGGCACCCCCATGCGCTTCCTTCTCACCAGCCTCACCGCAGCGATGACCCTTGGCCTTGCCACACCCGCCCAGGCATGGGGACCGATCGGCCATCGCGTGACCGGTGCGATCGCCGACCGGAACCTGAGCGGGGTTGCCCGCGCCAATGTGCGGCTGCTTCTGGGCGAGGACGATCTGGCCGAGGCCGCGACCTGGCCCGACGACATGAAGTCCGACCCTGCCGACTTCTGGCAGAAGACTGCCAGCCCCTGGCATTATGTCACCGTCAAGGAAGGCGACGTCTACAAGGGTTCGGACGCTCCGCCGCAGGGCGATGCCATGACCGCCCTTACCCGCTTCACCGCCACGCTGCGCGACCCCAAGGCACCGGTGGAGGACAGGCGCCTTGCCCTGCGCTTCATCGTCCACATCATCGGCGACCTGCATCAGCCGCTCCACGCAGGCGGCGGCGATGATCGGGGCGGCAACAACGTCAGGGTCACATGGTTCGGCCGAGCCACCAACCTCCATTCAGTCTGGGATTCAGCCATGATCGAGCAGCGCTCGCTCTCTTATTCGGAGCTCGCCGACTGGCTTTCCCGGTCCATTACCCCAGAGCAGACGATCCTGTGGTCGCAGAGCGACCCGCAGGTCTGGCTGCGCGAGAGCATCGCGCTGCGCAAGACTATCTATCCCGCCGATCCCGCGCTTTCCTGGGACTATGCCTATCAGCATCGCACGCAAGTCGATGGCCGTCTCCAGCGGGCGGGCATACGCATCGCTGCCTATCTGAACTGGCTGTTCGAGCCTGCTGCAACGACTCCCGCAAAGGCGCGCTGACCCGAGATACGGCCCTGCTTCAGAACGGGATTTCCTGTCCCTCATAGTCCAGCAGCTTCCCGCTGTCGGCGACCTTGAGGCCCTCAATGACATCGAGAAGCTGCAGGGCCGCTCGTTCGGCATCGAACAGCCGACCGGCTGCGACATTAGCTTGAAACGGCCTGGAAAGCATGGTGTCCACCGTGCCGGGATGCAGGGCAACCACGATCGCGCGATCGTTACGCCGCTTCTCCTCGATGGCGAGATTGCGCACCAGCATGTTGAGCGCTGCCTTGGACGCCCGATAGCCGTGCCAGCCCCCCAGGCGATTGTCGCTGATCGAGCCCACGCGCGCCGAGAGCGCGGCAAAAACGGTGCGCCCGGTCCTGGGCATCAAAGGCAGGAAATGCTTGGCCACAAGCGCCGGACCGATGGCGTTTATGGCATAGCTTCTGGCCAGCCACACGGGATCGAGGTCCCGCAGCGCTTTCTCAGGGCCATGGACGCCCTCATGCAGCAGTCCCGTCGCGACGATCACGAGCGTGGGTGCCGGTCCTGCCGCGACATGGGCTGCGGCGGCCGCGATCGACGCCTCGTCCAGCAGATCGATATGCTGCGCCCCTGCCCGCGATCGGCCAAGGCCATGCACCCGCTCGAACGCGCCTTCCTCAAGCAAGGTCGCCTCCAGCGCGCCACCGATACCGCCGGATGCGCCGACAATGACGGCGCAACGCTTTGCAGCGCCGCTCATGGCTGCGTGCATCGCACAAAGGGGCGCACGGCCTGGAGATCAGGCATTGCCGCATGAGAGCTTCCACCCATGACCTGCATGTTCCACCACCGATACCGTGGCGCCCCGGCTCCCTGCCATACGACTTTCATCAATCCGAACTCCCTGCTCCGTGCGCCCACGCGGTAGGTCAGACGGACAGACCAATGCAAGCGACGCCAGATCAAGCCCGGGCGAGGCCCGTTGCAACATGGCGGCTCTATCGTCAGCGACCGGCCTATTGGCAAGGACCCGGTGCAAATCCGGGTGGCTACTTCGGCCGCCGGTCCGCCGGACAACGTAGGTCGCCCGACGGTCCGCCAGCTTTCCACTGCGTCATCGCCTGCAACACAGGTCGGTTCCCCCATCATGAACAACACCGCTCTTTCGCGCTACCGCGCAGAATGGTTCAGTGGCGCGGCCAGATCCGTGTCGTAGAGGATCGAGCCTGACCAGGCCTCGATCGCCAAACCCGCAATGTCGGTATCGAGCGCAAGTGTGACGTTGGCCGCCACGCCTTCAAGATCATCGGCAAAGCCATTTCCGAAGTCGGCATTGACGAGGAGATTGGTGGCCGCGACCTGCAGAGGCAGATGGCCAAGCACCTTATCCAGGCTGAGATCGCCATCATCCCTGCCCGTAGCCCAGGCCGCGCCCGCGCTCGTCGAGGCAATGGCCTTAAAGCCGAGCTTCGTCACCCGAACGGCGCTGCCCGCATCTCAGGCATTGGGAACGATGAAGAAGCCGCTGTCATGCAGGCGACGGAAATGCAGGCGCAACTCGGCAGTCGTCATGGATCAGCTCTTCTTTTCGTCTTGTTCGATCATCCGTTTGGCCTTCGCTGACAGGGATCGAAAGGTGATCGACCAGCGAGTGGCGTCCATGGCGGCAATGCCATGCTCCCAGTCATGCCGCGCCTCGCCACTCAGATGATATATCGAACGAGAGGCAAGCGCAGCGTTGAACCGCGAAAAGCCTGTCGGGGTTCGGCGCCGCAGACGTAGGGTAGCCGCCTGCCCCAGCGAAATGCCCACGACATGCTCGAAGACGGGGCGATCTTTATGCCAGCCGATGCCGGCGCCAGGATCATAGCGGGTCACAAGCGCCTGGACGAGTTCGGAAGCGTCGAGCCCGGCAAAGTAAGCGGCGCGCAGTCTCAACGAGTTCAGCCATTCAGGCATAGGCTCGGCGCGCGCGAAAGCGCCATTCTCGAAATCATAGCTCCAGCCAAAGCTGCAGGTCAGCCTGTGCCCGGTCCACTGCTGGAACCGGAAGGGCGTGAGTGGGACGCCCGCAATATGCGCGATGAGCATCTGTTCTTCGCGCGTGGTCAGGAACTGCTCGGCCTGCGCAAAGCCCGGCAGTTGTGGCTCTCCGAACAGGTCGGCCTGCCCTCCAATCTTAGCGATCGCTTCCATGGAGAAGCTCAGAGCGCCAAAGCCGTCTGGACCGGCTTGGGGTCTATCTCCACGATCGTGAAGATATGGGCGGGCGGCGTCACGAGGAGGTCCGTCTCCGGCACGGTCAGGTCCAGCCACTGCATCACCTGGCGCCGATGGATGATCGCGCCCTGGCGCTCCTGATAGTGCATGACCTGCGGGTTAGCGTCCAGCGTCACGATCCGATAGCTGACCGGCCATTTGCCCATCGCAGGTTCCCAGATGGCGGCGAGATAGAAGAAATTGCCGTCCTCAAGCGTCACGCGAAACTTCCGGTCGCCGTTGCGGATATGAAATTCCGATGCCGCGACGAGACAGCGATGGCTTGGGAATGTGCGTCCTTCGGACCGCACGAACTGATAGCTTACACCGTCGCTGAACTGCGGATTGGAACCCCAGGCAGCCTCGATCATCTCTACCTCTTGAAAATTGTCCGGATTGCGTCGGATGATGGCACGGCGGCTGCCAGGCCCGGCATCTGGATCAAAAGCAGTAGGTGTCGAGTCCATGAAAAGAACATATAACGAACATTGGGCATCGGCAAGGCTGCCGATCAGGAGAACGGCCTATGTGCAATGACTACCGGCTGATCGTCGATATCGCCTCGATCGTCGAGGATTTCGAGGACCTGAAGATCAAGATCAAAATGCCTGAGGGCAAGCCCAATGTGGCGGCGCGCGAGGACATCAAGATCACCGATGCCGCCCCGATCGTCCGCAGCGTGGAAGGCGAACGCGCAGCAGGAGAGCTTGTCAGCCGCCGCTGGAGCTGGGCCGGGCAGAAGGGCCGTCCCGTCTATAATTTCCGATCCGAAGGGCGCCAATTCACCTCCCACCGCTGCCTGATCCTGGCCGACGGTTTCTATGAGTTCACAGACCCTGCCGACGCAAAGCAGAAGCGCCTCGACAAATGGCTCTTCACCATGGCGGATCATCGCTGGTTCTGCATTGCGGGCATCTGGCGCGCGGCGCCCGAGGGCGAGGCCTTCACCATGCTCACTATGGACGCGGGGCCCGATGTCGCGACCTATCACCATCGCCAGATCATCCCGCTGCCGCGCGACCGTTGGGCCAACTGGCTCGACCCAGATGTTCCTGCGGAGAAGACGCTCGCCTGGATGCCCAAGGGCAGCCTGCCCGTGACCCAGGTCTACAGGTCGTCACCGGCCCAGCCGGCGCTGCTCTGATGGCTAGCGCTGACTTGGTACGATTTCTCGAGGCACAGGCCGGCGTTTACGAAATCGCCCTTGCCGAGATCGCTGGCGGCGCCAAGCGCTCGCACTGGATGTGGTTCATTTTCCCGCAGCTACGTGGCCTTGGGAACAGCGCCATCGCCCGGCATTACGGGATCGCGTCGCTGGCCGAGGCCCGCTGCTATCTCGACCATGCGGTCCTTGGAGCGCGATATCTGACCTGTGTCGAAGCACTACAGCGCCTGGAAGGAGATGATCCCATAGCGGTTTTCGGTTCGATTGATGCCATGAAGCTGCGATCCTCCCTCACCCTCTTCGAGATCGCGAGGTCCCTCCCCCTCTTCGACGAAGCCATCGAACGCTGGTTTGACGGGGAGCGCGACGATGCCACCCGACAGCGGATCGGTTAAGCCGGCAAAATGTGATCCCATTGCCATTGTCCCGCCCGGTTCCCACCTATGGCCGGCATCTCGCAATCTGCGAATCGCAATCTGCAGCCCGGAGCCCTCCCATCTTTCACCTGATCTTCGCGCTGCCCGCCATTTTGGTCATCACCCAGTTCCTGTGGCCTATGGCTCTGCCGCTGCTGGCGAAGATCTTGGTAGCAGCCCTCATGCTCGCGGCCTCGCAATTTCAGTTCTGGAGCAAACTGTCCTCCGGATCGGTATTCGCACCTGAATTTCCGCGCAGCGTCGTCATTCTCTTCAATTGGGCGAGTGGGAGCATCCTGTTTCTCGCGCTGATGCAGTTGCTGCTCAGCGCTGGGTATCTCGGCGTCTGGATGGCGTCCGGCAACGCCCCGGCTGTGCCGGAAACCCTTCGCTATGCGATGGCAGGCGCCTCCGGTCTGCTGGGCGCTATCGGTGTGCTGAATGCCGTGCGCGTCCCGCCGCTCAAAGATGTCGACCTTCTTATTCGAGACCTGCCTTCGCAATATGAGGGCTACACGATCCTTCAGCTCACCGACCTCCATATCAGCCGTCTGTTTCCCGCTTCATGGACTGGGAAAGTCGTCGACCGCGCCAATGCGCTGGCTGTCGATCTCGTCGTCGTGACGGGCGACGTGATCGACGGCTCCCTTGCGATGCGTCGTGCGGATGTAGCGCCTCTAGCGAGACTTGAGGCAAAGGACGGGATCTACATGAGCCCCGGCAACCATGAATATTTCCTCGGCTTCCGCGAATGGATGCAGCATTTCTCGGAGATGGGGATGCGCATCCTCGGCAATGCCCATGCAATCCTGGAAAGAGGTGGCGCGCGCCTGATGCTGGCCGGCGTAACAGACAGGTCCGCGCCGGCAACCGGCCAGCCCAGGCCGGACCTCGCCGCTGCTCTTGCCGGAGGCCCTGATGGCGTGCCCATCATATTGCTCGATCACCAGCCTGGCGGCGCGCATCGTGCCGCAGCCCGTGGCATCGCGGCCCAGCTGTCAGGGCACACGCATGGCGGGATGATGCCGGGCCTCGCCTGGTTGGTCGCACGCGGAAATGCCGGTTTCGTGTCTGGCTTATATGATGTCGATGGCATGACGCTCTACGTCAACAACGGAACCGGTATCTGGCCAGGCTTCGCGCTACGCCTGCGCCGCCCTTGCGAACTAACACGCCTGACGCTTCGCCGCGCGCCGTGATCTTCCGCGCGATGGCCGCCATGAGCGGCAAGTGCCCACGCAGCCGGGAAGACCTTGATGCGATACGACTATGACCATGGCCGCCGCGATGGCCTTCGCCTCGCCTTGGCCGCGCTGGCGGCAGAGGAAGCCAAATGGGCAGTCTTGCTGGGAGAGAGCCGCTCCTCGCGAACCAATGCAGCCCGTCAGATACGGCACAAGGCGATCCAGATCGCCCAAAAGCGCTTGCAGACTATCCTGAACCGACTGATAGCCGATGAAGACACTTCGGCGACGGCCGAACTGGCATCGGCGCTCGACAAGCTGGGTCTTTAGGGCTGATCAGCCCGGCGCATCGATCGCCAGCAAATCCTGCTCCCGCGGATGACGCTCGATATAGGCCGCGACAAATTCACAAAGTGGAACGACCTTGAGATTCTGCGCACGTGCATCGGCCAGTGCTGCTCTGACGAGGCGGCTGCCCACGCCCTGCCCCTCGAGCGCAGTGGGCACTTGGGTATGGGTAAAGACCAGTGCGCCCTCGCGCCGATCATAGGCCGCGATAGCCAATTGGCCGTCGACCAAAAGCTCATAGCGTCCTTCGGTCTCATTGTTTCGAACATCACCTATATTGGCCATGATCCTGTCTCCGGTTCGATCCGCTCGTCACTCGCCCATGAGATGAAGGGCGAGCCGCCGGGCGTGGCCCACGCGTCTATGCTCGAACAAGTAGATGCCCTGCCATGTTCCAAGGCTCGGCGAGCCATCGATCACGGGAATGGAAAGCTGCGCCTGGGTGAGCGCCGCGCGCAAATGCGCTGGCATATCATCGGGTCCCTCGTCGTCATGGTCGTATCGATCCGGGTCCTCTGGCGCGATCCGCGCGAAATAGGCTTCGAGATCGCGGCGGGCCGCGGGCGCCGCATTTTCCTGGATGAGCAGCGAGGCCGATGTGTGCTGGCAGAAGATCGTCAGCAGACCCTCGACTATGCCGCTTTCCTCTACCCAGCGCCGGATCAGCCGGGTCACCTCGTGCAAGCCCTGCCCTGCCGTATCGATCGTCAGGATCGTCGTTTTCTGTAGCACACCTGCCTCCGCGCCGAAGTTCAACTCTCGCGATCGCGCGAAAATTGCGGAACCGCAAGCGCCGCGATCCAAGGCAGCCGTCTGATGGTCCAGCTCTCATATTGCGGGACGAGGCCCGATGCATCCTCGAAGCTAGCGACCGGCAGCTCGACTTCCGCCCCTGTCAGATTGGCGAAGCGCGATCCGCAGACCTGACAATAGAGCCGGCGATAGTCTGGGCTGCTCTCCCACTGCGCGTAAGTCCCTGACAGGCTGACTGCAGTGCGCGGAAAGACGGCGAAAGCGAGATAGGGCGCTCCATGTGCCTTTCGACAGACGAGACAATGGCACAGGCCGACCCGCAAGGCCTTGCCGTGCGCAACGAAGCGTAGAGCACCACAGGCGCAGCCACCCGACCGTTCCAGTGTTCCGATCGACATCACTGTAGTTGGCTCCGGCATTGAACCATCACCCTTTGGCCCTGCTCAGCTGTTTTCTGTTGGCGTTCATCTTACGCTGATGATTGCTTGTCGCCTTCCTCCCGCCGCTGAGCGGTGAGGCACCCACCGTGCCCGCCGTCATAAGCATTGGTGGCTCTGCATCCGATTGAACCTTCGTGGCTACCATGCGCTGCGCCTCCTTCCGGGCGCATGGTCCGCCCATCGCGAACCGCGTCATCCTCAGCATGATCACGGCATTAGCCTCCGCGCCAGTTGCCACAGCGACAGACCGGTCGTTATCCAATCCTGGAAGGTTTTCCGGGCCATCAGCATTTCCAGCTCGCTCAGCGCAAAAGGTCAACGCGCCTGCCCGGGATTGTTTCATTGGCCGGCCGGTGCGTTCTTGGTCCTTCAAGTCGCGATAGAGCGGCGAGTTACGCCACTGCTGCGGGGCCGCTCCGCATAGCCAATATCCTGGTTGTCCGCAAAAAATCGGAGTGGGTGTCGACAACCAATTGAAAGGTAACAGTTTCGCTATGCAGGCCCGGATCGGAACAGAGCATTACGCTTCTTTTGTCCAAGCGATGCTTGACCACGATCGCAAATATGAGGAACATATAGGGAACATTTGAGTCGTCTCGTTTCTATGCCCATTGCCCCTGCCCCCGCCTATCGGCCTCGCGCTGAAGATCTTGCCGCGTTGCGTGCAGAGCTTGACCGTGCGCGACCGGCGCGCAGGCCGGTACTCGCCTTCGGGGTAGCGGAACTGGACGATCGTCTGGCGGGGCATGGACTTGACGGCGCTGGATTGCATGAAATGGCCGCTGCTTCCCCGACTCTCAACGACGACGCCGCCGCAACCCTGTTCGCCGCGGGCATCGCCGCCAGATTTGCGGGCCGCAGGGGGGCCGACATATTCTGGACGGCGAGCCAGTTCGATCTCTACGCGCCTGGCCTTGAGCAAAGCGGCCTTAAGCCGGCCGCCATCCTCTACGCCCAGGGCATGAAAGACAGCATCGTCCTGGCAATGGCCGAGGACGCGCTGCGCGACGGCAGCTTCGCCTGCGTGATCGCCGAGGTGAAGGCAGCCGACCAGACCGCGACCCGTCGTCTACAGCTTGCAGCATCGGATGGGAGCACGCCCGTTCTTCTCTATCGGCGTCATCGCCGGCTTGATCGCTGCCCGTTGAGCAGCCTCTCGTCGGCCATGACCCGCTGGCGCATCGGCTGTACGCCCTCGGCACCCCTTCCCTATCCCGGCGTTGGCCGGGCGCGCTGGCTGGTCGAGCTGGTCCGCCAGCGAAACGGCAATCCTTTTTCCCTCGAGCTGGAGGCATGCGATGACACGGGTCGCCTCGCTCTACCTGCCGCAGCTCCCGATCGAGCGATTGCGACAGGCAGAGCGGCTATCCAGGCCGCCTGAGCCTGGCGCCGTCAGCATCGCCCGACACCTGCCCGCACCTGTCGACGATAATCCCGGCGCATGCTCTGTCCCACGCGGCGGCGGCTGGCGACCGGGCGCGCGTTGGGCCCGCGATGGCGCGCTTGGCAGCCGGCCGAGCCAGTCCGAGATCGACGCGCTTCCCGCCCACCAGCGCCCGACGATGCGCGAGATGGGCAGGCGCAGCGAACATGCCGAGCACCCGTTCCGAACATTGCGTTCAGACGATGGCGGCGACGCCGGCGCCACGCCGCCAAGTCTCAGTTGGGCAGATCTATGGGGCCGACCCACCATAATCATTGCCAGGACCGGGCAGCGTGACATCGTGACGGCCGCCTGCCCGGTTGCGCTGGACCTCGGCCTGCGCCCCGGCATGGCAGCCGCCCACGCGCGCGCGCTCGTCACCGATCTCGACGTGCATGATGCGCAGCCGGACGCGGACCGCGCCTGGCTCGACCGGCTGGCGCTTCATGCCGTCGCGCACTGGACACCGACGGCAAGCGTCTCAGGCAAGGATGGGCTATGGCTCGATCTCACCGGGACCACGCATCTGTTTGGCGGCGAAGAACGCTTCTGTCGCCGGCTACTGCGCTTCCTTCAGCGCCTGGGCATGACCGCCAGCATCTGCGTTGCCGGAACGCCGGGCGCTGCCCATGCGCTCGCGCGATATGGCGGCGAGACGATCAGTCTGCTGCCGACCGGTGCAGAGACACAGGCCATTGCATCCTTGCCGCTCGCCGCGCTGCGCCTCGATCCCCAGGCGCTCGTCTCGGCGGCACGCTTCGGGATCGAGCGGATCGCCGATCTCTATCCCATACCGCGCGGCCCGCTGGCGCGACGCCTCGGGCTCGCGACCGTTGAACGGCTCGACCAGGCGCGCGGCGCCAGGCCCGAGCCGATCATCGCGGTCGTTCCTTTCACAGCACCGCGGGCCGCGCGCGGCCTGCTGGAACCCATCGGCACGGCCGAGGCGATCAATCAGGTGATCAGCGATCTGGTGGACGATATAGCTGCCCAGCTGCTGGCTCGTGGCGCGGGTCTTCGAACCGGCATCCTGGCCTGCGATATCGTTGACGGGAGCGAGCAGCGCGTCGCAATCGGGACGGCGCGCGCGACCCGGGATGCCCGGCATCTCAAGCGCATGTTCGCAATGCGGGTGGAACGGATCGATCCGGGCCTTGGGATCGAAGCGATGTCGCTCGTCGCGCCCCGCATTGAGGATCTCAGCGCCGAGGCGATCAATGCCAGCTTTGCCATTGAGGATCGGCCGGCCGATTTGGCGCCGGTCATCGACCAGCTTGCCGGCCGCATAGAGCCCGACACACCCTTTCGCCTGTCGTCGCGCGAGAGCGATGTGCCAGAACGCGCGGTCGGCCGGATTGGCCCCCTGGAGGCCCCCATTGGCTGGCCCCGCTGGCAGCGCCCGGTGAGGATGCTGGGGCGCCCGGAACTCCTTTCAAACGTCGTGGCGCTCCTGCCCGACCATCCGCCCCGGCGCTTTACCTGGCGTCGAACGGATTATCGTGTCGTGGCGGGCGATGGTCCTGAACGGATCCATGGCGAATGGTGGAGGAGTGCTCGCGAGATGTGGGCGGTACGCGACTACTTCCGGGTCGAGGCGCAAGGCGGGGCGCGCTTCTGGTTGTTCAGGCGAGGCGACGGCGTCGACGAGCAGACCGGAAATCTGAGCTGGTTCATGCATGGGATCTTCGGCTGATGTCCCGCTATGTCGAGCTCCAGGTCATAAGTCATTTTTCCTTCCTGCGCGGCGCCTCATCGCCTGAACAGCTTTTTGCGGCCGCCGCACTTCTGGGACATCGCGCTCTTGGCTTGGCCGATTGGGGCAGTGTGGCCGGGGTCGTGCGCGGTTGGGACGCGCAGAAGACGACTGGCGTCCGGATGATGCCAGGCGCGCGGGTGACGCTCAGCGATGGCCGCACACTCCTGCTCTATCCGACAAACCGGTCCGCCTGGAGCCGGCTCACTCGTCTCCTGACTTTGGGTAAGGCGCGTGGCGGCAAGGGGTGCTGCATCCTCGCCTGGAGCGATGTCGACGCCCATGCCGAGGGCATGGTGGCGATCCTGCTGCCCGATCAGGTGGACGGCTCGACGGCGGCGCATCTGGCGGACCTGCGCGCAGTCTTCGGCACCCGCGCCCACATCGCACTTGTGCTTCGACGCCGCCCCGAAGATGCCGCGCGACTGCATGCGCTGGCCGCCTTGGCACGGGCTGCAGGTGTGCGGGCAGTAGCCACAGGCGACATACTCTATCATGACGCTCAGGCCCGCCCGCTCCAGGACGTCATGACCGCGATCCGCGAACGTAGCACGATCGACGCCCTTGGTTTCAAACGGCAGCGCTTTATGGATCGCTGCCTCCAGAGCCCGCAGGAAATGGAGCGGCGCTTCGCCGCTTTTCCCGACGCGATCCAGGCGAGCGCTGACATCGCGCAAATGTGCCAGTTCGACCTCAGCGAAATCCAGTATCAATATCCCTATGAGGAGGTGATCGCCGGGCGAACGGCCCAGGAAGCCCTGGTCGATCTGACCTATGCAGCGGCGCATCGCTTGTTTCCTGATGGCCTCCCATGTGCCTATCGCAGCCAGATCGACCATGAAATCCGCCTCATCGACCAGCTTGGCTACGCCCCATATTTCCTGACGGTCAACGCGATCGTCGCCGAGAGCCGCCGTCGCGGTATTCTCTGCCAGGGGCGCGGCTCGGCCGCGAACAGCTGTGTCTGCTATATGCTGGGCATCACCTCTATCGATCCCATCCGCCATGAACTGCTCTTCGAGCGCTTCGTCAGCGGAGAGCGCAAGGAGCCGCCCGACATCGATGTCGATTTCGAACATGAACGGCGCGAGGAGATCATCCAGTGGATCTATGAGACCTATGGCCGTACTCGTTCGGCTCTGACCGCGGTCGTTACTCGCTACCGGACCCGTGGCGCGGTTGCCGAGGTCGGCAAGGCGCTAGGCCTGCCGCGCGACCTCACCAAGATGCTGACGGGCCTGGTGTGGGGCTGGTCCATGGACGGCATTACCCAGGAGCAGATCGAAAGTCTCAATCTCAACGCGGACGATCATCGCCTTAAGCTCACCCTTGAGCTTTCCCGTCAGCTGATCGGCACCCCGCGCCACCTCTCCCAGCACCCTGGCGGGTTTGTCTTGACCCAGGATCGGCTCGACGACCTCGTGCCGATCGAACCAGCGCGCATGGATCAGCGGCAAATCATAGAATGGGACAAGGACGATATCGATACCCTCAAGTTCATGAAGGTGGATGTTCTTGGCCTCGGCATGCTCGGTTGCATGAACCGTGCCTTCAACCTGCTGGAAGAGCATAAGGGTATCCGCGTCGGCATGTCCGATCTTCAGGAAGATGATCCGGCCGTCTATGCCATGATCCAGAAGGCGGATACGCTGGGCGTCTTCCAGATCGAAAGCCGGGCGCAGATGTCGATGCTGCCCAGGATCAAGCCGAAGGAATTTTACGATCTCGTCATTGAGGTGGCGATCGTGCGCCCCGGCCCCATTCAGGGCGACATGGTCCACCCCTATCTGCGCCGCCGTGAGGGAAAGGAGAAGCCGCAATATCCCAAGCCTGAACTGGAGGCGGTATTGAAGAAAACGCTCGGCGTTCCCCTCTTCCAGGAGCAGGCGATGAAGGTCGCGATCGTGGGCGCCGGCTTCACGCCAGCCGAGGCCGACCAGCTCCGCCGCGCCATGGCGACCTTCAAGATGACCGGCGGGGTCAGCCATTTTTATGACAAGCTGGTGAACGGCATGGTCGAGCGCGGCTATCCAAAGGACTTTGCCGAGCGCACCTTCAAGCAGATCGAGGGGTTTGGCTCCTACGGTTTCCCCGAGAGCCACGCCGCCTCCTTCGCCAAGATCGCCTATGCCTCCTGCTGGATGAAGCATCATCACCCGGACGTCTTCTGCGCCGCGCTCCTGAATGCCCAGCCGATGGGCTTTTACGCACCGGCCCAGATCGTGCGCGATGCCCGCAACCATGGCGTGGAAGTCAGGCCCGTCTCGATCAACGCCAGCCATTGGGACTGCACGCTGGAACCTGCGCAAGGTCGATACAAGGCTGTTCGCCTGGGTTTTCGCCAGGTCCGCGGCCTGTCCAACCTGCACGGTGCGGCGATCGCGGCCGCTCGCGGCCCAGCGCTTTATAAGAGTGTCGAGGAGGTCTGGCGGCGCGCGCACGTGCCGCGCGCCGCTATCGAGCGGCTGGCTGAGGCTGACGCCTTTGCCTGCATTGCCCAAGACCGCCGACAGGGTCTGTGGAAAGTGAAGGGTCTGGGCGATGCCCCCCTCCCGCTCTTCGAGGCTGCCGATGCGCGTGACGCGACCTTCTCGCCCGAGGGCATGGAACCCCAAACGAGCCTCAGGCCCATGACGCAGGGACGTGAGGTGGTCGAGGATTATCGGGCTGTGCAACTATCGTTGCGCGCCCATCCTTTAAGCTTCCTGCGCGATCGGCTCGATAGCATGCAGATCGCGCGTTGCGCCGATCTTCCCTCGATCCGCGATGGCCGCAATGTCGAGGTGGCGGGCGTCATCCTTGTGCGCCAGCGGCCAGGCTCGGCCAAGGGCGTATTGTTCGTCACGATCGAGGACGAGACCGGTGTCGCGCAGGGCATTCTCTGGCCAGACCGGTTTGAGATCTACCGGCGGCAAGTGATGTCAGCGTCGATGATCGCCATGCGCGGTCGGTTGCAGAAGGAAGGCGAGGTCATCCACATCATCTGCGACCGGATCATCGATCATAATGATATGCTGCGTTCGATCGGGCAGTCGGAATTCTTCGTTGCGCCCGGTCGCGGCGATGGTGCCACGCATGGCGGCGGCCCCGATCCTCGCGAGCCGGACATTCCACGGGGACGAACGCTGAGTTCCCCTTCCTTTCGCACAAAGATAGAGACGGAAGAACTGCTACATATCCGCAGTCATGATTTCCGCTAATCTAATGCTTAGCCGCATCGAGATGCGCTAAAGCGCCAAGGAAAAGCAGGCGATTGCATGGCGAACTATTAGTTGCGTGTTTCGGAAAATCCCGGACAGTGGTTTCACTAAATCGCGGACAGGCATTTCAGTAAATACGGGACAGGGATTCCGCTAAATCCCGGACAGGGTTTGGGACAGGATCAAGGTTAGGTTTTGTGGTGCGCCGCTCTGGCATTGTTGCTCCTCATCGTTGCGATGGGAGGGGTGATGCCAAGGCGGAAGCAAGCGAGACGAACCGACGTGAAGGACATGCGATCGATTCTCCGGCTGACCTACGATCAGGGTTTGTCGGTACGGGCCGTGTCAGAGCGGCTGAAGCTTAGCAAGACGACGGTGTCGACCTATTTACTGCGGGCGCGCGAGGCTGGGCTGACAGGCTGGCCGTTGCCGGCCGGCTACGATGATGACGCATCGATCGAACGGCTGGTGTTCCGCCGTGTCGGCCGCCCTCCTCAGGATCTGGGCGAGCCGGACTGGCCAGTGGTTGCGCGGGAGATCAAGCGCAAGGGCGTGACGCTGGTTTTGCTGTGGCAGGAATATCGGGCTGCCCATCCCAATGGCTATGGCTATACCTGGTTTTGCGATCGGTTCCTGTCGTTCCAGCGGCGGACCCATGTCAGCTTTCGCAATCGGCATGAGGCGGGCGCCGTCCTGCAAACCGATTACGCTGGGCAGACTGTGCCGCTGATCGATCCTGTGACCGGCGTCATCACCCAGGCACAGATCTTCGTAGCGGTGCTGGGTGCTTCATCCTTTACCTTCGCAATGGCCAGCTTGAGCCAGCAGTTGCCGGACTGGATCGACGCGCAGTGCCGGGCATTGGCCTTTGTTGGCGGCGTTCCGCGTGCGATCGTGTGCGACTCCCAAACCCTGTCCGGGATTTAGCGGAATCCCTGTCCCGTATTTACTGAAATGCCTGTCCGCGATTTAGTGAAACCACTGTCCGGGATTTTCCGAAACACGCA
>NZ_VYPZ01000003.1 GCF_008710155.1 Sphingobium limneticum
TGATGATCGCCGGGGTGTTCAGCTTCACCGTTTCCAGTCCGCCATCGACTTCACGGGTCACGTTGACGCTGCCATCGACAACCTCGACCTTGCTGGCGAACGTACCCTGCGGCAGGTTCAGCAGCGCGGCCAGCATCTGGCCGGTCTGGTTGCTGTCATCGTCGATCGCCTGCTTGCCCAGGATGATGAGGCCAGCGCCTTCTTCTTCCTGCACCTTGGCGAGCAGCTTGGCGACGCCCAGCGGCTCGACCTCGTCATCCGTCTGGATCAGGATCGCCCGGTCCGCGCCCATGGCGAGCGCCGTGCGCAGCGTATCCTGCGCCTTGGCGACGCCGATCGACACCGCCACGACCTCGGTCGCCACGCCCTTTTCCTTCAGGCGGATGGCTTCTTCGACCGCGATCTCGTCGAACGGGTTCATGCTCATCTTCACGTTCGCCAGATCGACGCCCGTACCATCCGCCTTAACCCGCGGCTTCACATTATAATCGATAACCCGCTTCACGGGCACAAGGATCTTCATCTCAACATCCTCCTTTAATGGTCGGACCATTATAATTTTATGTGCCTGTGTCAAGCATGCTGGTCGAACCATTGCCCGATGCGATGCAGCAGGTTAGCGTGCATTTTCGCTTTATAGGTTCGCCCGACATGAAAACGCCGTCCGCCATCCCCAACTTCGCGCCGATCAGGACGCAACGCGCCTTCGAGGTCATATGCGAGCAGATCCGTGCGCAATTGGCGGCGGGCACATTGAAGACCGGCGACAAACTGCCGGCGGAGCGCGAATTGGCGGCGGAGTTTCAGGTAAGTCGCAGCGCCCTGCGGGAAGCGTTGCGCAGTCTGGAGGTCGCGGGGATCATCCGTAACGTGAAGGGCGTGAAGGGCGGGTCTTTCATCCAGTCGGCCGAACCCGACCGGATCGTGCAGGCGATGCAGGACTATGTGCATCTGGGCAATATATCGCTGGACGAACTGACCGAGGCGCGGTTGGCGACGCAGGATATCATCGTCCGGCTGGCCTGCGAGCGGGCGAGCGACGCCGATCTGGCCGAACTGGAGGCGATTGCCGAGCGGACGCGGCAGGAAAGCGACGTAGAGGCGCGCTACGAATGTGCGGCGGCCTATTATCGTGTGCTGGCGCGCGCGACGAAGAATCGGATGTTCGGCATCTTCGTGGATTCGCTGTCCGCCATCCTGCATGAATTCGTGCAAGGGCCGGATTATGAAACGTTGCAGGAGACGTTGATCGAATCCCGCTTCAAGCTGGTTCGCCATTTGCGGGCGCGCGATGCCGATGCCGCCGCAGCGGAGATGCGCAAGCATCTGGAACGGGTGCATCGCCATGTCCGCAAGACGCTCAAGGCGCAAAACATGCCGGCCAAGGCAGCGAAGGCGCGGGGCAAGGCACCCGCCTAGATTGACCGCTCATCACTGTCATGCAATAGGTAGGACCATTCAACATTTTGGTTCTATCGGGGATGAGGCATGGCTGAAGAACAGGCAGCGACCAGGGGCGATGCGCTGGCCGACGTGCGCGTGCTGGATTTTACCAGCGTGATGGCTGGCCCGTTCGCAACGCGGATGCTGGCCGATCTGGGCGCGGATGTGGTGAAGATCGAATCGCTGGAAGGCGATCAGGTGCGGGCGCGACCACCGGTGCGCGATGGGCATAGTGCCTATTTCGGTCATCTGAACGCGGGCAAGCGCTCGATCGCCTGCAACCTCAAATCCCCGGAGGTTCGCGCGCTCATCCTGGATCTGGTCAAGCGGTTCGACGTGGTTGTGGAAAATTTCCGACCTGGCGTGATGCAGCGTTTCGGGCTGGATTATGCGACGCTATCGGCGATCAATCCGCGCCTCATCTATTGTTCGATCTCCGGCTATGGGCAGGAGGGGCCGAAAGCGCATCATCCGGCCTATGCGCCGGTGATCCACGCGGCCAGCGGTTTCGACATGGTCAATCTCCATTATCAGGATGGTGCCGATCGCCCGGCTACCGGTGGCGTTTTCGTTGCCGATGTGCTGGGTGGCACCCATGCCTTCGGCGCGATCCAGGCGGCGCTCTATCAGCGGGAAAAGACCGGTCAGGGGCAGCATATCGACCTGTCGATGCTGGAGGCGATGGTCGGCATGCTGGTGTTCGAGGCGCAGGAAGCGCAATTTCCCGGTGGCGCGCGGCGGCCGCTCTACTCGCCCCTGCGCACGAGCGACGGCTTCATCATGGTGGCGCCGACCAGCCCCCGCAATTTCGAGCAGTTGAGCGATGCGGTGGGGCATCCGGAATGGCGCGATGATCCGCGTTTTCGCACCAACGCCGATCGCAATGCCAATTGGGCGACGCTGCTGGGCCTGACCGAGCAATGGACGATCGAGCGGACATCGGCCGAGGCGGAGGCGATCCTGTCACGGCATGGCGTGCCATGTGCATGCTATCGGGACATGGCGGCGGTGCTGGACGATCCGCAACTGGCCGCGCGGGAGGCTTGGACGACGATCCATGATGGCGCCGGTCCCTTTGCCGTGCCCAATCCGCCGTTCCGCATGAGCGGTTCGCGGGCGCAGCCGCGCGATCTGGTGGCGCAGCTGGGCGAACATGGCGCATCGTTGCTGCGGGAAGAGCTGGGATTGTCCGAGGAGGCGGTCGCGGACTTGCGGACGGCCGGGCAAGTGATCTGATGATTGTGGGAGGGGAATTGCTCCCCCTCCCACAATGTTTAGCGCAGCAATTCGCGTGCGATGGTGTTGCGCTGGATTTCCGACGAGCCTTCGTAGATCCGGGTGATGCGGATGTCGCGATAGAGGCGCTCCACCGCAAAGCCGCGGCAGTAGCCGTTGCCGCCGAAAATCTGGACGGCGGTATCGACGGTGCGGCTGCCCGCTTCGGTCGCGAACAGCTTGGCCATGGAAGCGCGTTCGCGGCTCTTGTCACCCTGATCATAGCGCCAGGCGGCGTCGAGCAGCATCAGCCGAGCGGCGCGCATGTCGGTCGCCATATTGGCGAGATAGTGGCGGATCGCCTGAAATTCGGAGATGACGCCGCCAAAGGCCGGACGCACCTTCGATTCCTCGATCGCCAGTTCCAGCGCATATTCGCCCATGCCGACCGCCGTTGCGCCGACATTGATCCGGCCTTCATTCAGCCCTTCGAGGGCGTAGCGGAAACCCTGGCCCTCTTCGCCCAGCAGCGCGTCGGCCGGTACCTGGCATTCGTCGAAGCTGAGTTCATAGACGCCGGGCGAGGCGGTGCCCATCAGTTCGATCGTTCCGGTGACGGAGAAGCCGGGCGTATCGGCCGGCATCAGGAAGGCGGAGATGCCGTTGCGGGCGCCGGCTGCCTTGTCCGTATAGGCGTAGACGATGACATATTTGGCCTTCTTCCCGTTGGAAATGAAGGTCTTGCTGCCATTGATGCGCCAGCCGTCGGCATTGCGGACAGCGGTGGTGCGCATCGAACCCGGATCGGAACCGCTATTGGGTTCGGTCAGCGCAAAGGCGATCGGAATTTCACCCGTGGCCATGCCGGGGAGGAGGGCAGCGCGCTGTTCCTCACTGGCATGATAGATGATGTTCTTCGCGCCCGGTCCCATCAGCGGACGCAGTTCGGTCCAGAATTGGGGAGGCAAGCGGGCGAGTTCGATCTGTACCGCCGCCTGTGCCAAGGCGCCGAGGCCAAGCCCGCCATAGGCTTCGGGCAGGGCCATGCCGAAATAGCCGTTATCGACGAGCGTCTGGCGCACGATCGGCGGGATGACGCCTGTTTCCTGAAATGCGACTTCATGGGGCAACAGGTCGCGCACGATGGTGCGCGTCACGTCGCAAAATTCCTTGATATCGTCTGGCAGTTCGAAATCCACGGGGCTTCCCCTCCTTTATGAATGAGACAACGAGTTGGACAACTGAATTGCTGTATTGCCTATAATGGTCCTACCATTTGATAAATGGTCAGTCCATTTAAAATTTCGATCCGGCTGGCGTTCCCGGTGGGAGGGATTAGGATGCAGCCACCATGTCTACCGACCCGTTCGATCTCAACCTGCGGCACCTGCGTGCGCTCCTCGCGATCCGGGAGCATGGCGGCATCACGGCCGCCGCCGATGCGGTCAGCCTGTCGCAGCCTGCACTGACGCAGGGTCTGGCGAAGCTGGAGCGACAGTTTGGCTATACGCTGTTCGAGCGACGATCGGGCGGCATGATTGCGACGCCGATGGGCGAAATCGTGATCGATCGCGCGCAGGCGGCGCTGGAGCATCTATCGGTCGGGGCCAAGGGCCTGTCTGCGGTGTTCCTGCATCCCGAGCGGTTGATGACGATGACGCAACTGCGTGCCTTCCTGGCGTTGGCGGAGGCAGGCAGCTTCGCGTCTGCCGCGCAGGGCACCGGCCTGTCGCAGACGGCGGTGCATCGCGCGGTCGGCGATCTGGAGCAGATGATCGGCGGCAAGCTGGTCGAGCGGCGCGGGCGGGTGGTGTGGCTGAACCCGGCGGGCAAGCGGCTGGCGCGCGGTACGCGGCTGGCGGTGGCGGAAATATCGGCAGCGATCGCCGATCTGGGTCTGGATAGCGGCAGCGGCAGTGAGTTGATCGCCTTTGGTGCGCTGCCGCTGTCACGGCCCTATCTGGTACCGGCTGCCATGGGCCGGTTGACGCGGGAGGAACCGCGCGCGGCGTTCAAGGTACTGGAGGGTAGTTGGCGCGAACTGGTCGAGCCGCTGCGCGACGGGGTGATCGACATGATCGTCGGAGCGCTCCGCCCCTATGAGATTGCCGATCTTTACCAGATGCCGCTGGTGGAGGACCGGCTGGTGATTGCGGCGGGTAGCGGCCATCCACTGGCGCAGGTTGCAACGCCGACCATGGCGCAACTGGCTGCCTATCCCTGGATCGTCGCGCCGGCCAATTCGCCGCTGCGCGAACAATGGCAGCAATTGTTCGCCGACCAGCCGCAGCCCGCGACCCCGATTGAGTGCGGGTCGGTGATGATCATCGGTCGGCTGTTGACCGAGGGGCATTTCCTGACCCTGTTGTCGCCCGATCAGGTGGCGTTGCAGATCCGCAGCGGATTGCTGACCCAAATCGGTCCGCCGCTGGAAACCAGTCGCCGCCTGGTGGGCATCACCACACGCCGTAGCTGGCGCCCGACCGCGATCCAGCGGCGATTTCTGGACCTTGTGAAGGACGCGGCTACGCGGCGCGTGGAAGAAGCGGCAGTCGTTGGGTTGCGCGGCGAAGGATGGGTCTAGGGCCGTGACGGTTTGCGCGTCTTGGCAATTCGATTAATATTTCAAAAATGGCAGATAGAAAAATATCAGAAAATATTTCGTAACCCCTGATATACCCGCATTAATCTGCAAATACCCTTCCGAAACCGGACCATGGAAATCATAATATCCACCCAGGGGATATTCTTGTAATTTCGATGCGGCGTCGCCATATATATGAAGCGCCTTTGCTTTTAAAAAAAACGCAATTCTGTCTGGCGTTGCCTCTTCACGATCAGAAATTCATTTGATTGGCTTTCCTGAGGCAGGAGGCAGTTGTCGTCATCTCCGGGCATATGGCAGCCGGCGAATGGCGCAGTCGATGAGGCGTGCCCAATGATCGCATATTTTCTTCTCGTCCATCGTTACCCAGAACAGTTTAAGCGCTTGTTCAAGGCGATCTACCTTCCTGGCAATCAATATGTCGTCCATGTGGACAAAAGTTCGGGCGAAGATCTGGAAAAGGACATTGCGACTTTTCTGGAACCGTTCCAGGGGGTGGAACTTCTGGAGCCGAAAAACGCGCTATGGGGTGGATATAGCCTGGTTGACGCCGAACTGCGCGGCATGGCCCGGCTTCTTTCCATGGATGCGTCCTGGACTCATTATATCAATCTGTCGGGGCAGGATTTTCCGCTCAAGAGTCAGAATTATATCCGCCAGTTTTTTGCCGCTCATCCTGACAAGCAATTTATTCGCGCGCTGGACCAGCGCAAGGAACGCCCCGACACGCTGAACAGGATCAGCCATATCTTCACGGAGGAGGATGGCGTGATGACGGCGACGGGTGTGGCGCGGCCCTATCTGCCGGGCGATACGCCGTTTATCGGCACGCAATGGAAAGCCGTGACCCGCAGCTTTTGCGAATTTGTCTGTCATGATCCGCAGGCCGATCGGTTCAAGGCATTCTATCGTAACAGCTTCATCGCCGACGAAGCCTTTTTCCAGACGGTCATGATGAACAGTTGCGATCAGAGCAGCGTCATGAACGACGATTTGCGCATGATCGACTGGGTGCCCGATGGCGACATCAAGTTGCGCCCGCGCAATTATGAAGGGGCCGATCTGGATCAGTTGCAACGCAGCGGCGATCTTTTCGCGCGGAAATTCGATGCCGAGGAAGATCCGGACATTCTGACTTTGCTGGAAAATCATCTGCGATCCCCCGCGGCGAATATCTATCGGGCGAAAGCTTATGCTCCGCCGATCCCGCTTCATACTGCCGTGCGGGAAGTCGTGGCCGCCTGAAGATCTGCCCTTCGCTTTCCCCTCATCCGGTCCTGAAAGGACAATAGCATGGCCAAGTCACAGAAAAAATCGAACCGCGAAATTCGCAAGCCCAAGGCGGAAAAGCCCAAGAGCAACGCATCCAAGCCATCGGAAAAGGGCGGCGTCGTGCCGGGACTGGAACATATGAAGCGGTAGGGAAGGAGCAAGGCACATGAGAATTTCAGTGACGCATTGTCGCGAGCAGGAAGCGCTGCACAGGGGGAAGGCCCTGAGCGAACCTTTGGAAAACCGCAGGAAAATCGCGCTGGCGGCGGCCAAG
The DNA here is from genome assembly GCF_008710155.1 of Sphingobium limneticum. Classification (GTDB taxonomy): domain Bacteria; phylum Pseudomonadota; class Alphaproteobacteria; order Sphingomonadales; family Sphingomonadaceae; genus Sphingobium; species Sphingobium limneticum. The sequence continues at coordinate 6,810 of NZ_VYPZ01000003.1, forward strand.
GCGTGGGCGGTCGAAGCGGTTCTGGCTGAGAAAGTGGCGTCAAGAGTGGGGGCACTCAACACACTCGACGCTGCCATCGCGCTGGAGTTTGCCCTAGAGACGAAATCGGGAATGGCCGAATAAGGATTTTGCCCTTCTCAAAAAGGGGCGCCCAGATTTGAAACGGCGCGGGCCGGAGCAACTCCACCGCCGCCGTTTCAAAAATGCGCCCGCTCTTCTTCAGTCCAGCTTGATCCACACCGCCTTGGTTTCCAGATAATCCTCGATATGGTGCGGTCCGGACTCCCGGCCGAAACCGCTCATGCCATAGCCGCCGAAGGGGACGCCGGGGTCGAGCATCTGGTAGCAATTGACCCAGACCGACCCGGCCCTGATGCCGCGCGCCATGCGGTGCGCGGTGGCGAGGTCACGGGTCCACACGCCGCTGCCCAGGCCAAAGGGGGTAGCGTTGGCACGTTCCAGCACTTCCTCAATCGTGTCGAAAGAGAAGGCGGACAGGACCGGGCCGAAAATCTCCTCCCGTGCGATCGTCATGTCGTCGGTGACATTGTCGAAGATGGTGGGCGCAAGGAAATAGCCGTCGTCATAGCCGGCGCCCGACAGGCGGCCGCCACCGGCCAGCGCACTGGCGCCCTCCGCCACGGCGCTGTCCATGAAGCCCAATATCTTGTCCATCTGAAGCGCGGAGACGACCGGGCCGATCTGGGTTTCCGGGTTCAGCGGATCGCCGACCTTGATCGTTTTCGTGAAAGCGGCGAGCCGTTCCATGAACTCGGCCCGGATCGAGGACTGGACGAAGAGGCGAGTGCCGGCCGAACAGATCTGGCCCGAATTGGCGAAGACGGCCATGGCGGCGGCGGGCACCGCCTTGTCCAGATCCGCGTCGGCAAAGACGATATTGGGGGACTTGCCGCCCAGCTCGACCGTGACCCGCTTCATGGAGGCGGCGGCGGCGTGCAGGATCTTTTCGCCCACGCCCGTTGATCCGGTGAAGGCGATCTTGTCCACGCCGGGATGGCTGGAGAGCGCCGCACCGGCGTCGCCCATGCCGGTCAGGATGTTGATGACGCCTTCGGGCACGCCGGCCTCCAGGCACAGTTCGCCAAAGCGCAGGGCGGACAGCGGCGTCTGTTCGGCCGGCTTCATGACGAGTGCGCATCCGCTGGCCAGGACCGGGCCGGCCTTCCACACGGACATGCCGATCGGACCGTTCCACGGGTTGATCGCTGCGACAACGCCGATCGGTTCCTTCAGCGTATGGGACAGGACATCACCGGGCGCGCTATTGTCCAGCGTTTCGCCGGCGATCAGCGTCGCTTGCCCCGCATAATAGCGTAGCAGGCTGCCCGCACGCACTTTGCCAAGGATGGTGCGGCTATAGGGAGCGCCCAGGTCCAGCGTGTCGAGCATCGCCAGTTCTTCATAATGGGCCTCCACCAGATCGGCGAGACGCAGCATGATGCGTTGCCGTTCCGCGCCCTTCATGCGGCTCCATGGACCGGTGAGCGCGGCGCGGGCGGCCTTGACCGCGCGATCGACATCTTCCGCGCCGCCCTGCGCCACCAGTGCCAGCAATTCGCCGGTTGCGGGGTTGCGGGTTTCCAACCGCTTGCCAGACAAGGCGGGCACGCGCTGGCCGCCGATCAGCATATCCTGTTCGGGCCGGTCGAGCAGGGCAGGACGGGGCGGAATGGTGGTGATGGTCATAAGTCTCTCCGGGCCGGTCAGGCGGCGATATTGGATCGAAGGGCGTCTTCGAGGATGAAGCGGGCGGCGCGTTCGGCGATCATCATCGTGGGCGCGCTGGTGTTGCCGCTGATGATTTCCGGCATGACCGAGGCGTCTACGACGCGCAGGCCGGCGACGCCGCGCACGCGCAGGCGATTGTCGACCACGGCCATGGGGTCGCTGTCCGGCCCCATCTTGGCTGTGCCGGTCGGGTGGTAGGCGGTATTGACGATCCGGCGCAGGGCCGCGTCGATTTCGGCATCGCTCTGATGCTGGGCGCCGGGTTCTATTTCGTCACCGGTCATGGCGGCCAGTGCCGGCTGGGCGAAGATGCGGCGGGCTTCGCGGAAGCCGGCGATCAACGTCTTCATGTCGTAGGGGTCGGCGAAGAAATTGGGGCTGATGATCGGCTTGTCCTCTGGCCGGTTGCTGGCGAGACGGACCGATCCGGCGCTTTTGGGACGGAGCAGCTGGATCAGCGCCATATAGCCATGGCGGCGCGGGACCGAGCGGGCGTCGATCTTCAATCCGACCAGGAAGGTGATCTGGATATCCGGCCGGCCGCTGCCGTCGGTGCAGAGGAAGCCGCCGCATTCGGCGACGTTGGAGGCGAGCATGCCGGTGCGGTTGAAGAGGTAGCGGAACGGGCTGGCGAGGATGCGGGGCAGCGCCTTGGGCGAGATAGCGTAGGCTTGCGCAGAAGGATTTTCCATCGCGACATGGACGGTCGGATGGTCCTGCAAATGCTGGCCGACACCGGGCAGGTGATGGACCAGGACGATGCCCATGTCGCGCAGATGATCCTGCGGCCCGATGCCCGAGAGCATCAGCAGTTGCGGCGAGTTGGTCGCGCCGGCGCACAGGATGATTTCGCGCCGCGCGGTGAGGATGCGGCGAGCGCCATTCTTCTCGACCTCGATGCCGCTGGCGCGGCCACGATCGAAGAGGATGCGGCGCACCATGGTCTCGTCGAGAACTGTCAGATTCTCGCGCCGCAGCGCGGGATGGAGGAAGGCGCGGGCGCTGGACAGGCGGGTGCCGTTGCGCTGGTTGAGGTCGTAGCGGCCAAAGCCGTCCTGCCGTTCCCCTGCAAAATCTGCGTTGCGATGATGGCCGGCCTGCGCGGCGGCGTCCACGATGGCGGTGGCGATGGGGTTCCAGCTTTTGGGCTTTTCCACGTCCAGTTCGCCGCCCTTGCCGTGCCAGGGCTGGTCGGGGCCATGGTAATTTTCGACGGCCTTGAACGCGGGCAGAACGTCGTCATGGGACCAGCCGGCATTGCCGGCATCGGCCCATCCATCATAATCCGCCTTTTGCCCGCGAATATAGACGCCACCATTGATGGCGCTGCATCCGCCGAACAATTTGCCGCGCGGAAAGTTGATCTGGCGATTATTGACGGCGTCGTTGCCGGCCAGCGACTGTTTCCAATTATATTTTTCGTGCGGCAGCAGGAAGATGTTGCCGACTGGCATGGCGGTCTTGATATTGACCGGCCAATTGCGGTCGGAAGGGCCGGCTTCGATCAGGGCGACGCGGTTGGCCGGGTCGGCGGACAGGCGATTGGCCATCAGGCTGCCCGCCGAACCGGAACCGATCACGATATAGTCATAGTCGCTCATGCGCGTGCATCCTGCCGGCCGAGGCGGGGGACATGGCCCCGCACGGCGATGAAACCAAGGGCGTTGACCAGCATCAGCGCGGCCAAGACGCCGAAAAAGCCCATATTCCCGCCGCCGATCAAGGTGGCGCCGGACACGGCACTGACGATCGCGCCAGCGCGACCGGCGGCCCCCATCAGGCCAAGGCCACGGGCGCGCACGGCGGTCGGGAAGGCGTGGGCGCCGACCGCGAACATGGCCGATTGCGCGGCGCTGGCAAACAGGCCGAGCGCGCCGAGCGCGGCCAGCACCGCCGGCTCGTTACGCCCGCCGTCGATAGGGAGCAGCGCCAGCAATGCACAGACGCCTGCGCCGGTGATCGCCATCAGGATCAGCGTGGGGCGCGATCCGAAACGGATGATCGCGAGGCTGGCGAACATCGCGCCGATCGTGCCGCCCAGGTTGAAGCTGGTCAGGCCAAGGCTGGCGGTTTGAAGCCCGAAGCCGGCGCTGAAGAGCATGGTCGGCGCCCAGTTGAACATGAGATAGATCATGAACATGCCCGAGAACATGGCGAGGCTGAGGGCCAGGCTGTCGCGCAACATGGTGCCTTTCAGCAAGGCGCTGAACGGGGTGTAGGGGGCTTTCCCGTCCACCTTCTCCGCCGGTCGGACGGATGCCGGATCGGGATGGGCGATGCGGCGCAGGATCGCGTCCAGTTCCGCGCGACGATCGGGCCGTTCGGCCAGATAGCGAGGCGATTCCGGCAGGATGAACCAGAGCAGGGCGACAAAGGCCATGGTCAGCAGGCCGCCCAGATAGAAGAGCCAGCGCCAGCCCAGCACCGGCAGGATCGCGGCGGCCGCGACGCCGCCCAATATGCCGCCGATCGACACGCACACCACGCCGAAAGTGACGGCGACGCTGCGCCAGCGGGCGGGGGTGAATTCCGCGATCATCGCGCTAGCCGTGCCGGGCACGCCGCCCAGACCGATGCCGGCCAGCGTCTTGAGTAGGGCGACATGCCACAGTTCGACCGAAAAGCCGGTGGCGAGCGTGGCCACGCCAAAGATGGCGACGCCGATCAGCAAAGCCCCGCGCCGGCCGAAGCGATCACCGATGAAGCCGGATGTCAGCGTGCCGATGGCCATGCCGACAAAACCCAGCGCGAAGACGAAACCCAGCGCGTCGCGGCTGATATTCCATTCCTTCAGCAGGGACGGGGCGGCAAGGCCCAGCATCTGATTGTCCAGACCGTCCAGCACGACGGTAGCGGCGATCATCAGCACAGCCCAGACCTGAAAGGAGGACAGGGGCAATGCGTCCAGCATGCCCTTGCCTTCCGGCTCCAACGCGATCCCTGCCAAAAGGCTTCTCCTCAATGGGCTTTTGCCCTGTTATCCGTCATCGCGGCCCTTACCCTTGGGCCGCGCACTTACCCTTATATGTCCAGAACCAGATTGGCGGTCTTTGCGCCCGAGCAGCAGACCATGATCAGCTTGTTCGCCGCCTTTTCCTCATCGGTCAGGAAATGGTCGCGATGGTCGGGCACGCCGTCCAGCACCTTCACCTGGCAGGTGCCGCAAATCCCTTCCGAACAGGCGAAGCCGATATCGACGCCCGCCATCAGCAGCGCGTCCAACATCGTTTCGCCTTCCTCGACCGCGATGGTCTTGCCGCTCTTGACGAGTTCCAGCGTGTAGCCGCCATCGGTCGCCAGTTCGGTTTCGGCGGAGAAATATTCGATATGGGCGTGGCCCTTGGGCCGGTCGGCATTGGTCGCGACGAACGCGTCCAGCATGCCGGTCGGGCCACAGCAATAGAGGTGCGCGTCGGCCGGGGCGCGGCCGCAAATGGCCTTCAGGTCCAGCCGCTGACCGCCCGGCACGCCATCATAGGCGATTTCGACCCGGTCATAGTCCTCGACCCGATCGACATAGGCGGCGCGATCCGGGCTGGCGGCGACATAATGCAATTCCCAGCTGCGGCCGAGCTTTTCCAGCCGCGCGATCATGGGCAGCATGGGCGTGATGCCGATGCCGCCGGCGACCAGCACCGTGTGGCTGGCGTCCTCGACCATGGGGAAGTTGTTCTTCGGCTCCGACATTTCCACGATCTGGCCGACGCGCCATTGTTCATGGATGTGGCGCGATCCGCCGCGACCGTCGATCGCGTGATGGACGGCGATTTCATAATAGCCGCGAATGGCGGGATCGTTGACCAGCGAATAGCTGCGCGCCAGCCCTTTTTCCAGCTGGAGGTCGACATGGGCGCCGGGTTCGAACGCGGGCATCATGCCACCGCCGACCGGTTCCAGAATATAGCTGTTGATCCCGTCCGCTTCCCAACGGATGGTCCGAATACGTACCTGCATCACACACTCTCCTTGGCGCGATGCGTCTCTTGATCCGGCCGGTGCGCAATGGATAGGCGCCCGGTGCGGATCGCAATGCGTCTCGTCACCTTATGTCCTCTCATTCGGGGCGGCCTGGCACATGGATCGTGCCGGCCGCCGGTTCGGCTCACTCTGCCGCTTCCACCTTCTCGGGCCAGCGCACCGCTTTTGCCAAGGCCGTTTCATAGGCATTTTGCAGGCTATCGCTGGGATCGTGCAGGAAGGAGCCGGCGCGGGCGCGGTAGAAGACGCCGGGATTTTCGATACCCGGCGGCACGACGCCCTTGTTGGCGAAGGCACGGGCGGCCAGCAGCACGCGGCGGCGGACGCGGGCGATCATCTGGTCGGTCGGCGCCAGGTTTTCGAAGCTGTGGTCGGTGACCGGCCCCATGCTTTCGGTCACGGCCTGATCCTGCATCGTGATGTTGGGGATGCCGGTGAACTGATGGCCGTTGCGCTGCGATTCCCGGTCGATCGCCCAGTCGTTCGCTTCGCTGTCGGTCGAGCGCCAGCGGCCGAACCAGTCGGTCGTGTTGGGCGCATAGCTGATCTGGTCGAACAGCGGCGTGCCGTCCTTTAGCGTCGAATTATAGGCCGGGTTGCCGGCATCCACGCCGCAGGTGATGTCGAACAGCATCGAATGTTCGTCGTCCATCGGCACCCAGGCGCGAGCGATGGCGCGGGTGGCGAAACGGTTGTTCGGCGTCTGCGTCCACATCGGGAACATATAATGGGCGACGCGCCAGCTCATCTGGCCATCGTCATTGGGGCGATAGCCGCCATACATGACGCCCCAGTCGGACTGGGCCACTTCATATTCCGGCGCGCGGTCCAGCACGGTCGGACGCATCGGATGATCGGGTTCCAGATCGTCCGCTTCGATCCCGCCGACATGCAGGAAGCCGACATGGCTGGTATCGATGTCGCCTTCCAGCGCCTGAAGCCAGTTGCAATCGCGTTGCAGGCACCAGATTTCGGCGTCCGGGTGCATCGTCGCTTCGATTTCCGGCAGCGGCGGCGGGTTTGCCTGATCCTGCCCCATATAGACCCAGATCAGGCCGTTGGCCTCATGGGTCTTGTACGCCTTGGCATGGACCTTTTCCTTGAAATCCATGCGGGCGGGGACGGAGGGCATGTCGACGCATTTGCCGTCCACGTCGAACTTCCAGCCATGATAGACGCAGCGGATGCCGTTCTGCTCGTTGCGGCCGATGAAGAGCGACGCGCAGCGATGCGGGCAGCGATGGTCCATGATGCCGACGCGACCCGAACTGTCGCGGAAGGCGATCAGCTTTTCGCACAGGATCATCAGGCGGACCGGATCGCCATCGCTCTGCACTTCGGAAGACAGGCAAGCGGGCAACCAATATTGCCGCATGAAATTGCCCATCACGGTTCCGGGACCAACTTTGGTCAGGTCTGCGCTATCACTGGACTGCATGGTTCAGGCTCTTCCTACACTACCCTGTTGGACGGTCGGTCCTTCGCGGGAAACCCGCCAATGCCGCCGCCGTTCGTTGCATCTGCTATCTCCTCGCTAGACGTTGGCGAACGACGACCCCAATCGGAATATGGTCGTACCATTCAAAAATCGGGACGAAGCTATTGTGCGGCGAAGAAATTTGCTGCTTCACCCCTCTACCAAGGCGGCAGGCAAGCCGCTCACATCCCAGGGGAGACGCTTTTCATGCCGTTCAAAATCCACACCTCCACCGCCATCGGCGCCGTTCTGGGCGCCCTGATGATCGGCGTCAGCGCGCCGGCCATGGCGCAGGCGGATGCCACCGCGCCGCAGGAAGGTGCGCCGCAGCAATCGGTCAGCGGGGACATTATCGTAACGGCGCAGCGTCGCGAATCGACGGTGCGGGAAGTGCCTTTCTCGATCGCGGCCTTTGGCGGCGAAGATTTGCGCAAGACTCAGGTATTCAGCCCCACCGCCCTGACGCAGCAGATGCCGGGCATCACCGTCAACACGTCCGACAAGTCGTTGTCGATCGTCGCGATCCGCGGCAATGTGTCGACGTTCCGCACGGCCACGCTGGACACGCCGGTCGCCTATTTCATGGACGACGTCTATTATGTGTTCAACAACGACCTGAACGCCAACTTCTACGACATTCAGCGCGTGGAAGTGCTGCGCGGGCCGCAGGGCACATTGTTCGGCCGCAACGTGGTGGGTGGCGCGATCGCGGTCATCACCAACAATCCCGAAATGAAGGAAGACTGGTACGGCCAGGTGACGGCGGGCAATGGCGCCTATGTCCGCACCGAAGGCATGGTGAATGGCATGCTGGTGGACGACAAGCTGGCGTTTCGCGCATCGTTCAGCACGGAAACGTCCAACGGCCTGATCGACACGCCCAACCAGAAGGGCAGCTATGGCAAGACCGACGGCGTCGCCATGCGCGGCAAGCTGCTGTACCAGCCGACCGACACGCTCAAGATCGTCCTGTCGGGCGACTATAGCTATACCGAAGGCAATGGCGGTGCGATCGGCCTGGGCATTGGCGGGGTGCAGCGCATTCCGGCGACCTTCGGCGACTTTGACGATGGCAAATGGACGAACAATGATTTCTCCCGCTCGCCCTATCGCCAGCGGTTGCGCGGCGGTTATCTGCGCGGCGATCTGGACGTGCTGGGCGGCACGCTGACCGCGATCACCGGCTATCGCCTGAATGACAGCCACGCGACCAACGACGACGTGCCGGTCGCCACGCAGGTGCCGGTGTTCGACCGCCGGCAGGTGGTGAAGAACAGGAGCTTCACGCAGGAAGTGCGTTTCGCCTCCGCGCCGGGTCGCTTCTCCTATGTGGTGGGCGCCTATTATCTGTCGGCCGACGTATCGACCACCAACATCTTCAATTACAGCCCGTTGCCCGGATCGGCCGTGCCGGCATCCGTCCGCCGGAACCCCAACATCACCAACATCACCCGCGTTCAGGACGGCAATGTCCGCAGTTTTGCGGTGTTCGGCGAAGGCACGTTCGAGGTCACCGATCGGCTCTCGCTGGTGGCCGGCGGTCGCTACACATCGGACCGCAAGAAGATCGACTATCATGCCTTCTCGACCACCGATGCGGGGACGATCCCCGGCTTCGGCTTTCCCGGCGAAGTGCTGGCGTCGGGCGGCAAGACCTGGAACGCCTTCACCCCGCGCGTGACGCTGAAATATGAGCCGATCGACAATGTGAATCTCTATGCGACCTGGGCGAAGGGCTTCAAGTCCGGCGGGTTCGTCGACAATGCCTATCGCAACCCGACCATTCCGTTGGAGCCGGAAAAGGCGCAGAATTACGAAATCGGGGCCAAGACGCGGCTGTTCAACAACATGCTCGATTTCAACGTCGCGCTGTTCAAGCAGAAGACCAAGAATCTCCAGAACTTCTCGGGCGCGGGCGGGATCGCCCATACCTACAACGGCACGCTGGAAATGAAGGGGTGGGAGGTCGAATCCGTGGTCCGGCCGATCGACGGGCTGCGCCTGACCGGCAACTACACGCATCTGATCGGTACCTATACCGATCTGCGCGATCCGCTGGTCAATCTCGACTATTCGGGCAATCCGGCCAAATTCGCGCCGCGCGACAGCTTCACGCTCGGCGCCAGCTACGACCTGGCGATGGGCAATGGCGCCAAGCTGATACCGCAGGCCGACTTCAACTATTCCAGCCGTATTTCGACGGACGATGCCAACACGCTGCGCCTGTACGAAAATCTGCACAACGATACCAAGGGGCGGACGCTGAATGCGCGACTCAATTATGAGTCCGCCGATGGCCGCTGGACATTGGGCGTCTGGGGCAAGAACCTCACCAACAACTATCAGATCGTCAATGCCGACGACATCACCGCCTTCCTGGCGGTGCCGGGTAACGGCACCACCTATTGGAAGATCTTCACCAACACGCCGCGCACCTATGGCCTGACCCTCTCCATCAGGCCGTAAGCCCAAAGGCGTTACGGGGGGAGGGTGCAGCCTCCCCCTTTTTCTTTTCAGTATCAGGACGGATCATGGCCGAACATTTCGATTTGCCTGCTAACGGCAGCTTCTCCTTCGCTGGGCGGACGGCGCTCATCACCGGCGGCGGGCGAGGCGTGGGGGAGGCGATCGCGCGGGAAATCCATGCCGGCGGCGGCAAGGTGGCGGTCAGCGACGTCGATCTGGCCGTGGCGCAGCAGGTGGCGGATTCGCTGGACCCAAGCGGCGCGAGCGCCATCGCCCTGCCGCTCGACGTGCGGGAGAAAGCGCAGTTTCTTGCCGCGCGCGACCGGATCGTGGCGGAATGGGGCAAGGTCGATATCGTCGTCAACAATGCCGGGTTCGCCAAACGCACCCCGACGCAGGATATCACCCCCGAAGAATTCGACGCGATCGTCCAGATCAACATGCGCAGCGTGTTCCTGAGCTGCCAGATTTTTTCCGAACATATGCGCGACCATGGCTATGGCCGCATCGTCAACATCACATCGCTGGCCGGGCAGAATGGCGGGACGGTCGCCTCGCCCCATTATGCCGCGTCCAAGGCGGGGGCGATCATGCTGACCAAATATTTCGCCCGCTATCTGGCCGGGACCGGTGTCACCGTGAACGCCATCGCGCCCGGCCCGATCGACACCGCCAAGGCGCGTCTGTCCGCCGAACAGATTGCACGGGTGGAGGGCGAGGTGCCGGTCGGCCGCTTCATGGCGGTCAGCGAGATTGCGGCGGCGGCGGCGCTGCTGGCATCGGACCGGGGTGGCTTTTTCGTGGGCGCGACGCTGGACATGAATGGCGGGTTGTACCTGCGCTGACATTGGGAAAGCGGGTGATCGGTCCGCTAATCTTATCGCTCATCCCGCTAATCTTATGGCATTATCGCATAGCGATTGGCTGGGCCGGTGCGCGCGGCATATTTACGGCACAACAGCAAATGAGGCCGGCAACGCTATCGGCCAGGGTAAGGAGAGTCGGATGTTCATTTATAACGCCTGGTATGTGGCCGCCTTCGCCGCCGACATTGCCCCCGGCAAGACGCTGGGCCGCAAATATCTGAACAAACCCGTCGTCCTGTTCCGCACCGAAACCGGTGAGGTCGCCGCGCTGGAGGATCGGTGCAGCCACCGCGCCATGCCGCTGTCTGCCGGTCATGTCGAAGGCGAAATCATCCGCTGCTGCTATCATGGTGTCGAGTTCGACAAGCGGGGCGCCTGCACCCGCATTCCCAACCAGACCCGCATCCCGCCGGCCGCCAATGTGCGCTATTATCCGGTGGTCGAGAAGGATCATCTGATCTGGATCTGGATGGGCGAACCCGCGCTGGCCGATCCGTCGATCATCGTCGACAATCCCGAGCATGACGATCCCAAATGGACGTGGCGGCCCTATAATTTCCCGGTGAAGGCCAATTGGCAGCTGATCATCGACAATATCATGGACCTGACCCATGTCCCCTATATCCATGCGCGCACGATCGGCGGCAATCCCGAGCAGCATTATGGCGCGGATACCAAGGTCGAGTTTGACGGGCGCAAGGTTACGCTGCTGCGCAAGATGCCCAACAGCATCCCGCCCAAATCCTATGTCGATGCGGGCGGCTTCAAGGGGCGGGTAGATCGCTGGCAGGAAGTGCGCTTCAACCCCGGTATCGGCATGACCTGCCGCGTCAACGCCGGTGGCTGCGATGCGGGTACGGGCGCCTATGAGGGCAAGCGCGACCATGGCTTCATGCTGGCGAACAATCATTTCATCACCCCGGAAACCGAGACGACGAGCCACTATCTGTGGACCATCTGCACCACCGCGCCCAAGGAAAGCGGTGTGCCGGACGTGTTGTTCGACCAGTTTTTCGACACGATCACGGAGGATGAGGAAACGTTGCAAGCGCAGCAGGCGCGGATTGATGACGAGCCGGAGCGCGCCTTTGTCGGCATAGCCAGCGATGGTGCGGTCAACCAGGCCCGCCGCGTACTGAGCGCCTTGTTCGAGGCGGAACATGAGGGCGTGATTGCGGCGGAGTGACGCCCGGCGTCTATCCAGCGCATGACAGGCAGATGAGTGGCTTACCCGTTGCGGTGCGCGCCGCTGTGAGGATGTCCGCATCGACCGTGCATTTTGGAGCGAGGGGGCATGGGCAGCTTCCCGCCCCGATTTGCATCCTGAACGGATAGATCCGCAACTTGGCCAAGCCGACCGCTTGCGGTGACGGGCGCCATGCGCAAACAGGATATATCCCGATCTGCGGACCTCACCGGGTCAGGGACGCAGGCACCTTCATGGCCGCTGTCTACGCGGCGGAACATCCCTGCCCATTCAAGGGTTTGATCCTTATACAGTAAGGAGAGACTGACATGGGCAAGGGCATATTGTTGTGGTTGCTGGGCGTGCCCATTCCAATCATTCTGCTTTTGTGGCTTTTCTTTCACTGATTGCCCAATCGCGATTGACGAAGCGCAATTTTCCCGGCAAGGCCGCCCCTCGTCGGGGAGTAGCGCAGTCTGGTAGCGCGCCTGCTTTGGGAGCAGGATGTCGCAGGTTCGAATCCTGTCTCCCCGACCACTCATCCTTTTCCACCGATCTGGCCTGTCCTGAAGCGCCCGCTTATGCGGCGCTTGTCGGGCGGTGGAAGGGCATGTCATCCCGATCCATTCTCTTGATACCATCGTAGCGGCCCGCGCCACCGGCTTGGTACGCGACGCCCGCTCACTGTCGGGCGATGCCTATGCGGCGGCTGGTCGGCGATCCATGCTGCGCGCACAAACAAAAAGGGCGGGCCATAAAGGCCCGCCCTTCGGAAATCTCGCTAACGCGAAGATTAGTGCGCAGCGTTCGCGGCGTTCTCAGCAACGTTGGCGGCGTTCGCAGCAACATTGGCGGCGTTCGCAGCGTTGTCGGCAGCGTTAGCGGCGTTTTCGACAACGTTTTCAACAACGGCGTTCGAAGCGTTCGCGGTTTCGTTGGCCGGCTTCTCACCGCAAGCAGCGAGGGCCATCAGGCTGGCCGAAGCGAAAACAACAGCGATCTTCTTCATTGTGTACGGCTCCCATAGCATTATGCCGCGTCTGGCACGTTACAAATGTGACCCTACGCGAGCGACCCGCATTAACGTGTGCGTTGCACAAATCAATGCTTTTCTGCGCCGGTGAGACGATGGAATCACGCGGCAGGGCGTTCTCTACTATAAAAGTTCAGTTAACGCCCATGGATTCTGGCGCGTTGGCGACGCTATCGAGCGTGACGGCCCATGCCGCGACATTCTGACGCAACTGCGCGGGATCCACCTTGTCCAGCGTATCGTCCGGCGTGTGGTGAATGTCGAAATAGCGGGTGCCGTCCTGTTGCAGGTCGATCACCGGGACGCCGGCCGTGACCAGCGGTTCGATGTCCGATCCGCCATGGGCCTTGTCCTTGCTCGGCACGATGCCAAGCGGGGCCAAGCCCTGCGCAATGCGCGCGGTGAGGGCGTCATGGCCGGTCGGCAGGGTGAAATCGACCCGCCACACCTTGTCCGCGCCGAAATCCGATTCCGCCACCAGCGCATGCGGCTCCTTGCCATGAGCGGCGAAATAAGCGCGGCCACCATCGCCGCCCACTTCTTCGGCACCGGCAAACAGAACGCGGATGGTGCGGCGCGGCTGGCCCGCCTTCGCCACCTGCAACGCGGCAGCGGCGATGATGCCGCAGCCCGATGCGTCGTCGATCGCGCCGGTGCCCTGATCCCAACTGTCGAGGTGGCAGGCGGCGACGACCAGTCCGGCCTTGGGATCGGTGCCGGGGATTTCGGCGATGACATTGCCCGAAGGCTGGTCCTTCAATCGCTTCGACACGGCGGTCAGATGCAGGCGCACCGGCTTGCCGCGCGCGGCGATACGGGCCAGCTGCTCGGCATCGGGCACGCTCAGCGCCACGGCAGGGATCGGCGTCACGCCTTCGGCCCACATCTGCACGCCGGTATGGGCGATGCGGTGATGGTCGGTGCCGATCGACTTGACGAGAATGGCGATCGCGCCCTTCTTGGCCGCCACACTCGGTCCCTGGCGGCGGGCCGCACCAAAATAGCCATAGCCCGAACCGTCCTGCGCCGCCTTCATCTCATGACTGACAAAGGCGATCTTGCCCTTCAGGCTGCCGTCGGGCGCCGCCAGCAGGTCGGCGATGGTCGGGAAATAGACGATCTCGCCTTCGATTCCCGCTTCGGGGGTGGAACCGCTATTGCCCAGCGCTGCCACGACCAGATTTTGCGGGAAGGGGCTGACGATATGCGCTTCGTCGCGCACGCGCTGCCACACCGGCATCTTATAGGATTCGGCGCGGACATTGGAAAAGCCCAGTGCCTTGAGCTTGGCCACAGACCAGTCGCGGGCGAGCGCTTCTTGCGCGGTGCCGGCGGGGCGGGGGCCGACTTCCGTGGTCAGCCCTTCGGTAATGTCCCAGGCGACATCGTCCTTGAGCGCCGCTTCGCGAATCGCGCTGCCATCGGCCGCATGGGCCAGAACCGGGGTGAAGATGCTGCCAAGGAGGAGGGCGGCGAGCGGGCCCGATCGGATTTTCTGCATGGGTGAAGGCGTAACGGGGCATCCCTCATTTGCCAATATGTTCCGCGTCCGCTAACTCGGCGCAGATTTTCAAACCGACTTTCCCGTCCTGATTTCGGAGCAGCGCGCACCTATGTCCGCATCCTCGCAATATGCCTATGTCATGAAGAGCATGACGAAGACCTTCCCCGGCGCGGCCAAGCCGGTGTTGAGCAATATCAACCTGCAATTCTACCGCGGGTCCAAGATCGGTATCGTCGGCCCGAACGGTGCGGGTAAGTCGACCCTGATCAAGATCATGGCCGGCATCGACACCGATTTCAGCGGTGAAGCCTGGCCGGGCGAGAATATCACGGTCGGCTATCTGCCGCAGGAGCCGCAGCTCGATCCCAACAAGTCGGTGCTGGAAAATGTGAAGGACGGCGCCCGCGAGATCGCGGACAAGATGGACCGTTTCAACGAGATCAGCATGATCATGGCCGATCCGCCGGAAGACGTCGATTTCGACGCGCTGATGGAGGAAATGGGCACGCTCCAGGAACAGATCGACGCGGTCGATGGCTGGACGCTCGACAACCAGTTGGAAATCGCGATGGAAGCATTGCGCTGCCCGCCGTCCGACTGGTCGGTGGAAAGCCTGTCGGGCGGTGAAAAGCGCCGTATCGCGCTCACGCGCCTGCTGATCCAGAAGCCCGACATCCTGCTGCTCGACGAACCGACCAACCATCTGGATGCCGAAAGCGTCACTTGGCTGGAAAATCACCTGAAGGAATATGCCGGGTCGGTCCTGATGATCACCCATGATCGCTACTTCCTCGACAATGTCGTGGGCTGGATCCTGGAACTCGATCGCGGAAAATATTTCCCCTATGAAGGCAACTACTCCACCTATCTGGAGAAGAAGGCCAAGCGTCTGGAACAGGAAGATCGCGAAGCGACCGGCCGCCAGAAGGCGATCAACGACGAGCTGGAATGGATCCGGGCCGGCACCAAGGGCCGCCAGACCAAGTCCAAGGCGCGTATCAAGAAGTTCGAGGAACTGGTCGCAGGGCAGAACAACCGTTCGCCCGGCAAGGCCCAGATCGTCATTCAGGTGCCTGAGCGCCTGGGCGGCAAGGTGATCGAATTCAAGAACATCACCAAGGCATTCGGCGACAAGCTGCTGTTCGAGGATCTGTCCTTCCTGTTGCCGCCGGGTGGCATCGTGGGTGTCATCGGGCCGAACGGTGCGGGTAAATCGACCCTGTTCAAGCTGATCACCGGTCAGGAAACGCCCGATTCGGGCGAGATCGACATGGGCACCACCGTGCGACTGGGCTTCGTCGATCAGAGCCGCGACCATCTGGACGACACCAAGAATGTCTGGGAAGAAGTGTCGGACGGCCTGGATTATGTGAAGGTCAACGGCCACGACATGTCGACCCGTGCCTATGTCGGCGCCTTCAACTTCAAGGGGCAGGACCAGCAGAAGAATGTCGGCAAGCTGTCGGGTGGTGAGCGCAACCGCGTCCACATCGCCAAGATGCTGAAAAAGGGTGGCAACGTGTTGCTGCTCGACGAACCGACCAACGATCTCGACGTCGAAACGCTGGGCGCGCTGGAAGAAGCCATCGAAAATTTCGCTGGCTGCGCCGTGGTCATCAGCCATGACCGCTTCTTCCTCGATCGCCTTGCCACCCACATTCTGGCGTTCGAAGGCAACAGCCATGTCGAATGGTTCGAAGGCAATTTCGAAGCCTATGAGGAAGATAAGCGCCGTCGCCTGGGCGATGCGGCCGATCGCCCGACCGCGCTGGCCTACAAGAAGCTCACCCGTTAATCCGTCGCCGCAGGTGCGATTGCAGTTTTTGCAATCGCACCTGAATTTTTCGCAATTGCGATGGTGGCGCTAACATTTCATAGAGAGCGGGCCTTTCAGGCATCCTCTCCTAAAAACTTTCAGGGCTGGTCCGCACGGATCGGCCCTTTTTTTTTATCCGACGTTCACCGGGCAGCCGGCCGGTGGCGGACCAAGATCCTTGTTGGTCAGAAAGTCAGGATCGGTCAGCGAATCGAGGAAGGCCAGTAGGGCGCTCATGTCGACGCCAGCCAGTTGGGCGGCGGCATGACGGCGGATCGCAGCGTCCATGCTCGGGCTTTGGCCATCATGGAGCCAGGGGCCTGTCATCGCGACATTGCGGAGCGATGGCGTACGAAACTGTTCTGGTGGCGGCTCGAAACCGGGCGGCAGCGGCTTGCCGCCATACAGGCTGCCGTCCGCTTCACCCAAGGCGGCCGTGCCGACATAATGAACCTGCCCGTCGGTCAAGTCCGGGCCGCTATGGCAGGTTGCGCATCCTGCCACTGCAAACTGCGCCGCACCCTTCTGCGCAAGAGGCGTCAGCATGCCCCGGTCATGCGGACTGCCGAACGAAATCATCGTGCGCTGAAAAGCGCCCAGCGCTTGCGTAACCCTGGCATAATTCGCGCCATCCGGCGCCTTGGGAAAGGCCCGCAGGAATAGCAGGCGATAACAGGGATCTGCATTCAATCGCTGGGTCAGTTGCGCTTCATGTCCCGCCATGCCCATTTCGACCGGCTTGGTGCCGGTCATGGGCACCATCGCCTGCGCCTCCAGCGACGTGATGCCTGCTTCTGTCCAGGTAAAGCCGCTGCGCCAGGCGAGGTTGGCCAGGCCGGGTACATTGCGCACGCCCATGTCGCCGGTTACGCCGACATGGGTCGGCTGGCCATCGCTGAAGCCGTGCGATTGCTGGTGGCAATCGGCACAGGCCATGCTGCCGTCCCGCGACAAAGCCCGATCGTAGAAAAGGCGACGGCCCAGCGCGACCTTGGCCGCGCTCATGCCGTTATCGACCGGGACAGTCGGTGCGGCGATGCCGGCGGGCAGGTGCGGCCAGCGCCATGCCGGCTGACCGGCCACTACGCCGGTTGCCAACAACCATGTTATACCGACGATCGCCGCCATCCCTGCCCGCAAGGCCTGTCCCCTTCACCCATGCAAGACGCAGGAGGCTGCACGATCCGCAGGGCGGCGTAAAGCGCGGGTGGAAGGGGCTGGGGAAAAGCTATCGCGCTCAGGCGGTCGGGCGTTTCTCGAATGCCGCGAAGGGCGTCACCGCCATGTCGGTCGCTTCGATCCGCGCCACGTCTGCCGCCGGCGGGCCGTCTTGGGCCAGCGCCATAAATTGCGCGACCGAAGCGTCTTCACCTTCGATCACGGCTTCGACGCTGCCGTCCGTCCGGTTGCGGACCCATCCCGTCAGCCCCAGGCCGCGAGCCGTTTCCACGGTCCAGGCCCGATACCAGACGCCCTGCACCCGGCCATGGATCATCAGATGCCGGGCGATCATGGCGTCACTTGACCCGCTTGATCCAGGTCTGGCCGCCCTCGCGCACTTCGGTGATGAAGTTGGGGATCGCGCCGACCAAGTCGGACAGCCGCTTGAAACCATAGTTGCGCACGTCGAAGCTGGAGCGGTTGCCCACGCGCTGTCCCACCGGACCCAATGCCACGAAGCCGCGCTCGTCCCGCTTCGCTTCGTCATAGGCGTCGATCAGCAAGCGAACGACCTCGGCGTCGACCGCCTTGGCAGGGGGCGGCGCAGGAGCCGGTGGGGGCGCGACCGGCGCGGCGGCAGCCTTTGCCGGCGCTGCCTTGGCCGGTGCGACGCTGGCGGGTGTCGCTTTCCTGACCGGCGCCTTGGCGGCCACCGGTATTTCGGCAGGCTTGAGCGCTGCGACATTGAGGAAGCGGGTACAGGCCCGGCGGAAACCTTCGGGCGTGTTGGCCGATCCGAAGCCATAGACGGGGATGCCCTGCTGGCGGATGCGAGTCGCCAGCGGCGTAAAGTCGCTATCGCTGGACATCAGGCCGAAACCATCGACCCGGCCCGACGCCATCAGGTCCATGGCGTCGATCGTCATCTTCATGTCGGTGGCGTTCTTGCCCTTGGTCAGGTCGAACTGCTGCTGCGGTTCGATCGCATGGGCGACCGACAGAGCCGCCCATGTCTTGAGCGTCGCCTTGCTCCAATTGCCATAGGCGCGGCGGATATTCACCGTGCCCAGTTCCGCCAGCACGGTCATGACCGAATCGAAATGTGCCGCCGACGCATTATCCGCGTCGATCAGCAGGGCGATATTGCCGCGGCCTTCCTGCCCTGTGGCCATGCTATGCTATCCTTTCAGGCGGGCGCGAAGGCGCCGCTTTCTTCGTTCAATATATGCAGTTGGCCGTCGGATATGGCGAAGAAGCTGCCGACCAGCTTCAATTCGCCGCTCTTCTCCTTGGCGCGGACACAGGGGAAGCTGCGCAGATTCTTCAGGCTGACCTTCACGCCTTCCTGCTCCATGGCGCGTTCCACGTTGCGGTCGCGCTGCTCGCCATATTGCTCCACCACCACGTCGCGAGCGTCGTCCAGCAATTCGATCCAGTTATGGATGAAGCCGCCCTCGCCCGGAGGCGCATCCTTCAGATCCTGGCTGAGCGCCGCCTTGCAACCACCGCATTTGCCGTGGCCCATGACGACGATTTCGCCGACTTTCAGCACCTGCACCGCAAATTCCAGTGCCGCCGACACGCCATGCCAGCCGGGATTGGTTTCAAACGGCGGCACCAGAGCGGCCACGTTGCGCACGACGAAAATCTCGCCGGGGCTGGTATCGAAAATCTGCGCCGGATCGACTCGGCTGTCCGAACAGGCGATCACCATCACCTTGGGGCTTTGCCCTTCGCTCAGTTCGTCCCATCGTTCGCGCTGCTGGCTCCAGCCGGTGGTGCGGAAGCGGCGATAGCCGGTGATCATGTCAGCAAAGTCGGTCATGGGCGCAGATGTGCCGCACAAAGACAGGACTGGCAAGAGCGGCCCGGCATCGCTATCTGGGGCACATGAACGACATCAGCCCGATCCCCGTGTCCGCTCAGTCTGCTAATAATCCTGAGCGCGTTCGCAAGCCCGACTGGATCCGCGTCAAGGCGCCGACCAGCAAAGGCTATAACGAAACCCGCCAGTTGATGCGCGACAAGAAGCTCGCGACGGTGTGCGAGGAAGCGGCCTGTCCCAATATCGGCGAATGCTGGACGAAGAAGCACGCCACGGTGATGATCCTGGGCGATGTCTGCACGCGCGCCTGCGCCTTCTGCAACGTGAAGACCGGCATGCCGCGCAAGGTCGATCCCAATGAGCCGCAGAATTTGGCCGATGCCTGCGCCGAAATGGGCCTGGAACATATCGTCATCACCTCGGTCGATCGCGACGACCTGCCCGACGGCGGTGCCTCGCAATTCGTGAAGGTGATCGAGGCGTTGCGCCGCACGACGCCGAACACGACGATCGAGATCCTGACGCCCGACTTCCGCAACAAGCATGAGCGCGCGGTCGAAATGATCGTCACCGCCCGCCCGGACGTCTACAACCATAATCTGGAGACGGTGCCGCGCCTCTACCCGACCATCCGCCCCGGCGCGCGCTATTATGCGTCGCTGCGCCTGCTGGAGTCGGTCAAGCGGCTTGATCCGTCCATCTTCACCAAATCTGGCATCATGCTGGGCCTGGGCGAAGAGCGTCTGGAAGTGCATCAGGTGATGGACGATATGCGCTCGGCCGATATCGATTTCCTGACCATGGGGCAATATCTTCAGCCCACGCCCAAACATGCCAAGGTGATGGAATTCGTCACCCCCGCAGCGTTCAATGCCTATGCGGCGATCGCGCGGGCCAAGGGCTTCCTTCAGGTGGCGTCCAGTCCGCTCACGCGTTCCAGCTATCATGCCGGCAAGGATTTCGCCGAAATGAAGGCCGCGCGCGAAGCGAAGCTCGCCAAGGCGGCACTGGCCAAGGCCTGATCATTCCATGCCCAAGCATCAGGAAACGCGCCACCTTCCCTATACGCCGACGCAGATGTTCGACTTGGTGTCGAATGTAGAGGCCTATCCGGAATTCCTGCCCTGGATCAGCGCGATCCGCGTCCGATCCGACAGCGAGACGGAAATGGTTGCGGACATGATCGTGGGCTTCAAAGGGGTGAAGGAAAGCTTCACCTCTCGCGTCCACAAGCATCGTCCGGATCATGTCCGGGTGGATTATCTCGACGGTCCGCTCAAGCATCTGCACAATGAGTGGGCGTTCCGCGACGACGGGCAGGGCGGAGTGCTGGTCGATTTCGAGGTCGAGTTCGAATTCAAGAACCGGCTGTTCGAAATGCTGGCCGGCCAGTTTTTCGACAAGGCATTGCGCAAGATGATCGGCGCGTTCGAAACCCGCGCCGCGCAGCTTTACGCAGGCGAGTCGGGTAACAGCAGTTCCAGCGCGCACAGCGCTGCCTGAAGGCGGACGCCGCCCCGGCCATTATTTTCGAAATGATGCATGTCGGCCACGACCTTGTCGGGGCTGGCACCGCGTTCTGCGCGGGCGAAGACGACGGTGCCGACCGGCTTTTGTTCGGTGCCGCCGCCCGGCCCGGCGATGCCGGTGATGGCGACCGCGACATGGGCGTGGCTTTTCTTGAGTGCGCCCTGCGCCATGGCCCATGCGGTGGCGATGGAAACGGCGCCGAACGTGTCCAGCACATCATGCGAAACTTTCAGAAGTTCCGCCTTCATGTCGTTGGAATAGGTGATGAAACCGGCGTCGAACACGTCGGATGATCCCGCGATTTCGGTGAGCGCGGCGGACACCAGGCCCCCGGTGCAGCTTTCCGCAACCGCGATCGTGCGCCCGGCGCGACGGTTGGCGATGATGACCTTTTCGGCGAGTTCGACCAACTGGGCCGGCAGGATCGTATCTGGCATGGGGTCAGGATAGCGCGGGAAGGGACAGGGTGGCAACCGCTTGCGCGGCGATGCCTTCGCGCCGGCCGGCAAAGCCCAGCCGCTCGGTCGTCGTCGCCTTCACGCTGACCCGGTCGATCGGCACTTCCAATATCTCTGCGATCCGCGCGCGCATGGCGTCGCGATGCGGGCCGATCTTGGGCGCCTCGCAGATAATGGTCAGGTCGATATGGCCGATGATGCCGTCGCGCACCGCAACCCGATCCCGCGCATAGGCCAAGAAACGGTCGGACGCGGCGCCGCTCCATTGCGGGTCTGACGGCGGGAAATGGCTGCCGATATCGCCCTCCGCCAGCGCGCCGAGCATCGCATCGACGATAGCATGGAGCGCGACGTCGGCATCGCTATGCCCAGCCAGCCCCCGATCATGCGGGACCAAAATGCCGCCGAGCCACAATTCTTCGTTGGGGGCGAGTCGGTGGACGTCATAGCCCATGCCGACGCGGGTATGGCGCGGCGTGGCATGGGCCGCCTCGGCGCGGGCGAAGTCTTGCGGATAGGTCAATTTTTCAAGCCTTTCGTCGCCTTGCACCAAAATGACGTCATGGCCCCAGGCCCTCAATATCTGCGCGTCATCGGTCGCCTCGCGCGCGTCATCCCATGCGCGATGCGCCGCCAAGATGGCGTCGAAATGGAAAGCCTGCGGCGTCTGCACGCGGTGCAGAGCGGCGCGGTCCACCGTATCGCCCATGATCGCGCCGTCGCCACGCACCAGCGTATCGGCAACGGGCAAAGCGGGGATGGCGCCCGTCGCATCGTCTAGCGCGGCAAGCAGTCGATCGATGACCGCGCCAGGCAGGAAGGGTCGGGCGGCATCATGGATCAGGACGATATCCGCGCCACCCGCCCCCGCGATCGCTTCCAGCCCCGCGCGCACCGACCCGCGGCGGCTGTCCGCTCCGGTGACGAACGTCGCGGCCCGATCACCCAGCAGCGCGCGCGCCTGATCCTCCTGCCCATCGCCCAGCATGATATGGACCGCATCGCCGCCGCCATGCGTCGCCAGCGCATCATAGGCATGGGCCAGCACGGCCTTGCCGGCCACCATGCGAAACTGTTTGGGAATGTCGCCGCCCGCCCGGCTGCCCTGGCCGGCTGCGACGATCAGCGCGACGATCTTGCGTTGTGATGTCATCCCACGGCGCATAGCGGGTCGCGGGACGGATCGAAAGGGGAACCGGCCGAAAGGGGGAGTCGCTTGCCGCCCGACCCATTTTCCGCTAAGGGCTGCCTGTTTTTTAGGCAGTATTTCGAAACAGATCATGCGCAAACTCGCTCCTATTTCCATCGGCCCTGTGTCCATCGACATGCCCGTCGTGCTGGCGCCGATGACCGGCGTCACCGACATGCCCTTCCGCACGCTGGTGCGCCGCTATGGCTGCGGCCTCAACGTGACGGAAATGATCGCGTCCGCCGCGATGATCCGCGAAACGCGGCAATCCTTGCAAAAGGCCGCCTGGCACCCCTTGGAAGAGCCGGTGTCGATGCAACTGGCCGGCTGCTCGCCCAGGGAAATGGCCGAGGCTGCCAAGCTGAACGCGGATCGCGGCGCGGCGATCATCGACATCAATATGGGTTGCCCGGTGAAGAAGGTCGTCAATGGCGACGCGGGCAGCGCGCTGATGCGCGACCTGCCGCTCGCCGCCTCGCTGATCAAGGCGACGGTGGAGGCGGTCGATGTGCCCGTCACCGTGAAAATGCGCATGGGCTGGGACCATAGCAGCCTCAACGCCCCGGAACTCGCCCATATCGCCGAGGATCTGGGCGCCAAGCTCATCACCGTCCATGGCCGCACCCGTAACCAGATGTACAAGGGGTCGGCCGACTGGGCCTTCGTTCGTTCGGTCAAGGATGCGGTGAAACTGCCTGTGATCGTCAATGGTGACATCTGTTCGATCGAGGATGCCGACACCGCCCTGGAGCAGAGCGGCGCGGATGGCGTGATGATCGGTCGCGGCGCTTATGGCCGGCCTTGGCTGATCGGTCAGGTCATGGCCTGGCTGGCTGACGGCACCCGCCTTCCCGATCCATCGCTCGAAGAACAATATCACGCTATCATCGGGCATTATCACGCAATGCTCGAACATTATGACACCTACACCGGTGTCAATATGGCGCGCAAGCATATCGGCTGGTACACCAAGGGGCTGACCGGTTCCGCCGAGTTCCGCAACGCCGTGAACCAGCAACCCGATGCCGATGTGGTGCTCGACATGCTGGCCCGTTTCTACGAACCGCTGATCGCCAGCGGCCTCGATGCGCAAGCGCTGCGTGCCGCTGCTTTGCGCAAGGCTGCATGACCAACCTGCTGACGTCCGTCCCGCCACTCCGCATGGCGCAGGACGGACCTTCGCTGACCGAACAGATGACGGCTTTGCCGGTCGCGACCCTGCTCGTCCGGCCGGACAACGGCATATCCGAAGCCAATGTGCGGGCCGAAACCCTGCTGAACATGGCGCGATCGGCCATCATCGGTAGCGACGTGGCGCGCACCATCCGCATCGCGGAGGCTGGCGCCCGCTTCGATATCTGGCACAGCAACAAGCCGATCGCCGCCTATGACATAAAGGTCCATGCCGGCCGCACCGCCGAAATGGAGGTGGACCTGATGATCTCCCCGATCGTCGATCATGATGGCTGGCGGGTCGTGTCGCTCCATGCCCAGAGCCAGGCTCGCAAGATCGGCCATCGCGGATCGGCGGGCGGCGCGCGCTCCGCCATGGGCGCGGCAGCGATCCTGGCGCATGAGATCAAGAACCCGCTGTCGGGCATTCGTGGCGCCGCGCAACTTCTGGAATCCAGTCATGGCGGGCGCGACGCCGCTCTGACGCAGCTGATCTGTAACGAGGTGGACCGGATCGCCGCCCTGATCGACCGGATGCAGGATTTCACGACCGACCGGACCCTGGAATGTCATGGCGGGAACATCTATCCGCTGATCGACCGCGCGGCCGGGATCGCTGCAGCGGGGTTTGCAAAAAATATAAAGATCATAAAACATTATGATCCATCCTTGCCATTTGCCAACATCAACGATGATGCATTGGTGCAGGTGATGATAAACCTGCTGAAGAATGCAGCGGAAGCGTTGGAATATACGGATAATCCCCGAATCAGGGTGGAAACCGCTTTCCGCCACGGCGTGTCCGTCGTGGTTGGGGGTGGCAAGGGCAGCGCCGTGCTGCCGATCGAAATCCTCGTCATCGACAATGGACCTGGCGTGCCCGAACATATTCTTGACCATCTCTTCAATCCCTTCATCACCGGCAAGCGGGACGGGCAGGGGTTGGGCCTCGCTCTGGTGGACAAGCTGGTCCGCGATATGAGCGGCTTCGTGCAATATTCGCGCGATACCGAAGCGGGCGAATCCACCTTCCGCATCCTCCTGCCGATGAGCATGGGCTGATGGCGGCGACCGGCACCATATTGGTCGTCGACGACGATCCCGCCATTTGCGTAGTTGTGGGCGAAGCGCTGCGGCGGCAGGGGCATAAGGTGAAGACCGCTGCGTCCATCCGCGAACGCAGCGCGCTGATGGACAGTTTTGTGCCCGACATCCTCATCACCGACGTGATGCTGCCTGATGGCGACGGCCTGGACGGCGTGGCGGATATCATCGCGGACCGCCCCGACCTCAACGTCATCATCCTGTCGGCGCAGAACACGCTCAACACCGCGATCCGCGCGACCGAGAAGGGCGCGTTCGAATATCTGCCCAAGCCCTTCGACCTCAACGAACTGACGCGCGCCGTGTCCGACGCGCTCGGTACGCGCCAAGGCTCGGAGGAACCGGAGGGTGAGCCGGGCCTGCCGCATGACGGCCTGCCGCTCGTCGGTCGATCGCCGGCGATGCAGGAAGTCTATCGCACCATCGCCCGCGTCCTGTCCAACGACCTGTCCATTCTGGTCTTGGGCGAATCGGGGACGGGCAAGGAACTGGTGGCCGAAGCGATCCACAGCCTGGGCCAGCGCCGCACCAAGCCCTTCATCGCGATCAACATGGCGGCGATTCCGCGCGAACTGATCGAAGCGGAGCTGTTCGGCTATGAAAAGGGCGCCTTTACCGGCGCCCATGCCCGCACCGCCGGCAAATTCGAGCAGGCGCAGGGCGGAACGCTGTTTCTCGACGAAATCGGCGACATGCCGATGGAAGCGCAGACGCGTCTGCTGCGCGTACTGCAATCGGGCGAGGTCACGACGGTGGGCGGGTCGAAGCCGGTGCGGGTCAATGTCCGCATCATCGCCGCGACCAACAAGGATCTGCCCCTGTTGATCGAGGATGGGCGCTTCCGGCAGGATCTTTATTATCGCCTGAATGTCGTGCCCATCGCGCTTCCGGCCCTGCGCGAGCGGCGCGAGGATGTCATTCTGCTCGCTCGCCATTTCATGGAGCGCGCCGCGTTGGAGGGCTTGCCGCGCAAGACGCTGGCCGACGATGCCGCCCAATTGCTGATGGCCTATCACTGGCCCGGCAATGTGCGAGAACTCCAAAATCTGATGCAGCGGCTGTCGGTGCTGAGCCGCGAAAACGTCATCACGGCCGAGATTTTGCGGCATATGCTGCCGCTCGACGCGGTGCCGGCGGACTATGCCGCGCCCGCCGATCAACTGGCCCATGCCGTGCGCGAATGGGCGAGGCGCCAGCTCGGCATTGGCCTTGCCCAGCCCAACCGTGCCCTGCATGACGATCTGCTGGCCGTGGTCGAACCGATCCTGCTTCAGGAAGCGCTGGCGAGCGTCGATGGCAACCAGATCCGCGCGGCGGGCTTGCTGGGCATCAATCGCAACACCTTGCGCAAGAAGCTGACCGACTATGGGCTGGATCCCATGCAGCTGCGCCTCAACGATTGATCGGATTGAAGCCCGCTCTCAATCCTTTGCCGGGACGAACCGACGGTCTTCCTCGACCAGCGACAGGGTTTTAATCAAATACTGTGTTTGAACGGGCACGGTCCTTGTTGTAACAAAGCCACGATGAGTGGCGCGACGACATTGCCCAAGCGGGCATCGGCATGGCGGAGGCAATTGCCGGCCTTCCTGCGCCACGGGCGTCTGGCCTCTTTGGTGGAGGGCTTCACCCTGGCCCTGGCCCTGTTCCTGGGCATGGCGGGCCTGACCTATTATATCCTGTCGGGCAGCGGCCAATCCTATACGCTGCTCACCCCGCCCATCGTCGCCTTGCTGCTGGTGGCCAATCTGGTGCCGGCGATCGCGCTGCTGATGCTGCTGGGGCGGCGCGTGGCCAAGCGGCGCGCGGCGCAATCCGCCATCGGCAGCGACGGTCAGTTGCACGTCCGCTTGGTCGCCATCTTCTCGATCGTGGCCAGCGTGCCGATGCTGCTGGTGGTGATCTTCGCGTCTTTGCTGTTCCAATATGGCGTGCAATTCTGGTTTTCGGACAGCGCGCGCAGCATGCTGCAAAATGCCAGCGACCTGGCGCGCGGCTATTATGAACAAAATTTGCGCGAAGTGGGCGACGAGACGGTCACCATGTCGAGCGACCTGCGCAAGGAATTGACGGATTCGCAGGTGAACAGCCCGCGCTTCGCCGAATATCTTCTCTATCAGGTGGTCGGCCGCAAGCTGAGCCGCGCGGCGATCATCGAGCTGGGCAAGGACGGTATCGCGCGAACGGCGGCCACGGTCGATCCGGAAAACCGCCCCGCCGCCGACAAGCTGACGCCCGAAGTGGTCAAGCGACTGGGGCAGGGGGAGACGATCGTCGTCCAGACCCGCAATAATCAGATCGACGCGGTGACCCTGCTCTATCCCGGTTCGAAGGTCTATCTCTACGCATCCCGCAACGCTGACAGTTCCTCCTTCTCCAACGTCGCGCGCGCGCAGAAGGTTTTGTCGGATTACGACCTGTTCGCCGCGCAATCCCGCGCGCTCCAACTGAGGTTCAACATCGCTCTGTTCGTGGGGTCGCTGCTGCTGGTCGGCATCGCCGTCTATATCGCGCTGGCGGTGGCGGACTGGATGGTGCGGCCGGTCAACGAACTGGTGACGGCCGCGCGGCGGATCACGGCGGGTGATCTGTCGGCGCGCGTCACCGGTCCCAAATCGCGTGACGAAATCGGCACGCTGGCCGCTGCCTTCAACCGCATGACGCAAAGGCTGGAGGCGCAGACCGGCGCCTTGGTCGCCGCCAACAGCCAGCTGGACGAACGCCGCGCCTTTATCGAGGCGATCCTGTCTGGCGTCAGCGCCGGCGTGCTGTCCGTCGATTTCGACGGCGTGGTGCAGCTGCTCAACAGCTCGGCCGCCGCGATCCTGGTGGAGGAGGGCGACGATCCGGTCGGCCGCCCGCTGCTCAAGGTGTCGGCCGAACTGGCCGAATTCATCGCGTTGGAGGAAAGTGCCGGCATCGTGCAGGTGCGCGCCCATGGCGACCTGCGCACGCTGGCGGTGAAGCGCTCGCAGGACGCCTCGCGCCATATCCTGACCTTCGACGATATCACGCAGCAACTGTCGGATCAGCGCCGTGCCGCCTGGTCCGACGTCGCCCGCCGCATCGCGCATGAGATCAAGAACCCGCTGACCCCGATCCAACTGGCCGCCGAGCGTCTGCAACGTCGCTATGCCGAAGAGGTGACGAGCGACAAAGCGACCTTCACGCGCCTGACCGGCACGATCGTGCGGCAGGTGGGCGATCTGCGCCGCATCGTGGATGAATTCTCCTCCTTCGCCCGCATGCCCAAGCCGGTGTTCCGGCGCGAAGCGGTCGGCGACATCGCGCGCCACGCCCTGTTCCTGCATGAGGTCGCGCATCCCGATATCCGCTTCGAATATGAGGCGGACCTGCCCGATCTGGACTTGGTATGCGACCGACGTCAGTTGGGCCAGGCCTTGACGAACATCGTCAAGAATGCCGTGGAATCGATTGAACAAAAACCAGTTTCTGAAGATGGCGGCCCGCATGGACATGTGCGCATGGCGCTTGGTCAATCGGGCGACGACATCATTATCACGGTCCGGGACGACGGGATCGGGCTGCCGCCCGAACGCGACCGGATATTGGAACCTTATATGACGACGCGGACCAAGGGCACCGGCCTTGGCCTCGCCATCGTCAAGAAGATTGTCGAAGAGCATCTGGGCGAGATCCGCTTCGACGATGCACAGGGGGGAGGCGCATGCGTGACATTGCGCTTCGCCGCAGGGGCGCTCGAAAAAATGGAAGAAGGGCAAATTATAGCCCTGCCAAAAGGAAAAGTGACGGCCAATGGCACTTGATATTCTGATTGTCGACGATGAAGAGGACATTCGCGATCTGGTCGCGGGCGTACTGGAAGATGAAGGGTTCACGACGCGGACCGCGGCCAACAGCGACAGCGCGATCGAGGCGCTGGACAACCGGCGCCCGTCGCTGGTCCTGCTCGACGTCTGGTTGCAGGGCTCCCGCATGGACGGCCTGGAACTGCTTGATGAGATCAAGCGCCGCGATCCCACCGTCCCTGTCCTGATGATTTCAGGCCATGGCAATATCGACACTGCCGTCGCCGCGATCCGCAAGGGCGCGGCCGACTTCATCGAAAAGCCGTTCGAGGCCGATCGCCTGCTCCACCTTGTCGCCCGCGCGACGGAGACGGAGCGGCTGCGGCGCGAAAATCAGGTGCTGCGCGCGCGCTTCGGCCAGGATGACGAACTGACCGGCACATCGGCGTCGATCAACGGCGTGCGTGCCACGATCAAGAAGGTCGCCGGCACCGGCAGCCGGGTCCTCATCTCCGGCCCCGCCGGCGTCGGCAAGGAAGTCGCCGCGCGGATGCTCCACAGCTGGAGCGGCCGCGCTGATTCGCCCTTCATCATCGTCGCCGCCGCGCGCATGGACCCGGACCGGGTCGAAGAGGAACTGTTCGGCGTCGAAGACCCCAGCGGCCTCGTGCGCCCCGGCTTTCTGGAGCAGTCGCATGGCGGCACGCTCTATCTCGATGAAATCGCCGACATGCCGATCACGACGCAGGGCAAGATCCTTCGCGTCCTGACCGACCAGAGCTTCACCCGCGTCGGCGGCCAGCGGCAGGTGAAGGTGGACGTCCGCGTCATCTCCTCGACCGCGCTCAATCTGGCGAGCGAGATTGAGGAGCGCCGTTTCCGCGAAGATCTCTTCTATCGCCTCAACGTCGTGCCGCTGGCCATTCCGCCGCTGTCGGAACGGCGCGACGATATTCCGCCGCTGGTCGAACATTATCTCGCCCGCTTCGCTGCCGAACGGCGGGTGCCGCCGCCCGAAATCGCCAGTGACGCCATGGCGGCATTGCAGGCCAATGAGTGGCCGGGCAATGTGCGTCAGCTCCGCAACGTGATCGAACGCACGATGATCCTGGCGCCGGGCGACCGGATCGGCCGGATCGAACTGGACATGCTGCCCGCCGAACTCACCAGCGGCGGCGGTGGGGAGGGGATGGGCCAGTCCGCCATCATGGGCGCGCCCCTGCGGGAAGCGCGCGAAAGTTTCGAGCGCGAATATCTGCGTATCCAGATTCGCCGATTTTCCGGCAATATCTCGCGCACCGCGACCTTCATCGGCATGGAGCGTTCCGCGCTGCATCGCAAACTCAAGCTGCTGGGCATTACCGAAGGCAAGGATTGAGCGAATCCGGGAAGGGGTATCCAAACGATTGCCGAACTTTTGCCAAAGCGCATCTCGGCCATGGACGCCCCTTCGCAATTGCGATAGGATCGCACGCGCTCCCGACAGGCGGGGGCAAGCAAGACATCCTGCTTAGGATGCGAGAGCGGGTAACGTCCCGCCAAGAAAAGGACTGGCGACGACCATGGCCGACAAGGTAAACAACCTTCAGGATATTTTCCTCAACAGCCTGCGCAAGAGCAAGACACCGGTGACCATGTTCCTGGTCAAGGGCGTGAAGCTGCAGGGCATCATCACCTGGTTCGACAATTTCTCCGTGCTGCTGCGCCGCGATGGCCAATCGCAGCTGGTCTACAAGCATGCCATTTCCACCGTCATGCCGGCGGCGTCGATGGACCTGACGGACCTGCGCAAGGCCAGCGATGGCAATGGCAAGTCCAAGCTGCTTCAGGAAATCTTCCTGTCGGCCGTCCGCAAGTCGGGCAGCCCGGTGACGATGTTCCTGGTGAACGGCGTCATGCTTCAGGGCGAAATCGCCGCCTTCGACTTGTTCTGCATGCTGCTGGAACGTGACGGCATGGTGCAGCTCGTTTACAAGCACGCCATTTCGACGGTCCAGCCGCTCCATGCGCTCGACCTCACTGGCGAGAATGAACAGGACGACTGATCGTCTATCCGGCGCCCGGTCCGCCCAGCGGTGGACCGGGCCGCTGCAAGATGCTCTAAACCTGCATGGCTATATTCAACCGCGACTCCGATGACGAAGTGGCGCGCGGCGCGCGCGCCGTCGTCGTTCATGCCGAAACCCATAATGCAGACCGCCGGGACAGCGATGCCCGGCTGGAGGAAGCACGCGGTCTGGCCCTGGCCATCGGCATCGACGTGCGCGCGGCGCAGGCCTTCCGCGTCCGCGACCGCAAGCCGGCGACCCTGTTTGGCAGCGGGCAGGTGGACCAGATCGCCACCCTGGCGCGGCAGGAAGAGGCTGAACTCATCATCGTCGACAACAGCCTGTCGCCGGTACAGCAAAGCAATTTGGAAAAGGCGTGTGAGGCCAAGGTCATCGACCGGACCGGCCTGATCCTCGAAATTTTCGGCGAGCGTGCGGCCACCAATGAAGGCCGCTTGCAGGTCGAACTCGCCCATCTCGATTATCAGGCGGGGCGTCTGGTGCGCAGTTGGACCCATCTTGAGCGGCAACGCGGGGGCTTCGGCTTCCTCGGTGGTCCGGGCGAAACCCAGATCGAGGCGGACAGGCGCATGATCCGTGACCGCATGGCAAAGATCCGCCGCGAACTGGATCAGGTCACGCGCACCCGTGGCCTTCACCGTGCCCGACGCCAACGCGCGCCCTGGCCGGTGATTGCACTGGTCGGCTACACCAATGCCGGCAAATCCACACTTTTCAACCGCATGACCGGCGCCACGGTCATGGCGGAAGACCTGCTTTTCGCTACGCTGGACCCCACCATGCGCCAAATTGCGTTGCCGGGGCTGGACAAGGCGATCCTGTCCGACACGGTCGGTTTCGTGTCCGACCTGCCGACCCAGTTGATCGCCGCTTTCCGCGCGACGCTGGAGGAAGTGCTGTCGGCCGACCTCATCGTCCATGTCCGGGATGTCGCCCACCCCGATAGCGAGGCGCAGCGCGACGATGTGTTGGATGTCCTCGGCGAACTGGGCGTCGCTGGTGAAGCGGCGCTGGATCGCGGGGAGGGGGAGCCGGAACCGCCGCCGATCCTGGAGGCATGGAACAAGCTAGACCTGCTGAGCGAAGAGGATGCTGCCCTAACGCGGGAAACCGCCGCCCGCCGCGACGATGTCGTCATTCTCTCGGCGCTGACCGGGGAAGGGGTGGATGACCTCCAGCGCGCGATCAGCGACCGCATGACGCGCGGCGCGAAAGTCTATGGCCTGCGCATCCCCGTATCGGATGGCGCGACCGTGGCCTGGCTGCACGAACATGGCGAAGTGCTGTCGAGCAGCGTCGAAGGTGAAGAAAGCCGGGTCGACGTACGCCTGTCCGACGCCGCCTTCGCCCGTTATTCGAAGCGAAGCGGCGTCTAGGATAAGTACGGCTTCTCTTATTCCCTGATCGTTGTTAGCCTGCTCTCCTGAACTGGGAGACGTGCCATGAAAGTTGCTGTTTTCAGTACGCATCCTTTCGATCGCCGCTTCTTCGATCAGGCCAATGCAGCGGCCGGACACGCCCATGACTTCCTCTATTTGGAGCCGCAACTGGATGTCCGGTCCGCGCCACTCGCGGCCGGGCATGAAGCCGTCTGCGTCTTCGTGAACGACCGGCTCGATCGCTCCACGCTGGAGATACTGGCTGAGGATGGCGTACGTCTGTTGGCGCTGCGCAGCGCGGGGTTCAACCATGTCGATCTACGCGCGGCGGCGGACCTTGGCTTGGCGGTCGGACGCGTCCCGGCCTATTCGCCCGACGCCATCGCCGAACATACCGTGGCGATGATTTTGACGCTCAACCGCAAGATCCATAAGGCCTATGCGCGCGTGCGTGAGGGCAATTTCGCGCTTGATGGCCTGCTGGGCTTCGATCTGCGCGGTCGCACAGTCGGCATCGTCGGGACCGGGAAGATTGGCCTGAATGTCGCCCGCATCATGCGCGGTTTCGATTGCACGGTGATCGCGCACGATCCCTTTCCCGATGTAGCGGCGCTGAGATCCATTGGCGGAACCTATGTCTCTTGGTCCGAACTGCTCGAACGGTCGGATATAATTTCGCTCCACTGCCCGCTCACGCCCGAAACGCATCATTTGGTCGGTGTGGACGCCATCGGGCGGATGAAGCCGGGTGCGATGTTAATCAACACCAGCCGGGGTGCTGTGGTGGATACCCATGCGCTGATCGTTGGGCTGAAACATGGGCGGCTCGGCTATGTCGGGCTGGATGTCTATGAAGAGGAGGAAGGGCTGTTCTTCGCCGACCTGTCGGATAAACCCATCCAGGACGATCAATTCGCCCGCCTGCTTACCTTTCCCAATGTGCTCATCACCGGCCACCAAGCCTTTTTCACAAGTGACGCGCTCACGGCCATAGCCGACACGACAATAGCAAATATCACGACATTTGCAGCGACGGGCAAGCCGCTATACCCGGTCACTCTTTAACGGCAGCTGCTTTTTCCTGCCGCTTCGCCCGCTGCCACAGCGCTTCCTGCTCATCGAGCGACAGGCCGGCGAAGGCATCGCCAGCCATATCCTCCATCGATCGAAAGCGCCGATCGAATTTCCCATTCGCCTTGCGAAGAGCGGTTTCCGGATCGATCTTCAGATGGCGTGCGAGGTTAACCACGGCAAATAGCAGGTCACCGACTTCCTCTTCGCGTTCGTCCGGCGTGGTCGCATCACGCACCTCTTCCAGTTCTTCGACAACCTTGTCGATCACGCGGTCCGTTTCAGGCCAATCGAAGCCGGTACGCGCAGCACGTTTCTGCAATTTTTCGGCGCGCAGCAATGCGGGCAGGGCGATCGCCACACCCGCCAGAGCGCTGGGATCGGGATCTTTTTCGGCACGCTCTGCCGCCTTTATGGTTTCCCACTGGGCATGGCCGTCCTCGCGCCTTGCGCCGTCGCCAAAGACATGGGGGTGCCGCCGGATCATCTTCTGCGTGATGGCGTCGATCACATCCTGCAACGCAAAATGGCCGGCCTGTTCTGCCATGCGGCTGTGAAAGGCGACCTGAAGCAACAGGTCGCCCAATTCGTCGCGCAGCGCGTCCATATCCTGCCGCTCGACCGCATCGGCGACCTCATAGGCTTCCTCTATCGTATAAGGCACGATCGACGCGAAATCCTGTTCGATATCCCATTGGCAGCCGGTATCGGGATCGCGCAACCGCGCCATGACGTCGGCGAGCGGCATGATATCGGCGGGACTGGCTTTGGACATGGGAACCCGATCTTTGTTGAAATTGGCCGGTTGGCGATAAGGCGGGCATGGCGCAGTGGCCAGCCCATAACAAGCGAGCGACTTCGATATGGAAGTCAGGCCCGACCTTATGAAAGTTCGATAATAAGGATTATGTTAAACGCCACCACATCTCCACAGCATTACCGCTGTCCAACTCGCTGTCTCATGCCATCCCGTCAGGCGATCAATCCTCCTGGATCTGGCTATGTTTCTCGGTGTCGCGCATCCGCACATAGACGGTCAGCGATATGGCGATCATCACCGTGACATAGATGTAGAAAGCCTGTTCAATGCCGGCCTGCTTGAACCACAAAGCCACGAACTCTGCCGTTCCGCCGAACAATGTATTGGCCAGCGCATAAGGCAGCGCCACGCCCAGCGCACGGATATGCGCGGGAAACAACTCCGCCTTCACCACGGCATTGATCGACGTGTAACCTGTCACGATGACCAGTCCGGCCATCACCAGCAGCCCGGCAACGATCGGGTCTTTAGTCACGGCCAAAGTCGTGAAGATCGGATAGGTGCAAAGCACACCCATCACGCCGAAGCCGATCATCAACGGCTTGCGCCCGATCCGGTCGGACAGCGCACCCGCGACCGGCTGGAGCAGCATGAA
This sequence comes from Sphingobium limneticum, assembly GCF_008710155.1. Classification (GTDB taxonomy): domain Bacteria; phylum Pseudomonadota; class Alphaproteobacteria; order Sphingomonadales; family Sphingomonadaceae; genus Sphingobium; species Sphingobium limneticum. The sequence continues at coordinate 41,029 of NZ_VYPZ01000003.1, forward strand.
CAGAAACAGCGTCGCCGCATTGATCTGCGACGCGACCTCACGGCTCAGCCCGCTGGTGTTCACCAGGAATTTCTGCATGTAGATGCTGTAGGCATAGAAAGCGATTGTGCCGCCGGCCGTCAGCAGCATCACCGTCAGCGTCTCGCGCGGATGGTTGGTGATCAACTCGACAAAGCCCGATTTCGGCGCACCCTGCGCCTTGGCTACTGCAAAGCTCTGTGTCTCCGCCAGCCCGCGCCGCAGCCAGAAGACGATGACCGCCAGCAACCCGCCGATGAAGAAGGGTATCCGCCATCCCCAGGCGTCCAGTTGCGCCTCGCTCAGCGTCGCCTGCAACAGCAGCAGGACGCAGATCGCCACCAACTGCCCGGCGATCAAAGTCACATATTGAAAGCTGGAGAAGAAACCGCGCCGGTTCTTGCCCGCCATTTCGGACAGATAGGTCGCGCTCGCGCCATATTCGCCACCGATCGACAGCCCCTGCATCAGCCGCGCCAGCACCAGCAGCAGCGGCGCCGCAACCCCGATCGTTTCATAGCCCGGCGTCACCGCGATCAGCAGCGACCCCGCGCACATCAGCGCCACCGACAGCGTCAGCCCGCTCTTGCGCCCATGGCGATCAGCATAGACGCCCATCAGCCACGCCCCGATCGGCCGCATCAGGAAACCGACGGCGAAGATGCCCGCCGCGCTCAGCAATTGCGCGGTGCGATCCTCGCTCGGGAAGAAATGCGGCGCGAAATAGAGGGTGAAGGCGGCATAGGCGTACCAGTCATACCATTCCACCAGATTGCCGGTGGACCCGCCGATAATGGCCTTCAGCCGCTGCGCCTGGGTCGGCGCCCCCTGCTCCGTCGCCGCGCTCATGGTTTAAGCACCATGGCGCCATCCTGGACACCCCAGCTTTTCAGCCGCGAAAGCATGTTCATGCCGATGACGTTGACCTCTCCGAAAGCGGGTGAGACGACGACGGGCAGGTCGCTCGCCGAAATGGGACCGATGGCCAGGGTGGCGATGCTGGATCGCTTCGCCTCCACCTTTCCATTGGCGGTAGTCATGATGACATTGGGTTCGCCGACATCATAGTTGAGGCCGGCGGCCCGCGCGGTATTTTCGGACAGGGCGGTGATGGTAGCGCCGCTGTCGATCAGGAAGCGCGCGGGGGTGCCGTTGATCGTCGCCTCCACCCAATAATGGCCGTCCGGCGCGACGGGGATGCGCAATGCCTGCCCTTCGGCCTGCGCGCGCGGCAAAGCGGCGGGCGCCTCGTCCGGGGTGACGGCACTCCCCTCCTCCGCCCAGCGCCCGGTCAGAAAACCCTGGCTCTGCCCGAATTTGAACAGGCCCAGCAGACCGGCAAAGATCGCGACCCACAGCAACGCCATGCGCAGCAGGCTGCCCCAGGCCATCTGCCTCCCGATCAACGCAGACCCGACCAATATGATCGCCAGCACATACCAGATGGTCGATGCCGCCTGATCCGTGCCGTCCATTCAGGCCCCCTGCTCTTTCGTGTCCAACGCGATCACCAGTCCGTCATATCCCGGCTCCACGCCCTTGGGGAGGGTACGACGCAGTGTGGCATAATCCATGCTCTGGTCCATATGGGTCAGGATGGCGCGATCGGGCCGGGTCGCGGCGATGCCGTCCAGTGTCAGCGCCAGATGCGGATGGGTCGGGTGCGGCTTTTCCCGCAATGCGTCCACCACCCACACGTCCAGCCCATCATAGAGCGCCAGCATATCCGGCGTCAGCGCGTGGAAATCCGTGGCATAGCCGATCGATCGGCCACCATGCGTGAAGCGGAAGCCGGTGGAGTAGATCTCGCCATGGGGCTGATCGACGCAGGCGATGTCGATGTCGCCGATGCGCAACCCGTCGGGCAGGACATGGGCGTCGATCGTGGGATGATAGCCATTGCGCCCCTCGAACGCATAAGCGAAGCGCTGGCCCAGCAACTTCATCGTCTGCGCCCGCGCATAGCCGGGCACGGGGGTGCGGCGATGATGGAAAAGCTGACGAACGTCGTCGATGCCATGGCTATGGTCGGCATGGTCGTGCGTCCACAAGATCGCGTCGATCTGGATCACGTCCGCCGCCAGCAATTGCGCGCGCATGTCCGGCGACGTATCGACCAGGATACGGGTCGTGGGGCTTTCGACCAAAATCGATACCCGCGTCCGCCGGTTTTTCGGCTCTTTGGGGTCGCAATCGCCCCAGTCATTGCCGATCCGGGGCACACCCGAAGAGGTGCCGCTGCCCAGGATCGTCAGCTTCAGGCTCATGCGACCTTCGAGAAGAGGGTGCGGAAATTGGCCGAGGTCGCCGCCGCCAGTTGCTCGATACTCTCGCCGCGCAGATTGGCCAGGAATTTGGCGGTGTCCGCGACATAGGCCGGCTCGCACGACTTGCCGCGATGCGGGACCGGCGCCAGGAAGGGCGAGTCCGTTTCCACCAGCAGCCGATCAAGCGGCAGCCGCGCCGCCGTTTCCTGCAAATCCTTCGCGCTCTTGAAGGTCACGATGCCCGAAATGCTGATGTAGAAGCCCAGATCCATCGCGGCATCGGCAAAGGCGCCGCTGGCGGTGAAGCAATGGATGACGCCGCCATAAGGCCCCGTCTCCATCTCCTCCCGCATGATGCGGAGCGTATCCTCCTCCGCATCGCGGGTATGGACGATCATCGGCAGGCCGGTTTCGCGGCAAGCGGCGATATGGGACCGGAAGCTTTTCTGCTGCCGTTCGCGGTCGCTATGTTCGTAATAATAGTCGAGGCCGGTTTCGCCGATGCCCACGACACGCGGATGCGCGGCGCGCTCGACCAGTTTGGCGGTATCGACATGGGGATGCTCGTCCGCCTCATGCGGATGGATTCCGACCGTCGCCCAGACATCCGGTTCGCGCACGGCGGTATCCAGCACCGCATCCCACTCGCTTTCGCGCGTGGCGATGTTGAGCATCAGGTCTACGCCCGCTGCCCGCGACCGTTCCAGCACATTGGCCTGATTCTCGATCAAACCTTTGTAATTCAAGTGGCAATGGCTGTCGATCAGCATGGGATCAGCCTTCCGCCTCGGTCAGTTCCAGGCGCGGGAAGAGTGGCTTGGGCGCGCCGAGGATGAAGCCCGACGCGCGCAGATCGGCGTAGAATTTGCTGCTGATAACGTCATAGCCGCGCTTCTCTCCATCAATGCCCATCTGGTCCAACAGCGCGGCGGCGCTGGCTGGAATGACCGGCTGGATCATGATGGCCAGGCTGGCGATCGCTTCATAGAGCGTGGCCAGAACCGCCTCCATCCGCGCCAGATCGGTCTTCCGCAATGCCCATGGCGCCTGCGCGTCGATATAGGCGTTACAGGCGAAGACGGCGCGCATCCACGCCTCGATCGCGACCGAAGGCGCCAGATCAGTCATGGCAGTCTGAAAGGTCTGCGCGGCGTCCGCGATGCTCTTGAGCAATTCGCTGTCGACATCCTGCGGCGCCGGTTCGGGCAACCGCCCTTCCAGATTCTTGGCGATGAAGCTCAATGTCCGCTGCGCCAGATTGCCGAAACTGTTGGCCAGATCGCTGTTCGACCGGGCGACGATCGCCTCCGCGCTATAGCTGCCGTCATTGCCGAACGTGACCTCGGAAAGCAGGAAATAACGCAGTTGATCGACGCCGAAGCGATCGGCCAATTCCATCGGATCGGCGACATTGCCGACCGACTTCGACATCTTCTCGCCCCGGTTCAGCAGGAAGCCGTGACCGAAGACCTGCTTGGGCAAGGGCAGCTTCGCGCTCATCAGGAAGGCCGGCCAGTACACCGTATGAAAACGTACGATATCCTTGCCGATGATGTGCGTGATATCGCCACCCTCGGCCCAGTAACGCGCCATCCGCTCTGCATCGTCGGGATAGCCGCAGCCGGTCAGATAATTGGTGAGCGCATCGACCCACACATACATGACATGGCCTTCACTACCCGGCACCTTCACGCCCCAGTCGAAGCTGGTGCGCGAGACGCTGAGGTCGGAGAGGCCGCCTTCGACGAACCGCATGATTTCATTGCGGCGGCTATCGGGCTGGATGAAGTCCGGCTGGCTTTCATAGAGCGCCAGCAACCGGTCCTGATAGGCCGACAGGCGGAAGAACCAGCTTTCCTCGACCGTCCATTCGACCGGCGTACCCTGAGGAGAGAGCTTCGCGCCCCCTTCCCCCTCGACGATTTCCTTTTCGTCGTAAAAGGCTTCGTCGCGGACCGAATACCAACCTTCGTAGCGGCCCAGATACAGGTCGCCATTGGTTTCCATTGCCTGCCAGATCGCCTGGCTGGCGGTATGATGATCGGGCTCGCTGGTGCGGATGAAACGATCATGGCTGATATTCAGCCTCTCGTTCATCTGCTTGAAATAGCCGGCCATCTCATCGGCCAGTTCGCGCGGCTCGATCCCCCGGTTGCGCGCGGTCTGGGCCATTTTCAGCCCATGTTCGTCGGTGCCGGTCTGGAAAAAGACGTCGCGGCCCATCATCCGCTGGAACCGGGCGACCGCGTCGGTGGCGATCACCTCATAGGCGTGGCCGATATGCGGACGGCCGTTGGGATAGGAAATGGCGGTGGTGATGGTGAAGGGCTTGGACATGGCGCCATCCCTAGCGGCTGTTATGGGCGGCGCAAAGTCGCTTTATGCGTGCGAAGGCGCCAGCGCCGCGACATGGCCGGCCAGTTCGAACACGACCGCCGCCGGATCGAGCGACAGGATCACCGCGCCACCGGCCAGATGCCGCGCCTTTTCCCAATGATCGAGCGCCTGGCCCAGTGCAGGCCCCTGTTTCGTCCGCGCCGCCTGCGCGATGAAGGCGGGCGCGCGCTCCAGAAACGCCTCATAGCGCGGCTTGGCCGCCTTGAGCGCCAGCGCCCTGGCCAACGCCAATCGTTGACGATTCCCCGGATCGCCCTGCGTCGCCAGGCTGCTCAGCGCCTGTTCGATCTCCGACAGGTTGAGGCCTGCATAGCGCAGTGCTTGCCCTGGCGATCCATCGCCCGCGCGTACCAGCGCATCGATTTCCTGAGGTGACAGCGTCTCGTCCGTCGCCTTCAGCACCGCGCGCATCGGCGCAGCATCCAGCGGATCGAAGCGCAGCGTGCGACACCGCGACCGGATCGTCGGCAACAACCGCCCCGGCGCATGGCTGACCAGCAGGAAGATCATGTCCGTCGGCGGCTCCTCCAGCGTCTTGAGCAGCGCATTGGCCGCGCCCCGCTCCAGATCGTCGGCGCTATCGACGACCACCACGCGGCGCTGCGACAGCGATGGGGCCGATTGGGTCAGCCGCGCAAGACCGCGTATCTGATCCACGCTGATATTGCGGGCGGTGCCGGTTTCCTTCTCCAATGGCGCGAGTTCGGCATAGTCGGGATGGGCGCTGGCCTCGATCAGGCGGCGGATCGGATGGCTTTGGGGAACGAACAGCCCCTCTTCCTCGATCGGCGGGCCGGCGGCATCGGCCAGCAATCGCATTGCCAGGGCGCGCGCAAAGCTAGCCTTGCCAATGCCCTTGGGGCCAGCGAGGATCCAGCCATGGTGCATCCGCCCGCTGCGCGCAGCCATGGTCAACGTGCGCGTCTGGGCCTCATGCCCCAGCAATATGGTCATGGCAGCAGGTCTTCGATCGCGTCCAGCAAGCGCACTGTCACGACCTCGGCCGGGCCGGAGGCATCGACGCCATGGACGCGGTCGCTTTCTTCCTGTGCGAAGCGGGTGAAGGCATCGGCAACCGCCAAATGGAAGTCGCTTGCCCGCCCGCCGATCCGGTCGGTCGTATCGCCATCGCGCGCCCGTGCTCGGCCGCTCGCTTCCGCTTCGGGCAGCGTCAACAAAAGGGTGCGATCCGGCAGGAAGCCCGCGCTGCCGATCCTATGCAGCACCAAAATGTCGGCGTCGGTCAGGTCGCCCTGCCCCTGATAGGCGCGGCTGGAATCGAGGAAACGGTCGGATAGCACCCAGGCCCCACGTTCCAGCGCCGGCCGGATCGTCTTTTCGATATGATCCGCCCGCGCTGCCGCAAACAGCAACGCCTCGGCGCGCGGGCTCCACCGATCGGCGCCACCGGTCAGCAGCAGGGCGCGGATCGCCTCCGCCCCCTCGCTCCCGCCCGGTTCGCGCGTCTCGACAACCTCCAGCCCGCGCACGCGCAGTGCCGCCGCCAGAGCGCGAAGTTGCGTGGACTTGCCCGCCCCTTCACCGCCCTCCAGCGATATGAAACGCCCTGCGGTCAAGCGAACAGCGACTTCAGGCCATTCCACAGACGGCCGAAAATGCCCGCTTCGGCAACATCTTCACCCGCGACCAGCGGCATGATCTGCGGCGGCGTGTCGGGCGTCTGGACGATCAGTTGGGCGATCTGCTGGCCCTTGGCGATCGGCGCCTTGATCGGGCCGGTATAGACCACCTTCACCTGCACATTGGCGGACGCCGTGCGCGGCAGGGTGACGGCCAAATTTTGCGGCGCGACCAGCGCCACGCTCGTCGCGCTGCCCATCTGGACCGCGGCCGTTTCGACCGTTTGGCCCTTCTTGAACAAGGGCTGCGCCTTCCACGCCTTGAAGCCCCAGTCCATGAAGCGCACGGCTTCGGTAGCGCGGCCGTTGAAGCTGGTGGAGCCGGCGGTAACGATCACCAGACGGCGACCATCCTGCTCGGCCGACCCGGTGAAGCCAAAGCCTGCTTCCTCGGTATGGCCGGTCTTCAGGCCGTCGGCACCGGCGATCTTGCCCAAAATGGGGTTGCGGTTCGCCTGTGCGATGTCCGATCCGCCCATCGTCTTGCCCCATGTGAAGGAGCGGGTGGCGTAGAAACGCTTGTAGAGGTCGGGCGTCTCGACGATCGTGGCCTCGGCCAGCTTGGCCAGATCCTCGGCAGTCACATAGGTCACGCCCTCGTCCGGCCAGCCGTTGCTGGTGCCGAAATGGCTGTTCTTCAGGCCAAGCCGCTTGGCTTCCTCGTTCATCGCAGCGACGAACGCCTGTTCCGTGCCGGCAATCCCCTCCGCCAGAACGACGCAGGCGTCATTGCCCGACAGGGTGACGATGCCATGCAGCAGATTTTCGACCGACACCTGCTCGCCGACCGACAGAAACATAGTCGATCCGGCCTGCGGGCCATGCCACTGCTTCCAGGTTTCCGGGCGGACCGTGAATTTCGTATCGAGCTTCAACTCACCCTTCTGGATCAGGCGGAAGGCGACATGCGCCGTCATCATCTTTGCCAGCGAAGCCGGCGGCATGCGGGTTTCGCCGCCCTTGTCGTACAGCACGGCGCCCGACGACAGATCCTTCATATAAGCGATCGGCGCTTCGCTGGTATAGGGCGGCGCGGCCGCGATCAGCGGCTGGGCCAGCAGCCCGGCGGCAAGGAGGACTGCAACGCTTTTCTTCATCGGAAAACTGCCTTCGATTATGATGGAATCGCTGTACGGGCGCGATCTCTATCGTGCGTCATTAGCCATGATGCGGGCATTCTCAAAGCCTTTGGCTGCGGCGGAGCGCACAGCAGCCTGCGCAGCCTGTTGCGTGGGATAGGGGCCAAGGCGCACGCGCCACAGGCCGGCGCCTGCTTCGGCACGGGCGCCGATGCTCTTCGCCACGGTTTCGGCGCGCGCCTGGGACGAGAAGGCGCCGACCTGAACGATATAGCCACCGGTGCGCGTCGGCGCTGCGGGCGCTGTAGCCTGAACCGGCTTGGGCGCTGGTTTTGCCTGTTGAGTCGCGATACGCGGCGGCGGTGGCGCCTGATCGAAATCGGCGCCGGGCCTTGGCGCCGCAACCGGCCGGGTGGCGGCTGGCGCAGGCTTGGCCTTCGTCGCTGCTGCTGCTCGCGCCGGCGTGGCGGCGGCGTGCGAAACGGCCGGCAATTTGTTCCGCAGCACCCGCAACAACGCAGCCGGCGTTTCCAGCCGTTCGGCTGCCCGCCCCTGCCCGCGTAGCGCCGCGCGCTCTTGCTCTGGCGGGTTGACCCGGCGCACGCGCACTGGAACCATGGCCTGCCCGCTCACGCCCAGTTGCGATGCCGCGCCGGGCGACAGCGCGATCAACTGGTCGCCCCGCATCGGTCCGCGATCATTGAGCCGCACCAAAATCGTTCGCCCGCTATCCAGTGCCGTCACCTCGACATAGCTGGGGAGCGGCAAGGTTTTGTGCGCGGCCGTGATGGCGGCGGGCATGAACGCTTCGCCATTGGCGGTCGCGCCACTTTGGCTGCCATCCGTGCTTTCGCCGGCATAGCCGACCTCGTCATAGGAAACAGGATCGGCCGGTGTGTAGCTGACGCCGCCCACCGCATAGGGCGCGCCCAAAGGCACCGGCGTGTCGCTGGCCATGGAAGTGGGCGCCCCAGAACTTTGCGGCTGCGCGGCGATCGCGCCACCGCCAGCCAGCGCCAGCATCATGGCCGGGACGAACAGCCCCTTATTGTTTGACAGCATCCGCCAGCAATCCCACCGACAAGGCATAGAAATTGGAGCAATTATAATCCAGGATCGCCCGATAATTGCTGGTCAGCAGATAGGCGGTCTTGCCAGGACCATCGGGTTCCAGCAGCGTCGCCATGACGCCATCGGCCGGCCAGACGCCGCTATTGGGGAAGAGGCCCAGCTTGCGCCACTCCGCCATCGTCAGCCAGCGACTATGCCGGTTGAACACGCGCGGGCAACGGGCCGGATCGGTCTTGGCCGCCACCGACGCGCGGTTGAAACTGGCCGGCACGCTGACGGCCACGCCCCATGGCTGACCCTTGCGCCATCCCGACTGCACGAAATAATTGGCGATGGAGGCGAGCGCGTCGGCTTCGCTGGTCCAGATATCGGCCTTCCCGTCGCCATCGCCATCCTTGGCGATGCGCAGATAGACGGACGGCAGGAATTGCGGATAACCGGTCGCGCCGGCCCAGCTACCCACCAGGCGACTACGCGGCACGCCATTGTCCAGCATCTTGAGCGTCGCCAGCAATTCCGGCTCGAACAAGGCACGGCGGCGGCCTTCATGCGCCAGCGTCGCGAGCGACCGGATCAGATCGAAATCGCCGGTATAGCTGCCATAATTGGTTTCATGGCCGTAGATGGCGACCATGATCTCCTCCGGCACGCCCGTTTCCGCCTCGATCCGGGCAAGGCGCGACCGGTTCGCCTGATAGGCGACCCGACCCCGGCTGATGCGCGCGGCGTCGACATGCTGCCGGCGATAGGGTTCGAAATTGGGGATGGGCGAATAGGCGCCGCCGCCCGGCTGACTCTGGTCCAGTTGCACGACGCGCGGATTGATCGTCAGCGTGGGGAAGACGCTGTCCAGCGTCGCATCGCGGATGCCCATGGCCCGCGCCTTGGGCCGCAGGCTCTCCAGATAGGCACGGAAATCGGCACTATCCTGGGCTTGCGCAGGGGCAATCGCGACGCTGCCACCGGTAATGGCAGTCAGACCGAGCAACAAGGACAGGACGGACGAACGCAAAGAATCCCTCATCCCCTTGTTGTTGCACAGGCAGGGCGGCAGGTGAATCCTTTATTGCGAAGTCCGGTCGGTTAAGGCGACGAACCGTGGTCGTTGCGATTTTCGCTTGGCAACCGCGCACGGCACGCTAGGAAGCCCCCAACGGACAGGTGGCCGAGTGGTTTAAGGCAGCGGTCTTGAAAACCGCCGTGGGTTTACGCTCACCGTGGGTTCGAATCCCACCCTGTCCGCCACCCCTCTCTTGAGAAAGGCGTCAGGCGTAGCTGCTGGGGCCGGTGCCATGCAGGATGACGGGCGGCAGTTCCATCTTGTGAATGCTGGCTTCCGCGATGATCGCCAGCGGATCGACCGGATGGCTGAGCAGCAGGCCGCAGCGATCCGGACCATCCCAGATGACGGTGCCGCACACTTCCAGCCCTTCGGTGATCAGCGTCACCCATTCGCCGATCGGTGGCAGCCAGTTGCCGGTGAGCAGCGCGCCATAGATGGAAATATTGCGAATGGTGACGGTCTGGCTGATGCCGTCCCAGTTCAACGTCGCCTCGACCTCTGCGTCGTAGCGGCTTTCGCGGCGGCGTTCGGCGCGCGCGCGATAGATCATGCTGTCCATAACCTCTCTCCCGGTTGCCCCCCGGGATTAGACCAAAGTCGATCCAGAAGATTGCGGAAGAATGAAAGGGCTTGGTTAACAGCGGATTGAACGGAAAAGGGCCGAACATTACGCCCGGCCCTCCCTTATCAGATCACGCCAGAGCGCCGTGGCAATGCTTGTATTTCTGGCCCGAACCGCATGGGCATGGCGCGTTGCGGCTGATGTCCAGATTGGCATATTCGCCGGCCGGAACGTTGCCCACGGGCGCGCGCGGAATGGTGGTAGTGACGCCGCCGAAGCTGCCGGCGTCGATATCCGCGCTATTATCTTCGCCCGAGAAGGGGTCGATATGGGTGGTGATGAAGTCCGGCAGAACCGGCAGGCCATAATCTTCCAGCGGCGGCTGTTCCATGCGGAACTGCACGCGTGCGATGGAGCCGGTCACATCCTCGCGGATATTTTCCAGCATCCGCTCGAACAAAGCGAAGGCTTCCTGCTTATATTCGTTGATCGGTGTCTTTTGCGCATAAGCGCGCAGATGCACGACCTGACGCAGGGCGTCGAGCGTCGACAGATGCTCCTTCCAATGATGGTCCAGGCTCTGAAGCAGGATCGACTTTTCGATCATGTGCCAGTCGGACGCCTCGACCTCCTTGGTCTTTTCCGCGACGGCTTCGTCGGCCAGCGCCGACAGCCGTTCCTCGATCATTTCGGGGTCTACCGAATCCTCGGCCAGCCAGGCGTCGAAATCAGGCTCAAGCCCAAGAATTTCGGCGGTACGAACTTTGAGGCGCTCCATATCCCACTGTTCGGGATAGGTGCCCGGCGGGCAGGATGCGCCGACCAGATCGTTCACCGTCTCATGGCGCATGTCGATCACGACGTCATCGACGGTGTCGCTGTCCATGATGTCGCTGCGCTGTTCATAGATGACCTTGCGCTGGTCGTTCATCACGTCATCATATTCGACGACCTGCTTGCGGATATCATAGTTGCGGGCCTCGACCTTGCGCTGCGCCGTCTCGATCGCCTTGCTCAGCCATTTGGAAGGCGGCAATGCCTCGCCATCTTCCAGGTTCGACCGGATCATCTTGGCGAACATCGTGTCCGGGCCGAAGATGCGCATCAGATCGTCGTCGAGGCTGAGGTAGAAGCGCGACAGGCCGGGGTCGCCCTGACGGCCCGAACGACCGCGCAGCTGGTTGTCGATGCGGCGGCTTTCATGCCGCTCGGTGGCCAGCACGAACAAGCCGCCGGCGGCCAGCACTTCCTGCTTCTCGACCTCGATCTCGGCTTCGATCCGGGCGATTGCAGCGTCGCGCTCCGGGCCTTCCGGCACGTCGCGCAGCTCGTCTTCGACGCGCATTTCCAGGTTGCCGCCCAATTTGATGTCGGTGCCGCGACCAGCCATGTTGGTGGCGATCGTCACCGCGCCCTTGCGGCCCGCCTGCGCAACGATATGCGCTTCGCTGTCATGGAAACGGGCGTTCAGCACCGCGTGCGGCACGCCTTCCTGCGTAAGGAATTCCGACAGCATTTCCGACTTTTCGATCGACACGGTGCCGACCAGAACCGGCTGGCCCTGCTCCGCATGGACCTTGATGGTCTTGGCGATGCCACGGAACTTGTCATCCAGGTTTTTGTAGAAGCTGTCTTCTTCGTCGATGCGCTGCACTGCCCGGTTGGTCGGGATGGTGACGACGTTCATCTTGTAGATTTCGAAGAATTCCGCCGCTTCGGTCGCGGCCGTACCGGTCATGCCGCCCAGCTTGGGATACATGCGGAAATAATTCTGGAAAGTGATCGACGCGAGCGTCTGGTTTTCCGGCTCGATCTGGACGCCTTCCTTGGCTTCCACCGCCTGATGCAGGCCATCGGACCAGCGGCGGCCATCCATCATGCGGCCTGTGAACTCGTCGATGATGACGACCTTGCCGTCCTTGACGATATAGTCGATGTCGCGGCGGAACATCACGACCGCGCGCAACGCCTGGTTCACATGATGGACGACGGCGGTATTTTCGAAATCATAGAGGTTCGCGCCCTGCAACAGGCCGGCATCCTCCAGCAGCCGCTCGATCTTCTCGGTGCCGTCTTCGGTCAGCGTGACGGTGCGCTGCTTTTCGTCCTTCTCATAGTCGGCCTCGACGATCTGCTTCACGATCGCGTCCACGGCGACGTAAAGTTCCGACTTGTCGTCGGTCGGGCCGGAGATGATGAGCGGCGTGCGCGCTTCGTCGATCAGGATCGAGTCGACTTCGTCGACGATCGCATAGTTGAACGGGCGCTGGACCATCGACGCGCGGTCATATTTCATATTGTCGCGCAGATAGTCGAAGCCGAGTTCGTTGTTCGTCGCATAGGTGATGTCGGCGGCATAGGCGTCGCGCCGCTGATCTTCGCTGATGTTGGGCACGATGACGCCGGTGGTCAGTCCCAGGAAGCGATAGACCTGGCCCATCCATTCGCAGTCGCGGCTGGCGAGGTAATCGTTCACGGTGACGACGTGAACGCCCTTCCCCTCCAGCGCGTTGAGATAGGTGGCGAGTGTCGCGACCAGCGTCTTGCCTTCACCCGTGCGCATTTCGGCGATTTCGCCGCGATGCAGAACGATACCGCCGACCATCTGCACATCGAAATGGCGCATGCCCAGAACGCGGACGGCCGCTTCACGGACCGTGGCGAAGGCTTCGGGCAGCAGCGCGTCCAGCGTCTCGCCATTGGCCAGCCGTTCGCGGAACCGGCTGGTCTGGGCGACCAGTTCCTCATCATTCATCGCCTGCACCGCGCCTTCGAAAGAGGCGATCTGGTCGACGATCTTGCCCAGCGACTTCACATAACGTTCGTTGGACGATCCGAAGATGGACTTGGCGAGTGCGCCGAACATGCAAATTCCTGACAATAGGGGGACGTTCCGCCTCCTTGCGAGAGACGCACGCAGATATGCGCCGCGATTTAGGCACGGCACATCCTTTAGTCAATCAGAGTGCGGCTGAACCCGACCTGTCGTATCGATGTCATGATCGTGCGGCAGGCGGTTTTCGTCGGGCGGTGGCGTCATCAGGGCGCGGGGGGCTTTGCACGTCGCGCACGCTGCGCCACAACGGCAGGGCAAGAGCAAGGGTCGCAAAATTGTATCGTTCGTTCGTCCTGGTCCCGGCGCGCAGTCGTGCCCTGCCGGTCGCTATCCTGGTGGCGATGGCCCTGATTCTATGGTTCGGTCTCACGGCGATCGCGACTCCATTCGACCATGACGAAAGCCAATATGTCGCCGGCGCCTATTTCAGCAGTCGGCTGCTGATCTTCCGCGACTTTCTCTATCTTCAGCCGCCTTTGCACAGTTGGGCCTTCGCGCCGCTGGCCTGGCTGTTCCCCGATCATATGGTGCTGGCGATGCGGCTGGCGACAGCGGTGACGGCAATTTCTACGCTGGCTGCTCTCTGGACGGCGCAGCGTATCGCGGGCGTATCACGCGACGGTGCGGCCATCGCAACGTTGCTGGTGGCGACCACCGCCGCCTTTCAGTTCACCGGCGCTGTGGTGCGCAATGATATGCTGCCGACCTTGCTGTCCGCAATGGGGCTGCTGGTCAGCTTGCTCGCGCTGCGCCATTGCACGCGCCGATATTGGTTTGCGGCGGGTGCGCTGTTCGGCCTTGCCATCGCCACCAAGCTGAATTTCGCGCCGCTGGGCCTGATGACCGGACTATTCGTGCTGCTGACGGGGGGGCGCTGCGGCTTCAAGGCGGCCTGTTTTCTGGCATTGGGGGCTTGCGCGGGCATGGCGCCGATGCTGGTCGCCTGGGCGGCGGCACCGGATGCCTTCTTCTATGGCGTGCTGACCTATGGGGCGACTGCGCCCCATGCCTGGTACGCCGCCAACGGGGCGTTCGACGAACTCGGCACGCTGGAAAAGCTGACCGACCTGCTCAAATATCTGTGGAAAGGGCCGGCGCTCGTTGCGCTCCTTCTGCTCTGTGCCAACTGGATCGCGACGCGGGGCCGCATCCGATCGCCCGGCCGGCGACTGGCGATCTGGATGACGGGCGGCGCGTTGATCGGCGCGGCGCTGCCGACTCCGTCGCAGGTCCAATATGTGATGCCGCTGCTGCCACCGTTGGCGCTGGCGCTGGGCTATCTGCTCGACGATGCGCGGCGCTGGACCTTCACCCGGCGACAGGCGTTGCTGGGGCTGCTTTGCCTGGCCGCCATCCCCGGCATGCTGGCGGCAACCCGCCATGTCGTGGCGATGCTGCGCGCAGGCTCGCCCGTCTTGCAGGCCGATGCCGGTGCGCGCTGGGCCGGTGCGAGCGTGCGCGCCATGGGCGGTGGTGATATTGCCACCCTCTCTCCGCACATGATCCTTGGTAGCGGCCTTGACCTGGACCCGCGCTTTGCCGCCGGTCCCTTCGCCTACCGCACCGGCTGGACGATGGGACCGGTGCTGGCGCGGCAGGTGCATGCGATGATCCCGGCGACGCTGGGCGACATGGACCGCGATCCACCCGCCGCCATCCTGACCGGCTACGAACACGGCACCCGCAAATTGCCGATGCGCCCCGATGACGGCCTGATCGCCTATGCCCGTCGCCATGGCTATCGCATGCTTTCGATGCCCGATGGTGTGGGGCGGCTCTATCTTCGGACCGGCCGCTTTTCCCTGTCGCGCAATGATTGACCCTCGCCCGATTTTGCCGCATTTCGCCCGCTATGACCGATCGCTCCCCCCTCGCCCCCGCCGCCTTCCCGATCCTGCCTGTCATCGATGGGGTGACGCTGCGCAGCGCGCGCGCCGGGTACAAGGCATGGACACGATGCGACCTGACCTATGTGGAACTGGAGGCCGGCACCGCTGTCGCCGGGGTGACGACGCAGAGCAAATGCCCCTCTCCGGAAGTCGAATGGTGCCGTGACGCCATTCCGCTTGGCTCGGCCCGTGCGCTGGTGGTCAATGCCGGCAACGCCAATGCCTTCACCGGCCATCGCGGCCGCGCGGCGGTGGAAGCGATCGCGGCCAAGGTCGCCAATCATCTTGGCTGCCTGCCATCGGATATTTTCGTGTCTTCGACCGGCGTGATCGGCGTGCCGTTGCCGATCGACAAGGCGGAAGCCGGGCTGGAAGCGGCCTTCACCGCCACACCCTGTGGCTGGGAAGAGGCCGCGACCACGATCGGCACGACCGACACCTTCGCCAAGGGCGCCCATGTGTCCGCCATGATCGGCGAGCAGCGCATCGAACTGGTCGGCATCATCAAAGGCTCGGGCATGATCGCGCCGGACATGGCGACGATGCTGGGCTATATCTTCACCGACGCTTCGATCGACCCGGCCCTCCTGCAACAGATGCTCTCCGCCGCCAATCGCAAGACCTTCTCCTGCATCACGGTCGATAGCGATACGTCGACCAGCGACACCGTGCTGGCCTTCGCCACCGGCAAGGCAGGCAATGTTCCGCTCGCATCCATGGACGATGCCGGCGCCGACGCCTTCCATGCGGCGCTGAGCGACCTATGTCGCCAGCTTGCGCATCTGGTGGTGCGCGACGGCGAAGGCGCGAGCAAGTTCATCGATATCAGCGTCGAAGGCGCGGAGAGCGACGAAAGCGCGCATCGCATCGCTTTGTCGATCGCCAACTCTCCGCTGGTCAAGACCGCGATCGCTGGCGAGGATGCCAATTGGGGCCGCGTCGTCATGGCCGTGGGCAAGGCAGGCGAACCGGCCGACCGCGACAAGCTGTCGATCCGCTTCGGCGCGACGCAGGTGGCGACCGGCGGCTTGGCGGTCGAGGGTTATGACGAGGCGCCCGTCGCCGCGCACCTGAAGGGCCAGGACATCGTCATCGGCGTCGACATCGGCCTGGGCGAAGGGCGAGCGCAGGTTTGGACCTGCGACCTGACCCATGGTTATATCTCCATCAACGCGGATTATCGCAGCTGATGCTGGAACTGCATGAACCCGTCGTCGCGCTGATGCGGCAGGTTGGGCGCGACATCGTCATGCCGCGTTACCAGAACCTGTCCAGCGACGAAGTCAGCGAGAAAGCGGCGAACGATTTCGTCACCATCGCCGACAAGGAAAGCGAATTGCGGCTGGCCGACGGGCTGACCGCGATCCTGCCCGAAGCCGGCGTCATCGGTGAGGAAGCCTGCGCCGCCGATCCCGCCATATTGGACCGGGCCGGTCAGGGCCTGAACTGGATCATCGACCCGATCGACGGGACCGGCAATTTTGCAGCGGGCAAGGCACCTTTCGGCATAATGGTGGCGCTGGTCGATGGCGGTACGACGCTGGCCGGCTGGATACTCGATCCGCTGACCGGACGGTTATGCCATGCGATGCTGGGCGGCGGCAGCCATATCGATGGCGAACGGGTGCAGGCGCGCGAGAGTGGTGGCGACCTGCCGATCGCAGCGCTGGCCGTCTATTTCATGCCGGAGGATGAGCGCGCCGACATTCAGCGCCGGTCGCAGGGCAGCTTCACGCTGGTGGATATTCCCCGTTGCGCCGCCGAACAATATCCACGGCTGGTGCTGGGGCAGAATGACGTGTCGGTTTTTGCGCGGACTTTGCCTTGGGATCATGCCGCGGGCACGCTGTTCGTCAATGAGGCAGGCGGTTGCTGCCAGCGCACCGACGGGACGCCTTATATAGTGGGCGACTTGCGGCGCGGGTTGATGGGGGCATCCTCGCCGCGCCTATGGGATCAGGCGGCGGCGACGCTGTTCGGATAGAAGGAAATGTCATGCTGACGATCTGGGGCCGGTTGAACTCGCATAATGTGAAGAAGGTCGCCTGGTTCGCCGACGAAATCGGCCTGCCCTATGCCCGCCATGATGTGGGCGGCGCGTTCGGCATGAACGCTGACTATCTGGCGAAAAACCCCAATGCGTTGATCCCCACGATCGAGGATGGCGACGTCACCTTGTGGGAATCCAATGCGATCCTGCGCTATCTGGCGGCGCGTTACGCCCCTGCCCTATGGCCGGCCAATCCGGCGGAACGGGCGCAGGGCGACAAGTGGATGGACTGGCAATTCGCGTTTGCAGATGCGCAGCGCGACGCTTTCCTGCAACTGGTGCGGCGCGCGCCCGAACAGCGAGATGGACAGCTATTGGCGGCATCGGCGGCGGCATCCGGCGCGGCGATGCGGATATTGGACCGCACGCTGGCGGTGCAGCCGTGGCTTTCGGGTGTCTCTTTCGGTGTCGCGGATGTGCCCATGGGCGTCTACGCCCACACATTCTTCACGCTGGATATGGAGCGGCCCGATGTGCCGCATGTGCGCGCCTGGTACGACCGGCTGCGCGGGCGGCCGGCCTATGCCCAGTCGGTGATGATCCCGCTGACATAGGCCCGCACGCGTTACCGCTTACAGGACGCTTTCGATCCAGCCCTTGAGCGCGCTCTTGGGCGCGGCGCCGACCTTGGTCGCGGCCGCTTCGCCATTCTTGAACAGGATCATCGTCGGGATGCCGCGCACGCCATATTGGCCCGGCGCGTCGGGATTTTCGTCGATATTGATCTTTGCGATGATGACCTTGTCGGCCAGCTCTTCGGAGATTTCCTCCAGGGCCGGGCCGATCATCTTGCACGGGCCGCACCATTCGGCCCAGAAATCGACAAGCACGGGCTTGTCCGCATTGATAACGTCGTCCTTGAAGCTGAGGTCGGTAACTGCCTTGGTGGCCATGAGTGTCTCCTTTACTTGAAGCCTATCTAGGGTGAGCGCGCATCCGGCTCAACGGGTCAGAGCGGCAAATTCTCCTGCGCGGGCACATAGTCGGGCTTGTGCGCCGCGAGCGGCGCGAGGCCCGGCTTGTGCGCCGCCAGCGCTGCGGGTGGTATGACGATCAGCCGGGGCGCGCTGGTGTAGAGCAGTCCAGCCTCGATCGTGCGATCGGGAAAGATCACCTCCAGCGCCGCGACATAGGCGGCCATTTGCCGGATGTGCGGGATCGGGACGTCCGCCAGCGTCAGCGGCGCGACCCGGCCGGTCTTGAAATCGGCGATCTGGATGCGATCGGGACCGATGCACAGCCGGTCGACCGTGCCGGCGATGACCGCTTCGCCCACCACGGCAGCGATCGGCGCTTCGGCCAGCGCATCCGGCCCGAACAGCGCAGCAAAGTCCGGCGCTTCGATCACGCGGAGTGCCTGGTCGATGACGTCATGCCGCTGCGCCGCGTCGGTGACGCCCAGCTGCATCAGCCAGCGATCCGCTGCGTCGCGCCGACGATCAGATGCAATGTCAGGCAACCGTTCGAACAAGGCATGGAGCCAGCGGCCCCGCTCCGCCGCTGCGCGCATCGCGAGGGTCGGCGGCGGATAGGGCACGTCGTCCTCGACCGGAGCTGACGGCGCGAGCGGCCGGGGTGGCCGCGATTCGGCCGGGGCGGGCTGACGCAGCCAAGTCGGCTGATCCAGCGTGACCGCTTCGATCGCGCT
The DNA here is from genome assembly GCF_008710155.1 of Sphingobium limneticum. Classification (GTDB taxonomy): domain Bacteria; phylum Pseudomonadota; class Alphaproteobacteria; order Sphingomonadales; family Sphingomonadaceae; genus Sphingobium; species Sphingobium limneticum. The sequence goes on from NZ_VYPZ01000003.1 coordinate 59,549, forward strand.
TTCAGCCTCCGGAGCCTTGGGCGGCAGCACTTCCGTGCCACGCCAGCGTCGGGTCGCGCCCCAGAGCGGGTCGGCATCCCATTGCGCGCCGAGCGAGATCATCGCGCCCTCGACCGCTGCGTACCAGCTTTCCGGCTTCACCTCCCCCTTGGCACGGGGGCCGAGCGATCCAGCGACGATCAGCCGCTCTTCCGCACGGGTCAGCGCGACATAAAGCAGGCGCCAATGCTCCTCCCGCTCCACCTGCGCGGCGGCTTCGGCGACGTCGCCGATCGGCCCCTGCCGCTCGGGCTTGCGCGGGGCCAGGATCGGCAGGCCGTTCCACACCAGCGAGTCCGCGCGGTTGCCGGCGTCCGGGTCCAGGCAGGCGTCGGCCAGGATCACGATCGGTGCCTGCAACCCCTTGGCACCATGGACGGTCAGCAGGCGTAGCATGTCCCCCTGCGCCGCCGCATCGCGAACGATGTCCACCTCGCCCCGGTCGAACCAGTCGATGAACCGCTGAAGCGATGGGTGGTCGTCGCTTTCGAAGGCGAGCGCGGCGTTCAGCAATTCCTCGATCGGGTCGGCCGCTTCGGTTCCTAGCCGCTGGATCAGGCGACGGCGGCCGTTCATCGGCCCGGACAGGATCGCCTCCAGATAGCGATAGGGGGTCGAGAAATCCGCCATCGCCAACAGGTCGCGCAGCGGTTGCAGCAGAACCTCGTCCCGCGTCTCTCGCAAATGCCGCCACAGTCCGCCCTTGCGGCCGATCAGGCGCGTCATCAACTCGTCCTGGGTCCAGCCGATCAGTGGCGACACCAGCAGTGCGGCGAGGTTCAGTTCATCCTCCGGCTGCACCGCAAAGCGCAGCGCCGCCAGCAGGTCGCGCACCGCCAACGGGCTGTTCAGCCGCAACCGGTCGATGCCTGCGACGGCGACCTTCTCCTCATAGAGACGCGCGACGATCAGGCGTGCCAGCTCGCTACGCCGCCGCACCAGGATCATGATGTCGCCCGCGCGAACCGGCCGACCCCGGCTTTCCAGCATCAGCCCGTCGTCGATCCATTGGCGGATCTGGCGGGCGATCTTGGTCGCCAACGTTCGTTCCTGATCGGCGGCCCAATCTTCTTCACCCTCCGCATCCTCGGACAGGCCAGCGACGACGGGCTTCCAGAGTTGCACTTCGCCGGGATGACGGTTGGCGCTGATGTGGCGGACCTCGCTCGGCGCCATGCCCAGCTTCTGGGCAGTTAGCGTGGCGATGGTGCGATCCACCACGTCCAGCACGGCGGGCGTCGATCGGAAACTTTGGTCCAGCGAGAGGTTGAAAAATTCATGCCCCGACTGGTCTGCATCCCGGTTGAACAGCAGGCGGGCGGCTTCGAAATTGGCCGGGCTGGTGCCCTGAAAACCGAAGATTGCCTGTTTGAAATCGCCCACGGTGAAGATGGTGCGGACCTTCTCCCCCGGCTCCCATTCGGTTGCGAAAAACTCTTCGGCAAGGGTGCGGACGATCCGCCATTGCGCGGCATTGGTGTCCTGCGCTTCGTCCACCAAGATATGGTCGATCCGCTGGTCCAGTTTATAGCGTATCCATTCCGCAATGCCCGGCTGTTCCAGCAGCGATGCGGTGCGCGCGATCAGATCGTCGAAATCGACCGCGCCCGCCAGTCGCTTGCCCTGCGTGTAGGCACGGGCATAGGCGCGACCGGCATGCAATGCCTGCGCCAACAAGGCGGCATAGTCGGCGCGCAGCTTCATCGCGATCAGCGCGCCGCTGCGCTCATGCAGCCGCGCCGCCATCTCGATATAGCCGTCGACCGGTGGCACCCACCCCTTGGCATCGATCAGGTCGCCGTCCGCCTTGGCCCAGGCGCGGTGCAGGTCGATGAGCGTCGCAGCCCGACCCGCCGGGTCCAGCGCCCGCCAGGCCGCGATGCGATCGCACCGCTCCAGCCCGCGTCCCTTGCCCCAATTCACATTGGCCCGCACGATCCCGTCCAGCGTCCGCACATCGAACATCGCATCGGAACATTGGTCGCCAAGCCATTGATCGATATCGCCATCGGGCAATTCCAGTTCGGCCGCCAGCCATGGCCCGATCGCGTCGGGCAGTTCGTCCAGCGCATCGCCCTTGGCCGCGCAGCGCAGCAGAAACTGTTCCGCGCCGCCCTCGCCCAGCCGCAGGCTGATCGCCTGCAACGCGCCGATCAGCGCATCATCGCCCAGATCATGCGCCTGCACCACCATGTCCGCCAGCGTCTGCCGGGCCAACCCGGACTGTTCGCGCTGGTCGAGCGGGCGAAAGCCCGGCGTCAGTTCGGCTTCCAGCGGAAAAGCGGTCAGCAATTGCTGGCAAAAGCCGTGAATGGTCTGGATGCGGAGGCCGCCGCCGGTGGATTCCAGCACTTCGGCGAAGAGGCGCCGGGCCTGTTCCTGCTGCTCCGGCCCATGATCTTCACCCAGTGCGATCAGGTCACCCGCCAGCGCGGGGCCATCCATCTGCACCCATGCCGCCAGTCGGTCATGGATGCGGTCCGCCATTTCCGCGGCGCCCGCCTTGGTGAAGGTCAGGCACAGGATATTTTCCGGCCTCACGCCTTGCAGTAGCAGGCGGAAGACGCGGGCGGTCAGCACATGGGTCTTGCCCGTGCCGGCCGATGCCGACAGCCACACATGCGCGTCGGGCGCGGCGGCCCGCGCCTGATCGCCCAGCAATTTCTGAAGCGCGCGCGTCTTAGCCATCGTCGCGGCCATACCATTCCTCCAGCCGCATCAGCTGGTCATAATCGCCATAATTGGCGACTTCGGGGTTGATCTCCGCCCGGAAAGGCGCGGTGCCCAGCAGGAAGGCGTTGGCCAGTTCCTCGAAATGCTCATGGGCGTGGGCGGTGAACTGGTCGGTGACGATCTTGTCACGCTTGCCCAGCGGATCGACCGGACGTTCGCGATAGCCGAACTGGTCGCCCTTCTTGGCCAGCGACCAATATTCGAAATCGCCGGCCTTGGGTTGCGATCCCAACCCATCGAATCCGCCCATCTCGGCGATGATGCCCAGCAACCCCAATTGCAGGGAAAAGCCGGCCTTCACCTGCCGCGCGCTGGGCGGCTTGCCGGTCTTGTAATCGATGATGCCGATGCGCCCATCGGCGAGGCGATCGATCCGGTCGGCCTTGCCCATCAGCGTCACGCCGGCAATGTCGGCTCGCCCTTCCCGCTCGACCGCCAGGATGGTGCGGCCTTCCGCCTTGTCCTTCACCACTTCGGCCGCGATCCAGCGGATCGCTTCGATCAACCGGGGCTGCCACAGGGCCTTGAGCAGCGGGTGGACGTCCGGCTGGTCGAACATGGCGCGTGCGCGCTCTTCCAGATCGGCGGGGTCCAGCGTTCCGGCTTCCGCCCAGCGCTGGAGAATGTCGTGGACCGCCGTGCCACGCCAGGCCGGACCGGCATCGGCATCGACCGGATCAAGCCGGGCCAGGCGCAACACCCGCTTGGCGTAGAAGGCGAACGGGTCAGCCTTCAGCCGATCGACATCGGTGACCGGAATGAGGTTCGGTCGCACGGAAGAGGGCGGTGCAGGCGCTGGGCGTTCGGCAGGGCGATGCGCGCCGGGCGCATCCATCGCCTGCGCCAGCATCGCGTAGCGCTGCGCCGATTTCCATTGCGGTCCGGCCATGGCCTTCAGGCGCAACCAGAAGCGTGAAGCAACCGCCGGCCCGCCGCTCCCCCGCCGCGCGCGGGTGATAAGGACATGCGGCGCGCCGAGTGCGCTGGCGAAATCATGCGCGGCAAGGCCGATCCGCATTTCCAGCCCCGGCAACCCCAGTTCGCGCCGAATGCGCGGCGCCAGCCATGGGTCGGGCGACGGCAGGCCCGGCCATGTGCCTTCGTTCAGGCCGCCCAGGATCATGAGGTCGGCCTGCATCAACTGCGCTTCGATCAGGCCCAATATGCTGATGCGCGGATGGCCGCCCTGTGGCGGGCGCACCGATACGCCGCCCAGCATATGGTCCAGCAGCACTGGCAAGGCGCGCGGATCGGCCTGGCGCGGGCCTTCGGGCGCGGCAGCCTCCATTTCGGCGAACAGGTCGGCGGCGGCGTGACCCTGATGGCCGGACCAGACGGCATCGCCTGACAATGCCCCGGCCTGCTCGCGCAAGGCCGCCAGTTGCTCGCCAAGGTCGATGGCCCGGTCAAAGCCGCTTTCCAACGGCTCCAGCAGGGCGCGGGCCTGCGGCCACCACTCCCGTACCGCCTCGCGCAGCACCCGCTGGCGGTCGTCCGGGCGTGGGAGCAGCAGCAGGTCGATGCCGTGCAGCCCTGCCTGCGGCCGCGGTCCGCGCAGCAGCAGGTCGAGCGCGCGTACGCCTTCCAGCCAGCCAAGCCGTCCTTCGCCACGCATGACCAGCGGATGTTTCAGTAGCGTCAGCAGCGGCACCGGCGCGAAGCGTTCCGCGACCGCCTCCGCCATGGTGATCAGCAGTGTACCGGGGAGCAGGCGCGAGAGAGGCTGACCGGCGGAATCGTCGGCCGCTATGCCCCAGCGGCGCAGATGAGCGGACACGCGCGTCGCCAGTTGCCGGTCGGGCGTCACCAGCGCAGCAGTGCGTTCGGGCGTTTCCAGAGCCTCGCGCAGGGCGATGGCGATCGCCTGCGCCTCCTCGCCCGGTGTCGCGACTTCCAGTGCTTCCACGCCGCTCAGAGATCGGTCGGCGGTCTTCAGGTCGCGCCACCGACTGGTCAGCCGGGGTGGGAGCATCGCGTTGGAGATATTGCGGCTGCGCACCGCACGGGCATCATGCTCGCTGCCCCAGCGCCAGTTGGCGACATCCTCGCGCGTTGCGCTCATGGCGTCGAGCAGGCGCTTCAGCGCATATTGGGGATGGCTTTCATGGCCGGACGGCGCGCGACCGGTGACGGGATCGGCGTCGAACGGACCGATAGCCTGCCATGCTTCCTCATCCATATGCTGGTCGAGGCCGGCGAACACGACCATGCCGTTCGCCATCATGCCGATCCGGCGGAGCAATGCAGCGACAGCGGGCGCGGTGGAGGCGATGCCCGCCGCCGCCACGAAGCCGGCAGGCGGATGCGCACCCCAGCGCACCGTCAGCCGATCGAACAGCCGGTTCCGGCGATCGGCCAAGTCGATGCAACCGGTCCGGGCCAGTTCCATCGGCCACTGCGCGATCAAAATTTCGAACATGGTCAACGACGTCTGCCAATGTTTCGACAGTTCGTCGGACAGTTGCAGCTTGTGCAGCGCGCTCAGCGGCACTCGCTCCACCTGCATCTGATCCAGCACGGCGCCCAACGCCTGCCCCAGCAGCAATGCCTGGCCCGCATCGATGTCTGGCTTGGCCGCCTGTACCATCCGCGCCAGGATCATCTGCCGGCGCATCGGTGCGATCGCGGGCGGCACCGCGTCTTCCTCACCCAGTGGATCGAGCGCGCCGCCGACCTGTTCCCCAAGCTCCGGATCGCCGATCGCGACTAGGCGCGGCAACAGCAGACCGCCGTTTGACTGGCGCACGAAGGCGTCGCTGACGGCACGGATCGCCCGGTTGTTGGGCAGCAGCACCATGCCCTGCGCCAGCGCCATCGGATCGCCGCGATGCTGCGCCAGCAGGCCCGCTACCAGCGCATCGGCAAAGGCGCGATGCGCGGGGATGGTGAACAAAGCGGGTTGGCTGCGCTCACCCATGAGCGAGCATCGACTCCACGACGGGAATGGCCTGCGGCGTGCCGACATCGAACCAAAGGCCCTGATGCGACACGCCGTAAAGACGGCCCGCCTCGATCGCGCGGTTCCAGAAGATGTTGGTGGAAAAGACATCCGCCGGCGGATCGATCAGCAGCGATGGCGTCATGATCTGCACGCCGGTAAAGACGAACGGCGCGACATGGGCGGTCTTGCGCCGGGTCAACCGGCCGGTCGGGTCCATATGGAAATCGCCCGGCCCCTTGTGACAGTTCGCCCGCGCCAGCGGCACTAGCAGCAGCAGCGCGTCCATCTTGTCCGGGTTCCAGATACGCTGCATCATGCCCAGCGTTTCCTGCGGCCCGTCGATCCACAAATTGTCGCTATTGGCGCAGATGAACGGCGCGTCGCCCAGCAGCGGCTTTGCCTTGATCAGCCCGCCACCGGTTTCCAGCAGCTTGGCCCGCTCGTCCGACACGGCGAAATCCAACCCGCATTTGCGCGCTTTCAAATGCGCCTCGACCGTGTCGGCCAGATAATGGACGTTCACCACTACCTTCCTGATGCCGCCCGCCTCCAGCCGGTCCAGCGCATGGTCCATCAGCGGCTTGCCCGCGACCTTGACCAGCGGCTTGGGCCGGGTCGCTGTCAGCGGACGCATGCGCTTGCCCAGCCCGGCGGCCATCAGCATGGCGGTGTCGATCATGCGGGAATATGCTCCTCGAGCGCAGCATGGCGCTTGTCGGCGGGAATATTGGCGGCGAACCAGTTGGCGACGGGCGCCAGGGCCGGATGCTGGAGGTCGCGCTCCAGCAGGCTCCACATACGCGGCAGGTAAGACAGGTAACGCGGCTTGCCATCGCGTTTCCACAGGCGCGTGAAAATGCCGATGATCTTGGCATTGCGCTGCGCACCCAGCACCGCATAGGCGGCGTCGAAATCGGCCGGCGGATTGGCGACAGTCTTGTAATGGGCGAGCATCGCGGCTTCGACGTCGATTGGCACGTCGCGTCGGGCATCCTGCAACAGCGACACCAGATCATAGGCCGGGTGGCCGGCCAGCGCATCCTGGAAGTCGAGCAGGCCCAGGCCATGGGAGGCCGGCCCGTCGATCAACATGATATTTTCGGCATGATAATCGCGCAGCACCGTCACGGTGGGGCTGGCCGACTGTTCCACGATCGGCAGCACCGCGTCCCAGGCGCGGGCATAGCCGTCTGCATCGACGTCAATGCCGATCGCCGGGCAATACCATTCGGTCAGCAGCCCGGCCTCGCGCTGATAGACGGCCCGGTCATAGGGCGGCACATCGGCGGCGGGCAATGTGTGCAGGTCACCCAGCAGGTCGATCGCGCGGGCATAGACGGCCAGTTCGGCGTCAGGCGCCTCGTCCAGATGTTCCTTGACGCGCAGGTCGCCGAAATCCTCGATCAGCACCAACCCTTGCGTCAGGTCGCGCGCCAATATCCGCGGCGCGGCGAAACCGTCGGCCAGCAGATGTTCGGCGATGGCGATGAAGGGGCGCGGATCTTCATGGGGCGGCGGCGCGTCCATCAGCACGGCGCGGCGGCCGCCGTCCAGCACGCGGAAATAGCGGCGGAAGGATGCGTCGCCGGCGAGCGGGACGATGGCGGCCCCATCCCATCCCGCGTCGGCGAGGAAGGCGGGCGCGGTGGCGGGGGGGATCATATCTGTGACCATCGATCCGTCCAAGCGTCCGGCACGTCCGCTGTCAAGCGCCGCGCGTTATCTTCCGTAAAGTCGATGTTAAGGCGCAGGGCATGGCCCCAAAGCCCATCGCCCAGCCGGTCGGGCCATTCGATGATGAGCAGACTGTCCATCAGATAGTCGCCCAGCGCCAATTCCTCGGCCTCTTCCGGCGCATCCAGCCGATAGAGATCGACATGCGCGACCGGCAGGCGCACGTCCGGCACGTCATAGGGCTGGACGATGGCGAAGCTGGGACTGGGCGCTTCGCCCTCCAGACCCAAGGCTTCCAATATGCCGCGCGCCAGCGTCGTCTTGCCCGCGCCAAGCCCGCCTTCCAACGCGATGACGTCGCCGATCCGGGCATGGATCGCAATCCGCCGACCCAGATCCAGCATCGCAGCCTCACCGCTCAACTCCATCACTATCTCAGCCACGGGGCAATTCGATCACCACCATGGTGCCCTGCCCGGCTTCCGACACCAGTTGCAACGTGCCGTCATGTGCCTCCGCCAGTTGCCGCGCGAGTGGGAGGCCGATACCGGCCCTGCCACCATTGCGCGCCTGCCCTGCGCGGGCAGCGGGATCGAAGATGGCGGTCTGCTGCGGCGCGGCAATACCGGGACCATTGTCTGACACGACGATGCGCGCCTTTTCGCTTGTGCCGTCACCATGCAGCAGGATGCGCGCACCCTTGCCGCAATAGCGGATCGCATTTTCCAGCAGATGGTCGATCGCCTGACCTATCCGGCGCGCATCGCCCTGCACCGCGCCCAGGCTCTCCTTCAACGCGATCTCGATCTCTATGCCCTTGGCGGTGGCGTCCATCGTCATCCGGCTGGCGCTGTCCTGCACCACCTTGGCCAGATCGACCCGCGCATGTTCGATCGGCAGCGTGCCGACCTCCCCCTGTGTCAGGTCCAGCACATTGTCGATCAGCATCGACAGGCGCGCCGTGCTTTGCAGTATGCCATCGACATAGCCCTGTGCCGGCACGCTCAACTCGCCTGCATAGCCCGCGCTCATCATCTCGGCGAAACCGGAAATGGTGGTCAGCGGGGTGCGCAATTCATAGCTCATATTGGTGACGAAGGCGGTCTTGACCTTGTCCGCCTGCTCCAGCGCCTCGTTCCGGTCGCGCAGCACCTGCTCGACGCGGCGGCTGTCGGTCACGTCCAGCATCGTGAAAAGCGCGTTGCCGTCCGGCAACGGAATGGCGGCGAATTCGAAGATGCGCCCATCGGCAAAACCGACATGACCGATGCGCTGTTTGCGCTCGACCGTGGCGGCGCGCACAAGTTCACGTACCAGATTGGCCTGCTGCGGCTTGGCCAGTTTTGATTGGACCGCGCGCATCAGATCGTCGATGCGCGGATGACCGGCGAGCAGATCCTCGCTCGCGCCCCAGATGGTGCGGAACCGGCTGTTCCACATCTGCAACTTGCCGTCCGACGAGAAGACGCCGATCGATTCGAACAGATTGTCGAACGTCGCGGTCCGCACCCGGAGCAGCGTGTCGCGCGCGCTCGACAATTGCACCTGCTCGGTGCGATCCTCGAAAATCAGCAACAGGCCGCCATCGGGCAGCGGCTGCGCATAGACGCGCAGATGCGTGCCGTCCTGCAACAGCCAGTTTTCCTCCAGCGGGTTGGGCGACAGGAACCATTGCCGCCTTTCGGTCCGCCAAGCCGGGAAATCGCGATGTTCGGGAATACGGCGCGCGTCGCGCATCTGGTCCAGCACGCGCTCGAACAAAGGCGCATCGGTCAGCGCGTCCTGGCGCAGGCCGAACAGGCTGATGAAGGGCTGGTTCCAGAAGCGCAGCGCCCGGTCCGGACCAAAGCGCGCCACGCCGGCCGACAGACGATCGAGCAGGTCGCGCTGCGCCGTTTCCAGTCGCCGATGCTCGGTCCGCGCCTGTTCCAGTTCATGCTGGTCGACCGCATAGCCCGCCACGCCGGCCGGCCCCAACGGCACGTCCACGACTCGCATCGTGCGCCGTTCACCGTCGATCGTGGCGGGCACCATGCGCTCGATCGGCTCGTCGCGGGCGATCGCATCGGCGGCGGCGGCCTCGGGTGTCAGGCCCGCCACCGTTTCGACCAGTTCGGTGCCATGGGCGATGACATCGGCCGCGCCCGACGCATCGACCGCGCGCACATAGGCGCTGTTGACCAGGCTGAGGCGCAGGTCCGGCGTGCGATGCCACATCGGGAAGGGCGCAGCCTCGACCAGTCCCGCCAAAGCCTCCAGTGCGTCGCGCAATTGCTCGACATGGCCGCGCAGAGACTGGATTTCGGCCTGGCTGTCGGTCGCGTCGAAAATCCACAGGATGACGCCACCGCTCGCCGCGATGCCCGGCCCGGCGGGGGCGCCGCGCACCAACAGCAGGCGTGACGAGCCATGGCCGCGCACCGGGAGGGAGAAGCTCTTCCCCGCCCGCTGGGCCGAAGCGATCTCCTGCGCCAGCACGATCGCATCTTCCGGCTCCAGCCCGCCATCGGGGGCGGTCAGTTCGGAGGCGAAGGTCGGCACACGCGGCTTGCCCAGCCATTTGGCGAGGCGGTCGGCCGCTTCCAGCCGGCCGTCGGGATGGATGATGATCGGCGCGGCGGGGGCCGACGCCAGCAAGGTCGTCAGCCGATCCAGCTTGCCCTGCGCCTGCGTCCCTTCACGGCGCATCCGCTGTCCGCTGAGCAGCGCCCAGACCGCCGCGCCCAGCCATCCGGCCAGCACCACGCCGAAGATGATCGCGGCATAGGGCGACAATGTCGTCATGACATCCGCCCCTTGCGCGCCCTAGCCTGCCTGTCCCTGTTCATAAGCCGACCGGGCCTAAACCAGAACGGCGCCATGGCCAAGTCAAGCGGACAAGAAAAAAGGGAGGCGTTGCCGCCTCCCCCATTTCCTTTTACCTGACAGCGTTCGCTTAGTAGCGATAATGGTCCGGCTTGAAGGGGCCTTCCACCGGCACGCCGATATAGTCGGCCTGACGCTGGCTGAGCTGGGTCAGCTTCACGCCCAGCTTTTCCAGATGCAGCGCGGCGACCTTTTCGTCCAGATGCTTGGGCAGGACATAGACGTCGTTGCCGTAGGTTTCGCTCTTGGTCCACAGTTCGATCTGCGCCAGCGTCTGGTTGGTGAAGCTGGCCGACATCACGAAGCTGGGGTGGCCCGTCGCGTTGCCCAGATTGACCAGACGGCCCTTCGACAGGACGATGATCTTCTTGCCATCGGGGAATTCGACTTCGTCGACCTGCGGCTTGATTTCGGTCCACTTCATGTTGGACAGGCCAGCGATTTCGATTTCGCTGTCGAAATGGCCGATGTTCGACACGATCGCCATATTCTTCATCGCGCGCATATGATCGACGGTCAGGACGCCTTCGTTGCCGGTCGCGGTGACGAAGATGTCGGCGCGCGGTGCGGCGTCTTCCATCGTCACGACTTCATAGCCTTCCATTGCGGCCTGCAACGCGCAGATCGGATCGACTTCGGTTACCAGCACGCGGGCGCCGCCATTGCGCAGCGACGCGGCCGAACCCTTGCCGACGTCACCGAAGCCGGCGACGCAGGCGACCTTGCCGGCCAGCATGACGTCGGTGCCGCGACGGATCGCGTCGACCAGCGATTCCTTGCAGCCATAGAGGTTGTCGAACTTCGACTTGGTGACGCTGTCGTTCACGTTGATCGCGGGGAAAGGCAGCTTGCCCTTCTTCGACAGTTCATACAGGCGATGCACGCCGGTGGTGGTTTCTTCCGACACGCCCTTGATCGACTGGACGGTCTTGGTCAGGAAGCCGGGGCGTTCCTTCAGCACGCGCTTCAGCACGGCGACGAAGATTTCCTCTTCTTCGTTCGACGGCGTGAACAGCTCTTCGCCCGCCTCGACGCGCGCCCCCCACAGGGCGAACATGGTGGCGTCACCGCCATCGTCCAGGATCAGGTTGCACACGCCGCTGTCGTCATTGTGCCAGTCGAAGATGCGCTCGACATAGTCCCAATATTCCTGGAGGGTTTCGCCCTTGATCGCGAAGACCGGCACGCCCGACGCGGCGATCGCGGCGGCGGCATGATCCTGCGTGGAATAAATGTTGCAGGTTGCCCAGCGGACCTGTGCGCCCAGCGCGGTCAGCGTTTCGATCAGCACGGCGGTCTGGATCGTCATGTGCAGCGAACCGGTGATGCGCGCGCCCTTGAGCGGCTGCGACGCACCGAATTCGGCGCGCAGGGCCATCAGGCCGGGCATTTCGGTTTCCGCGATCTCGATTTCCTTGCGGCCAAAGGCGGCAAGGGCGATGTCGGCGATCACATAATCCTGCGCCTGGGTGGCGGGTGCAGTGGCCACGATCGTATCTCCGTCAGCTAAAGATTAGGCCTTGCCAGCGTCATGCCGGGCGAGGCGATGGAAAGCGCCTTACCAATGGCCAGCGCGCATGGCAACTCATATAAAGATTTCTTTATGTGGCTTATGCCGAACCGGCGCCCGATACGAGGTGGGAGGCATCCACCCCGGCGGCGGCGTAGGCGGCGGCCCATTTGCGCCGGGTGGGAATGTCGAACAGCAGGTCGGGATCGCCATCGGCCAGGAACCAGCTTTCCCCGGTCATTTCCTGCTCCAGCTGCCCTGCCCCCCAGCCGGCATAGCCCAGCGCCACCAGGTAGCGGCTCGGTCCCCGCCCCTCCGCAATGGCTTTCAATATGTCGAGCGAACCGGACAAGCCCCAGCGGTCGCCGACCTGCACCATGTCCTGCCCGCCCCAATCGAGCGAATGGAGGACGAATCCGCGACGTGGCTCGACCGGGCCACCGCGCAGCACGGGCACGTCCGGCACCTGGCTGCCGTCGATATCGAAGCTTTCCAGCAGTTCGCGGAAGGATACGCCCTCCATCTCCTCGCCCACGGCGATGCCCAGCGCGCCATTCTCGTCATGCACGCATAGCGCCACCACCGAATGGTCGAAGCGTGTGTCGGCCATGCCGGGCAGAGCGAGCAGGAAATGCCCGCCATAGAAGCGCGTTTCAGTCATGCTTCGAATATAGAGGGCCGCATGAGCTTGCCAAGGACGCGCGTCGCAGCATTGGGGCGGCACGACATATTCATGGGCGCATCCCTTGACAGAAAAGCCCCCAGCGCCGACCTCCCGCCCGTCACAAGGCCAGGAGACAAGACCATGACCATTTCCAAGGGCGATCGCCTTCCCAGCACCACTTTCACCAAGATGACCGAAAACGGCCCCGAAGCCGTGCCGTCCGAAGACTATTTCGCGGGCAAGACCGTTGCGATCTTCTCGGTGCCTGGCGCCTTCACCCCGACTTGCTCGGCCAAGCATCTGCCCGGCTTCATCGACAAGAGCGAAGCCTTGAAGGCAAAGGGCGTAGACGAAATCGCTTGCACCGCCGTCAACGACGCCTTCGTCATGGGCGCGTGGGGCAAGTCGGCCGGCGCCGATGGCAAGGTTACGATGCTGGCCGACGGCAATGCCGATTTCGCGCAGGCGGTGGGCCTGACGATGGACGGCAGCAAATTCGGCCTGGGCACGCGCGGCCAGCGTTTCTCGATGATCGTCAAAGACGGTGTGGTTGAGGAACTGAACGTAGAAGCGCCGGGTGATTTCAAGGTTTCCTCGGCCGATTACCTGCTCGAACAGCTCTGATTGTTTACGGATCGGGCGGCGGATCGGAAATCCGCCGCCCGATTTGCACGCGACGTCTTCCTTCCGTCACGCAAAGACGGTAACAGGAGGCGATGACACAAAGCATCGGCAGCAAGGCGGTCGCACAGCTCGACCATATCTATCAGACATCTATCGAAACTCTGCGGGAAGCGATGCGGGCCTATGCCCGCGACGGCAGCGTTCCGCCGCTCGAGGCGAAGGCCGACCGGCGCTATTGCTATCCCGAATTGCGGATCATCTATCATGGCGACAGTGACGCGCCGCCACCGGGCCGCTCCTTCGCGCGCCTGTCGAAGCCGGGCCGCTATGTCACCACCGTCACCCGCCCGGCGATGTTCGCCGACTATCTGGCCGAACAGATCGACCTGCTGGTCCGCGACTATGGCGTAGAGGTCGAAACGGGGCTGAGCGATCAGCAAATCCCCTTCCCTTATGTGCTCGACGGTTTGGACATGAGCGCGCTGGACGGCACGCCGCCGACCGAATTGGCCCGCTATTTCCCGGCCACCGAATTGGCCGAGATCGGTGACGAGATCGCGGACGGCCTGTTCATGCCGGACGTCGATGGCGACCGTCCGCTGGCGCTGTTCGACGGGCTGCGCACCGACTTCTCCCTCGCGCGGTTGAAGCACTATACCGGCACCCCTGCCGAACATGTGCAGCGCTACATATTGTTCACCAACTATCACCGCTATGTCGATGAATTCGTCGCCTGGGCCTGCGACGAGCTACAGCGCGAAGGCAGCCGTTATACTGCCTTGTCCGGCGCCGGCGGCGTATACGTCACGCCAGAAACCGCCGATCCTGCCCGCATGATCGCCGATAGCGCGTGGCGCCGGCATCAGATGCCCGCCTATCATCTGATCGCGCCCGACCGCAGCGGCATTACCTTGGTCAATATCGGCGTCGGCCCGTCCAATGCCAAGACGATCTGCGACCATCTGGCGGTCGTCCGTCCCGAAGCCTGGCTGATGATCGGCCATTGCGGCGGCCTGCGCCCCAGCCAGCGGATCGGCGACTATGTACTGGCGCACGCCTATCTGCGCGACGATCATGTGCTGGACGAAATGCTGCCGCCGGAAATCCCGGTGCCCGCGATCGCCGAAGTACAGGTCGCCATGGCACAGGCCGCCGAAGCGGTGCTGGGCAAGGGCGATCCGGAGGATTTCAAGCGCCGCCTGCGCACCGGCACGGTCGTCACCACCGACGATCGCAATTGGGAATTGCGCTATTCCAGTTCGGCCCTTCGCTTCAGCCTGTCGCGCGCGGTCGGCATCGACATGGAGTCGGCGACCATCGCGGCGCAGGGCTATCGCTTCCGCGTGCCTTACGGCACGCTACTTTGCGTGTCGGACAAGCCGATCCATGGCGAATTGAAGCTGCCCGGTCAGGCGAACCGCTTCTATGAAGAAGCCATCGCGAGCCATCTGCGCGTGGGCCTCATGACCTGCGAATTGCTGCGGGAAGAAGGGGCGAAGCTGCACAGCCGCAAGCTGCGCGCCTTCAACGAGCCGCCTTTTCGTTAAAGCGTTTTCCAGGCGGCCGAAATCGGCTGCCGACTCAGAAAGCGCGGCTAACCAAGAATTTAGAGCTGCTGATCCGATGCAATCGGATCGGTGGCTCTAAGCAGCTTCGCTCCAGATGGCGATGCGGTCCTTGCCGTCCTTCTTGGCGGTGTAGAGGGCCGCATCGGCACGGGCGAACATGTCTTCCAATTGCTGATCGGTCGGCACCAGTTCGGCCACGCCAAAACTGGCGCGCAGCCCGGTAACAGGCACGCCGGGCAGCGCCAGATGGGCAACCTCGGCGCGCACACGCTCCATCACTTCGGCCGCAGCGGTGGCTGCGCTGTCCAGCAGCAACAGGCCGAACTCGTCGCCACCCATGCGCCCGACCACGTCACCGCGCCGCACCGCACTTACCAACAGGCGAGCGAAGCCGCGCAGAGCCTGATCGCCGGCAATATGGCCATGGCCATCATTCAGCCCCTTGAACCCATCCAGATCGCACACCACCAGCGCCAGCGGTCGCTTGTGGCGCCGCGCCTGCGCGATCGCCTGGGCCGCTGCTTCGTCCAGCCCCCGACGATTGAGCACCTGGGTCAGCGGATCGTGCCGCATCTGCGTGCGCAATTGCAGCGCCAGGTCGCCCGCCACCACCAGCACGGCAGTGACGGCGGTGGCCACATAGATGGTCGGCATGAAGATGCTGAAGATCAGCCGATAGATATCCTTGCCGGCCTCCGGCCCCCGGATCAGCGTGGCCGACCCCGCCAGCGCCAGCTGCACGACGACGAAAGCCAGCAGCGCAGCGCAGAAAGCCAGTTCGGGCGGCGTAAAGCGCCGATCTTTGGGCCATAGCGAGAAGGCGCTCACGGCCAGCAAAGCGCCGACATAAGCCGGGATGATGAAGCCCTGCATGATCTGGCTGCCGACCGGCCCGATGGCGAAAGCCATTGCCGCTATCACGATCGCAGCCGGCACGGCAAAGCCGGCCAGACGCAACGGCTTGCCCGATCGTTGGCGCACGCCGATCGCCAGCAGCGATCCACTGATGATGAGGCCAATACCAGTAATAATGAACCAGAAAGGGCTTTTCAGGAAGAAGCCGCCGGCATTGGCCATCCATTGCAACGTGCCCACCGCATAGGATGCGGTCCAAGTCAGCACATGTTTCTGCCGCCCGAAATGGGACCAGGCCACAGCCAGTGCGATCGTCATGACGGTCGCCGTACCAAAGAGCAGGGCAAGAAGAATGGCTGGCGCGTTCATGCGCCAGCCGCTTATCAATCTTTACACCGACTTACCAGCCGCAAGACTTGCCTTTATTCTGTTGAACCAACCACTTCTGCAGTGGTGCGAAATAATTGACCAATGCCTTGCCGGACATTTCGCGGCTGCCGGTAAAGGCCTGCAACGCGTCGGGCCAGGGCTTTGAGGCGCCCATCTTCAACATCGCATCAAGTTTCGCGCCTACGGCCTTGTTTCCATAGAAGGAACAGCGGTGGAGCGGCCCCTTCCATCCCGCCTGCTTGCATGCGGCTTCATAAAATTGGAATTGCAGCACCCGCGCCAGGAAGTAGCGGGTATAAGGCGTGTTGCCGGGTATATGATATTTGCCGCCGGCATCGAACTTCGTTTCATCGCGGGACACGGGCGGAACGATGCCCTGATATTGGCGGCGCAGGTCGGTCCAGCTCTTCTCATACTGGCTCTGCGGAATCGACCCGTCGAACACGCCCCAGCGCCATTTGTCGATCAGCAGGCCGAACGGCAGGAAGGCGACCTTGTCCATCGCCTGACGCAACAGCAGGCCCAGATCCTTGTCCGCGCCGGGCACCTTTGCTTGGTCCAGCAGGCCGATCTTCACCAGATAATCGGGCGTGATCGACAGGGCGACGAAATCGCCGATCGCTTCGTGGAAGCCATCATTCGCACCGTCCAGATAAAGCGGCTTCTGGATCTGATAGGCGCGCTGATAATAATTATGGCCCAGTTCATGATGGATGGTGACGAAATCGTCGCCATTCACCTTCGTGCACATCTTGATGCGAATGTCGTTCTTGTTGTCCAGATCCCAAGCCGACGCATGGCAGATGACTTCCCGGTCGCGCGGCTTGGTGATTTGCGAGCGATCCCAGAAGGTCTGCGGCAGGGCCTCGAAGCCCAGCGAGCTGTAGAAGCCCTCTCCCGCTTTCACCATCTTGACCGGGTCATAGCCCTTGGTCTTGAGCAGGTCGGTGGTGTCGAAGCCCAGATCGCCCGCCCCCGCCGGCGCCACGACATCATAGATATTGCCCCATTCCTGCGCCCACATATTGCCGAGCAGGTCGGCGCGGATCGGGCCGGTCTTGGCCTGTACCGCATCGCCATATTTCTCGTTCAACTTGGTACGGGTATAGCAATGGAGATCGTCGTAAAGCGGCTTGACCTCCGCCCAGATCTTGTCGGTCAGCTTGGCGAAATCATCGGCCGGCATGTCATATTTGGACCGCCACATCGCGCCGGTATCGGCAAAGCCCAATTCCTTGGCCCCGGCATTGGCGATGTCCACCAGCTTGGCGTAATCCTGCCGCATCGGCGCGCCGACATTGTCGTGCCAGCTGACCCACATTTCCTTCAATTCTTCAGGGTTGCGGTTTTCCCCCATCTGCTCTTCGATATCGCTGCCATTGATCGGCTGGCCCTTGAGCGTGCCCTTGCCCTTGCCATAGGCTGACTGGAGCTTGGTCGCGAGGTCGTTGAGTTCTTCCGCTGCCCCCGGCGTCGTCGGCGCAGGCAGAGTCAGTGCGGTGCGCAGCAGGGTCAGCCGGCGCTTGGTTTCCTCCGACAGGCCCGGCGCTGTCGCATATTTCGCGGCCTCCAGCGCGTAATCGACGCGCTGTCTGGTGTCGATCGCGCCGAAATAGGAAGCGATCGCGTCGGTATCGTCGGTGATATAGGTGGCGTTGATCCACGCCGCCCGGCCGCTGACGATGGACTGGTCGAACAGGGCCTTCTCAGCCTTGGTCAGGAAGGCGTCCGCTTCGGCCGCAGTCGGCGTAGCAGCGGCGGGCGCCTGCTGCGCCAGCACCGGCGATACAACGAGGGCGGCCGCAAGCGCGGCCATGGAAATAGCGATTTTCATGAGTGTCCCCTATAGGTTTATGAGGGGAAACTGACTTGGCAGAGCGATACAGTCAAGCGGTCAGGAAATCGACCATCGCCTGACCCAGTTCCTTGCGGGTCACGGCGTTCATATGGTTGCCCGGTATCTCGACATAGCGGCCGTTGGGCAGCACATCGACCAGTTCCTGCGCGATGCCGTTATCCTGATCGTCCGCGCCGCAAATGACCTCGGCCGGCTGCTGGAAACCTGCAATCGTCGCTTCATCGGTATCGACGAAGGTGTTGAGGATATGCAGCATGGCCACCGGATCGCCCTTGGTCGTCTTCAGAAACGCCTCGGTCATCCATTCCGACGTGCCGCGCTCGAACGTGCCGAGGTTGGTCAGCACATTCTTGTAATAGCCACCCTTGTCGAGCGTCTTGACCAGGCCGCGCAACCCCATACCGGCCAGGATCACGCGGCGCGGCGTCGCCCCGCGCGCCAGCATACGCACGGTCGTGCGTGCGCCCAGCGAATAGCCGCCCAGATCATAATCGGTCAGCCCCATCTGCTCGACCAGCGCCAGATTGTCGTCGGTCAGCGCGTCGGCCGGATAAGCGGCAGCGTCATGCGGTTTGGCGCTTTCGCCATGGCCGCGCAGGTCCGGCAGGATCAGGCGGAACCCCGCCTCCACCAACTTGGCGGCATGGCCATAGCGGACCCAGTTGGTGAAGGCATTGGAGAAGTAGCCGTGGATCAGGACGAGGTCTCGGCCCTCTCCGACCACATGCACCGCGATCGGCAACCCGTCCCGGCCCTCAATATCATGGCGTTCGATCTTGAGGTCGGTCATCGCAGGCTATTCCTTATGGTCGGGCTTGCCTTGCCGATATGGCGTCATCCCCGGCGGCGCAAGAGCGCGATGAGCGCCAATGCGCTCCCGACCTGCGCAGCGGCCATATCCTTCTGCGCGTCCCAGACGTCGCCTTGCTGCCCGTTATAATAATCGGCCGTTTCGCCGGCCGCCATGATGGTGAGCAGCCATTCGAATATCTCGTACAGCGCGCTGCCAAGGCCGATGGCGGCAAAGGCGAAACACAGGCTCCATCCCCATGACAGCCCGCCATGCCGCCGCGCAAATTCCGCCACCGGCAGCGTCAGCAACGCACCGAAGGAAAAATGCACCAGCCGGTCATAACCGTTGCGCGTCGTGCCGAAGAGGCTGGAGAGATTATGCGCGCTCACCGTCCGCGCCCAATCATCATAGGGCACATAGCTGTAGATCCAGCGCGCACCCAAAGTGTGCAGCAGCAGGAAGAGCCAGATGCAGGCGGCAGCGGATGTAGAAAGCGGCCAGCGCCGCAACAGCCATGGCGCGGCCAGGGTCAGAGCGACCGTCGGTCCATGCTGGAGCGGGGCGAGATCGGGAAAGGGCTGCGCGATATTGGCCGCGCCGATGGCGGCCAGCAACATCACGATCATCCGGCGCTGCGCGATCGGAATGGCCTTCCACATCGTGACAGGGCTGGAAATCATAGATTCCCTATGGAACGAAGCATCGACAGGAACTGATTTTCTACTGTTCCCCGGCAAAGGCCGGGGTCCAGTTCCGCGCAATCAACTGGATCCCGGCCTTCGCCGGGGAACAGCATGATTGAACTCTTCAATCGTATCAACGTAGCAAGGCCTCAGCCCTTCTTGAGGTGACGACGGCCCAGCAGTTCGGCGATCTGCACAGCGTTCAGCGCCGCACCCTTGCGCAGATTGTCGCTGACGCACCACAGGTTGATGCCGTTTTCGATCGTCGAATCTTCGCGCACGCGGCTGATGAAGGTCGCGAAATCGCCCACGCATTCGATCGGCGTGATGTAACCGCCGTCTTCGCGCTTATCGACCAGCATGATGCCCGGCGCTTCACGCAGGATGTCCTGCGCTTCCTTGGCCGAAATCTCATTTTCGAACTCGATATTGATCGATTCCGAATGGCCGACGAACACGGGCACGCGCACGCAGGTCGCCGTGACCTTCACCTTGGGATCGAGGATCTTCTTGGTTTCCGCGACCATCTTCCATTCTTCCTTGGTCGAACCATCGTCCAGGAAAACGTCGATATGGGGGATCACGTTGAAGGCGATCTGCTTGGTGAACTTCTTGGGCTCGGCCGGATCGCCGACGAAGATGTTGCGGCTCTGTTCGAACAGCTCGTCCATGCCCGCCTTGCCCGCGCCCGACACCGACTGATAGGTCGACACGACCACGCGCTTGATCTTCGCGGCGTCATGCAGCGGCTTCAATGCCACGACCATCTGCGCGGTCGAGCAGTTGGGGTTGGCGATGATGTTCTTCTTCGTATAGCCGTCGATCGCGTCCGGGTTCACTTCCGGCACGATCAGCGGAACGTCCGGATCCATGCGGTAAAGCGAGCTGTTGTCGATCACGACGCAACCCGCCGCCGCCGCCTTGGGCGCATATTCGGCCGTCGGGCCGCTGCCCGCGGCGAACAGGGCGATGTCCCATCCGGTGAAGTCGAAATGTTCAATATTTTTGCATTTGAGTACCTTGCCCGTCTCACCGAAATCGACATCGGTGCCGGTGGACCGCGACGATGCAACCGCCGCAATCTCGTCAATAGGGAACTCGCGCTCGGCGAGAATGGTCAGCATCTCGCGGCCCACATTACCGGTGGCACCTACGACGACGACCCTGTAACCCATGACTAAAGTCTCCATTTCAACGCATCATTGCGGAGTGCGCGCCATAGCGATGTGGCCGCATTTGTCCAGAAAGAAGGGCTTTGCTGCTGCAAAGCCCTTCAACAGCGCAATTTAATTTCGATAGTGCGTCATTTCAACGGTGGCCCACCTGCTTCCTGCGCCAGGAAATGCTCGATCGTCTTCCACAGGTGCACGCTGATGCCCGGCCCGCCGACGCGATGGGTCTGGCCTGGATAGGCCATCATCTGGAACGGCACCGCCGCGCCCTGCATCTTCGCCATCAGCGCGGTGGCATTGTCGAACACCACATTGTCGTCCGACATGCCGTGGATCAGCAGCATCGGATCCTTGATCTTCACCGCCTCATCCACGGCACCCGACGCCGGATAGGCGCTGGGCTTGTCCTGCGGCTTGCCCAGATAGCGTTCGGTATAATGGGTGTCGTACAGTTCCCACTTCGTCACTGGCGCACCGGATACGGCGGCGGCAAACACGCCCGGCGCCTTCTCCAACAGCTTGAGCGACATATAGCCGCCATAGGACCAGCCATAGGTGGCGATCCGCTTGGGATCGACGAAGGGCTGCGCCTTCAGCCATTCCACGCCCTTCAACTGATCGTCCACCTCCACAGTGCCCATGGCGCGATACAGCTGATCCTCGAATGCCTTGCCGCGATCGGGCGTGCCGCGATTGTCGATGGCGAAGACGATCCAGCCGCGATCCACCAGATATTGGTTCAGCGCGCCCGACCATGTGTTGGTCACCTGCCGCCCGCCATTGGGACCGCCATAGTGGATCATGAAGACAGGATAGCGTTTTCCCGGCTCCATCTTTGGCGTCATGATCTTGGTATAGAGCGTCGATCCATCGGCGGCCTTCACGGTGCCGAAGGTGGTCTTTACATGATCGGCGACATAGGGCGCATAGGGATGGCTGCCCGTCAGCGCATTTTGCGACAACCATTGCAATTGCTTGCCGCTGCTGTCGGCCAGATAGACCTGCTTGGGCTGGTCCACATTCTGGCGCGTCACCACGATCTTGCTGGCGGCGCCGTCCATCACGGCGTCATTCCACCAGCCATTGGCGGTCAGCGCCCGCGCCTGCCCCGCCTTGCCGAGTGACGTCACATAAAGCTGCTGCTCCAGCGGCGTCTCACGATTGCCGGTGAAATAGACCAGGCCCTTGGCCTCATCCACGCCCACCACATCGCGCACTTCCCAATTGCCGCTGGTCAGCGCCGTCCACTTGGCGCCATTGACGCGATAAAGATGGCCATGGCCGCTTTTTTCCGACCACCACAGGAAACTGCCGTCGCCCAGCGCATGGAAATTGTTCGACAGGTTGATCCAGCTTTTCGCGCTTTCGCTCAGCGCCACCTTCGCCTTGCCCGTAGCCGGATCGACCGCCAGCAGGTCCAACCGCTTCTGATCCCGGCTCTCACGCTGGACGTAGAGCGTCTTGCCATCCTTCGACCAATCGACGCGGGCGAGGTAGATATCCTTGTCCGTGCCCATATCCACCTGCACCTGTTCCGATCCGTCCGGCTTCATCACGAACAGGTCGACGATGGCATTGGGCGTGCCGGCTGCGGGATAGCGCTGCTGATAGACTTTCGTCCCCTCGCCGCCGATCGCGGTCCGGGTGACGATGCCGACCGGGCTTTCATCGACGCGGGCGACGGCGATGCGGCTGTCGTCGGGCGACCACCAGTAACCGGTGCGCCGATCCATTTCCTCCTGCGCGACGAATTCCGCCACGCCCCAGCTTAACGTGTCGCTGGCGCCCTGCGTCAACTGCCGTTCCTGCCCGCCGATCGGCTGGGTAAAGAGATTGCCGTCCCGCACGAAGGACACAAAACCGCCCTTGGGGCTGACCACGCCATTCAGTTCGCCATCGGGCGTATCGGTCAGGCGCGTGACCTTGCCATCCAGGCCGGCCAGATAGAGGTCGCCATCGACCGGCACCAACAGGCTCTTGCCGTCCGGCGCCCAGTCATAGCTGGTGATGCCCGTGCTACCCGCGACGCTGCGATCGCGTTCCCGCTGCATCTTTTCGGCTTCGCTCAAAGCCGCGCCGCTGCCGGTCTTCTTCGAATCGACCAGCATGCGTTCCGCGCCGGTCTTGCTGTCGATCGCCCAAAGGTCGAGCCGCTCTTTCTCATCCGCGCGCGGTTTCAGCAACGTGACCAGCGATCCGTCGGGTGACAATTTCAACGCGCGGGGCTGCGGCCCGGCCAGGTCGGGGCTGGCAAAGACGCGCTCCAGCGTCAGCTTTTCCTGCGCTTGCGCTACGATGGTCGGGGAAAGCAGCAGCACGCCAAGCGCAGCGCCGCATTTCAGATAGGGGGGCATGATGATCCTTTCCGGCCGGCGCGAAAACGCACCGCTTGATGCCGACGGCTTAGCGCGACGAACAAGAAAAGATCAATGCCGGGAAATAAACTGTCCTGCCATCCTCTTGTCGAGGATGGTGGGCGCGACAGGGATTGAACCTGTGACCCCACCCGTGTGAAGGGTGTGCTCTACCGCTGAGCTACGCGCCCCCTGTAAGGAGGAGGCGGCCTTTGGCATCGGGCGCGCAGCCTGTCAACATGCTGCGGGCGATTTGATGCAAAATGCTTTCGCCTTTGCCCTGTCGGTGCCTATAATCGGCGTTCAATTTTAAAAAGTGGACTGTCTATCTATGCGTCAAACTATCGCCCTGCTGATCGGCAGCCTGCTGCTTTCGGCGCTTGCCGCGTGCAATACGGTTCAGGGTGTCGGCCGGGATATCGAATCGGTGGGTCGCGCCGGGAAGGACGCCATTCATTAAGGAGGCGTCGGCCTCCTTCGACCTTATTGAAGCGCGCGGCCCATCAGGGCCATGTTTTTGTTCAGGCGAACGCCATCGCAATCGGGTTCGCCACATTCGCACGCTTCGATCGTGTAGCGCACGCCGCACATGACCAGCACATCCTGATCGAACGAGTAATTGGAAATCCCGGCTCGTTCGACCTTTTCCTGTGCTCTGGCCTTGAGAGACATCACCTGTTCTCGCTTTCGAATAAGTTGGCTCATCATTGTTTGTGCACTGCACAATGTCAATTGATCGACTTTTGTTCCTGACCATATTGTAAGAATATTGTCGCCGAAACGACACGCTTCGCCGTTACGCGCGGCGTGACTTGCACAGGGCGGCGCAGCGTCCCATATGCCGGCCCATGAACGACCAACGCAGCGCCTCCATGCCGGTCTGGCATGGCACCACCATCATGTCCGTCCGCAAGAATGGAAAGGTCGTCGTCGCGGGCGACGGTCAGGTTTCCATGGGCCAGACGGTGATGAAGCCCAACGCCCGCAAGGTCCGCCGGCTGCATGACGGCAGCGTCATCGGCGGCTTTGCAGGTGCGACCGCCGACGCTTTCACCTTGTTCGAGCGATTGGAAGCCAAGCTGGAACGCCATAACGGCCAGTTGATGCGCGCCGCCGTGGAACTGGCCAAGGACTGGCGCACCGACAAATATCTGCGCAATCTGGAAGCGATGATGATCGTCGCGGACAAGGACGTCACCCTGATCCTGACTGGCAATGGCGATGTGCTGGAGCCACTGGGCGGAGTCGCCGCCATCGGATCGGGAGGCAATTTCGCCCTCGCCGCTGCCCGCGCGCTGGTGGAATATGAGGAAGATGCCGAAACCCTCGCCCGCAAGGCCATGGGCGTAGCCGCCGACATCTGCGTCTATACCAATGACCAGCTCACCATCGAAACGCTCGACAGCGCGAACTGAAATTTCAAGAAAAGACCATGAACGACAATCTGACCCCCAAAGCCATCGTCGCCGCGCTGGACGCGCATATCATCGGCCAGCATGACGCCAAACGCGCCGTCGCGGTTGCCCTGCGCAACCGCTGGCGCCGCCAGCACCTGCCTGCCGATTTGCGGGACGAGGTGACGCCCAAGAATATCCTGATGATCGGGCCGACGGGCTGCGGCAAGACGGAGATCAGCCGTCGCCTGGCCAAACTCGCCGACGCCCCCTTCGTGAAGGTGGAAGCCACCAAATTCACCGAAGTCGGCTATGTCGGCCGCGACGTCGAACAGATCGTCCGCGATCTGGTCGAGGAAGCGGTGCGCCTTGAAAAGGACCGCCGTCGCGAAGCGGTGCGCGAAGCCGCGTCCGAAGCCGCCATGGCTCGCCTGCTCGACGCGCTGACCGGCAAGGAAGCGAGCGAAGCCACCCGCCTCTCCTTCCGCCAGAAGATCGAGAACGATCAGATGAACGATGTGGAGGTCGAGGTGGAGGTCGCCGACACCCCCTCCATGCCGATGGAAATTCCCGGCATGGGCGGTCAGGTCGGCATGATCAACATCAGCGACATGATGTCCAAGGCGTTCGGCCAGACCCAGAAGAAGCGCCGCAAGATGCGTGTGGCCGAAGCCTGGGACAAGCTGGTCGAGGAAGAACAGGACAAGCGCCTGGATCAGGACGATGTCGCCCGCGTCGCCATCACCAGTGCCGAGCAGAATGGCATCGTCTTCCTGGACGAGATCGACAAGATCGCGGTCAGTGACGTGCGCGGCGGTTCGGTGAGCCGCGAAGGCGTGCAACGCGACCTGCTGCCGCTGATCGAGGGCACGACCGTTTCGACCAAATATGGTCCGCTGAAAACCGACCATATCCTGTTCATCGCGTCGGGCGCCTTCCATGTCGCCAAGCCCAGCGATCTGCTGCCCGAACTCCAGGGCCGCCTGCCGATCCGCGTGGAACTCAAGGCGCTGACGGAGGAAGATTTCGTCGCGATCCTCTCCGACACCAAGGCCAGCCTTGTTGCGCAATATCGCGCGCTGCTGGCAACGGAGGAAGTGACGATCGACCTCACGCCCGAAGGCATCCGCGCCGTCGCGAAGATCGCCGCCGACGTGAACAGCGAGATCGAGAATATCGGCGCTCGCCGCCTCCAGACGGTGATGGAAAAGCTGCTGGAAGATGTCAGCTTCGAAGCGGAGGATCGTCGCGGCGAAACGCTGGTAATCGATCAGGCCTATGTCGAAAAGCAACTGTCGGCCGTCGCGCACGACACCGACCTGAGCAAATATGTGCTGTAACTGACTGTTCCCCGGCACAGGCCGGGGTCCAGTTCTGCCGTTTCAGCTGTTCCCCGGCCTGGACCGGGGAATGTCTGGTTTAATAAGAGCGCCCCACCAGAACGCGCTCCACCGCCTTTTCACCGGTGAAGATGCACGCACCGTCCGCCGCCTGCGCATCCAGCGGCACGTTGCGCAGGGTCAGCTTTTCGCCCTTCAGCCATTGCACGACCTTCTCCAGCCCTTCGCCAGTCGGCTTGGACCATTGGACCAGCGCCCAGCCCGGCTTTTTCGACGCGTTGAAATAGGCCTTGAGCGCATCGAGATCGCCGATCGACGTGTCGATGCTGCCGTCCAGCCGCGCCTTGGCATCGGCGAACAGCGACGCCTGAATATCCTCAAGCGTTGCGGCCGCGCTGCCAACGAAATCACCCTTGGCTACGATCTGGCTGTTGAGCTTGCCATCCTCGCGATACAGGCGATCGCGGCGGATGACCGACACATTGCCGCCCGCCACATCGCGCCCGCCGACCTCGATCACGATCGGTGCGCCCTTCTTGACCCAGCCCCAGCGCTTGGTCGCCGCCTTGGCCGGCCGCTTGTCGAGCAGCGCGCGCACTGGCTCGCGGAATATGTCCAGCCCGTTCAGTTGGTTCACCAGATCGGTGCAATAATCGACGATCGCGGCATCTTCGTCATTGTCGCGCAGCATCGGCACGACGACGATCTGATAGGGCGCCACGCGCGGCGGCACGCGCAGTCCATCATCATCGCCATGGACCATGATCAGGCCGCCGATCATGCGGGTGGACACGCCCCAACTGGTCGTCTGCGCCAGTTCCTGCTGGCCTTCGGCATTCTGGAACTTGATATTCTGCGCCGAAGAGAAGGTCGTGCCCAGGAAATGCGAGGTGCCGGCCTGCAACGCCTTGCCGTCCTGCATCATCGCTTCGATCGAATAGGTCGCCACCGCGCCGGGGAAGCGCTCATTCTCCGGCTTTTCGCCCGCAACGACCGGCAGGCCCACGCAATCCTCGGCAAAGGCGCGATAGACTTCCAGCATCTTGAGCGTTTCTTCCATCGCCTCTTCGACGGTGGCGTGGGCGGTATGCCCTTCCTGCCACAGGAATTCGGCGGTGCGCAGGAACATGCGGGTGCGCATTTCCCAGCGCACGACATTGGCCCACTGATTGATCAGCACCGGCAGGTCGCGCCAGCTTTGCACCCAACGGCTGAACGCCGCGCCGATCACCGTTTCCGACGTCGGCCGCACGACCAGCGGCTCTTCCAGCTTCGCTTCGGGATCGGGCACCATCTTGCCGTCCTTCTGGATCAGGCGATGATGGGTGACGACCGCCATTTCCTTGGCGAAGCCGTCGACATGCTCGGCTTCCTTCTCGAAGTAAGACAGCGGGATGAACAGCGGGAAATAGCAGTTTTCATGGCCGGTCGCCTTGATCTGCTCATCCAGCAATTTCTGGATACGCTCCCAGATGCCATAGCCCCAGGGACGAATGACCATGCAGCCGCGTACGCCGCTTTCCTCGGCCATATCGGCTTCGGTGATGACGGCCTGATACCAGGCGGCGAAATCCTGTTCGCGGGTGACGTTGAGGGCGTGCTTCACGGGATGCGGACCTTGGCTAGAACGAAAAGAAGAATGGCGCGCCATAGGCCAGACGCGCCATATATGTCGACCCCCACAAGGGCGCGATGATGCGGGTTCAGGCGTCCGCGCCCAACTGCTCCAGCCAGATCTTGGCCTGCTTGGGTTCGCCGACGGCATCGGCGGCGGCCGGCCCGCGAACCGCCATGAAATCCTGATGCAGCGCAAAAGGCTCCAGCCCCAACGTGTCGCGCATGGCACCAATCTCGTCCGCCAGTTCCTCCAGCGAGGCGATGACCGGCGCCGTGCGGGCGCGGGCGGCCTTGTCCTTCTGATGATCGAACAGGCCCCACCGCCCCGCTGCCGTGACGCGGAGCGCCGCGATCAAGGCATCGCGATACTCCGCTTCCACTTCGATACGGCGGACGTCGAGCCGCTCCAGTCGATCCGCCTTGGCCATCGGTTCAGGTCAGCTTGTCGATCTTGGCATTGAGCGCCGCCAATTGCGCCTTGAGGTCGCTGATTTCCTCATCCTTGCTTTCCTCGGCCGCAGCCGGGGTCGGTGCAGAAGCAGCGGGCGTCACGCCCGGAACATTAGGCATCCCCGGCACCCCATTGCCAAATGCGCTGGCAGCGGCTTCGAACATCTGCAGGTTGCGCTTGGCGATGTCGGCCAGCGGACCGCCGCCGAACGCACCCTTCATCGCTTCCTGAAACTGCTGCTGGTTCTTGCGGAAAGCGTCCATCGACGCTTCCAGATATTGCGGCACCATCGACTGCATGGAATCGCCATACATGGCGATCAACTGGCGCAGGAAATTGACAGGCAGCATATTCTTGCCACGCTGTTCTTCTTCCATGATGATCTGGGTCAGGACATTATGGGTGATGTCCTCGCCGGTCTTGGCGTCCACGACCACGAATTCGCGCCCCTCGCGCGTCATCTGCGACAGAAGGTCCAACGTGATATAACTCGAAGTTTCGGTATTATAGAGCCGCCTGTTGGCGTACTTCTTGATGACGACCGGTTCTGATTCATTAGCGGTCTTGGACTTGGCCATGGATTCCTCTCCCACACCTGACCATCTCGCATTAGCACAGGCCGATGCCGCACCGCAACATGGGCCGCGGCCTTTACCCCTTTTTCTCAATATTTTATGGCGCGAAACGGAGAATGATCCGGACCTTCGGCGCCGGGCCTTCCAGGGGTTGCGCAAATATCAGGACGCAATGCGCCCGCCCGCCCCGCCACAGGCCCGCTGCGTCGCCACGGCCGGGCCGGCCCGTTTGCTGCAATATGGCGCGGCAAGTGACCGTAATCCGGTGGTTTTCATACCGTCGCTCATCAACCCGCCGCAGGTGTTGGACCTGTCGGAAAGTCGATCCTTGCTGCGCCACATGGGTGCAGCAGGACATGATGCCTATCTGCTGGACTGGGGCACACCATCTGCGCAGGACGCGATGCTCGGCCTGGATGGCCATGTAACGGACAGGCTCCTGCCCCTGCTTGCGGGCCTGCCCCGCCCGCCGATCCTGGTCGGCTATTGCCTTGGCGGCAGCCTGGCGCTCGGTGCCGCAGCGCTGCAATCCTTTCCCGCCGTCGCTACCATAGCGGCCCCGTGGCATTTCGATGCCTTCGCGTCGGATGATCTCGACCTGATCGCCGGCCTGTGGCGCGGCGCAAGACCGATGTGCGAACGGATCGGCTATGTGCCGATGGAGGTGATGCAATCAGGCTTCTGGGCGATGGACCCGGTGCGGACCATCCGCAAATATGCCGCCTTTGCCGATGCAGCGCCGGGATCGGATGCGGAACGTGCCTTCCTGGCCGTGGAAGATTGGGCCAATGGCGGCGCGCCCCTGACCTTCGCGGCCGGCCGCGACCTGTTCGACGAATTTTACGCCGGCAATCTCAGCGGCACCGGGCGCTGGCAGATCGACGGGCAGACCGTCGATCCCGCCGCGCTTGCCTGCCCGACCCTGTCCATCGTCTCCACGACCGATCGCATCGTCCCCGCCGCAGCCGGCCCTCGCTTGCGCGAAGAGCGCCGTTTCTCGCTTGGCCATGTCGGCATGGTGGTGGGTGGCCGCGCCCGCGAAATGCTGTGGGAACCCCTGTCCCTTTGGCTTTCCAGCCACGGCGCATGATGCTATCGCACCTGCGAAAACATATTCACCACCAAAGAGGATCAGGACTTTGTCAGACATCGTCATTACCGCCGCCAAGCGCACGCCTGTCGGTAGCTTTCTGGGTGCCTATGCAACGACCCCCGCGCATGTGCTGGGTCAGACCGCGATCATCGCCGCGCTGGAGCAGGCGGGCATCGCCCCCGATGAAGTGGATGAAGTCATTCTGGGCCATGTGCTGACTGCCGGCTTGGGCCAGAACCCCGCGCGCCAGGCCGCCGTCGCCGCCGGCATCCCGGTCGATCGCACCGCCTTCGCCATCAACCAGGTGTGCGGTTCGGGCCTGCGCGCCGTCGCGCTCGCGGCTCAGGCGATCGCCAATGGCGACGCCAGCATCATGGTTGCGGGCGGTCAGGAAAATATGTCGCTCAGCCCCCATGCGCAATTCCTGCGCGCCGGGCAGAAGATGGGCAATCTCAGCCTGGTCGATACGATGATCCAGGACGGCCTGACCGACGCTTTCAACGGCTATCATATGGGCATCACCGCCGAAAATCTGGCCGAAAAATATCAGATCACCCGCGAAGAGCAGGACGCCTTCGCCGTCGGCAGCCAGAACAAGGCGTCGGCCGCCCGCGCATCGGGTCGCTTCAAGGATGAAATCGCCGCCGTCACGGTCAAGGGCCGCAAGGGCGACACCATTGTCGAGAATGACGAATATATTCGCGATGGCGCCACGATCGAAGCGATGGAAAAGCTCAAGCCCGCCTTCAAGAAGGACGGCACCGTCACCGCCGGCAATGCCAGCGGCCTGAACGACGGCGCCGCCGCGCTGGTGCTGATGACGGCCGACGATGCCGCCAAGCGCGGTGTGACCATCCTGGGCCGTCTCGCCGGTTTCGCCACTGCCGGCGTCGATCCCTCGATCATGGGCATCGGCCCGGCCCCGGCCACCCGCAAGGCATTGGCGAAGGCCGGCTGGTCGGTCGCCGATCTCGACCTGATCGAAGCCAATGAAGCCTTCGCCGCGCAGGCGCTGTCCGTGGGCAAGGAACTGGGCTTCGATCCCGAAAAGGTGAACGTCAATGGCGGCGCGATCGCCATCGGTCACCCGATCGGCGCGTCGGGCGCACGCGTGCTGACCACCCTGCTCTACGAAATGGCCAAGCGCGACGCGAAGAAGGGCCTTGCCACGCTCTGCATCGGTGGCGGCATGGGCGTGGCGCTCTGCATCGAACGCTGATCTCATATTGAACCGGCAAAAAAGCCGCCGCTCCAAAAGGGAGCGGCGGCTTTTTTGTTTATCAGCCCTTTTTGCCGGCGCTCCGGCAGCGGTCGGAACAATAGACGACATTGTCCCAGTCACGTTCCCACTTCTTCCGCCAGGCAAAGGGGCGCTGGCACACCGGGCAGGTCTTCGTCGGCAGATCCCGTTTAGCGACTCCGCGTGGCATCCGTTTCAATCCCTTATGCGTCGAGCGACCGATCCTTCGTTTCCGGCAAAGCCACCAGACAGGTGACCAGCGCCAGCGCGACGATCGCCAGCGTGTACCACAATCCGGCATAGGGATTGCCCGTTCGCGCGACGATATATTGGCTGACCAGCGGCAGGAAACCGCCGAAATAGCCAGTGCCGATATGGTAGGGGATGGATAGCGACGAATAGCGGATGCGCGCCGGAAAATATTCCGACAGCAAGGCCGCGACCGGCCCATAGGTCGCGCCCGACAATGTCCAGAGCAGCAGCAACGCGGCAAAGACCATCATTGCGCGGGGCCAGTCGGGCGTCACCGCGCCGAAATCATAGCCCTGCCGCTTCAGCGCCGCGTCCAGCCCGTCACTGCTCAGATCCGCCACCGCGGTGCCGCCGATCGCCACCGCCGGCACCGCGCCCTCCCGCTTGTCATAGGGAATGCCGCGCTTGGAAAAATGGTCGAGCAACTTGCCGCAGGCGGTCGGCTGTATCTTGGCGAAGGGGTCGAAACGGCAATCGGGACCGCTCACCACCACCGGCGCCCGCTCCGATGCCTGCACCAGCCCCGGATTGGCGGTCGCGCCCATGAACTGATAGAGCGGCAATGCCAGCAGCAGCACCAGCGCATAGCCGATCACGATCGGCTTCTTGCGCCCGATCCTGTCCGACAGCCAGCCGAAGAAGATGAAGGCCCCCATGCCGATGAAGGCGCTGCCGCCGACCAGCAATTGCGCCACACCCGCCGCGACATGCAGGCCGTTTTGCAGGAAATAGAGCGCCTGAAACATCACCGTATAGGCGATGACGGTAAAGCCCGCCGCGATGCCGATCATCGCGACGAACATCCGTTTCTTGTTGCCCGGCGCGGTAAAGGCTTCCAGAATTGGGTTCTTGGCCTGCGTCCCCGCCTTCTTCATCGCCAGGAACACCGGGCTTTCGCGCAGCATCAATCGCATCCACAAAGAAATCGCCAGCAGCGCGAGCGAGAAGATGAAGGGGATACGCCATCCCCATGCGTCCCACACCGCCTGCCCCACGATCGCTTGCGTGCCGACCACGACGATCAGCGACAGGATAAATCCGCCGATCACACCGGCCTGGATGAAGCTGGTATAGAAGCCGCGCTTGCCCGGCGGGGCATGTTCCGCGACATAGATCGCCGCGCCGCCATATTCGCCGCCCAGTGCCAGCCCCTGCGCGATCCGCAGCGCGATGAGGATGATCGGCGCCGCCACGCCGATGCTGGCCGCCGCCGGTGTCAGTCCTACGCCCGCCGTCGCCAGGCCCATCAGGATGATGGTCGCCAGAAATGTATATTTCCGCCCCAGCCGATCGCCCAGATAGCCGAACAGCACCGCCCCGATCGGCCGAAACGCAAAGCCGATCGCAAAGCCCGCCAGCGTGTAGAGCAGTTCGACGGTCGGATTGTCGGTCGG
Organism: Sphingobium limneticum; assembly: GCF_008710155.1. Classification (GTDB taxonomy): domain Bacteria; phylum Pseudomonadota; class Alphaproteobacteria; order Sphingomonadales; family Sphingomonadaceae; genus Sphingobium; species Sphingobium limneticum. Next base: position 91,628 of record NZ_VYPZ01000003.1, read on the forward strand.
AAAGAAGGTCCGCCCGATGATCGGCGCCAGCACGCCATAGATATAGAAATCATACCATTCGAACACGGTGCCCAGCGCGGACGCGGTGATGACCAGCCGGTCCCGCTTCGCATCCATCACATATGTATCGCCCACCGCCGCCGTCATCCCGCCCCCTTAACTTCGCACATTTCCCGCAATTCCTGACATTATCATGCGGGAGTAGGAAATCTTATGTCCATCATCGCCTCTACCCGGCCGCGCCTTTATCGCAGGAAGGATGGCGATAGGACAGGCCTTCCCGTCAGAACAATCGCGCTCCGTTCGGCACCGGCTTGTCGGGCGCGAAGAGGGTGACGGCGCCGACCTCGTCGGCGAAGCCCAATGTCAGAACCTGCGACATGAACTTGCCGATCTGGCGCGGGGGGAAGTTGACGACGGCGGCAATCTGCCGCCCCGGCAGATCCTGCAGCGCATGATTTTCGGTAATTTGTGCGCTCGATCGTTTCTGGCCGATCGCCGGGCCGAAATCGATGAGCAGTTTGTAGGCCGGCTTGCGCGCCTCCGGAAAGGGATCGGCCGAGATGATCGTGCCGACCCTTATGTCGACCTTCAGGAAATCGTCGAAGCCGATCATGTCGCTCACCGGCGCGGCGGGATCATGGGACAGGTGCATCGGGCGGCCCTCAATATGGATTGCGCGCCGACCATATCCAGGCCGCGGCCGGAAAGTCCACATGGCCATCCTGCAATCGCGCGCGGCATAGTGTGGCCACGCGTTCGAGGATCGAAGCGCGGTCCGCCGGATCGGCCAGCTTGAGCGCCCGCGCGGCCGGTCCGATCCGGCTGAAGAAGCTGACGGCATCGGCCACCGGATCGTCACCGCCGCCGGCGCGATAGGGGAAATCGACCGGGTGCGCCTCGATATCCGACCATCCTGCATGGGCGAGCAGATCGCGCACGAAAGCCTCATCGGCGAAGGCGAAGGGACCGGGGATGTAGCCTGCTTTTACGGGCGGCGTTTCGCCGACGGCGGTCATCATGTCGCGCGCCCAGCCATTGAGCGGTGCGGCGCGGAAGCAGGAAAAGATCAATCGCCCGCCCGGTCGCGTCGCCGCGCGCAATCGGGTGAAGGCATCCGCCGGATCGTCGAAGAACATCACGCCATGGCGCGAGACGATCAGGTCGAACGGCCCGGCATCATCGATGGCTTGTTCCACCGGCGCCACGATGAAGCGGACATTGGGGGCGGCGGCCGCCCGTGCCTGCGCGACTGCAATCAGTGCCGGTGAAATATCGATGCCTGTAAGCTGCGCGTTCGCATTGGCGCGCGCCGCCGCCAGCGCGGTTCCGCCCGCGCCGCATCCCACATCGGCCACCGCAGCCGACCTGCCCGCCATGGCGTCGCTTATGGTCCGGTCGAGTTCCGCCGACAGGGCGATGAAGCTGCGGTCGGTCCGCTCCCACTCCAGCGCCCAGACATCACCATTGGCGCCGGTCCATCCGACCGCATTCATGGTGGCCGATGGTGCGGTTATGCTTTGCGTCATTCTGCCCTCGCTTTCCGCATTCCACCATGGCGGCGAAATGCGGAAAGACAAGGCTATTGCGAGAATTTCGCAATAAGGCGATTATTCCATTTCAAGGATGATGGCGTCCACCGGCAGGCTTTCGCCCTGCGCCGCCGACACGCTCTTCACCACGCCCGTCTTTTGCGCGCGCAGGATATTTTCCATCTTCATCGCTTCGATCACCGCCAGCGGCTGGCCGGCTTCGACCTTGTCGCCCTCCGCCACATGCAGCGCGACGAGCAAGCCGGGCATCGGGCAGATCAGGTAGCGCGACAGGTCCGGCGGGATCTTTTCGATCATATGCTGCGCATGCGGCGCGGCATGGGCAGACAGGATGCGCAGGCGATGGCTCGCCCCATGCGCCGTCAGCACGAAGCCGGATCGCACCGGCGCGATCCGCACCGCCAGATCCTCCGCGCCAAACTCCGCTTCGATCAAACGGTCGCCGGGCGTATATTCCAGCGCCATGTCGATGGCCTGACCATCGACCGTCACCTCGTCGCCGTCGATTACGACATCATGGATGGTGTCCCCGATCTTCACCTGCCAGCCGGTCGGCGGCGCGAGGCGCTTGCCCAATTGTCCGTCGATCCGGCGTGCCCTGTCGGCTTGCGCCATGGCGGCAAAGGCGCCGATCGCCGACAGCCTCACCAGCAGTTCGGCCGAAGCAGGGGCGCCCTGGAACCCGTCGGGATATTCCTCCGCGATGAAGCCGGTGGTGATATTGCCCGACCGGAACCGCTCATGCTGCATCAGCGCGGACACGAAATCGATATTGTGGCCCGGCCCTTCAATCTCAAACTTGTCGAGCGCCTCGATCTGCTTGTCGATGGCTTCGAGGCGGGTTGGCGCCCAGGTGATGAGCTTGGCGATCATCGGATCGTAGAAGATGGAGACTTCGCCCCCCTCTTCCACGCCGTCATCGACACGGATCAGCGCGCCATTGTCATCCTTCCCGGTTTCGGGCGGGTTATAGCGGATCAGGCGACCGGTCGACGGCAGGAAGCCCCGATAGGGATCTTCGGCATAGACGCGGTTTTCGATCGACCAGCCGTTGATTTTGACGTCAGCCTGCCCGAACGAAAGCGCCTCGCCATTGGCCACGCGGATCATCTGTTCGACCAGATCGACGCCGGTGATTTCCTCGGTGACGGGATGCTCCACCTGCAACCGGGTGTTCATTTCCAGGAAGTAGAAGCCGTCCCCGGTCTTGTCCTCACCGCTGACGATAAGTTCGACCGTGCCGGCGCTGAAATAGCCGACTGCCCGCGCCAGAGCGACGCATTGTTCGCCCATCTTCCTGCGCATTTCGGGCGACACGAAGGGGGACGGCGCTTCCTCTACCACCTTCTGGTGGCGGCGCTGGATCGAACATTCGCGTTCGTTGAGATAGACGATATTGCCATGCTGGTCGCCCAGCACCTGAATTTCGATATGGCGCGGGCTTTCGATGAACTTCTCGATGAAGACGCGGTCGTCGCCGAAGCTGTTCAGCCCCTCGCGCTTGGTCGCCTCAAAGCCTTCGCGGACATCCTGTTCGCTATAGGCGAGGCGCATCCCCTTGCCGCCGCCGCCCGCCGACGCCTTCATCATCACGGGATAGCCGATCTCATTGGAGATCTTTACGGCATGTTCGGTATCGTCGATCACGCCAACATAGCCCGGCACGACGTTGACGCCCGCTTCCAATGCCAGCTTCTTGGACTCGATCTTGTCACCCATCGCGGCGATCGCGTTGGCGGGCGGCCCCACGAAGATGATCCCCTCCGCGTCCAGCGCCTTGCGAAAGCTCTCCCGCTCGGAGAGGAAGCCGTAGCCCGGATGTACCGCATCGGCGCCGGTCTGCTTGCAGGCGTCGATGATCTTGTCGGCGATCAGATAGGATTGGGCGGCGGGCGAAGGGCCGATATGCACAGCCTCGTCGGCCATCAAAACATGGGGCGCCCGCGCATCGGCATCGGAATAGACCGCGACGGTCTTGATGCCCATTTTCTTGGCCGTCCGCATGACCCGGCACGCAATTTCGCCACGGTTCGCGATCAGGATCTTGGTGATTGCCATTATAATTCCTGTCCCAGTCCTATCCTATCGGGCGTGCGGGCGACATTTCTCGACGCCCGTCAGCCTTTCTATTTCCAATCGTCACCCTGAACTTGTTTCAGGGTTCATTCCTCCACACGTCGCATCGCGCCCGGAGACGCGATGGATGCTGAACCAAGACCAGCATGACGGAGGGAGGCATAATGGATCATCCCTCCGGCGCCCCACCCCACCCCGTCATGCCGGACTTTATCCGGCATCCCGCTGTCTTTTCGCGCGACGGCAGAGAAGAAGCGGGGCCCCGGATCAAGTCCATGGTGACGAAGGGGAGCGCTGATTTCACTCGGCCGCTTCCATCTCGACCTTCACTTCGGCCTGCATCGGCACGACGCCCAGCTTCGCGAAGAGCGCGGCATCCGCATTGTCGCCCGCATTGGCCGTGGTCAGCAGCTTGTCGCCGGTGAAGATGCTGTTCGCGCCCGCCATGAAGCAGAGCGCCTGGCAGCTATCCGACATGCTCTCGCGCCCGGCCGACAACCGCACCATACTTTCCGGCATCACGATCCGCGCTACCGCGACCGTGCGCACGAATTCGATCTCGTCGATCTTGGCGAGCGGCGTGTCGGCCAGCATATTGCCCAGCACCGTGCCCTTGACCGGGACCAGCGCGTTGATCGGTACGCTCTGCGGATGGGCCGGCAGCACGGCCAGCGCGTGCAGGAAGCCGACGCGATCCTCGCGCGTTTCGCCCATGCCGACGATCCCGCCGCTGCACACGTTGATGCCCGAATTGCGGACATTTTCCAGCGTCACCAAGCGATCGTCAAACGTCCGGGTGGTGATGACCTTCTCATAATGTTCGGGCGAGGTGTCGATATTATGGTTGTAATAATCGAGGCCCGCATCGGCCAATGTCTTGGCCTGCTTTTCGTCCAGCATACCCAAAGTCATGCAGGTTTCCATGCCCATCTGGCGCACGCCCTTCACCATCTGGACGATGGCGGGCATGTCGCGCTCCTTGGGGTTGCGCCAGGCCGCGCCCATGCAGAAACGCGAGGAGCCCGCGTCCTTGGCCTGCGCTGCTGCCTGCATCACGGCCTGCACACTCATCAGCTTTTCGGCTTTCAGGCCGCTTTCCGCCGACGCCGACTGATTGCAATAGCCGCAATCCTCCGGACAACCGCCGGTCTTGATCGACAACAAGGTGGACAGTTGCACTTCGTTGCGCGGGAAATTGTTGCGGTGGATCGATTGCGCTTCGAACATCAGATCGTTGAAGGGCAGATCGAACAGCGCCGCGATTTCCTCACGGGTCCAGTCGTTGCGAGCGTCAAACATGGGCATCCTCCGATTGTCTGACGAAATCTATAAACGATCCATCGACGACACAAAAGGCAGAATTACGGGTCAAGCAGCTTCCTCCAGCCCGGCAGGGGGCATATTGTGGCCGAGCAGGCGCAGCACATCGGCAGCGCACTCCACGACGTTGGAACCCGGCCCATAAATGCCCTGAACCCCGGCGTCACGAAGATAGTCGTAATCCTGCGGCGGGATGACGCCACCGGCGATCACCTTGATGTCGGTGCGCCCCTTTTCCCGCAGCCGATTGATGAGTTCGGGGATCAAGGTTTTGTGCCCCGCCGCAAGGCTGGACGCGCCCACTACATCGACGCCGCTGTCCAGCGCCAGCACCACCGTTTCCTCGGGCGTCTGGAACAAGGGGCCGGACACGACGTCGAACCCCAGATCGCCAAAGGCCGATGCGATGATGTTGGCGCCCCGGTCGTGGCCATCCTGTCCCATTTTTGCGACGAGCAATTTGGGTTTACGACCGAGGCGCCGTTCGACGGCCTGCACGCCGTCGAGAACCTGTTGCCAGCGACTGTCGCCGGCATAGGGCGCCGCATAGACGCCCTTCACCGGCGTCGGCTGCGTGCCGTAGCGCTGGAAACTATCCTCCATGGCGGAGGAGATTTCGCCCAGCGTGGCGCGGGCGCGCGCCGCTTCCACCGCATGAGCCAGAAGGTTTGTCTCGATCGATTGCGGCGCGGCGGCGGCATCGCGCAGCGCCTGCAACGCGGCCTGACACTTTTCCTCGTCACGCTCCGCCTTGACCCGGTTGATGCGGGCGATCTGCGCCTCGCGCACCTTGGCATTGTCGATATCCAGTGTTTCCAGCAAATCCTCGTTCGCCAGCCGATATTTGTTGACGCCCACGATCACGTCTTCGGCGCGATCGACCCGCGCCTGCCGCGCTGCTGCTGCCGTTTCGATCATCGCCTTGGGCCATCCCGCCGCCACGGCCTTCGCCATGCCGCCTTCGCTTTCGACCCGGTCGATAATCTCCTGCGCGGCGTCCACCAGTTGCTGCGTCAGGCTCTCTACATAGTAACTGCCACCCAGCGGATCGACGACATTGCACATGCCCGTCTCTTCCTGAATGACGATCTGGGTGTTGCGCGCAATCCGGGCGGAAAAATCCGTCGGCAGCGCGATCGCCTCGTCCAGGGCATTGGTGTGCAGCGACTGCGTGCCCCCAAGCATCGCGGCCATCGCCTCGATCGTGGTGCGCATGACGTTGTTATACGGATCCTGCTCGGTCAGCGATACGCCGCTGGTCTGGCAATGGGTGCGCAGCATCTTGCTGCGCTCGCTCTGAGCGCCCAGCTTGGTCATGGCGCGGTGCCACAGCACGCGGGCGGCGCGCAGCTTGGCGATCTCCATGAAGAAATTCATGCCGATCGCAAAAAAGAAGCTCAACCGCCCGGCAAAATTGTCGATGTCCAGCCCGCTTGCCATGCCATAGCGCGCATATTCGATGCCGTCGGCGATGGTGAAGGCCAGTTCCTGCACCTGCGTCGCGCCCGCTTCCTGCATATGATAGCCGGAAATGGAGATGCTGTTGAACTTGGGCATTTCCCGCGACGTATAGCCGAAAATGTCGCTGATGATCCGCATGGAGGGTTCGGGCGGGTAGATATAGGTGTTGCGGACCATGAACTCCTTGAGAATGTCGTTCTGGACCGTCCCGTCGAGCAGCTTGCGATCGACCCCCTGTTCCTCGCCCGCGACGATGAAGAAGGCCAGCACCGGGATGATCGCGCCGTTCATGGTCATGCTGACCGACATCTTGTCGAGCGGAATGCCGTCGAACAGGATCTTCATATCCTCGATCGTGTCGATCGCCACGCCCGCCTTGCCCACGTCGCCCGTCACGCGGGGATGGTCGCTGTCATAACCGCGATGGGTGGCCAGGTCGAACGCGACGGACAGCCCTTTCTGCCCGGCCGCCAGATTGCGGCGATAGAATGCGTTGGATTCCTCCGCCGTCGAAAAGCCCGCATATTGCCGCACGGTCCATGGCCGCCCCGCATACATGGAGGCGCGCACGCCCCGCGTGAACGGCGCGAAGCCCGGCAGGCCCGGATCGACGGTCACATCCTCGGCCGTATAGAGCGGCTTCACCTGAATACCTTCGGGGGTATCCCAGTTCAGATCCTTGCCCTTCACTTCCTTGGCGGCAGCGGCGGCCCACTGGTCCAATGTCGGCTTGTCGGTCATAACTATCATCCTACCCATTCGTCATGCCAGACTTGATCCGGCATCCCGCTTCTTCTGCGAGCGGGACGAAAACAGCGGGCCCCGGATCAAGTCCGGGGTGACGAAATTCAGTGCGCCTCTTTCAGCGTTTCCATGATCTCGGTCAGCACCCCGTTCATATCCCTGGGGTGCACGAAAAAGATTGGCGTGCCATGCGCACCGATACGCGGTTCGCCCAGCACCCTCTTGCCCAACTTCTCGAACCAGGCCTTGGCTGCATGAATGTCCGGCACTTCGTAGCACATATGGTGCTGTCCACCGGCCGGGTTCTTGGCGATGAAGCCATGGATGGGCGAGTTTTCGCCCAGCGGCTCGATCAGCTCGATCTGCGTGCCATGGGTGCCATTTTCACCCGGCGTATCGACGAAACACACCTTCACCCCCTGCGCGGGCAGGTCGAACGGTTCATGCACGATCGCCGCGCCCATCACGTCGCGATAATAGGCAAGGCTCGCCTCCAGCGAAGGCGTCGCGATCCCGATATGGTTGAGACGGCCGAGTTTCATCACTTCATCCTATCCTCGTCATTCCCGCGCAGGCGGGAATCCATCTCCCAAGCCATCTCCAAGGGTGAGGTCTGGAGATGGATCCCCGTCTTCACGGGGATGACGTCATTGCTCAAAGCGGAATATTGTCATGCTTCTTCCACGGGTTCTCCAGCGCTTTGTTCTTGAGCTTGCGCAGGCCCAGCGCAATCCGCTTCCGCGTCGAATGCGGCTGGATCACCTCGTCGATGAAGCCCTTGCTCGCCGCGACGAACGGGTTGGCGAAGCGGTCCTCATATTCCTTGGTCTTCTCGGCGATCTCGTCCGCCGTCTTGCCCCGGAAAATGATCTCCACCGCGCCCTTCGCGCCCATTACCGCGATTTCCGCGGTCGGCCAGGCATAGTTCAAATCGCCGCGCAGATGCTTTGAACTCATGACGTCATAGGCGCCGCCATAGGCCTTGCGCGTGATGACGGTGATTTTGGGCACGGTCGCTTCGGCATAGGCGAACAGCAGTTTCGCGCCATGCTTGATGATGCCGCTATGTTCCTGCGCCGTCCCCGGCAGGAAGCCCGGCACGTCCACGAAGGTCACGATCGGTATCTCGAACGCGTCGCAGAAGCGCACGAACCGCCCCGCCTTCTTGGACGAATTAATGTCCAGCACCCCTGCCAGCACCATCGGCTGGTTGGCGATGATGCCCACCGTCTTGCCCTCGACCCGGCCGAAGCCGCACAGGATATTCCCGGCATGGGCGGGCTGCACTTCGAAGAAATCGCCCTCGTCCACCACCTTGCGGATCAGTTCGTGCATATCATAGGGCTGGTTGGCATTGGCCGGGATCAGCGTGTCCAGGCTCGGTTCGATCCGGTCCCACGGGTCCGCGCTCGGCCGTTCGGGCACCGGCTCTTTGTTGGACGCGGGCAGGAAGTCCACGAAATCGCGGGTCGCCAGCAAAGCCTCGATATCATTTTCGAACGCCACGTCCGCCACGCCGGACTTGGTCGTATGCGTCACCGCGCCGCCCAGTTCCTCCTGCGTGACGACTTCGTTCGTCACCGTCTTGACCACATCCGGCCCGGTCACGAACATGAAGCTGCTGTCCTTCACCATGAAGATGAAGTCGGTCATGGCGGGTGAATAGACCGCCCCGCCCGCGCATGGCCCCATGATGACGCTGATCTGCGGCACCACGCCGCTGGCCAGCACATTGCGCTGGAAAATCTCGGCATAGCCCGCCAGCGACGCGACGCCTTCCTGAATGCGCGCGCCGCCGCTGTCATTCAGGCCGATGACCGGCGCGCCGACCTTCAGCGCCATATCCATGATCTTGCAGATCTTCATCGCGTGCCGTTCCGACACCGCGCCGCCATAGACGGTGAAATCCTGGCTGAACACGAACACCAGCCGGCCGTTGATCGTGCCCGATCCGGTGACGACCCCGTCGCCCGGAATATGCTGCGCATTCATGTCGAAATCGACGCAATTATGCTCGACATACATGTCCAGCTCTTCGAAGCTGTCCTCGTCCAGCAGCACGTCCAACCGCTCCCGCGCGGTCAGCTTGCCCTTTCCGTGCTGGGCGTCGATCCGCCGCTGTCCGCCGCCAAGGCGCGCAGCCTCCCGCTTGGCTTCCAGCTGTTCGATGATGGCGAGCTTCGACATTCCTACATCTCTCCCATGTGCGGCAGCGGCCGCCTTGCCCTTCCCCTACCCAGCCCCAAGCCCAGTTCGCAAATGTAAATTTGCTAATTTGCAAATCGCGACTTCGCAAATTAGGAACGGAGTTCAGCGCCGTTCCGGACTCCGGCGAAGGCCGGGGTCCAGTAATCGAACGCGCAGGCAGGGAAGACTATATGGCACGCGGCAACCGCATCTTCGCAGGTCCTCGCCTGCGCCAGCTTCGTCTGGACCATCGGATGGACCAGGCGACGATGGCGCAGGCACTGGGCATATCCGTATCCTATCTTTCGCAGATGGAAAATGACGATCGTCCCCTGACTGCCAAGGTCAAGGCCGCGCTCGCCAGCGCCTTCCCCACCGACTGGGCCAGTTTCGATAGCCGGGAGGAGGAGCAGCTCCTAGGCGCCTTCACCTATGCGCTGGGCCATCCCGAACTGCCGGGGAACCAGATGGAGCCGGAGCGGATCGAGAAACTGCACCTGCAATTCCCCGAATTCGCGGCGCGCTATGTCGATCTCTACAATGCGCATATGCGTGCCAACGAACGCATCAACATGATCGAGGAGGCGATCGCCAACGATCATGAGGTGCAGGCCCGCCTTCCATGGGAAGCCGCCCGCGACTGGTTCCATGAGGCCGGCAACTATGTCCACGCGCTCGACTGCCTGGCCGAGGAGATGGCGGAAAGCTTCACCCAGGGGCAGGTGCTGGACGAAGGCATGCTGGTGGAGGCGCTGGCCCGTCGCCATGGCATCGAGACGTTGATCGCCGATACCCCCGACAGCGCGCTGCGGGCCTATCGCCCGGCGGAACGCAAGCTGTTCATCAACGCGGCGCTGCCGACCGAAAGCCGCAAGTTCATGCTCGCCCATCAATTGATGATGCTGGAGGGGCAGGCGGTGATCGCCGACGTGGTGAAGAAAGCCGCCCTGCCGGTTCCCGGCGCCGACCGATTGCTGGCGATCGGCCTTGGCAATTATGCGGCGGGCGCGCTGCTGCTGCCCTATGCCGCCTTTCGCGAAGCGGCGCGGACGATGCGCCACGATATCGATCGGATCGCCCGGACTTTCGGCGTCAGCTTCGAACAGGCCTGCCATCGCCTCTCCACGCTGCAACGGCCCGGCCTGCGGGGCATCCCCTTCTTTTTCTGTCGCGTCGACATGGCCGGTAACATCACCAAGCGCCACAGCGCCACCCGCCTGCAATTCGCCCGCTTCGGCGGCGCCTGCCCGCTCTGGAACGTTCATGAGGCAGTGGCCGTCCCCGACCGCATCAACGTCCAGCTCGGCGAAACGCCCGACGGCGTGCGCTATGTGTCCATGGCCAAGGGGTTGGTGAAACCCTCGGGCAGCTACAAGCGCACCCCGCGCCGCTATGCCGTGGTGCTGGGCTGCGAAGTCGCCCATGCCGCCAACTTCGTCTATGCCGATGGCCTGCATCTGGCGGAGGAAGGCGCAGCGACCCCGATCGGCATCACTTGCCGCCTGTGCCCCCGCCAAAGCTGTGACCAGCGCGCCTTCCCGCCGGCCGACCGCCCCATCCATGTCGACCCGGACAATCGCCAGATCGTGCCTTACTGGATCGGGTGAGAAGCATCCGGCGCGGCCTCGTCTTTCGGCAGAGCGGCAGGCGGGCCGGTCAGGTCCAGCACTTCATAGCCGCCGATGGCATAACGGCGGCGAATCAGGCTTCCATTACCCTGCGAATAGGCACTCCGGCGCGTAAAACGTTCGACACGATATCGCCCTTGGCCTGCCCCGGATTCATCGACTACCGAGGAGTATCGACGCGCCGCAACCTGCGCCAGCGCCGGCGCTGCCCATTGCGCGTTTGTGGAACCTCGCAAAATCTCGACATCGTCCGTTTGCCCGTCAGGCCGGATCCAAAAGCCGATGTCCGCCCATGCGGTGGGATCGAAATCGGATCCCGTTCTCTGTACCGCAGTCGTCAGATCGAACTTGCCCGCGATTGCGTTCACCGCTTCTGTCACACTCTTCTCATAGGTCGGAGAGAGGATCAGGACAGGTTCCGGGCCTTGTGGGCCGATCGCGGCCAACATCTTGTCGATTTCCTTTCCATCCGCCTTGCGGGCCGCAATTCGTAGGCGAAGCACTTGTAAAGCGGTCCTGAAACCGGGTTGCTGCGCCAATGGCCGTCTTTCCAGTTCAGCCAGTTTGGCCGCGACCTCCTGATTACGCCCCATGGCATTGAGCAGCCATATCCGTTTCATCCCAGCCAGCATGGCGGTACGGTCCTGCCCAGCCGTCAATGAGGATGTCTCCACACCACGAAAGGTAATCTCAGCCTGCCGATAATTGTCGATCTTCATCCACATATCGCCCAAAGCCGTCGATGCGCTAATGTTCGCCACATCGTCAGCGGGCAAATAATTGCGTAGCGTCTGCACCTGATTACGCACCGCACGTTGATAGTTATTCCTGTCGCCATCGTGCAGGGCGACGGTAGCATAGGCTTCATAAATGGCCGCAACGGCGCGGGGCGCTTCGGCGGCATGCCGCTTGTTTCTCGCCGCCGCCGCCGCCAACAGCTTCTTGGCAGCCAGATACGCCCCATCGCGGAAATCGACCTCTGCCAGCGCGATCGTGGCCTGCGCATCGCGCAACGGTGTGCAGCCACCTTTTGCGCATTCAGCCTGGACTTCCCTCAAACGTTGTCCCGTCACGACAATATCGCTGGGAAACTGTAAGAAAAGCAAAAGGCCGATCATCTGCATCACTCCATCAGTCTATTGGAAGACTGTATGATGCGCAGAGGCAGGACAAGGAGAAATGTCTATCCATCGATGACCATCGCCTCATCCAGGAAATCCAGAAAAACCCGCACCCGCGCCGCGGCGCGATCCTCCGCGGCGTAGAGGGCGTGGATATCCTCGCCGTCGCCAGCATTATAATCGGCCAGCACCTCGACCAGCCGCCCCTCGCGCAGGTCGCGCGCGACGTGGAAACGGCCATGTCGCGCAATCCCCGCGCCCGCGACCGCCATGTGCCGCACCACCTCGCCCGAATTCCCGAAGAAGCGCCCCTGCGCCGGCCGCTGCACCAATTTCCCCTTCACCCGGAACGGCCAACTGTCCACCGACCGGCGGAAACTGAAGCGCAGGCAATCATGCGCCTCCAGATCGTCGGGGGTCGCCGGCGTCCCCCGTCGCGCCAGATAATCGGGACTTGCGACCAGTAGCATGCGGCTGTGCCCCAGCTTCTTGGCGCGCAGGCTGGTGTCGCGCAGCGGCCCGATGCGGATGGCGATGTCCGCCCGCTCCTCGACCAGGTCGATGATATCGTCCGTCAGCGTCAGGTCCACGTCTACCGCCGGATGACGTTCGCCGAACCGCGGCAGGATCGGGATCAGACACTCCATGCCGAACGAGGGCGAAGCGTTGATCCGCAGCAGCCCGCGCGGCCCTTCGCCCTCCATATGCAGGCTGCTTTCGGCGTCATGGATATCGCCGAATATCGCGGTCATCCGGTCGCGATAGACCTGGCCTTCCCGCGTCAGCGCCAGCGACCGGGTGGTCCGCCGCACTAGTGCCACGCCCAGTCGTTGCTCCAGGCGCGCGATCGACCGGCTGACCGCCGACGGGGTCAGGCGTAATGCCTTGGCTGCAGCGGCAAAGCTGCCCTCACCCGCCACCATCAGGAAAGTTTCGACGTCGCCGAACCGATTATCCATGATTTCAATTCACTTCTGAAGTGATGTCATTCCCTCTAATCATCAATAGGCAAATATCTATCTACCTGTCCAACTCGCTGTCTCATTCGAAAGGGAAAAGCTCATGGACCTGAAACTCACCGGCAAAACCGCCATCGTCACCGGATCGACCGCCGGCATCGGCCTCGCCATCGCCAGGCGCCTCGCGCAGGAAGGCGTTGCCGTCACCATCACCGGGCGAACCCAAGCCAAGCTGGACGCCGCCGCCGCCGATATCGGCCTGCCCGTCAACGCGGTCTTGGCCGATCCCGCCACGGCCGAAGGCGCAGCCGCGTTGATTGCCGCCGCCCCCGCGACCGACATCCTCGTCAACAATCTGGGCATTTACGAAGCCAAGGATTTCGCCGATATCACCGACGAAGACTGGCATCGTCTGTTCGAAGTCAATGTGGTGAGCGGCGCCCGCCTTTCCCGCCATTATTTCCCCAGGATGCTGGAAAACAATTGGGGTCGCATCCTCTTCATCGCCAGCGAAAGCGGCCTGCTGCCCCCGGCCGAGATGATCCATTATGGCATGACCAAGTCGGCGCAACTGTCCATCTCGCGCGGCCTTGCCGAACATACGCGCGGCACCGGCGTCACGGTCAATTCCGTCCTGCCCGGCCCGACCCGGTCGGAAGGGATCGTCGATTTCATTCGCTCCGTGGTGGAAAACAAGGACGCGCCGGAAGCCGAGCGCGAAGCGGAATTCTTCACGAAGCTGCGCCCGCTCTCGCTCATCAAGCGCCTGATCGAGGCGGATGAGGTCGGCGCGATGGTCGCCTATCTCGCCAGCCCGCTCGCTGCGGCCACCAACGGCGCGGCCGTCCGGGTCGAAGGCGGCATGGTGCCGACGATCGCCTGAACCACGCTATTGCCGTTCGTCCTGAGTAGCTCCTTCGACTGCCTGCCAAGGCAGGCGCTCAGGACAGGCACTGAGCGAAATCGAAATGGCGTATCGAAAGATCAGTGTTTCGATATGGGTCTTCGACAAGCTCAGCCCCTACTCAGCACGAATGGAGCAGTGACGATCCGCCTTGTGGTAACTGGCCCTGTCGCTCGTCTCATGCCTCCATTAGAGGTATATGATGAGCGACACGGACAGCCTTTCCCATATCGAAGACGCCCTGCTGAGCGAGGGCTATGCCCGCCTGTCCGGCGCGACGATGTTCGACAGGCTGGACATTGCCGAACCGGACTGGGCGGCCTTCGCGCAAAGCTGGAACGCTCTTGGTCCGGATCTCTACATGGCCGATGGTGGACGCTACCGCCGCCGCCGCCATGCCGCCTTCGCGCTGGAACAGGGGCGCTTCACGCGCAAGCCGCATCAGCCCCATTATCAGAGCCGCGACTATAATCCGCTGAACGGCGACGTACAGCGCTGGTTCGATCCGGTCGCGGACGACACGATCGACAGTCCCGTTCTCCGGGCCATCTTCGCCTTCTGTGCCGACAGTTTCGACCCGGCCGCCAAGGGCAATTGGCATGTCGAAATGCACCAGTTCCGGATCGAAGCGAAGCCGGACGAACAGGGGCGCCCGACGCCCGAAGGCATGCACCGCGACGGCGTGGACCATGTGCTGGTCATGCTGGTGGAGCGCCGCAATGTCCGCGAGGGCGTTACTCGCATCGGTGCGCCCGACGGCACGGCGCTGGGGGAATTCACACTAACGGATCCGGCCGACACGATGCTGATCGACGATCACCGCATCCTGCACGGCGTCACGGAAATTCATCCCGTCGATCCAGACGCGCCAGCCTGGCGCGACGCGCTGGTGGTGACATTTGTGGCCACCGCCTAACCCCTCACATCCGTTCAGTTCGAGCTTGTCGAGAACCACCAGCGCAGTGCTTCCCGCTTCTCGACAAGCTCGAAGCGAACGGATGCTATTTGAGAAGCACCAACTCTTCCGCCATGCTGGGGTGCAGCGCGACGGTGTCGTCGAAATCCTGTTTGGTCAGGCCTGCCTTCACCGCGATCGCGGCGGCCTGCAAAATCTCCGGCGCGTCCGGCCCGATCATGTGCAGCCCGACAACCTTGTTGGTCGTCGCATCCACGATCATCTTGTAAAGCGCCCGTTCCTGACGCCCGGCCAGCACATTCTTCATCGGCCGGAAATCGGATGTATAGACCTTCACCGTGCCATATTGGTTCTTAGCCTGCGCCTCGGTCAGGCCCACGCCGGCCAGCGGCGGATGGCTGAACACGGCCGACGGCACGCAGCTATAGTCCACCTTGCGCTTATTGTCGCCGAACACGGTATCGGCAAAGGCGTGACCTTCCCGGATCGCCACCGGCGTCAGTTGCAGCCGGTCGGTGACGTCGCCCACGGCATAGATGCTCTCGCAGCTCGTTTGGCTATAATCGTCGACCTTGATCGCGCCCTTCTCGGTCAACTCGACCCCGGCCGTCTCCAGCCCCAGCCCATCGACATGCGGCTTGCGGCCCGTAGCGAACAGCACGACATCGGCCGTCACCGGATCGCCGCCTTCGATATGAACGCACAGCGTCCCGTCTTCCTTCTTCTCGATCCGCTCCATCTTCGCGTTGAAGCGGAAATTGATTCCCTTCGTCATGCTGATCTGGAGCAGCCGGTCGCGGATCTGCTCGTCATAGCCGCGCAGCAGGTCGCTGCCGCGATTGATCATCGTGACATGGCTGCCGAACTGGTGGAAGATGCCGGCAAATTCATTGGCGATATAGCCGCCGCCCACGATCACGATCCGCTGGGGGCATTCGTCCAGATGGAACACTTCGTTACTGGTGATGCCATGTTCGGCGCCGTCCAGATCGGGGACGATCGGCCAGGCGCCGGTCGCCACCAGGATCACCTTGGCCGTCACCTCGCGCCCGCTGGCCAGCTTGATGCCATGCGGTCCGGTGATGGTCGCGCGCTCGCGGATCACTTCGACCTTATGGCTGCTCAGCGTATTGCCATACAGCCCCTCCAGCCGATCGACATCGGCCAGCACATTGTCGCGCAAGGTGGTCCATTCGAACCCGCATTCGGGCACGTCCCAGCCGAACCGGCGGGCGTCCTTCAGATCCTCGGCGAAATGCGCGCCGTAGATGAGCAGCTTCTTGGGCACGCAGCCGCGAATGACGCAGGTGCCGCCAACCCGAAATTCCTCGGCCACCGCAACCTTCGCGCCATGCGCCGCCGCGACGCGGGAAGCGCGCACGCCACCCGATCCTGCACCGATGACGAAAAGGTCGAAATCATATCCGCTCATGCTTGGCCTCCGCTTATCGAGGCGGGATATGGCGGGTGTAGGCGCTAGTTACAAATGGGAATCTTCTTCCCATTGCTTTCACTACCCCCGTTCGTTTCGAGCGTGTCGAGAAACGGAAGCGCTGCACTGGCGTTTCCCGACTTCGCTCGAAACGAACGGCCGTGTTGGTTACTCGCCGTTCAGCGCCAACTCGATCAGCGCCATGGTCGACGGGTCGAAGCCGGTCGGTCCGTTGGCCTCGATCGACTTGGCGATTTCCTTGCCCAGTTCCACGCCAAACTGGTCGAAGGGATTGATCCCCATCAACACGGCATTGGCGAAGGTGCGATGCTCATAGAAAGCGATCAGCGCGCCCAGCGCTTCGGGGGTCACATCGTCCAGCAGGATGGTGGTCGATGGCCGGTTGCCGGGATAGGCGCGCGCCGGATCGTCCGCATTCTCCTTGCCGCGCAGCAACGCCGCGCCCTGCGCGAAGCAGTTGACCAGCAGCGCGCGGTGATGCGCCGGGTCCAGCACATGGCCCGGTTCGATCGAGGCAATAAACTCGACCGGAGAAATCACCGTACCCTGATGCAGCAGTTGGAACACCGCATGCTGCGCGTCGGTGCCCACCCCGCCCCAAGTGATCGGCGCGGTCGGTCCCACGACCGGCTGATTGTCGCGGGTCACGCTCTTGCCGTTGCTCTCCATCTCCAACTGCTGGAGATAGGAGGGCAGCAGCGCCAGCCGCTCATCATAAGCGAACAGCGCGCGGGTCTGATAGCCTTCCACCCGTGCATAATATTGATCGACGAAGGCGGCGATCAGCGGCGCATTCTGGGCCAGCGGAGACAGGCGGAAATGGCGATCCATCGCCGCCGCACCTTCCAG
Source organism: Sphingobium limneticum (assembly GCF_008710155.1). Lineage (GTDB taxonomy): Bacteria > Pseudomonadota > Alphaproteobacteria > Sphingomonadales > Sphingomonadaceae > Sphingobium > Sphingobium limneticum. The sequence continues at coordinate 108,799 of NZ_VYPZ01000003.1, forward strand.
CAGGCTTTCGAACGCGTCCCAGCCCAGCGCCATCGCAGCCGGGAAGCCGATGGACGACCAGAGCGAATAACGCCCGCCCACGCTTTCGGCAAAGGGCAGGATGCGTGTTTCGTCCACGCCCCATTCCATCGCCTTTTCCGGCGCGGCAGTCAGTGCGATCACCTTGCCATAGGGGTCGTCCACGCCGGCCTCGACCATCCAGTTGATCGCGCTCGCCGCGTTCAGCATCGTCTCACTGGTGGTGAAGGTTTTGGATGCGATCGCGATCAGGGTCGTGTGCGGATCGAACCCTTCCAGCGCCCGCTCCAGCGCGGTGCCATCCACATTGGACACGATCGCCACGTCATAGCGCACGCCATCGCCGTCCAGCGCATCGACGATCAGCTTGGGGCCAAGCGCGGATCCGCCGATGCCGATATGCAGGATATGGCGGACTTCGCCCAGCGCGCCCGCCTCGATCGCGTCGACCAGGCCGCGCATCCGCTGATGCAGCATCTTGGCATGGGCGACGCTGTCGGCATTGCCCTCGCCGCGTTCGGCGGGATGTTCGGCGGCGCGGCCTTCGCTGTTGTTGACAGCCTGCCCGGCGAACAGCGCGTCGCGCCATCCGGCAAAATCCTGCTCCTGCGCCAAGCCAAGGAAACCGGCCAGCAGATCGTCGGTCAGATGGGTCTTCGACCAGTCGAACCGGATCGGTCCCTGGCTCAGCACCAGCTTGGACAGGCGATCGGCATCGGTGGTGAAAATGGATTTGAGGTCGGCTTTGGGCAGCGCCGCGATGGCGGCCAAAGAACTCGGCTGTGCAGGGCTGGTCATGCAATTTCCTCTATGACGTTGGTCGATATCGACGCTGCACCGGTCGATTCCCGCTATGCTTAGCCCAAAGCGGCGCGCTTTGCATCGGCAAGGACCGCTTGACGCGTCCTGTAACAGGCTCCACAAGCCGCCTCGGCCGCTTTATCGGCTCATGTAAGGGACCAGACGACATTCCATGACTGCCAAATCGGAAACGCGGGACTTTCTCTGGTTTCTCGCCAAGCTCGGGCTGTTCGTCTTCATCCTGCGCAGCTTCATCATTTCGCCGTTCAACATTCCGTCGGAATCCATGCAGCCGCGCCTGCTGATCGGCGACTATCTGCTGGTGGCCAAATGGCCCTATGGCTATTCGCGCTATTCGCTGCCGTTCAGCATTCCGCTGATCCCCGGCCGCATCCTGGCGTCCACGCCGGAGCGTGGCGACGTGGTGGTGTTCAAGGCGCCACCGACGCAGAAGAACGACTATATCAAGCGCGTGATCGGCCTGCCCGGTGACATGATCGCGGTGCGCGGCGGGACCGTCTATCTGAACGGACAGGCCATCCCCAAGCAGAAGGTCGCCGACCTCGTCATCCCGGTCACGCCAAACATGGTCGATGCCGCGACGAAAGAAGGCGCGCCCTCCCCCTGCTATCGCCCCGATTTCGAGGAAGCGGCCCCCGATAGCGGCAAACAATGCCGCTATCCGCAGTTCCGCGAGACGCTGCCCGGCGGGAAAAGCTACAATGTCCTCGACCTGCTGCCCGACGGCGCGGCTGACGATCGCGACACCGTGCTGGTGCCCCAAGGCCACCTCTTCATGATGGGCGACAATCGCGATCGCAGCGCCGACAGCCGCTTCCCGGCGGTCGAAGGCGGCGGCATCGGCCTCGTCCCCGAAGAAAATCTGGTGGGCAAGGCGGTAATTTCCGTTTTCTCGACCGACGGTAGCGCCAACTGGCTGCTGCCCTGGACCTGGTTCACCGCCGCGCGGTGGAGCCGGATCGGGGAAGGCTTTTGAGCAAGCCTGACACTGCATCCTGGCTGAAGGCCCTGATCGGCCGCGCACCGACCAACCCTACGCGATTCGAACAGGCGTTGACCCATGGCAGCGCCAAGGCGGTCAATTATGAGCGGCTGGAATTTCTGGGCGACCGGATCCTGGGCTTGCTGATCGGCGAATGGCTGTTCGACCGGTTCACCGACGAACCCGAAGGCAAGCTGTCGCGCCGTTTCAACGCGCTGGTGTCGGGCGAAACCTGCGCCGAAGTCGCGCGCACCGCCGGCGTCCCCATCCATCTGGTGCTGGGCAAGCAGGCGCGCGACGATGGTGCCGCCGACAGCGACAATGTGCTGGGTGACGTGATGGAGGCGCTGATCGGCGCGCTTTATCTGGAAGGCGGGCTGGAGGAAGCGCGCGCTTTGGTTCGCCGCTTGTGGGGCGACCGGGTCGATACCCAGACCAGCGCGCCGCGCCACCCCAAATCCTATCTTCAGGAATGGGCCGCCGCCAACAAGCGCAAGCCGCCCGAATATGTGCTGACCGACCGATCCGGGCCGCACCATGCCCTGCGCTTCACCGTGACCGTCTCGATCAAGGGCGCGGGCGAAGCGGTGGCGACGGGTGGATCCAAGCAGGAAGCGGAAACGGCAGCGGCCAAGGCCCTGCTGGAAAAACTGGCGGGTTAGGTCCAGCTTCCTCTCAAAGCATAAAAGGCCTACAACATCATCGTCATCCCGGGCTTGACCCGGGATCCCGGCTGTCGTCGGGATGACGAGCTCGCGATAGGCGAACGGAGTTTAATTTGGAAAGTTCTGAAGTGCAGTCATCCCAGCGCTGCGGCGTCATTGCCATCGTCGGCGCGCCCAATGCGGGCAAGTCCACGCTGGTGAATGCGCTTGTTGGGCAGAAGGTGGCGATCACCAGTCCCAAGGCGCAGACCACCCGCACCCGCGTGATGGGCGTCGCGATCGAGGGCGATGCCCAGTTGGTGCTGGTCGATACGCCCGGCGTCTTCGCGCCCAAGCGCCGGCTGGACCGCGCCATGGTGCAGGCCGCCTGGGGCGGCGCGCAGGGCGCGGACCTGATCGCGATGGTCATCGACGGCAAGGCGGGCCTTGGCCCCAAGCTGGAGCCGATCATCGAAGCGCTCAAGCATCGCACCGAACGCAAATGGCTGATCATCAACAAGGTGGATATCGCCACCAAGGAACGGCTGCTGGTCCACACGCAAAAGCTGAACGATCAATTGGGCTTCGACGAAATCTATTTCGTGTCCGCCGGGACCGGCGACGGCCTGCCCGAACTCAAGACCGCCTTTGCGAACGCCATGCCGGAAGGTCCGTGGCACTTCCCCGAGGATCAGGTGTCGGACGCCACCGACCGCATGCTGGCGGCCGAAATTACCCGCGAACAACTCTATCATCAGTTGCACGCCGAACTCCCCTATGCCGCCGCCGTCGATACCGAGCAGTATAAGGAGCGCGACGACGGTTCGGTCGAAATCCACCAGCAGATACTGGTCGGCCGCCCGACCCAGCGCGCGATCGTGCTGGGCAAGGGCGGGCAACGGCTGAAGGAAATCGGGTCGAAGGCCCGCGCCGAACTGGCCAATCTGCTGGGCGTGAAGGTTCACCTCTACCTCCACGTCAAGGTGAAGGAAGATTGGGAGGATGATCGCGGCATCTATCGCGATATCGGATTGGACTGGGTCGAATGACGACAGGCGAGATAAGGTAAATCCATCCTTTACCTTATCTCGTTACGGCCCCGTTGCATGGGTCCGAAGCAGAAAATCGTCTTTGCCGTCGGCGTCTCCGTTTTCGGGACGATCATCATCATGGCCATCGTGTCGGCCATCCCCGGCATGTTCATCCCGTTACGCTATTTCGGCGTCGGCATTTTCTGCTCGGGCAGCATATCGACCCCGGTCTGCGTGCTGCTCGTCCGCCAGGGTGAAGAAAATCGCCGGTTGCGTCAGGAACTGGAATTGCGCGTGGCCGAGCTGGCGCGGCTGGCCGACATTGACGGGCTGACCGGCCTGCTGAGCCGCAACGCCTTCTTGAACCGGGCGGGGCAGGTCCATCGGCAACCTGACAATTGGTATCTGCTGATCGACATCGATCATTTCAAACGCTTCAACGACGATCATGGCCATCAGACCGGCGATGCAGTGCTGCATGACGTGGCCCGTGCCATCGCCGATGCTCTGCGCCCGACCGACCTGTGCGGACGGCTGGGCGGCGAGGAATTTGCCGCCTGCCTGATCGACTGTAACGAGGATCAGGCAGAGCGACGGGCCGAGCTCGTGCGCATATCGATCCAGTCGCTGCGGGTCCGCGCGCCCACGGGCGGCACGGTCCGCGTCACCGCCAGCATCGGTCTGAGCGCGTCCGATCCGGCCCAGCCGATCGAGGCCAGCCTGCATCTGGCCGACCTCGCAATGTATGCCGCCAAGACGGGCGGTCGCAACCAGGTGCGCCGCGCCGCCTGAGCGGATTGCTTATTCGGCCGTTTCGGCCGGCGCAGCTTTCTTCTTAGCCGGTGCCTTCTTGGCAGCAGGCTTCTTGGCCGCGGGCTTCTTCTCAGCCGCATCCTTTTTGGGCGCGGCCTTCTTTTTGGCTGGGGCCTTCTTGCCCTTCTTCGCCGGTGCCGCTGCGGCGCGCGCGTCGATCAACTGCGCCGCTTCCTCCAGCGTCAGCTGGTCCTTGTCCACCGTCTTGGGCAGCGTCGCATTGGTCGTGCCATCGGTGACGTAGGCGCCATAACGGCCTTCCATCAGCTTGATCTCGGCCTCGGTACGCGGATGCGCGCCCAGTATCTTCAGCGGCTCGCGCCCGCCGCTCGACCGGCCGCCCCGGTTCGCCGCTTCGGCCAGCTTGACGACGGCGCTGTTCATGCCGACCTCGAAAATCTCGGCCGTATTCGCCAGACGCCCATATTTGCCGTCATGCAGCAGATAGGGGCCAAAGCGCCCGATATTGGCCACGATCGGCTTGCCCGTCTCCGGATGCAGGCCGACCTCACGCGGCAGGCTCAACAGCTTGACCGCCCAGTCCAGCGTCATCTCGCCATCGGGCAGATCCTTGGGAATGGAGCCACGCTTGGCCTCCTTGCCCTCTCCCATTTCGATATAGGGGCCGAAGCGGCCGGACTTCCTGACGATATCCTGCCCCGTTTCGGGATGCTGGCCCAGCACCTCCGGTCCGCTATCCGCACCTTCGCTGCCGCCCGGCTGACCGAATTTGCGGGTATATTTGCACTCCGGATAGTTGGAGCAGGCAATGAACGCACCGAACCGACCGCCACGCAGCGACAATTGCCCATCCGCGCACAGCGGGCAGGCACGCGGATTGCTGCCGTCTGCCTTGGGCGGAAACAGCATCGGCTCCAGAAACTTGTCCAGCTCCGCCGTGATGTCGGACGGCTTCTGCTCCATGATCTCGGCCGTCTTAGGCTTGAAATCGCGCCAGAAGGCTTCCAGCACGGCCTGCCACTGGGCACGGCCGCCGGAAATATCGTCCAGCTCGTCTTCCAGCCCCGCCGTGAAATCATAGGACACATAGCGTTCGAAGAAGCGTTCCAGAAACGCCGTCACCAGCCGTCCGCTTTCCTCGGCGAAGAAGCGGTTCTTCTCGATCCGCACATAGTCGCGGTCTTTCAGCACCTGAAGCGTCGACGCATAGGTGGACGGACGCCCGATCCCCAATTCTTCCAGGCGCTTGACTAGCGACGCTTCGGAATAGCGCGGCGGTGGCTGGGTGAAATGCTGATCGGCCGTGACCTTCTTCTTGGCCGGCGCATCTCCCTCGCTCATGCGCGGCAGCAGCTTGCTGTCGTCGTCATCGCTGTCGTCGCGACCTTCCTCGTACAGGGCGAGGAAGCCGGGGAAGATCACCACCTGTCCGGTGGCGCGCAGCGCATGCTGGCCGGTCTGTTCGACCAGATCGATCGTCGTGCGTTCCAGCCGCGCGGACGCCATCTGGCTCGCCAGCGCCCGCTTGAAGATCAGGTCGTACAGCCGCGCATGATCGCCGCTGCCCACCTTGTCGCGGTTGAACTCGGTCGGACGGATGGCCTCATGCGCTTCCTGCGCATTCTTCGCCTTGGTCTGATACTGGCGCGGCTTTTCGGGCAGGTAACCGCCGTCATAGCGTTCCGCGATAGCCTTGCGCGCGGCGGAAATGGCGCTGCCGTCCATCTGCACGCCGTCGGTACGCATGTAAGTGATCGCGCCGTCTTCATACAGCTGCTGCGCGATCCGCATCGTGTGGCTGGCGGAGAAACCCAGCTTGCGCGCAGCTTCCTGCTGCAAGGTCGACGTCGTGAACGGCGCAGGAGGATTGCGGCTGACCGGCTTCGTCTCGACCTTGTCGACGGTAAAGCGCCCGGCTTCCACATCGGCCTTGGCCGCCATGGCGTCGCCTTCCTTGCCGATGGTCAGGCGCTCGATCTTCTCGCCCTTCCAGCGGACGAGGCGCGCGGTGAAGCCCTGCCCGCCCTGCTCCATCTCGGCCGCGACCGACCAATATTCCTGCGGGGTAAAGCTCTCGATCTCACGCTCGCGCTCCACCACCAGCCGCAAAGCGACCGATTGCACACGACCGGCCGACTTCGCGCCAGGCAGTTTGCGCCACAGCACCGGCGACAGGGTGAAGCCCACCAGATAGTCGAGCGCGCGGCGCGCGCGGTACGCGTCGATCAGATCTTCGTCCAGCGCGCGGGGCTTGGCCATCGCGTCCAGCACTGCGGCCTTGGTAATGGCGTTGAACGTCACCCGCTCCACGACCGACGGCAGCGCCTTCTTGGCGCGCAGCACTTCCTGCACATGCCAGCTGATCGCTTCCCCTTCGCGATCAGGGTCAGTCGCCAGGATCAATCGCGTCGCCTTCTTGGACGCGTCGGCAATGGCTTTCAGCTGCTTGCCCTTGTCGCCATAATTTTCCCACGACATGGCAAAACCGTCGTCCGGGTCCACCGACCCGTCCTTGGCGGGCAGGTCGCGAATATGACCGTAGCTGGCGAGGACGTGGAAATCGCCGCCCAGATATTTCTCGATGGTCTTCGCCTTGGCGGGCGATTCGACGATGACAAGTTGCATTCAGGCCCCGGCTTGGAAATCTCTCACGTACACGCGCGAGTCTGTAGGGTGGTGGCGGGGCGCGTCAACCCAGTCATTACCGGACGCTATTCCCGCCTCAGGCAAAGATATCGGCCAGCGCGCTCTCGTCCGCGTCACCCGACAGCGTCAGATAGGCCAGAGTCCAGCATATGCCGCTCAGGATCGTCGCGCCGGCCGCCATCAGGTTGACGAGCATGTTGAACGGCAGCGAATCCAGACTTTGGTCGCCAATCATGACGGATATCAGCCCACCGACCAGGATCATGACGATCAGGAACGGTGTCCAGATCAGTAGACCCAGCCCCAATATCCGCCAGCGGTTGCCCTGCGTCAGCTGGCTGCTGCGCCCCATCGCCTCCGATACGCTCAGATCCTCGCGCAGCAGGGCCGGCAGGCCGACCGCCCAGCGAGCCAGCAGCATCAGCCCCGGCACGATCAGCAGGAGCAACCCGAAGATGACGGCCAGGTTGGTAAGCAGGCTGAAACCGAAAGCCGCACCGAAACGCGGCCTGATCGCGACGCCAGGCAACCGAGCCTGCAACGTGTGGAAAACCGCCAGCACCGACAGGAAGAACAGCGCGACATTGCCGATCATGTTGCCGGCCCGCGGCGCATAGGTGTCCACTGCGCCGCCCAGTGCCGCCATCACCAGCGCCATGGCGCCATAGCGACCGATATTGTCGGTTATCGCCACCATGGCGGCCGACAATGTCGCGCCAATATCCAGACGTTGTACAGCATCGCTCATGACAGGGATATCTTTCCTCCTGAATGACGGTCGGTCCGCCCCGCCAATTCCAGTTCCAGCAGCACCGTCTGCACCACGGCCGGCGACAGGCCGGACAGGCGGATGACTTCGTCGATCGGCACCGGCGCGGATCCCAGCAGGCCGATCACCGTCGCTCGCTCCTGTTCGGCTACATCGCTCGACACCGGTTGCCCGATAAAGTCGAAACTCTCCTGCCGCACCATGCGCGGGTCGATGCTGCCCACCGCTTCCAATATGTCGGCGGCATTCTGGATCAGGATCGCGCCGTCGCGGATCAACTGGTTGCATCCCTGCGCGCGCGGATCGAGCGGGGATCCCGGCACGGCCATCACCTCTCGCCCGGCCTCGGCCGCCAGTCGTGCGGTGATGAGCGAACCGGATTTCGGCGCCGCCTCCACCACCACCGTACCCAGCGCTAGTCCCGCGATGATGCGATTGCGCGCCGGGAAATGGCGGGCCAATGGCTGGGTACCGGGTGGATGCTCGGTCACGACCAGTCCCTGTCCGGCGATCTGTTCCTGAAGCGCGGCATTTTCCGGCGGGAAGGCGATGTCGATGCCGCATGCGATCACCGCGATCGTCCCGCTGTCGATCGACCCGCGATGCGCCTCCGTATCGATGCCGCGCGCCAGCCCGGACACGGTGATCGCACCGCGCTGCCCCAGATCCTGCGCCAGGCTGCGGGCGAAGCGGCAGGCGGCGGCCGACGCATTGCGCGCGCCGACGATGGCGATGCACTGCCCGGCGGCCAGCGCCGCATCGCCGCGCAGGATCAGCGCCGGCGGTGCCCCGTCGAACGCCTCCAGCAGCGCGGGATAATCGGCGTCGCCCATCAGCAGATAGCGGGCGCCCAGCGCGCGGCTTTGCGCGATTTCCTTTTCCACCGTGCCGGCATCGGCCACGGTTGCCCGCCCGCCGCCGCGCGCCGCCAGATCGGGAATGGCGCGCAGCGCTTCGGTTGCCGTACCGAAGCGGGCGAGCAATTGTCGATAGCTGACCGGACCGATCCGGGGGGAGCGGATGAGCCGCAGCCGGTCGAACCGCTCCCGCTCACTCATTCGGTGGCGGCGCCTTTGGAAGTGCCGATCTTGGGCTCCTCACCCTTCATCAGCCGGCCGATATTGGCGCGGTGGCGCCACAGCACGATCAGCGCAAGCGCGAGGGCGACCGGCACCAGGTCGATCCGCCCGAACGCCCACATGGCGATCGGCGCACTGATCGCCGCCGCCATGCCGCCGACCGACGACCATTTGGTCCCGAACAGTGCCGCCAGCCAAACCGCGGCGAAGATGCAGCCAGCCGGCCAGAACATCGCCGTCACCACGCCCATCATCGTCGCCACGCCCTTGCCCCCGGCAAAGCGCAGCCACACGGGATAGCAATGGCCGATAAAAGCCATGGCGCCTGCCATGGGTCCGCCACCATCGACCAGCCAGGCGCCGATCAGCACCGCCGCCGCGCCCTTGAGCAGGTCCAGCAGCAAGGTCGCTGCCGCCAGCCCCTTGCGCCCGGTGCGCAGCACATTGGTCGCGCCGATATTGCCCGACCCGATCTGCCGCAGGTCGCCGGCACCGGTGACACGGGTCAGGATCAGGCCAAAGGGGATGGAGCCGAGCAGATAGCCCAGCACGAGCACTAAAGCGGGAAGAAGCCAGGGAGGTGTCATGCAATTCGCCAGTAAATGTTGCACGCGACCATAGCGTGACAGACGCGCGGAGCAATGGGGTTAGGATGCGCTTAACGCACCCGCGCCGGATTGCCGACCACCGTTGCACCCGCAGGCACTTCGCGCGTCACGACGCTACCGGCACCGATGAGCGCATCGTCGCCAATGGACACGCCCGGCAGGATGATCGCCCCGCCTCCGATCCACACATTGCGCCCGATGCGGATCGGCCGGCCCCATTCGATCCCGGTGGCGCGCGCCGCGGGATCGCGCGGATGGTCGGCGGTCAATATCTGTACGCCTGTGCCGATCTGCGTGCCATTGCCGATCGTGACTTCCACCACGTCCAGGATGACGCAGTTGAAGTTCAGGAACACGCCATCGCCCAGAAAGATATTGAAGCCATAATCGCAATGGAAAGGCGGCCTGATGGTCGATCCCGCGCCCAGCTTGCCCAGCCGCTCGCGCAGTAGCGCCTCCCGCTCGGGTGGCAGGGTCGCGTTGAACCGCTGCATCCATTCCGCAGCCGCTAGCTGGTCCGCGATGATCTCCGCATCATTGGCATGATAGGGTTCCCCCGCGATCATCTTCTGCTTCATGCTGCGTTCGGCCATCATCATCTCCCTGATATGGATCGGCGAAGTGGCAGTCGGGCGGGTCATTTGCAAGCGCAGGGCGTTGACACTCCGCGTCCATGAAGCGACACAGCCAGCCATGACGGTCGCACCAGACGCTCCCATCCTCTTCTTCGATTCCGGCGTAGGGGGGCTATCCATCCTGGCCCCTGCCCGCGCGGCGTTGCCCACTGCCCGGATCGTCTATGCCGCCGACAGTGCTGGCTTCCCCTATGGTACGAAGAGCGAGGCGGAAATCGCCGCGCGCGTGCCCGCGCTTCTCGGCCGGCTGGTGGAACGCTATCGCCCGCGCCTCGCCGTCATCGCCTGCAACACGGCGTCCACCATCGCGCTCCAGCATGTCCGCGCCGCGCTCGATATACCCGTCGTCGGCACCGTTCCGGCGATCAAACCCGCCGCCCTGCTCTCCAAAAGCCGGGTCTTCGGCGTGCTCGGCACCGACGCCACCGTGCGCCAGCCCTATGTCGATCGCCTCGCGGCCGAACATGGCGCGGACTGTACCGTGCTGCGCCATGGCTCGGCTGCGCTGGTGCAACTGGCCGAAGCGAAGCTGCGTGGCGAACCGCTCGACCCGCAGGTCGCCCGCGATGCGCTCCATGGCCTCATCGACCAGCCGGGCGGCGACCGGATGGACATGGTCGTGCTGGCCTGCACCCATTTCCCTTTGGTCGAACAGGAACTGGCCGCCGCCGCACCCCACCCCATGGGCTTCGTCCATGGCGGCGAAGGCATCGCCCGGCGCATCCAATATCTGACCCAAGGCCAGCCCTGGCCCGACGCGCCAGCGCCCGGCATAGCGGTCTTCACCCGTGTCGATGAAAAGCAGGAAGCCTTACGCCCGACGCTCGCCAGCTATGGTCTCGATCGCATCGACGCGCTTTGAAAAGCCATGGGCCTTTTGTCCAATGGCCAAAGGGTTCGATCAGTCTGATAGGTATTTCCCCCTAAAGTTGCGAGCGGTTATCGCTGGTAATGACGGGAATGCGCGGTTAAATGCGGCATCGGCAGAGGATGGCGCAGCGATAAAAATGACGCGCGCGAATGAAACGGGAAGAAGCGTAGTGAACTACAAGCACATCTTTTCGCAGGCGATCGACCGGCTCCATGAAGAAGGTCGCTATCGCGTGTTCATCGACATCCTGCGCAATCGCGGGGCCTATCCCAACGCCCGCTGCTTCCACGGCCATAACGGGCCCAAGCCCATCACCGTCTGGTGTTCCAACGACTATCTCGCCATGGGTCAGCATCCCAAGGTCGTCGCCGCCATGGAGGAAGCGCTGCACGATGTCGGCGCCGGCTCCGGCGGCACCCGCAATATCGGCGGCAACACCCATTATCATATCGATCTGGAAGGCGAACTGGCCGATCTGCATGGCAAGGAAGGCGCCCTGCTCTTCACCTCGGGCTATGTCTCGAACGAAGCGACTCTCTCCACGCTCGCCAAGCTGCTGCCCGGCTGCATCATCTTCTCGGACGAACTGAACCATGCCTCGATGATTGCGGGCATCCGCAATTCGGGCTGCGAAAAGCGCGTCTTCCGTCACAATGACGTCGATCATCTGCGTGAATTGCTGGCGGCCGAAGACCCCGAAGCGCCCAAGCTGATCGCCTTCGAAAGCGTCTATTCGATGGACGGCGACGTCGCGCCCATCGCTGCGATCTGCGATCTCGCCGACGAATATAACGCCCTCACCTATCTCGACGAAGTCCATGCCGTGGGCATGTACGGTGCGCGCGGCGGCGGCATTTCGGAACGCGACGATGTCGCCGACCGCCTGACCATCATCGAAGGCACGCTGGGCAAGGCGTTCGGTGTCATGGGCGGCTATATCGCGGCCGACCAGATGATCATCGACGTGATCCGCAGCTATGCGCCGGGCTTCATCTTCACCACCTCGCTGTCTCCGGTGCTGGTCGCCGGCGTTCTGGCGAGCGTGCGTCACCTCAAGGCGTCGAGCGAAGAGCGTGAAGGTCAGCAAGCCTCCGCCGCCAAGCTCAAGCAGTTGATGCGCGACGCCAGCCTGCCGGTGATGGACTCGGTCACGCATATCGTGCCGCTCATGGTGGGCGACCCGGTGAAGGCCAAGCGGATCAGCGACATTTTGCTGGCTGAATATGGCGCCTATGTGCAGCCGATCAACTACCCCACGGTCCCCCGCGGCACGGAGCGCCTGCGCTTCACCCCCGGCCCCGCACACACCGAAGAGATGATGCGCGACCTGGTGTCGGCGCTGGCGGAAATCTGGGATCGTCTGGAACTGGAAAAAACGGCGCGTCAGGCGGCGTAAGTTGGCGGGAGAGCTGGACTTTCCCTGCCCAACTTCCGTTCGTCCTGAGCCTGTCGAAGGGTGCGCTCTAACCTAGCCTTATTAATCCTGCCGATTGCGAGCGAGCAATTTCAATCGCCCCCAATCGCCATCGATCAAGGCTTGTTTCTTGGCGCGGCTCCATCCCTTGATCCTGCGTTCAGCAGCCAGTGCCTCATCCCGCGTCCCGAGAGATTCTGTCCAGACCAGAACCACCGGCCTGCGCGCAATAATATATCCGGGGATCAAACCTTGCTGATGTTGAGCGACGCGCGTTTCCAAATCCTCTGTATGGCCCGCGTAAAAAGACCCGTCGCCGCACCGAAGAAGATAAGCATGGAATGCCATGCCACATTCTATCCGCGGAGCGCGTCCTTCGACAAGCTCAGGACGAACGGATGTGGGTTCTGGCCGGATTCCCTGGCGAAGCGATAAGCTGGAACCATGATAGCGACAGACGCATTCCCGTCGCCCTCTTCAAACTGATAGACCTCAAACCCGGATCAACCCACCCCGCACGGCATAGCCGCGATAGAGCGTCCGGCTATGCGGGAACCCACCCATATCCTGTGCCAGCCGTTCGATCGCGGGCGCCAATTCCCGGCGCGGCGATACGTGAAACTTGCCCAGCCACCCGAACAGCGCCCGCTTCCACAGCGCAGGCAAAGCCTCCTGCTGCCCGAAGTCGACGATTTCCAGTTTGCCGCCCGGCGCCACGCACCGCGCCGCCTGCGCCAGAGCCATTTCCCATTCCGGGATCATCGACAGCGCATAGCTGATGAACACCCGCTCGAACGTCGCGCGGCCAAAGAGCGCCTGCGCATCGAAACCGCAGGCATCGCCTTGCGCCAGCATCACCCGGTCGCCCATGCCTGTTTTGGCCACCGACGCCCGCGCCGTGTCCAGCATCGCTTCGCTGATATCGACGCCACAGAGCCGTGCCTGCGGCCAAGCCTTGCCCACGGCGATCAGGTTGCGCCCGGTGCCACAGCCAATCTCCAGCACCGCGCCGCCGGCCGGTACGTCCAGATCGGCGATCAGACCGTCGCGGCCCAGCAGATAATATTTGCGCGTCAGGTCGTAAAAGTGCCGCTGGTAACGATAGACCCCGTCCATCAACTGGCTATGGCCGCTCATCACGCGCCTTTCAGCACATAGAGATGGACGCCGCCATAAATGGCCGACCGGTCGCGCGCGGTGTAATCGAGCGACGCTTCCGCTCGATACTCCCAGCGGTTCAGCACATCATCGACCACCCGGCCCGGCAATATGCTGGGTTCGCCGGCGGTACGGAACAGCACGCGCGCACCCGGCTTCGCGGTCCGCGTGATCTGCGCCCACAGCGCGTTCAACTGATCGTCGTCCATCCAATCCTGCGCGTCGAGCAGGATGTAGCGGTCGCACGACGCATCCGGCTGGCTGGCGAGGAAGTCGGTGAAATTGATGTGCCGCACGTCGACCCGCTCGGCCCGCGCGCGCACAGCATCATGGTTCGTCGCCTGCAAATAGGGCGGCAGCGGCCCCTCGCCCCCTGCATAGCCACGGCCGAATGCCTGTACCGCGAAATAATTGTCCTTCATGTCGAAGTCGCAGGCCAGCTTCTTCAGCCGCGCCTTCAGCACATTGTCCATCCGATCATCGCCCGCCAGCGCCTCGAACTGCGCGGGCGGGATGCCCAGGCCAAAGAGCGAGGCCGGCTGGCTGGTCAGCCACCGCACGAACCCCTTGTCGAAGATCGGCGCCAGTTCGCGCTCGAAAATCTCGACCTGTTCCTCGCGGCTGCGCGCGTCCAGCATCCGCTTGGGATTGATGCCATGCACCCGCGCCAGCAGATGGGCCGCACCGATGAAGCGACCCAGCAGTCCATGCTTGTAGATGCCGCGCGCAAAACCGCCGATGCGACGGCGACCGATCAGGTCGCGCCCTTCCCAATAGCGCCGCGTCGCTTCGTCCAGATGCGGGGCGACCACGCTCTTATAGGCGGCTACATTCGCCTTGTTGTCGGCCTGCGCGAAGAAACGGTGGAAGGCGGCATGATCGGGCAGCGTCCGCGCCGCCGCCAGCTTCAGCTTGTTGAGTGCGATATGCGCGGTATTGAGGTCGACCGCCGTGATCTTCGCCGGATCGGCGGTCAGATAGGACAGGACGTTGCAGCCGCCCGACGCGATCGTCACCACATGGCTGTCGGGCGTAATCGCCAGCGCTTCCATATCGACGGCCGGATCTTCCCATATCTGCGCATAGACAAGGCCGCGAAAGGCGAAGGTAAAGGCGCGTTCCAACAGGCCCTGCTTCGACAGGTGGCGATGGCGATGCACCGCGTTGGTGATTTTATCATGGGCGGCTGCGGTCATGGCTGCAATCCTACTTTGCCGTGTCGTTCGGCCGCCGATAGGGCAATGGCGTGTCGCCTGCATGACCAAGTGATGACGCGACGATGACGCCCCTTGCGGAACCCGGACGCCTCATCCCATCTTCTGCACCTATGGCCCATTGGATCGAACCGCACCCGACCGGCATCTATGTCCGCCCAGCCGATGCATGGATCGACCCGTCCCTGCCACAGGAACGGGCTCTGGTGACGCACGGCCATGCCGATCATGCCCGCGGCGGCCACGGCCATGTCTGGGCCACGCGCGAGACGCTGGCGATCATGGCGCTGCGCTATGGCACGGCCAGCGGCACGGCGGTCGATTATGGGGAGGAGGTTCGCATGGGCGGCGTGACCATCCGTTATGTCCCCGCCGGCCATGTGCTGGGCTCTGCGCAGATCGTGCTGGACCATGCCGGCGAGCGAGTCGTCGTCACTGGCGATTACAAGCGTCGCCCGGACCCGACCTGCAAAGCCTTCGAGCCGGTGCCCTGCGACATTTTCGTGACAGAAGCGACGTTCGGCCTGCCTGTCTTCCGCCATCCAGATACGGGCAGCGAAATGGACCGGCTGCTGGTCGCGCTCCACGCCAATCCGGATCGCTGCGTGCTGGTCGGGGCCTATGCGCTGGGGAAGGCGCAGCGGGTCATCTGCGAACTGCGCGCGCGGGGTCATCGTGACCCCATCTATATTCACGGCGCGATGGAACGCATGTGCGCGCTTTATGAGGATTTCGGCATCGACATGGGCGAACTGCGCCCTGCAACCGGCGTTGCGGCCAAGGATATGCGCGGACACATCATCGTCTCCCCCCCCTCCGCCCTCAACGATCGCTGGAGCCGCCGTCTGCCGGACCCCATCACCGCCATGGCGTCCGGCTGGATGCGGGTACGACAGCGCGCGCGGCAGAAGAATGTAGAACTGCCGCTGGTCATATCCGATCATGCCGACTGGGACGAACTGACCGACACCATCCGCGAAGTCGCACCGACCGAAACCTGGATCACCCACGGCCGGGAAGAAGCGCTGCTCCATTGGTGCATGACCCATCAGATCCGTGCCCGCGCACTGGCGCTGGTCGGCCGCGAAGATGAGGATGAAGGGTGATGGATAAGTTGACGACCGCCGTTCGAAGCGAACGGAACTAGGGCATGCGCGCCTTTTCCCAACTGCTCGACGCCCTCGTCTACACCCGGTCCCGCAATGCCAAGCTGGGTCTGATCGCCGCCTATATGCGCGCCGCGCCCGATCCCGACCGGGGCTGGGCACTGGCGGCGCTGACCGGCAATCTGGACCTGAAGGCGGTGAAATCCTCCGCCATCGGCGACATGATCCGCGCCCGCACCGATCCGATACTTTATGAAATGTCCCGCGACTATGTCGGCGATCTCGCCGAAACCGTCGCCCTGCTCTGGCCCAAACGGGAGGATCAGCCGGCCGAACTGGACGATGGCTCGCTCAGCCTGTCTGCTGTCATAGACCGCCTTCATGGCGTCAGCCGCGCCGCCGCGCCGGATATGCTGGCGCAGATGATGGATCATCTGGACTCCTCCGGCCGTTTCGCGCTGCTGAAACTCGCGACCGGGGGCTTGCGCGTCGGCATATCCGCCCGCTTGGCCAAGACTGGTTTCGCGCAGGCTTTTGACCTCGACGTTGATGATGTCGAACAGGTCTGGCACGCTTTGTCGCCGCCCTACGCGGCCCTGTTCGACTGGGCGGAAGGTCGCACCGCCCGCCCGGATCCCGAAGGCACGCCCTATTTCCGCCCCTTCATGCTGGCCCACCCGCTGGAGGCCGACAGCGTCGATCTCCAAGACTATGCCGCCGAATGGAAATGGGACGGCATCCGTATCCAGATCGTCGGCACCGGCACCGAAACCCGCCTCTACAGCCGCGCAGGCGACGATATCAGCGGCAGTTTCCCCGAAATTGCGGAGGCCTTCGCCGGCCATGCCGTCCTGGACGGCGAACTGCTCGTGCGTGGCGACATGCAGGGGGGAGAGGCGGCCAGCTTCAACGCCCTGCAACAACGCCTCGGCCGCAAATCCGTCACCGCAAAGATGATGGCCGACTATCCCGCCTTTGTCCGCCTCTATGATCTGTTGATCGAAGGCGACGAAGACCTGCGCGCTATGCCATGGGAACAGCGCCGCGCCCGGCTGGAAGCCTATATGCCGCAGCTGTCATCCGATCGCTTCGACATTTCGTCGGTCATCGACGCCCCCGATTTCGAGGCTCTCGCCGACATCCGCGCCGGCGCGCGCGATGCCGCGATCGAGGGCGTCATGCTCAAGCGCCGCGACAGCCCCTATGTCGCCGGGCGCAAGGCGGCACTCTGGTATAAATGGAAACGCGATCCGCTGACCGCCGACTGCGTGATGATGTATGCCCAGCGCGGTCATGGCAAACGCTCCTCCTTCTATTCGGATTATACGTTCGGCTGCTGGACGGAGGATGGCGAATTGCTGCCGGTGGGCAAGGCCTATAGCGGTTTCACCGACGAGGAACTGAAATGGCTGGACCGCTTCGTCCGCCAGAATACGGTCGCCCGCTTCGGGCCGGTACGCGAAGTGGAAAAGACGCTGGTGCTGGAAGTCGCCTTCGACAGCATCCACGACAGCAAGCGCCATAAATCCGGCCTCGCCATGCGCTTTCCCCGCATCGCCCGCATTCGCAAGGACAAGCCAGCAGCGGAGGCCGATACGGTGGCGGGCTTGAAGAAACTGGTCAGCTGACGCATGATGGGATCAAAGGGAGAACGGATATGGCCTATGAAGGAAGCTGTCACTGTGGCGCGGTGACGTTCAGCGTCGCGGCCGATGCCCCGACCGAGGCCATGAGCTGCAACTGCTCTCATTGCAGCCGCAAGGGCTTCGTCCTGGCCTTCGTGCCGACGGACCAGTTCACGCTGGAAAGCGGAGCGGATCACCTCACCGACTATCTCTTCTACAAGCACGCCATTACGCATCAATTCTGCAGGAGCTGCGGCACGGAAGCCTTTGCACTCGGCAAATCCCCCCAAGGCGACATGCGCGCCATAAACCTGCGCTGCGTGCCCTCGGTCGATATCGACGCCCTGACAATCCAGAAGGTGGACGGAGCGCGCTTTTAGGGAGCGTTATGCGTTCAAAGCAGCTGAATTTCTAAAAAACGAACACGCTGCGCCCGATGCTTTTTAACATCAGGCTTGAAAGAAGAGGCGGGGTCATGGAGCGACCCCGGCATGACGGCAAATTCATCGTCGCCCCCTTCCTCCCTCAATCCAACCGCTTCACCCGCGCGCCATTGCCACCCTTTTGCCCGCCGGCCTCGATCGACCTTATATAGCTCCCCTCGATCACCATGCCGGTCGCCGGATCGATATCCGCCTCCAGCACATCGTTGATCCTGATGTCGCCCAGCGCCTTGCGCATTTCCGCGATCTTGCCCTCGGGCGCCTTGTCGCCACTCGCGCGGATCATCGTCTCCAGATAGGATGTGATCGCCTCGCCCGCGGCTTTCGGGTCCATCTGGGTATGCTGTTCCCAATGGAACGCCGCCGCCGGGCGCGTCAGGCGCATGCGGCTGGTCGCGGGCAGCGGCATCGGAAAGATGCCGGTGTCCAGTTCGATGTCCGCCTCATACCATTCGCCCGGCTCACGCGGATTGCGCCCCAGCCCCAGAAAGGTCGCCCAGGGTTTCAGGAACAGCTGCGCCGCCTGCTCGGGTGACAGTTGCTGGAACCCCGCCGCCATCTTCTCGATCATCGCAGCGGCCGGCGCGCGTTTCGCCTCGTCCGGTTCGATCAGCGCAACCATATCCTTCATGCCCGCGCCGATCTTGCCCTTCAGCGCATCCCAGTCCCGCATCCGCAGCACTTCGCCATCGGCACCGACATCATATTCCATCGGTTCCATGAACGGGCGCAGCGATGGCGGCATCTTGGGATCGCCGACCGACAGGCTGAACTCGGTCAGCCCCGGCAGTGTCCCCTTCATCAGTTCGATGCGCAGCACATAGCCCTCGCCATCCCGGCGAAAGCGCATCACCTGCTCCACGATCCCTTGCTGTTCCTGCCCACCCCGGCTGCGCAGCGTCGATACTTCGTAGCGCATCGGCTGGTCCAGTGGCGGCGCGAAGGTCAGCTTCACCTCGCCCTTCGTGGCCTGCGCCCTGGGCGTCGCATCGGCGGCGAAAGCGCTCGGCCCAGCGCCCAGCATCGCCGCCAAGGCCAACCCCGCCAGCAGCGGCTTTTTGAAACCAAACCAACTCTGACTTTGCGCTGTCATTCGAGCCTCCTATATGGGCGCTTTCGCGCGACCGGCGCGACCATAGCCATGGAGCAATATTAGTGAGCAAGGTTCTTGTCATCGGCGCAGGCGGCGTCGGTTCCGTCGCAGTCCACAAGATGGCCATGAACGCTGATATTTTCAGCCATATTACGCTCGCCAGCCGCCGCCTCATCAGCTGCGAAAAAGTGGCCGAATCGGTCAAGGCACGCACCGGCGTCACCATCGACGTGGCACAGGTCGATGCCGACAATGTCGAAGAGACGATCGCGCTGATCGAAAAGGTGCAGCCTAAGCTGGTCGTGAACCTCGCCCTTCCCTATCAGGATCTGGCGATCATGGACGCGTGCCTCGCGACCAAGACCGACTATCTCGACACCGCCAATTACGAACCGCGCGACACCGCCAAGTTCGAATATAGCTGGCAATGGGCCTATCAGGACCGCTTCAAGGAAGCGGGCATCATGGCGCTGCTGGGTTCGGGCTTCGACCCCGGCGTCACCAGCGTCTTCGCCTCCTATATCAAGAAGCATCTGCTCGACCGGATCGACACGCTCGACATTCTGGATTGCAATGGCGGCGACCATGGCCAGCATTTCGCCACCAACTTCAACCCGGAAATCAACATCCGCGAAGTGACCGCGCCCTCGCGTCACTGGGCGAACGGCGCATGGGTCGAAGGCCCGGCCCTCAGCCACAAGCAGGTGTTCGACTTCGATCAGGTCGGCGAAAAGAACATGTACCTCATGTATCATGAGGAGCTGGAAAGCCTCGCCACCCACTATCCCGAAATCCAGCGCATCCGCTTCTGGATGACCTTCGGCGACGCGTACCTGAAGCATCTGGAGGTTCTCCAGAATGTCGGCATGACCCGCATCGACCCGGTTATCTATAACGGGCAGGAAATCATCCCGCTGCAGTTCCTGAAGGCCGTGCTGCCCGAACCGTCGAGCCTGGGTTCGACCACCAAGGGCAAGACCAATATCGGCGATATCGCCACGGGTCAGAAGGATGGTCAGGACAAGACCGTCTATATCTATCAGGTCTGCGACCATGAAGACGCCTATGCCGAAACCGGCAATCAGGCGGTCAGCTACACCACCGGCGTCCCGGCGATGATCGGCGCGGCCATGATGCTGACCGGCGCGTGGAAGGGTGACGGCGTGTTCAACATCGAACAGTTCGACCCCGATCCCTTCATGGACATGCTGAACAAGCACGGCCTGCCCTGGCAGGTGAAGGAACTGGACGCGCCGCTGGCTTTCTAATTCGGCCTTGCCGCACGAATGAACGTCACCCCGGCCTTGAGCCGGGGTCCCGCTTCTTCTCCACCGTTGCTAAGGCAGCGGGACCCCGGATCAGGTCCGGGGCGACGGTGGAGCATCTGGAGTGGAACGACCCATGGAAACCCGCGCCGGCGATCCCGCCGCCTTTGCCCATTTCGACCTGTACCGCGTCCCATCCCCCGCCTTCGTGGTGGATGAGGCCGCGGTGCGCCGCAACCTCGCCGTCCTGCGCGACATAGGCGACCGCGCGGGCATCAAGGTGCTGGGCGCGCTCAAGGCCTTTTCCATGTGGTCGCTCGGCGGGGTGCTGGGCGAATATCTCGACGGCGTCTGCGCATCGGGCATCTATGAAGCGCGCCTCGGCCGCGAGGAGTATAAGGGCGAAGTCGCCACCTATTGCGCCGCCTACAAGCCTGCGGACCTGGCCGAAATCCTCAAGATTTCCGACCATGTCATCTTCAACAGCCCCGGCCAGATCGCGCGCCTCAAGCCCGTGATCGACGCCGCCCGCGCCGACGGTCGCGTCTTCGACATCGGCCTGCGCCTCAACCCCCTCAATCCGGAGGGGGAAGTGCCCAAATATGACCCGTCGCAACCGCATAGCCGCCTCGGCTTCCCGATCGACCAGTTACGTGCGGAGCATCTGGTCGGCGTGGACGGCCTGCATGTCCACAATCTGTGCGAACAGGATCTTGGCCCGCTCGAGCGCACCTGGGCAGCGATCGAACCTTATGTCATGCCCCATGTCGGGGGCCTGAAATGGCTCAATTTCGGCGGCGGCCACCATGTCACTCGCGCCGATTATCAGGTCGACGACCTCGTCGCCTTCCTCCAGCGGATCAAGGCGCAGACCGGCCTCACCCTCTATATCGAGCCGGGCGAGGCGATGGCGCTGGACGCCGGCATATTGATCGGCGAAATTCTCGACGTCATCGACAATGGCATGCCGGTCGCCATCACCGATATCAGCGCCACCTGCCACATGCCCGACGTGATCGAGGCCCCCTATCGCCCCGCCATGCTGCATGAGCCGGAGGAAGGCGCCGTGACCCGGCTCGGTGGCCCATCCTGCCTCGCCGGTGATATCATCGGCGATTATCGCGTCCCGGGCGGCGCGGAGCCCGGCGCGCGCATCGCCTTTCTCGATCAGGCCCATTATTCGATGGTGAAGACCAACACCTTCAACGGCGTGCCTTTACCGTCCATCTGGCTCTGGAATTCCGAATCCGATCAACTCACGGAAATCCGGTCCTTTTCATATGACGATTTTAAGACTCGGCTATCCTGATTTTGATCGGTCGGACGCCTGATGGCGTGCGTTAATCGGGCGGAAAGCATCTTCCGCCCGACGGAAATTTCCTTTCTTTTCAACACCTCGCCCAAGCTTCGGCACGGTTCATGGCAGGGCGCGCAACAAATTTGAGATGCGCGCTTTACAGGGGGGACACTGCCGCATATACGGACCGTCCGCTGCCCCATGGGACTTCCACCGCAAGGCAGCTTTTCGCCCTGAACTACACTGGAGGTCCCTTGAATTGCACAAGCATCCTAGCGCGCTGGGGGTAGCAACCGCCCTCAAACCGGCAGCACCGGTAACGCTGATTCGCCCCGAAGCCGCCGCTCGGGCCGCCCGCTTCTTTACGGAGAAGTTTCCGGGTCGCTCGCTCTATGCGGTCAAGGCGAACCCGTCTCCCGATCTGATCCGCACGCTGTTCGCATCGGGCATCACGCATTTCGACGTGGCCTCGATCGCCGAAGTGCGCTTGGTCGCCGAGACGCTGGCTGGTGAGGAAGGCGTCAAGCTGTGCTTCATGCACCCGGTCAAGGCCGAGGAAGCGATTGCACAGGCCTACCATGACTATGGCGTGCGCACCTTCTCGCTCGACACGATCGACGAGTTGGAAAAGATCATGCGCGCCACCGGCGATGCGACCGATCTGGAATTGTGCGTTCGTCTGCGCGTTTCGTCCGAACATTCGGAACTCAGCCTCGCGTCCAAATTCGGCGCCGAACTGGGCGAAACCCGCGAACTGCTGATGGCTACCCGTCAGGCCGCCGATGCGCTCGGCATCTGCTTCCATGTCGGCAGCCAGGCGATGAGCCCGCAGGCCTACAGCGATGCGATCGAGCGCGTACGCGCCGCGATCGTGGACGCAGCCGTTACGGTCGATATCATCGATGTCGGCGGCGGCTTCCCGTCCATCTATCCGGGCATGGAACCGGTCGCGCTCGAAAATTACTTTGAGGCGATCCACCGTGGCTTCGAAAGCCTGCCGGTCAGCTATTCGTCGGAACTGTGGTGCGAACCCGGCCGTGCGCTCTCGGCTGAATATAGCTCGATCATCGTGCGCGTCGAACGCCGCCGTGGCAGCGAACTGTACATCACCGACGGTGCCTATGGCGCGTTGTTCGATGCTGCGCATATCGGCTGGCGTTTTCCTGTGGCTCTGCTGCGCGAAGACGAAAGCGAAGAGGAACTGACCGGTTTCTCCTTCTACGGCCCGACCTGCGACGACATGGACCATATGGTTGGTCCCTTCATGCTCCCGTCGGACGTGAAGGTCGGCGACTATATCGAAATCGGCATGCTCGGCGCTTATGGCGCGGCGATGCGCACCGGCTTCAACGGCTTCACGTCGGAAGCCACGATCGAGGTGGAGGATGAGCCGATGGCAAGCCTCTACACCGAAGTCGTGCCGGCCCGCCGTCGCGCGAACGTCATCAAACTGGGCTAAGCTGGCGACAGCTTTCTTCAGGAGAGGATAGCCATCCCTCGCCGCTTCCCCCCAAGCGGCGAGGGATTTTTCTTATCTGCGAAAAATACCCACCAGTTCGACATGGGTGGTCCAGCGGAATTGCCCCACGGGCTTGACGCTTTCCAATCGATAGCCCGCCGTCGTCAGATGCACCGCATCGCGCGCGAAGCTTGCTGGATTGCACGACACATAGGCGATCGTCGGCACGGTGGACGCCGCCAGTTGCAGCACCTGCTCCTTCGCACCCGCACGCGGCGGATCGAGTATCACGGCGGCAAAGCGGTTCAATTCCTGTGGCGTTAGCGGCCGGCGGAACAGGTCGCGATGATCCGCCACCATTCGCCGCTGCACTCGCGCACCGGCCTGCTTGAGCGCCAATATCGCATCGCGGGCGCCTTCCCCTGCATAAACCGGGCGGCCCTCGCCCAGCGCCAGTGCGAATGTACCAAGCCCGGCGAACAGGTCTGCGATCGCGCCCGTTTCCGGCAGTGCATCGCGCACCGCGCCGACCAGCGCCGCCTCGCCATCGGGCGTGGCTTGCAGGAAGGAGAAGGGGGGAAAGCCGACCGAGACGCCACCGAAACTGACTGTCACCGCCTCCGGCTCCCAGCGCGTTTGCGGCCCGTCCCCCTCGTCGATGGTCAGGCGCGCCAACGCATGACGCCGCGCAAAATCGCCCAGCCCTTCGTCCGCGCTAAGCCCCTGCACCTTCACCCCCTCCAGCAGCAGGTCGACGCCCTGGTCGGTGAGCGACATGCGCACATGCGCCGCGCGCTTGTCCGGCAGGATCGTCCCCAGCAGCCCGCGCAGCGGTATCAGCAGCGCAAACAGCGCCGGGTCCAACACCGAACACATATCCAGGTCGATCAGCTTGTGGCTGCCCTCTTCGGCAAAGCCGATGGTGACGCGATTGCCGGCCCGCGCCGCGCGCAACGACGCGCGCCGCCGCGTCATAGGTGGGGAGATATGGGGCGGCAGCACGGTATTCGGCGTCAAACCCTGCCCCGCCAGCGCCCCCACGACCCGCCCCGTCACGAAATCGGCGTAGCTTTCCTCATCCAGCTGCTGGACCTGGCACCCGCCACAGGCCGGGAAATGGCGGCAGGGCGGCTCGACATGATGCACGCCGAAGACGATGCTGCCGTCCGACGCTATCCGGTCGCCCGGCGCGGTCCGCGGGAAATGGCGGCCGTCGGCCGTGATGCCGTCGCCCTTGGCGGCGATGCGGATGATGCTATCTGGATCATAATCTATCACAATCGCGCGGCGATAGCCGCTGGCAGCGTGGCAAGCAAATCATCCGCGACGAAAGCCGGCCCAGCCCGCCGCGCTGCATCGCCATGCAGCCATACCGCCTCGCAGGCCGCGCGGAACGGATCGCCGGTCACCGCCAGCCGTCCGGCCGCCAGTCCCGCCAGCACATCGCCGGTGCCCGCCGTCGAAAGCCAGGGCGACGCACCGCTCGCCACCGCCGCCCTGCCATCGGGCGCAGCGACCACGCTATCCGCGCCCTTATAGACCACCACCGATCCGCACGACCGCGCCGCCGCCAGCGCCCGATCGATCTTGCTGCCCGGCAGATCCCCGAAAAGCCGGTTAAACTCGCCCTCATGCGGCGTCATGATGGCCGGTCGCGACAGATCGCCAAAACCCTTTTCTGCAAACAGCCAAAGGGCGTCAGCATCGGCGACGAACGGCCCGCCTGCCTTGGTCACAACGGCAAGTCTGTCCCAGGCTGCATCATCACGCCCCAATCCAGGCCCAACCAGCACCGCCTTGGCGCGATCCAAATCCAGCGAGGCGCTCCGCACGATCGCATGGCTCAGTACCGGAACCGCCACGTCGGCGATCAATCGTACATAGCCTGCACCCGATCGCGCGGCCGCTTCGGCCGACAGGCAGGCGGCGCCCACCATCTCACCGGCCACCACGGCTACCAATCCGCGCGTATATTTATGGGCATTCGCTCCCGGCGCGCACAATGCAGGTGCGCCCAAATGATGCACTTCGGTCGGCACAGCGATCCCGATGTCCGCCAGCACCAGTCGCCCCATATGCGCCGCCGCCGGCTGCAACAGATGGGCGGGCTTGTACGCGCCCAGGGCGACGCAGATATCAAAGCGCGGCACAACCGAAAGCAAGGCGCCGCTATCGCTATCCACCCCGCTCGGCAGGTCGATCGCATGGCTGATCGTCGCCGCTTCGCTCAGCTGGCACAGCCGTGCCGCCATCGCTTCATCCAGTCCGCGCGTCAGCCCGGTGCCGAACAGCGCATCGATCAATTGCCCCGCCGGCGCGGCGGTCATAACATCCTCGACTGGCCCATCCCACGCGGCCCGCGCGCGCCGGCTAGAAGCGGTACGGCTATCCCCCAACGCCGCGATCCGCACCGCCACGCCCCGGTCGCGCAGCAGCCGCCCGATCACAAAACCGTCGCCGCCATTATTGCCCGGCCCGCACAATATCAGCGCATCGCGTCGATGCCCCGCGCGCCAGATAATCTCTGCCGCCGCCGCGCCGGCCGTCTCCATCAATCCATAATCATCGACGCCGGTATCGAAGGCCGCCTGTTCCGCCGCGCGCATCTGCGCCGCCGTCAGGATCGGCCCGCCCTTCACTTTCCGTCAGCCGCACCGATCTGCGCCGGCAGTCGATAGCGGTCACCCCCGGCCACGACCTCGATCCGCTTGTCGTCCAATATCGTCAGCTTCGCCGCCTCCGCGCCATCCGCCGCCTCCAGCCCGCGCCCGTCGTCCAGCACATGAAAGCGCCGAAACCCGCCGTCGGGATGGCGCAGCGTCAGCATCTTGCCACCCCGTTCGACCACACAGTCATGCGCCCACTCCTGCGATCCGCCCAGCGCGCAATCCGCTTTGCCATCATCCACCGGCCCGGCCTCTGCTGCCACGCCAGCTTGATCGGGCGGCGATGACGGCGCCTGCTCGCCACAGCCAGCCAAAGCCGCCAGCACCACCAGCGCGCAGCCGATCCGCCTCATGCCAATGCACTCCTGCAAGCCAGCGCCACCGGTCCCAATATCGCCGCAAAACGCGCCTGACCCTCTGCATCACCGACCAGATCCTGCCGCATCTCCACGCCCAGATAGGGGATGCCATTGGCCTCCGCATGGCGGTTCATCGTCGCGTTGAGCAATGTCCCGGCATAGGGCAGCTGATCGCCGACCTTCAGCCCCGCCGCTTCCAGCAATGGGATCGCGATGCGCGCCGCGCGATCATCCTGATTATACAGCACGCCGATATCCCATGGCCGCTGTTGATCCGGGTCGCTCGCCAATTTGGGCGTAAAACTATGCACCGACAGGATGAAGGGAGAGGTCATCGCGTCCAGCAATTGCGCCACCCGATGATGATAGGGGTGATGAAAGCGCATCATCCGGTCGTTCAGGTCGGCGTGGCGATTGCCGGGGATCGCATGGCCGTCGCTCATCACCGGCAACAGGCCGGGCGCATCCTCTTCGCGATTGAGGTCGATCACCAGCCGCGACACGCCACCCAATATCGCCGTCGCACCGAGTTGTTTGGCCAGCGACCGGCTGACCGCCGCCACGCCGATATCGACCGCAATATGCTCATGCAGCAACGCCGGGTCGATCCCCAGGTCGATATCCGCCGGCACATGGGCGGACGCATGGTCCGCGACGATCAGCAGGTCCAGGCCGCCGCCGTCAATCTGCTCATAGGCTTGCGTCATGCACATTTGATCCGCGTTTCCATCGTCCACCAATCTCCATGCGCGTCTGCCACTGCCCGCGCGGCCATCGCCATTGCCATATCGTTGCGAAACAATGCGAAGCAGGTCGCGCCCGATCCAGACATGCGCGCCAGCAGCACATCCTTTTGCGCCGCCAGCATGGCCAGCACATCGCCAATCACCGGCGCCACGGCCAGCGCAGGCGCCTCCAGATCGTTGCGGCCATCCGCGCACAGCGCGTCCAGACTGTCGGCGTCGAGCGTCCCGCGATCGACCCGATCCCAACCGGCAAAGACCTGCGCGGTCGATACCCCGACACCCGGATTGACCAACAGCATCGGCAGCCCTTCCAGCCCCACGACCGCATGGCGCGTCAGATGCTCGCCGCGCCCTTTCACCATCTGCGTCACGCTCGCGACGCAGGCGGGCACATCTGACCCAAGGTCCAGCGCCAGTCCGGCCAGTTCCGCCGCATCGATCCGCACCTCCCACAATCGTACCAGCAGCCGCAAGGTCGCGGCAGCATCCGCCGATCCACCGCCAATGCCGGACGCCACCGGCAAATTCTTCGTCAACCGGATCGCCGCTCCACGCTGCTCGCCCAGAAAGCTCTGCAACGCCCGAGCCGCCCGCACCACCAGATTGTCCGCGCCCGCATCCAGCGCCCTGCCGAACGGACCGTCGATCGTCAGGTCGATCGCCCCATCATCCGTCGCGATCCCGCTCAGATCGTCGCCATGATCGGCAAAGACGAACAGGCTTTCCAGTGCATGATAGCCATCGTCGCGCCGCGCCCGCACATGCAGCGCGACATTGACCTTGGCATAAGCGATCTCGGTAGCGGGTTTGATCGACGCATTCGCGTCGGGTGCCGTATCAGGGTGCGGCATATTCGGGCTTCATCCCCTCTTTGCGCTTCGCCGCCAGCCGTTCCGCGACATCGCCCTCGGCAAAAACGGACGCGGCGGCCCAGGCATAGCGCGCTTCATAGCGGCGCCCCGCCACCCACAGCGCATCGCCAAGATGCTCGTTGATCGTGCTGTCGGTAGGGGCCGCCGCCGCCGCCCGCTCCAGCACCGGCACGGCTTCACGCACATTGCCGGTCACGAACTGCGCCCAACCCAGCGAATCGGTGATGGAGGCATCCTGCGGCTTCAGCGCGCTCGCCTTCTTCAGCAATGCCAGCGCCGCCTCAACATTCTGCCGACGCTCGATCTGCGCGTAGCCGAGGTAATTGAGGATCACCGGCTCGTTCGGCGCCATCGCCGCCGCCCGCTCCAGCACGGCGCGCGCCTCATCCCATCTCTTGCCCTGTTCCAGCGCGCTGCCCTCGAACAGCAGCAATGTCCAGGGCATCTGGTCCGGGGCGAAGCCGGCCTGCGCCGCATGGAAGGCCGCCGCCGCGCCATCGAAATCCTGCTTCTGAGACAGCAACCGGCCCAGCCGTACCTGCCGCTCCGGCTCAGCGCCCGGTTCCGCCGCCTGCGCCCGTGCCAGTGCCAAAGCGCCGTCCATGTCGCCGGCCGCCGCCAAAGCGTCGATCAGTTCCGCCTGCGCCAACGCGCCATACCAGTCGCTCGCCGGCACCTTGCCCGCTTCGGCTGCGCCGCCCGCCGCGTGATCCTGCGCGGTCAACAGCCGCGCGGCGACCAAATGGACGTCGGCGCCATCGGGATCGGCAAAGGTCGCGATCCGAGCCAGCCTCAGGCCAAGGGGCGATGCGCTCGCATCGGATGACACATCGACCGCCAGTCGCGACAACAGCCGGGCAAAACCCTGCGCCGGCGTCGCCGCGCTACGCAACGCCTTGGGCAACTTACCCTTTTCGATATCCGCGCGCGCCCGCGCGAAATTGGCGCCGCCGACCGGCAGCAGCATCAGCGCCTCCGTCCGGGCACCGCGCGCCGCCAACTGCCCGGCCAGGGCCAGCCGTAACGTGGCTCCATCGCCGCTACGTATCGCCAACGCCTTGCGGGCCGCCGGCATCGCCACCGCCAGATCGCGCCGAGCCAGCGCCTGAAACGCGATATGTTCGTCGGCATAGCGCAGCCCCAGCGCTGCGAACCGGTCCTTGCCGTCGATCACCGGCGGCGCATATTGGCCTTCGCCCAGCGAAATCCAGCTGCGGATGATCGGCGCCAGAAAGGCGAAATTGCCTTCCTCCACCATTCGGTCGGTCATCGTCCGGGCGCCGGCCCAATCCTTGACCGTCAGCGCATCGCCGATCCGCAACAGTGTGCCGTCGCGCGGCAAAGCGCCCGCCGCATCCAGCAGCGCTGCCGACTGCCGCGCCAGCAACCGATCGCCGCTCTCCATCGCCTGGGCATAAGACCGGCGCGCAATCTCGATCCGCGCCGGATCCTGCTTCAGCGCCTCGCGATAGCTGGCCACCGCCAGCGTCAGCGCGCCATCGCCATCCGCCATGCGCGCCCGCACATAAGAATGGAGCGCACCGTCAGGTTCGACCGACGCCCCGGCAACGGCCGGGGTCGCCAATAGGGACAAAAGGATCAGGCGCTTACATATTGGGATAGTTCGGCCCTCCGCCACCTTCCGGGACGACCCAATTGATATTCTGGGTCGGATCCTTGATGTCGCACGTCTTGCAATGGACGCAATTCTGCGCGTTGATCTGGAAACGGGCAAGCCCCTCTTCCTGACCGACCACTTCATAGACGCCGGCGGGGCAGTAGCGTTGCGCCGGTTCGTCATAAAGGGGCAGATTGTAGCTGATCGGGATCGTGGGATCCTTCAGCTGCAAATGGACCGGCTGGTCTTCCTCATGATTGGTGTTCGACAGGAAGACGGACGACAGACGATCGAAACTCACCACCCCATCGGGCTTGGGATAGTCGATCTTCGCGCAGGAGTCCTTGGGCCAGATCTTCTCATTGTCCGGCTTGTGCTTCATCGTGAAGGGCAGGCCGATCTTGAGCGTACGCATCCACATGT
Source organism: Sphingobium limneticum (assembly GCF_008710155.1). Lineage (GTDB taxonomy): Bacteria > Pseudomonadota > Alphaproteobacteria > Sphingomonadales > Sphingomonadaceae > Sphingobium > Sphingobium limneticum. The sequence goes on from NZ_VYPZ01000003.1 coordinate 138,436, forward strand.
CGATGCCCGCCAGCACCGTGCCGATCGTGCCGCCGAACTTGCTGAGCAGCGGCTCGGCATTCTTCACCAGCTGCAATTCGGTCGCGATCCAGCTGGAGCGCAGGCGCAGTTCATAATCGTCCAGCACGTCGCGAGCGCGCTCATTCTGGATCGCCTCGAACGCCGCCTCGGCCGCCAGCATGCCCGACTTCATCGCCGTATGCGTGCCCTTGATCCGCGGCACGTTGACGAAGCCCGCCGAACAACCGATCAGTGCGCCGCCGGGGAAGACCAGCTTGGGAATGGACTGCCAGCCGCCCTCGTTGATCGCCCGCGCGCCGTAGGAAACGCGGCGCCCGCCCTCCAGAAACTTGCGAATTTCAGGATGCTGCTTCCAGCGCTGGAACTCTTCGAACGGATAGAGGTGCGGGTTGCGGTATCCCAGCCCGACGACGAAGCCCAACGCCACCTGCCCATTGGCCTGATGATAGAGGAACCCGCCGCCATAGGCGTCCGTCAGCGGCCAGCCCTGCGAATGGATCACCAGCCCCGGCTGATGCTTGGCGGGGTCGATATCCCACAATTCCTTCATGCCCAGGCCATAGACCTGCGGCTCGCTGTCCGCGTCCAGCGCGAACTGGCGCTTCAATATCTTGGTCAGGTGGCCGCGCGCGCCTTCGGCGAAGAAGGTATATTTGGCATGCAGTTCCAGGCCCGGCTGATAATCGCCCTTGCGATTGCCTTCCCGGTCGATGCCCATGTCGCCGGTGGCCACACCCTTAACGCTGCCATCCTCATTATAGAGGATTTCCGCCGCCGCGAAGCCGGGGAAAATTTCGACGCCCAGCCCCTCGGCCTGTTCCGCGAGCCAGCGGCAAAGGTTGCCCAGCGATCCGGTATAGGTGCCCTTATTGTGCATCCATCCCGGCGTCATGATGTGCGGCATCGCGATCTTGCCGGTCTTGGTCAGGAACCAATGCTGGTTGTCCGTCACCGGCACGTCCGCCAACGAACAGCCCTGCTCCCGCCATTCCGGCAGCAATTCGTCGAGCGCCCTGGGATCGATCACCGCGCCGGACAGGATATGGGCGCCGATTTCCGACCCCTTTTCCAGCACGCACACGGCCAGTTCCTGACCGGCCTTGTCCGCCAGTTGCTTCAGCCTGATCGCCGCTGACAGTCCCGCCGGCCCTCCACCGACGATGACGATGTCATAGGGCATCGATTCCCGTTCGCTCATTCATCCCTCCATGTCGACGTCGGCGGGCTGCACCCCGTCTTTTCCGATCGCCGCATTAGTCCAACAGTTTACCACCCAAGGCGATGAAGCACCTTGACCCGATCGTCAACCTCTGGCCCTAGCTGATTGTGATGCGGGGTTTATTGCAGGATGATGCGGCAGTTTGCGCCGATGCCTATCTGGCATGGTGGCAACTGGCCGGTGTGGACGGTGCCGTAACGGAAGCGCCCGTCAATTGGTTGCGTCCGGCGCCGGCGCGCCCTGCGGCCGCGAATGAAGCCGTTTTTTCAGCCTCTGTGGTGGATAAGCCCCGAACGCTCGAATCGTTCCTTGATTGGCTTGCCACGGATCCCGCGCAGCCCGAACGGCGCTGGTCCGGCACACAGATCGCGCCGGTCGGCAAAGCGCAGGCCGCGCTGATGGTCGTCACCGACCTGCCCGATCCCGCCGACCTTTCCGAAGGCCGCCTGCTGGCCGATCGCGCCGGCCTGCTGTTCGACGCGATGTTGCGCGCCATCGGCCTCGACCGTGGTGTCATCCACCTCGCCTCTCTTTTTACCGCTCGCCCCCCCGGCGGCATGGTGGAGGCATCGGATCTCGCCGCCGCCGCCGAGCGGATGCGCACCCATGTCGCGTTGGCCCAGCCCCGGCGCCTGTTGTTGCTGGGCGATCGGACGATCCGTGCGTTGCTCCCGACCGGTAACGGCGCGGCGGTCGGCGGTTTACACGACTTTAACCATGATGGCGGCATTGTGCCCGCCATTGCCACATTCCACCCCCGGCTGCTGCTGACCCAGCTCGCGGCCAAGGCGGAATGTTGGCGCATATTACAAAGCCTGATCGAGGAAGCCCGTCCGTGATTCGCGCCGCGACCCAAATATCCCGCCTTGCCCTTATCGCGATGGGCCTTGCCGCCACGCTGCCTGTCAAGGCCGAAACCACCCCGGTCCTGCCGACGACCCTTTCCGCCGACGCCTCCCCCCTCCAATTGAGCGACGGCGACAAGGCCCGTTATCGTGCCATCTTCACCGCGATCCAGTCTCAGCACTGGACCGATGCGACGGCGATGATCGCCACGCTGGACAGCCAGGACGCCGTTCGTCCGCTGGCCCTGTCCGAACTCTATCTGGCCAAGGGTTCGCCCAAGGTCGAACTGTTCGACCTGCTCGACCTCATCAACAAGGCCGCCTGGCTGCCCAAGGCCGATCAGCTTTCCCGTCTGGCGCAACGGCGCGGCGCGACCATCCTGCCCACCCTGCCGCAGATCCAGAAGATGGTATGGCTAGGCGCTGCCCCTCGCCGTCAATATGTCGCCGCCGTAAAGGCTGACGTCGCCGCGCAGGCGCTCGCCGGCCAGATCCAGACCTATGTCAAGAATGACGATCCGATCGGTGCCGAAGGGCTGCTGGGTACCGGCGAAGCGGGCCTGACCAATGAAGGCCTGACCGAAGTGCGCCAGCGCGTCGCCTGGGCCTATTATATCGAAAATGACGATACCAACGCCCGCCGCATGGCCGCGCGCGCGCTGGAAACCCGCACCGGCGGCGATTGGACCGTACAGGCGCACTGGACCACGGGCCTTGCAGCATGGCGCCAGAATGATTGCCGCGCCGCCGCCCCCGCCTTTGCCAATGTCGCCGCTTTGGCGGGTGACGCCGACATGCGATCGGCCGGCGCCTATTGGGCCTCGCGCGCCTATATGGTCTGCGGCGAAGCGGAAAAGGTCGCCACTTATCTGAAGCAGGCCGCCCGCTCCGACGAAACCTTCTACGGCTTGCTCGCCCGCGAATCGCTTGGCCTGCCCTTGGGCGGCGCGCCGGTCGGCAGCCGCTTCGGCGCTCTGGAATGGCAGAAGCTCAAGAGCAGCCCCAATGCCCGCGCCGCCATCGCCCTGTCCGCGATCGGCGACAATGGCCGGGCTGACGAACTCATCCGATATCAGGCGAAGATCGGCGGCAGCGATCAATATGATGCCCTGCTCCGCCTCGCCAGCGCGCTGAACCTGCCCGCCACCCAGCTCTGGCTCGCCCATAATGGTCCCGCCGGCAAACAGCCCGACAGCTTCGCCCGCTTCCCCGCGCCCGACTGGCGCCCCGATGGTGGCTGGCGCGTCGATCCCTCGCTCATCTACGCCCATACGTTACAGGAATCCGGCTTCCGCTCCGACGTCGTCAGCAGCGCGGGTGCGCGCGGCCTGATGCAGGTGCGTCCCGGCACGGCGGGCGATGTCGGCCTCACCAACGCGGCGCAATTGTTCGTGCCGTCGACCAACATGGAATATGGCCAGCGCTATCTGGAATCGCTGCGCGACATGAGCGCGACCGGCGGCCTGCTGCCTAAGGTGATGGCCGCGTACAACGCCGGCCCGCTGCCGGTCGATCGCTGGAACACGCAGGTCCATGACAAGGGCGATCCGCTGCTCTTCATGGAATCGCTGCCTTATTATGAAACCCGCGCTTATGTGAACATCGTCATGCGCAACTACTGGATGTATCAGATCCAGGCGAAGGGCAGCGCCGATTGCCTGACCGGCATGGCGCAGGGCATGTGGCCGACCTTCCCCAATGCCAAGGGGGTGAAGCTGGTACGCCTCAGCAAAGCCGACGGTCGCAGTTCCATGGGCGGCGGCTCGGACTGATGCCGATCGACGAGAGCCGGACTTTCATTCCGGTTCGCATCGCCGTGCTGACCGTGTCGGATACGCGCGGCCTGGCCGAGGATCGCTCCGGCGACACGCTGGTCGAACGGCTGGAAAGCGCGGGGCACATTCTGGCCGCCCGCTATATCGAGCGCGACGACAAATCCGCCATCGTCGCGCGCCTCCACGACTGGATCGACGATCCGGACATCGACGTCATTCTCACCACCGGCGGCACTGGCGTCACCGGCCGCGACGTCACGCCCGAAGCCTTGGCCCAGGTGCAGGACAAGGAAATCCCCGGTTTCGGCGAACTGTTCCGCTGGCTGAGTTTCCAGAGCATCGGCACCTCCACCATCCAGTCCCGCGCCACCGCTTGTGTCGCGCGCGGCACCTACATCTTCGCGCTGCCCGGATCGACTGGCGCCGTGAAGGACGCGTGGGACGGCATCCTGATCACCCAGTTGGACAGCCGTTTCCGCCCCTGCAATTTCGTGGAACTCATGCCCCGCCTGACCGAGCGATAAGGCTATAATAGCATTGTCCCGTTCGTCCTGAGTAGCCGTTGAGCGAAGTCGAAATGGCGTATCGAAGGATATTTCATAAGGTCGATTTTAATGCCATCATTGAATTAGTTAGCTAACAAATTAATAACTGGACATCGTTTCACCTGTCTCACTCGCAGTCTCAATTGACATATTGTTCTCGATATGTTCCAATCGGCTATGGCGATCGAGAAAGGCAGGGGCGCAACACTGAAAGGCGACAGCCGCCGCTTCAACTTGCCGCAGCGGGAGGCGGACGGCGATTGGCTGGACGCGATCGGCGACATTGACGGTCCGCTCACCCGCACCCGAACGCAGGTCACGGTCGAACATCCCCGCACGATCCTGACCCGCAACCAGTCCCCCGATATTGGCTTCAGCCAGTCGATCAACGCCTATCGCGGCTGCGAACATGGCTGCATATATTGCTTCGCCCGACCGTCGCACGCCTATCACGACCTGTCGCCCGGCCTGGATTTCGAAACCAAATTATTCGCCAAGCCCGACGCCGCCAAACTGCTGCGCGCCGAATTGTCGAAGAAAAACTATGTCGTGGCCTCGATCGCCATGGGCACCAACACCGACCCTTATCAGCCGATCGAAAAGGATTGGGGCATCACCCGCTCCATATTGGAGATCATGGTCGAAACCCGTCACCCGACCTACATCACCACCAAGTCCGACCGGATATTGCGCGACATAGACCTGCTTGCCGATCTGGCGCGCGACGGGCTGGTCGCGGTCGTGCTATCCGTCACCAGCCTGGACCCGGCCATCGCTCGCACGTTGGAGCCCCGCGCGCCGCATCCGCTGCGCCGGGTCGATGCGATCCGCCAACTGGCCGAAGCGGGCATCCCCGTCACCGCCAGCATTTCGCCCATCATCCCCGCCATCACCGACCATGAGATCGAAGCGCTGGTCGCCCGCGTCGCACAGGCAGGCGCGCGCGAAGTCACCTATATCCCCGTCCGGCTGCCGAACGAAGTCGCCCCGCTCTTCCGCGCCTGGCTGGAGGCCCATTATCCCGATCGCGCGGGCAAGGTGATGGCCATCATCCGCGAGCTGCGCGGCGGGCGGGACAATGATCCGAATTTCGGCACCCGCATGCGTGGTCAAGGCGTCTGGGCCGACCTCATCCGCACTCGCTTCCTCAAGGCTCGCAAGCGCGCTGGCCTCGGCGCCGAACGCCTGATCCTGCGCACCGACCTCTTCCGCCCACCCGAAGGCGCCCAGATGCGCTTGTTTTAGGCTTTCCCATTCCCCTCCCGCTTGCGGGAGGGGCAGCGAGACTTGCGCGCGCAGTGCGTTAGTCGCAGCGGGGTGGGCAATCGCGATATCCAGCCCACCCCCCCAGCCCCCTCCCGCAAACGGGAGGGGGAACACGGCCGCATCTGGTCGAAACCTGCCTCTGTCCCTACCCCGCCAACCGCATGGCCATCCGCCGCATCTTGGTGCGGTAGCCATCCGCCTTCACATCCATGCGCTCGAACCTGTGGACCGTCAGCCCCCTGATCGTCGCGATCGCATCCACCTGATCCGCGCCCAGGCTGTAATGATCGCCCAGAAACAGCTTCGCAGCCTGTCCGTCGCCTACGGGCGCCCGCAAAAATACTTCGCTGCGCCCGCCTCCGGCCCCGGCCAGCAAGGCCGCCAGCGCCTCGACCGCCTGTACCGTGTCGATATCGACCGTCAGCTCCATTCGCGATGCGCTCGCGATCGCGCGGAATGGCTCGGCGCCCCGCACGGTGACGCGCGGTGTCTCTTCGCCCGGCAACCGGTCCAGTTCCACGATCAACAGCGCGCAATCGCCGTCCTTCGACAATTCCTCGATTGCCTTGCACGCCTCTTCATCGAAGCAACTCGCCTGAAACTGCCCGCTCTGGTCAGAGAAGGTGGCGTTTGCATAGCGCGCGCCCCGCTTCGTCTCGCGCCAGCGTACATCCTCGACCATTGCGGCCATGATCGTCATCGACCGCCCTTCGGCATTGGGCGCGGGCATGGGCGACTGGCAGATCAGGCCATAGCTTTTGGCGCCCCGCGCATCGGCCAGATGCTTGTACCGGTCCACCGGATGGGCGGAGAAATAGAAGCCGAACGCCTCCTTCTCCTGCGCCATGCGATCCGCCACGGTCCAAGCCTGATGCGGCGGAATGCGCACATCGGCATGGGGTGTCTCGACGTCGCCGAATAGACCGCCCTGTCCGCTTTCGCGCGCCTGCGCATTGCTCGATGCGACCGACAAGATGGTTTCCGCCGCCGCATGCACGCCAGCACGGTCTTCATGGATGCCATCGAAAGCCCCCGCCGCCGCCAGGCTTTCCAACTGCCGCCGGTTCAGCAGACGCGGCTCGATCCGGTCGGCGAAATCATCGAGCGACTTGAATGGCCCGGTCGCCGCACGTTCGGCGACCAGCTGCTCCATCGCCTTTTCGCCCACGCCCTTCAGCCCGCCCAGCGCATAGCGCACGGCAAAGCCCAGCCTCTTATCCTCGCCTTCACAAGGCACCGCCTCGACGGTAAAGTCCGCCTCGCTGCGGTTCAGATCCGGCGCCAGGCAGGTCAGTCCCATGCGCCGCATATCGTCGACGAACACCGTCAGTTTTTCGGTCAGATGGATATCGAATGCCATCGATCCGGCATAGAATTCCGCCGGATAATGCGCCTTCAACCACGCCGTCTGATAAGCGAGCAAGGCATAGGCCGCCGCGTGCGATTTGTTGAAACCATAGCCCGCAAACTTGTCGATCAAATCGAACAACTCGTTCGCTTTAGCCGGCTTGATGTCGCTGCGCGCACAACCGTCCACGAAGCGGGACCGCTGCGCGTCCATCTCCGCCTTCACCTTCTTGCCCATGGCGCGGCGCAGAAGGTCGGCGTCACCCAGGCTATAGCCCGCCAGGATCTGCGCGGCCTGCATCACCTGTTCCTGATAAACGAAGATGCCATACGTCTCTTCCAGGATCGGCTTCAGAAGAATGTGCGGATATTCAATCTCTTCCGCGCCATTCTTGCGGCGACCGAACATCGGAATATTGTCCATCGGGCCAGGGCGGTAGAGCGACACCAGCGCGATGATGTCGCCGAAATTGGTCGGACGCACGGCCGCCAGCGTCTTGCGCATGCCTTCAGATTCCAGCTGGAACACGCCGACCGTGTCGCCGCGCTGGAGCAGCTCGTACACCGCCTCGTCATCCCAGGCGAGCGTGTCGAGGTCGACATGCACGCCCCGCGCCGCCAGCAATTGCACCGCCTTCTGCAACACCGACAGGGTCTTCAGACCCAGAAAGTCGAATTTCACCAGCCCGGCGCCCTCGACATATTTCATGTCGAACTGCGTCACCGGCATGTCCGATCGCGGGTCGCGATAAAGCGGCACCAATTGCTGCAACGGCCGATCGCCGATCACCACGCCCGCCGCATGGGTGGAACTGTGGCGCGGGAAGCCCTCCAGCTTCATCGCATAATCGATCAGGCGCTTGACCTGATTGTCATTGTCATATTCCGCGCGAAACTCGCTGACGCCGTTCAGCGATCGTTCCAGCGTCCACGGATCGGTCGGATGATTGGGCACCAGCTTGGCAAGCCGATCGACCTGCCCATAGCTCATCTGCAACACGCGGCCCGTGTCCTTCAACACGGCGCGCGCCTTCAGCTTACCGAAGGTAATGATCTGCGCCACATGGTCCGCACCATATTTCTGCTGAACGTAACGGATCACCTCGCCGCGCCGCGTTTCGCAGAAATCGATGTCGAAGTCGGGCATCGACACGCGTTCCGGGTTCAGGAAGCGTTCGAACAGCAAGCCAAGCTGCAACGGATCAAGATCGGTGATGGTCAGCGCCCAGGCGACCAGCGACCCCGCGCCCGATCCACGACCCGGACCCACCGGAATATCATGGTCCTTCGCCCACTTGATGAAGTCGGCCACGATCAGGAAGTAACCGGGAAAACCCATCTGGATGATGATGTCCGTCTCGAATTTCAGCCGATCGAAATAGGGCTTGCGCGCCTCATCCCCGATGATCCCGGCCTTGGCCAGTCGCGCCTCCAGCCCCGCCGTCGCCTGATCGCGCAGCATGATGCTTTCGCCCTCGATATCGCCCGCAAGGCTGGGCAGGATCGGCTTGCGCTTGGGCGCGGCAATGGCGCAGCGTTGCGCGACGACCAGCGTGTTGGCCAGCGCCTCGGGCAGATCCTCGAACAGGCGCTTCATCTCGCCCACCGGTTTCATCCAGGCGTCGGGCGAGCTTGTGCGGCGGTCGGGCGTCTCGACATAGGCGCTGTCCGCGATACACAGCATCACGTCATGCGCCTCATGGAAATGCGGCTCGGCAAAGCAGGTCGGATTGGTCGCGACCAATGGCAGATCGCGATCATAGGCCATTTCGAGCAGTTGTGGCTCGGCTCTGCCCTCGGTGGGGTCCAGCCGGCGGCAAATCTCGATATAGAGCCGATCCGGGAACAGCGCTTCAAGCCGCTCGACATAAGCGACCGCCGCGTCCGGCTGATCTTCGGCGAACAACCGCGCCAGCGCGCCTTCGCCGCCCGCCGTCAACGCGATGACGCCGTCGGTCCGCCCCTCCAGCGCCTTGATCGTCACATGCGGCACGTCTTCGACCGGCCGGTCCAGATGCGCCATCGACACCAGCGCGCAGATATTGTCGTATCCGCCCGCATCCTGCGCATAAAGCGCGATCCAGTCATGCACCGGCGGCGCATTGGCCGGGCGGCCCGGCCGTAATATCCCCAGCATCGCGCCGATGATCGGCTGCACGCCCTCATCCTTGCACCCGTCGGAAAAGGCCATCGAGCCATAAAGCCCGTTCCGGTCCGTGATCGCCGCCGCCGGAAAGCCCAAAGCTTTCGCTTGCTTGGCGATCTTCTTGGGGTCGATCGCCCCTTCCAGCATGGTGAAGGAGGAAAAAACGCGCAGCGGAACGAAAGGAGCATGGGGCATGCCCCCAATCTAGGGATGCCGCGCGATTCGGCCCACCCCCCTCACCACGAAATCTGTGGGTAAAGCGGTCGGCCGACCTGCCCGACGGCCAACATCCTTAACGGATTGCCAACCTGTCCCTGCTACCGTCGCTCGCATCATGCGTCTGTCTACCATCACCAACTGGGCCTATGGAGCCACCGTCGCCCTGACTTTGGCGTCTGGCGCCACCATGTTGATGGCATCGGGCGCCGAAGAACGCGAACGCGCCGCCGTCGCCCAACGCGCCACCTTCGACCAGGCCACCGCCACGTTGGAGGAGGATGTCTATCGCCTGACCGAACAGGCGCGCGGCTTCATCATCAGTGGCGATCTCAGCCATCTGATCGCCTATCGTCGTGAGAAGGGCGCGCTGAAGTCGGTCAAGCAGCGCGTCGCCCATCTGCGCGATGCCGGCGCCAATGAAAGCGAACTTGCTGCATTAGGTCAGGCGCTGCATTGGTCCGACGCGCTGACGGACGAGCAGGACGCCGCGATCCGCGCCGCTCAGGCGGGCGACGACAAGACCGGCCGCACCATCTTGTTCGGCGACGAATATGGCCGTGAACTGGACCGCGTCGCCGCGCAGGTCGGCAAATTCCAATATATGCTGGATCAGCGTACCGACCATGCCGTGTCGCGCGCAACCGACACCGCCCGTCAATGGCGCACCATGTCGGAAGTCATGCTGGGCATCACCGCCCTGCTCTTCCTGTGCGTCCTCTATTTCGTCCTGAAACAACGCATCCTGCGTCCGGTCGTCAGCCTGAGCGACGTCGTCACCCGTCTGGCCGCGCAGGATTGGGATGCGATCCCGCCCGACAGCGCCCATGTGGACGAGATTGGGGACATGGCGCAGGCCATCCGCATCTTCCGCGAAAACGGCCTGGAACGGCAGCGTCTGGAGCAGGAACGCGACACCGACCGCACCATGCGCGACCTGTTGTCCCGCCTGACCCAGCGTTTGCAGGGCTGCGACAGCGTGCATGATCTGGTGGAGGTGGTCCGCCGCTTCGCCCCCGAAATCGCGCCGGATTTCCCCGGCCGCCTCTATATTCACGACGCCCGCCGCAACGCCATGACACAGGCCTGCGACTGGCTCGCCCCCGCTTACTCGCGCAAGGAATTTGCTCCCTCCGCCTGCTGGGCGTTGCGCCGTGGCCAGACGCATCGGCCGATCGGCGAGATGGTGGATATTCCCTGCGACCATCTGGATGCCACCGGTGCGATCAGCACGATCTGCATCCCGCTCGCGGCGCAGGGCGAAAGCATCGGCATGCTTTATTATGAAGAGCCGGTGCGCGCCAATGCCAGCCATCTGGAGCGTACCGGCAAATATCTGGAGATGCTGGCCGAAAATATCGGCCTTGCCCTCGCCAATCTGCGCCTGCGCGATGTGCTGCGCGACATGGCGATGGCCGATGTCCTGACCGGACTGCCCAATCGCCGTCAATTCGACATCATGCTGCAAACGCTGGTCAACGAAGCCGAACGCAATCTTTCACCGCTCACCTGCCTGATGATCGACATCGACCATTTCAAGCGGTTCAACGACAGTTTCGGCCATGATGCCGGCGACGCCGTATTGCGCGCGGTCGGCAAGGTGTTGGCGGATGCCTTGCGGGAAAATGGCCATGCCTTCCGCTTGGGGGGCGAGGAATTCGTGATTTTGATGCCCGGTTTCAGACTCGACCAGGCGCTCGGCCGCACCATTCAGATTCAGCATCGCATTCGGGATCTGCGGGTCGAACATCGCGGGCGGGAACTGGGGGCGATTACCGCCAGCTTCGGCCTTGCGACCTTCCCGGACCATGGCCGTGCCGACCGCCTGCTTCAGACCGCCGACGCTGCCTTGCTGCGCGCAAAGGCGGAAGGTCGCGACCGCGTGCTGGTCGCCAATGTCAGAGATGGTGCGACGGCGGCGGCATAGAATATGATCCGATCGGATCATCCTCACTATCCGCCGTGCCAGCTGGCTTCAAAATGCCCTAGGCGCCTTCCAGCACCCCGGCATGCAGCCGGACCACCCGGTCCATCTTCTGTGCCAGCCGCTCATTATGGGTCGCCACCAGAGCGGCCGATCCCTCTTCGCGCACCAACCGCAGGAACTCGGCCAGCACGACATCGGCCGTTCGCTCGTCCAGATTGCCGGTCGGCTCGTCCGCCAGCACCAGCGCGGGGCGGTTGGCGAGCGCCCGCGCCACGGCGACGCGCTGCTGCTCGCCGCCCGACAATTGGCTTGGCCGATGGTCCAGTCGATGGCCCAGCCCCAGCGACGTCAGCAGCGACTCCGCCCGCGCCTTGGCGCTTTCCATATCCTTGTCGCGGATCACCTGCGGCAGGATGACATTCTCTGTCGCGTTGAAATCGGGCAGCAGATGGTGGAATTGATAGACGAAGCCGAGCGCGTCGCGGCGCAACCGCGTCCGCCCGTCATTGTCCAGCTTGGCCGCTTCTTCGCCAGCGATGCGGATCGACCCGTCGAACCCGCCTTCCAGCAGGCCGACCGCCTGTAGCAACGTCGATTTGCCGGACCCCGATGGCCCCAGCAGCGCCACGATCTCACCCGGCCCGACGTTCAGGTCGATGCTGCGCAGCACCTCTATCGTCACACCGCCTTGGGTGAAACTGCGGGCTAGGCCGGTTACTTTAAGGATATCATTCATAACGCAGCACCTGCACGGGATCGGTATTGGCGGCCTTGAAAGCCGGATATAGCGTGGCAAGGAAACTGAACACCAATGCCATGATGCAGATGATCGTAATCTCCACCGGGTCAGCCTTGGACGGCAGGTCTGTCAAAAAGCGGATCGAGGGATCCCATAAATTCTGACCGGTCACAAGTTGGACGAAATTCACGACGCTCTGGCGGAAGAAGAGGAAGGTGAAGCCCAGCAATATGCCGGCCGCCGTGCCCAGCGTACCAATAGTTACGCCCACCGTCATGAAGATACGCACCAATCCCGCACGGCTCGCGCCCATGGTCCGAAGGATGGCGATGTCCCGCGTCTTGGCGCGCACCAGCATGATCAACGACGACAGGATGTTGAATACCGCGACTAGTACGATGATCGACAGGACGACGAACATAGCGACCCGTTCCACGGCCAATGCCTCGAACAGCGACGAATTCATCTGACGCCAGTCGGTGATGACGGCCCGCCCGGCGACCTTACCGGCCAGCGGTTCCAATATCTGGCCCACTCGGTCCGCATCGACCGTCTCGACCTCGATCATGCCGACGGCATCACCCATCAGCAGCAAAGTCTGCGCATCCTGGATAGGCATCACGACCAAGGCTTTGTCATAGTCGTAGACGCCAATCTCGACGATCGCAGCAACCCGATAGCCGATCTGGCGTGGCACCGTGCCAAAAGGCGTCGTCCGGCCCGATGGATTGAAGATGGTGATCGTATCCCCGACCTGAAGGCCCAGATTTTCCGCCAATCTCGATCCGATCGCCACATTGCCGCTGTCCGGCTTCAAAGCGTTCAGGGTGCCGACCTTCACATTCTTGCTCAGTGTCGAACTGGAACGGATATCATCGACAGACATGCCACGCACCAACGCGAACTCAAACCGCCCTTGGTAGATGGCACCCAAGGGCTGGTCGATCATAGGTGTCGCCTTGGTGACGCCCGGCGTCGCCTTCGTTTCCTTCAACACCGACTGCCAATCCGGCAGCCGCCCGCCATAGCCCTGCACCACGGCATGGCCATTGAGGCCGACGATCTTGTCGAACAGCTCGGCGCGAAAGCCGTTCATGACGCTCATGACGATGATGAGCGCGGCGACACCCAGCATGACCGCGACCAGGCTGATGCCGGCGACGAGGAAGATGAAGCCTTCGCCCTTGCCCGGCAGCAGGTAGCGTTTGGCGATCATGCGTTCGTAACGGGATAGAATCATGTGGCGCGAACGGCCCTTCGATAGTGATATGGATGAGGGTCTAGGGATCAGCCGACATAACGGCAAGCATTGCCCGATTGTTGCATTGCCGCCACAGGGACGAACCGAAAATCACACCAGCCTGATTTTGCCCGTGACAGCGGGCTGCGCCAGTCATAGCAAGGCTTCGGAAGCACAGGTAAAAGGCCGTGGTTCAGGGATACTGCATCCCGCTTCGAGCTTAGGGGGCTAAGAAGCGGTTGAGGCAGGCCAAGGGGGAGACGAGCAATCGTCCATTAAGCACCCGGATCATGAAAGCATGATCCGGGTGCTTTTTATTTACCCTGTCCTATCCCGCTCTTTTCTTGCATCTTTCTGTTCGATCCGACGCCGCCATGTAAAAATGCGCGACCTTTTCGATAGGAACGGGCGCGCGCAACTTAATGTCGACACCTGCGGGAAATGTACGAAGTTAAGACGGCATTTTCCAACATCGCCCTGCTCTTGAAAGCCGGAACGCCAAGACCATATCCATGTCTGTCCAGCCGCCACATGGGGCCGGACATCCTATCGTCGGATGCCAATGATTGGGTCCGGCACGTTCATCTGCCCTTTGGGAGATTATGATTATGCGTGGTTTCGACCTCACCCCCTATCGCCGCTCCACCGTGGGTTTCGATCGTCTGTTCGACCTGATCGAAAATAATGCCCGGTTGGCGCAAGGCGACAATTATCCGCCCTTCAATATCGAGCGACTGTCGGAAGACCGGTATCGCGTGACGCTGGCCATCGCCGGCTTCCGCCCCGACGAGATCGACATTACCGCTCAGCAGAACCTGCTCCAGGTGATCGGGCGAAAGGATGACGCCTCCTCTGCGGATCGCTCCAAATTCCTTCATGTCGGCATCGCGAACCGCAGCTTCGAGCGCCGCTTCGAACTCGCCGATTTCGTGCGAGTCGAAAAGGCCGACCTGGCCGATGGCCTTCTGACTATCGAACTCGTGCGCGAAGTGCCCGAAGCGATGAAGCCCAAGAAGATCGCCGTCAATGGCGGTCAGCTGGTCGACATCAACAAGGACCGCGACGCCGCCTGATCCGGCTTCGATCGGAAATTGGAAAGGGCGCGGCCATCCGGTCGCGCCCTATTTTGCTGTCCTATCTGGAAACGATCGCTCATTATCGTTCCACTCAGGACGGTGTGAACTTCCAGATATGAAAATCAGATTTCGACCTGACTGCCCAATTCCACGACCCGGTTGGTCGGCAGGCGGAAAAACTCCATCGCGCTTTCCGCGTTGCGCAGCATCCAGGCGAAGATTTTCTCCCGCCACAACGGCATGCCCGGCTTGGCCGAGGGGAGCAACGTCTGGCGCGCCAGGAAAAAGCTGGTGTCCATCATCTTGAACGCCTGACCGCACCCGGTGACGTTCTTGAGCGCGGCCGGCACGTCCGGCTCCTGCATGAAGCCATATTGCAGGACCATGCGGAAAAAGCCCCGGCCCAGATCCTCCAGCTTGCAGCGGCCGTCATCCTCGACCACCGGCACGTCCCTGATCTTCACCGTCAGCAGGATCACCCGTTCGTGCAGTACCTTGTTATGCTTCAAATTATGCAGCAGCGCATGGGGAACGCCATCGGGCGTGGAGGTCATGAACACGGCCGTGCCGGGCACGCGTACTGCGCTGTTGGCGGCGGAGGCCACGAAGACCGGGATCGGCATGGCCGCTTCGCGCAACCGGTCCTGCACCAGCCGGCGACCGCGCGACCAGGTCGTCAGCAGCGTGAAGACGATGAAGCCGATCAGCAGCGGGAACCAGCCGCCGTCCGGCACCTTGGTCAGGTTCGCCGCCAGATAGGCGCCGTCGACCAGATAGAAAATGCCGAGCACCGGCGCGGCATAATACCATTTCCAATGCCACAGGCGGTACAGCACCACCGTCAGCAGCACATTGTCGATGAACATCGCCCCGGTAACGGCAATGCCATAGGCAGCGGTCAGGTTGGACGATGTCTGGAACACCAGCACCAGCAGGATGACCATGACCATCAAACCCCAGTTGATCAGGGGAATGTAGATCTGACCCGCGGTCGACGCGCTGGTATGTTCGATCCGCAAGCGGGGCATGAAACCCAGCTGGATCGCCTGCTGCGTGACGGAGAAGGCACCGGATATCACCGCCTGGCTCGCGATGATCGCGGCCAGCGTCGCCAGCACGATCAGCGGCAACTGGCCCCATTGCGGGGCGAGATTGTAGAAGGGGCTGTGCAGCGCGGCCGCGCCTTCGCGGAACAGCAGCGCGCCCTGCCCCATATAGTTGAGCATCAGCGCCGGCAGCACGAAGGCGAGCCAGGACACGCGGATCGGATTGCGACCGAAATGCCCCATATCGGCATAGAGCGCCTCGGCCCCGGTTACGGCCAGCACCACAGACCCCAGCGCCAGGAAAGCCGGCAGCGGATCGGTGACGAAGAACATCACTGCCCAATAGGGATTGAAGGCATAGAGGATACCCGGCGTCTTCATGATCGAAATCACGCCCAGCGCCGCAATCGTGATGAAATAGGTCAGCATGATCGGGCCAAAGAAGGCCGCGACCCGGTTGGTGCCCAGCCCCTGTATCCAGAACAGGCCGAGCAGGATGACGATCGCCACCGGCAAAATCGCCGGTGCCAGTGCTGGATTATAGACGGTCAGGCCCTCGACCGCCGACAGCACCGACACGGCCGGGGTGATCATCGAGTCGCCATAGAAAAGCGCCGTC
This sequence comes from Sphingobium limneticum, assembly GCF_008710155.1. GTDB lineage: Bacteria > Pseudomonadota > Alphaproteobacteria > Sphingomonadales > Sphingomonadaceae > Sphingobium > Sphingobium limneticum. Next base: position 154,463 of record NZ_VYPZ01000003.1, read on the forward strand.
GCAAATACGCCCAGCAATACGATGCCGCGCGACCAGCGCTGCGTCTTCGTCTGCCCGTTGATCAGCGCCAGCAGCGCCAGGCTGCCGCCCTCGCCCTTGTTATCGGCGCGCATGATGATGCTGACATATTTCAGCGTCACCACCAGCATCATCGACCAGAACATCAGGCTGATGACGCCCAATATATGGTCGGCGTCCAGCGTCAGGTGATGATGGCCGTGGAAGGTTTCGCGAAAGGCATAAAGCGGACTGGTACCGATATCGCCGAAGACGATGCCGATCGCCCCGACTACCAGTTTTACCGTCGCTTTCTGCCGCGCATGTCCATGACCGCCCTCTTCCTCGTCGGAAGCCGGAGCGGTGTTGGGAAGGAGGTCAGCCATGAAGGATCATGCTCGTATCGACACCCAATAGGGGGCGCATGGCGGAATAGCCCGCACGACCCCTGTAAACCGCCGCGCCCTATCACGGCTCTGTGGAGCACGCAATGCGGACGCTGCACTGCATCATTGGGACGGCGGCGCGCCCGCTGCAAGCATGGCGTCGATACGCGCGATGCTGGCGTCGAGTTCCGCCTTCACCTGGCTGCCCGCCGGCGCGCTGTCCGCCAATGGCTTCCACAGGTCGCGTGCCGCCTGCAACTGGCCGTTGCGAACCAGGGCAAGTCCGTAGAAATAACGCGGCGCCGGGCCTTCGGGATCAAGCGCCAATGCGCGGCGATAGGCGAAATCGGCGCCAGGGGATACGACGCCATCGGCGTGGGCGATCAGCGCATTGCCCAAACCCAGCCACAGATTGGCATCGTCTGGCGCGGCGCGCAGGCCCGACAGCAAGACATTGGCCGCTTCCTTGGTCTTGCCCTGCCGCGCCAGCCCGTCGGACAGCATCATCCACTGCGCCGCAGGACCGAATCGCTCGGCCAGACCGCGCCGCCGCTCCGCCAGACTTTCGTCGAACTTCTCGCCGGCCGCGTCCTTGGCGAGACGCGGTGCGCCCGCCAGTCCCGGATTGCCCTGCCAGGCGTAACCGGCAAGGCCCAGCAGCAGCGCAGCCGCACTGATTTCGCGAGTCGATCGCGGAATGCGGCCGATCAACAGCAGCGCAAGGAAGGCGATGGCCGCCAGACCAAAGGCAAGAAACCAGCCGGTCATGCGCGCGTCCTCCGCTTGATCCGCCCGCGCAAGAGCAGCAGTCCCAGTCCGAGCAGCAGGACCGGCGCAGCCCATAACGGCCACAGGATCGGCGCGGCGGTGGGTTCATAACTGACCCAGTCGCCATAGCGGGCGATCAGCCAGCTACGGATCGACTCGGGCTGCTCGCCGGCCATGATGCGCTCGCGGATCTGCGATCGCATGTCGCCGGCCATGCTGGCGCCCGAATCGGCGATCGACTGGCTTTGGCAGGTGAGGCAGCGGATGGTTTCCATCAGCGCCTTCGCCTTGCGCTCCTGCGCAGCGTCGGGAATCTGTCGGTCGGCCCAGGGCGCAGGCGGCAGCGCGGTCTGCGCTGCGGCTGGCACCGCGAGCAGCGCGCACAAAAGAGCAAGGATCAGCTTCATTGCGCGTCCTTCAACCGGTCTAGGATCATCGGCACATCGTCCGCGCGAATATCCCCGATATGCTGGTAAGCGATCCGCCCCTTGCCATCGATCACGAAGGTTTCCGGCACGCCCGACGAACCGAGCGCCATCTGCACCGCGCTGCGGGCATCCAGGCCGATCCGGGCGTATGGATTGCCATAGCGCTGGAGGAAGCCATCGACGTCCGGCCGGGCGTCGCGAATGGCGATCGCGTCTATCTCCACACCGGCCTGCTTGAGTGCCATCAGTTGCGGCGCTTCGGCGGCACAGGGCACACACCAGCTGGCGAAGATGTTGAGCAGGCGTGGCTTGCCCGTGACAAACTGGGCGCTGGCGAGCGCAGGCCGATCGCTGGCCGCCGCCGGCAGGGTGAAGGCCGGCAGCGGTTGCCCCACCAGCCGGGAATGGATCACGCGGTCGTCCGGCTTGAACAGGCCAGTGGCGAAAAGCCCGACAAAGGCGAGGAACAGGACGAGCGGCAGCCAGATCAGCAGCTTCCTCATGCCTCGACGCCCTCTGTCGTCATATTGTGGTTGTGGGGCCGCCATTTCATCACCCAGCCACGCCGCTCCCGTCCGACCAGCGCCAGCGCGCCGCCGAGTGCAATCATGATGCCGCCCAGCCAGATCAGCGTGACGAAGGGCTTCCACCAGATGCGCAACTGCCAGCGGCCGCCCTCCACTTCCTCACCCAGCACGACATAAAGCTGCCCGTCCCATCGAGTCAGCAATGCCGCTTCGCTGGTCGTGGTCGGCGGTGAGGCGAAGAAGCGCGACTGCGGCCGGATGACGACCGAACTGCCGCCCCGACCGGCATCCATATCCGCCTGAAGCGCGGTCCAGTTGTCGCCGGCGATCGGCGTGATCTGACGGAAACGGATCGACCAACCGGCGGTCTGGATCATGTCGCCCGGTCGTGCCGCCACAAGTTTTTCGACCGTAAAGGCGGAGTCGCAGGCCATGCCGGCCAAGCTGACGGCGCAGCCCAGATGCGCGACGACCATGCCATAGGTGAAGAGTGGGGTGCGCAACAGCTTGCGCTTCCACAGCGGAGCGAGGCTCGCGACGCCGACCGCAACTGCGATAACCAAACCCAGGAAGGGCAGGATGCCGATGCGACCCCAGGCGAAAAGAGACAGCGAGATGGACACCACAAACGCTATGGCGAGCGGCACCAGCAAACGTTTTCCAACAACGCCCGCCTTGTCCTTTCGCCAGCGGGTCAGCGGCCCTGCCGCCATGGCGACCATCAGCGCCAGCGCGATCGGCCCGGCGATCCGGTCGAAATAGGGTGCCCCCACCGAAACCTTGTGACCGAACGCCTCCGTCATCAGCGGATAGAGGGTGCCGATCAGCACGAGGCCCAATATGACCGTGAGCAGCAGATTGTTGACAACCAGCATGGTTTCGCGGCTGACCAGTTCAAACGGCGCGCCTTCGCGCACCGACCCGATCCGCCAGCCGAACAGCGCCAGCGCGCCGCCGATATAGAGAGCGAGCAGCGCCAGGATGAAGCTGCCGCGCTGCGGATCGACGGCGAAGGCATGAACGCTGGTCAAGATGCCCGACCGGACCAGGAAGGTGCCGACCATCGACATGGAGAAAGCCACCACTGCCAGCATGATCGTCCAGGCCCGCAGTGCGTCGCGCGTCGCCAGCACGGTAACGCTATGAAGCAGAGCCGTCGCCGCCAGCCAGGGCATGAGCGAGGCGTTTTCGACCGGATCCCAAAACCACCAGCCACCCCAGCCCAGCTCATAATAGGCCCAATAGCTGCCCGCCGTGATGCCCAGCGTCAGCAATACCCACGCCGCAAGCACCCATGGCCGCATCGCGCGGGCGAAGGCGGCGTCCACCTGCCGCGTCAGCAAAGCACCGATGGCGAAGGAGAAGGCGACCGACAGGCCGACATAGCCCAGATAAAGGGTCGGCGGATGGAAGGCCAAACCGGGATCCTGCAACAGCGGGTTCAGCCCCTGCCCGTCCGCTGGCGGCTGTGCGATGCGCGCGAAGGGGTTGGAGGAGAAAAGGAGGAAGGCGTAGAAACCGAGCGAAATAGCGGCCTGCCCGCCCAGCGTCGCCATATGCGCGTCACGTTTCAGGGCGCGCTCGAACAGGGCGACGGCGGCGCCCGCCACACCCATGACCGTGACCCACAGCAGCATCGAGCCTTCATGATTGCCCCAGGTGCCGGCGAATTTATAAAGCCAGGGCTTCATCGAATGGCTGTTGGTGGCGACCAGCAGCACGGACATATCCGACCGCATGAACAGGGTGATCAGCGCGGCGAAGGCGATGGCGGTCAGGATGCCCTGCGTCACCGCGGCGGGCCGTACGGCGCCGAGCAGTTCGGGCTTGCCGCCCTTCAGGCCAGCAAAGGCCAGAACCAATTGTAACAGCGCGAGAGCAGCGGCGAACCAGAGCGCGGCGAGGCCGATTTCGGCGATCATGCGCGCACCCCATCTACATCTTCGTCACGCCAGCGAAGGCTGACATCCTTCTTCTCCGGGCATGCCATCAGGAAGGCATTGATATCCCAGCCTTTGCCGGGATGACGGTGAGGAGGAAAACCCATCGTCACTTGTCCGCCTTCATCTCATGCGTCGTCTCATTATAGGTCATGCCTTCCAATTCGCGGGGCATGTAGCGTTCGTCATGCTTGGCGAGCAGGTTGGTGGCGATGAAGGTGCCCTTCGCATCGAATGCCCCCTCCGCCACGACGCCGCTGCCTTCCTTGAACAGGTCGGGCGCGATGCCGCTGAAGGTGGCGGGCACGGTCGCCTTGCCGTCGGTGACGTCGAAATGGATGGTGATGCCGTCGGCCGCGCGCTTCAGGCTGCCCTTGACCACCATGCCGCCCAGGCGGATCGCCTTGCCGGGTTCGGCACCCTTGGTCTTTACGTCAGCCGGCGCATAGAAATAGGCAGCCTCATCCTTCAAGGCGGAGGCCGCGAGCAAGCCGGCGCCGACCAGCGCCACCAGCGCCGCCAGCGCGAGGATCAGCCGTTGATGCTTGGCCTTCATGATCGCGCCTTCACCCGCGATTCGACAGTTGATCGGCGCGGCGCTCCGCACTGCGCATGGAACGCCAGCTTACCAGACTGACGAGCGCGGTGCCGGCTAGCGTCACCGCATAGGCGGCAATCACGAAAGCCCATTGGTTCATCATCCTACCCTCTTGCCAGGCGCTGCATGCGCGCCTCGACCTTATTTTCTGCCAGTATCGCCCGCATACGCATCAGCACGATGGCGCCGAAGAGCAGGCTGAAACCCAATAATGTCAAGCCCAGCGGCCAGAGCAGCGACCCATCGATGCTGGACCCGCGCAGCGTGATCGATGGCCCCTGGTGAAGGCTGTTCCACCACACGACCGATCGGTTGATGATCGGAATGTTGACCGCGCCGACCAGCCCGAAGATCGCCGTAACGTTGCTGACCCCGCCCTGCTGCCCCTGCCGCGCGCTGGCATTGGCGAGCGCGATATAGCCGAGATAAAGGAAGAAAAGGACCAGCATCGACGTCATCCGCCCGTCCCATTCCCACCAAGTACCCCATGTCGGACGGCCCCAGATGGAGCCGGTCATCAGGCAGATGGCGGTGAACAGCGCACCCGGCGCGGCGATCGCGCGGCCAGCGACGGCCGCCAGCGGATGACGCCAGACCAGTTGCATCAGCGCCGCGATGGCGATGCCGGTCCAGCCGCCCATCCCCAGCCAGGCGGCAGGTACATGTATATAGAGTATCCGGACCGTCTGCCCCTGAAGATAATCAGCCGGTGTCACGAACAGGCCGCAAGCAGCGCCGACGAGCAGCAGCAGCAGACCGGACCAGAAGAGCCATCCCGTCAGCGGACGTGCAATCTTCAAAAAGCGGGCAGGATTGGCGAAACGATGCATCAGGATCGAGTCTGTAGCCGGGCAAGCGGAACAGCGCCAGTAGGGCATTTTGCCGATAGACCGACCGCCGAAACGCAGCGTTGCCACAGCCTGCCACGCTTTTTTGTTACAGGAGGGCGACAAACGGCGCGAGAGTGACTATATGCGCGCACAAGAGACAACCCCGGTCGCATCTTGGGGTTGTCAGGAACGGCTATGGAACCGCTCACACCCATGTTTACGACAAACCCCTTCGACGACGACAAGTTGCGCGAGGAATGTGGCATTTTCGGCGTTTCCGGTGCGGAAACGGCGTCTGCCATGGTCGCGCTCGGCCTTCACGCTCTGCAACATCGCGGGCAGGAAGCCGCAGGCATCACCAGCTGGGACGGGCATGATTTCCATACCCACCGGGCGATGGGCCATGTGGCGGGCAATTTCGACCGGGACGAAGTGATTCGTGGCCTGCCGGGCGATACCGCCTGCGGCCATGTGCGCTATTCGACCACCGGTGAAACGTCGCTGCGCAACGTTCAGCCGCTCTATGCGGAATTGAACAGCGGTGGGTTCGCCATTGCCCATAATGGCAATATCTCCAACGCGATGAAGGTGCGCCGCGAACTGATTCGCCGCGGCTCCATCTTCCAGTCGACGTCCGATACCGAAGTCATCATCCATCTGGTGGCGACCTCCAGCTATCGCACGTTGCTCGACAAGTTCATCGACGCATTGAAGCAGGTCGAGGGCGCCTATTCGCTGATCGTGATGACGCCCGAAGGCATGATCGCCTGCCGCGACCCGCTGGGCATCCGTCCGCTGGTGATGGGCAAGCTGGGCGATTCGACGATTTTCGCGTCGGAAACCGTGGCGCTGGACGTGGTCGGTGCCGATTATGTCCGCACCATCGATCCGGGCGAATTGGTGATCGTCACCAATGACGGCAATATCCGCTCGCACCGTCCGTTCGGTGAGACGCATGCCCGTCCCTGCATTTTCGAGCATGTCTATTTCAGCCGGCCCGATTCGATCATCGACAATTCCAGCGTCTATTCGGTCCGCAAGGCGATCGGCGCGCAGTTGGCGATCGAAAATCCGGTCGAGGCCGATTATGTCATTCCGGTGCCGGATAGCGGCGTGCCGGCGGCGATCGGCTATGCCCAGCAGTCGGGCATTCCGTTCGAACTGGGCATCATCCGCTCGCACTATATCGGCCGCACCTTCATCCAGCCGGGCGACAAGGTCCGCCATCTGGGCGTGAAGCTGAAGCACAACGCCAATCGCGCGCTGATCCAAGGCAAGAAGATCGTGCTGATCGACGATTCGATCGTGCGCGGTACGACGTCGCTCAAGATCGTGCAGATGATGCGCGAAGCGGGCGCGGCCGAAGTGCATATGCGCATCGCGTCGCCGCCGACCAAGCATAGCTGCTTCTATGGCGTCGATACGCCGGAGCGGACGAAGCTGCTGGCGCACAAGCTGGACGTGGGCGGCATGCAGGATTTCATCCACGCCGACAGCCTGTCCTTCATCTCGATCGACGGCCTGTACAAAGCGCTGGGCGAAGCCAAGCGCGCGGACATCCGCCCGCAATATTGCGATGCCTGTTTCACCGGCGACTATCCCACCAAACTGACCGATCAGGATGATGCGGTGGTGACCAACCAGTTGGAACTGCTGGCCGAACGCGTCGTCTGACAAGCATAAATCCCCGTTCGTCCTGAGTAGCCACTGAGCGAAGTCGAAGTGGCGTATCGAAGGATCCCTCGATACGGGTCTTCGCCAAACTCAGGCCCTCCTCAGGACGAACGGATTTCCATGTCTACTTCCAACCTTCCGCTTTCCGGCAAACTGGCTCTCGTCACTGGCGCGAGCCGGGGGATCGGCGCCGCCACGGCGGAGGTGCTGGCCGCTGCCGGTGCGCATGTCGTGCTGACCGCCCGGACCAGCGGCGGGCTGGAGGAAGTGGAGGATCGCATCCATCAGGCCGGCGGCAGCGCGACGATCGCGCCGCTCGACCTGGCCGATGGCGAGAGTATCGGGCGTTTGGCGCAGGCCATAGGTGGCCGCTGGCGCGCGCTCGATATATTGGTGCTGAATGCCGCGACCCTTGGGTCTTTGGCGGCGGTGCCGGCGATCGATGCCAAGGAATTTGCCCGCCTGCTCACCTTGAACATCGCCGCACCGCAGGCGTTGATCGCCGCGTTCGACACCATGTTGCGGGCCAGCGGCGATGCTCGAGTGGTGGCGCTGACCTCCTCCGTCGCAACGCCGCGCGCCTATTGGGGTGCCTATGGCGCGTCGAAGGCGGCGCTGGAAACTCTGGTCGGCGCCTATGGCGAGGAGGTGAAAAATATCTCCGCTATCCGCACCCATATCGTCGATCCCGGCGCGACCCGCACCGCGATGCGCGCCCGTGCCTTCCCCGGCGAAGATCCCGCGAGCCTGAAGGGGCCGGAAGTGGTCGGGCAGGCGATCCTCGACCTGGTGACGTCTGACGCGCCGACCGGGCATCGCATACGCGTCGAGGGCTGATCGATCAGGCGGGCTTGACCAGCGTCACTTGTGCCACGTCGATCCCGCCACCGCGAAAGCCGCCTTCGCAATACATCAGATAATAGCGCCACAAAGCCACGAAATGCTGGTCGAAACTGGCGGGTAGCTGGCCATCGTCGATCGCCCGGTCGAATTGCACCCGCCAGCGACGCAGTGTTTCGGCATAGTCGAGGCCGAAGCGATGAACGTCGCGCCATTCCAGCCCGGCCTTCTCCGCCAGTGCGCGAAAGCGGCTTTCTGACATCAGCATGCCGCCGGGAAAGATATAGGTCTGGATGAAGTCCGCGCCGCGCGCATAGGATTCGAAAATCGCGTCGTCGATCAATATATATTGGATCGCTGCCTTGCCGCCGGGTTTCAGCAGGCGATCGACGGCGGCGACATAGTCGGGCCAGTAGCGCTCTCCTACCGCCTCCACCATTTCCACGCTGGCGATGGCATCATATTGGCCCTGCGCGTCCCGATAGTCGGTCAGCCATATCTGCGCGCCCGATCCCAATCGGTCGCGGGCATAGTCGGCCTGCTCGGTGGAAAGGGTCAGCCCACTATAGGCGATGCCGCTATGCTCCATCGCCTGCTCCGCCAGCCCACCCCAGCCGCAGCCGATTTCCAGCAATGATGCGCCATCGTGCAGGTCGATCCGGTCTAGGATCGCGTCAACCTTGCGTCGCTGGGCCTGCTCGAACTCTTCATCATGGTCATCAGGATCGATAAACAAGGCGCTAGAATAGTGCATATTTTTGTCAAGCCACAGGCTGTAGAAATCATTCCCCAGATCATAATGATAGGCGATATTGTGCCGCGATCCGACACGGCTGTTGCGTCGTGCCCAGTGCGCCAGCCGCCCGATCCAGCGCCCCGGTCCGCGCGGACGGGCCGCCCGCCCCAAGGTCACGGCATTGCGCATGAACAGGGCGAAGAGCGGGACGGGGTCGGGGCTGTCCCACTCCCCTGCGGCCCAGGCGCGATACCAGCCAGCCGATCCACCGATGGCCAGCCGCACCAGGGCGCGCCAGCTTTGCAGGTCGACCTCGCATTGCGGTCCTGGCGCCCGGCCGCCCAACAGGCGGCGCGTACCGTCGGGCAAAGAGGCTTCCAGAGCGCCTTCTTCCAATCCCAAATCGATTCGATCGAGCAACCGGTGAAAGAGAGGCGCCATCAGACGCGACAATTTTTTTGGCCTGCCCGATCGCGGCGGACGTCGCACGGACAGCGCGCGCCTGCCGCGCCGGGGGTCGGTTGCATTCATGACGCCAATCCTGCCGCAAGCCGGGCGCCGCTGCAATCACCCCTTGCTACGGCGATAGGCCTCCAGCGCACGCTCACGCCCTTCGCGATGGCCGATGATCTTGGCGGGATAGCTGGGCGGGCGCGCGCCATGGGCGTCGGGATCATGGATCACCGCATCGGACAGGTCGCTCAATTCGGGCACCCATTCGCGAATATAGTCGGCTGCGTCAAACTTGTCCGACTGGGTCAGCGGCGCCATGATGCGGGTGAAGAGATTGGCGTCCACGCCGCTGCCCGCCACCCACTGCCAATTGACGCTGTTATTGGCATAATCGGCATCGACCAGCGTATCCCAGAACCAGCGCGCGCCATGGCGCCAGTCGATCAGCAGATGCTTGATCAGGAAGCTGGCGGCAATCATGCGCACACGGTTATGCATCCATCCCGTCGTCCAAAGCTGCCGCATACCCGCATCTACGATCGGATAGCCCGTCCGTCCCGTCTTCCAGGCCGTGAAGTCCGCCCCCGCTTCCCGCAGGTCGCGCCAGTTCAGCCGATCGAAATCGGTCCGGGCATTGGCCGATCCATAGGTGGGCAATTCACAAATCTGGAGATGGGCATAATCCCGCCAGATCAGCTCTTTAAGAAAGATTGCTGCATCATGCCCTGAACTTTCGACACGGTGCCAGACATAGGCAGGCGACACTTCGCCGAAGTGAAGATGCGCGGACAGACGCGACGTGCCCTCAACCGAAGGCAGGTTTCTGGCGGTCGGATAGTCGCCCGCTTCATCGAGAAAATTCGCGACATTGGCGCGCGCGCCCGTTTCCCCCGGCGTCCAGTCCTTCGCAAAACCGGTCGCCCAATCCGGCTTGGTCGGCAGCAACGCCCAACTCTCCAGCGACTCGCTCTTGGGCCATTGCGTCGGCGCTTCTATATGGGCCGGCGCGGGATGGGGCGGCGGTGGCGGCATATGCTCCATCACCGCGCGGGCAAAGGGCGTGTAGATGCGATACATGCCCCCCGCCCCCGTCCGCACTGCGCCGGGCGGAAGCAACAGGCCGCCGTCATGCAGGCACAGGTCCAGCAGCTTGGCGACCGCCTTTTCGGCATTGCGCCACCATGGCTCATAATGATGCAGCGCATGGATCCGCGATGCGCCCACTTCCTTCGCCAGCGCCGCTAGCACATCCACGCTCTTGCCGCGCCGCAGGATCAGGCGCGACCCCTTGTCCCGCAGGCTTTCGTCCAGCCGGCTCAGACTATGGTGCAGCCACCATCGCGCCGCGCCGCCCATCGCCCATTGGCGTGGGCTTTCATCGTCCAATATATAGACGGGTATGACCGGCCCTTCAGCGGCGGCGGCTGCCAGTGCAGCCTGATCGGACAGGCGAAGATCCTGGCGGAGCCAGAGCAGGACGGGTTTGGACATGCCCAAGCCAATGCGCGCCATGGCGTGCGGTTCCAAGCGACCATTGGGGCATATTGCCTTCGTTATGGTGGCATCGATCGGTCGCAAATCGGCAGGATGATGATTCGGCCGATGGACGCGGGGCCTCACCCCGCTTATTCTGGCGAAGACGCCGATGTTCGGCGATGGCGGCCTTTCAGGGGATGGAAAGACGCCGTCACAATATTTGTTTGGGGAAATCATGGCTTCGATGCCGAACGATCAGGAATTGGGATACCGGCCGTGCGTCGGAATCATGCTCGTCAACACGGATGGCAAGGTGTTCGTGGGGCAGCGGCTCGATAATGTGGTCGAGGCGTGGCAAATGCCGCAGGGCGGCATCGACGAAGGCGAGGAAGCGAAAGCCGCCGCTTTGCGCGAGTTGGAAGAGGAAACCGGCATCCGCAGCGAACTGGTCGAGATCATCGCCACGGCCAAGGACGAGCATTTCTACGATCTGCCGCCTGAGCTGGTCGGCAAGCTGTGGGGCGGCAAATATCGCGGCCAACGCCAATTTTGGTTCCTGGCCCGCTTTATCGGCAAGGACAGTGACATCGATATCCAGACCAAGCATCCTGAATTTCGGGAATGGCGCTGGACTGCGCCCGATACGCTGCCGGAGCTGATCGTGCCGTTTAAGCGCAAGCTGTATCGCGACATATTGCAGGAGTTCCGGGCGCTTATCTGACCGGATGAGCGTTTTGGGGGCTTAAAATCTGCTGTCGCTTGTCTATGACGGGCCTATGCATGCCCGTCTGATCCCCTTGTCGTTGCTGATCGCTGCCCTGCCTGCCGCCGCGCAGGCAGCCGAATCGGCCCTGCTGCCACCCGCCGTGCGCGAGATGATGGAAGCGGCGATCGCCAACGGCAACGAAACCGACATCGCCACCGTGTCGAAGATCGCCAAGCAGACCAATCCGGCATCGGCCGACGAAATCCAGCGCATGGTCAATAGCTGGAAAGAACGGACCAAGGCCACGCATGACACGGTGATTCGCGAGGCACGCTTCAACGAGCTATGGACCGGCCGGATCGAGGCTGGCGGCTTCCGTTCCACCGGCTCCACGAGCGAATTGGGTATCAGCGCATCGGCCACGGCCACCCGCGCCGGCCTGCAATGGTCGCACAAGCTGACTGCCGCTGCAGACTATCGCCGCGCCAACGGCGTGACATCGCGCGAACGCTATTTCGCCGGCTATGAGCCGCGCTACGAGTTCGATCCGCGCGGCTTCGCCTATGGGCTGGCCCAGTTCGAGCGCGATACGTCGATCGGCTATGACGAACGTTACACCGCTTCGGTCGGTGTCGGGTACAAGCTGATCGTCAGCAAGCCGGTCGATCTGTCGGCCGATATCGGTCCTTCGGTGCGTCATGCCAAATATATGATCGGCGATCGGGAAACCAAATTGGGCGTCCGCGGATCGATGGCGCTGGCGTGGCGGGCAACGCCGACGGTGACGTTCAAGCAGACCGCGTCGGGCTATGCGGAGAGCGACGTCTATACGCTCAACGCCTTATCATCGGTCGAAACCAAGGTGAGTACGCGGCTGTCGGCGGCCTTTTCCTACAATATCCAATATGAATCCGAGACGTTGCTGACATCGCGCGACCTCGACACGCTGAGCCGCTTGACCCTGACCTATGATTTCTGAACCACGCAATTTTGTTGCGGGGGTGGAGGCCGGCCCAACGCTCTGATAGATCAGGGCGGATGAGGGATTTTTCATCGCAGGAACGGCTATTGCTCGATCGCGCGGCGGCCGCGCCGATGCTGGCGCAGACGCAGGCCTGGGCCGCGATCAACAGCGGATCGCGCAATCTGGATGGGCTTGCCCGGATGGCGGATGTGCTGGCCGACGCCTTTTCAATACTGCCCGGCGACCTGCGCCTGATCGACCCGGCGCCGGTCGATAATGTTGCGCCTGACGGACGCGTTCAACCGATCGCCCACGGCCGGCACCTTCACCTGTCGGTTCGCCCAAATGCGCCGATCCGGCTGCTGCTGACCGGGCATATGGACACGGTCTTTCCCGTCGATCATCCGTTTCAGGACCAGCGCTGGCTGGAGCCGGGCATCCTCAATGGTCCCGGTGTCGCCGATATGAAGGGTGGCATCGCCGTCATGCTGGCGGCGCTGACCGCGATCGAGGGATCGGAGGCGGTGCCGACGCTGGGCTATGACGTCATCATCAATAGCGACGAGGAAGTGGGCAGCGCGTCTTCTGCCGCGCTGCTGCGGACGGCGGCGGCGGGTAAGCTGGCGGCCTTCACCTATGAACCGTCGGCCCTGCCCGACGGGACGCTGGCCGGCGCGCGCGCAGGGAGCGGCAATTTCTCGATCATCGTTACGGGCCTCAGCGCCCATGCCGGCCGCAATCCCGATGATGGGCGCAATGCCCTGCTCGCCGCCGCCGATCTGGCGCTGCGCTTGAAGGCGGGTAGCAAAAGCAGCGGTTTTTCCTGCAACCCGGCGAAGATCGACGGCGGCGGCCCGAACAATGTCGTGCCCGACCACGCGGTGCTGCGGGTCAATTTCCGGCCCCGGACGCCGGCGGACGAAATCGCCGCCCGCGCGCTGATCGACCGGGCCATGGCCGATGTCGCCCGCGACCATGACGTCAGCCTGCATTTGCATGGCAGCTTCGGCCGCCCGCCCAAGCCGATGGACGGCAAGGCGCAGGCATTGTTCGGACTGGTCCGTCAATGCGGCGCGGATCTGGGCCTCAGCATCGGCTGGCGCGATACGGGCGGCGTGTGCGACGGTAATAACATCGCGGCGTGCGGTGTGCCTGTGGTCGACACGATGGGCGTGCGCGGCGGCAGTATCCATAGCGATGCCGAATTTCTGCTGACCGACAGCCTGCCCGAACGGGCGCAATTGTCGGCGCTGGCCCTATGGCGGATCGCACAGGGGCAATTCATACCAGGACATAATCAGACAGAGGGGATGACCGCTTGAGCTTCATCATGCGCATCGCGCGCGCGGACGATCTGCAAACGCTTTATGAAATGGCCAAGCTGACCGGCGGTGGCTTCACCAACCTGCCGCCCGACCGCACGTCGCTGGCCAACAAGCTGGAGCGTACCGAAAAGGCATTGGCGCGCGAAGGCGATGGCATTGAGGACGAACTGATCGTCATGGTGCTGGAAAATGTCGAGACGGGGCAGGTGCGCGGTACCTGCCAGATATTCTCCACCGTCGGGCAAAGCTGGCCCTTCTACAGCTATCGTCTCGGCGTGCTGACCCAGCATAGCCGGGAATTGGGCCGCACCTTCCGCGCGCAGATGCTCTCGCTCACCACCGATCTGGAAGGATCGGCGGAGGTCGGCGGCCTGTTCCTGCATCCGCGCGAGCGGGCCGAGGGGCTGGGCCTGCTGCTGGCGCGCAGCCGCTATCTCTACATCCGCGCGCATCGCAGCCGCTTCGGCGACAAGGTGCTGGCCGAATTGCGCGGCGTGATCGACGAGGCGGGCGGATCGCCCTTCTGGGACGGTCTGGCCGGGCGCTTTTTCGGCATGAATTTCCAGGAAGCGGACGAATTCAATGCGGTGAACGGCAATCAGTTCATCGCCGACCTGATGCCCAAGACGCCGATCTACACCGCCATGCTGACCGACAGCGCCCGCGCCGTCATCGGCCTGCCCCACCCCAACGGCCGCGCGGCGATGCGGATGCTGGAGACGGAGGGCTTCGACAATGCGGGCTATGTCGACATTTTCGATGGCGGTCCGACCATGGTGGGGCAGATCGACCAGTTGCGGACGATCGCCGGCGCGCGCGACGTCACTTTGTCCGCCACCCATGACAAGGGCGGGGACAAGATGCTGATCGCGACCGGCCGACTGGCCGATTATCGTTGTACATGGGGTTTCGTGCAGCAGGACGACAAGGGCGACATATCGCTCGACGCGGCCAGCGCAGCACGACTTGGCCTCGATCTCGGCGCGTCCTTCACCATGGCGGGCCGGGCATGAGCGTCCGGGAAATCAATTTCGACGGGATCATCGGTCCCAGCCATAACTATGCGGGCCTGAGCCTTGGCAACCTTGCCTCCGCGCGCAACGCCGGCGGCGTGTCGCACCCGCGCGCGGCGGCGCTTCAGGGGCTGGAGAAGATGCGCGGCAATATCCGCCTCGGCCTGACGCAGGGCATCTTCCTGCCGCAATGGCGGCCCGACGTCGCCTGGCTGACGAAGCTGGGCACGGATGTCGGCAATGCGGAACCGCATATCCGGGCGGCGGCCATGTCCGCCTCCTCCATGTGGGCGGCCAACGCCGCGACCATCTCGCCAGCTAGCGACACGGCGGATGGGCGCACGCACCTGACCGTCGCCAACCTCGTCACCATGCCGCATCGCAGCCATGAATGGCCCCAGACGCTGGCACAATTGCGCATCGCCTTTTCCGACAGCCGGGCCTTCGCCGTGCATGATCCGGTCCCGGCGCCCTTCGGCGACGAGGGCGCGGCCAACCATATGCGACTGGCGCAGAGCCATGGCGAGGCTGGCGTGGAAGTCTTCGTCTATGGCCGTGCGGGCGGTGCCTTCCCCGCGCGGCAGCATGTCGAAGCGAGCAAGGCGATCGCCCGCAACCATGGTCTGGACCCCGCCCGCACTTTGTTCGTCGAGCAATCGGAAGCAGCGATCGCCGCAGGGGCCTTCCACAATGATGTCGTGGCCGTGGCCAACGAGCATGTACTCTTCGCCCATGAGCAGGCCTTTGCCGACAAGGCGACCTTCTACGCCGACCTGCGCGCCGCCCTGCCCTGTGTCGAGATCGTCGAGGTACCGGCCAGCGCGGTCAGCCTGAGCGATGCGATCAAATCCTATCTGTTCAACGCGCAACTCGTCACCCTGCCCGACGGCGACGGCATGGCGCTGATCCTGCCGACCGAAGCGCAGGAGACGCCGGCGGTTTGGCAATGGCTGGAACAGATGATCGCCGGCAATGGCTCGATCCGCCGGCTGGTGCCTGTCGACGTGCGCCAATCCATGGCCAATGGCGGCGGCCCCGCCTGCCTGCGATTGCGCGTGGTGGCCGACCCCGCCGACATCGATCCCCGCTTCCTGGTGGACGAAGCGCGCCTGGATGATATTGCGCAGATCGTGTCCCAATATTGGCCATTATCCATCGAACCCCAGGATTTGGGCGACACGCGGCTGATTGCCCGGATCGAACAATCATGGTTAACTCTTGTTGACCATTTGCAGCTGTCGGGCGACTTGTCTCCCTGACGGCAGGGCAAGCCGGACGGGATGATATGGAACGGATCAAGAGCCTCTTCACCATCAAGACCAAGTTCGAGGCGTTTCTGGTCATCTATGCGCTGGCGCTGGGCGCGGCCGAGCGTGGGCATGTCTATATGCAACAATATCCGGGCACCGGCGGCCACCTGCTGGCGCTCGCCTGTTCGGGCGCGGTCTTCATGGCCGGGGGCAAGATCATCGATGCGCTGGACTATCAGCGCGGCCTGTAATCATCCGCTGTAATCGCCGGCTTCTTCCATAACGGATCGAACTGCGCGATCCGATCCGCCCGATCTGCACTATCCTCCCTCCGTTGGGTTCATGGAGGGAAAGTGACATGCTGGATGATCGTCGCAGGCGCAGCGTGCCCGCCGCCGAACTGGTGCGCAACTTCGCCCATTGGCGGGAAGTCGGATCGCGTGAGCCGGTGATGGTGACGCATCATGGCCGCGAAACCCATGTCTTCATGGGGCTGGACCGGTTTCGGACGATGGCGGTGGGGGATGACGAAGCGCCGGCCCCCGATCGTACCTTCGAACTGGCGGCGCGCATGCATCAGGGGCTGGTCCTGTGCGGGCCGGACCTCGCCATCACTTATGTAAATGGCGTGGCGCTGGCCATGGCCAAGCGTTGGGACCGCGATCTGGACGGGCAGTCCTTATGGAACGCCTTTCCCGAACTGGCCGGATCGCTGACGGAAGCGCATATCCGCCACAGCCTGTCCTCCGGAGAAGCCAGCGCGGCCGATATCCCCTCCCCCTTTCGCGATGATGTGTGGCTGCATGTGCAGACCTTCCCCTTTGCCGGTGGCGTCGCTCTGTTGCTGCGGGACATTACTGCCGACATGCAGCGCCATCCGTTGGCCGACGTCAAATCGGCGATACTCAAAGCCATGGGCGTACATGGCGGCGTAGGCTATGTCCGTGTGTCGATGCGCGGCTTCATCGAGGTGGTGAACGACAGCTTCTGCGCGATGGTAGGCCTTGCTGCCGATCGCCTGGCCGATGTGCCGATCGCCGATCTGGTCGAACTGCCCGCCCGCCCGCTGTTCCGCGAACGGCTGGAGCGGGTGTTGCGGGGCGAAGGCGACATGCGCTTTGCCACCCAGTTGCTGACCAATGAAGGGGCCCTCGCGCCCGTAGATGCCGCCATCGCGCGCCTGCATGGCATTTACGGAACGGAGGGTGCGGTGATCGTCGTCACCTCGTATAGCATGCCCTGATTTGCCGCCAACAACGTCCATATCGGACAGAGCGCATCCGCCCAGCACAAGATTTGCGCGAAATCGCCCGTTTCCGTCCCGATATCCATGCCAAAGCCTGTGTAAAATCCGTCAATCGCGACGGATGGTCGGCAAACAGGATCTTGAACCATGCGCGCTAACATGGCTTTCATGACCTGCGATAGCATCCTTGCCCGACCATGCCGGCTGCTTATCCGGCTTATCCGCCATCAGGCCGGCAGCAGCCTGATCGAGGCAGCTTTCGTCCTGCCGGTTCTGATCCTGCTGCTAATGGGCATATTGGGCTATGGCAGCTGGTTCATAACGGCCCATAGCCTGCAACAGGCGGCCAATGACGCCGCCCGTGCCTCAGTGGCCGGGCTGACCACCAATGAGCGCCGCACCCTGGTCGACCAGAGCATCATTGCCGCCCGCGCCGCCTTCCCCGCGCCCGCTGCCCAGACGATCGGCGTCAGCACGGGGGAAAATAGCGGCTATTACCGGGTGACGCTGCGTTACAATCTGGCCAATGCCCCGCTCTTCGCCGCCATGCCGCTTCCCTTGCCCGGCGCCACGCTGGAGCGTAGCGCGGTCGTGCGGATCAACAGCCAATGATCCGCGTGCCCTTCCATCGCGCGCTCACGCGGGACCGGCGCGGGGGCGTTACGCTGATCCTGGCCGGATCGCTGTTCATGCTGGCGGGAGCTGCGACCGTCGCGGTCGATCTTGGGTCCGTCTATCTCGCCCGTCGCCAATTGCAGGGCGTGGCGGATGCAGCGGCGCTAGCCGCCGCCGATGGCGGGCGCTCCGCCGCTGAACAGCTGATCGACCAGAGCGGCGTCAACGGCATCGCTCTGGCTACGCTCGACACCGGCAGCTATGCCGCCGACCCAACCGTACCGGTGGAGCAGCGGTTCCGCGCCAACGATCCGACCGGCGGCGCGATGCGGGTCGAACTGCGCAGACGCACACCGCTTTTCTTCGGCCGGTTGCTGGTTGGACGCGATGGCATAGACCTGAGCGCGCGGGCGACCGCGGCCCGGAGCGATGCCGCAGCCTTCTCGCTTGGCACAGGCCTCGCCTCGCTGAGCGACGGCTTGCCCAACATGCTGCTGTCCAACCTGACCGGAACCGAGCTCAATCTGTCGGTGATGGATTATAATGGGCTGGTCAGCGCCGACCTGGACCTGTTGGGTTTTGCCGATGCGCTACGCGCGCGAACCGGGCGAAATGGCGAAGCCTATGGCGCGCTGTTCGATCGGGACATTCCTCTGGCAGATCTGCTGGGTGCGATGGCGGACAGCGCAGGCAACAGTGCTGCCACCCACACGCTGCTGGCGCTGGCGGGCCGCATACCGTGCCGGTCCGTGCGGCTGAGCGACATTATCGATCTTGGCCCCATGCGCGGCGCCGCCAATGCCAGTGGCCAGCCCAGCGTGGTGCTCGACGCCTTCTCCATGTTGCGCATGCTCCTCAGCCCGCCGTCCGGCACTACGATCCCGATGGACCTGCGCATCGCCGTACCGGGCCTGACCAGCACCAGGCTGATGCTGGTGACGGGCGAAGGGCAGGCCAGATCCCCATTGATGAGCATCACCGCCAAGCGCGACGTGGTGTTGCGCACGGCGCAGACGCGCCTCTATCTGGAAAGCACCGTTGCCACCGCCCTGTCGGGCATCGCATCGGTGCGTATCCCGCTCTATATCGAACTGGCCGCCGCAGAAGCGCGTCTGTCCGATATCCAATGCGGAGAAACGGGCGGCGTCACGCTCGCGGTTACGCCATCGGTGGGAGTGGCCGCCCTGGGCGATATCGATATGAACGCGCTGACCAATTTCTCCGTGCCGGCCAGCCCGCGCGCCACCGTGCTGGCGCAGGCATTGGGCACCCGCGTCACCGGCTATGCCAATATCGCCCTGGGCGGCACGCAAACCCACAATGTCCATTTTTCCCCAGCAGAGATAGGCGCGCAACAGGCCAAGACCGTCGGCACGCAGGATCTGACCCAGGGGATAGCCGCCAGCCTGGCGGGGCAGACGCAGCTTCAGGTGTCGTTACTGGGCCTGACCGTCAGCAACAGCCCACTCAGCCCTCTCGTGGGCGCCCTGGTGGGCACCACGGCGCCCCTGCTGGACGGCATCATCAACAGCGTCACCGCGACATTGGGCGTCCGCGTGGGATCGGCAGAGGTACGTGTGCATCAGCGCCGGTGCGGCATGGCGTCCATCGTCGCCTGATTCCCTTGCCTTCGCGTCGCTCCGCCTTCAGGAGCGTTGCATGGGCGCTATCATGTTGCAGGGAACCGGATCGGACGTCGGCAAATCGGTGCTGGTGGCGGGGCTATGCCGCGCGCTGCTGCGCCGGGGCTATCGGGTACGTCCGTTCAAGCCGCAAAATATGTCTAACAATGCCGCCGTCACCAGCGACGGGGGCGAGATCGGCCGGGCGCAGGCCTTGCAGGCCATCGCCTGCGGCGTGGCGCCGCATACGGACATGAACCCGGTGCTGCTGAAGCCGCAGGCCGATCGCACATCGCAATTGATCGTCCATGGCCAGGTGCGCGGGGCGCTGGGCTCCGGCAATTTCCGCAGCGCGCGGGGACAGTTGCTGGGCGCCGTATTGGAAAGCTACGACCGGTTGCGGGGCCAGTGCGACATCGTCGTTGTCGAAGGTGCCGGGTCGCCGGCCGAAATCAACCTGCGCGGCGGCGACATCGCCAATATGGGCTTCGCCCGCGCTGCCAACGTTCCCGTCATTCTGGTGGGCGATATCGACCGTGGCGGCGTGATCGCAGCGGTGGTCGGCACCCGCGCGGTGATCGACCCGGACGATGCGGCCATGATCCAAGGTTTTCTGATCAACAAATTCCGTGGCGACCCTGCCCTGTTCGAGGATGGCTATCGCCAGATCGAGGCGCTGTCGGGCTGGCGCGGCTTTGGCGTGGTACCATGGCTGAACGCCGTTGCCCGCCTGCCCAGCGAGGATGCGGTTGTGCTGGAGCGGCGGATATTCTCCTCTGCCGCACCACTGGTCGTCGCCTGCCCGGTGCTGCCGCGCATTTCCAATTTCGACGATCTCGATCCGCTCAAGCTGGAGCCGGGCATCGACCTGCGCATGATCGGCCCCGGTCAGGCCATTCCCGGCGACGCGGCGCTCGTGATCCTGCCGGGATCGAAGGCGACCATCGCCGATATGCGCGCGCTGGTGGCGCAAGGATGGGACATCGACATTCGCGCCCATCATCGGCGCGGTGGGGCCGTGCTGGGCCTGTGTGGCGGATACCAGATGCTGGGGCGGACCATCGCCGACCCCGATGGGCTGGAGGGGCCGGCGGGATCGATCGCGGGCCTGGGCCTGCTCGACGTGGACACACGCCTGTCGGCCGGCAAGACGCTGGAGCAGGTGCGGGGCCGCGCGCTGGATGCCGATTTTGGCGGCTATGAAATGCATATGGGCGCCACTGTCGGTCCCGACTGCGAGCGGCCCTTCGCGCTGCTTGATGGCGCACGGCCGGATGGCGCGATCAGTCGCGACGGGCGCGTGATGGGCAGCTATGTCCATGGCCTGCTGGGCAGTACCGCCCTGCGCGATGCATTGTTGCAGCGGCTGGGCGGTCAATCGACCGGTGCGGACTATGACCAGTCGGTCGAGGATGCGCTGGATGAGGTTTCCGCGCTGCTCGAAACGCATGTCGATATCGACGCCATGGTCGCGCTGGCCATGGCGTGAGGGCAAAGAAAAAGGCGGCTTTCGCCGCCTGACTTTTCCTCACCGTAGGGAGAATGGTGCACCCGGAACGATTCGAACGTCCGACCCTCAGATTCGTAGTCTGATGCTCTATCCAGCTGAGCTACGGGTGCACTTTTCTATGCAAAGGCAAAGGCTTGAAGCCAAAACCTATCACGATGTTTCCAATGGTGCACCCGGAACGATTCGAACGTCCGACCCTCAGATTCGTAGTCTGATGCTCTATCCAGCTGAGCTACGGGTGCGTTGGAGAGGCGCAGATAGAAGCGCTTAGCAGATTGGGCAAGCCCCTTTTTTCCCTTTCTTGCACTTTTATGGCCCGGCAACTTTTAACCGCCGTTTTTCGTTGATGCGGTCAGGAGGATTCGATGATGAGCTTTAATCTGAACGAGGCGGCGCTGCTGCTGATTGCACTGGTGATCGGCTGGCTGCTGGGCCTGATGATGAGCGGTCGCGGTAAATATCGTCGACTGTGGCGTGACGAGCAGATTGCCCATCGCCAGGCGATCAAGGATCGCGACGCGCGGATCGAGGCTTCCAATGCCCGCATCGCGGAGTTGGAGCGGCAGTCGACCGGGCCGATCGGCGCTGGCACCGCCACGGCGGTTGCGGGCGCGGTGCATGGCCGCGACGATCTGAGCCGGATCAGCGGGGTCAGCCAGGCGCAGGAGGTTGCCCTGAACGAGGCCGGTTATCATCGCTATGGCCAGATCGCCGCGCTCAATGCCGAGCAGGAAGCGACGCTGGAGGCGCGTCTGGGCCTGAAGCCTGGCACCATCACCCATGAGAATTGGCGCAAGCAGGCCGATGATCTCGCGCATGGCCGCAAACGCGGCCTGTTCGGCTAAACGCGCATAGCCACAAAGAAAAAGGGCGGGGTTTGATGCCCCGCCCTTTTCATATCACTTCTTCGCGAGAGCGGCCTGCGCCGCCGCCAATCGGGCGATCGGCACGCGGTAGGGCGATGCCGAGACATAATCGAGGCCGGTCTGCTCACAGAAAGCGATCGAGGCCGGATCGCCACCATGCTCGCCGCAGATGCCGAGCTTGATGCCAGGACGGGTCTTGCGACCCCGTTCCGCCGCCAGTTCGATCAGTTCGCCCACGCCCTCGACATCGATGCTGACGAAGGGATCGCGGGCGAAGATGCCCTTGTCCACATATTGCGTCAGGAACCGGCCGGCATCGTCGCGGCTGATACCGATCGTCGTCTGCGTCAGATCATTGGTACCGAAGGAGAAGAATTCGCCCACTTCGGCGATCTCACCCGCCTTCAACGCCGCCCGCGGCAGTTCGATCATGGTGCCGACCAGATAGTCGACGCTGTTGCCCTGTTCTTCGAACACTTCGGCTGCGACGCGATCGACGATCGCCTTCATCAGCTCCAGCTCCTTGCGCGTGGCGACCAGCGGGATCATGATTTCCGGGATCGGCGCTTCGCCGCCCCGCGCCTTCACGATCAGCGCCGCTTCGAAGATGGCGCGGGCCTGCATCTCGTAGATTTCGGGATAGGTCACGCCCAGGCGGCAACCGCGATGACCCAGCATCGGGTTGAATTCATGCAGCTCGGCGGCGCGACGCTTGAGCGTGTCGACGCTGACGCCAGCGCCCTTGGCCACTTCCTCGAACTCCGCTTCGCCATGCGGCAGGAATTCGTGCAGCGGCGGATCGAGCAGGCGGATGGTGACCGGCAGGCCCGCCATCACCATGAAGATCTGCGCGAAATCGTCCCGCTGTTCGGGCAGCAGCTTGTCGAGCGCCACGCGGCGGCCCTTCTCGCTGTCGGCCAGGATCATTTCGCGGACGGCGGTGATGCGCGCCGCGTCGAAGAACATATGTTCGGTACGGCACAGGCCCACGCCTTCCGCGCCGAATTCGCGCGCGACCTTGCAATCCTGCGGCGTTTCCGCGTTGGCGCGCACCTTGAGGCGACGAACCTTATCCGCCCACACCATCAGCGTGCCGAAATCACCGGCCAGTTCGGGCTGCACGGTCGGCACTTCGCCAGCCATCACTTCGCCAGTCGACCCGTCGATGGTCAGGATGTCCCCTTCCTTCAATTCACGACCGCCCACGCGCAGGATCTTGGTCTTGCCGTCGATCGAAATGCCGCCAGCGCCCGAGACGCAGGGACGACCCATGCCACGCGCCACGACGGCGGCGTGGCTGGTCATGCCGCCACGCGCGGTCAGGATGCCCTTGGCCGCGTGCATGCCGTGAATATCTTCCGGCGAGGTTTCGACACGGACGAGGATGACGGCGTCGCCCAGTTCGGCGCGGCGCTCGGCAGTGTCGGCGTCGAACACGATCAGGCCCGATGCGGCGCCCGGCGAGGCCGGCAGGCCCTTGGTCAGCACATCGCGCGGCGCGCTGGGATCGAGGGTCGGGTGAAGCAGCTGGTCGAGCGCGGCGGGATCGACGCGGGCGACGGCTTCTTCTTCCGTGATCAGGCCCTCATGCGCCATGTCCACGGCCATCTTCAGCGCGGCCTTGGCGGTGCGCTTGCCCGAACGGGTTTGCAGCATCCACAGCTTGCCCTGCTGCACCGTGAATTCGATGTCCTGCATGTCGCGATAATGGGTTTCGAGGATTTCGAAGACCCCTGCCAGTTCGGCATAAGTTTCCGGCATCGCCTCTTCCATCGACAGCGGCTTGGCCCCTGCCCGCTCGCGCGCGGCCAGCGTCAGATATTGCGGGGTACGGATGCCGGCGACGACATCCTCACCCTGCGCGTTGATCAGATATTCGCCATAATAGGCGTTCTCGCCGGTCGACGGATCGCGCGTGAAGGCGACGCCGGTGGCGGAGGTTTCGCCCATATTGCCGAACACCATCGCCTGCACGTTGACGGCGGTGCCCCATTCGCCGGGGATGTTGTTGAGACGGCGATAGACCTTCGCGCGCTCCGACTGCCAGGAGCCGAACACGGCGGAAATCGCGCCCCACAGCTGGTCATGCACATCCTGCGGGAAAGGCTTGTTCCACAGCTTCTGGACGAGCGCCTTATATTCGGCGACCAGCGTTTTCCAATCGTCGGCGGTCAGCTCGGTATCGAGCGTATAGCCATTATCTTCCTTGGCGATTTCGAGCGCTTCCTCGAACGCGCCATGGTCCAGTTCCAGCACGACGTCCGAATACATCTGGATGAAACGGCGATAGCTGTCCCAGGCGAAACGCTCGTCACCCGACGTGTTGGCCAGGCCGATCACGGTTTCGTCGTTGAGGCCGAGGTTGAGGACGGTGTCCATCATGCCGGGCATCGACGCGCGCGCACCCGAACGGACCGATACCAGCAGCGGATCGGCGGCATCGCCGAAACGCTTGCCGGTGATGCCCTCGATATGCGCGATGCCATTGGCGACTTCGGCGTTCAGGCTTTCGGGATATTTGCCACCGTCCACATAATAGCGGGTGCACATGTCCGTCGTGATGGTGAAGCCCGGCGGCACCGGCAGGCCGATCGCCGCCATGCCGTCCAGATTGGCGCCCTTGCCGCCCAGCAGATTGCGGTCGCCCTGACCGCCATCGTCCACGCCGCCGCCGAAACGATAGACATAGCGGGTCGCGGTGCTGTTCATGATGGCCTCTTCCGTCGTAACCATAGATCCGGCTCTCCCTGCACTGATTGCCGTGTTGTGCGATGCAATAATAATGTCGCAAATAGCGATTTAAGATAGAATAGAATAGGAGATAACGCGCTTAACTTCGCATATTTCCCATTCATTTCGGAATTTAATTTCCTTATCCCGTAATTTTCGAAAAGTCCGCCACGTTGTGCACCGCAGCACGCACCCGCGCCAGCAGCGCGAGGCGAGTCGTGCGCTTCGCCGGATCGGCGTCGTTGACCGTGACGCTTTCAAAGAAGGCGTCGATCGGCGCGCGAAGCGTGGCAAGCGCGGCCATGGCACCCTCGAAATCCTCGGCCGCAACAGCCTGCGCCGCTTGCGGCTCCGCCACGTCGAGCGCGGCGAGCAGGTCAGCTTCGGCCTGTTCGGGCGTGTAGGACAGCGAAATCGCTTCGGCCGTCTCGACGCCTTCCTTCTTGAGGATATTGGCGGCGCGCTTGTACCCAGCGAGCAGATTGGTGCCGTCGTCGGTCGCGACGAAGGACTGAAGCGCCTTCACACGGGCGAGCAGACGGACGAGATCATCCTCGCCGCCCAGCGCAAACACCGCGTCGATCAGGTCGTGCCGAACGCCCGCTTCCTTCTGCTGAACCTTGAGGCGGTCGGCGAAGAAGTCGAGGAATTGGACTTCAAATCCGGAGAATCGGTCCTTGAGGGAAGCCGATCCAGTTGGAAATTCTAACGCGATGTATTCATCAACAGCAGCTTGGCTACTGCGAAATGCAGCCATAACATCCCCATCTTCGTGGATGTGCTTAGGAATATGGCTTCCTTTTAAGATCACTTCATCGCGTGCGGCTCGATCACTTGATCGCTGATTATTTTCAATCACCCCCATTGCAGCAATGATTCTGGTTGTCAGCATCCGCAGATTTAGGCGCAGGTTGCTCTTGGTAAGTAGGGCTATCACAGCGAGCGCCGCTCGGCGCAACGCAAAGGGATCACGAGAGCCGGAAGGCTGCATTTCTCGCATGAAAAACCACAGCAGCGTATCTAGCTTATCCGCCAAACTCACCGCCACCGTCACCGGCGCAGTCGGCACATCATCACCCTGCCCGACCGGCTTGTAATGGTCGCGGATCGCGTCGGCCACCGCATCGGGCAGGCCTTCGGCGCGGGCATAATAGCCGCCCATCACGCCCTGCAATTCGGGGAATTCGCCGACCATTTCGGTGACGAGGTCCGCCTTGGCCAGGCGGGCGGCCCGTTCGGCGAGGTCGGCCAACTCTTCCTTGTGCTCCTGCGAAGGCAGGAGCCCATGGCCAGATTGCGCTTCGTCGCCCTGGGCTCCTGCTTTCGCAGGAGCACTGGCACCGACGATCCCCTCTTCCACCAGCCAGCGGGCCAGCTTGGCGACCCGCTCCACCTTGTCGGCGACGGTGCCCAGCTTTTCGTGAAAGGTGATGCGTTCCAGCTTCTGCGCATGATCCGCCAGCTTCGTCTTGCGGTCCTGCTCCCAGAAGAAGCGGGCGTCGCTCAAGCGGGCGGCCAGCACCTTGCGGTTGCCGGCGATAATCGCCACGCCGCCATCCTTCGCCTCGATATTGGCGGTGCAGATGAAGGCCGGGGCCAACTTGCCCGAAGCATCGCGCAGCACGAAATATTTCTGGTTGATCCGAAGGGTTAGCTGAATGACTTCAGGCGGCACCTCAAGGAAGGCCGGGTCGAAATCGCCCAGCAGCGGCACCGGCCATTCGGTCAGCCCCGCATTTTCCGCGATCAGGCCCTTGTCCTCGATCACGCTATAGCCATGCGCGGCGGCGGCTTCGTCGGCCTTCGTCGAGATGATCGCCTGCCGTTCCTGATGGCTGACGATCACATGGCAGGCGCGCAGCTTTTCGACATAATCGTCCGCGCCGCCGATGGTGATTTCACCGGCATGATGGAAGCGATGGCCAAGCGTGGCATAGCCAGACCGCACATCCTCCACCGCGATATCGACCAGATCTTCGCCCAGGATCGCGACGATGCCTTTGAGCGGCCGGACCCAGCGCAGGCTTTCAGTCGTCTGGCTGGCCGCGCCCCAGCGCATCGACTTGGGCCAGGGGAAGGCGCGGATGACGGCGGGGACAGCTTCGGCCAGAACGTCCTTGGTCGCGCGGCCGGGCTTGTTCACGACGGCGAAATAGACGCCGTCGCGATCTTCCAACTGGTCTTGGCGAAGGCCGGTCTTGCGCAGGAAGCCGTCCAGCGCCTGTGCCGGGGCGCTGGTGCGCGGGCCTTTGAACTCTTCGCTGACGGCCGCCGTTTCCAGCGGCAAGTCGCGCGCGATCAGGGCAAGGCGGCGCGGCGTCACGAAACTGTCGATCGACGCGGGCTTCAAGCCGGCCTTCGCCAGTTCCTCAGTGAAGAGGCGGGCAAGATCGTCGGAAGCCTTCAACTGCATGCGCGCCGGAATCTCTTCGCAGCGGATTTCGAGGAGGAAATCGGTCATGCGATTTCCTCCGAAGCCCCAGCGAAGGCTGGGGCCGCAATCGAACGGAGCGCCACATCGCCTGAGATCCCAGCCTTCGCTGGGATGACGGATCTAAACTTGGTCATCACGCGGCCCACCCGTTCACTTCCATCCACTTTTCGCAGCTACCCTTCGCCATGTCACGCACCTGCCCCATATAGCTGGCACGTTCCTGGACGGAGATCACGCCGCGCGCCTGAAGCAGGTTGAAGGTGTGGCTGGCCTTGATCGCCTGTTCGAACGCGGCGAGCGGCACGCCATTTTCGATGCACTGGTCATATTCCGCGCGGCAATCCTTAAACCAGCGGAACAGCTTCTCCGTGTCGGCAACCTCGAAATTCCATTTCGACATCTGCTTCTCATTTTCAAGGAACACGTCGCCATAGGTGACGCCCGCATCGTTGAACTTGAGGTCATAGACGCTGTCGACGCCCTGAATATACATGGCCAGCCGCTCAAGCCCGTAGGTCAGTTCACCCGCGACCGGCTTGCAGTCATAGCCGCCCATCTGCTGGAAATAGGTGAACTGGGTGACTTCCATGCCGTCGCACCACACTTCCCAGCCCAGGCCCCAAGCGCCCAGCGTCGGGCTTTCCCAGTCATCCTCGACGAAGCGGATGTCGTGGACCAGCGGATCGATGCCGATTTCCACCAGCGAACCCAGATAGAGTTCCTGAAGGTTCGCCGGGGACGGCTTCATGATCACCTGATATTGGTAATAATGCTGAAGCCGGTTGGGATTTTCGCCATAGCGGCCATCGGTCGGGCGGCGGCTGGGCTGCACATAGGCGGCGTTCCACGCGTTCGGCCCCAGCGCGCGCAGCGTGGTCGCGGGGTGGAAGGTGCCCGCGCCGACTTCCATGTCGAGCGGCTGAAGGATGACGCATCCCTGCTTCCCCCAATAGGCATGCAGGGTCAGGATCAAGTCCTGGAAGGAAAGCACTTTGCCTTCGGCCACGGATAGTCCTCAAAAATTGCTATCTAGAATGTCGCGCGCCTTGGCGCATGGCATGGCCATGGTCAAGGAAAAGCGGCGGGAAACAGGGTTAAGCGGCTTGCCCTGACGCCGCATGCTCCCCATTGAAGGACGCATGAAGATGCTCCCCACCCTGTTCCGTGCGTTCAGTGCCGCGCTGCTGATGATCGGCGGCGTCGCGCAGGCCCGCACGGCTGAAACCGCGACCCCTGCCCTGTGGCAGGTGAAGGATGATGACACGACCATCTATCTGTTCGGCACCGTCCATGTGATGAAGCCCGATATCGACTGGTTCCATGGCGACGTGAAGCGCGCTTTCGACCGGGCCGATACGCTGGTGCTGGAGATTATCGAGCCGGACGATCCCAATGCGATCGCTGCGACCATGGCTGGGCTGGCGATGGCGAAGGACGGGGTGAAGCTGTCGGATCGACTGACGCCGGACGCGCGGACGAAATATCAGGCGGCGATGGACGCGAACGGCCTGCCCTGGCAGGCATTCGATATGTTCAACCCGTGGATGAGCGGCATGGCCCTGTCGGTCGCGCCGCTGGAGAAGCTGGGCTACAAGAATGACCTGGGCGCGGAGAAGATATTGCGCAGCGCCGCCACCGGCGCGGGCAAGAAGGTGGATGCGCTGGAGACGGTGGAGCAGCAGGTCGGCTTCTTCGCCAGCCTGCCGATGGAGCAGCAATTGCAGTTCCTGAATGCAACGGTCGACGGCCTGCCGGACATGGAAAAGGAATTTGGCGACCTGCTGCGCTATTGGCAGGCGGGGCAGCCCGACAAGCTGGCCGCATCGATGAACGAGTCGCTGGAGGCCACGCCGGAACTGGCACAGGTGCTGCTGACCGGGCGCAACGCCAATTGGGCCATGTGGATCAAGGCGCGGCTGGAGCAGCCGGGTACCGTCTTCGTGGCGGTCGGCGCGGGCCATCTGGCCGGCAAGGGCAGCGTGCAGGAACAGCTCAAGGCGCTGGGCGTCCAGGCCAAGCGGATAAAGAAGGTCAAGCCATGATGCGCATCGCGACCCGCCTGCTGGCGCTATTTGCTCTAACATTGGTCGCGGCTTGCGGTCAGGACAGCAAGCCGGTGGCTAAGGTCGAGGGCGGCCCTGCCCTGTGGCAGGTGCAGCGCGGCGAGCTGAACGGCTGGCTGTTCGGCACCATCCATGTCCTGCCCAAGGGCGTCGCGTGGGATACACCGGCGATCAAGGAGGCGATGGGCGCGTCCGACCGGCTGATATTGGAAGCGGCCGATTTGCAGGACGAGCAGAAGACGCTGGGCCTGTTCGAGAAAATGGGCCGCAGCCCCGGCTTGCCGCCGCTGGAAAAGCGGGTGCCCGATGGCGAGAAGGCGGCGCTGAGCAAGGCGATGGCCGATGGCGGTACGAACAGCCAGTTGCTGTCCGGCTATGAAAGCTGGGCTGCCGCGATGCTGCTGTCCGCCGCCAGCCAGCAGGGCCTGGGCGTCAGCCAGAGCGACGGCGTCGAGCCGGTGCTGATCGAGACGTACAAGAAAGCCAAAAAGCCGATCGGCGGGCTTGAGACGGTGGAGCGCCAGTTTGCGGCGTTCGACACGCTGCCCGAAAGCGCGCAATCGGCTTTGCTGGTGCAAACCGTGCATGAGGCCAAGGGTATGAAGGCGCTGTACGACCGCATCCTGACCGCCTGGTCGAAGGGCGACATGGAGGCGATCGCCAAGGAAGACAAGGTCGGCGAGCAGCCCGACCCGATGGTCGAGGAAGCGATACTGGTCGCCCGCAATCGCGATTGGGTGAAGGCGATCGAGCCGATGAAGGGCCGCCCCTTCATCGCGGTGGGTGCGGGGCATTTGACCGGGCGCGAAAATCTGATCGAATTGCTGAAGGCGCAGGGGTACACGATCACGCGGGTGCAGTGATCTTACTCCACGCGCGCAGGCGACAGTCCAGATGAAGCCTCTAAGATCGGGTGGGTACTGTATGAAGAACTTCTACATTGTATCGGCCACCATCATCGTCGTTGGTTTGGCGATCCTGATGGCAAAGCATATGTATGACTCGCCCTATAACCGCTGCGTCAAAGACTGTGTAGTGGTAGGATTCACAAAAGACCAAGCCGCTGCGGCGTGCGCCCGTCTTCATGATACGAACTGACGCACCACTCGTCAGCCCCCACCCCTTGCCTTTCCGCCATTTCCTGCTAAAGGGCCGCCTTCCCGCGATGGTCATCCCTGGAGGCGTGGCGGGAAAGTACATCAATTTTGCTTTTGGAGACACGCAATGAGCGAGCAGCTTACGCTGTCGGCCGAGGCACGCGATCGGGCAGGCAAGGGAGCCTCCCGCGCCCTCCGCCGTGAGGGCCGCGTACCCGCCGTCATCTATGGAATGAACGAAGAACCCCTGTCGATCCATGTCGAGGAAAAGCTCCTCAACAAGCAGCTCGGCACCGGCCACTTCTTCAATTCGGTCATCATGGTCGAAGTCGGCGGCAAGACCGTCCGCACGCTCGCCAAGGACGTGGCCTTCCACCCCGTCACCGACCGTCCGCTGCACGCCGATTTCCTGCGCGTTTCGGAACATGCCACCGTTCACGTCCATGTGCCGGTGCGCTTCGAAAATGAAGACGCATCGCCGGGCCTGAAGAAGGGCGGCGTGCTCAACGTCGTGGCGCATGACATCGAACTGGTCGTCGATGCCGCCAACATTCCCGACGAAGTGGTGGTCGACCTGACCGGCCTGGAAGTCGGCGATTCGCTGCACATCAGCGCGGTGACCCTGCCCAAGGGCACCACGGCCCTGCATGCCGACACCGATTTCAGCATCGCGACCGTCGTTGCTCCTTCGGCTCTCAAGAGCGCCGAAGGCGAAGCTGAGGCCGAAGCGGAAGGCGAATAAGCCTTTTCCAGCTTTAAGCTATTTGCGAAATCCCGTTCGAGCCAGGCTCGGGCGGGGTTTTGCTTTTCTGGAGGATTTCGATGCAGATCTGGGCGGGCCTGGGCAATCCGGGACAGCAATATGCGATGCACCGGCACAATGTCGGCTTCATGGTCGCGGACCTGATCGCGGACATGCATCGCTTCTCCCCCCCCAAGAAGCAGTTCCAGGGCTGGGTTCAGGAAGGTCGGATCGGCACCGAGAAAATCATCCTGCTCAAACCCGCCACCTTCATGAACGAAAGCGGCCGTTCGATCGGCGAAGCGATGCGCTTCTACAAGCTGACGCCGCAGGACGTCACCGTCTTCCACGACGAACTCGACCTCGTGCCCATGAAGGTGAAGGTGAAGCGCGGCGGCGGCAATGCCGGGCACAACGGGCTGCGGTCCACCGACGCGCATATCGGCAATGATTTTCGCCGGGTGCGGATCGGCATCGGCCATCCGGGACATAAGGACAAGGTCCATGGCTATGTGCTGGGCAATTACGCCAAGAGCGAAATGGACGCGCTGGCCGACATGCTGGGCGCGACCAGTGCCGAAGCCGAATGGCTGACCAGGAATGACGACGTCCGCTTCATGAACGAGATCGCCCGTCGCCTGGCGGATTGAACGGCCAGAACATCTTTACCCAACCGCCATGACAATGGCTCAACGGACCAATCACGGCGTTCCCCGGCGAAGGCCGGGGTCCAGATGAGACGCTGAAACTGGGCCCCGGCCTTCGCCGGGGAACACCCTGCTATGCATGTCGCTCGATACAGACTGACATCACCCTGCCAGGATGTCGCAACTGGATTGCGCAGTGCAACATTACCGGGCCATAAGGCGCCTGAAATGCAGTTCAGGGGATTTTGGGTGATTCAGACTGTTTCGACGACGCCGTTCAATGACCAGAAGCCTGGCACGTCCGGCCTGCGCAAGAAGGTCCGCATCTTCCAGCAGCCCCATTATGCGGAAAATTTCGTCCAGTCGGTGTTCGACAGTCTTGAGGACTTTGCCGGCCAGACGCTGGTGGTGGGCGGCGACGGACGCTACCTCAACCGCGAAGTCATCCAGATCGTCATCAAGATGGCTGCCGCCAACGGCTTTGGTCGCGTTATCGTGGGTCAGGGCGGCATCCTGTCCACCCCCGCCGCCTCGCACCTCATCCGCTCTGCCGGCGCCTTTGGCGGCCTCGTCCTGTCGGCCAGCCACAATCCCGGCGGCCCGGACGAGGATTTCGGCATCAAATATAATATCGGCAATGGCGGTCCGGCACCGGAAAAGGTGACGGACGCCATCGCCGCGCGATCGCTGGTCATCGACAGCTACAAAATCCTGGAAGCCGCCGATGTCGATATCGACCTGATCGGCACCAGCCAGTTGGGCGCCATGACCGTCGAAGTGGTCGATCCCGTCACCGCTTATGCCGACCTGATGGAAAGTCTGTTCGATTTTGCCGCCATCCGCGCGCAGATCGCCGGCGGCTTCACCCTCGCCTTCGACAGCATGAGCGCGGTCACCGGCCCCTATGCGGCGGAGATTTTCGAGCGTCGCCTGGGCGCACCCGCCGGTACGGTGATGAACGGTACCCCGCTGCCCGATTTCGGCCATCACCATCCCGACCCCAATCTGGTCCACGCCAAGCAATTATACGACCGGATGATGGCCGCCGACGCGCCAGATTTCGGCGCAGCGTCGGACGGCGACGGCGACCGCAACCTCATCATAGGCCGGCACAGCTATGTGACGCCGTCGGATTCGCTCGCCGTGCTGGCCGCCAACGCCCATCTGGCGCCGGGCTATAAGGCTGGGCTCAAGGGCATCGCGCGCTCCATGCCGACCAGCGGCGCAGCCGACCGGGTCGCGGAAAAGCTGGGCGCGCCGCTCTATGAAACGCCGACCGGCTGGAAATTCTTCGGCAACCTTCTGGACGCCGGCATGGCGACCATCTGCGGTGAGGAAAGCGCGGGCACCGGGTCCGACCATGTGCGCGAAAAGGATGGCATCTGGGCCGTTCTGCTCTGGCTCAACATTCTGGCCGTGCGGCAGCAGAGCGTTGCTGCGATCATGGCCGATCATTGGGCCACCTATGGCCGCAACTACTATGCCCGCCACGATTATGAAGCGATCGCTAAGGACAAGGCTGACGCGCTGATGGCGGCGCTGCGCGGAGCGCTCGCTACCCTGCCCGGCACCGGCAATAGCGGCGGTACGGTGAAGAGCGCCGACGATTTCGCCTATACCGACCCGACCGATCAGTCGGTCAGCCGCAATCAGGGCGTGCGCATCTTGTTCGAGGATGGATCGCGCGTCGTGTTCCGCCTTTCCGGCACGGGCACGGAGGGCGCGACGCTGCGTGTCTATATCGAACGCTATGTCGGACCGGATGGCGATCTGGGGCTGGAGACGGGCGACGCCCTTGCGCCGCTGATCGCCGCTGCGCAGGATGTCGCCGATATCGCCGGCTACACCGGCATGGACAAGCCCAGCGTCATTACCTGATCCGCAAAGCAGGCTTGCGCTGGACACAAACTCACAGCCGGGAAACGGGATAGCAATGCGCGCGCATTATGGGGACAGGCACTTTCTCCTGTCCCAAGGACCATCATGCGCCGCCTTGCTGCCTGCTTTTCCGCCTGCCTCGCCCTCCTTTCGAGCCCCGCCGGCGCGGCGACCAGCGAAGACGAGCAATTCTGGCTCAACCTGACCGCGATGGGATCAATCAAGGACGAACTGGTCTATTTCGCGGAAATCCAGCCGCGGATCGGCGATGGCATGTCGCGCGTCGACCAGTCGCTGTTTCGCGGCGCGCTGGGCTGGAAACTCTCGCCCACCATGACCGTCTATCAGGGCTATGCCCATGTCGTCGTGCCGATCGAGGGCGGCAAGGATATCAATGAGGAGCGCAGTTTCCAGCAATTGAGCTGGACGCTGGGCAAGCCTTGGGGCGGCGAACTCTCGTCTCGCACCCGTCTGGAGCAGCGTTGGCGCTCGAACGGCGACGATATGGGATGGCGCCTGCGCGAAATGCTGCGGTACGAAAAGCCGCTCAAGCCGGGCAGCGATGCCGTGAACGCTTTGGTCTATGCGGAAGGGTTCGCGGCCCTCAACGACACGGATTGGGGCGCGCGCAGCGGCTTCGACCAGCTACGCAGCTTCGCCGGCGCGAAAATCGGCCTGCCGGGCGCATCGACGCTGGAGGTGGGCTACCTCAACCAGCTGGTAAATCAGCGCTCCGGCAACACACGCGTCAACCATGTCGCGTCGGTCACTTTGTTCTTTCGGCACTGAAGGATTTTACAATAAGCCTTTGACAACAAAGGCAAATAGGTAAAATGCATGGCGGCGTTATCAGAGACCCGAAAAAATCAAAGCCATTACAGCATGTTAAAGCCGTGCAATCCGAAACACCTGTCCAACTCGCTGTCGCAAAACCGCCTTACCGCCCGTTGTCCGCGATGATGTCCACGCTGGTCTTGCCGCCCGGTGCGTCTGTGAACAGGATGAAATAGGCGCTGCCATCGGCGCCGCGCGTACCGCCCAGCACATGGTCGCCGCCCAAAATCTTGTGCTCGCCATCATAGCCGGCACGGCGCGCCAGCGTGTAATAATAATCCATCACGCCCTGTCGCGGCACGGCGGTCACGAAACTCGCTGCCCGCAATGTGCAGCCGTCCGCCTGCGCGCCAGCCGCCTCGGTCAGTTGCGCGCCGGGGTAAAGGGTGAAGGGTTCGGGCATGCGTTGCGCCCATTGCGTGCCGTAATTCAGTTTCTTGGCGCAATTGCCCTTGCCCGCGCCCTCCCGCGCGACCGCGCCCAACGTCACGGTAGAGGCCAATGCTTCGCCCTGCGTCGCGGCCGGCGCGCTCAGCAGCTTGCCGCCCGCCAGCTTGACCGCCTGCGCCTGCGCCGCGCCAGCCTCACCACTCAGGACCGGCACCGCCCCATTGGCAGGCTTGTCGGCCGTCCGCACCGCATTGCGGTTGGACTGGCCCACCAGTTGCGGATCGACCACGATCGGATCGGCCAATGCGCCTTTCAGCGCCGGATCGGTCGCATTGTCGGTCAGTTGCGCGTCGAGCGACGCAAGATTGGCATCCTTGTCCCCCTTGCCACAGGCGGCGAGCGCCAGAACCAGGGATATCATGCCAACAGACCGGAAACGCGCCATCCTTCACTCCTTCGTAAACAAGTCCTGAAGAGCAAAGGTTAATATTGCGTTAGGACTATTGGTGAATCTGCCGATTTTTTTGCGCAGGTGGCCAGCCAGGATCGACTGGCCTTGTCCCACTGTCTTGCTCTGGGACAGATGAACGGCCATGGTCGGCCCATGCTCAATATGCTGTCAGGCTTTATCGGCCTTGTCACCCTTGTCCTCATGATCCCGGCGGTGTTTCCGTTCTTGGGGGCGCTCAACTGGATCCTGATCCCACTGGCCCTGTTCGGCGCCTTCATCGGCCTGATGTCGTCGAAGAAGGGCGGCCAGAATTTCTGCCTGATCGTTGCGGCCTTTGGCGCGTTGCGGCTCTTCCTGGGCGGAGGCATCTTCTGACACAGGAACATCCCGAAGCGCGCAAGGGGTTGCTGGCGGCACTGGGTTGCTATGGCCTATGGGGTCTGCTGCCGCTCTTCTTCCGCCTGTTGCACCATGTCGATCCGGTGGAGATCGTGACGCAGCGCATCCTTTGGTCGCTGCTGCTGATCCTGGGCATCCTCGCGGTGCGCAAGGGGTTGCCGACCTTTGTCGCCGCGCTGCGCGACCGAAAGCTGGTCCTGCCGCTGGCGGGTTCGGCGATCATGATCGGCATCAACTGGGTGACCTATGTCTGGGCCGTCAATGAAGGCCATATCGTCGCAGCGAGCCTGGGCTATTTCCTCAACCCGTTGGTCAATGTCGTGCTGGGCGTGCTGGTCCTCAAGGAAAAGCTGCGCCGGCCGCAGATGCTGGCGATCGCCGTTGCCTCGATCGGAGTCGCCATCCTGGCCGCTTCGGCGTTGACGACCTTGTGGATCAGCCTGTCGCTGGCGTTCAGCTTCGCTTTCTACGCCCTGCTGCGCAAGCTGACGCCGGTCGCACCGATGACCGGTCTGGGCGTCGAAACCACGCTGCTGACCCCGCTCGCCATCGCCTATCTGCTCTGGGAACTCAGCCATGGCGGCACCGGCTTTGGTCAGGATGTGCCGACCACGGCGCTGCTGATCATCTCTGGCGCCGTAACCACCGTACCGCTGGTGTTGTTCGCCATCGCCGCGCAGCGCCTGCCAATGTCGACGCTGGGCCTGATGCAATATCTTGCCCCCACGCTTCAGTTTCTGAGCGGCGTTCTGCTGTTCGGCGAAAAGCTGAGCGGTGGCCAGATGGCCAGTTTCGGCCTGATCTGGGTCGGCCTGATCCTCTTTGCCAGCGACGGTATCGCCACCGCACGGCGCAACAGAATGGCGACGGCATAAGGCTTGGCTTAGGCGCGCGGCGGTCCTACTTAGGGGCCATGACTGGCACCACCCTGACCGACCGCGCAATCCTGAGAATTTCCGGGGAAGAGGCCAAGCCCTTCCTCCAGGGACTATTGACCCGCGATGTGCTGAAACTGGCGGAGGGCGAACCCCGCTGGACCGCGCTGCTGACGCCGCAGGGCAAGGCCTTGTTCGATTTCTTCCTGTGGGCGGATGGCGATGACGTGCTGATCGACTGCGAAGCGGCGCAGGCCGATATACTCGCCAAGCGCCTGACCCTCTATCGCCTGCGCCGCAAGGTGGTGATCGCCCGTGTTGACGATCTGGCTGTGCATTGGGCGACCGATGCGGCCGACCGGCCATTCGACCCGCGCCTTCCCGCGCTTGGCCATCGTTGGCTTGCGCCAGCCGATGCCGGAGACGCTTCCGCTGCATTCCGTGCCCATCGCCTGTCACTCGGCATATTCGAGGGGGCGGGCGAACTGGGGCAGGACCAGACGCTCTGGCTGGAAACCAATGCGGAAGAATTGCAGGGCGTCGATTATGACAAGGGATGCTATGTGGGTCAGGAGAATACCGCCCGTATGCATTATCGCAACAAGGTGAACCGGCGGCTGATCGCCGTGCCGCTGGCGCAGGCCGACGAAAAGCGCCAGCGCGCTGCCCTGCCCGACCTTGGCCTGTCGATCGAACTGCATCGTGTGGAATCGATCGACCCCGCCGCCCTGCCTGCATGGCTCGCGACCGCGATCGAAAGTCAGGCTGCCGAATGAAGCGCGCCCTGCTGGCGCTGCTCTGCGCTTTCACCCTGAGTGCGCCGGCCGCCGCCGACACGCGCTGGACGCTGGTCAAAACCTATCCCCATGATGCCCAGGCCTTTACCGAGGGGCTCTTCTATCTGGATGGCGACCTCTATGAGAGTACGGGTTTGGAGGGGCAGTCGGAGGTGCGCAAGGTTGCGCTCAAGACCGGGAAAGTCCTGCAAAGCCGCATCATAGAGCCGCCCTATTTCGGCGAAGGCATCGTCAATTGGAAGGGTCGGCTGGTCAGCCTGACCTGGCGGCATCGCAGAGGGTTCGTCTGGAATCTGAAAGACTTCACGCCCGTTTCGGATTTTCGTTATGAAGGGGAAGGCTGGGGGCTGACGCAGGATGGCCGCAGCCTCATCATGAGCGACGGCACCGCCCAGTTGCGCTTCCTCGATCCCGACAGCCTGGCCGAGCAGCGCCGCATCACCGTGACCTGGAACGGGCGCGCCGTCGATCGGCTGAACGAACTGGAATATGTTCGCGGCGAAATCTGGGCGAATATCTGGTACGATACCCGCATCGCACGGATAGACCCCGCGACCGGCGCCGTGATCGACTGGATCGACGTCGCGCCCCTGCGCAAGGCCGCCGGCGTGACCGACAGCGAAGCGGTCGCCAACGGCATCGCCTATGATGCGGACAAGGACCGCGTCTTCATTACCGGCAAGAATTGGCCGAAATTGTTCGAAATCAAGGTAAACCGCAGCAATTAGGGACGCGGTTCGTGGCCATGCAGCTTCGCCCAGAGCGCAGCGGTGCCGGCCTCCTGCGCGCGGGTGGTGAACTGGGCCGCGATCAGCCAGCCCTTGATCGGGCGCAGCGGCAGGATCGCCGTCAGGATCAGCACCGGAATACCCACGGCCAGATGTACCCAGAGCGGAGGCCGCGCCAATATTTCCAACATGATGATGAAGACAACGCCGGGCACGCAGGCGAAAAGCTGCACGAACACGGCGGGGCCATCGGCGGGATCGGCGAAACTATAGTCGAGGCCGCAGACCTCGCAATGATCGCGCACCGTCAGGAAACCGGTGAAGATATGCCCCTCGCCACAGCGTGGGCACCGGCCCATCACGCCCGTTTCATGCGCCGGACGTTTCTTCCACGCGCGACCATTTTGGTCGATCCAGTGGGTTTCGCTACTCTGTTCCATATCGTCTCCTGACATCATCCCCATGTCGTATCGGCACCGCGCTTATCAATTGCGCCTTTTGTCCCACCCGCCTTTGACTGTTCCCCAAAGGCTGGCCTTTCTACGCACAAAGCGCTATCGGCGCGCCAATCCTTCTTTCCGATCTTGTAAGGCAGTCAAATGGGTTTTCGTTGCGGTATCGTCGGCCTCCCCAATGTGGGCAAGTCCACCCTGTTCAATGCGCTGACCGAAACGCAGGCGGCGCAGGCGGCCAACTATCCCTTTTGCACGATCGAGCCTAATGAGGGCCGGGTCGCCGTGCCCGACGACCGGCTGGATACCATCGCAAAGATCGGCGGCAGCGCGAAGATCATCGAAACGCAGTTGAGCTTCGTCGATATTGCCGGGCTGGTGCGCGGCGCGTCCAAGGGTGAAGGGCTGGGCAACCAGTTCCTGGCGAACATCCGCGAAACGGATGCGATCGTCCACGTCCTGCGCTGTTTCGAAGATGGCGACATCACCCATGTCGAAGGCAAGGTCGATCCCATCGCCGACGCCGAGACGGTCGAAACCGAGCTGATGCTCGCGGATCTGGAAAGCCTGGAAAAGCGCGTTCCCAACCTCGCCAAGAAGGCGGCGCAGGGCGATAAGGAAGCCAAGGCGGCCGCCGCCGTGCTGGGCCAGGCGCTAGACCTGCTGCGCGACGGCAAGCCCGCGCGCCTGACCGTGCCGCGCGACGTCGAGGAAGAACGCCTCTTCGCGCAAGCGCAGTTGCTGACCGCGAAGCCTGTCCTCTATGTCTGCAATGTCGAAGAAGACAGCGCATCGAGCGGCAACGCCCATTCGGCCCGCGTGTTCGAAAAGGCTGCGGCGGAAAATGCCAAGGCGGTGATCGTGTCCGCCGCGATCGAAGCCGAACTGGTCACGATGCCGATCGAGGAACGCGCCGAATATCTCGAAGCGCTGGGCCTGACCGAAGCTGGCCTCGCCCGCATCATCCGTGCCGGTTATGAACTGCTCGGCCTCATCACCTTCTTCACCGTCGGGCCGAAGGAAGCCCGCGCCTGGACCGTCGCCAAGGGCAGCAAGGCGCCGCAGGCCGCCGGCGCGATCCACACCGATTTCGAAAAGGGCTTCATCCGCGCCGAAACCATGGCCTATGCGGATTATGTCCAGTTCAACGGCGAAGCCGGCGCGAAGGAAGCCGGCAAATGGCGGTCTGAAGGCAAGGAATATGTGACGCAGGACGGCGACATCATGCTGTTCCGCTTCAACGTCTGATCGCCCATGGCGCTGCGCCTTGGTCAAATGCCTGCGCAGCGCAAGGCCGCCTTTCCGCCCAGCGTCGACGCCGATACGCGATTGTTGATCCTGGGCAGCCTGCCCGGTGACGCGTCGATCAAGCAGGGCGAATATTATGCCCATCGCGGCAATGCCTTCTGGGACTTGCTGGGCGATGTGCTGGAAGAGGATCTGCGCGGCCAGCCCTATGCGATGCGGCTGAAACGCCTGCGCGCGATCGGCGTCGGCCTGTGGGACGTGATCGAGAGCGCGGAGCGGCCCGGCAGCCTGGACAGCAGCATCAAGGGCGCGGAATTGCGCGATCTTGGACTGTTCGTGGAACGGCTCCCGGCGTTGCGGGGTATCGGCTTCAACGGGAAGACGGCCAGCCTGCATGGCAGGCGGCAATTGGGGGATCGGCTTGCGCTGAAGTTGATCGACCTGCCATCCTCCAGCGGCGCCTATGCCAGCCTGTCGCGCGCGGCGAAACGGCAGGCCTGGATGGTACTGCGCAACGTGCTGACATAAAAGCCTACCAAAACGTCACTTTACCGTCATGGCATGGCTGCTAAGCGATTTTGATCCGAACAAAATCCGAAGAGTCGCCATGTTATCCCGCACCCTCGCCCCTGCCCTGCTCGCCCTTGCCGCCCTGAGCGGTTGCACCACCGTCGCCTCGACGGAGCGCCCGGCCCCCGCCGCGCAGGCGGAGCAGCGCGTACCTGTTACCATATTGGTATCCATCGACGGGTTCCGCGCGGACTATCTGCAACGCGGGGTCACGCCCAATCTGGCGGCGCTGGCGAGCAGCGGGGTCGAGGCGCCGATGCGGCCGTCCTTCCCCACCAAGACCTTCCCCAATCATTGGGCGATCGTCACGGGTGATCGGCCCGACCGCAACGGCATCGTCGCCAACAACATGGAAGATGCCGCGCGCCCGGACGAGAAATTCACCATGGCGAGCGACGATCCCTTCTGGTGGAACGATGTCGAACCGATCTGGGTGACGGCGGAAAAGGCCGGCGTGCGCACCGCGACCATGTTCTGGCCCGGATCCAACGTGCCATGGGGCGGCACGCAGGACAAGGAATGGCCTCGTGCGATCCATGGGGGCGCGCGGCCGCAGGACTGGGCGCAGTTCAATCAGCAGATCGGCGGCACCCAGCGCGTCAACATGGTGCTGGACGTGCTGCGCCGCCCGGACGCCATCCGCCCGCGCTTCGTCACGCTTTATTTCGACACGGTCGATACGGCGGGCCATGTGAAGGGGCCGGATGCGCCGGAAACGACGCAGGCCATTGCGGAGGTGGACGCGCATATCGGCGAACTGGTCGCGGGATTGAGGGCGATGGGCCAGCCAGCCAATCTGATCATACTGGCGGACCATGGCATGGCGGCACGTTCGGCGGATCGGATCATTCCGCTCGACACGGTCGCCAACCCGGCCGACTACCGCATCGTCGAAAGCGGCCCCTATGCCAGCCTGGCCGCCACAGCGGGTCATGAAAAGGCGCTGGAGGCTGCGCTGCTCAAGGCGACGCCACATATGCAATGTTGGCGCAAAGGCGAGATACCGGCGCGCTTCCATTATGGTACGCACCGCCGCATCCCGCCCTATTTCTGCCTGGCCGACACCGGTTGGGAAATCCAGCCGAGCAAGCCCAAGGGCGACGTGACCGGCGGCAATCATGGCTGGGACGATCGCGCGCCCGAAATGCAGGCGCTGTTCATCGCCAACGGCCCGGCTTTTGCCAAGGGTGCGAAGACGCCGGCCAACGGCTTTGCCAACGTCGATGTCTATCCGCTGCTCGCCCGCCTGATCGGAGTAACGCCGCGCGCGTCGGATGGCGATGCCGCTGCCCTGTCCGGCCTTCTCGCCCGCTGAGGATTGCCCCCATGCTGACCCGTCGCCAGATATTGTCTGCTGCCACCGTCACCCCGCTGGCAGGTGTGCCCGCCATCGTGAAGGCGCAAAGCTGGTTCGCCGGCTACCCCTTTTCTTTGGGCGTGACGTCGGGTGACCCGGCACCGGACGGTTTCGTCATCTGGACCAAACTGGCGCCCAAGCCCTTCGAGCCGTATGGCGGGATGCCCACCGTGCCGCTGCCGGTAAAATGGGAAGTGGCCAGCGACGACCGGTTCAAGACCATCGTCGCATCGGGCGAAGCGATCGCTCGGCCCGAACTGGGCCATAGCGTCCATGTCGAGGTCGCGGGCCTGGAACCCGATCGCCCCTATTGGTATCGGTTCGCGCTGGGCGGCGACCAGTCGTCGCGCGGCCGGGCGCGAACCTTGCCGTTGGCATCGGCCAGCCCCAAGGCGCTGAAATTCGGCGTCGCGGGGTGCCAGAATTATGAGGATGGGCTGTTCACCGCCTATCGCCATCTGGCGCGCGAGGATGATCTGGCCTTCGTCTATCATTATGGCGACTTCATCTACGAATATAAGAAACGTGGGCCGAATTATGACAAGGATGGCCTGCCCGCGCCGCAGGTGCGCCAGCATATCGGACAGGATTGTATCGACGTCGCCGACTATCGACTACGCTATGCCCAATATCTGAGCGACTATGATTTGCAGGCGGCGCGCGCGCGCCACACATGGTTCCCGACCTTCGACGATCATGAAGTCCAGAATAATTGGGTAGGCGATTTCGACGGCAAGGGCGAGGCGCCGCCGGAAATCTTCCGCCTGCGTCGTCAGGCCGGTTTGCAGGCCTGGTATGAATATATGCCCGTGCGCGTGGCGATGATCCCGCGCAATGGCATCATCACCGACATGTATCGGGAGGCGCGCTATGGCGACCTGCTCTCGATCGACTTTCTCGACACCCGCTCCTTCCGCACGGACCAGCCATGCGGCGACGGGTTCAAGCCTTATTGCAAGGATATCGACGATCCCAAGGCGCAGGTCGTGTCGCCGGAAGAGGAAAGCTGGCTGGTCCGCAATCTGACGCGCGGGCAGGCCAAGTGGAACTGCGTCGCGCAGCAGGTGATGATGATGTCACTCGACCGGCGCCGCTATGCCGACGAAACGCAGAAAATCTACAATATCGACACCTGGGCCGCCTATGCGGCGCAGCGTAACCGTTTGCTGGGCAAGATGCGTGGGCTCGACAATGTCGTCGTGCTGACAGGCGACGAGCATCAGAATTTCGCCGGCCTGCTGGAAAGCGATGGCAAGCCTGTCGCGGTAGAATTCGTGTCGACCTCCATCTCCTCGGGCGGCGACGGATCGGATGTGCGCCCGGGCAGCGAGATCATGATGAAGAACAGCCCGGAGCTGAAATTCATCAACGACCAGCGCGGCTATCTGGTGTGCGAGGTTACGCCGGACGCGTGGACGACGCGCTTCCGCGTAATGGATCAGGTGTCGGAGCCGGGCGGTGCGATCAGTACCCGCGCCAGTCTGACGGTACCGCGTGGCCAACCGTCGATCAGCATCGCCTGACATTGACGTAAACGGAAAGCAGGCCTAGAAACTCATCCGTTGTAAGCGGAGACGGATGAGCATGGA
Organism: Sphingobium limneticum; assembly: GCF_008710155.1. Lineage (GTDB taxonomy): Bacteria > Pseudomonadota > Alphaproteobacteria > Sphingomonadales > Sphingomonadaceae > Sphingobium > Sphingobium limneticum. Next base: position 197,514 of record NZ_VYPZ01000003.1, read on the forward strand.
AGACATTGTCTATTTCGAGGATCTCGCGATCGGCGATGGTTTCGATTTCGGGCCGCTCACCGTCTCGCGCGATGAAACGGTCGCCTTCGCTGCCGAATTCGATCCGCAACCCTTCCACTTGTCGGATGAAGCCGCCGCGACCACCCATTTCGGCACGATCTCCGCTAGTGGCTGGCATACGGCGGCTTTGTTCATGAAGATGTTCGTCGCCGAAATGCAGGCGCATCCGGGCCGTCAGGCGGCCAGCCTAGGCGCGATGGGCGTGGACGAACTACGCTGGCTCCGTCCCGTCCGCCCCGGCGACACGCTGCGCGGGCGGAGCGAGGTGATCGACAAGAAAGCGTCGCAAAGCCGCCCGGAAATGGGGATCGTCCGCAACAAGGTGACGATTTTCAATCAGGACGACAAACCGGTCCTGACCATGATCCCGATCGCCATGTGGCGGACCCGGCCAGCCTGAACCGAGCTATTTTCGCCCGAACAGCTTCTCGATATCGCCATGGCCCAGCTTCACCCAGGTCGGGCGGCCATGATTGCACTGGCCGGACCGGGGTGTGACTTCCATCTCCCGCAGCAGCGCGTTCATTTCCGCGACGCTCAGCACCCGGCCAGCGCGGACCGAGCCGTGGCAGGCCATGGTCGCGGCGACCAGATCCAGCCGTTCCTTCAATGACAAGGCGCTGTCATAGGCCGCCAGATCGTCGGCCAGATCCGTGACCATGCCTTGCACATCAGCCTGGCCCAACATCGCTGGGACGGACCGAACCAGCATGGCCGAAGGACCGAACCGTTCGAGGTCGAGGCCGAATTCCTTGAGTTCGGCGATCCGCGCCTCCAGCCGGTCGCAGGCGGTTTCCTCCAGTTCGACCACTTCGGGCAGCAGCAAAGCCTGGGACGCTACACCCTGCCCCTCCATCGCGCGGCGCATCCGCTCCAGCGTCAGCCTTTCATGCGCGGCATGCTGGTCGACGATGACGAGGCCATCCTCGGCTTCCGCGACGATATAGGTGCGCGCCACCTGTCCGCGCGCGACGCCGAGCGGGAAACTGCGACCTTCCGGGGCAGGCGCAGCGGCGGGTTCGGCGCGGGCCTGCGGCGGAGGCGTGATGAACGAGCTTCGGCGATCGGCGAAGGCGGCGGATGGGGTGAACTGATTATAGCTGGGAGGCGGCACAGCGCCCGCCGCCTCGAAGATCGGCATCGACCCGATCGGCGTCGGCGAAATCGGCTCCGGCTTCCAGGCGGACAAGGCTGCGGGGTCGGCATTCTGGACAGCCCGGAAGCCTTCGGCATCCAGCGCACGGCGCAGGCCGGACACGATCATGCCACGGATCAGCGCCGGGTCGCGAAAGCGCACTTCGGTCTTGGCGGGATGGACGTTGACGTCCACTTCCAGCGGCGGGACATCCAGGAACAGGGCGACTACCGGATGGCGATCGCGCGCCAGCATATCGGCATAGGCGCCTCGCAACGCGCCGATCAGCAACCGGTCGCGCACCGGGCGGCCATTGACGAACAGATATTGATGATCGCCCACGCCCCGATTGTATGTGGGCAGCGAGGCGACGCCGGACAGTTGCACCCCTTCCCGCTCTAGGCTGACGATGACATGATTGTCGGCCAGCGCCCGGTCGGTCAGCGCGGCCACCCGCTCCTCCCGCGCTTCGCCCCCCTGCACGCCCAGCACGCGGCGGCCATCATGCTCGACCGAAAAAGCGACCGAGGGATGTGCCATTGCGAGACGGCGGACGATGTCGATGCAGGCGGCATATTCGGCCTTGGCCGTGCGCAGGAATTTGCGCCGCGCCGGCACCTTGCCGAACAGTTGCTCGACCGTGACGCGGGTGCCGGGCGGAAGTGCCGCCGGTCCCTCGGATACCAGTTGCCCATTGTCCACGGTGCGGTTCCAGCCATCGGCGCCACGCGGCCGGCTGTCGATCGACAGGCGCGCAACGCTGGCGATGGAGGGGAGCGCCTCCCCCCGGAAACCCAAAGTCGCCACATTTTCAATGGCATCGTCGGGCAGTTTCGACGTGGCATGACGCTCCAACGCCAGCGCCATGTCGGCCGAATCCATGCCGCAGCCGTCATCGCTGACCTCGATCCGGTCCAGCCCGCCATGGGACAGGCGGATCGCGATGCGAGTCGCGCCAGCGTCCAAAGCGTTTTCGACGATCTCTTTCAGCGCGCTGGCGGGTCTTTCGACCACTTCACCGGCAGCGATACGATTGACCAGATGTTCGGGTAGACGGCGTATTGACATTGATTAGGGACTAGCCCAAGCGAGCGCTTTCCGCGAGCCGCGACCTGAAATTTTTTGCACTGCAAAGCGCAAGGAAGCTGAGGTTAACGGCAGGAGCAGAAACAGCTTTCCGACCGGTCCCCTTGTCGCGTCGCGGGGACGGCGGGCGATACAGGATAAGGCATGTCGATCTTCTCGCGTCTCTTCAAATTCTCCTCGCAGGATATGGCCATCGACCTCGGCACCGCCAATACGGTGGTGTATGTGCGCGGTCGCGGCATCGTGCTGAACGAACCGTCGGTGGTGGCGGTCGAGACGCTGAACGGCGTGAAGCGGGTGAAGGCCGTGGGCGTCGATGCCAAGCTGATGATGGGCAAGACCCCGGATTCCATCGAAGCCATTCGCCCGCTGCGCGACGGCGTGATCGCCGACATCGATGTCGCCGAACAGATGATCAAGCATTTCATCACCAAGGTGCATGGCGGCAAGCACAGCCCCTGGCGCGCGCCTGAGATCGTGATCTGCGTGCCATCGGGTTCGACCAGCGTCGAACGCCGCGCCATCCGCGACGCCGCCAGCAATGCCGGCGCCAGCCAGGTGTTCCTGATCGAAGAACCGATGGCCGCCGCGATCGGCGCCGACATGCCCGTGACCGAGCCGATCGGTTCTATGGTCGTCGACATCGGCGGCGGCACGACCGAAGTCGCGGTGCTCTCGCTGCGTGGCCTCGCTTACACCACGTCGGTCCGCGTCGGCGGCGACAAGATGGACGAAGCGATCGTGTCCTTCGTGCGTCGCCATCACAATCTGCTGATCGGCGAAGCCACGGCCGAACGGATCAAGAAGCAGTTCGGCGTCGCCCAGCCGCCCGAAGACGGCGTGGGCGAAACGATCCACATCAAGGGTCGCGACCTGGTGAACGGCGTTCCCAAGGAAATCAGCATCAATCAGGGCCAGATCGCCGATGCGCTGGCCGAGCCGATCAGCACCATCGTCGAAGGTGTCCGGATCGCACTGGAAAACACCGCGCCTGAACTGGCCGCCGATATCGTCGATCAGGGCATCGTTCTGACCGGCGGCGGCGCGCTGCTCAAGGGGCTGGATGATGAGCTGCGCGACGAAACGGGCCTGCCCGTCACCATCGCGGAAGACCCGCTGACCTGCGTGGCCATTGGCACCGGCCGCGCTATGGAAGACCCGATCTTCCGGGGCGTGCTGCAAACCGCCTGATCGAAAAGGACGATTAGATGGCGCGGCCAGCCAGCCGACGCCCCGGTATCAACCGGAAGGCGCAATATAGCCTGTTCGCCAGCTATGTCGTGGCGGTGGTCGGTGCGACCATTGGTTTGCTGTTGGTGGTGGTCGCGATTTTCGACCCCACCGGCTTCGCCGCCATTCGCATTGCCACGTCCGAAGTCAGTCGTCCCGTGTCCAACACCCTGAAGGGTATGGTGAGCGGCGTCGGGTCGGTGGACGAAGTGCTGGCCGCCTATTGGCGCGCCGGGTCGCAGAATGTCGCGCTGCGCCGGCAGGTCGAGGCGGACCGCAACCGCATCATCGAGGCGAAGGCCGTCGCGCAGGAAAATGTGCGGCTGAAGAAGTTGCTCAGGTTGGTCGATTCCGATGCCAGCGAGGTGCTGACCGCACGCCTGATCGCTTCGTCCGCGACCAGCGCGCGTCGCTTCGCGCGGCTCAACGCCGGGCGGTGGCAGGGCGTTCGACCCGGCATGCCGGTGCGCGCGCCCGAAGGGTTGATCGGCCGCATCCACATCACCACGCCCAACAGTTCCGAAGTGCTGTTGATTACGGACACGAGCAATATCGTGCCGGTTCGCCGCGCCAATGACAGCATTCCTGCCATTTCGACCGGCCTTGGCGACGGATCGGTGGAGGTCCGCGCGCTGACGGCCGGCCGCAACCCGTTCAAGCCCGGCGACCTGCTGGTGACGTCCGGCATCGGCGGCGTCTATCAACCCAATATACCTGTCGCAGTCGTTGTTCGCGCGCAGGGCGAAATCGCTTATGCGGTGCCGCTGGCGAACCCCGCCCGCGTCGATGCGGTGGTGGTCGAGCGCGCCTTCGAAGATGCGGTGACCCGCACTGGTCCGGCGGCACCCGGCGTGGCGGATGAACCTGCGGCCGGCAACGTCGCCCAGCCATGATCGATCCGCATCTGTACCATGTACCACGGCTGGGGCGGCATCCTTCCCGCTTCCGGCTGGCGGGCACCCCGGTCATCACCGTGATGCTGGGCTCCTTCCTCACGGCATTGCCCGTCATCGCCCAATCACCGATCATGCCGCCCTTCGGCCTCCTGCTGCTGCTGGCCTGGCGGTTGTTGCGGCCGGACCTGTGGCGCGCCTGGATCGGCCTGCCGCTCGGCCTGTTCGACGATGTCATGAGCGGTCAACCGGTCGGGTCGGCCATGTTCCTGTGGACGGTGGCGCTGATCGGCATCGATGCGATCGAACAGCGGATGGTTTGGCGCGGCTATCGTCAGGACTGGCTAATTGCGACGCTCGCCATTATCTTCTGCATCTCCGGTGGTTTGTTTTTCGCACGGATCACAGGTGGAGGTAATGTCACGCTTTTCCTGGTCGCGCCGCAAATGGTCTGGACGATATTGCTGTTTCCTTTCATCGTCCGCCAATGTGCGTGGATCGACCGCTGGCGCGTGATGGCATGAAATTCCCGTTCCCCAAGCGCAAGATCGTCACCGAAGCCACCCAATCCTTCACCTTCTCGCGCCGCGCGATGGTGGTGGGGGGATTGCAGGGGGCGATCGGCGCCGTGCTGGTCGGGCGCATGGCCTGGATCAGCGTCGTCCAGAATGAGAAATACAGCCTGCTGTCGGAGAGCAATCGCGTCAACCTGACGCTGATACCGCCGCGCCGGGGTTGGATCATCGACCGTAACGGGCGACCGCTGGCGAATAATCGCACAGATTTCCGAGTCGACCTGATCCCGCAGCGCATCGTGGATGCGGAGGCGACGATTACCCATCTGGCCCAGTTGCTCAAGCTGGAGCCGGACGATGTCGATCGCATTCGCGAGGATCTGGAAAAATCCGCCGGTTTCCGCCCGGTGCAGGTCGCCGACAAGCTGACCTACGATCAATATGCCGCGATCAGCGTGCGCCTGCCCGACTTGCCGGGCGTCGCACCGAGCCAGGGCTTCTCGCGTCATTATCCGGCCGGTGCGACGGTCGGCCATTTGCTGGGCTATGTCGGCCCGGCGACGGCGGAAGATTATAAAGCGCGGCGCGATCCGCTGCTGATCACGCCGGGCTTCAAGGTCGGCAAGGACGGGCTGGAAAAGGCGTTCGATCGCCATCTGACCGGCAAGCCCGGCGCCAAGCGGGTCGAGGTGACGGCGCGCGGCAAGATCGTCCAGGAATTGACGACCCGCACCGACACGCCGGGGCGCACGATCAAATTGACGATCGATGCGGGCCTGCAGGAATTTGCCGGACGGCGTCTGGCCACCCAGAGCGGGTCGGTGGTGGTGATCGACTGCCACAATGGCGACGTACTGGCGCTGGCGTCCATGCCCAGCTTCGATCCGAACAGCTTCTCCGATGGTATCAGCCATCTGGAATATGAGATGCTGTCGAAGGACGATCATGTCCCCCTGCGCAACAAGACGTTGCAAGGGCTGTATCCGCCCGGTTCGACGGTGAAGCCCATGGTGGCGCTGGCGCTGCTGGAGGCGGGGATCGGCCCGCAGGAAACGATCAATTGCCCCGGCGCCATTCGCGTCGGCAACACGCTGTTCCATTGCCACAAACGGCGTGGCCATGGACCGCTCAACATGCGCGGTGCGATCGCCCAAAGCTGCGACATCTATTTCTATCAGATGGCCCAGCGTATCGGCATGGACCGGATCGCCAGCATGGCGCGACGCGTCGGCATGGGCCAGAAATTCGACCTGCCCTTCCCCAGCCAAAGTTATGGCACCGTGCCAGATCCGGCATGGAAGGAACGGAAATATAACCAGAAATGGCAAGTCTACGACACGGTGAATGCCACCATCGGTCAGGGCTATATGCTCATCAACCCGCTACAGATGGCCGTGATGGCGGCGCGGCTGGCGACCGGCAGGCAGCTGATGCCGAATTTCATCTTCGGTGCCCCCCGGCCCGATCCGGCGTCGGTCGGGGCGAGCGAGGAGCATCTGGTCGTCATCCGCGATGCCATGAATGCGGTGGTCAATGGCGGCGGCACCGGCGGCGCGGCGCGCAGTTCCATTCCAGGCGTGATGATCGCCGGCAAGACCGGCACCGCACAGGTCCGCCGCATCACCATGGCGGAGCGCGCCGGCGGCGTGCGTGGCAACAGCTCGTTGGCGTTCAAGCTGCGCGATCATGCCCTGTTTCAGGGTTTCGCGCCGTTCGACAATCCGCGCTATGCCATCGCCTGCATCATCGAGCATGGCGGCCATATGATCCGCAATGAGGACGCGCCGATGATCGCCAGCGATACGCTGTCCTATCTGTTCGATCCGGCCAAGGCGATGGAGAAGCTGGAAACGCTGGAGAAAGGCTGGGGCGGCACGCCGACCGAGCGGCAGGCGCGACAGATGGCGTCTTTCCGCATAGCCAAGGCGATCGAGAAGGGCGAAGTACCGCCGCCCGCGGACAATGGGATGAATGCCGCCAGCGGCAACGCATCTGCGCCAGCAGCGCCATCCTCGGCTCCCCCCTCCCCGGCGGAGGAGGATGATGTTCCACCGGCCGCCAACAGCCCGGTCGCGCCATGAGCATCGTTCCAAAGCCCCTCACCGAATTTCCGTGGCGTATATTGGCGCTGCTGCTGGTGATCGCCGGTTTCGGCACGGTCGTCCTCTACAGCGCGGCGAGCGGCAGCATCTTCCCATGGGCCGTCAATCAGGCGGTGCGCTTCTGCATATTTTCCGGCATGGCACTGGCGCTCAGCCGCATTCCCGTCGAAATCTTCGCCCGCTTCGCCTTTCCCGCTTATGGCGCGGTGCTGGTCGCGCTGTTTTTGGTGGAATTGATCGGCGGCGTTGCGGGCGGCAGCCAGCGCTGGATCAACCTTGGCTTCATGCAATTGCAGCCGTCCGAGTTCATGAAGCCTATCATCGTGCTGACGGTCGCGCGCTTCTATGCGATGCTGCCCGTGGGTGAGATACGGCGCTGGAATGCGATCTGGCCGGCGCTGGTGCTGATCGGCGTGCCGTTCATGCTGGTGCTGGTACAGCCCGACCTCGGCACCGCCACCATGATTGCGGCAGGCGGCGTGACCGTCATGTTCCTGGCCGGCCTGCCGATGCGCCTGTTCGTCGGCACGGGGCTGGCGGGCGCGGCGTTGGTGCCGATCGCCTTCAGCTTCCTGCACGACTATCAGAAGAACCGCGTGCTGATCTTCCTCGATCCCGAGAGCGATCCGCTGGGTGCCGGCTATCATATCAGCCAGTCGAAGATCGCGATCGGTTCGGGCGGTATCTGGGGCAAGGGTTTTCTGAAAGGCTCGCAAAGCCATCTGGACTATCTGCCCGAAGGCCATACCGACTTCGTCTTCGCGACCATGGCGGAGGAATGGGGTCTGCTGGGCGGCACATTGCTGATCCTGGCCTTCATGCTGCTGTTCCGCTGGGGCATCCGGGTATCCATGCGGACGCAGGATAAGTTTGCACGCATGGCGGCGGCAGGCCTGACCACAACAGTCTTCTTCTATGTCGCCATCAACCTGATGATGGTCATGGGTCTGGCGCCGGTGGTCGGCATCCCCCTGCCCTTCATGTCCTATGGCGGATCGTCCATGCTGACCGTGATGTTGTGCGTGGGCATCATCATGGCGATCGACCGTGCAGGAAAGCGCCGTGCGGGTACGGGAAACTGGCGCTAAATCAGTGCGACGTGAAAAAATTCTGTCACAAAGCAATTTACTGTTTGCAGAATCGCAAGCGACTGCTAACAGCCCGCCACGCCGGAGCGCATAGTTGCCCCAGCATGGACACATAGCTCAGTTGGTAGAGCAGCTGACTCTTAATCAGCGGGTCCTTGGTTCGAGCCCAAGTGTGTCCACCACCCTTTCCGATCGTCGCACCATTGAAACTGGACCGTTCTTTTTGTGACCGGCGGTTGGAATATGCGGTTGATCTCCAGCCGCTTAAACCTCCATTCAGACACGCCGCCATAAAGCGGCATCGCGGCAGACGGATGAAGCCCTCGCCGCGCGATAAGAGATTAGGGGTAGGCTTGATGGTTTCCGTTGCATCCGTTTCCAGAATTTTCATCCTGACGGCCCTTTGCGGCACTGCCATGCCCGCAATGGCGCAGACCGGTGACGCGGCCAAGGGAAAGAGCGTGTTCGCGCGGTGCGCCCTGTGCCATGATGTAAAGCCGGGACCGAAGAAGATCGGGCCTTCGCTCGCTGGCCTATTCGGCCGAACATCCGGGACAACGGCTGGGTTCGCCTATTCCCCGGCGATGCAGAAAGCGAAGATCCGATGGGACGCCAAAAGCCTGGACGCGTTCCTGACCAAGCCGAGCGGATTCGTGCCGGGCAATCGCATGGCCTTTGCCGGCCTGCCCAATGCCGCCGATCGGGCCAACCTCATCGCCTATCTGGCGAGCGCGACCAAATAAAAGGCTCGATCAGATACCGCCAGCCGTTACGGCCCAGCCGCCACGCTCCAGCGCGGCGCTGAGGTCGGCGGTGCAGGCGTCCAGCGTCGCGGCATCGGTCGAGCGAATCACGAAGTTGGCCCCCGTGCGACCTTCGCGGAAGAAAGGATAGCTGCCGATCTGGCACCCCACATGCGCGCGCTCAGTGGCGGCCAGCAGATCGGCAATCTCGCTTTCCGCCACCCAGCAACCGATCGTCGCCGACTGAAGCGGCAGGCCGCCTTCCAGCTTGCCGGTCAGGCTATCGAGCATGCCGGCGGTGATGGAAGGCACGCCGGCCATGATGAAGATATTGCCGTGGCGGATTCCCGGCGCGCCCGACATGCGGTTTTCGATAAGGTCGGCGCCGGCCGGCACGCGCGCCATGCGCAGGCGCGCTTCGGTCAGGCCACCGCGCGTTTCATAATAGCGCGACAGGATCGCGCGCGCGCCTTCGTGGATGTCCACGCCCACGCCCAGCGCCGCCGCGATCGCATCGACCGTGATATCATCATGCGTGGGGCCGATGCCGCCAGTCGTGAAGAGATAGTCGTTGCGCGCCCGCAGCGTGTTCACCGCCTCGATTATCGCGTCCTGGTCGTCGGGCACCACGCGCACTTCGCGCATGCGGATGCCCTGAACGCCAAGCCAGACCGCAATCTGGCTCACATTCTTGTCCTGGGTTCGGCCAGAGAGAATTTCGTCGCCGATGACAATCAGCGCAGCGGTCCAGATGCGGGTGGGATCGGCCATGGCCAGCCCATAGCCTGCCCCGCCGATCCTGCCTAGCCGCCCTCTCGCATTATCCGGTCGGTGCGCCTATAAATGGGCCATGACCGAATATATGACGATGACGGCCGATACGCCGACCACCCGCTCCACCGCGATCAAGCTCTATGACGAATCCGGCTTTGCCGGCATGCGCAAGGCCGGGCGGCTGGCCGCCGAGATATTGGACGCGCTGGTGCCGCATGTCGTGGTGGGCGTGACCACAGGCGAACTGGACGACATCGTCCGCCGTATGTCGCTGGATGGCGGCGGGGTGCCGGCGACGTTGGGCTATCGCGGCTACACCCATAGCTGCTGCATCTCGCTCAACAATGTCATCTGCCATGGCATACCGGGGGACTATAAGCTCAAGGATGGCGATATCCTGAATATCGACGTCACGCCGCTGGTCGATGGCTGGCATGGCGACACCAGTCGCATGTTCATCGTCGGCGATGCGCCGATCAAGGCGCGGCGGTTGGTCGAAGTCACTTATGAGTGCCTGATGCTGGGGATCGAGCAGGCCAAGCCCGGCAATCATCTGGGCGATATCGGCTATGTCATCCAGCGCCATGCCGAAAAGCATCGTTATGGCGTGGTGCGCGACTTTTGCGGCCATGGCCTGGGCCAGGTCTTCCATGACAGTCCGGAGGTCGTGCATATCGGCCGTCCCGGCACCGGTCCCGAATTGCGCCCCGGCATGTTCTTCACCATCGAACCCATGATCAACATCGGCAAGCCCGGTGTGAAGATGCTGGACGATGGCTGGACCGCCGTGACCCGCGATCGTACCCTGTCCGCTCAGTTCGAACATAGTATCGGCATCACCGAAACCGGCTGTGAAATCTTCACCAAAAGCCCGGCCGGTTTCGACTGCCCGCCTTATGCACTTTGATCATCGGATTGCTGCCCAAAAAACAGGCATGACGTCATGATATTGCCCAGAATACGGGCAATATGGACAAAGATTGCTGCATCGCCGAAAGCATTCCTAGCGATTCGCCATTTGGCACGGTAATTGATTGGTAATGGGAACGGCGCCTGCCTTTGGGGGGCATGACGATCGTTCCTTGAAGAAGAGATGGATGCGGGTCGCGCCCGCACCCGGAACGTGCGTCATGGGTTGGGATAACGAGTGATGAAAAAGATCGAAGCGATCATCAAGCCGTTCAAGCTGGACGAGGTGAAGGAAGCCCTGCACGAAGTGGGCGTGTCCGGCATCACGGTAACCGAAGCCAAGGGTTTCGGCCGGCAGAAGGGCCATACCGAACTCTATCGCGGCGCCGAATATGTCGTCGATTTCCTGCCCAAGGTGAAGCTGGAAGTCGTCGTCGACGACGCGCTGGCCGAACGGGTGGTCGAAGCGATCAGCTCGGCCGCGCAGACCGGCCGGATCGGCGACGGCAAGATCTTCATCTCGGCGATCGAAGGCGCCGTGCGCATCCGCACCGGCGAGCGGGACAGCGACGCCATCTGATTTCAACGGGTTTTCGCCGGCTTGAAGGGGGGACACCTCCAGGAGCGTTGGCGAACGCATATCAACCTACCCCTTCGGGGGGGTATTTTAAAAGAAGGGCAAGTTCACATGGCTAACACGCCTAAAGACATCCTGAAGATGATCGAAGAAAAGGAGATCGAATGGGTCGATGTCCGCTTCACCGATCCCAAGGGCAAGTGGCAGCACCTGACCATGGTCGCTTCGGTGCTGGGCGAGGATGAACTGACCCAGGGTCTGATGTTCGACGGCTCCTCGATCGAGGGCTGGAAGACGATCAACGAATCGGACATGATCCTGAAGCCCGATCTGGACGCCGTCTATGTCGACCCGTTCAGCGCCACCCCGATGCTGATCCTGATCTGCGACATCGTGGAACCCGACACCGGCGAACTCTACACCCGCGATCCGCGCTCGACCGCCAAGCGCGCCGAAGCGTTCGTGAAGTCGGCCGGTTTCGGCGACACCGTCTATGTCGGCCCGGAAGCCGAATTCTTCATGTTCGACGATGTGCGTTTCGAAAACGACTATTCGCAGAGCTATTACAAGATCGACGACATCGAACTGCCGACCAACACCGGCAAGGAATATGAAGGCGGCAACCTGGGCCACCGTCCGCGCGCCAAGGGTGGTTACTTCCCCGTCGCGCCGGTCGATCCCGCGACCGACATCCGCGCCGAAATGGTCAGCACCATGCTGGAAATGGGCCTCCCCTGCGACAAGCATCACCATGAAGTCGCCGCTGCGCAGCACGAACTGGGCTTGACCTTCGGCACGCTGGTTCAGACCGCGGACCGCATGCAGGTCTATAAATATGTCGTGTGGAACGTTGCCCAGGCCTATGGCAAGTCGGCAACCTTCATGCCCAAGCCGATCGCGCAAGACAATGGTTCGGGCATGCACACGCATATCTCGATCTGGGACGGTGGCAAGCCGCTGTTCGCCGGTGAAGGCTATGCCGGCCTGTCGGACATGTGCCTCTACTTCATCGGTGGCGTCATCAAGCATGCCAAGGCCCTGAACGCCTTCACCAACCCGACCACCAACAGCTACAAGCGTCTGGTGCCGGGCTTTGAAGCCCCTGTTCTGCTGGCCTATTCGGCCCGCAACCGTTCAGCATCGTGCCGCATCCCCTATGGCGCGGGTGCCAAGGCGAAGCGCGTCGAGTTCCGTTTCCCCGACGCGATGGCCAACCCCTATCTCTGCTATTCGGCGCTGCTGATGGCGGGCCTCGACGGGATCGAGAACAAGATCCATCCGGGTGCCGCGATGGACAAGAACCTGTACGATCTGCCGCCCGAAGAACTGAGCCAGGTGCCGACCGTTTGCGCGTCGCTGCGTGAAGCGCTCAACAGCCTGGAAGCCGATCACGACTTCCTGCTGAAGGGCGACGTGTTCACCAAGGACCAGATCGAATCCTATATCGAACTGAAGTGGCCCGAAGTGTACCGTTGGGAAATGGCGCCTTCGCCGGTCGAATTCGACATGTATTACAGCAGCTGATCCTTTCAGCCCTGACTTTCGGGAAGGCCCGGTCGCAGCGATGCGGCTGGGCCTTTTCCTTTGGGCCAGGCGCGCCCACATAAGGAGCATGACACTCGATCGCCTTGGCCTCACCCACCCCATCATTCAGGCGCCGATGGCCGGCGTATCGACGCCCGCCATGGCAGCGGCCGTGAGCGAGGCGGGGGGATTGGGGTCGATCGGGGTCGGCGCTGTGGATGCGGATGGCGCGCGCGGGATGATCGACGCCGTGCGATCGCTGACCGGTCGGCCGTTCAACGTCAATCTGTTCGTCCATGCCCCTGCCCGACCGCAGCCTGAAACCGAGAGGCGTTGGCTGGAAGCGCTGGCGCCCGTCTTTGCCCGTTACGGCGCGACGCAACCCACAGCGCTGCGGGAAATCTATCGCAGCTTTGCCGAAGATGATGCGATGCTACAGATGCTGGTCGCGGCACGGCCGGCGGTTGTCAGTTTTCATTTCGGCCTGCCCGATGCGGATCGGATCGCTGCACTGAAGTCGGCGGGGTGCCTGCTGCTCGCGAGCGCGACGAATTTGGACGAGGCGCTGGCGGCCAAGGCTGCCGGGATCGACGCCGTGGTGGCGCAAGGGATAGAAGCTGGCGGCCATCGCGGCATGTTCGATCCCGATGCGCCGGATGCGCAGTTGGGGGTCTTGCCGCTGACTCGCTTGCTGGTGGCGCAGGCCGGCCTGCCTGTTATCGCGGCGGGCGGGATCATGGATGGACGAGGCATCAGGGCCGCGCTCGATCTGGGCGCGGTGGCGGCGCAATTGGGCACGGCCTTCATCGGTTGCCCGGAAAGCAGCGCCGAAGAGTCTTATCGCGCTGCGTTGTTCAGTCCGGCGGCGCATCGCACCATGCTGACGCGGGCCATATCCGGGCGTCCGGCCCGCTGTCTTGCCAATCGCTTTACCGAATGGAGCATGCAGATGGGCCTTCCCTCCCCCGATTATCCGATCGCCTATGATGCCGGGAAGGCGCTACATCAAGCGGCCAAGGCTACTGGCGAAGGCGGTTATGGCGCGCAATGGGCAGGACAGGGCGCGCCACTGGCACGCGCACTGCCCGTCGCGGAATTGATGGCGTTGCTGGTCGCGGAGATGCAAGGCGTGACTGTTTAAAACCCGCGCGCACGAGACAGCGAGTTGGACAGTCGTTCCGGGCTTTTACGGACGGCGATCGGGGATCGAGGCGCCGAAGAGCAGCACAGGCTCACCGGGGGGCGACAAGGCGATCTCGCCGCCGCTTTCGATCACCATCTGACGGATCATCCAGGCGGCAGCGGTGCGAGATGCCAAACCCTCGATCGGCAGGGTGCCGGCCAGTGCGCCACGCAGGTCCGGGTCGAGCACGACCTTGGGCCCTTCGCCGCGCACGACGATTTCGGTCAGGCCCGGCCGCTTTTCGGCGCCGATATCCAACTGTCCGCCCCGCACCAATGCGTCGCCGGCGATCAATGCCAGATTGAGCAGGATCTTGGCCGCCAGCTTGTCGAGCATCTGTTCTTCGACCAGCCAGCCGACCTTCACCCGGCCGGCGGTGGCGAACATGCCCTCGATCGCGACCTTCGCCTCATGCGGCGGAACGGCATCGCCGAAACCGCCGGCAGAGCCGAACGCAAGACGGAAGAATTTGAGTTTGTTCGCCGACGTCTTGGCGCTGTCGGCCAGCAGGTCCAGGCAACGCTGGCGCATTTCCGGATCGGTTTCGTCCGCCATCAGCTCCAGCCCATTATTGAGCGCACCGACCGGGCTGAGCAAATCATGGCACAGACGCGAGCAAAGCAGGCTGGCAAATTCGATACTGTCGGTCGGATGGGTCATGCGGATCAGGGTCGCCGGATTAGAAGGAAGGGAAGCGCTTATGCGGCTAATGCGCTGCACGGCGCGGCGATGCAAGCCCGGCCTGCCGCCTTTCGGTCACCGACTGTCGAGACGGATTTGGGTAAAATGGACGTTAACCGCCGTACCCGGCCCGGCACGCCATAAAGTGGTCTCCCTACCCCCGACGATGAGCCATAAACTTCCATCCGCCGTTGCGCAGGCCGCGTCGGTTACGGAAGGGGCGGCAACGCCCGATGGATGGGAATGATAATGGCCGATGATCGCAGGACCACCCAAACGGGCCGCGCGATGCGCAGCGATCAGGGCCGCCGGGTCCAGTTCGAAATGACGGGCCGGATCGGCAGCGACGTTGGCGGCCGGGATGATCGCCTCTATCCGATCGGTGCCGCCGAGCAGCAGGCCGCACACCTCGTGCCGGTCCGCTGCGGCCAGGGCCACGATTTGTTCCAACAGCGATCTTGAAATTCCTACAATCATTCCTACATCCGTAACCAATGGTTCCGGGGGTTTCCATCTTAGACGCAATTATCAGCGAGGCGCAGAACGGGCTGCGGCTTGATCGTGCACTGGCGGACCTGTTGCCCGACCTGTCGCGCGAGCGGATCAAGGGCCTGATCGCCGAGGGGCAAGTGTTCTGCGCGCAAGTCTCCAGGATCAACGCTTCGATGAAAGTCGCCCTTGGCCAGACCTATACCGTCACGCTGCCCGCCCCTGTCCCGCTGGATACGGTGGCGCAGGATATTCCGCTGACCATCGTGCATGAAGATGCCGACCTGATCGTGGTGGACAAGCCGGCGGGGCTGGTCGTGCATCCGGCGGCCGGCAATCTGGACGGGACGCTGGTCAATGCGCTGCTGCATCATTGCGAAGGGCAACTCTCCGGCATCGGCGGGGTCGCCAGGCCGGGCATCGTCCATCGCATCGACAAGGATACGTCCGGCCTGCTGGTCGTCGCCAAATCCGACAAGGCGCATGAGGGACTGGCCCGGCAGTTCAAGGATCATAGTATCGACCGGCTCTATGCCGCGATCGTCTATGGCGTGCCGGTTCCCGCTTCCGGCACGGTGGATGCCTGGGTGGGCCGATCCGACGCTGATCGAAAGAAGATGGCGGTTCATCGGGAAGGTCGGGGCAAACATGCCGTGACCCATTATCGCATGGTCGAGCGTTTGCAGGGCGCGGCGATGGTCGAATGTCGGCTGGAAACCGGCCGTACGCACCAGGTTCGCGTGCATATGCACCATATCGGGCACCCCTTGATCGGTGATCCGGTTTACGGTAGAGAAAGAAAAGGTTTCAAATCAATACTGGAAACGCTGGGTTTCAAAAGGCAGGCATTGCACGCCAAAAGCCTGGGGTTCATACATCCGGTAACGAGCGAACGGCTTTTGTTTCAAAGTGTACTGCCTAGCGATATGCAGGAACTGTTAAGCCAGCTCCACGTATAGGTTCTGACAAGTTTGCGACGGTGCAGGACGCCTCTTCTGGGTCCCGCCGTGCATGAAAGGGAAAGGTAACGACATGGCCAAGAGCAATGTCCCCGCAGTTCCGGCGCTGGGCGGTGAAGCCAGCCTCAACCGATATCTCTCCGAGATCCGGAAGTTCCCCCTGTTGACGCCCGAGCAGGAATATATGCTCGCCAAGCGTTATGAGGAGCATCAGGATCCGGATGCGGCTGCGCAGCTGGTCACGTCGCACCTGCGCCTGGTGGCGAAGATCGCGATGGGCTATCGCGGCTATGGCCTGCCGGTCAGCGAGCTGATTTCCGAAGGCAATATCGGCCTGATGCAGGGCGTGAAGAAGTTCGAGGCCGAACGCGGCTTCCGCCTGGCGACCTACGCCATGTGGTGGATCCGCGCCTCGATCCAGGAATTCATCCTGCGCAGCTGGTCGCTGGTCAAAATGGGCACCACCGCATCGCAGAAGAAGCTGTTCTTCAACCTTCGCCGGATGAAGAACAATATCGAAGCGTTCGAGGATGGCGACCTGCGCCCTGAAGACGTGACCAAGATCGCGACCGATCTGGGCGTGTCGGAAGATGACGTCGTGTCCATGAACCGCCGCATGGCGATGGGTGGCGATACGTCGCTCAACGTGCCGATGCGCGAAGATGGCGAAGGCCAGTGGCAGGATTGGTTGCAAGACACCGACCCGTTGCAGGACGAGCGCGTTGCCGAGGAACAGGAAAAGACGCAGCGTCACCAGATGCTGGTCGAAGCGATGACCGATCTCAATGATCGGGAAAAGCATATCCTGGCCGAACGTCGCCTGGCGGAAGAGCCCAAGACGCTGGAAGAGCTGAGCCAGGTCTATGGCGTGTCGCGCGAGCGCGTACGCCAGATCGAGGTTCGCGCTTTCGAGAAGCTGCAAAAGGCGATGATGCGCATTGCCGGCGACAAGCTGGGCAAGATGGCCCGCTTCGCGCTGGCCTGATCGGTCGGACAGAATGACAGAAGAAGCCCCGGAGCGATCCGGGGCTTTTTTGTTGTCGGCGGTCGGTGGACCGGAAGCGGTTAACGGGCTTGATCCATGGCGATCGCGGAGGCAGTGGCATCTGCCCTTCCCTTTCAACCTGGAACAGAAATGCAGAAAATTCTGAGGCTTATCATCGTTCTTTCGGTCGGTATCGCCATGATGTTCGGCGGTCGCTGGTACGCCTATGTCGCGCTGGGCGACAGCCCCTATGATGAAGTCGGCATTGCGCTCAATGGCTATATGCCTGCGCCGCTGCGTAACTGGGGCTGCCATAAGATGCAGACACGCTTTGTCGGCCAGATGCCGCCCCATGGTTGCGCAGGACCGGATGGGCATAGCTGGCTCTAATCGAAGCGCCGATCAGAGAAACCTTTCCATCGCCAGACTGTCCCCACCATAGGTGCCGCCTGCGGCCATGGCAGTGAAGCCGTTGCGGCCCCAGAAGGCGTCCGCGCCATTGACGGCCGTGAGCGCGATCCGCCGTGCGCCGGCCTTTCCAGCCCGATCCTGCACGATCCCTATCGCCCTCTGCGCCGCACCGGTACCGCGTGCATCGGGCAGCAGGGCGAGATCATGCAGATAATAATGATCGGCCGGCTCCGGCAGCTTTTCTATCAGTTGGTTCAATGCCGGCGGTTGCGTGCCTTCCCAGGGATGGCTGATCAGATAGCCTATCGCCTTGCCATCCCGCTCCAGCAGCCAGCAACCGCGCGGATGAAGTTGCAGGCGGTTGGCATAGACCGCCGCCTGTTCGGTATAGTCGCCATGGACCGCATCGGAAATGGCGGCGACGGATGGAATGTCCGCCACACGCATCGGGCGCCAATCGCTCATGCCGGCACGTCCAGCCTATGGCGGACGGCCGCCAATATTTCGTCGGAAAGGGCCGGATCGGCGACACCGCGCGCCAACACCATCGCGCCGACCATTTGCGCCATACGGGCCAGCGCGTCCTGACGATCCAACTCCGGTCCGCTCTGCTGCAATATGGTGGTGAGTTCCTCGAAACCCTGCCGGAAGGCGCCGGCCAGGTCACCACCGCGCCGGGCGGCGTCCGGCCCCAGCGCGATCAGGGCGCAGCCGGTTTCGGGCGCGTCGCGGTTGCGGGTGCTGAGATAATTGGCGGCGATGGCGGCGGGCGCGTCACCCTCCCTCGCTTCCGCCGCTACGGTTCGCCAGCGCGTGGCGCTGTTGGCGAGCGAAGCAGCGCAGGCTTCCGCGACCAGCGCATCCTTCGACCCGAACTGGTTGTAGAATCCGCCATGGGTGAGGCCGCATTCGCGCATGACCTCCCCAATGCCGACGCCATCCACGCCGCGTGCGCGGAACAGGCGGGATGCGGCATCGACCACCTTCTCCCGATTGCGCGCAGCCTGATCGCGGCTGACCTTCATATCCGGCGCTCCTCAAATGGCCTCTTGACCTTATATATGATGTTCATCATTTAACGCCAGTCCGATTATCGCCCGAAGGGGGACGTTGATGTTCTCGACCGCCATTGCACGCCGCCTGTCCGCAAGGAATATCCATTATGGCTGGGCCGTGGTCGGCGCGACCTTCCTCACCATGTTGGTGGTCGCGGGCGCGGTCGGAGCGCCGGGCGTGTTCATCATCCCCTTGCAGAAGGAATTCGGCTGGAGCGCCGCGGATATCAGCGGAGCGCTGGCCATCCGTTTCCTGCTGTTCGGCGGCATGGGGCCATTTGCGGCGGCCTTCATGAACCGGTTCGGGGTGCGGCGGATGATGCTGATTTCGCTGTCGATCGTGATCGGTGGCCTGCTGTTGTCGCTCGGCATGACGCAGCTATGGCAACTGGTGCTGCTGTGGGGCGTGGTGATCGGCCTTGGCACCGGCATGACGGCGATGGTGCTGGGGGCGACGGTGGCGACCCGCTGGTTCGGGCAGCGGCGCGGGCTGGTGATGGGCTTGCTGTCGGCCAGCACGGCGACTGGGCAACTGGCGTTCCTGCCGCTGCTGGCGGGGTTGACGGCGGCGCATGGCTGGCGCGCGGCATTGCTTCTGGTGTGCGGGGCGATCGTGGTCGCGGGCGTGGCCGTGGTCCTGCTGATGCGGGACCGGCCTTCGGACATGGGCTTGGCGCCCTATGGCGAAAGCGATGTGCAGGCCGTGCCGCCGCAGCCCGCCAGTCTGGGCGCACTGCTGCTCATGCCGATCCATGTGTTGCGTGATGCGGCGCGGGTGTCGACTTTCTGGATCCTTTTCTTTTCCTTCTTCGTCTGTGGCGCCAGCACCAATGGCCTGATCCAGACCCATTTCATCGCGATGTGCGGTGATTATGGGCTGGCGGCGGTGGGCGCAGCGTCGATGCTGGCGATGATGGGATTTTTCGACTTTTTCGGCACGTTGGGATCGGGCTGGCTGAGCGACCGGTTCGACAATCGCTGGCTGTTGTTCGTCTATTATGGCCTGCGCGGCCTTTCCCTCCTCTATCTGCCGTTCAGCGACTTTTCGCTCTACAGCCTGTCGCTCTTCGCGGTTTTCTATGGCCTCGACTGGATCGCGACGGTACCGCCGACGGTGAAGCTGACGGCACAGCGTTTCGGACCGGAGCGAACGAATATCGTCTTCGGCTGGATTTTCGCCGGGCATCAGCTGGGCGCGGCCAGCGCAGCGCTGGGCGGCGGTTTGGCGCGGACGGTCTGGGCGAGCTATATGCCCGCTTTCATCGGCGCGGGGATCCTTTGCCTGATCGGGGCGGGACTGGTGCTGCTGATCAATCGCGATCAGCGGCGGGGTACGCTCGCGGCGGCTTGAAACGGATAAGGCGGGCGCGCTACCAACGGGGGCATGAAAGCATCCTCCGCATCGCCCCGCCGCCGCTTCCGCTGGATCATGATCCCGGTCAAGATCCTGCTTGGTTTCATCGCCCTGTCGCTGTTCATGGTGGCGATCTATCGCTTCGTGCCGCCGCCGGTGACTCTGACGATGCTGTTCGATCCCAATGGCATTACCAAGGACTGGACCAGCCTGGACGATATCGATCCGGACATGGCCCGCGCGGCGATCGCCGGCGAGGATGGGAAGTTCTGCACCCATCATGGCTTCGACGTGGATGCCATCGCCAAGGCCGCGATCCATAATGCCAGCGGCGGACGCATTCGCGGCGGATCGACCATCAGTCAGCAGACGGCGAAGAATGTCTTCCTGTGGCAGGGCGGCGGCTTCGTGCGCAAGGGGCTGGAAGCCTGGTTCACGGTCCTGATCGAGGCGATCTGGGGCAAGAAGCGGATCATGGAAGTCTATCTGAACGTCGCGGAGACGGGGATCGGCACCTATGGCGTGGAGGCCGGGTCGATCCGCTATTTCCATCATGGCGCGGGCAAGATGAACCGGGCCGAAGCCGGGCGGATCGCCGCCGTCCTGCCGCTGCCCAAGAAGCGAGCGGCGGTCGCGCCGAGCGGCTTTACCCGTCGTTATGGCAATACGATCGCAGCGCGGATCGGGGTGGTGCAGCGGGACGGGCTGGATAGCTGCCTGCGCTGAGGCGCCGCTTAACTTCGCACATTTCCCGCAGATTTCGACATGATGTTACGCCGGCCTGATCCTATCGGAAAGCGGCGCTGCCCATCATAGGCAGCGTCGCGCGAATAGGACAGCGGGTGGCAGACATGGAAAAAGGGCGGGGATTGCTCCCCGCCCTTTTCTGTTTTTGGGTATCGATCGACTTTTAGAAGCCGATGATCAGCGAGGCGCTGATCGCGCGCGGCGAACCGAAGTTCACGAAGGCCGACGACGAGCTGGCCAGCGTGTCCAGACCGCCGCTGAACGAGCCGACGTAGAATTTGTCGAACAGGTTGCTGACGTTCAGCTGGATCGCGCCCTTTTCCATGCCGAGGCTGGCGAGCGAGTAGCGCAGGTCCAGATCGACGACGGTGTAGGCACCGAACTTCGCACCAGGTGCAATGATCTTCGTCAAGCCCGTGCTGGTCGTTGCGGTCTGAACTTCACCGTTGATGTCGTTCATGAAGCGCGAGCTGGTCTTCTTGGCCTGAACGCCCAAGGTGAAGTCACCCAGATTACCCTGCAGACGACCACCGAAGAGATACTTCGGAGCGCTACGTTCACGCTTGCCGGCGGTGCGCAGATAGTTGACGCCATTCTGGGTGTAGCAAAGGCCCGCCAGCTGGATGTCGCTGTCGAGTGCGCAGCTGCCCGTCACCGCGTCGTTCTGGATTTCCGACTTGATGTAGGAGCCGAACAGGTAAGCCGTCACTTCCTTGATCGGGCTGTACGAGATGCTGCTGTCGATGCCGTACTTCTTCACCGGACCCAGATTGGTGTCGGTGCCGTTGCCGTCGATATCGTAGGCAGTGACCAGGCGGTTCTTGTACTTGGAGTACCAGCCGGTGATCGCAGCCTGAACCTTCGACGAAGTGTAGCGGATGCTGGCGTCGAAGCTGTCCGAGGTTTCAGGGACGCGGTAAGCTTCGTCGCTGCCAGCCGGGAAGTAGAAAGCATTGTAGAGCGCGTCGGTGCTAGGCACCGAGAGGTTCTTCGCATAGCTGCCCGCAATGCTGATTTCCGGCGTGATTTTGAAGGTCGCACCGACGTTCGGCAAGAACTTGTCGTACTTCAGCTTACGCTCTTGCGGTGCGGCCGAACCCGTCGCACGACCCGTTACCGGGTTGAAGGTGTAGGCGCGGGTCGCGATATATGCCGCCTGCTGGCTTTCCGGCACGCAATCCACAAAGCCGCCTGAGCTGGTTGTGAAGCAATTCTGATCCAGTTCGCGCTTGAAGAAGGGCAAGCGGCCTCCGATCAGCACGGACAAACGATCTTCGAAGAATTGACCGCGATATTCACCAGCAATCTGGTTCAGTTCGGCGATCGACTTGCGATCACGCTTTTGCAGAGCATTGCCAGCAGCATCGGTGATCGGATCATTGATCGGGAACACGTCGAACGGTTCGCCATTCCGGTCAAGGAATCCAGCATATCCGGTCTGACGGTGACGCGCACGGTCGTAGCTGTACGACAAGCGGACGCGGTGTGCATCGCTGATTTCATAGGCGAGGTTAGCGATACCGACCCAACGACGGGTGTTGGTCTGGCTGGGTTGAGCAACCAGGACGCGATCGAGCGTGTCGCCGTCGCCGTTAAGGTCGCGGCCGAAATAGAAGGTGCCACCATAGTTGCCCGTGAACGAGCCGCCCGTGGTGAAGAACTGCTCACGCGCCACGGTGGTGCCGCCGCCGTTCGCCTTGACCCACTGATAAGCGCCGTCGATCGAGAAAGTCAGACGCTCAGTCAGCGTGTACTTCGAATTAAGGCGGATATTGCCCGTGTTCGACGGATTGTAACGACGTTCGAAATCGGTGCCGCAATAGTTCGACGCCAGTTCCACGTCAGCCACGCCGCTGGTCGGGGTGATGCGTGTGCAAGGAGCGCCGCCAGCGATGTTATAGAAGCGGCCAGCCTTGTCGCCCGTGAAGGCGTTGGCGCGCAGCGGCGAACCACCAAAATTATTGCGGTTCTGGTTGTAGTGCGCGGCGAGCGAGATGAAGTCGCCATTGTCGCCCAGATCCTGCCAGATCTTGGCGTTATACTGCTGCTTGTACACCTTGCCATAGTTGGCGAAGGCAGCGTCGTTCTTCAGGCGCGATGCCGAGAACCAAGCCTTGGTGCCATGACCGGTCAGGTCGCCGGTGTTGACCACGCCGAACATGCGGAAATAGGGGCGATCGCCTGCGCCGCTGGCCGCGATGTTGCCGTAGCTGGCGCTGGCCAGAACGCCATACTCGTCGCTCGGCTCCAGCGTCTTGATGTTGACGGTGCCGCCAACCGCAGCAGCGGTCGGGCTGTCGACGTCGGTCGAACCCAGGTTAACGTTGACGTTTTCGATCAGTTCGGCGTCAACCTGCTGGTTGGTGTAAACCGCATAGTTGCCCGAGTCATTGAGCGGGATGCCGTCGAAGGTCTGCGAAATGCGGTCCGAGCTGAAGCCACGGATGGTGAAGCTGCCGCCCGACGAACCCCAGGGATCGTTGTTGGTGAAGCTGACGCCCGGCACCAGGTTGATGATTTCGTTGATCGTCTGACCGGGGCGCTGCGCCTGGATGATTTCCTGACCCAGCACGACCTTCGCCTTGGGCGAGTCGGGGATCTTCACGCCGCCAACGCCCTGGCTGACGGTTGCGCCGGTTACGACGATGGTATCGAAATCATCCGAACCGGTCGACTGCGCGAATGCGATTGCGGGGCTGGCGACCGCGATAATCGCGGCGCTGCCCATCAGAAATTTCTTCATTTGACCCTTGTCCCTTTTCAAGAGTGGCGCGAGCCACGCCCCTAAACTGTCTGCTCTTTCAAGCCGGCGCCGCTCTTGGCGGCTGCTGGCGACGGCCCTGTGATGCGTCGATTGCATTTATGTTACAATGCACCCGCAGGACTGTCACATTCCTCCCCCGCCACACCCGTTCAGGCTTTGGCAGGCCCCGCCTTTGATGGTAATTTATTGAAGTTTAATGACATTTTCTCAGCCAAACCGACTAGTTTGACACTGGTGCAATTTTGCAACGCGGCAGGAATTTTTGTGCAGCGCACGCAACCAAAATGAAAAAGGGCCGGCGATCGCTCGCCGGCCCATATTTCATACGGGTAAAAAGGGGTTAAATCAGGCCGCGTCTTCGGCCCGCTTTTCCTTTTCGCTGAAAACCCGAATCGGTTCCTTGGTCCCGGCGACGACATCCTTGTCGACCACCACTTCGCAGACGCCCTGCATGGATGGCAGGTCGAACATCGTGTCCAGCAGGATCGCTTCAAGAATGGACCGCAGCCCGCGCGCACCGGTCTTGCGCTCGATCGCCTTCTTCGCGATCGCGGTCAGCGCATCGTCGGTGAAGCTGAGCTCGACATTCTCCATGTCGAACAGCTTGCCATATTGCTTCACCAGCGCATTCTTCGGCTCGACCAGGATCTTGACCAGAGCGGTCACGTCCAGATCTTCCAGCGTGGCGATGACGGGCAGACGGCCGACAAATTCGGGGATCAGGCCGAATTTGAGCAAATCTTCCGGCTCGCTCTGACGCAGCAGTTCGCCGGTCCGGCGCTCCTCCGGCGCGGCGACATGGGCGCCAAAGCCGATCGACTTGGCTTCCAGACGGTCGCCGATGATCTTTTCCAGGCCCGCAAAGGCGCCGCCGCAGATGAACAGGATGTTGGTCGTGTCGACCTGCAAAAACTCCTGCTGCGGATGCTTGCGGCCACCCTGCGGCGGAACCGAAGCAGTCGTGCCTTCCATCAGCTTGAGCAGCGCCTGCTGCACGCCTTCGCCCGACACGTCGCGGGTGATGGAGGGATTTTCGGCCTTGCGGCTGATCTTGTCGATCTCGTCGATATAGACGATGCCGCGCTGCGCCTTTTCGACATTATAGTCGGACGCCTGGAGCAGCTTGAGGATGATGTTTTCCACGTCCTCACCGACATAGCCGGCTTCGGTCAGCGTGGTCGCATCCGCCATGGTGAAGGGCACGTCGAACGTTTTGGCCAGCGTCTGCGCCAGCAGCGTCTTGCCGCAGCCGGTCGGGCCGACGAGCAGGATGTTCGACTTGGCCAGTTCCACCTCGCCCGGCTTGGAGCCGTGGTTCAGGCGCTTGTAATGATTGTGGACGGCGACGGACAGCACACGCTTGGCGCGGTTCTGGCCGATCACATAATCGTCGAGCACATCGCAGATTTCCTGCGGGGTGGGCACGCCGCCATCCTTCTTGCCGACAAGACCGCCCTTGGTCTCCTCGCGGATGATGTCGTTGCACAGTTCCACGCATTCGTCGCAGATGAACACGGTCGGTCCTGCGATCAGCTTGCGCACCTCATGCTGCGACTTCCCGCAGAAGGAGCAGTATAGTGTGCTTTTCGAATCCGAACCGGTAAGCTTAGTCATTCGCCATTCTCTCTTCCCCCCCGGTTTACAGTCACCAGAACCGCGTTCGGTGAGGGATTTTCTGGTCCAAAGGCCATTCTAGACCGCGGCGCGCCCGTTCCACAAGGGGTGAAAGTGACGCGTCGCGGTAAAGATTGTCTTTAAGCGTCGTTAGGATCGACTGCCACCGGGCGGCGATCAAACACTTCGTCGACCAGACCGAACGCCTTGGCTTCGTCCGCTTCGAGGAAGGTGTCGCGATCCATCGCCTTTTCGACCGCTTCCAGCGTCTGGCCGGTGTACTGGACGTACAGGTCGTTCAGACGGCGACGAATACGCAGGATTTCCTTGGCCTGGATCTCGATATCCGACGCCATGCCCTGCGCGCCGCCGGACGGCTGATGCACCATGATGCGGGCGTTGGACAGCGCGATGCGCTTGCCCGGCTCACCGGCGGCCAGCAGGAAGCTACCCATCGAGGCGGCCTGACCGATGCAGACGGTGCCGACCTGCGGGCGGATATATTTCATCGTGTCGTGGATCGCCATGCCAGCCGTCACCACGCCGCCGGGCGAGTTGATGTACATCCAGATGTCCTTCTTCGGATTTTCCGATTCGAGGAACAGGAGCTGGGCGACGATCAGCGACGCCATATGATCTTCGACCTGGCCGGTGACGAAAATGATGCGTTCACGCAGCAGCCGCGAGAAAATGTCGAAGCTGCGTTCGCCGCGGTTCGACTGTTCGATGACGATGGGGACCAGGGCGGCCATGGGATCGGTCATGATATCGGTCATTGTGCTCTTTCAGTCTGGTGCTTTTGCCCAGTCCCTACATCGGCACAAAAGGCGGATGGTTCAAGGGGGAAGGCGTCACCACCTTCAGGGCATGAGTGAGGATCAGTCGCGGCGGCCGTAGTCGGATGGCGCGCGGAAGGCGAGATAGGCAAGGCGGCGGACTTCGCGACGGCCGCGCACGACCGTGTCGAGGATAAGCCCGCACATGGCCGACAACGTCGCCAGGATCATCACGCCGGTGACCAGGATCGCGGTGGGGAAGCGCGGGACCAGGCCGGTGTGGAGATAGGTGACGATCAGCGGCGCGGCAAGGCCGAGGGCCAGCGCCGCCAGCAGCCCCGCAATGATGCCGAAGAACAGGATCGGCCGTTCGATGCGGTACAGGGTGATGATCGTGCGCAGGATGCGAAATCCGTCGCGATAGGTGCTGAGCTTGCTGACCGATCCTTCGGGGCGGGCGCCATAGGCGGTCATCACTTCCGACACGGGCATGGCGAGTTCCAGCGCATGAACGCTGATTTCCGTCTCGATCTCGAAGCCGGCCGACAGGACCGGGAAGCTTTTGACGAAGCGGCGGGAAAAGACGCGATAGCCCGAGAGGATATCGGTGAAGCTGCGGCCGAACAATTGCTTGAGCAGGCTGGTCAGCGCCCAATTGCCGAAGCGGTGGCCGCGACGATAGGCTTCCTCTACCTCCGACTTGCGGGCGCCCACGACCATGTCCAGATTATCCTCCAGCATGGCGGCGACCATGCGGGGGGCGGCGGCGGCCTCATAGGTCGCGTCGCCATCGGCCATGATGTAGATGTCGGCGTCGACGTCGGCGAACATGCGGCGCACGACATGGCCCTTGCCCTGCTGGCCCACGCGCCGGACGATGGCCCCTGCCCCGGCGGCCAGTTCGCGGCTGCCGTCCGTGCTGTTATTGTCGAACACGTAGATGTCGGCGGCGGGCAGCGCGCGGCGAAAATCCTCCACCGTCTGCACGATCGCGCCGGCTTCGTTGTAGCAGGGCAGGATCACCGCGACGCGCGGGGCCGCAACGGCCGGTTGACTGTTCACCGCGGGATATTCCTTCATCGCCTTCCCATGTCCCCATCTAGCTGGGTTCGACATGGCGCATCATGATTAAGATTTCGTCTGCCATGCCATTCCCGGAAAGGAAAGCGTGGGCGAAATGAAAAGCGCCCGGGCTTCGCGGGGAAGCCGGGCGCTCTTCATGATCGCAAAGGCGGGCTTATTCGGCCTTGGCGGCAGCCTTCTTGGGAGCAGCCTTCTTCTTGGGCTTCTCTTCGGCGGCGGCGTCTTCCTCGGCGACCGCTTCGTCCTTCTTGGCGGCGGCCTTCTTGGGCGCGGCCTTCTTCACCGGTGCTTCTTCAGCAGCGGCTTCGGCAGGTGCGTCCTCGGCTTCGGCCTTCTTCTTGGGCGCAGCCTTCTTGGCCTTGGGCTTTTCGTCATGATGGTCATGACCGCAGTCGGGACCATGGACGTGGGGCTTCAGGTCGCCATCTTCGGCTTCGATCGCGGCTTCCAGCTCTTCCTTGGTCACGGCGCGGTCGGTGACTTCCGCCTTTTCGAACAGGAAGTCGACGACCTTGTCCTCATAAAGCGGGGCGCGCAGCTGGGCGGCGGCCATCGGATCCTGGCGGACATACTGGACGAAGCGCTCGCGGTCCTGCGGGCCGTACTGCTGCGCCGCCTGCATGATCAGGCGGTTCATTTCCTGGTCGTTGACGACGACGCCATTGGCCTGGCCGATTTCCGACAGGAGCAGGCCGAGACGAAC
Organism: Sphingobium limneticum; assembly: GCF_008710155.1. Taxonomy (GTDB): domain Bacteria; phylum Pseudomonadota; class Alphaproteobacteria; order Sphingomonadales; family Sphingomonadaceae; genus Sphingobium; species Sphingobium limneticum. Next base: position 224,954 of record NZ_VYPZ01000003.1, read on the forward strand.
GCGACGCACGGCGAGGGCGCGATAATCGTCCTTCTCCGCTTCCATTTCGGCGATCGCGGCGGCCGGATCTTCCTCATGGGTCGCTTCATGCTGAAGCTGCTGCCAGATCTGGGCGAATTCGGCTTCCACCATGCTGGGCGGCACGTCGAAGTCGTGCGAAGCGGCGAGCTGATCGAGCAGCTTGCGCTTCATATAGGTGCGGGTCAGGCCATTATGTTCCTGCTCGATCTGGCCCTTCAGAAGCTCCTTGAGCTTGTCCAGACCTTCCAGACCCAGCGACTTGGCGAACTCTTCGTCGACCTTGGGCTTGTCGGCGTTCAGGATCGACTGGACGGTGATGTCGAACGTCGCTTCCTTGCCGGCGAGATGTTCGGCGCCATAATCTTCGGGGAAGGTGACGGTGATCGTCTTTTCTTCGCCCTTCTTGACGCCGGTCAGCTGCTCTTCGAAGCCGGGGATGAACTGGCCGGCGCCGATCTTGAGGTTCACGCCTTCGGCCGAACCGCCTTCGAACGCTTCACCGTCGACCTTGCCGACGAAATCGATCTTCAGCGTGTCGCCGTCCTTCGCCTTGTGGCTGGCGGCATGTTCTTCGAGTGCGCCCTGCTGGCTGGCGATGCGGCCGGCGGCCTCATCGACCTGTGCGTCGGCAACTTCGACGGTCAGGCGTTCCAGCTTCAGACCATCGACGCTGGGCGCCGCGATTTCGGGCAGCACTTCCAGAGCGACCTTGATTTCGGCGTCCTTGCCGAATTCGAAGCCTTCGTCCAGTTCGACCGACGGCTGCATCGCGGGACGCAGCTTCTGGTCGGCGATCAGCTTCTGGATGCTTTCCTGGATGCTGTTGTTCAGGGCGTCGCGCTGAAGCGATTCACCATGCATCTTCTTTACAAGGTTGGCAGGCACCTTGCCGGCGCGGAAGCCGGGCATGCGCACTTGCGGTGCGATTGCCAGCACTTCCTTATCGACACGGGCGTCGATGTCCTTCGACGTGATGGTTACGGTGTAGGCGCGCTTCAGGCCCTCGTTCAACGTCTCGACAGTCTGCATCTCTTCTCTCAAACGCTTTCTTCAGCTGAATTTCGGTGGCGTCGCCGCAGGCGGCGTCTGGTGCGGGCGAAGGGACTCGAACCCCCACATCATACGATACCAGAACCTAAATCTGGCGCGTCTACCAGTTTCGCCACGCCCGCATCGGTCGCCGGTCGGCGCGGCATAGAGAAAAGCGCGGTAAGAGGCAAGCTATAGTGGAAAGCCTTGCGGAACCGCCCTGCTGCCCGAACGTAGGTCCATTGCGTTACACAGGAGAGACAGACATGGCCACCCGCCCGGATCATAATCCCGACGGCCTTCCCCCGCCCGACCGGATCGAGCCGCAATCGCCCGACGAACTGCCCGTGCCCAGCACGCCGGACGAGACACCGATGACCCAGCCGGACGAAATCAGCCCGGTCGGCCCGGATTACGACCAGCCCGACAGCGCGCCCGCCGAACTGCCGCCGCCGCCCGACTGACGGGGCGGGCGCAAGGCAAAGGATTGCCGCGACACAAGTGTGCGCTTGCCGCAACATATCCACAATTAATTTACGATCGCGGGAACCATTTTGGTCTTTTGCCGGAAAATGACTGTTCCGTGGCTGGACAGGCCCCTGCATCCATGATTGAAATATGTCATCAAGAAGACAGAAAATGAAATGCTGGAGAGGCGCGGCTGACAAAATAAGGGGGTCAACGTGCATAGGGTTCGCGCTAAACTGGACTGGTTCAAGACGGTTATCCTGCCACAGGAAGCCGCCCTTCGTGGCCGCCTCCGCAGAATATTGCCGTCGACCCATGAGTTGGAGGATATGGTCGCGGAAGTATTGGCCCGCGCCTATGCCACGGAAAATTGGGAGAATGTGACGACAGGCCGCGCCTATCTGTTCACCATCGCCCGCAACCTCGTCATCGACACCGCCCGCCGCAACAAGGTGGTCAGTTTCGAAACCATCGCCGATCTGGAATTGCTGGGCGGCGAAAATAATATCGAGGCCCAGCTTCATGCCCGCGAGGCACTGCGACAGGTGGAAGCCATCGTCGAGTCGTTGCCGACCCAATGTCGCCGCGTATTCATTTTGCGGCGCATCCATGAAAAATCGATGCTGGAAATAGCGGAGGAAATGTCTCTATCCGTTTCTACTGTTGAAAAACATCTGGCCAAAGCCATCGCGATAGTTATGCGGGCCTGGGCAGAACGTGAGGAAACGGACTTCGAGCGTGCAGGCGTCGGGACCAGGTTCGAACAGCGCAGACAGGGACTCGATCGAGGCGCAAGCCGCGCGCCTGCTAGCCCGGCTTAACAGCGATCCCAGTCCGCAGGACGAAGCGGAGATTTGCGACTGGGTCGAAAGCGACCCGCGCCATGCCATCGCCTTCGCCCGCGCCGAGGCCGCGTGGGACGCTGCCGAGCGGCTGAAAAGTGCCGCTGCCGATATCACTTTGCCGCCCATGGCGGAGATCGTCAGCGAAGAACAGCAGCGCCGCCTGTCGCGCAACATCATGATCGCGGCCGCCATCGCGATCCTGTTCTTCATCATCGCCGCGATCGTCACCATCCGCACGTTCAACGGGGTGGATCGTTACCAGACCGCCATCGGCGAATTGCGCGACGTGAAGCTGGACGACGGAACGGTCCTGCACCTCAACAGCGACAGCGAAGCCGAAGTGCGTTTCACCGCGCATGGCCGCAAGGTGCGCCTGTTCAAGGGCGAAGCCTCCTTCGACGTCAGCGCCGATGAAGCGCGCCCCTTCGATGTCGAAGCGCGATCCGCCGTGATTCGTTCGTCGGACACGGCGTTCAACGTGCGGATGCGGCCATCGATCGTCGAACTGACCGTGACCAAGGGCAAGGTCATCGTCTATTGCAGCAAGGGCAAACCCCATGCCGTGGCGGCAGGTGGCGGCGCGGTGATCCAGCCGCGCACCGTTTCGCTTACCCGCCTTGGTCCCAAGCTGGTGGATCAGCGCACCGCATGGCGGGCGCAGATGGTCGAACTGGATGGTGAGACGGTCGAGCAGGCCGCAGGCGAGTTCAACCGCTATCGCGCCGCGCCCATCCTGATCGGCGATTCCCGCGTGTCGGCCCTGCGCATCGGCGGGCGCTTCCCGATCGGTGGCAGCCGGGAATTTCTGTCCGTCCTGCAACTGAGCCTGCCGATCCGCGCCGTTCATGGCGAGGACGGGTCGGTGATGCTGCTCTATCGCGACGAAGTGGCCAAGGCGCTGGCGGTAAATTAGAGCGCGATGACGGAGTTGGGAGCCTATGGGCTTCCCCGAACGGATGGCGGCCGCCGATTACATGGCGTTGTCGGCGGCGTTGAACGCATCCTCGAAGCTTTCGGGCAACGGCGGCTGAACCGGGCGATCGCACCCCTCTTCCTTCATATGGGCGCGCAGTGCATCCATCCGGCCAAGGTTCCAGCGCGCAAGCGGCACGCCAAGCGGACGAAATTCGGCGCGGTCGAACAGTTCCACCACATAGGATTTGCAGAGGTCGTCCACCTGATCGAGCGAGAGCATGCCAAGGTTCATGACCATCGGCTTGCCCGGCACGCCGTTGCGGCCCCGCACCAGGTCGGTCACGTAAAGCCCGCCGCGCGGATCGACCAGCACGACGTCCGCCTCGCTCGAATCGATCAGGCGATGGCTGGCGGCATAGGGCGCGACGAAAGCATGGGTGCGCCAGACCAGATAGCCACTCGCCAAAATGGTGATGGCCATGCCGATCAGCAGCGGGCGCATCGCCCCCTGCGGCCGAAAACGCGCCCAGCCAAGGCCGGCGAGCAGGCAGAAGGGGCCGATAAAACCATGGGCGTAGCGGAAGCCCCAGCCATAGCCCTGCGCCAGTGCCAGCAGGCATCCGGCAATACAGCCCATCGCCAGCGGCAGCGCGATTTCCTGCCCCCGGATCATCGCGCGCCAGCGCATGGCGGCGATGCCGAGCATGGCGAGCGGCACCATCAATATATTGTTCCAGGCGACATAGCGGGTGATGTTGACCAGCGGCTGCCAGCGATCGCCCAGACGTTCGAACAGGCTGCCGACCTTGTCCGCGACCCCGGCCGAGGGACGGATGTCGATCGGGGCGCCGAGCGCATGCATCAAAAATGTCGGCCAAACCTTCGCCCAGATGATGACGATCGCCACCAATGTCAGCACATGGAAGGCTGCGACCGTCCAACGCCGCGCCAGCAGCATCCACAGGATGAAGGGCGCGATGAAGATCGGCGGGAAATGCCATTGGTGCAGGCCGGCGGCGATGAGCGCCACCACCCCGGCGCTCAAATGACCGACCAACCCGCCGCGCAGGACGAGCGCCAGCCACACCATGTTGAGCGCGAAATGGCCGGTCATGGCATAGGGCGTCATGGCCGTGACCCACAACTGGCTGGACGACGCGCCGAGCAATACCGTCACCCACACCGCATCCGGGCGATCGGGCATCAGATGCAGGGCCACCCGCCACAGCGCGAACAGGCCCGCCATCAACAGCGCAGGGCCGGCCAGATTGGGATCGCCCAATTGCCAGAAGAGCGCCTGGATCGCGCTGTTCACCGGCAGATAGGCCGCCGTCCAATAATCCGCCGCGCCGAAGGGCGAGAAAAATTCCGGCATGATCGCGCGGCGATAGGGTTCCCATTCCATCGGAATCGGGCGGGCAAACAGGCCTTCGCGCATATAGGCGGCGGCGAAGCGGGCGACTTCCTCGTCCCGGCTGATCGCATAATCCTGAAACAGCGCATAATGGCCGGCCCATGCCGCCATGCCCAGCAGGACGATGAGCGGCACCACGATGCGCGCGGTCGGCCGGGGGAGCGCAAACCCCTTCCCTTCCGCCCAGGGCGCGGCGAGCGCGAGCAGCAACAGCGATCCCAGCAGCGCAGGAAAATCCTGATCGAGCAGCAGGATGACGGCCAAGCTGACGCCCTGCCGATAGGTGACATGCCAAAGGAAGGTCGCGCCAAGCCATAGGGCCAGGCCGATCGCTCCCGCCAGGAACAGGCGGCGCGCGCTGACGAACCCGGCTGTGTCGCCCATGGTCAAGCCCCGACCACCGTCCGGTTGACGAAGATGCCGTCCATTTCGACCAGCAGGGGGAAATGCCCCTTGTTATTGGCGAAGAAGGCGGAGGGGACAAAGCCCCGATCGCCCAGCCAGTCGATCATCGCGCGATAACCGGTGCCGCCTTCGTAGATGGGGCGAACGCCCAGTTCCGTCTGGATGCCGAGCATATCGGCCAGGACCGCACCCGCGCCTTCGCACACCGACAGGTCGTGCCCCTGCGTATCCATCTTGAGGAAAGGGCGCGCAAAGCCATGCTGCGCCACCAGTTCGGGAAGCAGCGTGTCGAGGCGGCGGCACTGCATCTCCACCGTCTTCGTCACCTTGTTGCGATCGGCGAAGATGGCGTCCTGTTCACCCGAAGGTTTTTTCAGCGAGCTGAACTGGTCGGCGGCCATGATGTTGAAGCTGGCGTTGCCGTCGAAATCGGACAGGGCCATGTTGAATACAAGCCATTTGCGATCGGACGCGGCCGCTTTCTGTAATTCGACGAACACGTCCGGGTTCGGCTCGAAGGAGAGGATCAGCCCCTTATAGCCCGCATCCTTGCGCAGCATGGTCGCATATTGGCCGCGATTGGCGCCGACGTCGAACAGGCAGTCGACCGAGAAGGCCGACAGGAAGCGCTTGAGCGCCTGAATTTCGGGATATTGATGAACCCGCCCGGCCAGCGCCAGGCGCATGGCCAGCTTGCGGTCGGCCAGTTCGCGCAGATAGCGGTTCATGCGCGCGCGGCCAGTGCGGTTTCATAAATGCCGATGGTCGCCACCGCCATATCCTTCCAACTTCCCATTGCCTGTCCATAGGCGCGTGCCTGCGCCCCGTGGCTGTGCCTGATGGCCGCGCTTTCGATCAGCGGCAAGAGGGCTTGGGCCAGCGCGGGTTCATTTCCCGCCCGCGCCTTGGCCACGACGCCGTCCGGCAACTGGCCGAACATGCCGGCATCGGATGTGACCATCGCCTTGCCATGATGCAGCGCGGACAGGAAAGCGCCGCTCGAATCGATGTGGCGATAGGGGAAGACGATCATGTCAGCGTGGGCCATATGCGCGTCGAGCCGGGCCTCGGTCAGGAAGCCGAAATCGGTGACAAGCCGGTCGGCGAAACCGGCCTTTGCAACGGCATCAGTCAATGGCGCGACGTCCATGAAGGGCTTGCCGGCCAGAACGAGTTCGAAAGCGTGGCCGGCGCGCCAGAGCTGGAGGCAGGCCTCGATGAGCAGATCGACGCCCTTATAGGGGCGGATCGTGCCGAAGAAGAGCAGGCGCGGGACCGTTGGTGCCGGTATGGCGGCGAGGTCGGCGGGCGTGGCCGGGGCGAGGCGCATCGGCGGGTGCGGGGTCACATGGATGCGGGCGGGATCGACGCCCTGCCCCATCAAGGCCGCGCGGGTGGTGTCGCCATGGACGATCAGCGCATCGAACAGATCGAGCAATGCACGATAGCCGCGCCCCTGAAGGCCAGCGTCGGCATGATAGGCGTCCGCATTATGGACCGTGTGGACCAGCGCCGTGCGCCCCTTCAGCCGGCTCAGCAGCAATCGGTCGGCGGGCGCCAGCGGAAGCCATTGGACATGGACGATATCGGCCCTTGTGAGCGGTGCGATGTCGCCCAGCGCGCAGGCCAGGCCATATTCCGCGGCCTTGGCGAGACGGAAGGCGCGCCCTTCCCCCAATCGCGTGCGCAAGGCTTCGCTGCGGCGGAAATAATGCGAGCGATAGCTGTAGTCCTGCGGCACGATCGCGTCGGTGTCGCGCATAGGGCGGCCGAGCAGGGTGACGTCCGCGCCCTCCCCCGCCAGCGCCGCGCACAGGCTGTCGTCATAGCGCCCGGTGAAGAGCGAGGGATCGACCATGGCGACCTTCATGCCCGCACCAACCGGCGCAGGGAGAGAAGATGGAGCATGGCCACACCCGCCAGCGTCAAGGCGTAGAGCGCAAGGAAGGCGAGGTCGAACCGGTCCGGCCAGAGCAGCAGAGCGAGCGGCGCGCTGGCCAGCGATCCGGCGAGGAACGGTAGCGAACGGGCCAGCAATTCGCCGAAGCGCCCCAGCGCCGCCTGGACATAGACGGATACGCTGAGCAGGGTCAGCGCCGCTAGCGCGAGAATGATGAGCAGGATATCCGCCCGGTCGATCACGGCGCGGCCGTCGAACAATATGGCGAACAACCGGTCGCCCGCCAGCAGTAGGAGCGCGGACAGCGCCACGGCGAACAGCAGAGCCGCCACCAATGCACGGCCGAGCAACTGACGCAGGCGGGCCGTGTCGCCGGCATGGAAGGCGCGGGTGATGCGCGGCAGGGCGGCCTCCACCGTGGCGCGGACCAGCATCGACAGGGCACGCGACATTTTGAAGAAGAAGTCGAATATCAGCATCGGCCTGGCATCGCTGGTCGCGAGCGCGATCGTGAAATAGGGCGCGTTATAGGCGATGATATCGGAGACGGTGAAGGCCGCAGAGGCACCGATATCGCGCAGATAATGGGCGCGGACATGACCGCCGCCGACGCGAAAGGCCAGCCAGCGGCGCCTCGTCATGCCAAGACGGCGATGGACATGACCGATGGCATAGCCGATCACGGCGATGCTGACGATCAGTTGCAGCGCAACCGACAGGCGCGGGTCCAGGCCGGCCAGCATGGCAAGCAGCAGGCCGATCGTCACGACGCGACGAGCGCAATCCAGTCCTTCCCACAGAAAATTGCCGTCCACCGCCGCCAGCGCACGCTTGGCCAGCAAGGCCGGCAGATTGAGGCAGGCGGAGAGGAAGAAGAGCAGGAAGAGCAAGGGCATGCCGGTCGAAAGCCAGCCGCCCGCCAGCGCGATCATCAGGATCGCCGTGGCTCCAACGACCAGCAGGCCGAGAAACAGGAACAGGACGCCCATTTCTTCCAGCCGGAAACCGCCATCCTGGGCCGCGTCCTCCCCACCCAGCCAATGCCGCCGCAATCGGGCATAAATGATGCTGGTCAGGCCAAATTCCGCCGAAATCGTGAAATTGCCGAACGCGACCAGCAGCAGGAAGGCTTGAAACTCCCCGATCGGCAGCACCCGCACGAACACGAAGGTGACGGCGAAGCCCCAGATCAGCACCAGCCCCACATTGGCGAGCTTCACCAGTGCAAGGAAGCGGGCCGAACCTTCCAGCCGCGCGAGGCGGCTCACCGTGCGGACTCTCCGCCCGGCTTGCGCGCGCGGAACAGCCGATCGTCCAGCCCATGGAAATGGCGGGTCGCGACGTCGATCGACGCGGCGTCTATTTCCTCCAGATCGAACCCGGCGGCGCGGATGCGATCGGCGAAATCGGGGCCATATTGGCGCACATGGTCCCACTGGCCAAAGCGGCGCTCCCGCTCACGCGGAGGAATGTCGAAGCTGCCGTCTTCGGTCGGCTTGTCCCATAATGGCACGATCAGCCAGGCTTCGCCGCCCGGCTTGAGCGCGCGATGGATGTTGCGCAGCACGGCCATGTCGTCGGGCACATGTTCCATCACATGGCTGGCGTAGAAAAGGTCGTAGCGGTCGCTGTCGGCCAATTCCATCAGGTCGACGCGGTGCATGTGCGGCACGGTGTAGCGCGCGGGATCGAGGTCCGCCGGGACATAATCGGCAGCGGCGGAAAAGCGCCTGACGAGGCTCCCTTCATTGGGGGCCATGTGCAGGATCGCGCCGGCGGTCGGCACGGTCAACGTGCCCTGCTGGATCAGCCAGTTCATCAACCGCTCGCGCGGCGAGGCGCCGCATTGCGGGCAACCCCATTCGCCATTGTCGCCATAGCGGAAGAAGCCGACCACTGCGCCGCCGCAGGCCGGGCAGCTGCGCGTCGCGCGCGCGCCCAGAGCCTTGCGCAATGTGAGCGCCGTCTTGGTCAGATGCTTGCCGGCGGCCTTGGCCACCCGCTGGACAGTAATCACTGGTCGCTCCGCAGAGATGTTGAAAGGCCGCGCTATACTATAAGCGCCGGGTAATGCGAGAGGCTTTCGGGATCAGGCCAGCAACGCGCGCACCAGATCGGGCACCAGTTCGCTGGCCGGGCCGAGCCGCGTTTCATCGAAATAGATGCTGCCGGCCGACGGATCGAGATTGAGTTCCAGCGTGCGGGCGCCGACATGGCGCGCGGTCTGGACGAAGCCGGCGGCAGGATAGACCGCGCCCGACGTGCCGATCGACACGAACAGATCCGCGTCGCGCACGGCGTCGTCGATCCGGTCCATTTCATAGGGCATTTCGCCGAAGAAGACGATGTCGGGGCGCAGGCGCGGCTTGCCGCAGCCATCGCAGATGCTGCCGGGCGGCAGCGCGTCATCCCACGGCACTGCCTTGCCACAGGCCGCGCAAAGGGCGGATTTGAGTTCGCCGTGCATGTGGATCAGCCGCTTCGCTCCGGCCCGTTCGTGCAGGTCGTCCACATTCTGCGTCACCATCAGCAGGTCGCCGGGCCAGGCGGCGTCGAGCGCGGCCAGCGCCTGATGCGCGGCATTGGGCGCCACCTTCGTCAATTTCGCGCGCCGCTCGTCATAGAAGCGATGCACCAGCGCCTCATCCCGCGCCAGCGCTTCCGGGGTGCAGACATCCTCCACCCGGTGCCCTTCCCACAAACCATCAGGCCCGCGAAAGGTGGCGAGGCCGGATTCGGCGGAAATGCCCGCTCCGGTTAGGATGACGATAGTGTGGATGTCGCTGCGCATGATAGGAGCATTAGAGCGCAAGCGCGGCCGCGCCAAGGCGCAGGGATGACAAAGCCGCGCCGCTCTGGCATCGGCCACGGCCTGACGAATAGGGAATGAGGCGGGACATGACGACGATCGGCATTTTCGGGGCAGCGGGCCGGATGGGACGCGCGATCGCGCAGGTCGCGGCCGATAGCGGCCTGGGGCTGGCAGGCGGCACCGATCGCGATCCGGCGGGCGAGATCGCGCCGGGGATCGCCATGACCGCCGACACGCTGGCGCTGGCGGAAGCGAGCGAGGTGCTGATCGACTTTTCCGTGCCGGGTGCTCTATCCGCGCATCTGGATGCCTGTATCGCGGCGAAGAAGCCGATCGTGATCGGCACGACCGGGCTGGAACCGGTGCATCATGCCCTGATCGATGAGGCGGCCGTGCATATTCCGGTGCTTCAGACCGGTAATACGTCGCTGGGCGTCAACCTGCTGGCGGCGCTGGTGGAAAAGGCGGCGGCGGGTCTGGGCGACGATTGGGATATCGAGATTGTCGAGATGCATCACCGGCACAAGGTCGATGCGCCGTCCGGCACCGCACTGATGCTGGGCGAAGCGGCGGCACGCGGTCGGCATATCCCGCTGGCCGAGCATAGCGATCGCGGCCGCGACGGCATTACCGGCGCGCGCACGCCGGGCGATATCGGCTTCGTTGCGCTGCGCGGCGGATCGGTGGCGGGCGACCATCAGGTGATCTTCGCCACCGAAGGCGAGCGGATCGAGATCGGCCATCGGGCCGAGAATCGCACCATCTTCGCCCGCGGCGCGGTGAAGGCGGCGCGCTGGCTGGTCGGGCAACCGGCTGGGCGGTACGATATGAAGGGCGTGCTGGGCCTGTAACCCATGAACAAGGCGCAGATCTTCGATTTCTTCAGCCGTCTGGCCGAAGCCAATCCCGCGCCGGTGACGGAGCTGGAATATGGCAATCCCTATCAGTTGCTGGTTGCCGTCACTTTGTCCGCGCAGGCGACCGATGTAGGGGTGAACAAGGCGACCCGCGCGCTGTTCCGCGAAGTAACCACGCCGCAGCAGATGGTCGATCTGGGCGAAGAGGGTTTGAAGCAGCACATCAAGACGATCGGGCTGTTTAATACCAAGGCCAAGAATGTGATCGGCCTGTCGGCAATATTGGTCCGTGATTTCGGCGGCGAAGTGCCGGAGGATCGTGATACGCTCACCACCCTGCCGGGCGTCGGGCGCAAGACCGCCAATGTGGTCGTGAACACCGCCTTCGGGCAGGAGACGTTCGCGGTCGACACGCATATCTTCCGCGTGGGCAACCGCACCGGCCTGGCGCCGGGCAAGACGGTGCTGGCGGTGGAGGAGAAGCTGGAGAAGCGGGTGCCCGGCCCGTTCCGCCGCGACGCGCATCATTGGCTGATCCTGCATGGCCGCTATGTGTGCAAGGCGCGCAAGCCCGAATGCTGGCGCTGCATCGTCAGCGACCTGTGCCGGTTCAAGCCCAAGACGCCCGCGCCGAAAGTCTCCGCAGCCAAGGCGGCCTGAAGCCTCTCCGCCATTCTCACGCCATTCATGACAAACGCGTTAGAGATGACGGATCGCGCCACGTCACGCCGTCGATTCGGCGTGATATGAGGAGAGAAGCAATGTCCGTCCATTTTGCCAAATTTGCCCTGTGCGCTGCGCTGGCCGGCATCGCCCTGCCCGCGTTCGCCAAGGACAAGCCCGATCCCTATGTGCCGACCAGTGGCGCGGCCATCGACTGTGTCCACATCCAGTCGATCCGGTCGACCAATGTGCGCGACGATCGCACGATCGATTTCATCATGAACGGCAACAAGGTCTATCGGAACAGCCTTCCCAACAGCTGCCCCAGCTTGGGCTTCGAGAAACGCTTCCTTTACAAGACCAGCCTGTCGCAGCTTTGCTCGGTCGATATCATCACCGTGCTGTGGAACAATGGTCCCGGATTGCAGCCGGGCGCCAGTTGTGGCCTCGGCAAGTTCCAGCCGATGGAGAAGGCGGCGAAATAAGATGGGCTGAGGTGATTTTGACGCTGGCGCAGGGCCAAGGACTTTGCTACCCGCCCCTCCTGACCAGCGTCATGCACCCATAGCTCAGCTGGATAGAGCGTTGCCCTCCGAAGGCAAAGGCCAGTGGTTCGAATCCACTTGGGTGCACCATAACCTCACAATAGACCGATCCGGCTTTGCTCGAAATCGAGCAACCAGCGTTTCACCTCCACGCCGCCGGCAAAGCCGGTGAGCGCGCCGTTGGTGCCGATGACGCGGTGGCAGGGTGCGATGATCGAGATGGGGTTGCGGCCATTGGCGGCGCCGACGGCACGGCTGGCGGTGGGATGGCCGATCGCGCGGGCGATGGCGCCATAGCTGCGCGTCTCGCCGAAGGGGATGGTGCAGAGCGCCCCCCAGACCTGCCTCTGAAAATCGGTGCCGCGAAAATCGAGCGGCACGGTGAATATCTGCAAATCGCCGGCAAAATAGGCGGTCAATTCCGTCGCCGCCTGCGCCAGCATGGGGTGATCCGGCCGCTCGTCCCGCGCGGTCAGGCGAACGCGGGCGGGATCGTCATCTTCCCACAGGATCGCCACCAGTCCCGCATCGCTGGCGACCAGGGTCAGCGCGCCGACCGGCGAGGGAAAGAGGGTTTGGACAAGGGCCATATGAAAATCTCCGCTACCTGCCCTATGGCCGATAGCGGAGATTATAGGCCAGGGCTTCCCCCGGCTTGCTTTCAAAGTCGGTGAGCAGCTTATTTCAGGCCGCCACCCATCGCCCGGTAGAGTTCGACCATATTGGTCGCACGGGTCAGTCGCGTACCGACCAGGCTCTGTTCGGCGGCGTAGAGCGACCGCTGGGAATCGAGCGTCGTCAGGAAACTGTCCACACCGGCACGGAAGCGGGCTTCCGAGAGGGTGTAGGCAACCCGCGCACTATCGCGCTGCGACGTCTGCGCTTCGACCTGCTGCGTCATCGTGCCGCGACGGGCGAGCGCGTCGGCGACTTCGCGGAAGCCGGTCTGCACGCTCTTTTCATAGGTGGCGAGCATCGCGTCATAGGTCGCCCTGGCATAGCGCAGATTGCCCTTGTTCCGGCCGAAGTCGAAAATGGGCAGGGTCGCGCCGGGGGCCACCGACCAGGTATCGCTGCCCGACTTGAACAGGCCGGACAGGCCGAGGCTGACAGTCCCGAGCGCCGCCGTCAGCGAAATGGTCGGGAAGAAGGCCGCCCGTGCCGCGCCGATATTGGCGTTGGCGCCGAGCAGATTATGTTCGGCCGACGCGATGTCGGGCCGACGCAGCAGCACGTCGGACGAGATGTTCGCCGGCAGATTGTCCAGCGTCGCGTCCTTCTGCTCCAGCGAATTGGGCAGATCGGCCGCCGACACGGTCGTCCCGGCGAGCAGGTTGAGCGCATTCTGGTCCTGCGCCACCAGCGTCGTCGCGGCCGCGATGTCCGACCGGGCGCCGTCATAGCTGGTCTGCGCCTGACGCACTTCCAGTTCCGAAGCAATGCCCCTGTCGAAGCGGGCCTTGTTCAGTTCCAGCGTCTTGCCGAACGCCTTTTCGGTGTCGATCGCAATCCGCAGCCGTTCCTGATCCGCCGCCATGGTGAGCCAGGCATTGGCCGTTTCCGCGATCAGCGCCGTCTGCGCCGCATTACGGGTTTCGACACTGGCGAAATATTGCTCCTGCGCGGCCTTGGTCAGGTTGCGCACCCGGCCGAACAGGTCGATCTCCCAGGAGGAAATGCCCAGCTGCGCCTGATAGACGTCGGTGTTGAGCCGCTGGCTCTGACCGAACTGGACGAGCGGCTGCTCCGAATAGGTCGCCGTACCGCTACCCGCCACGGTGGGGAGCAGGTCTGCCCGCTGCACCTTATATTGCGCCCGCGCCTGCTCGACATTGGCGAGCGCGATGCGCAGGTCGCGATTATTGGCGAGCGCGGTTTCGATGACGCGTGCCAGCCGCGCGTCGGTGAAGAAATCGCGCCATGCCGTATCGGCGGGGACGATGGCCGCCCCTGCCCCGGCATTGGCGGCATAGGCGTCACCCTGGGGCGTGCCGGCCGGAACGGGGAGTTCCGGCCGCACATATTTGGGCGCCATGTCGCAGGCGGCCAGCGCCAGCGAAAGGGTGACGGCGCCCAGCGCTTTCATGTTGCGCTTCATCTTCAAGCCTCCTGCGGCGCGTGCGGGGTGTCCGTCTCGCCAGCCGCATCTTCATGGTTCTTATGTTCGCGGAACAGCCGCTTTACGACGGTGAAGAAGACGGGGACGAAGAAGATCGCCAGCACCGTCGCCGACAACATGCCGCCGACAACGGCCCAGCCGATCGCATTCTGACCGCCTGCACCCGCTCCGGTCGATACCGCCAGCGGCAGCACGCCGAAGATGAAGGCGAAGCTGGTCATCAGGATCGGCCGCAGACGCAGCTTGCCCGCTTCCAGTGCCGCCTTGGCCGGCGACAGGCCTTCGCGCATCTTTTCCTCGGCAAATTCCACGATCAGGATCGCGTTCTTTGCCGACACACCGATGGTCGTGATCAGGCCGACCTGAAGGTAGATGTCGTTGTTGAGGCCTGCCAGCGTCGCGGCGATCACCGCACCCAGCACACCCAACGGCACCACCAGCATGACCGCGATCGGCACGGACCAGCTTTCATACAGCGCGGCCAGGCAGAGGAAGACGATCAGCATCGAGAGCGCATAGACGTAGGAGGACTGGCCGCCCGATGTCTGTTCTTCGTAGGAAATGCCGTTCCAGCTGAAGCCGATACCGGCCGGCAGCTTGGCCGCATGTTCTTCCATCGCCTTCATCGCGGTACCGCTCGACACGCCGGGGGCAGGTGCACCCTGAATGTTCATCGCGGGAACGCCGTTGAACCGCTCCAGACGGGCCGGCCCCTGCACCCACTGGGTCGTGGAGAAGGCGGACAGCGGCGCCATGGTGCCCGTGCTGCCACGGACATGATAGGCGCTGACCGCATCGGGCGTCATGCGGAACGGCGCATCCGCCTGCACATAAACCCGCTTCACGCGATCGCGGTCGATGAAGTCGTTGATGTAGGCACCACCCAAATTGGTGCTGATCGTGTCGTTGACGTCCGCCTGGGCGATGCCCAATGCGCCCGCCGCCGCCTGATCGACGTTCAGCTTGAGCTGGGGTGTATCTTCCAGGCCGTTGGGGCGGACCTGTGCCAGGCGCTTGTCTGCCATGGCCATGCCGAGCAGCTGGTTGCGTGCCTCCAGCAGCTTTTCATGGCCCAGATTGGCCTGATCGAGCAGCTGGAAGTCGAAACCGGACGCATTGCCCAATTCCTGCACCGCCGGCGGCACGAAGGCGAAGGCCATGCCCGACGTGATCTTCTGGAACGCCATGTTGGCGCGCAGCGCGATGGCCGGGACATGATTGTCCGCGCCCTTGCGATGCTCCCAGTCCTTCATGCGGGCGAAGACGATACCGACATTCTGTCCCTGACCCACGAAGCCGAAGCCGGCAACGGTGAAGACGGCGGACACATTGGCCTTTTCATCGATGAGATAATGGTCGCGCATCTTGGCCAGGGTGCGTTCGGTTTCCTCCTGCGTGGCACCGGCGGGCAAGGACACCTGATTGATGATCATGCCCTGATCTTCATCAGGCAGGAAGCCGCTGGGCAGGCGCAGGAAGACGAATGCCATGCCGACCACGATCAGGCCATAGACCAGGATGGTCCGGCCCCAGCGACGTTCGACCTTTTCGACACCGCGGCCATAGCGCACCACGCCCTTGTCGAACGTGCGGTTGAACCAGTCGAAGAAGCGGCCGAAGACCGAGCCGATCGGCCCGTTCCAGCTATGACCGTGCGACGCCGGTTTCAGGATGGTTGCGCACAGGGCCGGCGTCAGGATCAACGCCACCAGCACCGACAGGATCATCGAGGAAACGATCGTGATCGAGAACTGGCGGAAGATGACGCCCGTGGACCCACCGAAGAAGGCCATGGGCAGGAACACCGCCGACAGGACGAGGCCGATACCGATCAGCGCGCCGCTGATTTCGTCCATCGACTTGCGCGCCGCTTCGCGCGGACTGAGCCCCTCATCCTGGATGAGGCGTTCCACATTTTCCACCACGACGATCGCGTCGTCGACCAGCAGGCCGATCGCCAGCACCATGCCGAACAGCGTCAGCGTGTTGATGGTGAAGCCCGCCACGCTGAGGATCGCGAGCGATCCGAGCAGCACGACCGGAACCGCGATGGTCGGGATCAACGTCGCGCGCCAGTTCTGAAGGAACAGGAACATGACGACGAAGACCAGCAGCACGGCTTCGAACAGAGTATGGATTACCTGTTCCACCGACAGCTTGACGAAGGTCGAGTTGTCGACCGGGAAGTCATATTTCACCCAATTGGGGAAATTCTTCGACAGTTCATCGACGCGGCTCTTCACCGCCTCCACCGTGTCGAGCGCATTGGCACCCGGTGCCAGCTTCACGCCGAAGCCCGAAGCGGGATGACCGTTGAACTTCACACCGAAACCGTAGATTTCGGCGCCCAGCTCGATCCTTGCGACGTCGGACATCAGCACGACCGAACCGTCGCTGTTGCTGCGCACGCGGATATTGCGGAATTCTTCCGGCGTGCGCAGGCGCGACTGGGCCGTGACGGTGGCGTTGAGCGCCTGCCCCTTGATCGAGGGCGAACCGCCGATCTGGCCGGCCGATACCTGAGCGTTCTGCGCCGTGATCGCCGATTTGACGTCCCCGGTGCTGACACCCAGATTGGCCATCTTATAGGGGTCGAGCCAGATGCGCATCGCATATTGCGAACCGAACAGCTGGGTATCGCCGACGCCGGTGACACGGCTGAGCGGATCTTGCAGGTTGGACGCGATGAAATCGCTCGCATCCTCCTGATCGTGGATGCCATCATCGGAATAGACGGCCATGATCAGCAGGAAGCTGGACGTCGATTTACCGACGCGCAAGCCCTGCTGCTGCACTTCCTGCGGCAGCAGCGGCGTGGCCTGCGACAGCTTGTTCTGGACCTGAACCTGCGCGATGTCGGGATCCGTGCCCTGCTCGAAGGTCAGGGTGATGGCGAGATTGCCAGACCCGTCGCTGGTGGACGAGAAATAGCGCAGATTGTCGATGCCCTTGAGCTGCTGCTCGATGATCTGCGTCGTCGTGCTTTCCAGCGTCTGGGCGTTGGCACCGGGATAGAGGGTCTGGATCGTCACCGCAGGCGGCGCAATTTCCGGGAACTGCGCGACGGGGAGCGACCGGAGCGCGAGCAGGCCGGCCAACATGATGACGATGGCGATGACCCATGCGAAGATGGGTCTGTCGATAAAATAGCGGGCCATGGCTTAGTGCGCCCCACCCTGTTTGTCGGCCGGGGCAGCGCCCTGCGCCGCCGCGCCGCCTTCAGGCGCGGTGACCTGCTGCGGTGCGCCGGGCTTTACCACGGTGCCGGGGCGCAGATTGACCAGCCCTTCGACGATCAGCTTGTCGCCGGCCTTCAGACCGTCGGTGACGATCCACTTGTCGCCGACGGCGCGATCGACCGTGACCTGGCGCATTTCGACCTTATTGTCCTTACCCACGACCATGGCGGTCGCACGGCCACGCGCGTCGCGGCTGATACCCTGCTGCGGTGCCAGGATCGCCTGGGTCCGTTCGCCTTCGATCAGCTTGGCGCGCGCATACATGCCGGGCAGCAACAGGCCGTCCGGATTGGGGAAGGTCGCGCGCAGCGTCACCGCGCCCGATGTCGGGTCGACGGTGACTTCGGAAAATTGGAGCCGACCCTCGATCGGGTAGGCGCTGCCGTTGGGCAGGATCAACTGGATGCGGGCACCCTGTGCTTCGCTGATGCCGCCCTTCTTCATAGCCTGCTTGAGGTCGATAATCTGGGCCGCCGATTGCGAAACGTCGACATAGACGGTGTCGGTGCGCTGGATGGTGGTCAGCGCGTCGGCCTGACCCGCCTGAACGAGCGCGCCCGGCGTGAAGAGCGAGCGGCTGATCCGGCCCGAAATGGGCGCGCGGATGCGGGTGAAATTCTGGTTCACCTGGGCCGCCTGAAGCGCGCCACGCTGCGCTGCAACATTGGCGCGCGCCTGCTGCGCGGACGCATCTGCATTGTCATATTCCTGCTTCGACACCGCATTGATGCCGACCAGATCCTTGTAGCGCTGCGCCTGCAATGCCGTCGAGCGGATCGCTGCCTGCGCGTTGGCGAGCGAACCCTGCGCCTGTGCCAGAGCGGCCCGATAAGGCGCGTCGTCGATTTCGTAGAGGAGTTGGCCGGCGCGAACGAAGCCGCCTTCCTGGAACAGACGACGGCGGATCACGCCGCTGATCTGCGGCCGCACCTCAGCCGTTTCGACCGCGACGATGCGGCCCGGCAGCTCGTTCAGCAGCGGCGCCGACTCGGTCTTGAGCGTCACCACGCCGACCGAAGGCGGCGGCGGCGCGGGAGGCTGCTGCTCGCCGCAGGCGCTGAGTGCGAAAGCCGACGCGCACGCCAGCAATCCTATGATTGTCCCCTTTTGCATCGCTTAACATCCGTTTTTTTAGGGATCGAAGATTAGGAATGAACGTTCATTCCGCTTGCCCGGCAGGTACGATCATGGCAATGCGATTTCAAGAGGCAAAAAACGCCGAAAGGGTAATTATGGTTGCAGTGCAGCAGGAAAAAAACGGTCACGCTCGTATTCTGGCGGCTGCGCGCACCTTATTCGATAGCCACGGCTTTCACCAGACATCTATGGCGGAGCTTGCCAGCGAAGCCCAGGTGTCGGTCGGCCAAATCTATCGCCTGTTCAAAAGCAAGGAAGATATCATCGAGGCACTGGTGCACGATGATGCGGACCAGTGGTGCAAAGACATGGGCGCGCTTCAGGTCAGGCTGGATTCCGGCGAACTGACCATCGAACAGACTTTCGAGCAATTGCTGATACAGACGATCGACGAGAAGGACGAAGCACTGTCCTTCGACATATTGGCCGAAAGTTTCCGCAACGGCGAAGTGGCCGATACGATCGGCGCCATGTGCCAGCGCTTTCGCGTCTATATCCGCTCATTTGCCTGCGCAGCCAATGACAGGCTGTCGGGCGAGGCGCTGGACGCGGCGGAGGAAATGCTGCTCGCCTGTCTTTTCGGCCTTGGTCATCGCAGCATATCGCGCCCTCGCCTGTCCGCCGAAGTGGCAGCCCGGCGAACCGCACAGATGATCGTCGCGGCACTGCGCGGCGTTCAATAACCGAAATTATCGAGCAAAGCCTCGGCGTTGAAGAGCTCAACGTTGGTTGCGCCCAGCGCATGATGCCGCGCGCCCTCCCGTCGCGCCACCGGGGCCATCCACCGCACCCCTTGCTGTCCCGTCGCAACTTACCTTCCCCGCGCGGATTTAATCCGGGTAAGTTTTCGGGAGGTATTTCATGCAGATAGAGACATCCTTCAACCGTGCCTATTTCAAGGCACGGATGGAAAGGAACCGCCAACTTGCCGCCCGGTCGAGCGATCCGACCATTCGCGACCTGCATCTGAAATATGTCCGACTCTACGAACAATTGATGGAAGCGCCGCAGCCCGCCTGATGCGCGGGCGCGGCGCCGCCTGATGCTCAGCGCGCCGCCGCGCCCTCCGGCAGGACCACGGCCGACCAGCTTTTGCCCGGCACCAGATATTTGGCGGCAAGCGCCTGCAACTGGGCCGGCGTCACGCTCAACATATCCTGCGACATGTTCTTCATCGCGTCGACATAGCGGGGGTCATGGGTCGCCCCCTCCATCTGGTTCATCCAGAAGGCGTTGCCGGTGCTGGCCCGCATCAGCAGCTGGCGCATCGGCGCCACCGCCCGCTGCAATTCATCGTCGCTCACCGGCGTCTTGGCTAGGTCGGCGGCCGTATCCTTCACCACGCTGTAGAAATAGGCGATGCGGTCGGGCCGAACCTGACTGGTGACGAGGATATAGCCGCCGCTATCGTAGGAGAAGGGCCAGTTATTCTGGACGCTGGGCGAATAGGCAGCCCCTTCCGTCGATCGCAGCTTGTCGAAGAGGCGATCGTTAAAGATCTGCGTCAGGATTTCGAGCTGGCGCCCTTCTTTTTGCAGGTCGAAGCCGCCGGCGGTCGGCCAGGCCATGACGGCGGCCGCCTGTTCCTTGTCGCCCTTGTGTCGCAGGACCACCGGATTTTCGACATGGGGGGGGAAGCGCATCGCCTTGTTGGCAGCCGGAACCGGAACGTCGGGGCGAGCGGGAAGCGCGCCGAAGGTAGCCGCGACCGCCTGGATCGCCTCCTCCGCCTTCACCTGACCGAAAATCTGCACTTCGATCGGGCCGGAGGCCAGGATCGGCTCCCATGTGGCGCGGAAGGCCTGGGGCGTCAGCCCGTCGATTTCGGCGCGCGAGGGCGTGCGGAAACGCACATCCTTGTCATGGAGCAGCCAGTTGAGATCGCGGCCCAGCACCGCGTCCGGCGATCGCGACATGGCGTCATAGGCGACGGCCGCGCCGGTCTTCACCCGCGCGAGCGGCGCAGGATCCCAGCCGGGAACCGCCAGTTTCGTCGCGAACAGACGCAATTGATCCTTATAGTCGGCCGGGCGCGTCACCACCTGCATTTCGAAGGCATCGTCGTCCGTGTTGAAATCCATGCCCATGCGGCGACCGTTGGTCAGGTCGTCCAGTTCTCGTTGTCCCAGCTTACCGATGCCGCTGGCCGCCAGCGCATAGTCGGCGGCCCAGCTGGGCACCGGTTTCGTGGGCGAGAAGGCCTGCTGGCCATGGCCGAAGCGGACGTTGACACGCACCTTTTCGGTTTCCGCATCATTGGCGAAAAGCGTCAGCTTGACGCCGTTGGAGAAGGTGATGCTTTCCATCCCCTGCAACGCGACCGGGGTGCGCGATACGACGGTACCGGGCGGCCCAAGCTTGGGCAGGTCGTCCATCGTGACGGCCTTGTCGGCCAGACGCGCGTTAGTAGCCGCCTTCACCGGCGCAGCGACGGCGGCGGCCAGCTTAGCATCGAGGCCGGGCTGGATCTTGCCCGTCACCAGCAGCGCGCGGAAGACGCCGGCCGAGAACAGGCGGCGGGTGGAATCGAGAATTTTCTCGGGCGTCATGGCCGGCTTGCCCGCGCGGAAGATGTCGACGGCCGCGTCCGGGCTGACCGTGGTTTCGCGAATATCCACGGCACTGACGAGATCGCTCGCCTGCTTGGCGCCCGGTTCGGTGTCCGCATTTTCGACCTGGATCGAAAGCGCCGTATTCATCTGAGCATATTCGCGGTCGATTTCGGCCTGGCTGGGCGGCGCGGCCTTCGCATCCTCCACCACGGCGCGGACGTCGGCCAGTGCCTTCTCCCAATTTTCGCCGGTCGGGATGATGGTCATGAAGGTGCCGTCGACGGAGCGGCTGACATCCTGCTGGTCCACACCTGCCTGCAGGAAGCTGCCCCCGCCGCGCGCGGCCTGCTCCAGCCGGCGGCTGATGATCTGCAGCGCCAGCATGTCGGTCAGCTTGTCCTGATTATAAAGGATCGTGTCCGCATGCGCCGTCCAGGGGCGCAGCCAGGCGAGCGTCAGGCCGAGCGGCACGCCCGGTTCCACGACCACGCGGGTCGCCGGCAGCTTGGGGTTGGGCGTGCCGAAATCGGGCAAGGGCGCGCCCTTGCCGGGCACGGTCCAGCTGCCGAAATGATCCTTGATCAACTGTTCGGCCTGCGCCGGGTCGATATCGCCCGCGATCGCGATCACCGTATTTTCCGGACGGTACCAGCGCTGATGGAAGGCCTCCACCTTCGCGGCGGTCGCGGCCGTCAGCGTCGCCACCGTGCCGATCGGCGCATGGTCGGCCAACGCCTGGCCCGCGAAGAAATGCAGGCGGCTGGCGTCGGACATGCGCATTTGCGGGCCGTCGCTCTCCCGCTTTTCCGCCAGGACCACGGCGCGCTCGGCATCGACGGCGCTGTCCACGATGTTGGGGTCGGTCATCATGCCGGCGATGATCTTCATGCTTTCGGCAAGGCTGGCCGGCGTCGCCTGCGGCAGGTCGAGCGCATAGGTTGTGCCGGTCGGCGTGGTCGCGGCATTGCTGTCGCTGCCGAAGGTAACGCCGAGCCGCTGCCAGATCCGCTTGGATTCGCCGTCGGGCACATGGCGCGAGCCGCGCATGGAAAGATGCTCGATGAAATGGGCGTACCCCAGTTCATCGGGCTGCTCCATCAGTGAACCGGCATCGACCCGCAGGCGCATCGACACCTGACCCGGCGGCACGCCGTTGCGGCGGACGGCATAACGCAGCCCGTTGGGCAGCGTGCCGAAGCGCCAGGCCGGATCGATCGGCACATCGCTATTTTCGTAGAGCCACGGCCGCACCTGCGCCTGACCGGTGGGTGCGATCTGTTTTGCGGTGGCGGGTGCATCGCCGGTCCGGGCCGCCAGAGGCGATCCCGACAGAAGCAAGGCGAGGACGGAGAGCGAAGCGGCCGAACGGCGGGGGAAAAAGCGCATAGGCAAGAGAGCCTAACGGCATTTTCCTGAATGACCACTGACAAAGCGGTCATATTCGGGTTTGCGGGACTGCGCCATGCCTCACCCGTTCGGGCTGAGCCTGTCGAAGCCCGGTCCTGTTGCGATGCCGGAAGAAAGAGCGGCCCTGCGACACGCTCAGGGCGAACGGGTTATGGCTGGCGGGTCAGTTTTCCGACCATCACGCAAAAAGGGGAGAGGCCGCATTGCAGCCCCTCCCCTTTTTTCTATTGCTTATATCAGCGCGGTGCGCCCGTGCGCTGGACCGCGCCCTTGTGCGTGCCGACACCGCCGCGACCACGGCAGCGGCCGCGGAAGGGCTTCTTCTCGCCGCCCTCGGCATCGGTGCGATGCGCACGGTCGGGGGCGCCGCGCTGCTGCTTCTGACCATCCTGATAACGACGCTGGCCGTCGGCGCGACGGGCTTGCTGCTGCGGCGTCTGGCTCGGTCCCTTCTTGGGCGCAGCCGGCTTGGGCAGGTTGCGGACCGCTTCCATGAAATTCTCAGGCAGCGGCTCGATTTCCAGCTTCACGCGCGTCGCGCGCTCGATCGCCTTCAGGTAAGGCCGTTCATCATCCGCCACGAAGCTGATCGCGACGCCCTCCGCCCCGGCGCGCGCGGTGCGGCCGATGCGGTGGACATATTGTTCGGGCACGTTGGGGATTTCGAAGTTGATGACGTGGCTGACACCCGACACGTCGATGCCGCGCGCAGCGATATCGGTCGCGACCAGCAGCTTCACCTTGCCCTGACGGAAGGCCTGGAGCGCGGTGGTGCGCTGGCCCTGGCTCTTGTTGCCATGGATGGCGAAAGCGTCGATGCCCGCGCCTTCCAGGAAGCGCACGACGCGATCGGCACCATGCTTGGTGCGGGTGAAGATGAGCGCGCGGTCGATATCCTCATTCTTGAGGACGATGTGGAGCAGCGCCTGCTTTTCCGCCTGATTGACGAAGGTGGCCTGCTGGCGCACGCGTTCGGCCGTGGTGGATTGCGGGGCGACGCTGACCTTGACCGGATCGTTCAGGAACTGGGCGGCGAGCGCCTCGATTTCCTTGGGCATGGTGGCCGAGAAGAAAAGGTTCTGGCGGTCCTGCGGCAACATCTTGGCGACGCGCTTGAGCGGATGGATGAAGCCCATGTCCATCATCTGGTCCGCTTCGTCGAGGACGAAGATTTCCGTATCCTTGATGGTGAAGGCGCGCTGGTCGATCAGGTCGAGCAGACGGCCCGGCGTGGCGACGACGATATCGACACCGGCCGACAGGGCGCGGATCTGCTTGCCGATCGGCACGCCGCCGAACACGGTTTCGACCGACAGTTTCAGGAAGCGGCCATAGTCGCGGAAGCTCTGCGCGATCTGCGCGGCGAGTTCGCGGGTCGGGGCCAGCACCAGCATGCGACAGCCCTTGATCGGGGTCGGTTTCGCATTGCGGGCGAAATAGTCGAGGCTGGGCAGCGCGAAGGCCGCCGTCTTGCCGGTGCCGGTCTGGGCGATGCCGCACAGATCGCGGCCTTCCAGCAGGACGGGGATCGCCTTTTGCTGGATCGGGGTCGGCGTGACGTAATTTTTGGAGGCGAGCGCCTTCATGATGGGCTCTGCGAGACCAAGTTCGTTGAATTGCATTTGGAAAACTCACAAGTCGGCCATGCGCCAACTTGCTCTGCGGACGCAGGAAGGGCGCGAGGCGGGTTACGAAACGACCCGCGTGAAAAGGGAAGCCTCAAGCTTGGCGCAGACTCTCATTGGCCGGTCCGTGGTCCTCGCCTGACCTTGTGGTCACTTGGGATTGCGGACGATCACGCTGCCAATCGCTAGGGGGCCGAAAGACCCATCTGCTGCGCTGCGACGCATATGGCGAATTTGCAGGCAAATAGCAAGCGGCCGCGGATTTACCCACGGCCGCCCATGTCTTACGATCAATTTTCGGCGTCAGAGCGCCACTTCGGCATGCTTGCCCTTCATCTCATCGCGCACGTCGCCGCCGAACAGCATCTTGAACACGCCCTTCAGCGACATATCGGAACGCCAGATTTCCGCCGTACCAAGGTCGAAGCGCAGCATCAGCAGATTGGGATCGTTGCGGCCGCCCGGATACCAGGCCTCCACTTCCTTCGACCAGTAGCGATCGATCACCGCCGGATCGGCTTCCGGCGTCAACGTGCCTTCTATGCAGGCGAAAAGGTTATGATCCTTCGCCGAAAATTGCGCCATGGCGCCGCCGCCTGGCGCCAGGCGATTGTCGCGCGACGTATAGAACCAGAAGCAATGATTGGCCTTGGGGTCGAGTTGCGCGGTCATCGGCAGACTATGTTCCGCGCTGTTGCTCAGCCCCACCATCAGGAAGGGGCTGGTCGACAATTCCGCCCAGAAACGGTCCTTGATTTCGGTTGCGTCGGTCATCGTCCAAACTCCTTGGCTGTTTCCCCTTCAATCGCCGGCCGGCAGCGAAGTTCCGAAACGCTTGATCTTGGCCCCGACCATCGCCACATGGGGGCCATGCTGATCGAGACCGAACTGACGCCCAATCCGGCGACCATCAAATTCCTGCCCGGCCGTGAGGTCATGGGCGCCGGCACGCGCGATTTCGCGACGCCCGAAGAAGCGGAAGCCTCCCCGCTGGCGGATGCGCTGTTTGGCCTGGGCGACGTTACAGGCGTGTTCTTCGGCAGCCATTTCGTATCGGTGACGATCGCGCCCGGTGCCGAATGGTCCGATGTGAAGCCCGATATCCTTGCCACGTTGCTCGAACATTTTTCGGCCAACATGCCGCTGTTCACGCCGGGATCGGCCGCCGGCATCAGCGTTCCGGCCGACGACGCCGGTTTTTCCGACGATCCGGAGGATGCCGAGATTGTCGAGCAGATCCGCGAACTGATCGACACGCGCGTGCGCCCGGCCGTGGCCAATGACGGCGGTGACATCATCTATCGCGGCTTCGACAAGGGCACCGTCTATCTGCAGATGCAGGGTGCGTGCTCCGGCTGCCCCTCTTCCAGCGCGACTTTGAAGAACGGCATCGAGCAACTGCTCAAACATTATGTGCCCGAAGTGACAGAGGTGCGCGCGGTCTGATCGCGCGCGTCGGGTCGCCGTACATTTGGCAAATCCGGATGGATGGACTAACCGCAGGACGAATCCACATGCTGTGGATGCGTAAGGGGAGTTTCGTTTGCGCCTTCTGGTGATCGACACCGCCACCCAGGCCCTGTCCGTCGCGCTGCTGGAAAATGGAGCGCCGATCGGTCGTTTCCATGAAGTCGTCGGGCGCGGCCATGCCGAAGCCTTGCTGCCGGCCATCGCAGCGTTGCCCGATGGTGGCCGCGCAGATGCGATCGCGGTGGATGTGGGACCGGGCAGCTTTACCGGTGTGCGGATCGGCATCGCGGCGGCGCGCGCGCTGGCGCTCGCCTGGTCGATACCCCTGCATGGCTATGGCGCGCCGGCGTTGATCGCGGCCAAGGCAGCACAAACCCATCCGGGCGGGCCGATCGCCGTCACCATCACCGGTGGCCATGGCGAGTTGTTCTGGCAATATTTTACTGCCGACGGTTTGCAGCCGACCAGCGCCATCGCCTCCACGCCCATTGCAGAATTGGCGGCGACGCTCGACGATGCCAATTTCTACGGCACCGGCGCCGAAGCGCTGGTAACCGCGCGGGGCAAGGGCAGCGCGATCAGCCTTTATCCCGATGCGGCCGATTATGGATTGATCGCCGGACTGACGCCGTTGCCGCCCAGCCCGATTTACGGGCGCGGCGCGGATGCCAAGACCATGGCGGAACGCGCGGCGTCATGATTCCGGCCGTACAACTCGACACTTATGACGAAGGCGATCGCAACGCGCTGGGCGACGCGATGGACGTCATGATCCAGGCCTTCGATCCGGTCTATGGCGAGGCATGGACGCTGTCGCAATTGTCGGGCGTGATGCTCATGCCGGGCACATGGCTGACGATCGCACGGATCGATGCCGCACCATTGGGTTTTGCGCTGGTACGATCCGTGCTCGACGAATGCGAATTGCTGCTGCTGGCCGTCGATCCGCTATGGCGCGGACGCGGCGTAGGCGAAACGCTGCTGCGCGACAGTTTGCGCACGGCACGCCGCCGGGGGATCACTTCGATGAACCTGGAAGTGCGTTCTACCAATAAGGCTGTAAAACTATACGAGAAAACCGGTTTCGAATATGTACATCGCCGCCCCGGTTACTATCGCGGTAATGATGGTCAACTTCACGATGCGCTCAGCTTTCGCATTGATATGATGGCTTGATACAATATCCCCTTGCGAAAGTCTCCGGCAAGGTCTAGCGGGCATATACCGCTCATGAAACAATTTCCTCGGGCGGGTCGCATAACAATATAGCCTAGTAGGAAACGGTAAAATGGAAACCGAATCGGCCCAGAGCGAGCTGCTCATTACTTTGACGTCGGACATCGTCGCTGCCCACGTCTCCAACAACAGCGTTGCCGTCTCCGACGTATCTTCGCTGATCCAGAATGTGCATGCCGCGCTCGCCGGCCTCAGCCAGCCCGCGCCGGCACCGGAAGTGAAGCTGGAGCCCGCCGTTTCGGTACGCTCGTCGATCAAGCCGGATTACATCATCTGTCTGGAAGACGGCAAGAAGCTCAAGATGCTCAAGCGCCACCTGATGACCCATTATCAGATGACGCCGGAAGATTATCGCGCGAAGTGGAGCCTGCCGGCCGACTATCCGATGGTCGCCCCCAATTATGCCGAACAGCGCCGCACTCTGGCGAAGAAGATCGGCCTGGGCACCAAGCGCCGCCGTACGCCGCGCGCCAAGTAATCGGCGCTTCGGGCGCAGCCATTTAGTGCAAAGGGGCGCGTCGCCGACGCGCCCCTTTCCTGTTTGGGGAAAAGCCGCTAGGCTCTGCCCCATCCTTCGCAAAAGCAATCAAGCGAGCCTGCATGAACCGCAAAATCGACGTCGAAGCCCTGTGTCATGAAAAGGGGCTGCGCATCACCGAACAGCGCCGCGTCATCGCGCAGGTGCTGAGCGACGCTACTGATCATCCCGATGTGGAGGAACTGCACAAGCGTTCCGCCGCCATCGACCCCGGCATCTCGATCGCGACGGTGTACCGCACCGTGCGCCTGTTCGAAGAAGCCGGCATCCTGGATCGCCATGATTTTGGCGACGGCCGCGCCCGTTACGAAGCGGCACCGGAATCGCACCATGACCATCTGATCGATGTCGAGACGGGCAACGTCATCGAATTCGTCGATCCGGAACTGGAACAGTTGCAGAAACTGATCGCCGAGAAGCTGGGCTTCCGTCTGGTCGATCACCGCATGGAACTCTACGGCGTCGCGCTCGACCGCAAGAACTGACCGACCTTGGCCAGCGTCCGTCGCCTGTTGCGGTTGGGGGCGCTGGCCGGCAGCCTGCTGATCTGCCTGTTCCCCCATTTGCTATGGCGCATCGCGCGCCGCCCCTCTCCCTGGCCGCGTCGCTTTCTGGCGCTCGCGGCCCGGTCGGTCGGCGCGCGCGTCAGGATCGCGGGACGGCCCCATGACGGCGACATGTTCCTGCTCGCCAATCATGTTAGCTGGATCGACATATTGGCTTTGGGCGGCGCGACCGGCACCGCCTTCGTTTCCCATGACGGGGTTGCGCGCTGGCCAGTGATCGGCTGGCTGGCGGCGCAGAATCATACATTGTTCGTCGCACGCGAACGGCGTGGCGCTTTGTCGGGGCAACTGGATGCGTTACGCGCAGCGCTGCTGGGCCATCAGCCGGTAGCGCTCTTCCCCGAAGGCACGACCAGTGATGGCAGCCGGCTGTTGCCGTTCAAACCGGCACTTCTGGCTGTACTGCTACCGCCGCCGCGTGCGGTGATGATCCAGCCGGTGAATATCGATTATGGCCCCGAAACCGCCGCCATCGCCTGGTATGGGGATGAGGCCGCCGGGACAAACGCCAAACGCATTTTGGGCCGCAAGGGACCGATGACCGTTACGCTGCGCTTTCTGGCGCCGTTCGACCCGGCGGACTGCGCCGATCGCAAGGTGATTGCCGCCATGGCGCGCGAACGGATCGCTGCCAGCATGGCAAAGCATCAGCACCCTTCCGCTTGCGCGCCTCCGCCTGTATAGCGGCAAGGATGAATCGTACCGACGCCCCAAAGACTCCAGCGACTTTCCACGTCAAATCCTTCGGCTGCCAGATGAACGTCTATGATGGCGAGCGCATGGCCGAGATGCTGGGCACACGCGGCATGACCGCTGCGGCCGATGGCGCCGACGCCGATCTGGTCATCCTGAACACCTGCCACATCCGCGAAAAGGCAGTGGACAAGGTCTATTCCGACATCGGACGCATGGTGCGCGACGATGGCAGCCGCCCGATGATCGCCGTCGCCGGCTGCGTCGCGCAGGCCGAGGGCAGCGAGATCCAGCGCCGCGCCCGCACTGTCGACATCGTCGTCGGTCCGCAGGCCTATCATCGCCTGCCCGACCTGATCGACAAAGTGGGCCGCGGCGAGGAAGCCGTCGACACCGACATGCCGCTGGCCTCGAAATTCGGCGCCCTGCCCGTCCGCACCAAGCAGGCGCGCCCCACCGCTTTCCTGACCATCATGGAAGGGTGCGACAAATTCTGCACCTATTGCGTGGTGCCCTATACGCGGGGCGCGGAAATCAGCCGCAGCTGGAGCGCGATCATCGACGAGGCCAAGGCGCTGGTCGATGGCGGGGTGCGCGAAATCACGCTCTTGGGCCAGAATGTGAACGCCTGGACCGGCGAGGATGACAAGGGCCGGATGCAGGGCATGGACGGCCTGGCCCGCGAACTGGCCAAGATCAACGATCTGAAGCGCATCCGTTATACCACCAGCCATCCCAACGACATGAGCGACGGCTTGATCGCCGCCCATGGCGACGAACCCAAGCTGATGCCCTTCCTGCATCTGCCGGTGCAGTCGGGCAACGACCGCATATTGAAAGCCATGAACCGCAGCCATAGCGTCGAAAGCTATCTGCGCATCATCGATCGGGTGCGGGCGGCGCGGCCGGACATCGCCCTGTCCGGCGACTTCATCGTCGGCTTCCCCGGCGAGACGGACGCGGAGTTTGAGGACACGCTCAAGATCGTCGAACAGGTTCGCTACGCCCAATGCTACAGCTTCAAATATAGCCCGCGCCCCGGCACGCCGGCGGCCGATATGGATCACCAGATCCCGGCGGCCGTGATGGACGATCGGCTCGCCCGTCTTCAGGCCGTCATCAATCGGCATCAGGTAGAGTTCAACACCGCCACGGTCGGGCGCACGACCGACATTCTTCTGGAGCGCAAGGGCCGCTATCCCGGTCAGTTGATCGGCAAATCGCCCTGGCTCCAGTCGGTGGTCGTGACTGCGCCGGATCTTACCATCGGCGACATGGTTGAAGTCGATATCATCAGCGCCGGCCCGAACAGCCTGGCCGGCGAAATCAGCAGGAGGAAGGCCGCTTGAACCAAAACACCGTCGTTCCCGCGCTTGCAGGAACCCATCTCCGACCCTGTCCACCAGGATCGAACGGCGGAAGATGGATACTCGCTCTGGCGAGCATGACGGACGGAACAAGGGGCTGACCATGGGCAAGAAACCGAACCACCACCATCGCGAAGATGTTGCCGAACGGGCACGGCTGGAGGTCGTCTTCGAACGACCGCATCTGCTGACCACATTGTTCGGCCAATACGATCAAAATCTGGTCGCGATCGAAAATCGGCTGGGCGTCTATATCGCCGCGCGCGGCAACAAGTTGCAGATCGAGGGTGAGGCCCATGCCGCCGCCCGCGCCCGCGACGTGATGACCGGCCTCTACAACCGCATCGTCGCAGGACAGGAAATCGACGCCGGCGCGGTCGAGGCGGTGATAGCCATGTCATCCGAACCGACGCTGGACGGCATTATCCGCAGCGATGTCGCCGAACCGCCCAAGGTGATGATCCGCACGCGCAAGAAGACGATCGTGCCGCGCAGCGCGACCCAGGTCACCTATATGGAGGCGCTGAACCGCAACGACATCATCTTCGCGCTTGGCCCGGCAGGTACCGGCAAGACCTATCTGGCAGTCGCGCAGGCCGTGAGCCAACTCATCACCGGCAGCGTCGACCGGCTGATCCTGTCGCGCCCGGCCGTCGAAGCGGGCGAGAAGCTGGGCTTCCTGCCCGGCGACATGAAGGAGAAGGTCGATCCCTATCTCCGCCCGATCTACGATGCGCTGCACGACACGCTGCCGGCCGAACAGGTCGAACGGCGAATCGCGAGCGGCGAGATCGAGATCGCGCCGCTGGCCTTCATGCGCGGGCGGACGCTGGCCAATGCCTTCATCGTGCTGGACGAGGCCCAGAACACCACCATCGCCCAGATGAAGATGTTCCTCACCCGTTTCGGCGAAGGCAGCCGCATGGTCATTTGCGGCGATCCCAAGCAGGTCGATCTGCCACAGCCTGGCACATCGGGTCTGGCCGATGCGGTGGCGCGACTGGACGGGGTCGAAGGCATCGCCATGGTGCCCTTCGGCATCTCGGACGTCGTGCGCCATCCGGTCGTCGGGCGGATCGTGCAGGCCTATGAGGGGCCGGATGCCTGAATTCCACGGAAAGAAATATCATGATTGAAGTCGCCGTCCTCCATGAAGAAGGCTGGCCCGGTATCGACTGGGAATTTCTTGCCCAGCGCGCCGTGGCCACCGCCATCGCGCACAGCCCCTACGCGGCCTTCGCGGCCGACCAGACGCTGTATGAGGTGGCAGTCAAGCTGACGTCCGATGAGGAGGTCCATAGCCTCAACCGCGCCTATCGCGACAAGGACAAGCCGACCAACGTCCTGTCCTTTCCGATGGTGCAGGATGATTTGCTTCAGGCCACCGCCAATACCGACGATGGCGAAGTATTGTTGGGCGATATCGTACTGGCGGAGGGTGTTTGCGTCGCCGAAGCGGCGGAAAAGGGCATTTCCGTCGCCGATCATGCCACGCATTTGATTGTTCACGGGACTTTTCATTTGCTTGGATATGACCATATGGACGACAATGAGGCCGAAGCGATGGAAGCGCTGGAGATTGCGGCGCTTCTGAGCATGGGCCTTGCCGATCCCTATGGGGATCGAGAGGGCGTTTGATATCGCGTTGTCCGTTTCGACACGCACTGACAGGGGATTGAGCGACATTATGGCTGACGGCAGTCCGAAGGACGGCACCGCTTCGAAAGAAGGGGACAGTAGCAACGAGGGCGGCTTATGGAGCGGCATCAAGTCGCTCCTGTTCGGCGAGGGCGAAGAAACCAGTCTCCGCAAGGAATTGGAAGAAGCGCTCGACGAATATGATGAAGACGAGCAGGACGAGAATAGCGCCCCCCCGGCCAAGGGCGACCTGTCCGCGATCGAGCGGCAGATGGTGCGCAACCTGCTCCATTTTTCCGAACATACGGTCGATGACGTCGCCGTGCCCCGCGCGGACATCATCGCGATCGAGGAGAAGGCGAGTTTCGCCGACCTCGCCGCCCTGTTCGCCGAGGCCGGGCATAGCCGCGTGCCGGTCTATCGCGGGACGCTCGATACCATTGTCGGCATGATCCACATTCGCGATGCCTTCGCCATATTGGCCGGCAAATCGCCGGTGCCCGACACGCTGGAACCGCTGATCCGTCAGCCGCTCTATGTGCCTGAAAGTATGGGCGCGCTCGACCTGCTGGCGGAAATGCGCGCCAAGCGGACGCATCTGGCCATCGTGCTGGACGAATATTCGGGCACGGAAGGGCTTTTGACCTTCGAAGATCTGGTCGAGGAAATCGTCGGCGACGTCGAAGATGAGCATGACGACGCGCCCGAAGCGATGCTGGTGCCGCTCGATGGCGGCCTGTGGGACGCCGACGCCCGCGCCGAGTTGGACGATGTCGCGGACGAAATCGACGAAAAGCTGGGCGAAGTCGAGGAAGATGTCGACACGCTGGGCGGCCTGGCCTTCGTACTGGCCGGACGCGTGCCCGAGCCGGGCGAGATACTCGATCATGGTCCCAGCGGGTGGAAGCTGGAGATCGTCGCCAGCGATGGTCGCCGGGTTACGCGGCTGCGCCTGCATCCACCGGTCGCGTTGGAAGAGGTGGAGGAATAAAAGCCTCCACCTGAAATTTCCGTCGGCAAATTTTCGATACCGACGAAATGTTAAGCCTGCGCGCGCATAGCCTGCCATAGGGACATCAGGCGTCATCGTCCTTCGACGAATATGGTAGGCAATGCGAAACGAGCGTAGCAAATTTCAGAGCGGTGGCAGCGCGGACATGAGTTTCGCCGCACCATGGTCGCCGATCGAGACATTGCTGCTGGCGCTGCTATGCGCCGCGACCCTGTTCTTTACGGTCATCACTCCGCCCTTTCAGGCGCCGGACGAAAACCAGCATTATATGAAAGCGCTGGCGCTGGCGCAGGGCGATATGCTGACCCGCCAGCAGGGCGAAGCGATCGGCACCGACCTGCCCCGCGCGGCGCTGGACATTCACGCCGTCGATTTCCCGACCGATGTGCCCCCTACCCTGCGCCGGTTCGATCGCGCACAGATCGCCGCCAGTGCGCAGGCGGACGCCGGGCGCAGTGGGACCGCCTTTGCCGACTTCCCCAATGTCGCCAGCTATGCGCCCAGCCTTTATGCGCCGGGTGCATTGGGATTGATGCTGGGCAAGACGATGGGCCTGCCCTGGATCAACGCCTTCTATGTCGGGCGGCTGGTCAATGCGCTGAGCGGCCTGCTGTTGCTGATCGCGGCACTGCGCCTGCTGCCCTTCGGGCGCAATGCGCTGCTGGCGACCGCGCTGTTGCCGACCTTTGCCTATCAGACCGGATCGCTGTCACCCGATGCCCTGATCAACGGGCTGGGCTTTCTGGGGCTGGCGCTGACGTTGCGCACCGGCTTCATGACCGCCACGCCCGCGCGATCGGCTGCCCTGCTGGTGACCGGGCCGTTGCTGGCGCTGTGCAAGGGCGTTTACCTGCCGCTGATGGCCGCAGGGCTGCGCTGGCAACAGCATCGCCGCGATCTGCGGCCGGGCCTGATCCTGGGCGCGATGGCGCTGGGCGCGTTCGGCTTCGTCGGATGGATGCATTATTCGGGCGGCAGCCAGGCGCTCTATCATATCCAGTCGCGCCGGACCGGCGAGACGATGATGACCGCGCCGCTCGGCGAGCAGCTCAAGATCGTGCTGCATGATCCGATCAACTATATCCGCATCCTTGTCAGCAGTGTGACCGAGCGGGCGCCGGTCTATGCGTTGCAGATCGTCGGGCGGTTCGGCTGGAACGCGATCTTGCTGCCATTGGTCGCCTATCCGCTGGCTGCGCTGATGCTGGGGGCCGGCGTCGCCAACGGGGTCGGCGCGCGTTTCGGCATGGGCCAGAGACTATGGTGGCTGGCGGTGGCGGCGGGTATCGCGCTGTTGATCGAAACGGCCATGTATCTGACCGGCACGCCGCTGGGCGCGGACTATATTCAGGGGACGCAGGGGCGCTATTTCCTGCCGATCCTGCCGTTGGTGCTGATCGCGCCGTCCCCCGCCGGGCCGATGCGCGGGGCGCAGAAACTGTTCGCCATTACCGCGATCCTGCTGGCTGCAATCGCCGCGGCGACGGTGTTCGACAGTTTCTGGATCCACGGCTTCGTCACCAGCGACGGCATGCCGCCACATGACAGCATCGGCCGCGCGCTCCTGCTACCCTCGCCGCGCTGGTAGCCAGAGGCGGCAAAAGGCCAGCCAGCCCAGCCCTTCGATCCAGCCGGCGGTGACGTCGCTCGGCCAATGGACGCCGAGCCAGACACGGCTGATGCCGATGAGTGCGATCATCGCTGCGGCCGCGACATAGCCACTCCGGTGCGCCACCAGCATCGCCAGCGCGCCGAAGAACATCATGTTGCCCGCCGCATGGCCGCTGGGGAAGCTGTAGCTGTGAACATTGTCCAGATGCGGCAGCAGGTCGGGGCGTGGGGCGGCGAAAATCTGCTTGAGGATCAGGTTCAGCGCCGTCCCGCCGGCCATCATCGCCGCCAGCCAGCAGGCGCCTTTTCGCCGTCCGACCCAGAATAAAGTGCCCAGCGACAGGGCCAGCAATATCAGGCGACCCGCCGTTCCACCGATGGCAGAGGCGCTGCGCATCCACGGCGTGACATGCTGCCCCACGGCGCTATCCCGCGCGGCCCCTGCCCGCTCCATCAGTCCGACATTCAGCCAGTCGAGCCAACCCGCGCGCTGCATGAGCGCGATCGCCAAAACGCAAAAAAGCGCGAGAGCCAAAGCCCCCGCGCCTTTCATTATCCTCGTTTGCCGCGATTTCCGAGCCGTCAGATGTTTCATCTGACTTGAAATCGCTCCTGGCCACCGATCAGATATGGATCGCACGCCCATAGGCCGCGAGCACGCTTTCATGCATCGATTCCGAAATGGTCGGATGCGGGAAGACGGTGTGCATCAGTTCCGCCTCGGTCGTCTCCAGCGTCTTGCCGATGGTATAGCCCTGGATCATTTCCGTGACTTCCGCGCCGATCATGTGCGCGCCCAGCAGTTCGCCGGTCTTGGCGTCGAACACCGTCTTAGTGAAGCCTTCGGCCTCGCCCAGCGCGATCGCCTTGCCATTGCCGATGAAGGGGAACATGCCGACCTTCACCTCATAGCCCGCTTCCTTCGCCTTGGCTTCGGTCAGGCCGACGCTGGCGATCTGCGGATGGCAATAGGTGCAGCCCGGAATGTTGCGGACGTCCATGGCGTGGGGATGCTTGCCGGCAATCGCTTCGGCCACGATCACGCCTTCATGGCTTGCCTTGTGCGCCAGCCATGGCGGCGCGGTGACGTCGCCGATCGCCCAGATGCCGTCCACATTGGTCTTGCAGGTCGGATCGGTGACGATGTGGCCCCGTTCCGTCTTGATGCCCAATTCTTCCAGACCGATATTTTCGGTGTTGGGGACGATGCCGATCGCGACGATGACATGGCTATATTCGCCGGTAACGACCTTGCCGTCCTTGTCCTTGATCGCGGCCTTCACGCCGTTCGCGCCGACTTCCAGCTTATCGACGCCAGCGCCGGTCAGGATGGTCATGCCCTGCTTCTTGAGCGCCTTTTCGAGGAACGCGGACACGTCCTTGTCTTCCACGGGAACGACGCGGTCCATCATTTCGACGACGGTGACGTCTGCGCCCATGTCATTGTAGAAGCTGGCAAATTCGATGCCGATCGCGCCCGATCCGATGACCAGCAGCTTGCTGGGCATTTCCGCCGGGGTCATGGCGTGGCGATAGGTCCACACGCGCTTGCCGTCCGCCTTCGCAAAGGGCAGGTCGCGGGCGCGGGCGCCGGTCGCGACGATGATGTTCTTGGCCGTCAGCTCTTCGGTCTTGCCGTCCTTCGTGACGGTCAGCTTGCCTTTGCCGGTCAGCTTGCCGTCGCCCATATGGACGGCGATCTTGTTCTTCTTCATCAGGTGCGTGACGCCCTGATTAAGCTGTTTGGCGACGCCGCGCGAACGCTTCACGACGGCTTCGATGTCGGCGCTGATCTTCTCAGCCTTCAGGCCATAGTCGCCGGCGTGGCTCATATAGTGGAAGATTTCCGCCGAACGCAGCAGCGCCTTGGTCGGGATGCAGCCCCAGTTGAGGCAGATGCCGCCCAGATTTTCGCGCTCGACGATCGCGGTCTTCAGACCCAGTTGGGCGGCGCGGATGGCAGCCACATAGCCGCCGGGGCCGGAGCCCAGAACGATGACATCATAAGTATCAGCCATGATCAGTCTCTCTAATCTTACTTCGCCGCGCCGGTTTCGGTCGGCAGGGGCGGAACGGAACGGGGCTGGCGATCCTCTCCGATCGCCACGAAGCTGAAGGTCGCGTGGGTGACGCGATAGGAACGGTCGTCATGACGCGCGCGGCGCCATGCCTCGACATAGATTTTCATCGACGTGCGACCGACCGACTTGAGCGTCGCAAAGACCGACAGCTCATCGCCGACCACGACCGGGCGGAGGAAGGTCATCCCTTCCACCGCGATGGTCACGGCGCGGCCATGGCTGTGCCGGGCTGCGACGGAGCCAGCCGCCGAGTCCATGACGCTCATCAACCAGCCGCCAAAAATATCCCCATAGGGATTGGTGTCGGTCGGCATGGCGATGACCCGCACCGCCGGACTGATATCCGGCGGGGTTTCGTCGACATAGGCCATCAGGCGAGCAGGCCGATCGGGTTTTCGATCAACTGCTTGAACGCCTGCATCAGGCGGGCGCCATCGGCGCCGTCGATGGCACGGTGATCGAAGCTGCCGGTCGCCGACATGACGGTCGCGATCTGGACCGAGTCATCGACGATATAGGGACGCTTCTCACCCGCGCCGATCGCCATGATCATCGCCTGGGGCGGGTTGATGACAGCTTCGAACTGCTTGATGCCGAACATGCCCATGTTGGAGAGCGAGGCGGTCCCGCCCTGATATTCTTCCGGCTTCAGCTTGCCGTCCTTGGCACGGCTGGCCAGATCCTTCATCGCGGTAGAGATGGAGGCGACGCCCTTGCCGGCGGCGTCCGTGACGATCGGGGTGATCAGACCACCGGGGATCGACACGGCAACGCTGATATCGGCGCGCTTGAATTGCAGCATCTGGTCGCCGGCGAACTGCACGTTGCACTCGGGCACCTGCTCCAGCGCGACGCCCAGCGCCTTGATCAGCAGGTCGTTGACCGACAGCTTGACCTTGCGGCTTTCCAGGCCGGCATTAAGCTCGCCGCGCAGTTTCAGCAGCTTGTCGAGCTGAATGTCGACGGTCAGGTAGATGTGCGGCACCTGCTGCTTGGATTCGGTCAGGCGGCGCGCGATCGTCTTGCGCATGCCGCTGAGCTTGACGACCTCGTGCGGGATGCCGAAATCCTGCGCGGCGGCAGCTACCGGTGCGGGGGCTGCGGCGGCCGGGGCGGCGGCGGCGGCGGGCGCTGCGGCCGTCGGCGCGGCGGCGGGTGCGCCGGCCTTGGCGCCTTCGATGTCCGCCTTCACGATGCGGCCGTTGGTGCCGGTGCCGTTGACGCTAGCAAGGTCGATGCCCTTGGCTTCGGCGAGGCGGCGAGCGAGCGGGCTGGCCTTCACGCGGTCGCCCGATGCGACGCTGGGCGCTGCGGCGGCCTTGGCAGGAACGGGGTCGGCCTTGGGCGCAGGGCTTTCGGCCTTTTCGGGTGCCGGATCGGCCTTGGGCGCTGCAGCGTCAGCCTTGCCACCACCGGCTGCGGCGGTCGCGACATCTTCGCCCTCTTCGGCGATGATGGCGATCACGGTGCCGACCTTCACGCCTTCGCTGCCTTCCGACACCAGGATCTTGGCGATCACGCCTTCATCCACGGCTTCGAATTCCATCGTCGCCTTGTCGGTTTCGATTTCGGCGAGCAGGTCGCCCGACGACACGGTGTCGCCTTCCTTGACCAGCCATTTGGCCAGCGTCCCTTCCTCCATGGTCGGGGACAAAGCGGGCATCTGGATCGTCTTGCTCATGCTTTCGGGCCTCTTCTTGGCTTTACGGCTTTGGTCGTTGGCGCCGTGTTTTCACCCATTCGCCGCTTTGGTCAAGTGACGCCGTGGCAGACCCTCTTTTATGGCTTTCATTTTACCGCTATGGTTCGTTGAGATGTTTTACGGAAACATCGCGCCATAAATATCATGCGGGGACGATAAGAAGTGCGGACATATCTGGTCGTCGTGGACGAATCGCCCGAAGCCGAAACCGCGCTGCGTTTCGCCGCGCGCCGCGCCGCCAAGACGGGCGGCGCCGTCCGCATTCTTGCACTGATCCCGCCGGCGGAGTTCGTCCAGTGGGGCGGCGTGCAGGCGACGATGGAGGATGAGGCGCTGCAACGGGCCGAAGCGCTGGTGACGAGCGCGGCCGGCACGCTGACCGACGAATCCGGCATCCGCCCCAGCATCACCGTGCGTCAGGGCGATGCCGTCGCCGTGGTGCGCGGCACGCTGGAGGAAATGGACGATGTGGCCGCGCTGGTGCTGGGCGCGGCGGCCAGCGGCAATCCGGGCAAGCTGGTGACGCACTTTGCCGGCGCGGATGCCGGCAAGCTGCCCTGCCCGCTGATGATCATTCCGGGCGGGCTGGATAGCGACGCGATCGACCGGTTGAGTTAAAGCGCCCGCGCCCTGACAATCCTCCCCTTCAAGGGGAGCTGGCTGGTCGAAGACCAGACGGAGGGGTATCACCCTCTCAATAGCGAGCTACCCCACCGTCACGCGCTTCGCGCGCGCTACCTCCCCTTACAGGGGAGGATCTTGTCAGCGTTTATGCTTGCCCCGTTTCGCGCCGATGTGGCGGATATTCTTCGGGCGACCGCGATGCACGACACCCGGCCGGGTGCGGTCGCGCTTCATCGGGCCGCCGCGCGGCGCGGGATTGTCGGGTAGTTCGAAACGGAGCGATCCGTTGATCGGGTCCGCCTCCGCCAGTCGCAACTCCAGCCGCTGGCCGACCGTGTAGCGATCGCCGCTGTCCACGCCCTGCAACGCCTTGCCCGCTTCGTCATAGTAGAAATGCTCGGCGCCCATAGTCGACACCGGGACCAGCCCGTCGCCACCCAGCCCATCGACCGTGGCGAAGAAACCGAAATTCTGAACCCCGGTGATGCGTGCCTTCACCACTTCGCCGACATGGGCGGACAGGAACGCGGCGACATAGCGGTCGACCGTCTCCCGCTCCGCCTCCATCGCGCGGCGTTCATGGCCGGAAATCATTTCGCCGACCCGGCCCATATTCTCATAATCCTCCTGGCTGAGGGAGGAGCGGTCCGGGATCACCTTGTCCTTGGGCGCCGGAAGATCCAGGCCATAGGCGCCCACAAGCGCGCGGTGGACCAGAAGGTCGGCATAGCGGCGGATGGGCGAGGTAAAATGGGCGTAGCTGCCCAGCGCAAGGCCGAAATGCCCCATATTCTGCGGACTGTAATAGGCCTGGGTCTGGCTGCGCAGGATCTGGGTCATGATCTGCTCCTTCTCCTCCGACTCCCCGACCTTGCGGATCAGGGCGTTGAAGGTAGCAGGCCGGATCACCTGCCCCAGCGCGAAATCGATGTCGAAGGTCGCCAGATATTCCTTGAGCGCAACGAGCTTTTCGCGACCCGGCGTTTCATGGACACGATACATGACAGGCGCCTTCTTCGCCTCCAGCGCCTTGGCCGCCGCGACATTGGCCGCGATCATATAATCCTCGATCAGCATATGCGCGTCCAGCCGTTCGCGCACGGCGACGCTGACGATCTTGCCAAATTCGTCCAGCACCACGCGCCGTTCTGGCAGGTCCAGCGCCAAAGGATCGCGCGCGTCGCGCGCCTTGCGCAGCAGCGCCCAGCAAGCCCAGAGGGGCTTGAGCGCGGGTTCGAGGAGATCATTATCCTTCGTGCCGTCGATCGCCGCCTGCGCATCTTCATAGGCCAGCACCGCAGCAACCCGGATCACGGCGCGCGTGAAGCGCCAGGCCGTGACCTTGCCCTGCGCATTGATGGTGAGGTGACAGGCCATGGCCGCCCGGTCCTGCCCGGCGCGCAGCGAACACATGTCGGACGACAGTTCGTGCGGCAGCATCGGCACGACCTGATCGGGGAAATAGACGCTGTTACCGCGCTTGCGGGCTTCCTTGTCCAGCGCGCTGCCGGGCCGGACATAGTAGCTGACATCGGCGATGGCGACGATCGCCTTATAGCCGCCGGTATTGCCTTCATCTTCGTCAGGCGCCGCCCAGACGGCATCGTCATGGTCGCGCGCGTCG
The DNA here is from genome assembly GCF_008710155.1 of Sphingobium limneticum. GTDB lineage: Bacteria > Pseudomonadota > Alphaproteobacteria > Sphingomonadales > Sphingomonadaceae > Sphingobium > Sphingobium limneticum. The sequence goes on from NZ_VYPZ01000003.1 coordinate 265,069, forward strand.
GACGGGTCGATCGCGACGATCGGCAAATGGCGCAGATCCTCGCGCTTTTCCTCGTGCAGCGGCAGGGCCGACGCCTTGGTCGCCTCCTCCTCCACGCGATCCGGGAAAACATGGGGAATGCCATGTTTGTGGATGGCGATCAGGCTGAAGCTGCGCGGGGCGAAGGGGTCGCCCAGAATGTCGGTGACGCGGGCCGAGATGCGCGGCGGGCGGCCATGGGGTTCGGCCAGCACCAGATCGCCGGGCTTGGCGGTGCCGACGTCGCTGATCAACGTATCCTTGCGGATGCGCTTGTCGACCGGACGCAGCCACAACTTGCCGTCGGCCATTACCTCCACCACGCCCAGCAATTCCTCGCTGGCCTTGGCAAGTTTCTTCATCGGATGCGCGACCCAGCCGCGACCGGCCTCTTCCGTGCGGGCAAGGATACGGTCGCCGATGGTCAGCGCACCGCGCTTGCCCCGTTCGATGACGCGCAGGCGGGGCGCGGGCTGGCCTTCGGCTTCCCACCGTTCGGGTGTGGCGATCAGGGTCGTGTCGTCCACATCGACGATGCGCAGCACCGTAACCTTGGGCACGCCGCCCATCTTGTGGAAGGCGCGGGCCGGGCCAAGGTCGATCAACCCCTCGTCCGCCATGTCCTTCAACAACGCCTTGAGCGCGATCTTCTCCTGCCCTTTCAGGCCGAACGCCTTGGCGATTTCGCGCTTGCCGGCGGGCTGGTCCGACGTCGTGATGAATTCCACCACCTGATCGCGGGTCGGGAAACCGGCGGGACGGACTTTGGTGCGGGCGGGTGTTTTGCTTTTGGGGGTCGATGCCATGAACCAGCTATAGGGATGCGGCGGCGGCGATACCAGCGCTATGGCGGGGCGGCGGTAGCGCTTCGTTGGAGCAGGCATGAACGCCCTGCTCCTGATCGCCGCTGCCGCGAGCGCGCCCTTGCCCTCCCCCGTCCAGAAGGAGGGGGCCGAACATTATGTCTGGGGCGGCGTGAATGACGGCTGGCATCTGGTGAAGCGCGACGACCTGTCGGTGATAGAAGAACGCATCCAGCCGGGCGCGGCCGAAGTCCGACATTATCATCAGAAGGCGCGGCAATTCTTCTATGTGCTGGCGGGGGAATTGACGATGGAAACGGCTGGGCAGACGCATCGGCTGACCGTCGGACAGGGGATCGAGATCGCGCCGGGTGTGCCGCATCAGGCGCAGAACCGGAGCGCCGCGCCGGTGGAGATATTGGTGACATCGACGCCCAAAAGCCATGGCGACCGGGTGGAGGCGCCGTTGGCCGAATAGGATTTGCGGAGGTTAACTTCGCATATTTCCCCTTGCTTCGACATTTTAATGCGCGAGTTGGAAATTTTATTATGCGGGTGAGCGGTTCGAACGAGCAGCCTGCAGTCTAGCACTGGCAAGGGTCTGTAGGACAGGAATGGCCGAATGGGGTGGAATGTGGCCCGTCCGCTTGCAGGCGCAAAAGCGGTTTTCCACAATCACTGGACAGGGAGCCTACATTGCGGTCGGTTTTATGCCGGGGTATATGCCGTATGAAACCCCTCCTCCCAATGATCCTCGTCAATCTGATATTTGTCTGCTGTAAATCCTTCGATGTGATCTCGAAATCCAACAAGCTTGGAAATTCTCGCAATCGCTTCTTTGGCTTTCTCTTCACTCGAATATATACCAATTGTCTTCACATCGGTCTCGTCAGGGTTTATTTCGCGGGCGTGTTCGACGAGATATACAAACATGCGGTTTTCCTTCTGCCCAAGGCCCCTCGCTAATCGACTAAACTTGTCTTGCCGCGATTACTGGATGACCGAAATTCAGAACGACTTTCTGCCTCTAGAACGGCAATTTCTGGTCGAAAGCCGCCCGTCCCCGACCCCGCCAGCTTGCGGGCGCGTTCGCGCCAGGTGGTGGCCAGCACGGCGGTGTCGGCGAGGGTTCGGACGCCTTGCAGGTCGCTCTTGTGTCCGCCGCCGATCAGCAGGTGGAAGACACGGGCGACAGGCCAGTCGGGCAAGGGACGGTCCAGCAGGTCCATGCTGGTGCCGGCCTCCACCTCCCCTTCGCGGACGACGCGGAGGTAGAGGCCGCTGCGCGCCGTCTTGACGATGGTCGCCATGACGTCGCGCGCGCCGAAGCGATGATCGAGCTTCCAGCAGGGCTGGCGGCCATGGCTGACCTCCACGATCGCGGTGCCGAGCGAAAAGCGGTCACCCAGGCAGATGTCGGTTTCCACAAGCCCGCGCGAGGCGATATTCTCGCCAAAGGCGCCGGGCGCGTCGAGCAAGCTCTGGTCGGGCTTGCGTGTCCGCCACCAGTCATAATGATCCTGCGGATAGAGATGGATCGCCTTGTCCAGCCCGCCATGATGGACGCGGTCGGCGACGGCGTCGTCGGCGAACCCTTCCCATGTGATGCGCACCGGGCCTGCGACCGGCTTCTTGGCGATCGCGCTATAATCCTGGCCACGGAAAGGCATGGGCTTGCCGATCAGCAGCGCGTCGATGGTCATGAAGGGCGTGGTCATGGCCCTATCCTGCCATGGTTGGACGCGGCAGGCGATGGCCGGTTTGTGGTGAGCGGCCTTTAAGCAGATCGCTCCTCCGCGAAGGATCAGCCGACGCTCAGTTCCGAGCGGAGTTTCAGCACTTCGCCCCCATTGTCGGCGGTGATCAGGAAGGCCGGGTCGCGGGTCGATCCGTTGCGGCGGATGCGCGAACCCTCGATCGTCCGCTCCACATGGCGGTCGAACCGTTCCGCGATGCGCCCTCGGCCGACGCCCTGCCCCCAATTCCACTTGACCCGCGTTCCCTTACGGAATGTCTCGGTCATGGGCATCCTCTCCTTTTTTGGGTCCATGCTGCGCCGGCCGTTACTCGTCGTCAGCGAAGAGCAAAATTCCCGGAAAGCCAACTGGTTCCCTTGGGTTTTTTTACAGGTTGATATAAGGCGCGCCGATGGATTCTACCGGCCTGCGCGTTGCCCTGTTCAGCGGCAATTATAATTATGTCCGCGATGGTGCGAACCAGGCGCTCAATCGCTTCGTCGGCTATCTGCTGAAGCAGGGCGCGTCGGTGCGCGTCTATTCGCCGACCACCGACACTCCCGCTTTCGATCCGGCCGGCGATCTGGTCAGCACCCCTTCCTTCCCGGTGCCGGGGCGCAAGGAATATCGGGTGCCTTATCGCATGTCGGCGCAGGTCCGCCGCGACCTCAAGGCGTTCGCGCCCAATATCGTCCATCTGTCCAGCCCCGATCCGCTGGGCCATCGCGCGCTCAGCTGGGCGCGGGCGCGCAACCTGCCGACGGTCGCGTCGGTGCATACGCGGTTCGAAACCTATCCACGCTATTATGGGCTGGCCTTTCTGGAGCCGCTGATCGAATCCATCCTGCGCCGCTTCTATCGGCGCTGCGATGCGATCGTCGCGCCGTCCGAATCGATGGCACAACTGCTGCGCAATCAGCGGATGAATTATGATGTCGGCATCTGGACGCGCGGCATCGACCGGGAAATCTTCAACCCCGGCCGGCGCGACATGGCATGGCGGCAGTCGCTGGGCATAGGCGATGACGCGCCGGTGATCGGCTTTATCGGCCGGCTGGTGATGGAAAAGGGGCTGGACGTCTTTTCCGACACGATCGACCAGCTGACCGCGCGGCAGGTGCAGCACAAGGTGCTGGTCGTCGGCGAAGGCCCAGCGCGCGAATGGTTCCAGAACCGCCTGCCCAACGCGGTGTTCACCGGCTTCCAGAAGGGACAGGATCTGGGCCGCGCGGTGGCGGGCATGGATATGTTGTTCAACCCGTCGGTGACAGAGACGTTCGGCAATGTGACGCTGGAAGCGATGGCATGCGGTCTGCCCACGGTGGCGGCGCGCGCGACGGGTAGCGAGAGTTTGGTGACGGAAGGCGTGACCGGCCGGTTGATCCGTCCTGGCGCCATCAGTGCCTTTGCCGACGCGTTGCAGGCCTATTGCATCGATGCGGACGCGCGCCATGCCGCCGGCGCCGCCGCGCAGGCGCGGGCGGAGCATAATGGCTGGGATCAGGTGAACCAGGCATTGGTCGACACCTATTTGCGCGTCATTCGGCAGCGGGCACAGGGCCTGGCGCCGAAATCCAGCCCGGTTCCATAATTCGTCCGATCGCCTATATCGGTGGCAATGGCCGACCTTTTCGCTCCCGATGACATGCCCGGCGCCGATGCGCCGGCCGATGCCGCCCCCCTTGCCGACCGGCTGCGTCCGCGCACCCTGGCCGATGTGGTGGGGCAGGAACATCTGACCGGGCCGGACGGCGCGATCGGGCGCATGGTGGCGGCGGGGCGGCTATCCTCCATCATCCTGTGGGGGCCGCCCGGCACCGGCAAGACCACGACGGCGCGGCTGTTGGCCGATGCGGTCGGGATGCGGTTCGCGCCGATATCCGCTGTATTTTCGGGCGTGGCGGATCTCAAGAAGCTGTTCGCCAGCGCCAAGGAGCATGCCCGGCGCGGCGAAAAGACCTTGCTTTTCGTGGACGAAATCCATCGCTTCAATCGGGCGCAGCAGGACGGGTTCCTGCCCTTCGTCGAGGATGGCACGGTGACTTTGGTCGGGGCGACCACCGAAAATCCGAGCTTCGAGCTGAACGCGGCCTTGCTGTCGCGGGCGCAGGTGTTGATCCTGCGCCGACTGGATGCCGCCGCGCTGGAACAGTTGTTGGACCGGGCCGAGGCGCTGACCGGACGGCCCGTGCCGATAGACGCCGCCGCGCGCGAGGCGCTGGTGGCGAGCGCAGATGGCGACGGGCGCTTTCTGCTCAATCAGGTCGAGACGCTCTATTCGATCGACCTGCCAGAGCCGCTCGATTCGGCCGGTCTGTCCGCCCTGCTCCACCGCCGGGTCGCGGTGTATGACAAGGATCGGGAGGGGCATTATAACCTCATCTCCGCCCTGCATAAGTCGCTGCGCGGGTCGGACCCTCAGGCGGCGCTCTATTATCTGGCGCGGATGCTGACGGCGGGGGAAGAGCCGCTCTATGTGCTGAGGCGGCTGGTGCGCTTTGCGACCGAGGATATCGGCCTCGCCGATCCGCAGGCAGTCGTGCAGTGCCTGGCGGCGAAGGATGCCTATGATTTCCTGGGGTCGCCGGAAGGAGAACTGGCGATCGTGCAGGCCTGCATCTATTGCGCGACCGCGCCCAAATCCAACGCGGGCTATGTGGCGATGAAGGCGTCGTTCAAATCGGCGCGCGATACCGGATCGCTGATGCCGCCGATGAACATCGTCAACGCGCCGACCAAGCTGATGAAGCAGGTCGGCTACGGCAAGAATTATCAATATGATCATGATGCGGCGGAGGGATTTTCCGGGGCCAATTACTGGCCGGAGGAAATGACGCCGCAGACATTCTACGCCCCCACCGATCGCGGGTTCGAGGCGCGGATTGCCGAGCGGATCGCCCATTGGGACCGGTTGCGGGCGGAGCGTAGCGGCCAGTGACACCCCGCTTCGCGCGGTTCGCGGCGATCGACTGGTCCGGGGCGAAGGGGGCGCGGCACAAGGGGATTGCCGTGGCGCTGTGCGAAGGCGGCGACGCCGTGCCGGAACTGGTCCCGGCGCCGAACGGCGTCTGGTCGCGGCAGGGCGTGGCGGACTGGCTGATGGCGACGGCGCGGGAAATGCCGACCCTGTTCGGCTTCGACTTCAGCTTTGCGCCGCCCTTCGTCGCGCGGGGAACCTATCTGCCGGGCGATGTGGTCCCGCAGGACGGGCCGGCCTTCTGGGCCTATGTCGATGCGATCTGCGATGATGTCGATCTCGGTGCGGCGAGCCTGTTGGAGGTCAGCCATCGCCGCCACTTCTATTTCGGCAAGGCGGACGGCGTGAAGGCCGATTACATGCACAACCGCGCGTGCGAGGCGCAGTATAATGCGGGCGGCGGCGGCAAGCCGTCCACCGTCTATGACGCGATCGGCGCGGCGCAGGTGGCCAAGGCCAGCTTCGCAGGCATGCGGCTGCTCCATCATGTGCGGCCCCATGTGCCGGTGTGGCCGTTCGATCCACTGCCGGTCGCAGGATCGCTGGTCGTGGAAATCTACACCAGCATCGCCGCCCGCGCCGCCGGGCGGCCCAAGGGGCGGACGAAGATGCGCGACAAACGGGCGCTGAACGATGCGTTGCTGGCGCTGGGCTCGCAGCCCTATGACGGCGCGATGCCCGACGATCATGGCGCGGACGCGATCGTGACCGCCGCCTGGATGCGGCAGGCGGCGTTACGCCCGGCCTTATGGGCGCCACCTGCACTCACGCCACAAATAGCGCGCACTGAGGGCTGGACCTTTGGCGTGAACTGATAGTAAGGGCGTCGCACCCGAAACGGTAGGCCGGCTTAGCACAGCGGTAGTGCAGCGGTTTTGTAAACCGAAGGTCGGGGGTTCGATCCCCTCAGCCGGCACCATTTCGGGCAGATCCAAATCCAGCAGATCGCCGTCCGGCCGATCGCATCTGCACCAGATCCCTTTACAGATGTAGCGCGCGCAAATGCAAAATGGGGCCAAACGCAAAATGGGGGCCGACATCGCTGCCGGTCCCCACTTCCGTCGGACTGCTCCTCATACATTTTTCGAACCGTCGGCCGAAACCGGCATGTTCGAAGATGGACAAGGCGATCCGCGTCTCACGAAGAAATGCGATCATCGGCCCGCCGATCCTGTGCGTCATCCTTCGGACGAAGGCGCCGCTCAGGTTTTGCTCCGACTTCTGGCCAAAAGCCGCCCATCGAGGCTCAAATGCTCGCTTTCCTTGCCCGACGTTCACTTTCGCGCGTACCCGGCAAGGGCTTCAAGCATCCCGTCCGTCTGCCCGGCTCCACCCTTGCGGATATTGCCTGCCGATGGACTGTCTTCACGGTTCAAACCCCTGATTTCTCAGCGATTTCTGGAATTGGATCGCTCCGTTTCCACCGTTCCGATAGAGCGATGGTGTCACTGCACCCGAGTCGTTCAAAGCGAATTCGGTCAGATTTTTGACAGGCGGCCATCGAAAGCTGTGGATAAGTGTGGATAAGTTTTCAGCCGGGCGGCGACCAGCCCGGCGGCGCCAGCGAAAAGCCTGCAAAATCAAAGCCCGGCGTCACGGTGCAACTGACCAGCGTCCAGCCACCCTGCGGCGTCGATGCCTGCCAGTGATGCGCGGGCACCCAGCCTTGCGGCATCTGCCCGGCCAGAACATCCGGCCCCAGCAGCAGGTCGCGGGCGCCCTCGCCCGGCGCGGCGACGGACAGGATCAGCGGCGCGCCGGCGTGCCAGAACCAATGTTCGTCGGCATCGACCCGATGCCAGTGCGATCGCTGATGCGCCTCCAGCAGGAACAGGATCGCGGTGCCGGCAGCGCGCTCACCCGGCGCGGCCGTGGCGCGCCATGTCTCCCGATACCATCCGCCTTCGGGATGTGGCATCAGGCCCAACGCCTCGATCAACGCCCGCCCTGCCTGTTCGTCGCCGCCTTGCATCCGTTTGCCTCAAATTTTATTGCTTGGGAAACAGTCACTTAAATTGTTGCCTGACGTTCATGCAACCTGGATCAATGTAGATGGGTTGAAGCGACAAATCACGCAGTTCGGAGGAGAATATCATGCGTAATGCCCTGCTCGCCCTGGCCGCCATTTCACTGGCCATTCCGGTTTCCATGGCCGTCCCGACCGACGGTGCCCAGGCCCGCAAAAATTACCGCTACAAGGAATGGCGCGGCCGCGACGGCCGGACCTATTGCCGCAAGTCGAACGGCACGACCGGCCTGATCGTCGGCGGCGTCGGCGGTGCGCTGGTCGGCCGTGCGATCGATACCCGTGGCGACCGCGCCACCGGTACGATCCTGGGCGCGGCCGGTGGCGCGCTGCTCGGCAAGTCGATCGACAGCAAGCGTACTTGCCGTTGATGCCATAAGCCGGCGCGTGTCAGGAGCGCGCGCCGGCTTTCAGCGGCTGGCCCCGCTGAATGGCAACAAAAAAGGGACGGCATCCCGTCGGATGCCGTCCCTAACTTTGTGCAGAGCCTGCCGATCAGTCGGCGGAAGCGTCCGAAGCGGCGCCGCGCGCGTCTTCAACCTTGAAGGCAACCTGCTGGCCGCCCGACACGCCCGAAACCTTGCCATTCTTGACGGCCAGGTTGAACGCGACGGCGTCGGGGAAACGACGACCCGAAATCACCTTGCCGGTCTTGGTGTCCTTCACCTGATAGACATAGGTGTAGCCTTCGTGGGTGAAGCGCTGCTTGGCAGCGGCATCTTCAGCCTGAGCGGCGGTGGCGGCAATGGCGCTGATGGCGCCGGCGACAATGAACTTGGACAGCATTCGCATGGGTAAACTCCTTGTGAATGCCGATCAAACACCTCTTATATTCTTGTTCTGTTGAAGACCGTCTTATGTTGCAGTGCGTCAAAGCGACAATCGCAAAAAATGACGATCCGATTGCATCATGTGCAACCGTATTCCATTTTGCGCACTAAGCCTTTGATAGCGCTACCACATGATCGAACTCGGCTTTCGTCAGCGGCGCGACCGAAAGGCGCGATTGCCGCAACATGACCATGTCGGCGAGCGCCGAATCGGCCTTCATCACCTTCAACGTCACCGGTCTGGCCAGCCGTTCGACCGGCGCGACATGGACCGCGATCCACTTGCCCGTATCGTCCGTGCTATCAGGCGCGGCTTCCTCCACGATGGTCATGATGCCGACCGCCTCGACCCCGATATTGCTGTGATAGAAGAAAGCCAGATCGCCCTTGCGCATCGCCTTCATATGGCCCTGGGCCGCATGATTGCGCACGCCATCCCATTCGGCCTTCCCCTTTTTGACCAGATCGTCATAGGAAAAGGCATCGGGTTCCGATTTCATCAGCCAGTAGTTCATTCTGCCTCCTTGCAACAGCGCCCCGGCGCGATCAAGGATGCGTCATGCGCGGGCTGCGCCTATAGGATGAGACACGGCCCCATCTGAACGAAACTGGAGATAATAAGTGTCGCAAGCGGTACTGGATCAGGTGCCTGTCCTGTCCATGGCGGAAATGAGCAAGGCGGATTTCGCCGCAGCCTTCGGCCAATCCTTCCAACGCTTCGGTTTTGCCATGGTGAAGGACCATGGCATGGACCAGACTCTGGTCGATGATGGCTGGGCGCTGGCGCGTCGCTTCTTCGACCAGCCGGTGGAAACCAAGCGCGCCTATGATGCGAAATATAATGGCGGTCAGCGCGGCTATACCGCATTCGGCGTCGAGATCGCCAAGGGCGCGAGCGAGAATGACCTGAAGGAATTCTGGCATGTCGGCCGCGACCTGCCCGAAGGCGATCCGCTGGCCGAGACGATGCCGCCCAATGTATGGCCGAGCGAGATGCCGGAGTTCGAGCCGGTCTTCGCGAAACTCTATCGCGAATTCGATCGGGTGGGCGCGGAATTGCTGTCGGCGATCGCGCTCTATCTGGGCCTGCCCGAACGCTGGTTCGACGGTCCGATCGAAAATGGCAATTCGATCCTGCGCCTGCTCCACTATCCGCCGGTGTCGCCGCAGGCGCCGGGCATCCGCGCGGGCGCGCATGAGGATATCAACCTCATCACCCTGTTGCTGGGCGCGGAAGAAGGCGGGCTGGAGTTGAAGGATCGGGGCGGCAACTGGCTGCCCGTGGTGCCGCCGCCCGGCGCGCTGGCGATCAATGTCGGCGATATGTTGCAGCGGCTGACCAACCATCTGCTGCCATCGACCAGCCACCGCGTGGTCAACCCGCCGCCGGAACGGCGCGGCCATTCGCGATATTCCATGCCCTTCTTCCTGCACCTGCGCCCGGATTTCATGATCGACGCCCTGCCGCAATGCGTGAGCGAGGATAATCCGCGCCGCGATCCGCCGATCAGCGCGCATGATTATCTGACCGAGCGGTTGATCGAGATCGGGCTGATCAAGAAGGGGTAAAGGCGAAGCGCGCTGCGACTGCCTCTCGGATCGTGCCCCGGCGCAGGCCGGGGTCCAGTCCTACGCTCCGAACTGGACCCCGGCCTGCGCCGGGGAACAGAATGTTCACATCGTTGGGCTTTGGTTGAGACAGATTTCTCGATTTAGCTCGAAACGAACGGGGATCGCCGCCTTACCTGCGCCCACGCCCCAGGGTGATGCCGATTTCCTCGCCCCGCTCGCTCAGCGCCAGCTTCACGATCTTCACTTCGACGTGGCTGACCTTGTCGTCCTGAAGGAAGATGGTGTCGATGATATGATCGGCCACCGCCTCGATCAGCGTGAAATGCACGCCTTCGGGCAGCGCGGTCGATGCGGCATGCTTGAGGTCCATATAGTTTTTGGACGCGGTCAGCGGCGTTTCCGGCTCATAATGATCGGCGATTCGCAGGCGCGCGCGAATGGAAATGCGCAGCGGCTGGGGGAGATGCGTCTCCTCCGAATAAATGCCGGTCAGCACGTCGACATGCAGGTCGTTGACCTCCAGCGTCAGAAAATCGTCAAATCCAGTCTGCATAGCCTTGCCACATCCAGGCCGTGTCCGCCCCACAAGATGGTGCGGGCCATGGCCTATTTAGTCTTTCATTTTGCGAAGCGGGCGCTAAAGCCCCGCTTCCGGCGCTGCCCCATGCGCCATTGATGGCGGATCGGCAAGACGTGTCAGACATTGTGCCCCTCAACAGTCAGCCCGAAGCAGCCATCGAGCAACTGCTGGACGCGGCGTTCGGCCCGGACCGTCATGGCCGCACCGCCTATCGCATCCGTCAGGACATGCCCTGGCTGCCCGCCCTCTCCTTCGCCACGGTGGATGCCGACGGCGCGCTGATCGGGTCGCTGCAAAGCTGGCCGGTGGCGCTGACGGACGCGGATGGGCAGCAGACGCCGCTGATCATGGTCGGCCCGGTCGCAGTCGCGCCGGCGCATCAATTTGGCGGCCATGGCCGGGCGATGATGGACGCGGTGGTCGCCGCTGCTCGGACGATGGGTTGCGAACCGCTGATGATGATCGGCGATCCGGAATATTATGGCCGCTTCTGGGGCTTTGCCGCCGATGGCACCGCCGGATGGGACGCGCCCGGCCCGTTCGAGCCACGCCGGCTGCTGGCGTTGTCGGTCGATGGCCGTCCGGTCGGCGGCACGGGCATGCTCAGCCCCAGAATATCCGTCGCAGCCTGATTAACTCTTTGCCTGCGAGCCTCAGGCTCCTATCTCCGGCCCATGCCGATGGAACCCCTGCCCGACCTGTCCACCCTTTCGCTGGCCGATATTGCGCGGCTGGCCGCCGAAAAGCGCCTGCCTCCGGTCGAGAAATGGAATCCCGACCATTGCGGCGACAGCGAGATGCGGATCGCGCGCGACGGCACCTGGTATCATCAGGGGTCGCCGATCGGGCGGGAAACGATGGTCCGGCTGTTTTCCACGATCCTGCGGCGCGAGCGGGACGGCAGCCATGTGCTGGTCACCCCGGTCGAGAAGTTGGACATCGAAGTGGAGGACGCCCCCTTCGTCGCGGTCGAACTGAAGAGCGAGGGCGAGGGGCGGACGCGCAGCCTGGCCTTCCGCCTGAACAGCGGGGATATCGTCACCGCCGGGCCGGACCATGGACTGACCGTGCGGGAAACGCCGGACGAGCCGCATCCCTATCTGCATGTGCGCGGCGGGCTGGAGGCGCTGGTCGGGCGCAGCGTCTATTATGAACTGATGAACCTGGCGCTGAGCGAAGAGGGCGAACGGGTCGGCCTGTGGAGCCAGGGCGCCTTCTTCCCGCTGGACGGCGCCGCATGACGCTGGCGCAGCGGCTGCGCGCAGCCTTGGAAGACGGGCACAAACGGACCGACATCGCACTGGTCGACAGGCGCGATCCGCGCATCCAGGGTGAGATCGCGCTGGCGCCGGCCGCCGTGCTGGTGGCGATCACCGACCGGCCCGAACCCGGACTGATCCTGACCGAGCGCGCGACGACGCTGCGCAAACATGCAGGGCAGATCGCCTTTCCCGGCGGCCGCGTGGACGATGGCGATGCCGACGAGATTGCCGGGGCGCTGCGGGAAGCGCAGGAAGAAATCGCCCTGTCGCCCGATCAGGTGCAGGTGGTGGGCATATCCGATCGCTACAGCACCTTTACCGGTTTCGACATCGTGCCGGTATTGGGTGTCATTCCGCCCGATCTGCCGCTGCGCGCGCAGGAAAGCGAAGTGGCGGACTGGTTCGAACTGCCGCTGGCCTATGCGCTCGATCCGGTCAACCGGATGCGGCGGGAGGCGGAATTTGCGGGCGTCACGCGCCATTATTACGAGATTTTCTGGGAGGGCCGGCGTATCTGGGGCATCACGGCGGCGATTCTGACCAATTTGTCGCGGAGGCTGGGCCATGACCGTCCTGCCGTCTGACGCCGACTGGCGCCACCGTTCCGGCCTGGACGGATTGCTGACCGCGCTGGATGTGGCACAGGGTAAGGCGCGCTTCGTGGGCGGCGCAGTGCGCGACGGCCTGCTGGGCCTGCCGGTCAACGATCTGGATGTCGCCACGACGCTCGACCCGCATGATGTGGTCGATCGGCTGAAGTCTGCCGGGATCAAGGCGGTGCCGACCGGCATCGACCATGGCACGATCACTGCCATCCTGCCCGATGGCCCGGTGGAGATCACCACGCTGCGCCGCGATGTCAGCACCGACGGGCGGCGCGCGACCATCGCCTATACCGACGACTGGCGCGAGGATGCCGCGCGGCGCGACTTCACCATCAACGCCCTTTATGCCGATCCGCTGACCGGTGAGATCAGCGACTATTTCGGCGGGCTGGCTGATCTGGCGGCACGGCGGCTGCGCTTCATCGGCGAGGCGTCGGCGCGGATCGCCGAGGATCATTTGCGGATCCTGCGCTATTTCCGCTTCCTGGCGCGCTATGGCGACAACGAGTTGGACAGTCAGGCGTACGACGCGTGCGTTGCCGCCGCCAACAGCCTGATGGCCTTGTCGCGCGAGCGGATCGCGGACGAATTGCTGAAATTACTGGGCGTCGCGTCCCCCGTCCACGCGCTGCGGTTGATGGTCGAAGGCGGCATATTGCGCCCCGTTTTGCCGGAAGTGGATATGGACGGCGTGGCACGGGTCGAGGCGCTCATGGCGCGCGAGGCCGAAAGTAGGATCGGCGGATCGGGCCTGCGCCGTCTGGCGGCCTTGCTGCCACCGGACCCGGCGCTGGCCGATGGCGTGGGCGCTCGGCTGAAATTGTCGAACAAGGCGCGCAAGCGGCTGGTCGTGGCGCTGGAACCGAGCGCCGCGACAACGGAAACGCCGCGCGCGCTGGCCTATCGGGTGGGCGTAGAGGGCGCGATCGACCGCTTGCTGCTCGATTTCGACCAGCCTTTGACAGCCTTGGACGCGCTGGCGGGCTGGACGCCGCCGGCCTTGCCGATCGGTGGCGGCGCGCTGATCGCGCGCGGCCTGCCGGCCGGGCCGGATGTGGCCAAAGCCTTGCAGGCTGTGCAGGCGCTATGGGTGGCGGAGGATTTTCCCGATGCGGATCGCGTCGCGGCGATCGCCGATCAGATCGTCTCGAAATTCCAGCGGGCGCGCCAATAATCGAACGCGTCATTTTCGCCCATCGGCCGGGCGAAATGATAGCCCTGCCCCTGCCAGCAGCCCATTTGCTGAAGCGCCAGGGCCAGCGCCTGCGTCTCGATCCCCTCGGCCGTGACCTTCAGGTTCAGCGATTCGGCGAGCGACAGGATCGTGCGGACGATCACCGCCTTGTCATGATCCTCCAACATGGTGGACACGAAGCTGCGGTCGATCTTGAGGATATCGATCGGCAGGCTGTGCAGGCTGGCGAGGTTGGAGAAGCCGGTGCCGAAATCATCCATCGCGATCGGCATCTGCAGCCCCTTGAGCGCCACCAGCAATTTGCGCGCCTTGTCCGGATCGGCGATGATCGCGCTTTCGGTCAGTTCGGCGGTCAGGCGGTTGCCCGCGATCCCGGCATAGCGCAGCGCCTCCTCGAACATCGATGCGACATCGTCGCGCGCCATCTGGATGGGTGAGAGGTTGACGTTGACGCCGACCGGCAGGGCCTGACCGAATTTGGCATCCCAGCGCGACAGCGCCTGCGCCGCTTCATAGGCGGCCCAACGGCCCAGCGGCGTAATGAGGCCGCTTTCTTCCGCAACGGCGATGAATTCCACCGGGGACACGTCGCCCAATTCTTCATCATTCCAGCGGGCCAGCGCCTCGAACCCGGTGATTTCGCCGGTCTGGAGGTGGATGAGCGGCTGGAAAGCGAGCGTCAGCCCCCCCTGCGCCAGCGCATCGCGCAGACGGCTTTCGATCGAGAAGCGACGCTGCGCTTCCTTGAGCACGCCGTTGCGATAGATTTCGACCTTGCCGGTGCGCTTGGCGATCTTCACCGCTGCCTGCGCCTTGCGCACGACATCATCCGGATCGTCGTCCAGATTGAGCGACAGCGCACAGCCGATCGCGCAATCGACGCGGATTTGCAGGTCGCTCAAGCGGATGGGCGAGCTGAGTGCTTCCTTGATCCGTTGAACAATATGAAGAGCGTCCGACAAGCCATTGTTAAGACGCGCAAATATCGCAAAGTCATTGCCGCCGATGCGGGCCAGCACATCGCCTTGACGGAGGCTGGATTTCAGCCGCTTGGCAACCGTGATCAGCAGTTCGTCGCCGGCCATAGGCCCCAGCGATTCATTCACCCGGCTGAAACGGCTGAGGTCGATGGCGATGATGCCGAATTGCGATGTATCGGACCAGGAGCCATTGGCCAGCCGATCGTCGATTTCCTCGCCAAAACCGGTGCGGTTGGGCAGCGCGGTCAGGCCGTCGGACAGCAGCTCACGCCGCAAATTCTTTTCGATCGTCCGTTCGCTGGTCCGGTCGATCGCGGTGAAGAGATAATGTTCGGCACGCCCTTGCGCGGCTGGCAGCCGGCCGAGCGTACACATAAAATATTCCGGCCCGAGCTTGCCGTCGCGGCGCAGTTCGAAACTTTCCGAATCGCGGCCCGACTGAATGAAGCCAATGACCCGTTCCCGCCATTCCTTCGCGACCCGTTCCTGAACATAGCCACGTTCTGGACTGGAGCGAAACACGGTGATGAAGCGGGCATTACCCTGCTTGAAATGTATTTCGCTGTTTTCGTACGAAAAAATCGCTGCAAGCTGCGGCAGGGCAGCCAGCCATTCCGAAATATGGATGGCGCAGTCAGGATGCGAGTCATCACCCCCCACCAAGGGCGTGCCGCTGGTCTGCGTGACCGGCAAATTATGCACTGACGTCGATTCCATGCCCCCGCTGTATCCAGAAGGAGTAAATTTTCGGGAAACGCTACACGCAGACCCGCAGGAAATCAGACCAAAGGATAAAAAGCTGAAATCAGAAGCGATTGTCGCGCGGGAAGCCCGTCGGCGGCATGCGCCCGGCCGCGCCACGGGCGACCTTCCATGGCATCATGTCGCTTTCCGTACGCGTACGACCCGACTCGCCGCCCATGGTCCAGCTAAGACCATCGGACAGCTTGAACGCGATCGCATCGGACAGGCCGCCATCGCGATAGCGCTGCATCTGCACCCCTTGCCCGCGCGTCATCTTCGGCATTTCCGTAAGGGCGAAGACCAGCAGTTTGCGGTTCTCGCCGATCACGGCGACGCTGTCCGCCTCGGCCGGGATCGGGCGGATGATGCTCAATTTCGCGTCCGCGCGGACGTTCACGACCTGCTTGCCCTTGCGCGTTTCGGCCATCAGGTCCGTCACAGCCGCGATAAAGCCACGCCCGTCGGATGAGGCGAGCAGCAGCTCCGTGCCCGCCCGCGCGGGCATGAAGGCGACGATCGCCCCTTCATTATCCATATCGACCAGCGATCGGACCGGATCGCCAAAGCCACGACCGCCCGGCAGCTTGTCCGACGCCAGCGTATAGATGCGCCCGGTGGCGGTCGCCATCAGCAGCTTGTCGGTGGTGTAGGCGTGGAAGGCATATTGCGGCCCATCGCCTTCCTTGAACTTGAGCGTATCGGCGGCGGCGAGGTCGCGATGGCCGCTCATCGCGCGGATCCAACCGCGTTCGGACAGGATGACGGTGATCGGCTCGCGCTCGATCATCGCCTCCAGCGGGATTTCCCGCGCCGGGGCGGCTTCCTCCACCAATGTGCGGCGCCGGCCCAGATCGGTTTCGGGACCATAGCGTTTGCGCAGCGCGGCCAGATCTTTCTTCAGGCGCGTGCGCTGCCGGGTCGGGCTTTCGACCAGCTTTTCCAGCTCGTCCTTTTCCTTGACCAGATCGGCATGTTCGCGCCGCAATTCCATCTCCTCCAGCTTGCGCAAGGAGCGGAGGCGCATGTTCAATATGGCTTCGGCCTGACGATCGTTCAGGCTGAATTCGGCCATCATCACCTCTTTGGGCTCATCCTCCGTCCGGATGATGGCGATCACCCGGTCGAGGTTGAGATAGGCGATGATATAGCCTTCGAGCAGGTCGAGGCGCGCCGCGATCTTCTCCAGCCGGTGCTGCGCCCGCCGGACCAGCACGTCGATCTGATGCTTCAGCCATTCGATCAGCAGCGGCTTCAAGCCCAGCACGCGCGGCGTGCGGCTGGCGTCGAGCACGTTGAGATTGAGCGGGAAGCGGTTTTCCAGATCGGTCAGCCGGAACAGGCTGTCCATCAACATCTGCGGATCGACGGTGCGGGCGCGCGGTTCGATGACGATGCGGATTTCCGTGTCGGATTCGTCGCGCACATCAGCCAGGATCGGCAGCTTGCGATCATTGATAAGCGCGGCGATCTGCTCGATCAGCTTCGATTTCTGGACCTGATAGGGAATATGGGTGACGACCGCGATCCATGTGCCGCGCCCGCCCTCTTCCTTGTGCCAGCGCGCACGGGTGCGGAATGCGCCGCGCCCGGTGGCATAGGCTTCGGATATGATCGCGGCATTATCGACCAGCACGCCGCCGGTCGGAAAGTCCGGCCCGCGCACGATCTGCATCAGCGCGGCATGATCGGCATCGGGATTGTCGATCAGCAGGCCGGCAGCATCGATCAGTTCGCTGACATTGTGCGGCGGGATGCTGGTCGCCATGCCGACCGCGATGCCGGTGGCGCCATTGGCGAGCAGATTGGGGAAGAGGCCGGGGAAAACCTCCGGCTCCTCATCCTCGCCATTATAGGTGGGGCGGAAATCGACCGTGCCTTCGTCCAGCCCGGACATGAGATCGGCGGCCGCCTGCGTCAGGCGCGCTTCGGTATAACGCATCGCCGCTGCGTTATCGCCGTCGATATTGCCGAAATTGCCCTGCCCGTCGACCAGCGGCGTACGCAGCGAAAAGTCCTGCGCCAGACGCACCATGGCGTCATAGACCGACGCGTCGCCATGCGGGTGATATTTACCGATGACGTCGCCGACGACGCGGGCGCACTTCTTGTAACTGGTGGTGTTTCGCGCGGGGTTGGCGACCAATATGTCCGGGTTCGCGCCGCCCGGCTCCATCTTGAGCAGGCGCATCGCCCAGAGCAGGCGCCGATGCACCGGCTTCAGCCCATCGCGCAGATCCGGCAGCGATCGCGCCGTGATGGTCGATAGCGCATAGACGAGATAGCGCTGCTGGAGCGCATCATCGAACGGGTGATCCTTGATGGCGTCGAACGGGTCGCGATAGTCGGTCATTGCGGACGGCTTAGCAGGACGGAAGGTGAACGGAAACGGGAATTGCGCAGGATCAGAAGCCGGTCAGAAGGGTGTCGATTGCGCGCATGATGGCATGATGATGATGCAGCATGGTCACGGGATTTTTCAGCAGGCGAGAATGTACCGCGCCGGCCAAGTGCGTGGCCATCATCAGGCGCTCCCCATCTATGTCAAAACAAGGATGCAATGCGGGCAAAGCCGCGGGCATAGTGCCTGGATGCAATAATGGGACTACCAGCCGGGTTCCCAGATGATCGACATAATCGCTTTGGCAGTCGAGCACCAAGCTGTCATCCGGCAGACGATATACGCCGAACCGCGCCATCAAAATTGCCGGTATTTGTCGAGCGGCAACTCATTATTTTCGGCCCAAACATTCCAGGCCGCGATCGCTTCCTTATTATCCTCTTGCCAGCGCCGCCCCCGTTCCGCTGCGATTTCCTTGCGCAGCGCCTCTTCGCAGGCACGCGACAGGTTGATGCCCAATGCCTTAGCATCGGCCACAAGATCGACGTCCAGCGACAGGTTCGTCGCCTTGCGCGTGGCAATATGTTCGTGCTTGGTCATAATCGACTCCCGCATCAGATATGCGCATGAATATACGCATGACGCATCAACGCGGCAAGTAGCGTCCATCCGGATCGGCGACGATCTCGGCAGCGAATTCCGCGCTGATCCAGTCGCGAAAGGCCTTCACCTTGGGCGTGTTGCGGGCGTGGGGCGGGTAGACGATCCAGTAGCTTGCCTTGTCGCGCACATAGGATGGCACGGCTTCGACCAGCAGGCCCGCTTCCACCTCCGCGCGCCAGAACAGATGGGTCAGGATGGCGATACCCTGCCCGGCCATGGCCGCCCGCCCCTCCATCACCTGGCTGTCGAGCGCGATGGCGGGCGGCCCGCCCCTATCGCTCGCCTCCACGCCCATAGCCGTCAGCCAGTCATGCCACCAACTGTCCTCCGGCGACAGACGCGGCAAAGCGAGCAAGGCGCCGGCGTCCGCGATGGGGCTATGGCGCGCGAGCCAGCCGGGGCTGCACATGGGCACAAGCCGGCTGTGCGTCAGCAGCTTCGCCTCCAGCCCCGGCCATTCCCCCTTGCCGCCGCGAATGGCGAGGTCCACGCCGTCGCGGGCCAGATCGACGATCGTGTCATTCGCCTGGATGCGCACGGCCAGATGGGGATGGCGCATCTGAAACGCGCCGATCCGGGGCGCCAGCCACAGATGGGCAAAGCTGTTGGTGCAGCTGATCGTCAGCACCGCCGAATGATCCTGCGTCAGGGCGGCAAAGCCGGCGCGCATCTGGTCGAAGGCGCGGGTCAGGATCGGCGCGATCTCCCGTCCCTTTTCGGTCAATATCACCTTGCGCCCGACGCGCTGGAACAGGCTGATGCCCAGCCGCTCCTCCAATAGCTTCACCTGATAGCTGACCGCCGCCTGGGTCATGCCCAGTTCCTGCGCGGCGACGGTGAAATTTTCCAGCCGGGCTGCGGCTTCAAACACACGAATGGCGGACAGGGGCGGTAGGGTTGACATGGGGCCATTCAATAAGCTGAGCTTATCTGGGGCGTCCAGCCTTTTGTTGGCGAACCCGGACCCGGTCCGGCAAAAGCCAGAGCGCGGACATGATGTTCAACGTCCGCCCCCGCCTCGGAAAGGACGGCATCATGCGTGACGAATATGACGACCGGCTGTGGAATGACGGCCGCGAACATGCCAACCATGGCATCGATCAACTGATCGCCGCTATCATGCAGGCATTCCGGGCGCTGCATCGCGTACAATGGACATCGCCCTGGAGCGAGAGCCGCGCCAGCGACCGCACCTGCCGCTATTAGGAATTTGCTGCGATTGCGAGAAGAGGGGTTGCGGTTTCGTCCGGACACGCCACTCTTAAAGGCGTGACCGATACCCTTCTTACCTCCATCGCCCTTCCCGCTCCTCCCACTGCGCTGCTGGACGGCGCGGCGCTGTTCCTCGATTTCGACGGGACATTGGTGCCGCTGGCCGACACGCCCGATGCCGTCCATGTCGACGATGAACTGCTGTCCATGCTAACGCGACTGCGCGACCGGCTGGACGGGCGGCTGGCGATCGTCAGCGGCCGGTCGATTGCGACGTTGCGTGACCTGGGCTTTGGCGATTTCCTGATGTCCGGCACCCATGGGCTGGAATTCGCGCATCCCGGTGAAGACGTGAAGGCCCCGCCCCGCCTGCCCGCGATCGACGCGGTGGAGGCCGCCTTCAACGATTTCGTCGCCGACAAGCCGGGCCTGCTGGTCGAACGCAAATCCATCAGCGTGGGCCTGCATTTCCGTGGCGCGCCGATCTGGGGCGAAGCGGCGGGCGCGCTCGCCGACCTGCTGGCGCGCGATCATGGGCTGGCGCTGCAACATGGCAAGATGCTTTACGAATTGCGCCCCGGCGGCGCGGACAAGGGCAGCGCGCTAACCGCTTTGATGCAAGAAGCGCCGATGGCCGGCGGCATCCCCGTCTTCATCGGCGACGACGTCACCGATGAAGAAGGCTTTGCCGCAGCGGCGCATTTGGGCGGCGCCGGCATATTGGTCGGCACGCCGCGCCCGACATTGGCGTCATTCTCTTTGGAACAGGTTGCCGCCGTCAGGCATTATCTGATGGAGGGGGCGGCCGGATAGATTTCCGGAGCCCTTTTTTGTGACCAACAAATTGGGGGCAGACCGATCCAAGCAGCAAGCGAATCCATCCTGGCCGGATCAGAGCGCACGCTCGACCTCTGGCCCGTCGGCAATTGCCAGGCGTCCGCGTTGATCGACCGCATGGGCCGCATGGTCTGGGCCTGCGTCCCGCGTGTGGACGGCGACCCGGTCTTTTCCGCCCTGCTGGACGACAAGCCATGGGACGATCCGCAATCGCGCGGCTTCTGGGCCATAGAGCTGGAAAATTGCGTCGCGGTCGAACAACATTATATCCGCAACACCCCCATCCTGGTCACGCGCCAGAGCGATGCGCAGGGCAATGCGATCGAGATTCTGGATTTCTGCCCGCGCCACCGGCACAAG
This sequence comes from Sphingobium limneticum, assembly GCF_008710155.1. Lineage (GTDB taxonomy): Bacteria > Pseudomonadota > Alphaproteobacteria > Sphingomonadales > Sphingomonadaceae > Sphingobium > Sphingobium limneticum. The sequence goes on from NZ_VYPZ01000003.1 coordinate 285,807, forward strand.
GGCCGCATGTACCGGCCGGTCGCCTTCATCCGCATCGTGCGGCCGGTGGCAGGTTCTCCCCGCATCCGCGTCAAATTCCGCCCCACGACCAGCTGGAATGGCGAGAAGGTGCCGATCAGCTATGGTTCCAACCATATTCGCGTCGTCCTGTCCTATATGGCGATGCGCGTGTCCACCAATGCGCCGATCGGCCTGATCAGCCAGGAAAGCTGGTTCCGGCTGGAGCAGGACGCCCATTTCTTCATGGGACCGGACGAGGGTTTTTCCGACGCGCTGCGCCCCGCGATCGAGCGGATGCTGGACGACACGATCCACGAATGGCAGCTGTGGGTCCGAAGCCTGGCCATTCCCGCCGAATGGCAGGAAGCCGTCATCCGGTCCGCCATCACGCTGAAACTGTGCCAGCATGAGGAAACCGGCGCGATCGTCGCCGCGCTCACCACCTCCATCCCCGAACATGCCGACAGTGGCCGAAACTGGGACTATCGCTACTGCTGGGTGCGCGACGCTTATTATACCGTCGAAGCACTGAACCGGCTGGGCGCGCTGGACGTGCTGGAATCCTATCTTGTCTACCTCCGCAATATCGTCGATGGCGCCAAGGGCGGGCATATCCAGCCGCTCTACGACGTACGCGGCAATGCGACCCTGACCGAGTGGGAGGCGGAAAGCCTGCCCGGCTATCGCGGCATGGGCCCGGTGCGCGTGGGCAACGCGGCCTATGAACAGATACAGCATGACGCCTACGGCCAGATCGTGCTGTCCTCCGTGCAGGGCTTCATCGACCAGCGGCTGCTGCGCATGGCCGGCCATGCCGATTTCGAGGCGCTGGAGGCGGTCGGCGAACGCGCCTGGGCGGTCTATGACCAGCCTGACGCAGGCCTGTGGGAATTGCGCACCCGCGCCCATGTCCACAGCTATAGCGCGGTGATGTGCTGGGCGGCGTGCGATCGCCTGGCCCATGCCGCCGTCGCGCTCGACCTGCCGCTGCGCGCCGCCCATTGGGAAAACCGCGCCGAAACGATGAAGACGCGCATTCTTGAGGCATCCTGGCGGGAGGATAGCCAGGCCATATCCGCCAATTTCGAGGATGATGCGCGCGATGCCTCCCTGCTCCAATTGCTGGACCTGCGCTTCCTGACCGCCGACGATCCGAAATTCATCGGTACGCTGGCCGCCCTGGAGGCGGATCTGCGCCGGGGCAACGACATGCTCCGCTACAGCGCGCCGGACGATTTCGGCGAGCCGGTGACGGCGTTCAACGTCTGCACCTTCTGGCTGGTCGAGGCGCTGCATCGCAGCGGCCGGCGTGAGGAAGCGCGCGAATTGTTCGAGGAAATGCTGTCCCGCCGCACCGCGGCCGGGCTGCTGTCCGAAGATATCGACCCCGTCAGTGGGGAATTATGGGGGAACTATCCCCAGACCTACTCATTGGTCGGCATCATCAACTGCGCCGTCTTGCTGAGCAAACCGTGGAGCGCCATGCGTTGAGCCGTCTGATCGTCATATCCAACCGGGTCAGTAGACCCAGCAAGACCGGCAACCAGGGCGGCCTGGCCGTCGCTTTGTCTCAGGCCCTGCGCGAAAGCCGGGGCATCTGGGTCGGCTGGTCGGGCGAAGTGACCGACAATTTCACCGGCCATATCGGCTTTGCCGAAGATGAAGGCGTCAAGACCGCGACGATCGACCTGGAAGAACAGGATGTCGACGAATATTATAATGGCTATGCCAACAAGACGCTGTGGCCGCTCTTCCATTTCCGCATCGACCTGGCCGAATATGCCCGCGATTTCGAGGGCGGCTATAATCGCGTCAACAAGCGTTTTGCGGAGACGGCCAGCCCGCTGATCGAGCCGGAAGACGTCATCTGGGTCCATGATTATCACATGATCCCGCTGGGCCAGATGCTGCGCGACAAGGGGTTGAAGAACCGCATGGGCTTCTTCCTCCACATCCCCTGGCCGCCCACCCGCCTGCTGGTGTCGCTGCCCCATCATAGCAAGCTGGTCAGCACCCTCTTCGCCTATGACGTCGTCGGCTTCCATACCGAGGAATGGCTGGAATCCTTCCGCCATTATGTGGAGCGGGAAATGGGCGGCAAGGTAGACGGCGATTTCGTCACCGTGGGCGATCGCACCATTCAGGCGGTGGCCTGCCCCATCGGCATCAATGCGCAGGAATTTGCGCAGGCCGCAACCAGCGACGCGGCCAACGAAATGAGCACATTGGTGCGCGCGTCGTTGCAGAACCGCACCATGATCGTCGGCGTCGACCGGCTGGATTATAGCAAGGGTCTGGAAGAACGGTTCAACGGCTACACCCGTTTCCTGAAGGATCATCCCGAACATCATCGCAAGGTCGTGCTGACCCAGATCGCGCCGCCGTCACGGGGCGAGGTGGAAAGCTATCAGCAGATCCGCGCCACGCTGGATTCGCTCGCAGGACGGCTGAACGGCGAATATAGCGATGTGGACTGGACCCCGATCCGCTACGTCAATCAGGGCTATCCGCGCGACAAGCTGGCCGGCATCTATCGCGGCGCGAAGATCGGGCTGGTGACGCCGTTGCGCGACGGCATGAACTTGGTCGCGAAGGAATATGTCGCGGCGCAGGATCCCGAAGACCCCGGCGTGCTGATCCTGTCCCGCTTCGCCGGCGCGGCGATGCAGCTCAAGGACGCGCTGCTCATCAATCCCTACAGCCCGGAGGAAATGTCCGACGCGATCCTGCGCGCGCTGGCCATGCCGCTGGACGAGCGCAAGCGGCGCTGGCGCGCGATGATGGACAGCGTGGAGCAGCAGGATATCAGCTGGTGGCGCCAATGTTTCACCGGCCGGCTGATGGCGGTCGGGCGTGAGGGCGAACCGGCGGAGGTCGAGGAAGTGACCGAATGAGCCAGCAGGTCCGGCATCTGAGCGTCAGCATCGCCGCGCCCTTCGAGCGCGCCTATGCCTTCGCTCGGCAGCCGGACAATTTCCCGCGCTGGGCGGCCGGTATGTCCACGGCCCTCCATCATGACGGCGACCATTGGGTGGCGGATACGCCGCAGGGACAGGCGGTGGTGCTGTTCACGCCGCCCAATGATTTCGGCATACTCGACCATCATGTTCAGCTTGCGGGGCAAGACGATATCTATATCCCGCTGCGCATGATCGCCCATGGCACGGGCACCGAAGTGATCTTCACCCTGCTGCGCCAGCCGGCCATGGACGACGCCGCGTTCGAGGCGGATGCGCAGGCGGTGATCGCCGACCTCCACCGGCTCAAGGCACTGCTGGAAGATGAAGGCGTCGGTTGAGTGTTGCCGCCGCTCCGTTTAGGCAGCCGCCATGCATAGCGACGATGAAGACGAACCGCGCGGCCTCCTGCCCGCCATCCGCGCCCAATCCGGCGTCATATTGGGCGTCATTGGCCTGATCGGCTGGTGCGCGATGATCTGGTTCATGTTCGGGGACGTGCTTTAGGGGCGGATTTCCCACCGAGCATCGTTGAACATCGGGCAGAGTTTGGAGAGGCCGTTCTGGCCCGGAAAGGCGCCCATGTTCGATCGTCGCAATTTCCTCGGTTCCGCCGTCGCTGCGTCCATCGCCCATCCGGTCGGCGCGCAGGCGCTCAAGGCCGTGCCGCTGCCCGCCGCCGACCTGCATGGCCGGGATGAGGACGCCTATTGGAAGGCGCTGCGGGCGCAATTCCTGATCCCGTCCGACGTCGTCAACCTGAATGTCGGCACGGTCGGATCATCGCCGCGCCCCGTGCTGAAGGCGATTTTCGACGGTTTCGCGCAGACCGAACAGATGACGCAACCCGGATCGGAGGATTATCCGATCTGGGGCTATGGATCATGGGACCAATATCGCAGGCCCTTCGCCGATTTCATGGGCGCGCGGGTCGAGCAGATGGCGATCCTGCGCAATTGTACCGAAGCGAACAGCTATGTCGCCAACGGCTTCGACATGAAGGCCGGCGACGAGGTGCTGATCAGCGACGAGGAACATGGGTCGGGCGAAATGCCATGGATGCTGCGGTCACGCCGCTATGGCGTGGTCGTCAAGAAATTCGCCATGCCAAAGCCGCCCAAAGATGCTGCGGAGATATTGAACCGGATCAACGACGCGATCACGCCCCGGACGCGGATCATCTTCGTCAGCCATATCAGCACGTCGACCGGGGTCGTCCTGCCGGCCAAGGAGATTGCGGCGCTGGCCCGGTCGAAGGGGATCGTATCGGCGTTCGACGGCGCCCATGCGCCGGGCATGATCAAGTTCGATCTCAATGACATAGGCTGCGACCTTTACACCGGATCCATGCATAAATGGCTGTTCGCGACGAAGGGCACCGGCTTCCTCTATCTGCGCGACAAATCGATCATGGACCGCGTGTGGAACACGATCGCAACCGGCGGCTACGACGATCCGACACGGATGGCCGACCGCTACATGCAGATCGGATCCTCCTGCATCCCGACGCTGATGGGCCTCAATGCCGCGGTCGATCTGGCCAACAACATTGGCATGGACCGGATCGAGGCACGCAACCGGATGCTGTGCGATTATATCCATGCCGAGATGATGAAGCGGGGAGCTGAAGACTGGACCTCGCCCGACCCGGCGCTGCGCGGCGCGATCGCCACGGTCAATGTGCCCCCGGTGCAGCGGATGGAATTGCAGGACTGGCTGTGGACCCACCACAAGGTGCGCATTCGCGGCGGCAACCCCAGCAAATTGCGGCTTGCGACCCCCTATTTCCTCCGCAAGGCCGATATCGACCGCTTTCTGGGCCTGTACGACGAATTTCGGAAGATGAAGGGCATCGCCTGAGCCCCTTCTCCCCTTGGGGGAGAAGGATATGGAGCCTTACGAGCGCAGCGAGTTAGGCGAAACTGGAAGAGCGGGCCAGCGCTGCGCCATCTCTCTCTTACAGCTTCGGCCAAGGCAGCACGCTGTGAAGCCTTCGCATCCCTCTCCTCCTCTGGGGACAGGGAGCAGGGCACAATTGCACCCCCGCCTACTTTGCTCTATGGGCCGGCCAAGCAGCCCCGGCACCCGCTGATCCTCTCCGATTCGCGTTTGCCGGGGCGTAATGTTTTCTAAGATAAGACAGGAACGCGCATGGCCCGTCGCCGCCAGATCTACGAAGGCAAGGCAAAGATCCTTTATGAAGGCCCCGAGCCCGGCACGATCATCCAATATTTCAAGGATGACGCCACCGCCTTCAATGCCCAGAAAAAGGGTACGATTTCCGGCAAGGGCGTGCTGAACAACCGGATTTCCGAGCATATCTTCACCCTGCTCGGTCAGATCGGCGTGCCGACCCACTTCATCCGCCGCCTCAACATGCGCGAACAGCTGGTTCGTCAGGTCGAAATCGTGCCGATCGAAGTCGTGGTGCGCAACGTCGCCGCCGGATCGCTCAGCAAGAAGCTGGGCATCGAGGAAGGCACGCAGTTGCCTCGCACGCTGATCGAATATTGCTACAAGGACGATGCGCTGGGCGACCCGCTGATCTCCGAAGAGCATATCGCCTGCTTCGGCTGGGCCACGCAGGAAGAGATGCACGACATCGCCGACATGGCGATCCGCATCAACGATTTCATGTGCGGCCTGTTCGCCGGCATCGGCATCCGCCTGGTCGATTTCAAGCTGGAATTCGGTCGTCTGTATGACGGCGATTACAGCCGCGTCATCCTGGCCGACGAAATCAGCCCCGATGGTTGCCGCCTGTGGGACATGGCGACCAACGAGAAGCTGGACAAGGATCGCTTCCGCCGCGATCTGGGCGGCGAAGTCGAGGCTTATCAGGAAGTTGCGCGCCGCCTTGGCCTGCTGCCCGAAGGGCTGGACACCACCGTCCTCGACCTCGACACGCATCGCAAGAAGCGCGAAAAGGACTGAAGATAGAAAGGCCGGCCACAGCGCCGGCCTTTTTTTCCCCCGCCTAACCCTTCCCCCGTTCGGGCTGAGCCTGTCGAAGCCCCTTATACCAGAATGCGATGACACTGGCTCATAAGCCAGTTCCCCGGCGCAGGCCGGGGTCCAGTTCTGAGCGCGGGACTGGACCCCGGCCTGCGCCGGGGAACGTCTGAACCATAGGTTCCCACCATTGCTTGTTGGTATAAGGCTATGTTGAACGCTACGCCATCAGCGCATCGACGATCAGCTTGAGGCCGAGCAGCACCATCAGCACATAGATGAGCGTGTAGAAACGCGCCGCGTCCACCCGGCGGACCAGCGCCACGCCGGCAAAGGTCGCGCCGATCGCGACGGGCGCCAGCATCGCCGTCGCCATCAGGTTGCGCGTGGTGAATTGCCCCAGCGCGGCATAGGCCGGCACCTTCATCCAGTTCATCGCTGCGAACGCCACGGCCGTGGTCCCGACCAGCATGTCGCGCGGCAACCGCTTGGGCAGCACCCACATCTGAAAGGGCGGCGACCCGGCATGGGCGATCTGGCTGGTAAAGCCGCTGCCGATGCCGAAGAGGAAGCCCATCCAGTCGGGCGAGTTGGACGGCAGCACGATCGCCCCGCCCCGCTCGACCCAGAGCCGTTGCAGCCCGAACAGCATCGAAATGGCGCCCAGCGCGCCCAGCACCGTGCTTTCGGACACCTGCGCGGCGAAGACATAGCCCAGCCCCACGCCCACCGCCATGCCGGGCAGCATGACCTTCAGGATATGGCCGTCCCAGCTTTTGCGGAACGCCCAGACGCTGACCACATCCTGCAGGATCAGGATCGGCAGCATGATCGCCGCCCCGCGCACCGGATCGACCCCCAGCGCCATGATCGGCATCGCCAGTGCCCCCGCCCCGGCAAAGCCACCCTTGGCCAGGCCGGATATGACGACGGCGACGATCGCGCAGGTGAAATAGAGCAGGTCCGGGTTCATCTCGCTCGTCTAGGGGATGGGCAGGCGAGTGGGAATGGGGGAATTGGGTGGTTGCGAGACGGTCCGATTTTTAGCCCTCTCCCGTTTTTCACGGGAGAGGGTTGGGTGAGGGTCTTCTCTTTCTAAGGCTTGGAAGCAACCTTCGACAAAGAAGGAAGACCCTCACCGACATCGACTAGGCAGCAAGCTGCCAAGTCTCCGTAGCCTCTCCCGTGAAAACGGGAGAGGAAGAGCAAATCGTCCGCTTGTGGTCGTTACCAGCCATCGCGCCGCACACGCGACACGCCGCTACCAATGTAGGATTTTATCTGATCTATCCTGTCGGATGACCGTCCCGCACCACCCCACGCCGTGCCATCCTGGCGGAAATGCCCCCGGTCGCCGTGACCCACCTGTCGCATGTTCGTCGCGCTGTTGTGACCTATGTGGCGCGTCACTGACGCGTGCCAGCCGCGCCGCAGGTGCGGCCCTGTGGCATGGGCGGCGCAGTTCGTCTTTTTTCAGGCAGTTTCCCCGTCCCAGTGACGGTGTGAACTTTGCCCCGCCTTGCGACCGTGACCCTGCAATGACCTTGAAGCTGCGACTCAGCCATGCATGCAGAACGCCGGCCGCCTCACCGCTGCGCGCGATATCCGATCAGCAGGCCGAAGGCGAAGGATGCGAGCAGGGCCAGCCGGACTTTCCCGTCCGGGTCATGATAGCCCACCGCCTGCTCTCCCCATGCGAACAGCCCGACAAACATCGCCAGTGCCAGCCCGGACATCCTGCCTGTTTCCTTTTTCGAACCTGCCCGTCATCATAGCGACATGGTGGCTAAGAAAGTCATAATGGCTTGCCTCCGCGCGTCGCCGCGCCTAGGGGGTGCGGCAAAGTTTGGCCGTGCGCGATCGCCCGGCGCCAGTCGATTCCAAGGAGTCCGCCTCTCATGAAAGCCCGCATCTTCGTCACCCTCAAGGGCGGTGTCCTCGATCCGCAGGGTCGTGCGATCCAGCATGCGCTGAGCGGCCTGGGCTTTGACGGCGTCAATGACGTGCGCGCCGGCAAGCTGATCGAACTGGACCTGGCCGACGGCACCAGCGACGAGGATATCGACGCCATGTGCCGCAAGCTGCTCGCCAACACGGTGATCGAAAATTATCGCATCGAAAAGGTCGCCTGAGCCATGAAGAGCGCCGTCATCGTCTTTCCGGGCAGCAATTGCGACCGCGACCTGGCGGTGGCGTTCGAGGCTGCGACCGGAAGCAAGCCGGAGATGATCTGGCACCGCGACACCGACCTGCCCGACGACATCGACCTGATCGGCGTGCCCGGCGGTTTTTCCTATGGCGACTATTTGCGTTCCGGCGCGATGGCTGCGCGCTCGCCGGTGATGCAGGCCGTGGCCAAGGCCGCCGACCGTGGCGCCTTCGTCCTCGGCATCTGCAACGGTTTTCAGGTGCTGACCGAAAGCGGCCTGCTGCCCGGCGCGCTGTTGCGCAATGCCGGCGGCCATTTCGTCTGCCGCGACGTCGCCCTGACTGTCGAGAACGCCCAGAGCGCCTTCACCAGCCTCTATGACGCGGGCGAAGCGATCACCTATCCGGTGGCGCATCATGACGGCAATTATTTCGCCGACGACGCGACGCTCGACCGGCTGGAAGGCGAAGGCCGCGTGGCGCTGCGCTATGCGGAAAGCGTCAACGGATCGGCCCGCAACATCGCCGGCATCCTGAACGACGCCGGCAATGTGCTGGGCATGATGCCCCACCCCGAACGCGTGATCGAGGCGGCCCATGGCAAGACCGACGGCCAACGCCTGTTCAAGGGGATCGTCGAAGGGCTGCTGGCGCGGGCATAAGCCCCCCTTCCTTATCGGCATAAAAAAGAGCGCCTCCTTCGGGAAGGCGCTCTTTTTTATGTCCTACAGCGGCCGTGGCAGCCTATCAGCCGCCCCGATGATAATCATAGTCGACCGCGCGCCCCTGCTGCTTGGTCAGAATGGCGCCGATGATCGCACCGCCGCTGCGCCGCAGACGCTCCACCGCTGCGCGCAGGCCGCCATGATGGTTGCGGCCCCATTCGACCACCAGCAGGCTGCTCTGCGCCTTGGCCGCCAGCAACAGCGCTTCGCCTGTGCCAAGCAGCGGCGGCGCGTCGATCAATACCGTATCATAGCCGTCGCGGACCGAGGCCAGCAGCCCGTCGAGCGCCGGGGTGGACAGAAGTTCGGAAGGATTGGGCGGCAATGTGCCGCAGGGCAGCAGCGCCACGCCGGTCACGCCGGTGGGCACGATCACGTCCTGCGCAAGCGCCTGCCCCGTCAGCACTTCGCTGATACCGCGCGCGGGCGACAGGCGGAACAGGCGATGCTGGGCCGGGCGCCGCATGTCGCCATCGATGACCAGCACCGATTTGCCCAGCCCCGCCAGCGCCAGCGCCAGGGCGTGCAGGGTCAGCGACTTGCCTTCCCCCTCCTGCGCGCTGGTGACGAGGATGGAGCGCGGCAGGCCATCGGCCGACGCCAGCAACAGCGACGATGCAATGGGCGTAAAGATCTCCGGCGGTTGCGGGTTATCGCCCGTCACCGGCACAGCGCCCAACAGCGGCAAGCCGACCCGTTCAGCCAGCGTGTCGGCGGATGTCACGGCATCGTCGAACATATGACGCGCCGCCACCAGCAACAGGCCCAGCGCCATGCCGCCCAGCGATGCGAGCAGCAGGATGCGGCCGATCCGGGGAGAGAAAGGCTTGGTCGGCACCGCTGCGCGATCGAGTGGCTGAATACGCCCGGCCTGGAAACCCGCCTGCGATGCCATGTCGCGATAGCGCTGCAACAGGCTGTCATGCAGCATGCGATAGGTGTCGACCGATCGTTCCATGATGCCGACCTGAACGTCGCGGCCCTGCTCCGCCTGCGCCAACTGCTCCAACTGGGCGATTTCCTTGGCGATCTGATCCTCGCCGCGCTTGGCCACATTATATTGCTCACGCAGCGACGCTCGGATGCTGTTGGCCATGCTATCGGCCTGCTCGTCCAGCGCCACCAATCGGGCGCGGGCCTCGCGCATTTCGGGGTGCGCGTCCTTGCGGAACTGCCGTTCCTCGGCAATCACGGCGCGGGCCTGCGCCCGTTCCGCGATAATCTGCTGCATGGCGCCATTGCCCAGCACTTCGGGCAAGGTGTCCGCGCTGGATTGACGCGCGCTTTCCCAGCGCTTCTGCGCGGCGATCCGATCGGCCACAGCTTGCGCGCGATAACCGTTGAGTTGTGCAAGCCGCGTCGCAACCGATCCGTCGGGCAATGCCGGCTTTGCGGGTGTCTTGGCGGGCTTGTCGCCCTCGCCTTCCTTTTCTTCGGAAGGCAAAGCGGCGCCGTTGCGAGCAGCATAGACGGCCAGATCGCGCTCTGCCCGCGACAGGTCGTTGCGCGCACCATCCAGTTCCCCAAGCAGGAACCGACGCGCCTGCACGCCGGATTCGAAGCCGCGCTTCAGGTCGGCACGGATCAGGCTGTCGGCATAGCTGTTGGCGATCCGGGCGGACAAGACGGGGTCGGCGCTGACGAAGCTGATGCGCAACACCCGCGACTTGCCGGGCAGCTGCACTTCCAGATTTTCGCGCAGCAGACGCACGACCATGTCCTGCTCCACTTGCCGCTGCGACAGGGTGCCGCCCCCCTGGGTCGGCCGTTCACGGTCCATACCCTTGAAGAAGGTCGGCGTGCCGACCAGCGCCAGCGATCGCGAAACCTCTTCGGCCAAGGCACGGCTGCGCAGCACCTCCAATTCGGTCTGCATCAGGCTTTCGGTGTCGTTGGCGGCACTGGCCCGCTGCGCTGCCGGAGCGCCCGCCGCACCTGCCGGCACATCTTCCACCTCGACCGATGCGGTGGCGCGATAATCCGGGGTCGATGTCAGGATGACGATCGCACCGGCCAGCAGGCTGAGGGCCAGAGTGACGAACAGGATGATCCGATGGCGCCGCAGCACCAGCCAGCCATAGCGGATCGCGGCGGACAAGCGGGCGTTCAGGCCCGTGCCATCATCGGCGGGAAGCGTAAGGGGCGCCATCATCGTCCTCCGTCCAGCGCGATGAAGCCGGTGGCGATCGCCGGCACGGCCAGCAATGCGCCGCCCAATATCGCCTTGGCGCGCGACAGGCCGACGATGACCCGGTCGCCCGGCAGGATTTCGGGATCGGGCGCCTTGCCCTTGCGAATGGCGGCAAGGTCGAACAGGGCGGCCTGCCGTTGGCCATCCAATTGACGCACGACGACCACCTGATTGAGGCCTGCGAGCCGGGTCGGCCCCTTGGCGAGTGCGACGGCCTGCAACAGGGTCAGCCGTCCTTCCACGGGATAGAGGCCGGGTTCGCGCACTTCGCCGTCCAGCGTGACGCGGCGACCCACCGCCTTCTTCACGAACAGCGTGACCTGCGGCGATACGAGATAGCGCTGGCCAAGGCGCCCAGCGACGACGTCCGCCGCTTCGCCCGATGTCAGGCCGGCAACCGATATGTCGCCGACCAGCGGCATGCGAACCATGCCCGTGGCGGTTACTTGCGCATCCTCCAGCGACAGGTCGGGCTCATGATAGACCTGGATGCGCAGCACATCGTCGGGCGCGATACGATAATCCATGCCGACGGCCGGAGCAGGCGGGATGGCGGCATAGGCGGCTTCGCCCCGCGGCGCATCCTCGACGGTCGAGCAAGCGCCCAGCAGCCCAAGGCCGGCAAGCGCGCTGATCGATCGATTGATGCTGTTTTTGCGCTTCATCCCGGCTTTTGCCCCGTCAAGACCCAGTCGAGGCCGGGGGTTAACGGGGCAGCGCGGGGATGGCAACCGAAGACGGGATGGGTCGAACACCCCGCCCCTGCGCCAGAGGGCGCGTCAGAGCGCGAGGCGACCGGGCGCAGGCTGCGCCACGCGGCGCGGTTGATCGGGCCAGATTCCCCTGGTGTCGTAGACAGCCTTGCCGGCGCGTTCGTCGACGGGGACAGATTTGAACATGTCATGATCCACAAGAATGACGAAGACGCCACATTGTTCCAGAGCCGTATCGAGATCGATCAGTTCGGCGCCGGTTCCGGCAAATTCCATCGGCAGGTCGCGCGCATAGGGTTCGACCAGCTTGATGCGGCGACCATAGCGGCGGGCCAGACGCGCGGCGACCTTCACCGCCGGGCTTTCGCGGAAATCATCGATATTGGCTTTGAAGGCGAGGCCGAGGCAGGCGATGTCCTGATCGCCAAATTCGTCGATCAGGTCGGACGCCTTGGCCACGACATAATCGGTCTTGCCGTCGTTCACTTCGCGCGCGGTGCGGATGATGCGGGCATTTTCCGGATCGCCATGGACGATGAACCAGGGGTCGACCGCGATGCAATGGCCGCCGACGCCGGGACCGGGCGACAGGATGTTGACGCGCGGATGTCGATTGGCGAGGCGGATCACCTCCCACACGTCGATGTCCATATTTTCGGCGATCACCGACAATTCGTTGGCGAAGGCGATGTTGACGTCGCGGAAGCTGTTTTCGACCAGCTTGACCATTTCGGCCGCGCGGGCAGTCGTCGTGATGCAGGCACCGCGCACGAACTGGCGATAGAAACCCAGCGCCTTGCGCGCACAGCGGGGCGTGATGCCGCCGATGCAGCGATCATTGTCGATCAGCTCGACCAGAATGCGACCGGGCAGAACCCGTTCGGGGCAATAGGCGATGGCGATATCGCCAGCGACGCCGGTGCCGGGCATTTTGAGGTCCGGGCGGATCGTGCCGATCACGTCGCGCATCGCTTCGGTCGTGCCGACAGGCGAGGTGGATTCCAGGATGACGGTATCGCCGGCTTTCAGCACCGGGGCGATGGTGCGGGCGGCCTTCAGAACATAGCTGATGTCGGGCGCGCGATCTTCCGACACGGGGGTCGGAACGGCGATGATGAACACATCGCTTTCCTCGACCTCAAGGCTGGCGCGCAGATTTCCGCGCGCGACCACGCCCTGCACCAGGCCGTCCAGATCGACTTCCTCAATATGGACGCGGCCCGAATTGACCGTTTCCACCACATGGGCGCTAACGTCCACACCCACAACCTGCGCGCCGCCACGGGCGATCAGGGCGGCGGTCGGCAGGCCGATATAGCCCAGGCCAATGACGGAAACCTTCTGCTTGGCATCAACGGGCATAAGGCGGGCAATCCTTGTAACGGTGAATTTGCCCGCATTTCTGCCCGATAATGCTGAAGATTTCGGTAACGCTGGGCGAAACCGGTCGCTTGTCCGGCCTTAGCGGTAACGCGGCGAAGGCTGGCGCGCCATGTGCATGGGCGAACGCACGACGGGGGTGGTGATGATCTTGGTCTTCATCAGGGTGCGGATGCGTTCCGCGCCATCGGGATTGAGCAGAACCACGCGCGTACCGCCCGACGTCAGCGTTTCGATGGTGGAAATGGCAATCGCATGTTTCGTGCACAGCGCCGTCACATCATCCTGCGACGCATTAAGGTTGATGGCGCGGCTCATGCGGACAGGCTGCACGAAATGGAGGCGATCGAAATGGTCATGAGACAAGCTCCTTGCTTGGCAAGCGGGAGCGCGAATTTGTCTCTCGGTCGGAGCGAATGCTTGCGGGCAGATTTCGCGGCGATGCCACGCTCTAGCAGATGGTCGCCGGACCGTCGCGGCTTTTATTCCCCGCCTTGCCCCGACCCGATGACCGCCGCGATTCGCGCTGCCGCTTTCCCGTCCCCGAACGGGTTATGCGCGCGCGCCATCGCCTGATAGGCGTCGTCATCATCCAGCAAGCCCAGCACTTCACGGACGATGAGCGTGCGATCGGTGCCGACCAGCTTGGCGGTTCCGGCCTCCACGCCTTCGGGCCGCTCGGTGGTTTCCCGCATGACCAGCACCGGCTTGCCGAGCGAGGGCGCTTCCTCCTGCACGCCACCGCTGTCGGTCAGCACCAGATGGCACAGGTCGAGCAGACGTACGAAATGAGGATAGTCGAGCGGCTCGATCATCGCGACATTGGGCAGGTCGCCGAGCACCGCGTCCATCACCGGACGGACATTGGGATTGGGATGGACGGGGAAGATTACCGCCACGTCGGGGCGTGCGGCGATATCGGCGATGGACCGGGCGATCGCTTCCATGCCGCCGCCGAAATTCTCACGCCTGTGGCTGGTGACCGCCACGATCCGCTTGCCTGCAAAGCGCGCCGCCAGATCATCAAGGCCACTGGCCAGTGTCGGCTCCGCCAGCACCCGGACGCGGGTGGCGAGCAGCGCGTCGATCACCGTATTGCCGGTGATGTGGATGCTCGCGGCGTCACGGCTTTCCTTGAGCAGCGCATCGGCCGCCGCCTGGGTGGGAGCGAAATTCATGTCGGCGATGCAGGCGACGACGCGGCGGTTCACTTCTTCCGGCCAGGGATGGTGAATGTCACCGCTGCGCAAACCGGCCTCGACATGGGCGACGGGGATTTTGCGATAATAAGCGGCGAGGCTGGCGACCATGGTGGTCAGCGTGTCACCATGGACGACGATACGGTCGGGCTTTTCGGCATCGAACGCCTTGCCCAATTCCACGATCAGCTTCGCCGTCAGCCCGTCCAGCGTCTGGTTCGGCACCATCACGTCCAGGTCGATGTCCGGCACGATGCCGGCGATCGCCAGCACCTGATCCAGCAGGCCACGATGCTGCGCCGTCACGATCACCCGCGTATCGATGCCCGGCTGCGCCCGCAGCGCATGGACAACCGGGAACATCTTGATCGCTTCGGGCCGTGTCCCGAATACCAGCGCTACCTTCACATGCGTTCCTTTGCCTGAACCCTTCATCCCGCCTGTGACAGAAATTGGTGACCAGCCCCTAAACGATGTGCCAAGATAACGATGTGCCAGGATAAAGTGACTGTGCGTTGACGGAAGGAAGGCCGCATGAACGACGATATCATCAAAGCCCGCCCCCGCCTGCATCACTGGCTGATCGCGGCGGCGATACTGTTCCTGATGGGGATCATCGTCCCGCTGTTCGCCGCCTTCATCTGACGACCGCAGATCAGGCCTTGATCTTCCACCCGCGCCGCAACAGCGTGTAGCACAGGCCACCCAGCACCAGATTGAGGCCGAGCAGCACGCTGCTGGCCGCCAGCACATTCACGTCCGCCGCCGCGACGAAGCCATAGCGGAAGCCGGAGATGATGTAGAAAAAGGGGTTGGCGTGGCTGATCGCCTGAAACAGCGGCGGCAGGCGGTCGATCGAATAGAAGGTACCCGACAGCAGGGAGAGCGGGCTGATCACGAAATTGGTGATTGCCGCGCCATGATCGAATTTCTCCGCCCAGATCGACGTCAGTACGCCAAGAAAGGCGATGAAGCTGGTGCCGAGCAGGCCGAACCACAGCACCGCCCACAGATGCGCCGGCGTCACATGCACGCCCGGCCATAGCGCCATGGCGCCCCATAGTGCGAAGCCGACGAACACTGCTCGGGTCACTGACGAGGCGACCAGCGCGAACAGCAATTCGCCCACGGCGATAGGCGGCATCAGATAATCGACCAGCGTCCCTTGCACCTTCCCCACCATCAGCGCGAAGCTGGCATTGGCAAAACAGGCGTTGATCATGCCCATGATGATGAGGCCCGGCGCGATGAAGTCGGCGAAAGGCACCGCCTCTCCGCGCAACGCCACCGTCCGCCCGCTGCCGCCCAGCGCAACGATGAAGATGATGAGGAACATCAGCGTCGTGATGGCCGGCGCCCATACCGTCTGAAGCTGTACCTTCATGAAGCGGCGCACTTCCTTGGCATAGAGCGCCCAGGTGCCGGCCCAGTTGATATTGCGGATCTGCGGCACGCCCGGTTCGGCAAAGGGGGGCTGAACCGCAGGGGCGGCATGAATTTTGGGCTGGTCGTTCATGGTCGGATCGACTATCGGCTGGTCCGTTGTGCTGCAAGGGGAAAGGTCCAAGGATTTGAACCTGCGGCGCTCGCTTCCCATATAGGAAGCTAGACGAGATTTGTGAGGAGTTTTTCATTGTCCTGGACCGACGAGCGTATCGACCAGCTCAAGGGGATGTGGGAGCGCGGACTGACCGCCAGCCAGATCGCCGACGAACTGGGCGGGGTCAGCCGTAATGCGGTGATCGGCAAGGCGCACCGCCTGGGCCTGCAGTCCCGCCCTTCGCCCGTGAAGGCGAATGAGACGCCCAAGAAGGCGGCCGCCCCTGCCCCGCGCAAGCCCGCGCCGACGCCGGAAGTGGAAGCGCCCCGCGCCGCCGCACCGGTGCCGCCCGCGCCCGCCGCACCTGTTCGCGCGCCCGCTGCCGCTGCGCCGGCCGCACCTGCCGCTCCGGCGCCCGCACCGGCCGCAGCTGCTGGCGACGACGCGCCGACGCCTGCACCCCAGCCGCGTATCATTTCGGTCGGTCCCGGCGGCTTCCTGCGCCAGGGTCCGGGCGATCAGCAGGCGCCCATCCCGCCCGCGCCGCCGCGCCGCCTGGTGCCGGCCAAGCCGAGCGCCGAAATTGCCGACAAGACCAGCCTGCTCGATCTGACCGAGCGGATTTGCAAATGGCCGATGGGTCATCCGGGCGAAGCGGATTTCCATTTCTGCGGTGAAACGGTGAACCCCGGCTTCCCCTATTGCGTGGAACATTGCGGCCGCGCCTATCAGGCCCAACTGCCGCGCGGCACGCGCCGCCCGCCCCCGCCGCTGCCCTTCGGTGGCCCGCGGGTGCGTTGACAGCTTCGAACAGATAAAAAAAGCCCGGTTTCCTTCTGGAAACCGGGCTTTTTTTGTTAGAAGCGGAAGCTGGTGGTGACCATCACGCTTTGCGTATCGAACTTGTCGCCGCGATTGATGCTGGCGCCGCCCGACGGCGTGAGGCGGAAGGGATTGGTGGCCGGCGCGGTGCCTGCACCCACATCGACGCGATAGTCGCCGACATTATAGCGGGTCCACAGATAGCGAGCGCCGATCGAGAAATTGTTCGACACCTTGGCTTCTATGCCGCCGCCCATGGTGTAGCCCCAGCCATCTTCCTTCCGATCGACCTCGGTAAAGCTGTTGGCGCCGTTGCTGGTGCTGAAATTATTCTTCACCTTCGCATAGGCCAGACCGCCAGTGATATAGGGCATGATACCGCCGCTGGTGGTGTAGCCGAGCCGTGCGCGCAGATTGGCATTATAGTCGATGCTGCGACGCATGGTGTAAAAAGCCGGCGTGGTCGAATATTCGGTCACCTTGTCGTCGATATAGGCTTGGCCTGCTTCGGCCACGACGCCCGCGACGATGTTGCCGAACTGGCGATCATAGCCGACATGGCCCATCCAGCCGATCGCATTCTTGTCGCCCTTACAGCCGCTGGCCGGGGTCGATCCACGGGCCGCGCCACCGCAAGTGCCGGGCGAGAAGGCGTTGGCGCCGGTTGAGGTGCGGATGACATCGTCATAATCGCCATCGGCGTCAGCGTCGAAACGCATATGTTCGCCACCATCCTTCTTCTGCCAATTATAGCCGAAGGATCCGCCGATATAGGGACCGGTCCAATCGACGGGAGCGCTATCCTGCGCAGCGGCCGGCATCGCCAGGGCGAGCGCGAGGGTAGCGCCAAGCGGCGCGATCAGGGTCAATTTCAAGGGTATGTCTCCTCACCAGATGTGGAGAGATACGCTCCACATTCCCGGCAGTAACGACCCGGACCTCCACTTTGTTGCAGCGCACTTTGTTACATATGATTGCGGCTGTGGCTCTTGTGCAACGCTTGCACCCGCCGCCCGTCCGCTTATAGCTTGAAACATGTCCGAAGACCTGTTCGCTGCCAACACCCCCGCCACGACGCAATATGACGCCTCGACCATCGAGGTGCTGGAAGGATTGGAGCCGGTCCGGCGCCGCCCCGGCATGTATATTGGCGGCACCGACGAGCGCGCCCTACACCATCTGGCCAGCGAAGTGCTGGACAACAGCATGGACGAAGCGGTGGCGGGCCATGCGACGCGGATCGAGGTGACGCTGGAGGCCGGCAACAAGCTGACCATCACCGACAATGGCCGGGGTATTCCGGTCGATCCCCATCCCAAATTTCCCGGAAAATCGGCGCTGGAGGTTATCCTGACCACGCTCCATTCGGGTGGCAAGTTCGAAGGAAAGGCCTATGCCACCTCGGGCGGCCTGCATGGCGTCGGCATTTCGGTGGTCAACGCGCTATCGACCGACACGGTGGTCGAAGTGGCGCGGAACAAGGAATTGTTCCGCCAGAAATTCTCCCAGGGACTTCCCGTCACGACGCTGGAAAAGGTCGGCGCGGCGCCCAACCGGCGCGGTACGCTGGTCAGCTTCGTGCCCGATACAGAAATTTTCGGGGAACAGAAATTCAAGCCTGCACGCCTGCATCGTCTGGCCCGGTCGAAGGCCTATCTGTTCGCGGGCGTCGAGATACGCTGGAAATGCGCGCCGGAACTGATCAACGACGACACGCCCGCCGAAGCCGTCTTCCAGTTTCCCGGCGGGTTGGCCGACCATCTGAAGGAACAGGTGGGCGATCGCGATTGCGCGACCAGCGTATTCTTCTCCGGCAATCAGGATTTTCCGAGCGAAGCCGGGCGCGTCGAATGGGCTGTCGCCTGGCCGCTCTGGTCGGACGGCAGCTACAGCTGGTATTGCAACACCATTCCGACGCCCGATGGCGGCACCCATGAGGCGGGCTTGCGCGCGGCGCTGGTGAAGGGCATCCGCGCCTTTGCCGACCTTGTCGGGCAGAAAAAGGGCAAGGATATCACCGCCGACGACATCATGACGTCGTCGGAGATCATGCTGTCCGTCTTCATTCGCGATCCGCAATTTCAGAGCCAGACCAAGGATCGCCTGACCAGTCCGGACGCCGCGCGCCTTGTCGAAAATGCGGTACGCGACCATTTCGACCATTATCTGACCGACCATATGGACCGGGGCAAGGCGCTGCTCGCTTATGTACTGGACCGGATGGACG
Organism: Sphingobium limneticum; assembly: GCF_008710155.1. Taxonomy (GTDB): domain Bacteria; phylum Pseudomonadota; class Alphaproteobacteria; order Sphingomonadales; family Sphingomonadaceae; genus Sphingobium; species Sphingobium limneticum. Next base: position 304,661 of record NZ_VYPZ01000003.1, read on the forward strand.
AGCGCCTGAAGCGCAAGCAGGAGAAGGAGGTCAAGCGCAAGACCGCGACCAACAGCCGCAAGCTGCGTCTGCCCGGCAAGCTGACTGATTGTTCGAACGACGATCCGGAAGGTGCTGAAATCTTTTTGGTCGAAGGCGATTCTGCCGGCGGTTCGGCCAAGCAGGCGCGCGATCGCAAGACCCAGGCGATCCTGCCGCTGCGTGGCAAGATCCTCAACGTCGCCTCAGCAAACAACGCCAAGATATTGGCAAATCAGGAAATTGCCGACATGATCCTGGCGCTGGGCTGCGGCACGCGCAAGGATTGCAACCCGGATCACCTGCGCTATGAGCGTATCGTCATCATGACCGACGCCGATGTCGACGGGGCGCATATCGCCACGCTGCTGATGACCTTCTTCTTCCAGGAAATGCCGGAATTGGTGCGGCGCGGGCATCTCTACCTCGCCCAGCCGCCGCTCTATCGCCTGGTGGCGGGCGGCAAGAGCCTTTACGCCAAGGACGACGCCCATCGCGAAGAGCTGCTGCGCAAGGAGTTCAAAGGCAAGAAGGTCGATATCAGCCGCTTCAAGGGCCTGGGCGAAATGAACCCGATGCAGTTGCGCGAAACGACCATGGACCCCAAGACGCGCATGCTGATCCGCATCACCCTGCCCGACGATATCGAGGATCGGCAGCAGGTCCGCGATCTGGTGGACCGGTTGATGGGAACCAATCCGGCGCATCGCTTCGCCTTCATCCAGGAAAATGCGGCGGCAGTGGACGAGGAAGCGATCGACGCATGACGATCCATACCGAACGGATGTAGATGTGCGCCTCTGGTCGATCCTGCTCAGCCTGATCCTGACGGCAATACCCATGCAGACATCCGCCGGCACCACCCCGCCCTATCAAAGCCGTGCCGCACAATTGCTGCATATGCTCGCGGCGCCCGGTGGAGAAACGGATTTCTTCTCCACCCTCTTCCTGGATGCGGTGCCGGTGAATCGCTGGCGCGCCATTGCCGCGGATTTGCGCACCCAACATGGCGCGCCGCTGAGCCTGGGCGCTGTGCGGACCGACAGTCCGACCGCAGGACAAGTCGAGATACGCTATGAGCGCGCCACGGTGGGCTTTACTTTGGTGGTTGCGCCGCAAGCGCCCAATCTGGTCGTTGGCCTGCATATCGTCGGCGCACGCACCGCCGATGACAGTTTTGACAAAGTCATGGCGGAGATCGCGGCCCTGCCTGGCACCACTGCCTTTGCCATTGCCCGGCTGGGCAACGGAGCGCCTGCATTGTTGCACGCCCATCGGGCCGATGTGCAGATGGCGACCGGCTCCAGCTTCAAACTTTATCTGCTCGCCGAAATCGCCCGCGCGGCGGCGGCGCGGGAACGGCGCTGGGGCGATGTCGTGCCGCTTGGCCCGAAAAGTTTTTCCGGGCGTTTGATGGGCTGGCCCGACCATGCGCCGATGACGCTGCACAGTCTGGCCACGGCGATGATCGCCGAAAGCGATAATAGTGCCAGCGACACGCTGCTCTTCGCGCTCGGCCGGGCGAAGGTCGATGCTATGATGGCGGCGACCGGCCATGCCGATGTGGACAAGGCGCTGCCGATCCTGACCACCGCCGAAGCGTTTGCGTTGAAGATGCCGGCCAATGCGGACCTGCGCCGCCGTTATGAAGAAGCCGCGCCAGCCATGCGCCGGACGCTGCTGCGCACGGCGGCGGCGCGGCTGACCGCAGACAAGGTCGATGTGGGCAGCGTCGCCGAAATGCCGACCGCGATCGACAGTATCGAATGGTTTGCCTCGTCACAGGACATGATCGGCCTGCTCGACTGGTTGCGGCGCCATGGTGGCGATGCCCTGCCCATCATGGCCGTCAATCCCGGCATCGCGCCGGCCGATGCCAAACGCTGGCGCTATCTGGGCTATAAAGGCGGCAGCGAGCCTGGCGTCATGGCGATGAACATGCTGGCGCAGGGCAGAAACGGGGCCTGGTATGCGGTCAGCGGCAGTTGGAACAACAGTGCCGCGCGGGTCGAGGAAGGCAAATTCCTGACGTTGATGACGCGGGCGCTCAACCTGCTGGCGGAATAGCAGGCGCTTGCGGCTGGTTCAGCCATTCCAATGCTTCGTCCATTCCCATGAATATGCGCACTCTGGGATGGACCAACGTTCTTTCCGCCTGCGCCCGGTTCAACTGACTGCCCACTACGACCGCAGTCCGCCCGCTGGTGAAGGTCATGCCCCCGCGCATGATGTTGGCGAGCAAGTCGGCCACGTCATTTGCCTGCACCGGGAAATCGAACGATTCGACTATGACGTTGAAATCGTCGCGGATGGTGCTGGCTTCACGCGCTTTCGACCCTACTTCCGCCGCAAGCGCGACCACATTATCCGCTGTCCAGAAGCCCGCAACTTTGATGGTCAGCCGGTTGGTCGTGCGATCATAATCGACTTGAAACATCAGATTCCCGAGATGCAAATTTGTAGTTATGCCGCCGGCCTGTCTTGCTCGCCAACGTGCTGGTCCAGTTACAGCTGCCTTATGCAGTCAGGGCTTCCACCAGCGCCTTGACCTTCTTTTGCCGCCATTGGGGCAGCGGAGCGATCAACCAATAGGCGAGCAGGGTCGGGACGGTATCGCCCACCTGCCGCACGCGGCCGGCCGTCAGATCGGCCTGCGCCAGCAACAGCGGCACGCGCGCGCGGCCAAAGCCGTTTGCTGCCGCTTCGATCGCCAGACCGCCATCGGCGACGCGGATGATCGCCGGCTTGTCACCCGACGGGCATCCGGGCCAATCGATGCGATGGTCGGGACCGCCCGCCGCCGCCTCGACCGTGACATAGGCTGCTTCGCCGATCTTGATGCCCTCATGCTCGCCCGCGCCATCGCTCAGGCGCAGGGCGATATCCAAATTGGCCTCAGTGAAATCCAGTGCCTCGTCGGCCGATATCAGCTGGAAGGTCAGATCCGACTGGCTGGCGGCATAAGTGGCAAGACGCGGCTGGAGCCATTTGGCGGTGATGTCGCGCGGGGCCGCGATGGTCAGCGCATTGCTGGACTGGCCCGCCTGCATCGCGCGAACCGCCTCCTCAAATTCCAGGAAACCGGCGCGCAGGGCATCCAGGCCGGCTTCGGTTTCCGGCGTCAGTTCCAGCCCCTTGGGCGTGCGGCGAAACAGGACGACGCCCAGCATATCTTCCAGCGCGCGAATCTGCTGACCTACAGCTGCCGGCGTCACCGCCAGTTCGTCCGCCGCGCGGGTGAAAGAGAGGTGCCGCGCCGCCGCATCCAGCACGCGCAGGCCATTCAAGGGCAAATGAGTCCGCTTCATTCGGCCACCGCCGGCGGCGCGATCAGGGCGAAATGGGGGATGGCGACATCGAACGTCTCGCCGCCTGCACCGATCATGCGATAGCTACCCTTCATCGATCCGGTCGGCGTATTGAGAGGGCAACCCGATACATAGTCATAGCTTTTCCCCGGCTGCACCACCGGCTGTTCACCGACCACGCCATCACCATCCACCACATGCTGAGCGCCGCGCCCGTCGGTGATGATCCAGTGGCGGGTCAGGAGCTGCACCGGCTGATCACCCTGATTTTCGATGCGGATATGATAGGCCCAGAACCAGCGGCCCCGGTCTGGCTCCGACTGTTCGGGCAGGAAGGTCACCGCGACATGGACAGTGACGTCCCGCGTGGTCGCGTGAAAAGGGAAGAGCGCAAGTACAGTCATGTCTCAGAAATGCGCCCTAACCCCCTCTTGCGTCAACGCCCTATCGTGCGCAGGGCCTGATCGAGGTCGGCGATGACATCATCCGGATCCTCCAGCCCGACGTTGAGGCGCAGCATATCCTCGGTAATGCCGACTTCCAGCCGTGCTTCTTCCGACATGCCAAAATGCGTGGTCGAGGCGGGATGGGTCATGAGCGAGCGCGAATCGCCGATATTGTTGCTGATGTCGACCAGCTCCAATCCGTTGAGCAGGCCATGCGCCTCCGCCCGGCCACCGCCGACATAGAGCGAGAAGATCGGGCCGGCTGCATCCATCTGCTGCATTGCCAGGGCGTGCTGCGGATGGCTTTCCAGGCCGGGATAATTGACCTTGGCCACGCGCCCTTCCAGGAATTGGGCGACCTTGAGCGCATTTTCGCTCTGACGGCGGATGCGCAGGTCCAGCGTTTCCAGCCCCTTGAGCACGACCCAGGCGTTGAAGGCGCTGAGCGTCGGGCCGGTGTTGCGGTGGAAGGGCAGCAGGACATTGTCGATCCAGTCGCGCGTGCCGCAGATGGCGCCGGCGAGCACGCGGCCCTGCCCGTCCATCATCTTGGTCGCGCTGTAGGCGACGACATCCGCCCCGAATTCCATCGGGCGCTGAAGCGCGGGCGATGCGAAGGCGTTGTCGACGACGGTGGTGATACCGCGCGCCTTGGCAATGGCGCAGACCGCCGCCAGATCGACGATGTCCATGGTCGGATTGGCCGGCGTTTCGAAGAAGAAGACCTTCGTATTGGGGCGAACGGCCGCTTCCCAGGCGGCGGTGTCGCTGCCGTCGATGGTCGTCGTTTCGATCCCGAAGCGCGGCAGCAGCGTGTCGGTCAGCCAACGGCATGAGCCGAAAGCAGCCTTGGCACCGACGACATGATCGCCGGCCGACAGCTGGCACAGCAGGGCAGCGGTCATCGCGGCCATGCCGGTAGCGGTGGCGCGGCAGGCCTCCGCCCCTTCCAGCAAGGCGATGCGCTGTTCCAGCATTTCCACGGTCGGGTTCTGGAGCCGCGAATAGGTCATGCCGACCTGATCGCCGGAAAAGCGCGCGGCGGCATCCTCCGCCCGATCATAGCTGTAGCCGCTGGTCAGGAAGAGCGCTTCGGACGTTTCGCCATATTCGCTGCGGGCCGTGCCGCCGCGAATGGCCAGCGTCGCCGGCTTCCAATTCTTCGTGATTTCCGGGTTCTGACCGCTCTTACGCTTCATATCGCCTTCCGCAATTCTACCTGCGGCGTGGCGCCGCTCAATATCTCGGCCATCTGGCTCATATCGCCATTACCGCCCGAGAGGATAACCGCAACCTTCTTGCCCTGCATTTGCGCCTTTTCCTGCAAGCAGGCGGCCAATGCGACCGCGCCGGCGCCTTCGGCCAGATTATGCGTGTCCTGCCAATAGATGCGAATCGCCTCCGCCACTTCATCGTCCGTCACGGCGACGAAGCGGTCGGCGCGCGGCCCGAAATAATCGAGCGCCGCCTGAACCGGGGTGCAGACCGCCACGCCGTCGGCAAAAGTATGGGCGGTGGGCGATGCGATCAGCCGGCCCGCCTCGAAGCTGCGCTTGGCCGCATCGACATGAGCGGAGACGACGCCGACTATTTTCGTCTTCAGGCCCAGCGCGTCGCGCGCGGCGATCGTGCCACAAAGGCCCGATCCGCAGCCGACCGGCACATAGACGGTGTCGAGGTCCGGCACCGCGTCGAACAGTTCCAGGCCATAGCTGGCGACGCCGCGCACCAGTTCGTCATGATAGGCCGGAACCATGAACAGGCCCTGCTCCTGCGCCATGCGGATCGCTTCCGCCTTAGCGCTGTCGAAATCATGGCCATGTTCGATGAGGGTCGCGCCGAAAGCGCGCATCGCCGCGTTCTTTTCCAGCGCATTGCCATGGGGGACGATGATGGTGGCGGACAGGCCGGCCGCCGTGGCGGCACGGACCTGCGCCTGTCCATGATTGCCGCGCGTGGCGGTGATGATGCCGGTGACGTCCGGATGGGTGCGGCGTAGCCAGTCGATATAGGTGATCGCGCCGCGCACCTTGAACGCGCCGGTGGGCGTGTGGTTCTCATGCTTGACCCACAGGTCGCAACCGCTGCGCCGACCAAGCAGCGGCCAGGCATATTGCGGGGTCGATGGCACCTGAGCATGGACCATGGCGGCGGCGGCGCGAAGGGAGGCGAGGGAGAAATCGGTCATGATGTGCCCTTATCCGCCGGGCAGGCAGTAGGACAGGACCGATAGCCGCAAATTGGACCGTTCAGGCGGCGCGCAGGCTGGGGCCGGTGAAGAGCGGGTGGAGATGCCGCTCCTCCCACTCCATTCGGTCGTAAAGGCCGTTCTGAAGGCTCAGTACGGCGTGGCGATAGCCCGACCAGTCCTGGGCGATCTGCGCCGGGGTCCATAACTTGATATGGTCGCTGTAGGACAGGAATAAAGCGACCATGGCGCGGCTATGGTCCCGCAATATGGTATCGGCATGCGGCGGCAGCGGCTTTTGGCGCAGCGCGCTGACCATCGCATCCTCCTGCCCCATATGTTCGCGGAACAGTTGCGAGAAGCGGGTCCGGCGGCGAGCGACTTCCGGCATGTCATCGGCATTGGCCGCCTGCATGACATGTGCGAAATCGCGCATGGCGGCACGCAGGTCGTCATGGCCCTGCGTCAATATCATCTGCATTTTTGCGTCCCCATTTTCCGATTAAATCGGATCGGGGACGCAAAACTTAAATCTTTCCGTCGCTTATGCGACGAAGTGAAGAATTTAGAGCACCGCCAGCACGGCGTCGCCCATCTCCACCGTGTTCATCGTACCGCCCAGATCGGGCGAACGCGCGCCGTTTGCCAGCGCCTTGGCCACCGCCGTTTCGATCCGGTCGGCCTGTTCGGGCAGGTTCAGCGAATAGCGCAGCATCATCGCGGCGGACAGGATGGTCGCCAGCGGGTTGGCCTTGCCCTGCCCGGCAATGTCGGGCGCGGAGCCATGGATCGGCTCATACAGGCCCTGCCCGCTGCCGTTCAGCGTCGCCGACGCCAGCATGCCAATGGAGCCGACGCACATGCTCGCCTGGTCCGAGAGGATGTCGCCGAACAGGTTGCCTGTGACGATGACGTCGAACTGGCCGGGGTTGCGGACCAGCTGCATCGCGGCATTGTCCACATACATATGGGTCAGGGCGACATCGGGATAATCAGCCGATACCTCGATCACCACGTCGCGCCACAATTGGCTGGTTTCCAGCACATTGGCCTTGTCCACCGAGCAGAGCTTGCCGCGACGGGCGCGGGCGGCCTGGAAACCGGCATGGGCGATGCGGCGCACTTCGGCTTCGTTGTACGACATGATGTCATAGCCTTCGCGCAGGCCGTCGGCGGTGGTGCGGAAACCCTTTTCACCGAAATAGACGTCGCCATTGGTTTCGCGGACGATCAGCAGGTCGATCGAGCCGGCGACTTCGGGCTTCAAGGCGCTTTCATGCGCCAGTTCCGGGAAGACCTTGGCCGGGCGGAGGTTGGAGAAGAGGCCCAATTCCTTGCGCAGGCCCAGGATCGCCTGTTCGGGGCGCAGATGGCGTTCCAGCGAGTCGCAGTCGGGATCGCCGACCGCGCCGAACAGGATGGCGTCGGCGCGCTTGGCGGTTTCGAGCGTTTCGGGCGGCAGCGGATGGCCGACCGCCTTATAAGCTGCGCCGCCGACGAGGCCGTCTTCATAGGTGAGGCCCGGAATCGCCAACGCATCCAGCACGCGCTTTGCCTGAGCGACGATTTCCGGGCCGATGCCGTCTCCGGGGAACAGGGCGATCAACATGGCGAGACTCCTTATATTGCGTGGCTGCCCCTTATGGAGACAGGAGGTTTCACGCAACCGCCCTTTTGAGACGATCGACCAGTCTTTCGCGGGCGGCGAGCATGTCGGCACGCCGGTCCGTCAGCACGGAGCGCTCCAGGAAGAAGCCGGTGAGGCGCAGGCCGTCCAATATCTGGGTCCAGTCGCCCATGCCGCCTTCCAGCAAGAAGGGCGGTAGAGGGAGCAGGCGATTTTCATAGCCGAATGCCCCGGCCCGGCTGACGGCGGCGGCGCTGCGGGGGCTGACATAGGCGAGGTCGGTTGCATCGCCCATCGCCGCGCACCGGGTGAGGTCTAGGCCGAAGCCCAGTTCTGCGAGAAGCAGCAGTTCGTAGCGGACGAGCGCCACGGCCCAGCCGCGCGCCGCCGGAGCTGCTTCCACCGCGTCCAGAACCGCCTCCAGCGCCTGATGCAGCGCCGGATAGGGCGTGCCTTCCGGCAAGGCAGCGGCGGTGAGGGCGCAACTCCAGTCGATCGCCACGGCGGGGAGCGGTTCGGCCAGCAAAGGCGCGCGGCTCTGGGCCAGTTCGACGGTCAGGCCCGCCAGTTGATCTTCCGTGCGGGCGCGGAAATCGGCCTTCACGATATTGCCGGGGAGCAATATCGGCCGCATCGTCCGGGACCGCCCGCCGCGGACATAGCCCGGCAACAGGCCATGATCCGGCGTCAGCAACCGCGCAATCGCGCCATGTTCGCCATGATGGCGCACGGCGCAGACGATCGCGGTGGTGGTGAGGCTGGGCATGGGTCAGGTCTGTACCGTGGGGTACCCCTCTGCGAAAGCGAAAGGCTGGAAATAACGCTTACTATGTCATCCCGGCCCTGAGCCGGGATCACGCTTCTTCTGCATCCTTGCCCATTACAACCAATTCTTGTCCCGAAAGGCAGCGGGACCCCGGATCAAGTCCGGGGTGACGAAGAGGAGCTATGCTCATTTTCGATAGACGCTCTTCAAATTCATGAACTCGTGGAGGCCATAGGGGCCGAGTTCGCGGCCGTGGCCGGAGCGCTTCACGCCGCCGAAGGGAGCCTCGGGGGCGGAGGAGAGCATCTGGTTCACGGCGGTCATGCCGGCCTGAACGTCGCGGACGAAGCGGGCTTCTTCCGCCGGGTCGGTGGTCCAGACCGAGGAGCCGAGGCCGAAGGGAATGGCGTTGGCGATAGCGATGGCGTCGTCGATGTCCGCCGCCTTGAAGAGCATGGCGATGGGGCCGAAAATCTCCTCCCCCATCAGCGCCGGGTCGGTCGGCACGTCGGTCAATATGCCGGCATCGATATAGGCGCCCGGCCCCGGCAGCGTTTCGCCGCCGATCAGGGTCGCGCCGGCGGCCTTCATCTTCCAAATCTGTTCCTGCACGGTGCGGCGCTGCTCTTCGCTCGAGAGCGGTCCCATGTCTGTGGCAGGGTCGAAAGGATCGCCGCTCTTCACCGCTGCCATCGCCGTGGCATAGCGTGCCAGGAAAGTGTCGTAGATATCGGCGTGGACGATCATGCGTTTGCCGCAGATGCAGGACTGGCCCGTATTCTGGATACGCGCGGTCACGGCCTGCTTCACCGCCGCGTCGAGATCGGCCGAGGGCATGACGATGAAGGGATCGGCCCCGCCCAGTTCCAGCACGACCTTCTTGAGTGCCCGGCCCGCCTGTTCGGCCACGGCGCGGCCGGCATCTTCGCTGCCGGTCAGCGTGACCGCCGCGACGCGATCGTCGGCGATGATCGCGGCCACTGCGCCGGAGCGGATGGGGAGATTCTGGAACAGGCCATCGGGTGCGCCGACCAGCGCCATCATCTCCTGCATCAGCGCGCCGACGCCCTGCACGTTGCTGGCATGTTTGAGCAGGCCGACATTGCCGGCGAGGATGCAGGGGGCAAGGAAGCGGGCGACCTGCCAATAAGGGAAGTTCCACGGCATCACCGCCAGCACCGGGCCGATGGGGAGCCAGACCAGATCGGCATTCCCGCCCGAGGCCAGCGGGATGCTGCCACCCTCCAGCATCGCCGGACCTTCCTTCGCATAATGGCGGAAGGCGGCGACGCATTTGTCGACTTCGGCCAGCGCCGACTTCAGCGTCTTGCCCATTTCCAGCGTGGCCATGCGGGCAAGCCGGTCGCGATGGTCATGATAGGCGTCGGCGAGGTCGGACAGGAGCGCCGTGCGTTCCGATATGTCCGTTTCCCGCCATGTCGCGAAGGTCGATGTGGCCCGCTCCAGCGCGGCGTCGATCTGCGCTTCGGTCAGTTCGGCGTGGGTGGCGATTTCTTCTCCGGTGGCGGGGTTGATGCTTTTCATGGTCGGCTCCGGATGGAATGATTCGGGATGGGAAGGCATATGGGGATGCCCTTCCCGGGTCACAACGAAGTCACGGGAGCGAAGTTCACACCGTCGATCGGAACGAAAAATGGGAGAAATCGACGCCGATGCGACGGATAGGCGACAGACAGGCCATGAAGGCGCGTCTGCAACGCGCCACCGAAGCGACAATTGGGGCACGGGGACGCGCCGGGTGGGTCACTGTCAGGTTCCGGTTTTCCGGGGGAGGATTGGGGTGGCAGCGGTGCGGAGCGGGTCATCGTGCAGGATAGATCAGAGATTATCCTACTTTGACAGGAAAAGGCGCCAGGGCCTCAGCCCTCCCGTCGCCGCGCGGATCAGCCCGGCCTTTTCTTGCCCGCGATATGGCGCGACAATTCCAGCCCAAATTCCTCGGCCAGCTTTTCGCGGACGCCGCCGCCACGAATCAACATGCCGCCCCAACCGCCATGCATGTTCTTCACTTCCACGCGGAAGCTGCCGAGACTGGCGCCCGATGTGGCGTCGATCACGTCCACCGTGCCTTCCAGCATGTCGGAACTCCAGGCGACGAGGATCGCCATGGCGGCGTCGGCGGTCTTGAGCATATCCAGGGTGATGCGCAGCTTGACCGGCGTGCCGTCATTCAGTTTCCATTCCCGCGCGACATCGCGGATCACCAGCGGAAACATCTGCTTGAAGGGCATTGTGGCATAGGTCGCCCCGTCCTGCGGCCCGGTGGGATAGCTGTTCGGGTCGAGCGGAGGCAGGCCGGCCTCGACCCGCTTGCGCGCAGCCTTGGCATCGCTTTCGGCCAGTTCCTCCAATATGCCCGGCGCGAAATCCAGATCCATGCCGGTAATCTTCACCGGCTGACCGGCGGCGAGCATAAGCGGCTGGGTTTCCTTGACCTGCCGGGCCTGCGCCGTGGGCGCGAGCAGCAAAAGCGGCACCAGAAAAGCAAGCGGACGACGCATGATGATTCCCCTTCAAGACCCCGCCGGGACGCTGGCAGACAGGCTTGAAATTCTGATTAACGCGGGTGCGTAATAGGGCTTGCCGATATGAAGCGTCTGGTAGGAGGCGCGTGGCTCCCATCATCAACGGGTTATTCGCATGCTCCGAACTGGACCCCGGCCTGCGCCGGGGAACAGAGGGCGTGGGTTCACGTCATCGCTTACTGGTATAAGGCGAGCGTTCTTCAGCCGTGGAAATAGTCATAGACCTGCTGCGCCACGGCCTTCGACACGCCGGGCGCTTTGGCGAGATCGTCCAGTGCGGCGTCTCGCACCGCGCGGGCCGTGCCGAAGTGCATCAGCAGCGCCTTCTTGCGCGCGGGACCGATGCCGGGGACTTCGTCCAGCGATGATACGGTGATCGCCTTGCTGCGCTTGGCGCGGTGGGCGCCGATGGCGAAGCGGTGGGCTTCGTCGCGGAGCCTTTGCAAATAGAAGAGTACCGGATGGTTGATCGGGAAGCTGATTTCGCGGCCGTCGAGCATGTGGAAGACTTCGCGACCGTCACGGCCATGATGCGGCCCCTTGGCCACGCCGATCATGGTCACATCCTCTATGCCCATTTCCTCCAGCATCGTGCGCGCAGCCGATAGCTGGCCCTTGCCACCGTCGATCAGGACTAGGTCGGGCCATTCTCCGCTGTCGCGATCCGGATCTTCCTTTTGCGCGCGCCCAAAGCGACGCTCGAACATTTCGCGCATCATCGCGAAATCGTCGTTGCTGATCGCCGGGTCTTTCATATTGAACTTGCGATAGGCGTTCTTGCGGAAGCCCTCCGGCCCGGCGACGACCATCGCGCCCAGCGCATGCGCGCCCTGAATATGGCTGTTGTCGTAGATTTCGATGCGGTCGGGCACGCCCTCCAGCCCGAAAGCCTCGACCATGTCGTCCATGATCCGGCCCTGGCTGGTGGTTTCGGCAAGGCGGCGGTCGAGCGCCTCCACCGCGTTGCGCTGCGCCTGTTTGATGAGGCGGGTGCGGTCGCCGCGCTGGGGGACTTCGATGCGGACCTTGCCCCCGGCCCGCTCGGCCAGCGCCAGCGCCATCAATTCGCATTCGGCCGGCTCGCGATCGGTCAGGATCAGGCGCGGCGGCGGCACTTCCTCGTAAAATTGCGCCATGAAGCTTTCCAGCACCTCCTCCGTCGCGACGTCGGCGGTGTGGACCGGGAAGAAGCTGCGATGGCCCCAATTCTGACCGCCGCGAATGAAGAAGGCCTGGATGCACATCGATCCGCCCTTTTCCGCCAGCGCGAAAATATCGGCGTCGCCCAGCCCTTCGGCATTGATCGCCTGGCTGCCCTGAATGAAGGTCAGCGCCTTCAGCCGGTCGCGGATCACTGCGGCCTGCTCGAAATCCATCGCGTCCGACGCCGCCTGCATGGACGCGCCCAGCTTCTTTTGCACGGCGGTGGATTTGCCGCCGAGGAAATCCTGCGCGTCCTTCACCAGTTCGGCATAGCCGTCCGTGTCGATGCGATCGACGCAGGGGGCCGAGCAACGCTTGATTTGATAGAGCAGGCAGGGGCGCGAGCGGTTGGAAAAGAAGCTGTCGGTGCAGGAGCGCAGCAGGAACAGCTTTTGCAGCGCGTTGATGGTGCGCGTGACCGATCCGGCGCTGGCGAAGGGGCCGTAATAGCGGCCCTTATATTTGCGCGCGCCGCGATGCTTCTGCACGCGGGGAAAGGCGTGATCGTCGCGCAGCAGGATGAAGGGGAAGCTTTTGTCGTCGCGCAGCAGGACATTGTAGGGCGGGCGATAGCGCTTGATCAGTTGCGCTTCCAGCAGCAGCGCTTCGGCTTCGCTGTTGGTGGTGACGATGGTCATGCTGCGCGTCTGGGCGACCATGCGTTGCAGCCGGCGCGGCAGACGATCGACCTGGGTATAGTTGGCGACGCGGTTTTTGAGCGCGCGAGCCTTGCCCACATAAAGCACGTCGCCGCGCGCATCATGCATGCGATACACGCCGGGCCGGATCGGCAGCGTCTTGAGCGTGGTGCGGATCGCCTCCACGCCCGTATCGATATCCGGCTGGCTGCCGGTGATGGTGAAGCTTGCCTTGTCTTCGTTGAAACGATCGGGGGATTGGGGGCCGGACATGAGGGCAGAGATAGCGTGCGCGCCATCTTTCGCAATGGCCGGGGTTGATGGAAAGAAGATGCGCCCTATCTATGCCGCACCGCACAAAAGATGGCGGCCTTTCCACGATCCACAAACAATCAGCATCAGAGGGACAACCCAATGAGCGTAAAAGCCTATGGCGCTTATGCGGCCGACAAGCCGCTGGAAGCCATCGACATCGAACGCCGCGCCGTTGGCGCGCATGACGTGCAGATCGCCATCGCCTATTGCGGCGTCTGCCATTCGGACCTGCATCAGGTCCGTTCCGAATGGGACGGCACGCAATATCCCTGCGTTCCGGGCCATGAAATCGTCGGCCATGTGACGGCCGTCGGCGACCATGTGAGCAAGTTCAAGGTCGGCGACACGGTCGGCGTCGGCTGTATGGTCGATAGCTGCCAGAGCTGCGCCTCCTGCGACGAAGGGCTGGAGCAATATTGCGAAACCGGTTTCGTCGGCACCTATAATGGCAAGACCGACGATGCGCCCGGCCATACGCTGGGCGGCTATTCGCAGAGCATCGTGGTGAAGGACGACTTCGTCCTGAAGGTCAGCCATGCGCCGGAACAGCTGGCGGCAGTCGCACCCCTGCTGTGCGCGGGCATCACCACCTGGTCGCCGCTGCGCCACTGGCAGGCCGGTCCCGGCAAGAAGGTCGGCATCGTCGGCATCGGCGGCCTGGGCCATATGGGCGTGAAGCTGGCCCATGCGCTGGGTGCGCATGTGGTGGCGTTCACCACGTCGGAGAGCAAGCGGCAGGATGCGCTGGCGCTGGGCGCGGACGAGGTGATCGTGTCGCGCAATGCGGACGAGATGGCGGCGCATGCCGGCAGCTTCGACTTCATCCTGAACACGGTGGCGGCGAGCCACGACCTGGACGCCTTTACCGCGCTGTTGAAGCGGGACGGGACGCTGACGCTGGTGGGCGTGCCGGAACATGCGCATCCCTCGCCCAATGTCGCAGCGCTGATCTTCAAGCGCCGGTCGATCGCCGGGTCGCTGATCGGCGGCATCGCGGAAACGCAGGAGATGCTCGATTTCTGTGCCGAGAAGGGCATCGTCGCGGAGATCGAGATGATCGCGGCGCAGGATATCGAAGACGCCTATGCGCGGATGCAGAAGAGCGATGTGAAATATCGCTTCGTGATCGACAACGCCACGCTGGCGGGTTGAGGTAAAGAGCGGGCGGTTTGTGAATAGGCCGCCCGATTTTTTCAGTGCCTCAGGACACAGACGGGGTTCGGTCCCACGCTTCCAACTGGACCCCGGCCTTCGCCGGGGAACGATGTCGGAGCGGTATGCCGAGCAAACAAAAAGGGCCGGTGCGACGTGCGCACCGGCCCTTTTTCGTTTCAGTCCGAACCGATCAGTTGATCGTGCCGAGACCCGAGATCGCGCTGTTCACCAGAGCCTTGTCGGCATTGGCGTCATGGCCCTGCGCGATCAGCGTCGCGGCAGCGGCGGTGGCTGCGTTCACGGCCTTGGCGCGGATGCCGGCGATGGCGGTGCGTTCGGCCGCGCCGATCTTGTCTTCCGCCATCTTCTGACGACGGACGACCAGCGCTTCGGCATTCACCTTGGCGTCGGCGATCAGCCCTTCGGCTTCATGCTCGGCCGCCTTGCGCATGGCGTCGGCTTCACCGGCCGCAGCGGCCAGCTTGGCTTCATATTCGCCCTTGAGCGCTTCGGCTTCGGCGCGCAATTTCGACGCTTCGGCCAGTTGTTCCTTGATCTGTGCGATCCGGCCGTCCAGCGCGCCGCCGATCAGGGCGGGCACCTTCTTGACCAGCAGGATGACGATGAACGCGGCCATCGCCAGGCTGACCCAGGCGGTGGCGTCCATGCCGACCGCCTTGGGATCGGTATGGGGCACGACCCCTTCATGGGCAACGGTACCGACAGGTTCCATGCCTTCGCTGTGAATTGCCTGGTTCAAGTGCGGAACCTCCGCTGCGCTGTGGGATGCTGCCTCAGCCATGGGCCAGTGCCGCCTTTACTGCATTGCGGGCTGCATCGTCCGACGCATCCACGCCGGAAATACGAGCCACCATGTCGCGCGCCGCATCGGCGGCGACGGTTTCGATTTCTGCCATGGCCGCGTCGCTGGCACCCTTGATACGGGCTTCGGCGGCGGCGATTTTCGTCGCGACCTCTGCATCGGCAGCGGCGAGACGGACTTCGGAAGCCTTGGCGGCTTCGCTCTTGGACTTGGCCAGCGTCGCCTGAGCGGCGGCGCGGTTTGCGGCGTCGCGGGTGCGGTAATCCGCTTCCGCTTCGTCGGCGCGGGCGAAGGCGGCCTTCGCCGCGTCCAGATCACCGCTGATCTTCGCGTCGCGCGCGTCCGCCGTACCCTGAACCTTCGGCACCATGCCGAGGCCGATGACGAAGAAGACGAAGCCGAACGTCAACAGCAACCAGAAAATCTGACTGGAATAGGTTTCGGCAATTTGCGCGATTTGAGGCATTATACGGTCCGTCCGATCAGAGGGCGGTCAATAAGGGAAGCGGACAGGATATGGCACGAAGCCGCCCTGCCCGCTCCTAATTTCGTGTGTTAGGCCACGAACACCAGGATCATGGCGATAACGAACGCCAGCAGACCCAGAAGTTCCGCCGCGGCGAAACCGATGAACAGACGACCCTGCTGGCCATCAGCAGCGCCCGGATTGCGCAGCGCGCCTTCGAGGAATGCGCTGAACACGTTGCCCACACCGAGGGCGGCGATGCCCGCACCGATTGCGGCCAGGCCAGCACCGAGCAGCTTTGCGGCTTCTGCGTCCATGTCGTAAACTCCCTTGTCAGATCAGATAAAAGTTGAGGAAAATCTCAGGTGAAACTTAGTGCAGGTTCTCGGCATCGTTCAGATAGACCGAGGTCAGCAGCGCGAACACATAGGCCTGGATGACCGCGACCAGCATTTCCAGCGCGCTGATGCCGATCATCAGGATGAAGCTGGCGGTGCCGACGGTCAGACCCAGCGCCGGCGAGGCGTTGGCGCTGTTGATGACGAAACCCGCCAGCACCTTCAGCAATACGTGGCCAGCGGTCATCGCGACGAACAGTCGCAGGCCAAGGCTGAACGGACGCACCATGAAGGAGACGAGTTCGATGAAGAAGAGCGGCACCACCATCGCGATCGGCGTGCCATGCGGCACGAACAGCGAGAAGAAGTGGAAACCATGCTTCCAGAAGCCGACGATCAGGACGATCGAGAAGCTCATGATGGCGAGCACGCCGGTCGCCGTGAAGTGGCTGGTGAAGGTGAAGGGGTGAAGCCCGACCAGACCCAGCGGCAGCAGACCCAGCAGGTTCGCCAGCAGGATGAACATGAAAAGCGAGAAGACATACGGGATGTACTTCCGGCCCTTGTCACCGATATTGGCGATCAGCAGGTTCTTGATAAAGCCGGTCATATATTCGACCGCCATCTGCCAGCGACCGGGAACCAGTTCACGCTTCATGCCGCCGATCACGAAGATCCACAGCACAACAGCGGCGAGCACCATATAGAGCGCGCTGTTGGTGAAGGCGATGTTGAAGCTACCCAGCGACCAGTGATCCGTACCGAACAGGGGTTCGATAGCGAACTGGTGCATCGGATCGATCTTGCCGGATTCTGCCACGTTGACCCCTGTAACGCTTAATATCTTAGGACTAGGAGCAAAGCGCCTTATCGTTCGGGCGGCTTCGTCGTCGTCAATCTGATGATGTTCCTGAAGGCCGCCACGATCCCAAGACCGAGGAAAACCAGCAGAAGCCAGGGTGTCGTGTCGAACAGCCGGTCAAGAACCCAACCAATCAACGCACCACCGACAAGACCCCCGATCAGTTCCGCCAGCACCCGGTTGCCCAGCCGCGAACCATCGTCCGCTGCCTGTTCCGTGGCGCCTTGCCTGACCTTCTCGACATGCTCGGCCTGCGCGATCCGCTCCTCCAAAGAAGCGATCCGCGAGTCCTCGCCCGCCTGGTCCTGTCCGGGTGTGTCCGCTGCCATACATCGTCTCCATCAGGCTTTACAGCCCGTGGCGTTCGGCATGGCGCTTGCGGCTGCACCCGTCAAGGCGAGGCCCCTCTAGGAAGGCATGGATGAAGTGTCAACCCCGACAAAAGCGGCTGAAATCGGCCTTTCGGACAATAGGCGCGCGCGATGGGTTCGGGGGGTTGCGTTAAGCTATTTTCCTATTTAGCTAAATATGAATGGACAAGATCTTCAAGGCGCTGGCATCCGAACCGCGCCGCCGCATCCTGGAATATCTGGCGGTCGAGCCGATGACGGTGGGCGAGATCGCCGACAATTTCGAGATGGCGATGCCGTCCATTTCCAAGCATCTGGCGGTGTTGAAAGCGGCCGGCGTGGTGCGCGAACAGAAGCGCGGGCAATATGTGCTCTACTCGCTGGTGGTGGAGGCGCTGACGGGGCAGTTATACGGGTTTCTGGCGCCTTATTGCGAGGACGCGCAACGGATTTTGGACGCACGGCCGAAGCGAAGGGGGCGGGATTGAGGGGGGTAGGAATGTGATTTCTTCGTCATGCCTGCCCCTTCAACAGGGTCGGGACAGGATTGAATAGGCATCCTGCTGTTTGGAAAAATAAGCGGGATCCCGGCGCAAGGCCGGGATGACGTCGAGGTGGATGGTGGCGTTGGGTGGTTTGAAGAGAAGGCTGCTTATCGTAGCCCTCTCCCGTTCTTCACGGGAGAGGGTTGGGTGAGGGTCTTTTTTTCTGGGCAATCGCATCCTTCCAGAAAGAAGAAAGACCCTCACCGACTTCGACTAAGGCAGCAAGCTGCCAAGTCTTCGTTGCCTCTCCCGCGAAGGCGGGAGAGGGTAACAGGAGCGTTCGCAACTGATACCATCATTCCTCCCTTGGAAGGGGAGGAATTTAGTAAGGCAAAAAAGGCGCGATAGCCGAGCCACCGCGCCTTTTCTTTATTCCCTGCAACCCGCTGCGATCAGCCGGCCGTTGCGCAATATCCCGGCAAAGCGATCGCACCCGCGCCCTTGGTTTCCCAGGCGCCGGCGCCGATGCGGTAGACCTGGCCCTGCTTCACCCGGCTGCTGAGCGTCTGGCAGCCGGTGGCGGCGGCGACATCCTGCACCGTCACGCCGCGCTGGCCGGCCAGTTGCGTGTAGGCGGCGCGGCGCTTGATGTTGATGGATTCGACTTCCGACCGCACATCGGCGCCGACCGTCCCGGCGATGCCGAGATAGCCGTCCGCCTGTTCGCCGACCGTGCCGGCCGACATGGCGGCGGCCACGGCGCCGGACTGGGCACGGGCCGGGGCGGTCATGATGAAACCGCTGGCCAGCGCGACTGCGGCGCCGGCGGCCAGGATCAGTAGCTTGCGTGTCATTGCGGGAACAACTCCGGATTATTCTGGATAAGATCCTGCGCGTCGCGTTGCAGCTTCACAACCACTTCCTGCTGGACCTTGACGTTCAGGTTGATTTCGATGGGCTTGTCGGGCGCCTTCACCTGGATGCAGCCGGTGAGGGCCAGCCCGGCGAAACCCGCCATCATGATCGTTCGCTTGTTCATTTCGGCTCCCCGTTTGGCACCTTGTCGCTTTCCAAAGGCTGAACCGCAAGCCCCTGCACCGTTTTCGATCGCATCTTTTCCTGCGCTTCTTCACCAATCTTGTCGCGGATCGTCTGGGTGGGGTCGATGAAGGACTGGCCCGTGCCCAGCAGACCACGGAATGGCGCCTGCACGCGCACGTTGAAGATGAAGGGCAGGCCGATGAAACTGCGGCTGATGCCCGATGGCGCGTCGCCCAACTTACCCCGGTTCACGCCGTTGAAGACGACGTTGGTCACCATTTCCCCGTCCAGCGCGCCGTCCATCAGGATGGTGAGGCATTTATATTGCAGATCCTTGAGCGCGTCGAAGGCCATCTTGCCCATCACGCCGACCTGCTCGTTGGAGACGGGGCCGACATAGGAAAGGACGCCCGACTGGCGCGTGGGATCGCAGGGGATGGTCGGCAGCACGCCTTCGGGCATGATGAGCGGGGGCATGCCCTGCTGCCGCGCGACCAGTACGCCGCCTGCGACGCGGCCGCCCTTGGCATTGAAGATCAGCGGCATGATGCCGTCGAACGTGCCGGTGGCGGAGACATTGTCCAGTTCCATCGCCTGGATGAAGGCGCCGGCGTCCAGGCCGATGACGCGGAAGGTCAGATAGCGATCGACATCCTCGCCGAAATTCATCGTCGTGGGGAGCAGGTCCAGCTTGCCCCCGGAGAAAGGCCAGCCGCCGCCTTCGATACGGACTTTCTGCCCGGCCTCCAGATGATAGCGGACCACGCCGTCATTTACCTCGACACCCGGATTGACCTTGGCGATGCGGACTTCCTGCCCCGGCGCGGTGATGAGGCCGATGAGGTCGGTGAAGTGGATTTCGCCGGACAGCCCCTGGACCGGGCCGAAGGCGGCAGCGAGATTGGCGTTGTCGGTGCGGAAGGTGCCGGTGCTGGTGACATTGGAGCCGGTCCAGTCGATCCGCCCCTGCCCCGTCACCTTCGCATTCACATTGGCGACGACGCCCAGCGCGATCGGGGTAATATCCTCGGGCTGGAGGCCGGGGCCGAAATTGAGGTCCGGGACGGTCAGGTCGGCATGGCCCTTCGCGCTGGACAGATCGTGGAGGATGGCGGTGCGGGCGACCAGTGCGCCGCCGCGCGGGGCGGTGAGCGATCCGCTGGCGGTGATGCGGCCATCCTTCATCGCCAGCGCGAAGTCGGGCGAGAGCAAGGGCACGAAGCGGGCCGGCGATTGCGAATCGCGCACGGTCACGGCGGCGCGGAAGGCGAGCGCGCCTTTGGCAAAGCTCCAGTCGCCCGCGCCCTGCTCCATGATGAGCGGTACGGCGCCGATCTGGCCGCCTGCCCCGCCGACCTTGCCGGCAAAGCCGTCCTTCGTCGCCGCGCCGTCCAGGGTGGCGGCGGCGAGGCGGACGGCGGGCGCGTCCTGCGGGCCGATGGTGAGCGCGGGATTGGCGAGCGCGAAGCCGGTGCGGCCAAGGACCATGCGCGCATGATCGGCGGTCAGGCGCATGGGGTTGTCGCCGTTGCGGCCAGCGAGGGCGAGGTCGCGGATTTCCGCGCCGCCGCTGGTGCCGGCGGGACCGGTGGCAAACATCGCGCCGCCGACCGGGCATAAAGTCTGGCGGGTCTGGCCGAGCGCGAAGGCGCCATAGCGGGCCTCCACCAGCGAGACGGGGACGCAGGACGGGTTGATCGATAGCGCGCCATTGGCGGCCATGCGCCCTTCGACCGGCAGGCTGAGGCCGCGCAGGCGGCCGTCGGGCAGCGGGCCGTCGAGCCGCAGCGCGGTGGAGAAGCGCGTAGCGCCGTTCGAGTCGGCGGTGAAGCGGACCCGGTCGAGCGCCAGCCGCGCGTCGCCGGCGGCATAGGGATCGACGAACAATTCGCCGCCGAAGCCGCCGCTCGGCCGCCGCGCCAGTCGCAACGCGGCGTTGGGCAGGCCGCCCCCACCGGTCTTGAGCGCGCCGTCGAGCGACCAGTCGAGGCCGCCCTTCCTGCCCGGCCATGACAAGGTGACGAGGCTGTCCTGCGCCAGGCCGATGCGGGCGCCGCTGCGTGCGTCGAGCGCGGCGTCGGTGACGACCACGCTGCCGCCGGATGGTTTCTGGACCAGGGCGAAACGGGTGCGCAGGCGATTGGCCCTGCCCGCGCGATTGACGGCGTCGGCCAATTGGGTGGCGAGCGGGCCGACCGGCGTGCCGGCCGCTGCCGTGCGCAGGCTGGCGAGCGGATCGCGGTTGCTCATGTGGAGGTCATCGCCCGACAATGTGCCCTTCAGGCTGTTGCCCTGCGCGTCCAGCACGAAGTCGCCCGACAGGCCGGCGTCGCGCAGCAACGCGCCTTGTGCCGTCAGCGCCTTCGCGGCCATGCGCAGATTGCCGCTGGTGCGGGCAGCGCGGCCATCGAATGCGATGCGGCCCGAAGGCGCGGCCATGACGAACCCCTTGCCCTTGAGCGCATCACCCGACAGGTCGACATGCCCCTTCCAATGGTCGAGCGCCTGGCTGAGATTGATGTCGATAACGGCGGCTGGCCGGGCGATGGCCGCGCCGGCATCGCGGCAGGCGAGCGCGTCGGCGCGGACCGGGCCTGAGAGAGTGGGCTGACCCTGCCGCATGGCGATATCGACCATGGCGGTGGCGCGGGTCAGGCCACAGCCCGCCAGTGAAGCGCGCGGCATGGCAGCGGCCAGGCGGCCACGGAAGCCCGATTGCAGATTGCCGGTGCCGTCCAGCTGCATGCCGACCCGGCCGGCATCGGTGTCCAGCGTCAGCCGGGCGTCGGCGATCGACACGAGAATGTCGGGCAGGCTGAAGGGTGCGGTGGAATCGGGATCGCGGAATTTGTCCAGTTCGCCCAGACGCAGCACGCCGTCCTCCATGGAACCGTGCATCCGCACGCCACCGGCGCGGACCGCCGCGACCTGCGGCGTCAGGCCGGCAAAGGCGATATCGACCTCCACCCAGCGCGCCGTCAGATCAGGCCGGGCGGGATTGCCGAGCACGATATTTTCGATCCGCTGGGTGCGGAACCCGACATCGACCAGATCGTAATTCGCCTGAACCCCGCGCCGGTTGAGTTCGCGGCTGACGAAATTTTCCGCAATGGGCGCGCGCTGCGTCCAGAGCCCGACCAGCACCAGCGCGAGCGACCCGGAGCCGACGCCCAGCCAACGCAGCCATGCCCGGCGAACCGTTTCTTCGCCGTCCTGTTCTTCCATGCTTATGGCCAACCCCGGCTTAATTCGACGCAGACGTCCGTAACGGACGCATAACGTCCTTGCGCCCTTAAATATCCTTGCCCCACGATTCCGCAACGCATAGCGTCATCGGGGCTGATGAAGGGGGCGATATTTGGCCGATCAGGATGACAGGATCGCCCATGACGGCGCAGGCCATCGTGCCCGGTTGCGGCAGAAGCTGGCGGATAGCGGCGGCGAAGCGTTGCACGACCATGAACTGATCGAATATCTGCTGGCGCTGGCCATCCCCCGTCGCGACACCAAGCCGCTGGCCAAGGCGTTGCTGCGCGAGTTTGGCGGGATCGGCGGGCTGATGACCGCCGATTGGACCGCGATCGCGCGGGTGCCCGGCATGGGCGACACCAGCGTGGCGGCGATCAAGATCGTGCAGGCGACGGCATTGCGGATGTTGCGCAACGATGTGGCGGTGCGACCGGTGCTGGCCAGTTGGCAGGCGTTGCTGGACTATCTGCGCGCGGACATGGCGTATCTGAGCGTCGAACGGGTGCGTGTGTTGCACCTCAACAGCCGCAACATGTTGATCCGCGACGATCATATGGGCGACGGATCGATCGATCAGGCGGCGATCTATGTGCGGGAGGTGATCAAGCGCGCGATGGATCTGGGATCGGCGGCGCTGATATTGGTGCATAACCACCCGTCGGGCGATCCATCGCCCAGCCGGCAGGATATCGACATTACGCGCCAGATCGTGGAGGCCGGCAAGCGGCTGGGCATCGCCGTGCATGACCATATCATCATGGCGGCAAGCGGGCATACCAGCCTGCGGGCGCAGGGGTTGCTTTAAACGAACCCCATCATCCCAGCGCACGCCAAGATGAGACTTTACTCTTTCCGTTTAGCAGGAGCGTCATGCCGGCTTTAGCCGGCATGACGCAATTTTGCTTCAGCCGTTGAAGCCGAAGTTCAAAAATTCCGGCATCGGGCCGTTCCAGCCATCGTCCGGACCATCATCGACAGGATCGTGGCGACGGCGCGGCGGCGGCGCGGATGCGCTGCGGTCGGGACGCGAATCGCGCGGCTGCGTGTCGCGGGGGCGATCGTCTCGCGCGCGGTTGTCGCGGGGACGTTCTTCACGGGGACGTTCCTCACGCGGCCGTTCTTCCCGTGCGCGCTCTTCGCGCGGACGTTCCTCGCGCGGACGCTCTTCACGGGCGCGCTCTTCCTTGGCCCTGGCTTCGCGCGGCTTGCGCTCCGGACGCGCAGCCCTGCCCTCTTCGCGCTTTTCTTCACGCGCCGGTTCGGCACGCTCTTCGCGCGCGGGCGCGCTGATATATTCGATCTTCGTGCCGATCAGCTTCTGGATATTGTCGATCGCCTCGGCATCTTCGGCCGTCACGAACGTGTAGGCGGTGCCGGTCGCGCCCGCACGACCGGTGCGGCCGATGCGGTGGACATAATCGTCCGGATGCCAGGGCGCGTCGAAGTTGAAGACGTGGGACACGCCCTTGATATCCAGCCCGCGGGCCGCGACGTCCGACGCGACGAGGATGTTCACCTTGCCCTCACGGAAACGCTCCAGCTCGGCGATGCGCGAGGACTGGTCGATATCGCCATGGATTTCGCCCGACTTGAAGCCGTGGCGTTGCAGGCTCTTGTTGAGATCCCGCACCGTGGTCTTGCGGTTGCAGAAGATCACTGCGCTGGTGACGTTTTCCGCCTCCAGCATGTCGCGCAGCGCATCGCGCTTCTTGCGCGAATCGACCTTCACCAACCGCTGGGTGATGTTGGTGGAGGCCGTTGCCGGGCGCGCCACTTCGATCGACTTGGGGTTGGACAGGAATTTGTCGGCCAGCTTCTTGATGACCGGCGGCATGGTCGCGGAGAAGAGCAGGGTCTGCCGCTGCGTGGGCAGCTTGGTGCAGATTTCCTCGATATCCGGGATGAAGCCCATGTCGAGCATGCGGTCGGCTTCGTCGATGACCAGCATCGAACAGCCGTTGAGCAAAATCTTGCCGCGACCGAACAGGTCCATCAGGCGGCCCGGCGTCGCGATCAACACGTCGACGCCCTTTTCCAGCGCCTTGAGCTGATCGCCCATCTGCACGCCGCCGATCAGCAGCGCCATGTTGAGCTTGTGATATTTGCCGTATTTCTCGAAATTTTCGGCCACCTGCGCCGCCAGTTCGCGGGTCGGCTCCAGGATCAGCGAGCGCGGCATCAGCGCGCGGGCGCGGCCATGGGCGAGAATGTCGATCATCGGCAGCACGAAGCTGGCCGTCTTGCCCGTGCCCGTCTGGGCGATGCCGATAATGTCCCGCATCATGAGGACGGACGGAATTGCCTGCGCCTGGATCGGCGTCGGTGTGTCGTAACCGGATTCGGTTACGGCCTTGAGCAATTCGTCGGAAAGGCCGAGATCGGCAAAAGTCATTCAATAGTCCGGGACAGGAGGCTTATCCGTCCTGCGCGGATGCGAGACGGAAATCCGCCGCGCATTGCGAAAATATTGGCCACTTGTCAAGAAAATCGCGCAAATGAAAGGCTATGGCGCACGATCAGTCATCTTCATCGACCGGGATGAGGCGACGAAAACTGTCGATTGCGCAGCTGAGGCCACTGCGCGCCTGCAATTCGTCCCTGCCCGAACAGAGCGAGCCGTCAGCGTCCGGTTCCACATAGAAGCCCGAATAGAAGCCGGTCGAGTCGCAGCCCCGTTCGAGCCGGGCCCGATAGCGGTGATCATCGGCCAGTATGAGGTCCACGCCATTGTCCACGACGATGCTGGCGCCACGGATCGAGCGCAACGCGACGCAGCGTGGCCCCTTCTTTTCTTCCCAGCCATTGCGCGCATCGGGCGCGATTCGCGCGGGCGCGCGCCCTTTCTTCACCATCGGCACGCGGATGATCACGCGCTGCTGGATGGACAATTGCGCCCATTGGACCGGGTCGCCGGTCGATGCGGAAATCAGCAGCAATATGGAATGAACCAAGACGGACCCCTTTATGGGACGAATACGCTATTGGCCGATGGTTGAACCGTCGATGAATTCCGAGGCATAAGCCCGTCCCATGATAGGACAAGACATGATCGACCGCTTCGTCGCCCTGCTCGGCCCCAAGGGGGTCGTGACCGACCCCGACGATATCGCCCCCTGGGTCAGCGACTGGCGCGGCCGATATCATGGCGCGGCCGTCGCCATAGTGGCGCCGGCCTCTACGCAGGAAGTGGCCGCGACCGTAGCGCTGGCGGCGGAACTGGGCGTCCCGCTGGTGCCGCAGGGTGGCAATACGTCGATGGTCGGTGGCGCGACCCCACCGGCGGACGGGTCAGCACTCATCCTTTCGTTGCGACGGATGAACCGGATTCGCAGCCTGTCGCCGGACGACAATCTGGCGGTGTGCGAGGCCGGGGTGATATTGAGCGTGCTGCATGACGCGGCGGAAGAGGCCGGACGGCGCTTTCCGCTCAGCCTGGGCGCGAAAGGCTCCGCCACGATCGGCGGGCTGGTGTCCACCAATGCCGGCGGGACGCAGGTGTTGCGCCACGGCACGATGCGGGCGCTGGTCGAGGGGATCGAGGCGGTGCTGTCCGATGGCAGCATCTTCGACGGGCTGGACGCGCTGAAGAAAGATAATCGCGGTTACGACATCAAACAGCTGTTGATCGGCGCGGAAGGGACACTGGGCGTCGTCACCGCCGCGTCGCTACGGTTGGCGCCCGCCATTGCCGCGCGCGCCGTGGGATGGGTCGGTGTGCAGACGCCGGCCGACGCGCTGGCGCTGCTGCGGATTGCCGAAACCATGTTGGGCGACAGTGTCGAAGGCTTCGAGGTGATCGCGGACGAGACGCTGGGCTTCGTGCTGGGTCATATCCCCGGCACGCGATCGCCGATCGAGACGCGTACGCCCTGGCATGTGCTGATCGAGGTGGATCATGCCGACCTGTCCGACCCCAGCCCGTCCGATCGGCTGGAGGCGGCACTGGCGGATGCGTTCGAGCGTGGCATTGCGATCGACGCCGCCATTGCGGCGAATGAAGCCCAGGCAGAAGCCTTTTGGCGCATCCGCGAATCCCTGTCGGAATCGGAAAAGGCGCAGGGGCCGGCGCTGCAATATGATATCAGCGTGCCGGTGGCGAAGATGCCCGCCTTCATGATCGAGGCGGCGCAGGCGGCCGAGCAGGCTTTCCCCGGCACCACCGCGTCTTCCTTCGGCCATCTGGGCGATGGCAACGTCCATTTCCATGTACGCGCGCCCAAGGGGACCAGCGACGGGCCAGCCTGGATCGCGGCGCAGGGGCAGGCGATCAATGCGTTCGTGCATGATGCGGTGGTCGCGGCGGGCGGCTCCATCTCCGCCGAACATGGCATCGGCCAGATGAAGCGCGCGGAGTTGGGCCGCCTTTCAACCCCGGCGCGGATCGGCGCGCTGCGCGCGATCAAGTCGGCGTTCGACCCCAAGGGCCTGTTCAATCCGGGCAAGCTGATCCCACTGCCCGAAGAAGGCTGAGAGTCCGTTTTGGGAAATGCGCGAAAGAGCGCATTTTCGATGCGGTACCGGCCCGCTCCCCCGCCCGGCCGCCCATCAGGGTACCATGTCTGGGCGGCC
>NZ_VYPZ01000040.1 GCF_008710155.1 Sphingobium limneticum
GCCGATGTGCTCAGCAGCATCGCCGACATCCCCCAGAACCGTCTCCACGAACTGCTGCCATGGAATTGGCGCGCAGCCGAAGATCAACGCGAAGCCGCCTGATCCGCGGCCTTCACCGAATGCCTACGAAGATGGCGGCCCGAACGCGATGGCTATTGTAGGCACTTCGGCACAGATGCGCTCCACAACGGAATGCCGTCGGCCTGATTGTCTGAGTAAGGGCACCGCGCCATCGCGATCCTGGACGTCGGCACCATGGACCATGGCGGAAAGACTGCTTCCATAGCGAAGATGTGCGCGACTATGGCACACGCGGGCGGTCGAGTTCCACATGATGGCTTCCAAGGTTGGTGTCGCAACCCCTTGCAATCATATCGAAACTCGATCGTCCACCATTACATAAGTGTTCCGACACAGCCTCTAAAGGTACCATGCATCTGGGTACGGCTTAGCTACAGGATCCATACGTTCTTTTGAAAAGCTAGGATGAGAGGCCGGATCATTATCCAGCCAACGTGCCCAACGGGATAGGAATAACGCCACTTCAGCGCCAGGTGGGATCGTTTCCCCACGCGAAGCCTTCTCGGTATGTATGAACTGCGCTTCTGAGTTGTAAACGATACGATAACCTAAGTTACGAATACGAAGACATAAGTCAACATCATTGAATTCTAGACTGAAACGCTCGTCAAATCCGTTTGTTTGCTTGAGGATAGATAGCCTGGTTGCGAATACGGCACCGGTTACCACAGACCATTCTCGCTGCGCGATTGCCCAGTTATTATAGGTTTCTGACTCTGGTGGCCAACCAAGCCATGCATGAACAACGGTACGAAATGATGGGAACATACCAACATGCTGGATGCTGCCGTCATCATAATGGAGACGAGCCCCGACTCCACCAACGCTATCATCGACGGAAAAGCTGAGAAGTGCAGAGATCCAGTCGGGCGTCGTGGGCATGGCATCATCGTTCAAGAAAATGATTTGTTCGTCGCGGGCTTCGCGCCACAGCCTATTCATCTTGGCAGAATAGTTAAATGGTTCGTCCGGCATACGCGGTGTTTCAATCCGCTTAAGTTTGAACGGCCAAGGCTGTTTTGCCCAATCGACTTCACCGACAATGTCGTCTCCGACAATTACTGTGATACGATCCATCGGCCATGAAGCCTGCGCGATGCGGGCTAGCAAGGTTTCGATATAAGTCTTCTTCGATTGAGGCCTAAGCGTTCGTCGCGTGGGAATTACAATCGTAACAGCAGGCCTATTGTTCCTATCGAAACTCCGTCGCTGGAGCAGCAAACCTGAAGCGGTCCCGTGAACAAGATTTATATCAGCGAAATCCTTGCGCGCCCTTATCGCATCGCGACGCGTTTCGACTTCAGCTATGGGACGCTTGCCTTCATAGCCGATTACTACTTCAGGGATACGCGTGATGACGCCACCGGCTTCGGAAACCCGCAGAATCAGGTCATATAACACCGCTGTTCCACGCCCCTCATTTAGACCACCAATGTCTATTAGCATCTTACGGCGCACTGCGACCGGCGCACCGATGTAATCCAGCGAAACAAGCAGAGTGCGATTGAAATCTGGCTTCAGATTGAGGCGATTGATTATAGGTTCGCCTGCCGCAACATCGTCGGCATAGAAGAGCGACACATCTGGTCGATTTGTCGATGAACTGAGAAAATAGTGCCGTGTTTCAGGCGCTACATAGGCATTGCGCGGTGCGAATAAAATCCAATCTGTCGCAGGACCATCAGGAATCGCTTCGCCGTTCCAGGAAAGATCGTCTTCCAGAGGTACGGGGACCAGACCTTCCGACCTTGGAAAATCACGAAAACGGCGCGCGCCAGAAAAATCAGGATCGACCTGCGGTGGTGGCGGAAGGTGAATCTTCTTCTTGGAGCTTGCAATGTCCTTCGTGGCGGTGTCCGAATTTTCAATCGCACCCTTAAAGCTGGCCTTAATCGCCTCCGCTACCGTTTCATAAGACAGAATATGTTCGATATTGGCCTTCGCTGCACGTCCTATGGCGGTATCGCCAGCCATGATGGCTTTTGCCGCTTTCACCAGCGCGGCGGCGAAGGCCGTTTCATCAACCTTGGCCCAGCGATGACCGGCAAGATAATGGCCGTAATTTTGATCCAGAGTCCACAAGGTCGCAGGGACCGGATACCCACATGTTTCGTTGATGAAATCTTGGGTTCCGGCATAATCGGTCGCAACGACCGGCTTGCCAACCGCCATCGCTTCGGCGACCGTCAACCCAAACCCTTCGGAACTGTGAGGCGAGGCATAAATATCGGCCGCCGCCATCAGACTTGTGACTTCATCGGCATGAAGCGAGACTTCAAGAATGCGTACACCCGGCGTTGCATTGGCCAAAGCCATAAGCGCCTGGCCCGCTTCCGGCCGGTCGTGCAGATGTTTGGTTTTGAGTACCAGCGTCCAGCCCTGTGCTGCCAGGCCAGATTTCGCAAAAGCGCGAATAAGCCCGTCGGGATTCTTGCGAACGAGGTAGCTGGCTCCATCAAAAATATAGAGGATGACCTTGAGTTCAGGGTCGATCCCAAATCGCCGCAATATAGTGCCGCGATCGGACGCAATCCGCGCCGGCACACGTACGGGATGAGGCACGACATCGACCGGCACGTCTACTTCGGCTGAAAAAACGTCCGCGCAGTAAGTGCTGGGCGCCCATATCCGGTCTACCGAATGGAGTTCCTGGCGCCATGCGGGCGGCAATCTGTCGGTTTCCCAAACCCAATAGCCGATACGCTGCTTGGCAGATCGGATGATGGCCCGCTGTTCGTCCGTCAGAACGTTCCACGAATCCGGATTAAGATGCACGATCGCAATATCGGGACGTCCCTGAAAATCGATCATTTCGACCGGTGGACAGATCAGTCGGTGAATGTGGAACGGTTTGACGACAGGATAGGCGTTGACGCTCACATTGAGATGGCGAAGCGCACTAAGCATTTCGCGACTGGCTGCGCCGAGACCATTTTCATAGTTCCATGGACCGAAATAGGCGATCCGCAATGGATGATCATTGGTTATCATGTCAAACTGACGAGGATTGAACAGCAGTTCGTTGCTGGGACCGGCCGGAACCGAGGAAATTTCAGCCGCTCGTAAAGCCGCCCGCACAAGCTCTATATCGAAGCCTGCTTTTTTGAGGACAGATGGCCATTGCTGACGAATTTCCTTCAGCATGTCATGCTGATCGGTAACTTCCTTAAACTTGTCGCGCAGCATCAGCAACTTGATGAATGGGAAGCCTTGATCGATCAACTCGCGCCAGCTGAAGAATGTAGGGTTCGCTGAAAAGGACCCTGCGTAGAGCGCCTGCACGGTAAGGCCTGCCGCTTGCATGTTCGCGGCAAAAGGCACTTCGTAGGTGCGGATAACTTCGTCCTTGTCGTCAATCCGGCGAAGGTCGCGAATGAAATGCTGGAACCCCCAGGAACTGAGCGCCTTGGGTTTGAACCCCAGAAAATAGCTTTGCACATGCCAGCCATATTCATGGCTGGCCGTCAGCGCGACGATATCGGAGGGGCATTCGCGCACACGGGCCATCATCGCCGCGAATACATCGACATCAGCCGTGGGAATGAGGCTGTCATTCGTCATCACAAGCAGGCCCGCGCCAAACAGAGCTGGGTAAAGCCGAAAGGCATGCGCCCAAGCACCGAAATCATATCCGGCGTTGTCCCGCACGATGATGCCGGAAGCGGCGGCTACTTCCTTATCAAGCAGTTCAAGTGGACGATCGACAATGACAACAAGAAGAACCGATAGGCCTGACCGGGAAAGCTGCTCGATATAGGGGAGAATATGAGGCTTGAGCCGCCCCGCCGGCGCGTGGGTGACAAGCAAAGCTGCATCCTCACCAGGAGCGAGCGTGAATTCCTTTACGATGACGTGACGTATGCCATTGGATTGTACGACGGCATGAAACGCGGCGTTTCCTTTACACTGACGCCCTTCTGCACGTCCATGCATGACATAATGCACGAGCGGGTTAAGCCCGGACATACCAACGTCCGGATAGGCTGTCAGATAATAGCGGGTATCGAAATTGGGACCTGGATCCCGACCTTCCTGATAGCCATGATTGATATAGTGATAGAAAGCCGTCTGGCCTTCGGAAATAACGTCAGGATATGTTGATTCATACCAGCTTGGATCGAATACACCTTCTTCTCGATTAAAGTTGGTATCTATAAGCGCTTGTAGGTTTTCAAATTCCCGCTTCTTTTTTTCCATTCTTCTTTTTTTTGTACGGAACAATGCCCTCTTGATGTCACCACCCAAACTCATCGAATTTCCCCGTACAAATAAATAATCAGAACTTAAAATTTTTCAATTTAGCAATTTTTTTCATCAACTTTCTTTTAATTGATATATTTTTCCTAATATTTTTACTAGATTTATCATAAATTTCGTTCCCCATATATATATTCGGCCTGCGTTCACCGTCATTTATCGCTACCAGTTCGCGCAGATGCAGCTTTCCGATCGCTTCGTCAGAAAAGGCCGGCGTGTAATAGATGCAATCATCGAAATAATAATGTGTCACTTGCGACCACCGGGTCAAGCGAGGGTCGTTCTGGGGGCTCCCTCCGTGCAGCAAGTTCGCGCACCAGATGAGTGCCTGTCTCTTGCGCGGCAGAAAGACTTCCTGCTGCGCTCCATGTGCACCACACAATGCCTGCCACGCAGGGCCGTAGGGATCCTGTGCTGATGCAAGGTCGCTACCATAACCGCGGCGGCCGATTAGGGCATTCGTCATGATCGGCCATTTGTGCGATCCGGGATAGTAGAAGAGCGGCCCCGCGTCCGATCCGATATCCTCCATCGCCAGCCATACGCCGCACATGAAACGTTCGGGCAGGCTGGAGAAATGGACGGAATCCGAATGGGCATCTTGTTGGGTGCCGACCGGGAAATTCAGCGTCTGGAACGGAAAGGCCTGGCGGCCATAAAGTTTGCTCAGAAGGTCGAGCACCGCTTGGTTGGCGGCGATGGCGCGAACATCTTCGTCAAATTGCCAGGCATCCTGCACGCGCCGTTCACCTGCAGTCTTGTCGCTATGCGGATCGGCGAAATCGATGCCGTAGCGCGGCCCCAGATGGCTCTGAATCCGCTCGATGCGGCCATCCAGGTCCGCGTCGGGGAAATCGAAGACGGCATAACCCTTTTCATGCAGATCGGTGGCGATCCGCTCTTCCTCCGCGCTCCATCCCCATTCCGCCTTGAGCGCCGGAAACAGCGGAGATTCGATCAGGGGCAGGCCGGGAAAGATGTTGGTCAAGCGCGTCAGTCCCTTTGCGGGCGTGAATGATAGGGCGGCGTCACCGCCTGAATTGATCGAGCGTCAGGCGAAGAGCCCGGATGCAGCCTCCACGCCCCTGCCTTATCTGTTTCAATATCGAAGAAAAGTCATGCCGGATCGTACCGCAATCGTCCAGTTCGCGATAAAGGGTCCAGAAGGCTTCTATCCCCACGACCTGCGGCATCAACCAGGCGCCATGATAGCCGAAGCTGGCCGCAACATCCCCTGCCCGTTCGGCGGCGAAACAGTCGGCAAGCGCGCGCGGGGCAAAACGCATGCCCTGCCGCTCTAGCCAGTCGCGATTGATGCGGGCGATCGCGACATCCTCGGGATGGGAAGGATGGAAGGCAGGGTCGCGGCACAACTGCATGAGGCGACGGCTGCGCAAGGAAAAGCCACCATTACCGACATCATGGCCATCGTCGAACTGAGGCCAACCGGCACCGATATAGTCATAAGTGAGAAAATCGGGGTGCCAGCGCGATGCGTCTAGTACATGGCCGTCCCACTGAATCACTAGGCAATGGCTGGTTTCGACATGATCGACCAATTGCGTCAGGATGAAATCGGAATAGGCTCGCGACGATGTAACGGGTGCGATCGGCACCACGGTAATGCCGGGATGATCGGGCTGCACCGGGCTGTCGGTCAGCAGCAGCGCGGCCGCGACATCGATTTGCGCTAGACTGATTTCCAGCGCCCGGATTGTTGCCGAGATATTGACTGAACTGACCGCGCACAGCGTCACCTGCGGCAGAGGGGCGCGAGCAGCCATTACAGATCCATCAATCACAGGGCCACCGCAAACTGTTCGCTGGCGCGGCTGAGTTGCGGATGGTGATAAGGATCGTAGATTTCATCGGTCTTCCACAGGCGCTTGAGCGCGGCCAGTTCTCCCGCAAAGCGCGCCGCACCCACTGGATCGCGATCCAGCCCGCGTGACACCGATTCATGATGAATGAGGGTCGCGCGCGGTTCGTAAAGCGACTGCCAGCCCCGCTGGTTCAAACGCAGGCAGAAATCGACATCGTTGAAGGCGACGGCGAAATCCCTTTCGTTAAGGCCGCCCACCGCCATGAACTTGTCGCGTTCCACCACCAGACAAGCGGCAGTCACGGCCATCGTGAATTGCGGCAGGCTGTGGCGATGAAAATAGCCTTCCTCATCGGGATGCAGGAACCGATGGGCATGGCCCGCCGCATTGCCAACGCCGATCACGACGCCCGCATGCTGGATGCGCCCGTCGGGATAAAGCAGCCGTGCGCCCACCGCGCCGACGTCTGGCCGCAGCGCCTGCGTTGCCAGGATCGCCAGCCAGTGCGGGTCGGTCATTTCGATATCGTTGTTGAGCAGACAGAGCAGCCTGCCCTGGGCTTGCACTGCCGCGCGATTGTTGATCGCCGAATAGTTGAACGCGCCGCTGTGTCGCAGCACGCAGTGACGGACGGGATCGAGCGCTGCGAGATAAGCCAGCGTTTCGGGATCGTCGCTGTCATTGTCCATAACGATGACATCGACCTGCGGGTAATGAGCCGCCGTGACACCCTCGAGACAGGTGCGCAGCAGGTCCACTCGGTTGCGGGTCGGCACGATGACCGACAGCGGCGGCAGTTCGCGGGCTATGTCGATCGGACGGGCGGGAAGGCGCGGCGACGGGCGATGGCGGCGGTGGTGCAGCATCTGACGCAGGTGAATGGGTGCTCCCTGCCCCCGTTCCACCATGTTCGCGATCAACCCTGCGGCCCAGTCGGCCCTGTCGGCCACAGCCTCCAGATCGGCGCGAGTTCCATGAACGATGCAGGCGCCGGTCAGATAATCCTGTTGCCGAAATAGTTCGTTGTTCCAGTCGGGTTTGAAATAGGGTTTAGCGCGACGGCGGCCAATCAGCAGGTCGTCGTCGGCATAGATAAGCTGTGTTGCGCCGTCGATCATAGTTGCGCGATAAGCATCTGCCGTGCCGGGTGCGAGCCGGTCACCAGGACGGACAGGTAACAACCAGGGATTGGCGCTCCAGTCGATTTGCGCGATGGCTGCGGCAAGCGTGGGCGTTTCGGGAGCGCCGATGGCAAGCAGCGTTAGAGCTTCAACCATCATACTTTGCCGAGTAGACGCCAAAGATTTCGGATCAAAGCCGCCGGTCAGGTCGACAAGACCGATAATCGGGCATTGTGCGTCGGATTGGCTATGCGCCCTTCCCTCACGTTCCTGCCGCAAGACCCAGAGCCGATACGCCCTTGGCGACTGACTGAGCAGCGGTGCGAACTGTCCGCGGGCGCGGACCCTCTTGCGCTTGATCCACCATTTGGTCGCGGTGAGATAGGCGCGCGGTTCAGCTCGAAAAGCGTCGAAATGGACGGACGCCGTTAGCCATGCGTCACCGATCCGCTTGAAATGATGAACTATCGACGTCGATCGCATGAGGTTTTGGCAAATAACGACTTTGGCCCCGATCACCAAGGAAATCCTTGGCTTTCGGCAGAAAAGATATCATGAGGATACCAGATAGCTATTGGATTGCCTGATGCTAGCCGATAGCTATACAGTTATCCCATGCCTACCATCGCCTTCATCAGTCCAAAGGGGGGCGTCGGGAAAACCACCGCTGCCCTGCTCCTTGCCTCCCAACTGGCACGGGGTGCCAAGGTGACGGTGATCGACGCCGATCCCAATCACCCCATCGCCGCATGGGGCAAGGACGCGCAACTGCCGGACAATCTGTCGATCGTCGCAGATGTCGATGAGGATAATATCCTCGACAAGATCGAAGAGGCTGCGGCGCAGACGCCCTTCGTCATCGTCGATCTGGAAGGGACGGCGGCCAAGATCGTGCTGCTGGCGGTCAGCCAGGCCGATCTGGTGGTCATCCCGATGCAGGGATCGCAGTTGGACGCTGAACAGGCGAGCCGGGCGATCCGGGTGCTCAAGCAACATGAGAAAATGACTGGGCGGGCCGTGCCCTATGGCGTGCTGCTGTCGCGGACCAGTCCGATCATCCGCACGCGAACCATGGGACATATCCAGGACGGGCTGGTCGATGCCGGCGTGCCGATGTTCACGACCCAGTTGCATGAGCGCGAAGCGTTTCGCGCGATTTTTTCTTTCCGCCAGACGCTGGAGGAACTGGATCCCAAGGATGTTTCCAATCTGGACAAGGCGATCGCCAATGCCGAGCAATTTGCCGTCGAGGTGATCGAAAAGCTGCGAGCCAGCAGGAAAAATGCCGTCAAGGCAGATGAGGTAGCAGGATGAGCAGGGCCAATCCCTTCGGCGATCTGGATGATTTCGGGTCGGACAATGGCGCCAAGCCAGTACCGGCAGATGCGATCGAGAAAATCGCGCAAAGCAGCGGCTTTCCAAGCCGGAAAGCAGGCGCCACACCCTTGCCTGAGACAGCGAGTGAGACAGGTGAAACGCCCCCCCCCTCCCCTGCCCCGCCGCCGGTCCAGCCAACAGCCCGGCAGCCGCGGCGGCATGTGACCGGGCGCAACCGCCAGATCAATATCAAGGCGACTGAAGAGACAATCACGGAATTGTACCGGATCGCTGATGATATGGGGATGCCGCTGGGCGCAGTGCTGGAACAAGCGTTGGCGGCGCTCGCCGCACAGCGCGGAAAACAAGATATCGGATAGCTACCAGTTAGCTATCCGATATCATTTGATGGAACTTGTCCGGAATGTCGGACAGGATATCGGCGAACGATAGATATCAAGGTGCAGCCGCCGCCTATGGCTTGGTCTAGGTTATTGGACGGGTTTTTCGGCGATTTTAGTCATGATCTGCCGACCATCCTGGTGCAGCGCATCCATCATGAATCGCCAGACATTGGCCGCGTCGCTTTGATAGCCCAATTCGGATTCTTCGCGGCCGACATAGCGGATGATTTCCAGACCGGCCTCCTGCATGGCCCGGTCAGGTTCATGCAACGCGTCGATCACAGCCATCACCTGCGGGAGATAGTCCGCTCAGCGCGGTGCGCCGGCGGACAGGCTGTCTTCATCCTCCCCCTGAGCACGGCACAAACTGCGGGCGGCTTTTTCAATCGGGCTCATGATCCGGATGCTCTCCCCAAGCATGCCATGGGTCAAGGTGATTTTGAAAAGGATATCGGATAGATATCTTATAGATACCAAGATAAATTACTCTTTTTGCACAGGAGAGGGTACCAGCATGGTTTCGTCCTTTCGCCGTGCCATCCTTGTGAAACAGCCCAAGCCGCTTGCTCCCGTTGGGGAGCATTCGCGCCGCGGAGCGGCGCGTCCTGTCCTAGCAGTCTGAGCAAGATTTATGTTGGGAGCATGGGTTAAGGTCATGCTGAGCCGTCAGGCCTTAGGTTGTTGGCCGACTAGGCCAACTCCGCTGATTATCCTTTATATATGACTCCATGAGCGGTTGCGGATGATTATGAGACTCACGCTCTCCCTCATTCTGTTCCATTCGGGCATCCAGCGCTGCTTCCATTCGCGCCAGGATCTTGGCCAGCTTGCCCTTCTCCATCGTCTTGCGCCGTTCCTGCGGACAGAGCGCCGCACGCATCGCCGCCATATCCTCTTGTCGGTCGGCTTCGCGCTGGACCTGATCGTCGGGCAGGGGGGCAGGGCGCATCCAGCGTGGCATATAGCGTTGCACGATCTCGGGCAGGAAGGCGCGATAGACGTTGGACGTCTGGGCATAGCGCGGGCCGGGGCCATCGCCCTCCACGCGCTTGAACCGGCGCTGGCGCACCAGAAAGCCGATATTTTCCAAGATACGCAGCGCCCGCGCGACCGTGGCGCGGCCAAGGCTGGTCGCATCGGCCAGATAATCATAGCTGGGAAAGACCCGGCCGCGGTTCAACCGGGCCAGGGTCAGGATTTCCTCCAGCACGCGCACGCTGGCCGCCGTGAGGGTGGTCAGCAATTGTTCGGCGGTGGTGAGGATGCGGCCGTCGCACCGCGCTTCGCGGCGCAGCTGGCGTCCCGCGTCCAATATGCGCCGTGCGGCGCGCAACAGCCGATCGGGTTCGCCCTTGGCCGGGCTGGCGAAGAAAAGATGTTCGAACGTGCCGGCCTCCACGCTGTCGCGCAGCACCGGGGCGCCGGTGGGATTGGGGGCACCCGACCGGCTCTTGCGGCGCGATTCCGTGGTGCGCGCGGATTGACCCGCGCCATATCCCGCCGCGGCTGCGCCCAGCGCGCCAGCTATCGCCTCACCAAAGGCAAGTGTTCCCATTCGTCCCTCCACATGGAGGACCGTCACCGGACAAAAAGAGGGCGTGGCGCGAAGCGCGCATCCTTGAAACGGGTTTCTTTATGGAGTAGGAAGAAGGGGTGTGATCCCGGTTCGACGTTTGGCGACGTCGCTCCACTATTCCAACGGATGCCCGGCCTTCGTGCCGGGCGTTCTTTTATGTGGTCACAGCCACCCCTTCATTTGAAATCCCCACCGGTCCGCGACCGGCCTGTTGATGGATGCCGGCACAGGCCGGCAAGGGCGCATAGTCGCAGCAAAAATCCTACACTGGAAGGCCTGACGGTTCGTGCTTTCGCGTAGGAATGTCGAAAATCGTTCGTGCTTTCGAGTAGAAATGGCCGCTAACTTCGTGCTTTCGAGTAGGAATGACCGCGCACATTCGTGCTTTCGAGTAGGAATGTCGGCGCCCTATTCGTGCTTTCGAGTAGGAATAGCGATGCAGGCACGAATCAGGATGCAGCCAGTCCTTGCGATGGGACGTTCAGGACAAGCGATCGCCAGTCCTGTGAAAGGATGCCGGCGGAGGATCAGATGCCAGGTGCGGCGTCCAGCGCGAGGGATGCGCGGCGCGTGATGATGACCCGTGCCGGGGTCGGACGACGCCCGGCCTTGCGGGGCATTTCGTCAGTTTCCGGGGCGGCTGCGGCGGCCGCATCTTCGATCATCTGGATATCGTAACCGGGAATGGCATTGGCCGCCGCTATCTGGCGCATGGCGATGCGGAAATTGGACAAAGGGTTTTGAAAACCGGTCTGGAGCTTGAGCAGTTGGAGGTCCATGTCGAGCGGTTCGCCATCCACGCAAGTCGAGCGCGCGACTTCATAGATGCGGCGCTCTATGGGACCGAGCTGAAAATAGGTGGAGGCATAATCGAGCACCTGCCCATCGCGTAAAATGGCGCGAAATAGCCAGTCGCACAGGCGCACCTTCACGGATTTCAGCCGTTTTTCGCCATTGGCCGAACGCGCATATTGCAACCGTGCTTCCGACAACCAGGAAAAGAAACCTTCCTCGCCCTCGCCCCCGGCTTCGATATTGGTGCGGATCTGTGTGCCCTGGAGCCGCTCCAGCGCATCGGCCAGGCGGGAATAGGAGCGGGCGCTGTGATTGGCACCGGTGACGGTGAACAGGTCGTGCGCGGTGAAGGTGAAATCCTGCGAAATCGCCATGCCGGCCTCGATCTTCGCGGCCATCAGGCTGGCGATATAGAGAACGATTTCCTTGTCATAAATGGTGGCGACACCGCGCGCGCTGGGCCGCACCTCGATCGTCACGGTGGGCGTGGAATAGGAGAGGGGCTTCATCCACGCATTTTTGGCGAGCGCGAAAAAAGGAAAGGCCATCAGCGATCGTTCGCCGCGGATCTCGCCCAGCAGGGGGCTGTCGAGCTGGAACAATTCTCTTTGCGCTATGCTCATGATGATCGCTCCATAGCCGAAAACCGGCTTTTCCTATTTCTACTCGAAAGCACGAATTTGGCATTTTGCCGTTTTTTTCCGTCCGGTGACCGCGTAGGGGGATCTTCATACCCCGAATGAGGGATGCGCGGCCCGAATGACCGGCTCTCGCCCCGCGCCCTTATCCCTCGGCCACCGCGCCATCAAAGGATAGCGGCGCGTTGGCGGCCGGCCTGTCATGGAGCGAGCGCACCCGCGCCTCATGCTCCTCCAGCAGCCGGAGGCCCGCACGCACCACGTCGCTGGTGGAGCCGTAACGGCCAGAGCGCACCTGTTCGCTGACGAAATGGCTGAAATGATCGCCGATCGTGATGGACGTGTTGCGCGCCATGATGGGTCCTGACTGGCGGATAAGAGTAGGAAAGTTATACCAATAAATAATACATAGCAATGGATATCAATTAGATATCACTATGGTACCTAATTGATATCTAAATATAATGAGGCTAACTGCTGCGTGATGCGATCAGAGAAATAGGGATATCGCATTGTAGTCACAAATAATCTCTGCATAGAGTTACCAAAGTCGTCATGAAATGGCGTCAAGGGAATTTGAATGGATCATATGATACAGCTGAAACCTGCCGGTTCCGACATTCTCATTACGCCAGTCATCCTGGCGGGCGGATCTGGCACACGCCTGTGGCCCTTGTCGCGCAAATCCTATCCCAAGCAGTTCGTACCGCTGGTAGGGGAGGCAACCCTCTTTCAGGCGGTCGCCAGGCGCCTGTCTGGCAAAGCGAAAGATTTTGTCTTCGACAGACCGATGGTGCTAACCAACGCCCTGTTCCGTTTCATCATCGCCGAGCAGTTGACACAGGAGGGGATCGACCCCGACGCTATCCTGATCGAGCCGGAGGGACGTAACACAGCCCCTGCCATATTGGCCGCCGCGCTGCATCTGGCGAAGCGCAATCCTGATGCGATCATGCTGGTGGCACCGTCCGACCATGTTGTACCCGATGTCGATGCCTTTCACGATGCCGTGGGCAAGGGGCTGGCCGCGATCGAAAGGGGCGATCTGGTGACGTTCGGCATACAGCCCACGCGGCCGGAAACTGGCTATGGCTATCTGGAAATCGCAAGCCCACCCGACGGGTCTGGCGCGCCGATCCCCCTGACCAGCTTTGTCGAAAAGCCCAATGCCGCCCGCGCGCAGGAGATGCTGGCGACCGGCAATTATCTTTGGAACGCTGGGATTTTCCTGTTCGCGATCAAGGATATCATCGCCGCGTTCGAACGCTACGCCCCCGCCATGCTGGACAGCGTGCGGATTGCCGTGGGCGAAGCGGAAGCCGATCTAGGCTTCCTACGTTTAGCGGCCGATCCGTGGAGCAAAGCGGACAATATCGCCATCGACGTCGCCATCATGGAACGCGCCGACAATCTGTCGGTCGTTCCCTATGATGCGGGATGGTCGGACCTGGGCGACTGGGATGCGGTGTGGAGCCATATGCAGCCCGATGAAGATGGCGTGTCGCTGTCGGGCGCGTCGACGGCGATCGATTGCCGCAATTCGCTGTTGCGGTCGGAAAGCGAGGGACTGGAGATTGTCGGGCTTGGCCTCGACAATATCGTCGCGATCGCCATGAACGACGCGGTGCTGATCGCAGACAAATCGTGCACGCAGGATGTAAAGAAGGTTGTCGAGGCGCTGCAACGGAAAGGCGCGGTGCAGGCCGAAACCTTCCCCAAAGATCACCGGCCCTGGGGCTGGCACGAAAGCCTGCTGATCGGTGGGCGTTTTCAGGTCAAGCGTATCACCGTGCTGCCCGGCGCCTCCCTCAGCCTGCAAAGTCATTTCCATCGGTCCGAGCATTGGATCATCGTGGAGGGAACGGCCCGCGTGACGCTGAACAACGACAGTTCGGTGCTGACCGAAAACCAGTCCATCTACATCCCGGTCGGCGCACAGCACCGGATCGAAAATCCGGGGCGCATCCCCATGGTGTTTATCGAGGTGCAGACTGGCCCTTATGTGGGTGAAGATGACATCATCCGCTATGAAGACCGTTATGCGCGGGCATGATCTTGGCCATTCCAACGGCTGACACATGGTGACCGACCCGATTGTACCGCAGCATTTCCTCGCCAGCGGCGCGAGCGCGGAACTGTTCGATATCGGCGAGGGGCGGGTCATCAAGCTGTTTCGCGACAGCGTGTCCGAAGAGATGATCGCGCGCGAAGCCGACGCGTCCGTCCATGCCGGTGCATGTGGCGTGCCGACAGCTGCGGCGATCGAGCGGCGGACATGGGACGGGCGGCGGGGCATTGTCTATCCCCGGCTTGAAGGCGGGACGGTGATGGACTGGATTCGCCGCAACCCGATGCGAGCGGGATGGGCGCTGGGCCGGATGGGCGACATCCATGCCGCCATGCACCGGGCCGGGGGAGGGACATTACGTCCGCTCAAGCAGGTGCTGGCGACCGATATCGCCTATGGGCCTGCGCCCGTCGCGCTGCAACGCGCCGCCATCGCCTATCTCGATATGCTACCGGACGGAGAAGCTCTGACGCATGGCGACTTTCATCTGGGCAATGTCATGATGACGCCGCAGGGGATGATGGTGATCGACTGGTCGAAGGCGGCGGCGGGGCATCCGGCGGCCGATGGTGTGCGATCCGAAATGCTGATGCGCTTTGGCATCGGGCCGACCGACTGGGTAACGAACCTGTGGCGCGACTGGGCGGCGGGGCGGTTGGGTAAAAGCCATATGAAGTCATCCGCCGTGTCGGCGCACGACATCAATGCATGGCGACCCGTCGTGGCGCTGGCTTGGCTTCGTGCACGGGACGCCGGGCGCACGCCGGCGTTTATGCGATATCTGGACAAAGCGTTGCAGCAAGTGGGGTTGCCCACGCTGCGCTGATGCGGATCAGGCGGGCTTTTCCAGCACCGCCAAGCTTTGCCAGAAAGGAGGATGGTCCTTGCTGTCCTGCCCGTTAGTAAAGCGCGGTTCTGCAAATCCGGCGTTGCGGGCGAAGCGATGGATCCAGTCGCGATGCAGAAACGCGTCGAGATGTTCCGCAGCATTACCTCTGCGCAGATGATCGAGATTGGCGTTCCACACCCGATCATGTTCCGGCTCTTCCATTTCGAGGAAGGAGAAGATCATCTTGCCGCCGGGCCTGAGCGCACGAAAGGCATCGGAGGTGTAGAGATAGGATTCACCGGGATAGAGGTGGGTGAAGACCGACCAGTGAAAGACCATGTCCAGTGATGCGTCGGGCGCAACGATCCGGGGCGTTACGTTGAGCAGCACGTCATAACCCGGACATTGTCGGGCCAGTTCGTCGATCAGTTCCTGGACGACATCCGCGCCAGTATATTGGCCTCGCCACCCGGTGCGGACAAGCGCCTGCGCCGTGCGGCCGCAACCACAGCCCAGATCATAGACGGTCATGCCATCTACCAGTCCATGATGGCGCAGCACCGCGACATGACCGTCGCCGATCGACATGAAATCCGCCATCGTCGGCGCGCCGATCGCCTGCGCTAGCGCAAGCGCCGGGTCGTCGGGCAGGGATTTCAGCTTGGCGCGGACGAGCGCGCGATAGTCGCGGACGGAATGGCTTTCACGAGTCTTTGCCGACGAACGCTTCCTGCGAAGAAAATGAGGTAGCTTGATCATCAAAGTCTCCGCGGCAGATTGTGCTACAAAATCATCAGGATGAGAGACGATTGCAGCCGGATTGCCAATCGTTGTCAATCTGATCCGAACAGGTCGCGCGTGAAGATCTTGTCTGCCACATCTTCCATATCCGGCGTCATGCGGTTGGCGATGATGATGTCACATTCCTGTTTGAACGCGCCAAGGTCGCGCACCACGCGCGAACCGAAAAACGCCTCTTCCTGCATCGCGGGCTCGTAGATCACGACTTCTATGCCCTTGGCCTTGATCCGCTTCATGATGCCCTGGATCGAGGATTGGCGGAAATTGTCGGACCCGGCCTTCATCACCAGGCGGAAGACGCCGACCTTTTTCGGGCGCTTCGCAATGATCTGATCCGCCAGGAAATCCTTGCGCGTGTGGTTGGCGTCCACGATCGCGCGGATGAGGTTTTGCGGCACTTCGGAATAGTTGGCGAGTAGCTGTTTGGTATCCTTGGGCAGGCAATAGCCGCCATAGCCGAAGCTGGGATTATTATAATGCGACCCGATGCGCGGGTCGAGGCCGACGCCGGTGATGATCTGGCGCGAGTCCATATCATGGGCGATGGCATAGCTGTCCAGCTCGTTGAAGAAGGCGACGCGCATGGCGAGATAAGTGTTGGCGAACAGCTTGATCGCCTCCGCTTCGCTGGGGTCGGTGAACAGGATTTCGACGTCCTTCTTGACCGCGCCCTCCAGCAGCAGATCGGCAAAGATGCGCGCCCGGTCCGACCGTTCGCCCACGATGATGCGCGAGGGGTGGAGATTGTCTTGAAGCGCCTGGCCTTCGCGCAGGAACTCCGGGCTGAAGATGACCTGATCGGTGCCGAGGCGGCGGCGGACATCCTCCACAAAGCCGACCGGGATGGTCGATTTGATCACGATGGTCGCATCGGGATTGGCCGCCTTTGCGGTCTGGATCACGGCTTCGACCGAGGAGGTGTCGAACTTGTTGGTGCCGACATCATAATTGGTCGGCGTCGCGACGATCACATAGTCGGCGCCAACCAACGCCTGATGCGGGTCGAGCGTGGCCGCGAGGGTCAGCGGGCGGGTGGCGAGGAACTCTTCCAGTTCGGCGTCGACGATCGGCGATTGGCGCGCATTGAGCATGTCGACCCGCGCCGGTGTAATATCGACCGCGACCACATCATGATGCTGGGCCAGCAGGACGGCATTGGAAAGCCCGACATAGCCCAGGCCAAAAACAGCGATCTTCATTCTTCGTCATTCCTTGCATCACGCGCCGCCATGGACGCGCCCGGCACCCCGGATCAGCATCTGGCATCCCTGCGACGGATAGGACCGACTTACAACCGTTCATCGCAGGGGATGAAATGCAATTTCCCCTTTCATCTCTCAAATATGTGATAAAGGACATTATCACATATATACACTCGGTCCGATTTCCATGTTGCCGTCGATCCCATTGCCCTCGCTCATCCTGCCGCCGATCGTTGCGGAGGCGCCGCCGCATGTGCACATGCGCTTTCTGGAATTTTTCGCAGCCAATATCCGTAACCCGCATACGCGGCGCGCCTATGCGAAGGCGGCGGGGGATTTTCTGACTTGGTGCTTTGGCCATGGCGTTCGCAACTTGAGCGATATTGCGCCTATTCATGTGGCGGCCTGGATCGAGACTTTGGGGCAGTCGCTTGCGGCACCGAGCGTGAAGCAACGGCTCGCCGCGATCCGCCATTTGTTCGACTGGCTGGTGACGGGGCAGGCGATCCCAACCAACCCCGCCGCCAGCGTGCGCGGACCGGCGCACAGCGCGCGGACCGGGCGGACGCCGGTGCTGGAGGCAATAGAGGCCCGGGCCTTGCTGGACGCGATCGACATATCGACGCCGGCGGGCCTGCGCGACCGGGCGCTGATCGGCCTGATGATCTACAGCTTTGCGCGCGTCGGCGCGGCGCTGGCGATGAAGCGGGAGGATGTGTTCGTGCAGGGACGGCGGCTATGGCTGCGCCTGCATGAGAAAGGCGGCAAGCGACATGAAATGCCATGCCACCACAGCCTGGAGGATTATCTGCTATCTTATATAGAGGTATGCGGGCTGGACGAGGGGAGGGGACCACTGTTCCGCACCGTCGCGCGGGGCCGCCGGACGCTGAGCGATCGGGCGCTGCGTCAGGCCGAAGCCCATGCTATGGTGCGTCGCCGCGCGCTGGCTGCGGGAATCGAGACGCAGATCGGCAATCACAGTTTCCGCGCGACCGGGATCACTACCTATCTCAAAAATGGCGGCAAGCTGGAAAATGCCGCCGCCATGGCCAACCACAGCTCGACCCGCACGACGCAGCTTTACGACCGGCGGCGCGACGATATCAGCCTAGCCGAGGTGGAGCGGGTGCGGATTTGAAATTATTCGTAAATAAGAATTTTTTTAATAAAATAAAAAGGAAGTGACTGGATCATTGACCAAGTCACTTCATGTAATCACTTCTTAGTCGATTGGATTTTCGTCCGGTTCCTGATGCCTGGCCAACATTTCGATTTCGCCGGCCAACAACGTGCCATCAGAAACCTTAAAGCCACTGGCTTCGTCGATGACGTCGTCGCCTTGATATTGGCCTAAGAACTGCTGAAACCGTTCAAGGGCTGCCCTTACATCGTCTGGCATGATCTTCTCCGACAGAGCGTGATTGCCCCTCTGTA
The DNA here is from genome assembly GCF_008710155.1 of Sphingobium limneticum. GTDB lineage: Bacteria > Pseudomonadota > Alphaproteobacteria > Sphingomonadales > Sphingomonadaceae > Sphingobium > Sphingobium limneticum. The sequence continues at coordinate 18,350 of NZ_VYPZ01000040.1, forward strand.
AGACGCCCGCTTCCCCACTTTGTTCATCATGGGAAACGCCGATAATCCTCGACACTGTCAGATCGCGGATGGCCAAGAATGCTGCACAGCCGCCAACCTCCTGACCGCTTTGGAACTCACTGCAAGACGCTAGGGCGCATTACGTGCTATCCCCCCTCTATCACCTCGCTAGCCCCGCAGCCTTCTTTGCAAGGCTCATCCAGCGGCGGCTGACAATGGCGGATCGCTGGAAAAACCGCTGCCATTCGTCAACCACAACGCAACCCTCACGGCACAACTTTATGACCGGCGGCATAACGACCTCAGCCTGGCAAGGATGGAAGAGGTGCGGATTTAGGCTTTTATAGTTCAGCCTTTGTGGTAATGCTTTTTTGCATTAAATGTAGTTTAGCATTGAGGTGATGACTATGGCGACATTGAGCGTGACCGCACGAGGCCAAGTGACTTTCCGGAAGGATATTCTCAATCATCTTGGCATTCAGCCTGGAGGCAAAATCAGGCTCGATCTGTTGCCCGATGGCAGAGCAGAACTGAAAGCCGATAAACCCAAAGGGTCATGGCGGGAGTTGCATGGCATGCTCAAAGGCAAGACCAACGGCGCTCGATTCTCGATCGAAGAAATCAACAACGCCATTGCCGAAGCAGGTGCTGCTGCCGGCATGACCGGCTTGGATGATAAATGAGGATTACAGCCGACACGAATGTCCTGCTGCGCCTGATTCTGGCGGATGACGAAACCCAGAGCCTGATTGCCGTCGAAACAATGGAGCGCGCAAAACTGGTTGCCGTCAGTATACACACTCTATGCGAACTCGTTTGGGTCATGGAACGTCTTTACAAGACGGCCCGGCCAGACATTGCCATCGCGATCAGGGCTTTGATCGACGCGGAGAATGTCGTCATCAATCGGCCTATGGTAGAAGCAGGCCTTACTGTCCTGGATGCAGGAGGTGATTTTGCTGACGGGGTTATTGCATTTGACGGTCGTTTCCATGGCGGCGAAACTTTCGTCTCATTCGACAAGCAAGTGGTTAAGCTGCTGCAAGGGCAGGGGATTGCCGCCTTGCAATTAAAATAGTCATGCGATCGGTGTTCACTCGCTGAAGCACCGGCGGCGGCAGCATTTCTTGTCATGATCTGCGTAAAATCGATCTGATAAACTGGGGTCATGAACGGCACTTATCCGGTCAGCGCCGAGATCAACCTGCGCTGTCGGGTTTCACCTCAATCGTGCATCGCACCGGCTCTTTGGCTTTCGCGGCTCGCTCGCGACACGCCTCCACGATTTTACGGTTGGCATCCGACAATGGCGACGCAGCCACAATCGCGCTCCAACTTTCCGGTGCAGCCGCCTGCATCAAACGCTGCCCCGCATCCCACGCGCCGCGCTCATCAAGAACGCGGGTCGCCATACGCTCGGGCCAGTGCCAGCTTGGCGGCATGGACCGCGCGATCGGCCCCGCCAGCACCGCATAGAATAAAAAGCCCAGCACCAGACCGCCGCCACCGAAAATATAGAGCCAGCGATTTTGCTCGTCGCCGCGCCGCGCCGATGCAAGCCGGTTGTCGATCTCGCGTGCGGCCTGATCCAGCCCCGCGCGCGCTTCGGCGACAAGCCGCGCATCTTCCCGACGCGCAGCCGTAGCCGCCGCTGCAATCTGGCTTGCCATGGAATCGGGCGTCATCGACAGGAGCGGGCTTTTGGCGATGGGGTCGATCCGCTGGGCAAGAGCCACCAATATCTTTTCGGTGCGCTCAAGCGTCGGCTGATAATCGGGAATGTCGATGGACTCCCGCGCGGCGGTCAGTCCCTCGACAGCAGCGCGCAGCAACGACACCTCGCGCGTGAGTTGCTCGAACGCCCGTGCCGCGCCATCCTCGCCCTGCCTGTCGTCCTCATCCACATGCGTCTCCTTACCGGCTCATGCCGCGATCACGGCCTATCCCAAGCTCCTGCGTCAACTGGCGGCCCAGCTCGCCGCCGCCCATCTCACGGCCCCGGTTTATGCCAATCTCAAGGCCAAGATCACGGGTACGACCGCGCAACACCGATTCCATTTGCGGATCGCGCTCAAGGCTTTTAGCCATGCCCGCCATCTCCTTGCCCGCATGCTCGCGGCCTGTTATGTCACCGGCACGATAAAGCCGATCACGGTCCTGAGAGAGCTGTTGCCAGCGTTCCACGAACCGATCTGCGCGCAGATTGGGATCGGCCCGCACACGGGCTTCCTGCGCCATCGCGTCAATCAGCGGGCCGCTGCGCCCCGCCGCTGAATCCCGCAACAGGGCAGGGTCGCGCTGGATCGCCGATTGAAGATCGTGCGAGGCTCCCGGCCTGATCTGCTCAAGCGCCTGACTGGTGCGTTCCAGCGCGACCTTCTGATGCTCCAGGATCGGCGCGCCCGATGCGCCGGCCTGCAACACCGCCTCAGCCGAACGCGAAGCCCGTTCAACGGCGCGCACATAGTCGCGATCCTGGTCACCCACAGGGGTTTTCGTCGGCATGGACGGGGCAGGCGTGGCATTGAGCTTCAAGCCCGCAAACATGCCGTGCCGCAGCTTCTGCTCGGCCGCGGTCGTGCGCTCGGCCGCCCCCGGCTTGAAACCGCCGAACGCTCCCCGCTTGATAGGCGCTATCTCGCCACGCGGATCTCGCTGGATGGCACGCGCATTGTCGGGCAAACGGATCTCGCCCGACAAGCCGCGACGGTCGGCGAAAGCACGAATGTCCTGCGCCGTATCGCGGGAATAATCGGACGCCATATCCTTTGCCCGCTCGCGCCCCAGCGTCCGGGCAAGCTGGCGATCATCGGCGAAGTCATCGCGGCCATGATGGAGTTGCACGCCGTCGCGGTGTCGCGACAGCGCCACATAGGCGGAATGACGGTCCATGCCGGGAGTGGCGAGGACATGCGCCCGATCGACCGTCACACCCTGGGATTTATGGATGGTCGCCGCATAGCCATGATCGACATGGGCATAGTCCTTGAGGTCGAACACGACACTGCGCCCATCATCGAGCCGCACCGCCATGCCGTCAGACGATACACGCTCGACCTGCCCCAAGGTGCCATTTTTCACGCCTAGCCCGCGCTCGTTCTTCAGGAACATGACGCGATCGCCGCTGGCAAATTCACGCGGTCCCCGTTCGGCCGACACGCGCACATCGCCGCCCAGCTCACCGGATGCACGCAGTCGCTCTCTCGCGGCCAGATTGAGGTCATGCACTTCGGCGTTGGTATGGGTGAGAATGATCCGGCTCTGATCGGGCGCTGCGATACGCTCGGTATCCCAACGGTCCACCAGACTTGCGCGCGCCTGTTCGCGCGTCTCGGCCACATGGACCATGCCATGATCGGAATAGGCATGGATCGCCTCACTGGCCCTGCCGGTCGCCAGCGCCTTCGTCGCATCACGCTGCCAATCTTCCCGCTGCCGGCGTATCTCGGTAATCTCGGCCGCACCATGACGCTCAGTAAGGGCACGGAATGACGCACCGGCCTCGATCGCCTGCAACTGTTCTGGATCGCCGACCATGACCACCTTGGCCCCGGCCTGTTCGGCATGAGCCAGCACCCGCTCCATCTGGCGGGTGCCGATCATGCCGGCTTCGTCGATCACCAGCACATCACGGGGACCAAGCTGCTCACGCCCCTGGCCCCACTGATATTCAAGACTGGCGAGCGTGCGCGACTGGATGCCCGATCCGCCTTCCAGATTCTCGGCCGCGATCCCCGACAGCGCCGCGCCGTGCACGGTATAGCCCTGTGCCTCCCATGCCTCGCGCGCTACCCCCAGCATGGCCGACTTACCGCTGCCGGCATAGCCAACCACAGAGGCGAGACCCCGGCCTTCTGTGATATGATCCAGTGCGCCGCGCTGCTCGACCGAAAGAACAAGCCCCCGCTGCTCGGCCGCCATCACAGCGCCGTCCCGATGGGAAACGGAAACGCCATGCTGCGCCATGCCGGCAAGCCGATCGCCGATGCGTTCCAGACGCTGCTCCATCTCGATCATATCGCGGGAGGTAAAGCGATCCTCACCGCGCCCATCCTTGCCCAGCGCCACCAGCTCGGGCGAGGCGCGCACCGCGCTCATCACCTGATCGAACTGATCCTTGCCGTCGCTATGCCGGAACGCGAACTGCGCCAGATCACGCCGCGTGAACGTCGCTTGTTGGCGCGTGATCGCGTCCAGCGCGATCTCGGGCCGCGCAATGATCTTCTCGCCATTTTCCCGCGCGATCCGGGCATGGTCATCGACCCGCTCGGCCTCAAGCCCCTGTTCGGGCATACGCGACGCCGCCGGCCCGATCTTGTGTTGCGGCTCAAGGTCGATGCCTTGCGCCTCCAACGTGCGATGGTCTATGCGGGCATCAATATCCAGCTCGGCCAGACGCTCGTTAACGTGATCGGCCCACTCCTCGCGCCACTTCTGCAATAGCGCTGTACTGTTCCAGTCGCGCACTTTTTGGCCCCTGTGCATTATTCGGCCACAGATTCACGGTAGGCGAGCTTGAGGGACGTCGGCGCCAGCTTCTCTGCCAGGGATTGCGCTACGTAAGCCGTCGCGGCCACACAAAAAGGCCGGCACAACGG
>NZ_VYPZ01000041.1 GCF_008710155.1 Sphingobium limneticum
GTCTCAGGTTTAAGCGATAATCCCATCATCACGTTGCCTGCCATGGCAGCATGATCAATCCGGCTTAGCCGGAGGTCGCTGTGGCTATCCCAGCGAACCTACACCACGCTGTGGGACACGATCCATCGAGATGAGAGGTGCGGCTGGTTCGCCTTATCTTTCAGCCATATGCTTCACGATAAATCGAATAAGGCGATTTTGATGTTTGGAACCGCCATCGATGGTAGAGCGCGGAGCAGCATAAACCGGTCGACTGCTGCCAAAATTACGGACGGTCTGCATTTGGGTAGCGGAAATTGCCCCGCCGAACGGCTTAGATGGGTCGAGAGCTTTGATGATGGAAAAGGAACTGTCCGCAGCTAGGAATGAAAAAAGGGTGGCTGAGCGTTTCATAAGGGTCGGTTTCGCCAATGCGCCAAGCCGTTTCGTGGGGCGAAGCTGTCATTCCCGCTGCTTCGCTCGCTCAAACATGGGAGGCCGAAAGTCGAGGCGAGGACCCCCATGCTGCCGAGTTAAATCAATGTCCCATGACTGCCATGTCTCCCGTGCGGCTCCCTGCGGGAAAGCCGTGCGCACGCGATGACCATGCCACCGTGAAGCCAACGCATATCAACGCGAGCATGGCCCAGGGAAATGCTGCAACACCCCAAGTCTCAAGCATAAAACCGCCAGCAAGGCCGCCCGCTGCGATCGCACCGTTCCAGGCAACGACATTCATCGACAGAGCCGTGTCCGCGCTGTCGCCGGCAGCATCTGCAAGGGCGGTCTGGAGCAAAGTTGCCGCGCCGCCAAAAGTTAGCCCCCAGATCGCAGTGCAGGCGTAGATGACGATAACGGACCTAGCGCCCAGCACAAGCGTCACAGTAACCAGTGCGAACAGGGCAAGACTGGCCAGCACGGTCGAACGCAGAAAATGGTCTATCAACTTCCCAGTCAGCCATATTCCGACCAAGGCTGTCATGCCAAATGTGAGCAGGACGAGGTCCACACGGTCTGCCAGACCAGCAGGCGTCACGAACGGCGCCACATAGGTATAAAGGATGTTGTGCGCGAGCATCCAGCTGACGACTACCCCTAGGACGGGACGGACCCCCGGTGTCGTGAGAACGCGGTAAAGCGGCATTCGCGCACTGCGGGCCTGACCGGGATAATCGGGAACCTTCGCCAGCACCCACAGGATCAGCACGATCGTGAGCAGTGACATGACACCAAAAGCAGAACGCCATCCGACTGCGGCACCCAGCCAGGTTCCGAAGGGAACACCGAGTGACAAGGCTACAGGCGTTCCAACCATGGCAATCGCCATCGCTCTGCCCTGTTGTTCGGGTGCGACCATCCGGCGCGCATATCCTGCCAGCAGGCTCCAGGCCAGGCCCGCCGACATGCCGGCCAGGAAGCGGGCTGTCATCGTGAGCATAATGTTATGTGAAAGTGCAGTGATCGAGTTGAAGACGAGGAAACCGGCAATCGTCGGCAACAACACGGTGCGCCGACGCCACGCCTGCGTCGCGATGCTGAGAGGAATGGCAGCGATCAGCGAACCGATTGCATAAGCCGTAACAGTTTGGCCCGCGAGCGCTGATGAAATGTCCATGCTCGAGGAAATTTGCGGCAGCAGTCCGGCCGGCAGGGTTTCAGTGGCGATGCAGATGAAGCCAGTCATCGCTAGCGCTAGAAGTGCGGAAACTGGCATGGGACCGCTTTGCCGGTTGCATTCTTCGTTCGGCATGGAAACCTTCACATTTATGGATTGATCGATCCACAAATACGCGGGTGACAGTCGGATGGCAATGATTTATAGAATGATTGATCCATAAATGAGGATGGCATGCCACGCACAGGACGCCCGCGCACTTTTGACCGAGACGCCGCCATCGATGCGGCGATGATGCTCTTCTGGGCCCAAGGTTATGAGCCGACATCCTTGTCGCAGCTCAGGTCCAGCATGGGCGGGCTATCGTCGGCCAGCTTCTACGCGGCTTTCACGTCCAAGGAGACGCTGTTCCAAGACGTCGTGGACCGTTACATCGGATCCTATGGTCAGGTGACCGCCAGTCTCAAGGACGATACGCTTGCTCCGCGCAATGCGATCGAGACGGCATTGCGCAAATCGGCCGCTATGCAAACGGCGCAATCGCATCCCTCAGGCTGCTTGATCATGCTTGGCGCCAGCAACTGCTCGCCAGAAAATCGGCAGGTGGAAGCGATCCTGGTGCAGGAGCGTCAACGTAACCGCCAAGGGATCGAACGGCATGTTGAGAGAGCAAAAACTGACGGAGCGTTTTCACCAGCTACTGACACTGTCGCAATGGCACGGATGTTTAGCACCTTCCTGAGCGGTATATCAGTGGAGGCCAGAGACGGCGTCCCTTTATCGCAGATCGACGCAGCGATTACGTCGTTAATGCGGATTTGGGATCAAGCTGCAGTCTGACGCTGGTTTGGACTGACGGCATTCGGCCGAGTTCGCTCAGATCGACCGTGAAGGCCCTACAGAATACCTCGACCTTTAGCGCTGACCTAACCCGTCAGCTTACATCGCATTTGGCCGGAAGGTTCGCTGTGAAATGCCGACAGTGCCATAATCTCTTGGTCGCCGACGGCGACAGAACGGGTAGGAGGTTCCGTGAGCGCCGCGGCCCGTGCTTTCCGCATTGACGCAGTGCAGCATCGAACTTAACAGCGCGCACTTCCCCAAGCTAAGCCTTTTCAGGCGCAGCCTTGCTCCGCGCTGGAGGCGCCCTGTGACCATGACCACGACTTTCGCCGATCTCGATCTTGCCCCGCTTTTGCTGCAGGCGCTCACGGAGGAAGGCTATGTCAGCCCCACGCCGATCCAGGCCCAGTCCATCCCGCTGCTGTTGCAGGGACGCGACATGCTGGGCATGGCGCAGACCGGCACGGGTAAAACTGCGGCTTTCGCGCTGCCGCTGTTGCATCGCCTTGCCGCTGATCCCCGCCCGGCACCCAGGGGCGGTGCCCGCGTTCTGGTTCTGGCGCCGACGCGCGAACTGGTGTCCCAGATCGCCGCTGGCTTCGAGAGCTTCGGGCGCCATCTGAAGCCCAGCGTCACGACGATCTTCGGCGGTGTCAGTCAGCTCCATCAGGTCAACGCGCTCAAGGCCGGCGTGGACATCATCGTGGCGGCGCCGGGTCGTTTGCTGGATCTGGTAGAGCAGGGCCTTTGCGACTTGTCCGCGCTTGAGGCGCTGGTGCTCGACGAGGCTGACCAGATGCTGGACATGGGCTTTGCCAAGCCGATCGAACGCATCGTCGCAAAGCTGCCCAGGGATCGGCACACATTGCTGTTTTCCGCCACGATGCCCAAGTCCATCACGGCGCTGGCCGATAGCCTGCTGACCGATCCGGTCAATGTCGAAATCGCCCCGCCGTCCACCACCGTGGACCGGATCGACCAGTCAGTGATGTTCCTTGATGCAAGCAACAAGAAAGCCGCGTTGCTTGATCTGTTGCGCACGCCGGACATGGGTCAGGCGGTCGTTTTCACATTGCAGAAAAACATCGCCAACGAAGTCTGCACCTTCATCAGCGAGGCTGGCATCACCGCCGAAGCGTTGCACGGAAACAAGTCCCAAGGTCAGCGGGAGCGCGCGCTTGACGCCTTTCGTGCGGGGGACGTGCAGGTCCTTGTCGCGACGGATATCGCGGCGCGCGGCATCGATGTCGATACCGTGACGCATGTGTTCAATCACGATCTGCCGAGCCTCCCGGAAGCCTATGTCCACCGCATCGGCCGGACAGGTCGTGCCGGACGCAGCGGAATTGCAGTCACCTTATGCGATGCCGAGCAGCGCGCCTGGCTGCATGATGTGGAGCGCACGATCGGACGTACGCTGCCGGTGAAGGACGATCATCACTGGCATTGCGAAGCGGCACGGCACTCTACCAAGCGCGCGCCTGTGCTGGGCGGCGGTCCGGCCAAACAGATTAAACAGCCTAAAGAGCGCGTCCGCAAAGTCTGGACCGAAGAAGAAAAGCGTGCCGCGCGAGAGGCCGCAAAGGTCGCCTAAATAAGCGACCGCCGGTCGTCGATGATGAGGGGCGGAGCCATTACGACAAGCAAGCTCCCGTTTTTCGCGGGTCGGAGCAGATGAGAGAGCAATATTCGATGACTGGGATTGGTCGCCGCGGAATGCTTTTTCGCTACAAGGCGTCCGAAATGCACCCTTCCTAGATTAAGGCACCCGATCTGTCGGTCTGCAGTCGACAGAGACAAATCGGCGGCTGAGTGCCCGAAAAGGGTCGGACTGTCCAAAGCCCAAATCGCGATACCCGCTTTCTTTGCGCAAAGGCGACACTTTCTAGTGGATGAAAGGTCCACCCGCGATGCTCCAGCCGGAAGCAACCGGGGCAGGCGTGGAGGTGACGAAATGTCTGAAGCCCCTGGATGACGGTCACGTAGGCGACCGTGTAAGCGAACAGGCCGTAACATGAGTGAACTCTGAGCAATCCTCGACAAGGACGATGTGCAGGCCGACCCGTCAACCCTTGCGGGGAAGGTTGATATGGTCGGGCAAGTTTGAGCGACGTTGGAACCCGTCTGCTGCACTGGGGTAGGCGCACGTCCCAGCTTGGTATCTGCACTCAGACCCGCGATCCACTGGGCGATGATGTAAAGGCTGTTGAATGGCCCCACTTTCCCTGCAAACTGGGCCACGAAATGGCCGGGCATTTATGCTTCAGGGATGATGAGCGGCGTCCAGCCTGCGCGGCGAGCGCTGGCGTCGACGGCGGTGGCGATGAATGCCATGGACCGGACGCCATCGTCTATGCCGGGCAGCAACGGGGCAGGTTCGCCGCGCAGCATCCGGGCGAAATCGCTGTAGAGGTTGGCGAAGGCTTCCAGATAGCCTTCCGGGTGGCCACCGGGCATGCGCGTCGCGGCGCACGCATCGGGGCCAAGCGCGGCGTCGCCCGCCTGAATAATCTCCGTGCGCCCGTCGCCATGATGCAGCGTCAGCACGTTGGGCGATTCCTGCCGCCAGTCGATGCCGCCATGTTCGCCATAGATGCGAATGCGTAGGCCATTGCGTTCGCCAACCGAAATCTGCGATGCCATCAGCACGCCGCGCGCGCCGGTGTCGAACCGCAACAATATGGTGCAGTCATCGTCCAGTGCGCGCCCCGGCACCACAGCGGCCAGATCCGCCAGCAATGCCGTGACGGTCAGGCCGGTGACGAACTCCGCCAGATGAAAGGCGTGGACGCCGATGTCGCCGATGCATCCGCCCAAGCCCGAACGTGCCGGATCGACCCGCCATTCGGCCTGCTTGCCGCTCGCTTCGCCTGCCAGCCAGCCCTGCGGATATTCCACCACGACCTTGCGAACCTTGCCAATTTCCCCGGCGGTGATGCGCGCTCGCGCTTCGCGCACCAGCGGATAACCGGAATAGGTATAGGTCAGCGCATAGGGCGTGCCCGACGCCGCGCAGCTCCAATGCTTCGTCCAGCGTGGCGGTGGCGGGCTTGTCGCTCATCACCGGCACGCGGACGTTCAGCGCGGCGATGGCGGCAGGCAGGTGCATGTGATTGGGCGTGACGATGGACAGGAAATCGATGCCGTCGTCCCGCCGCGTCTCGTTCGCCAGCATGGCGTTCAGGTCGGGATAGGCACGGGCTGCATCGATGCGATATTGCGCGCCCGCCTCGCGCGAACGTTCGGCACTGCTGCTGAACGCGCCTGCAACCAATACGATATGCCCGTCCAGTTCCGCTGCGATCCGATGGACCGGACCGATAAAAGCGCTGGGCCCGCCACCAACCATGCCCATACGGATTTTTGCACGGATTCCTGCCACGTCTCTCCTCCTTATTGTCGTTCAGATTGCGGCGATGACGCGTTGGTCGATATTCCCAAACGGCGATCCGTCCCGTCCCAGCGCCGCCATTCGCACCCTGTCGCCAAAATGGAGAAAGGGCGTTTCCGGCTTCCCGCCCGCAATCATCTCGATCGCTCTGCGTTCGGATATGCAAGATGATCCGACGCTGGCATAGTCGGTGTTGGACACGGTGCCGGAACCGATGATGGTGCCAGCGACCAGATCGCGGGTCCGTGCGGCGTGTGCGATGAGGTCATCGAAGCCGAATGCCATTTCGCGGCCATGGGGATGGCCGAACCATTGACCGTTGACCTGCACTTCCAGCGACAGGTGAACTCGACCTTCGGCCCACGCATCCCCCAGTTCGTCGGGAGTCTTTCCAAAATTATGAAAGTCATGTTTGATAGGCGCTGGGAACTCAGGAAAGGGCAGCCATCGGGCGGTCATGCCCGGAACCTGCCATTCTCCTTACAGCCGGCTTCAGTCGTAACGCCAAGCCGTGGGGACAAGCGCTGAACTTCGGCATATGGCAAGAGCTGCCTCTCAGCCTGTCGCATGGGAATGGCGGGTTTGTAGCAATTTTCATCGTCAGGTCGGAGGGGCCTCCGCTGTTAGATTCGACAACTCCAGAAGCGGGGGGTGGAGACTTAAATATCAGATGTCTTCGCTGGCGAATTGCGGCATCGTCCGACGCGCGCTCCCGCAACCAAACATAATCTCACTCAGTAACGCCAATATCCCACAAGCAAACCCGCCGGGAAGCGAGGTTTTTTATGGAATATGCCTTCGCGCGAAAATGAGCTTCAACTCGCGTCACGGAACGCTCCATAGGACCGCCATCATCGCGGGTTGCCGAGAAAACGCCCTCACGGCATGTTTCTATAGTCTGTTCACCGGATCCCGCTTGGTCCCCTGACTTTTGCAGAAAGTGGAGGTTCCACCGGACCGGCTGCCTGTTTCATCTTCCAGAGAGGCCTTCGGGCCCTAACAGATCGCTCCAAATCGCAAGGGCGACCGTGACTCAGGGATTTAATTGATGGAACAGCTTCTTCGTGCGCGTCGGCAGTCGATCCTGGCAGGAACGGCGCTCATTGCTCTGGCCCTTCCGGCCGCTCCGGCACTGGCGCAATCCGCGGCACAGCCCGAACAGACCAACGCCGAAACCGGCTCCAATGCGTCCGCGCAAGGCGAGATAGTCGTAACCGGTTCGCGCATCGATCGCCCCGGATATGAATCGCCGACGCCTCTGCTGCACATGACGCAGGCAGACCTTGATGTCGTCAGCCGGACCAACATCGGTGCGGCGCTCGCCGACCTGCCGCAGTTCAAGGCATCGCAGTCGCCGCAAACGTCGGGCACCAACGCACAGGCCGGCCGCTTCCCGATCAACATCCGCGGGCTTGGTGAAACCCGCTCGCTCGTCCTCGTCGACGGCCGCCGTCTTGTCAGCGACAACGACCTCAACACCGTACCATCCATCATGATCAAAAGCGTGGACATCGTCACCGGTGGCGCCTCGGCCGCCTGGGGCTCCGACGCGGTCGCCGGTGTCGTCAACATGCTCATCGACAGCGACTATGACGGCGTTCGCCTTGGTGCCGAAGGCGGCATCTCTTCGCGTGGGGACGCGGGTCAGGTCAAGTTCGAGGGCAAATATGGCACGGCCTTTGCTGACGGCCGTGGCCATTTCGTGATCGGCGGCGAGTATGTCAACAATGACGGCATCCTGAAAAAGACCGACCGCAAGAACACCGGCCGTTTCGCCACCGTCAACAACACATTGACGCCCGATGTTGGGCTCGCCACCCGTCTGATCGGCGGATATATCATTTCGGGCGCTCTGCGGGGTTATGGCTTCAACCCGGACGGCACCCTGCGCGTGCCCGACATCGGCACCGTCGTCGGTACCAACATGATCGGTGGAGAAGGCCCGTCCGATGACGAGCGCAGCCCGCTGATCACGCCGCAAAAACGCTATACGGTCATGGCCAAGGCGTCCTACGAGCTGACCGACACGCTCAAGCTGAGCGCTGATCTGCGTTATTCGCGCTATTATAACAGCTACACCTGGTTCGGCGACAATACGGGCAGCGTCACCATCCGGTCCGACAATGCGTTTTTGAATGATAACATCAAGCAGGCCCTGGCCGCAGCCAGACAGACCAGCTTCACCATGGCCCGCTACAATGCGGATCTGTCGTACAGCACCATCAATCTGGACCGTCGCAGCATCCAGGGAACGATTGCTCTGGACGGCAGCTTTGACGACGGGCGCTGGCGCTACGGGGCTTATTACAGCCACGGCCAATATCGCAACAAGATCAATACGCCGGGCTTTTTGATCGCACAGAATTTCGCCAATGCGGTGGATGCGGTTATCAGTCCGACCACGGGTCAGGCCGTATGTCGGTCGGGCGCTGCGGGCTGCGTACCGCTCAACCTGTTCGGGGAAGGTGCGCCTTCGCAGGCGGCGATCGACTATGTCACGGGCACGCCGCGCCTCAATGGCCTGAACAAGATCGACACTTATGGCGTGTCGCTGCGCGGCGAGCCAATCGACTTGCCCGCTGGTCCTGTATCGATCGCCATCGGTGCAGAAGGACGCAATCTGTCCACCGCCAACACGGTCGGTGCGCTCGATGCCGCCAAGGCGTTCAGCACATTCTACTTCAGTTCCCTGCGCGGCAAATATGACGTCAAGGAAGCCTTTGCCGAAATCGTCGTGCCGGTCGTCAGGGACGTGCCGATGCTGCGCAAGCTGGAGTTGAACGGCGCTGCACGGGCGTCGGATTACAGCACCAGCGGCACCAGCTGGTCGTGGAAGCTGGGCGCCACCAACGAGTTCCTGCCGGACGTGATCGGCCGTGTTGCCCGTTCGCGCGACATTCGCGCACCCAATGTGAGCGAGCTCTATTCGAACCAGACCGTCAGCTATGTCGGCGTGGTTGACCCCCTTTACAGCAGCGAGGGCAGCCGCAGCGTGCTCGTCTATGGTGGCGGCAATGCTTCACTCAGGCCGGAAAAGGCCGACACCTGGACCGTAGGCATCACGACGGCTCCGATGCGTGGCCTGACCGCGTCGATCGACTATTTCAACATCTCGATCAAGGATGTCATCACCAGCATTAGCGCGCAGGTTCTGGTCGATCGTTGCAATACGGGCAATGCCAGCCTGTGCAATTACATCACCCGCGGCACGGACGGGCGGATCGCCAGCGTCGCGTCATCGTCGGTCAATCTGTCGGAATTCAAGACTGACGGCGTCGACGCGGAACTGGCCTATACGATGCCGGTCAACAATGATGCCAACGGCAAACTCACTTTCCGCCTGCTTGGAACCTGGGTGAACCACTTCACCACCGATGACGGCATCAGCAAGGTCGAATATGTGAAATCGCAGGGCTATGCCTTCGTCAACGGCGTGCCGCGCATTCGCGCCAATGCCTCGGTTGGCTATGTCAGTGACGGGTTCAGCGGCCTTGTTCGGGCACGCTATCTCTCGTCGGGGTATTGGAACCGCACCAGTAAGGCGCTGACGAACAATCATATTCCGGCCTATACCTATGTCGACCTGCAACTGAGCCAGAAGATTCCGTTCGGCGAGGGCAAGCATTTCGAACTGTACGGCAATGTGTCGAACCTGTTCGACAAGGAACCGCCGCTCTATTCGACCTTCTCGCCCTATTATGACGTGATCGGTCGCTACATGACGGTGGGCGCGCGCCTGGAATTCTGAAGACGCCTTGTCAGGCATCAAAAAAGGCGGCGGGTGCGAACCCGCCGCCTTTTTCTTTGCCATTCCATGTCGACAGGACGGGCGTTTCTTTCCGCTTAATTGGTAAAGCGGCGCATCCATTCCACCAATGTCGCATCGGGGTGTGAGGACAGGATATCGGCCAGAACCTCCGGCCGTTCGTCCTGCCCGAGTTTGAATATGCCAGCGCACGAACGGACCTCCGCCCGAAAGCCGATGATCGCCCCCGCCAAACGGGAATAGCGAGCGCCCAACGCCTCCTTGCGCCATGGTGCGATGCGGTCACGCTCCATATGGTTGATCAGCATGTCGAGGGCAGGCTCTGTCAGCGCATCGTCGAAATGAAGGTCGGCCGCTATCTTCAGTTGGACATAGTTCCAGGTCGGCGCCCAATCGCGCAGACCCGCATGTTCGGGCGAGACATAGCCTTGGGGGCCGGTGAACAGGATGTGCGCACGACAATCTGTCTGAAGCGCGTCATGCAGCGGATTATGGCGCGCCATATGTCCGATCAGAGCGATCAGGCGTCCATCCCGGTCATATTCGCCGAGAAGGGGGAGCAGCGATGCCGCGGGCTGCTCTACGCTAGCGCAGGTCTGGACCCAGGCGAGCGGATATTGCCCAATCAGGAAACGGACGTCCTGCGGACCATAAGCGGAAAATGCTTCGTTCAATGTGCTGCTTCCCCATCTATGCAGCGGATCGACACCGCCCGAAAATATGCAATGGAGCCGTGCCTGGCCCACCTCAAGGGCCAGTATATCGAAATCAGCGGGTCCAGCTTTGGATTGCCTATCGGCCCATGAGCAATTAGGGCGGACATCATTCACAACGAATGGAACAGTCAGGCCGGGACCACAGGATCATGCTTCGCCCCCTGCACGTCATGCTTGGTGACAGGATCGATCCTGCACTGCCGACCCCGATCTATATTCAGGTCATTGCGGCCATAATCCGGGACATCGAGCGGGGTAGGCTGGCGCCGGGCACCTATCTCCCGGGCAGCCGGCAACTGGCGACCGAACTCAACCTCAATCGCAAGACGATCGTATTCGCCTATGAGGAACTGATCGCACAGGGTTGGCTGGAATCCTCAGGCACGCGCGGCACGATGGTCGCCACGACCTTTCCCGATCCCGTCCGTGGGAAGCGCGCGGATCCGCTGGAATTCAAGTCTGCCCAAAAGCCCAATCCGCAATATAGGATATTGCCGACGCCCGCCCGACCGCTGGCACTGCCGGGCGGACCGGGTATAAAATTGGATGAAGGCGCGCCCGACGGCCGCCTGTTTCCAAACGAAGCGCTCATGCAGGCCTATCGCAATGCCTTGCTGCGTCCGCCGGCTGACAGTCACCTGCAATATCGCGATCCCTTCGGCACGTTACAGCTCCGCTCGGCAATCGCGGACATGCTGCGCCACCAGCGCGGCCTGACGATCGGGCCGGAAGAAATCTGCGTCACACGCGGTAGCCAGAACGGCCTCTTTCTGACGGCTCAGGCCCTGATCCGTCCCGGTGATGCCGTGATCGTCGAAGAGTTGACGTACGAGCCGGCGCTCGCAGCCTTCCGCATGATGGGCGCCAAGCTCGTGTCCGTGCCTTTCGACGGACCGGCGATCGACATCGACGCGGTGGAGAAGGCGTGTCGCAAGCATAAGGTGCGCGCGATTTTCCTGACCCCCCATCACCAGTTCCCGACCACCAGCGTATTGCGCCCCGAACGTCGGTTGGCGCTCCTCAATCTCGCCAAGCAGTTCGGCTTTGCGATCATCGAGGATGATTATGACCATGAATTTCATTTCGCATCTCAGCCGCTCTTGCCCATGGCGGCCTTTGCGCCAGACCATGTCATCTATCTCGGCTCCTTGTCGAAGCTGATCGTACCAGCCTTGCGCGTCGGCTACGTCGTTGCGCCCGAGCCGATGATCCGCGCGCTGGGACATTATGTGTCCCTGACAGATGGCATGGGGAACACAGTCACCGAAGATGCCGTCGCCGATCTCATCACCAGCGGCGCGCTGAGACGCCATGCGCGCAAGGTGCGCAAGATTTATGGCGAACGTCGCGAGCGTTTTGCCGAAAGGCTGCGCCAAAGCTTTGGAGATCGGATAGCGTTTGAAACGCCCAATGGCGGGCTGGCTTTCTGGCTGCGCTTCCCCGGCATCGATCTTCTCGCGCTCGAAACCGAGGCTAAGGCGCTGGGCCTGCGCTTCGCGTCGTCCGAATCCTTCATGGTGCACCCGCAGGCCGAGCGCGGCCTGCGCATCGGCTTTGCCAGCCTCAACGATATCGAGGCGGAACGGGCGATCCAGACATTGGCGAAAGCGTTGGATCGGATAGGATAGGTCAATATTCGAAGGAGGCGGCGCTGCCCTGCGCTTCCTCGAACGCAGCAGCACGCGCTCTCGCCACGGCGACCTCCCGCTGCGACATGCCTTCGAACCATTGCGCGGCATGCGGCTTGCGGCGCGGCCACTGTTCATCGAGCGTAGCGGCATCATAAAGACGCCCATTCTGCATCACAAAGCTGAGCGATCGCGTATTGCAAATGTCAGCCAGCGGATCGCGATCAAGGATCAGCAGGTCGGCCAGCTTGCCGGGTTCGATCGAGCCGAGGTCGAGCGCGCGCCCGATCACTTCGGCGGAGCCTATCGTCGCGGCGTGCAGGATCTGCATCGGGCTGCCCCCGCCAGAGGCCATCGCTTCCAGTTCCCAATGATAGGACAGTCCCTGAACGACGCCATGTGCGCCGACACCAAGCAATCCGCCAGCATGGCCGATATCGCTTGCCTGCTTGGCAAACATCGAGAAGCCTTGTCCGTCAGCGCGATTCCATTGCGCGGAATCGCGCTTCGCCGCGAAAGCGAATTCGGGAACGAAGCGGTTCAACTTGGCATCGAAATCCTGCTGGTGGCCCGCCGTCATCATCCCCAGCGGCCCCGGCGCGCCGTATAGTACCAGCATAGTGGGTACAGTCGAGATTCTCGATCGCACGAGCATCTGCATCACATCGTCATGCACCGGTGCGATCGGCAGGCTATGTTCGTTGCCGGCATAGCCGTCGAGCATCTGGGTCAGGTCGAGCCGGTAATCGCTCGCGCCTTCGGTCGTGGGCATCAGTCCCAGCGCCTGCGCGCCTTCGATCAGGTGTCGCCGCGCGGCGCGGTCGCCGACCATATATTGTTTGATGTTCGGCGTGCGGTAATAATCCGAATAGCGTCGCAGCGTGGCAATGGCTTCCTCGCGACTATTCATCGGGCTGGTGCGGAACACGCCTTCACCCGTTGAAAAAGCGCGCTGGCCGATCATCAGGCCAGCGTCGATCATGTCGGCATAGCCGAACACATCGGGATCGAATGTCTGCACATCCAGACCGGCAGTAACACCATAGGCAAGGTTGGCGGAGAAATCCCAATGGCCGATGTCGAGGATGCGGCGGCGCGTTTCGAACCAATGGGCGTGGGCATCGACGAAGCCTGGCACGATGAATTTACCAGTGACATCGGATATCTCGGTACCCCGAGGAACCGGGAAGGCCCCGCGCGGGCCGATTGCGGCGATGCGGTTGTCGACGATCAGCAGGTCGGCGTCGTCGATGATCTCGTCCGCCTTCATCGTGGCCACCCGCGCCCCGCGCAGCAGCAATTTGCCCTTGGGCACGTCGCGGGGCAGCACCACGTCCATCTTCGCGCTGCGCGCGCGCCCTTCTATGATAGCGGGCGTGCTGTTTTCCGTAGCGCCCAATGCCAGTTGCCGCACCGTCGATCCAACCGACCAGAGCAAAGAGCGCATGTCCGGCGCCCAATCCATATAGTCCGCACCGATCGCGGTGATCCGCCGCGCGCCCGAAGCCGGGTCGCTGACCGTAACAGTCGGCGCAGCGCTTCCGTCTTTCGCCGCCGGGACCGGCACCAGATAGAGTTGCGAGGCATAGCGCACCAGCGCCGTCCTGCCGTCCGCGCTGAGTTGCGCATTTTTGACCGGTGCCGGCGCATCGAAATATTGGCTGTCGGGACGGGCTACCAGCTTGACCAGTTGCTTGACCGCGTTCTTGCCCTGCGTACCGGCATCGACGGCATGCGAGGAAATCCAGCCATCGGCATAATAACGCACGCGTGCAGGATCGGCATCGCGGCGCAGGTCCATCGCGGCGCCCACCTCTCCCAATATCAGGCTATCGCCGCCCTGTGCCGACAGCCGCACCAAAGTCGAGGGCATCGGCCCAAGGCTTTCGGCAGACCGATAGAGGCGGTCATGCTGGCTGGCCGAAAAGGCCACCACGGCCTTGTCGCCCGCCAGGAACAGCGGTTCCGAATAATAGGCGGGCTGCGTCGTGATCCGGCGCGGCGCGGTCTTGCCATCTACCGCCGCGATCCAGACATGGCCGCCCTCCTTCGCTGTCCAGGTGACATAGGTGACGAAGCGCCCATCGTCCGACCAGCTGGGTTGCCAGGCAGCGCCGGGGACGTCGAGGCGGCGCGGTCTGGCGCCCTTGCGGTTGTCGGCAAGGTAGAGCCGCCCGACGGCGCCGAAGATCACGCGCTTCCCATCAGGCGAAAGGCGCGGGGTCTGGATCACCCGAATGTGGACCGGCCCGGTATCGACACGATGCTGACGGCGCAGGTCCGGTCCCATTTCCTGTCGCACATGCGCTTCGAATGGGATGTCGGTCAGGTCGCCAGAGGCGATGTCCAGCCGCTTCAGTCCGCCACCAAGACCCAGATAAATGCTGCGATCATCGGCGGAAAAGACCATGCGCGGAAGCAGGTCGACATAATAGCCACCAGACTGGCCATCCGGGTCGATCGGGCCATGAAGCAGACGATCCGTTCCGTCCGACAGATCATGCAGGCGCAAGGCGGTCTTTCCGTCTTCCCGCGTGGCATAGGCAAGCCAGCGGCCATCATGCGACAAAAGCGGGCGCATGCCGCCGCCCGGCGTCGTCAGGACAGCGCTCTGCTTGCGGGTCGCCAGATCGAACCGCGCGATCGTCCAATGGGGTAACGGGCCGCTGGTCCATGTGGTCCCGGCCTTGATCGCGTAATAGAGGCTCTTGCCATCGGGGGCGACGACGACGCCCATCGCATTGCGTCGTTGAGGGTGAGGATCATCACCGTTCGGCTGCGCCTTTACCAGCACGTCGTGCGTACCGCTTTCGACATCGAACGACCATAGTTCGAAGGCCAGGACACCCCAGATCATGCGCGAGACATAGAGCGTCTTGCCATCGGGGGACCATGCCGGGGAACTATAGTGGGCAGCGCCGTTGGCTTCCTTCGACACGCGACGTGCATTGTCGCCATCGACGTCGGCGACCCAAAGCGCCTCGGCCCCGTCGCGATCGCTGACGAAGGCGATATGGCGACCATCGGGCGAGAAAACGGGCTGGGTATCGAACGCGGCGCCGGTCATGACCGGGCGGGCCTTGCCCCCTTGCGATGGCAGGGCGTAGATATCGCCGAGAAGATCGAACAGGATCGTGCCCCCGTCCGGCGACACATCCAGCGCAGGCCAGGTAACTTCCCGCGTATCATATTCGATCACGCGCCCGGTGAGCGGCGGCAACGGATTGGCCCAAGCCACCGAACTTGCCGATATGGACCAGCCTGCCAGGATTGCCGCATTCGCCAGCCACTTCTTCACGCCGTCACCCTTCGCGTCCCTTATCAACGCCTGTGTCATTGCCGGTATGCTGTCGCGGTGGAACATCCAGTTTCTGCCTGACCAAGGGACCACCGCCGGATTTGCCGGTCAGACCGTACTCAGCAACAGGCTCGTTTCGCTGTTGAGCACGCCTTCGATCATCCGCACCTGCCGGAGCACACGGTCGAATTCCGACAGGCTGGCGGCGTGGATATCGGCCACCAGATCCCAGTTTCCATTGGTAGTATGCAGCGTCCGAATCTCGACGATGCCTCTCAGCTTGCGGATGACCTCTGTCGTCGATTTGCCGGTAATCTCTATCATCATCACCGCACGAACCGAAAGATCGTCATAGTCGTCGCGCACCCGGATGGTGAAACCCAGCAGCGTGCCGGTGTCGACGAGCCGGTCCAGCCGGCTTTGCACCGTACCGCGCGCCACGCCGAGGGCATCGGCAAGCTTTGAAAGGGACGCGCGGCCATCGGCCCTGAGATGGCCGATGATGCGTCGATCGAGGTCGTCCGGAATGAACTTCGCGAAGCCGGTCATGAATGCGCTACATCTTGGGCAAATTGATCAATTTCACTATAAAAATTGTCTAATGTTGAGCGTATTGCAAGGCGAAGTTGCGATTTTGATCAACATATGCCGGCGGTAGGATTGCGGCGCACCCATTTCTCCCAAGGAATTTCCATGGCCCCAGCACCGTCCCCTTTGGCTTTCATCCCATTTGTCAGCGTCGAAAACATGATGCGCCTCGTTCACCATTTCGGGATCGAAACCATGTTGCGCGAACTGACCGACGCGATCGAGGCGGATTATCTGCGCTGGCATCTTTTTGAAAAGACGCCCCGGCTCGCTTCGCATTCGAAGGAGGGGGTGATCGAATTGATGCCCACTTCGGACGGCGAGGCTTTCGCGTTCAAATATGTGAACGGTCATCCCAGCAATATCGCCAAGGGCCTTCAGACCGTCGCTGCCTTCGGATTATTGGCGCGGGTGGACACGGGCTACCCCCTGCTGCTCGCCGAAATGACGCTGCTGACCGCGCTGCGTACTGCGGCCACATCCGCAATGGTGGCGCGTCGGCTGGCCCCGGCAGGATCGCGCGTGATGGCGATGATCGGTAATGGCGCACAGGCGGAATTCCAGGCGATCGCCATGAAAGCCATTGTCGGCATTGAGGAAGTACGCCTGTTCGACATCGACCAGGCGGCAACGCAAAAGGTCGCGCGCAATCTTGCGGGGTCGGGATTGCGGGTCGTGCCTTGCGACACGTCGGAAGATGCGATCGAGGGTGCCCACATCGTGACCACTTGCACCGCGGACAAGGTCTATGCCACGATCCTGTCCGATAACATGGTCGGCGCGGGTATTCACATCAACGCCATCGGTGGCGATTGCCCCGGCAAGACGGAGTTGCATAAAGACATACTCGGACGGGCCGCTACCTTCGTCGAATTCGAGCCGCAGACCCGTATCGAGGGTGAGATCCAGCAGATGGACGATTCCTATCCGGTCACCGAATTCTGGAAGGTGCTGAGCGGCGAGGCGCAGGGCCGTACCGATGCCCGGCAGATCACTCTGTTCGACAGCGTCGGCTTTGCCGTGGAGGATTTTTCCGCATTGCGCTATGTCCTTGGCAAGCTGGAAGGTACCGAATATTTCCAGCAGCTGGACATGGTTGCCGATCCTGACGATCCACGCGACCTGTTTGGCATGCTTCAGCGCGCTGCAGCCTGACGGGGGATTTGCGATCCGGCGCGGGCTGGTCCCGCGCCGTGATCCGATATTGGACCTTTACCGAGCAAATACCCCGGCCAAGAGAAGCGCAACATTCAATCATGAGGAATGACAGTGGGCGATAAGATCCTGGAACGCATGGCGATGAACCGTAGAACCATCCTCGCCGCCGCACCGGCTGCACTCGCCGCTGGAGCTAGCCCTGTCTTTGCTAAATCCGCCGCAAGGAAGGGGCCGAGCGATATCGTCCTCATGAACGCTACCGATCTTTCCGCCGCGATACGCCGTCGCGACCTGTCCAGCCGAGAGGTCATGACCGCCCATCTCGCGCATATCGACACGCTCAATCCGCGCTTCAATGCCATCGTGTCGCGGGTGGATAGCGAGATGTTGATGCGCCAGGCTGCGGCGATGGACGAGGATGCCGCCGCCGGCCGCTTCCATGGTACCTTGCACGGCTTCCCTCATGCGGTGAAGGATACCGCACCGGTCAAGGGCATTGCCAGTACCCAAGGCTCGCCGATCCTTCGCAACAATATCCCCAGCGCCGACAGCCTGGTCGTCGCACGCATGCGAAAGGCCGGCGCGGTCTTCATCGGCAAGAGCAATGTGCCCGAATTCGCGCTGGGTTCGCACAGCTTCAATCCGCTATTTGGTACGACGCATAATGCCTATGCCTATGGCAAGGCGGCAGGCGGCAGTACCGGCGGCGGCGCAGTGGCGCTCGCGCTGCGGATGGTGCCGGTGGCCGATGGCAGCGATTTTGGTGGCTCTTTGCGTAACCCTCCGGGCTGGAACAATGTCTTTGGCTTGCGTCCCTCGTTCGGCCGCGTGCCATCCGTGCCCAATAGCGACATGTTCTGGCAGAATTTTGCGACATCGGGGCCTCTGGGCCGGACCGTTGCCGACCTTGCCATGCTGTTGTCGGTTCAGGCGGGCGAAGATAGTCGTGCGCCTTTCTCGCTCGGTGATGATCCTGCCATCTTCGCCAAACCTCTCGACCGGGATTGGAAGGGCGGCAGCATCGGCTGGCTGGGCGATCTGAGCGGTGCTTTGCCAATGGAGGCCGGTATCATGGATACCTGCACTAACAGGCTGCGGAAAAAGGGTTGGCAGAGCCGGCCATTGGCCTCGCTTTCGCCGTTTTCTAGCCCAAGGCGTCAGTCATTCTGGGAGGTAACCTTCCAGAATCCGGTCGTTTTTGACCGGCCTCGGGCG
>NZ_VYPZ01000042.1 GCF_008710155.1 Sphingobium limneticum
GAAGCCCCGCGATCACATCCCATTCCTCGTCCGTCAGATCGCCTCGGCCCATCATCGCTCCTCGCAAAGAGAAGCTGTGAATCAGAAATCAGGCAGATTGGGAATCCACTTTGTCAACGCTGCCTAGCGATAAGCGTGCGCAATAAGAGAGATATGGACATGCCGTCCGCTGAAATCGATCTCTAAAAGGTGCCGCCGATGGTCGCAGGGCTCCAACGGCTTAATTCCGGGCTTGATCAGAAGATCCGACTTCCTGCTGGATATCGTTGCCGTCGGATCTTCATGACGACAGAAATATGGGCGCGGCCAATCGACCGCGCCCATCACTTCTCACTTCAGCTTATGGTTCGCCGAAACGAAGGTGCCGTCCGGCTTCAACGCAACGTACAACAGCTTGCGAGCTTCCGGTTCAGCGTCGTTGCGGAAGATCACCACATCCTGACGGGCGCCCTGAACGGTACGCGACTTCGTTTCTACGAACTTCGCCTTTGACCAGCTCGCCGGCAATGTACCCTTGGTGATGAGCTTGATGACATTGTCCTTCGCCACCTGCTGAACAGGACGATCCTGCTCTTCTTCATCATGATTGCCATGCGCCATCAACGGGGACACGGGGGCGAGAACAACGGCAGCTGCGATAATGAATTTACGCATCAGATTTTCCTTCTCTCTTTATGAATTGGGTCAGGGCTTGGCTGCGAAGGCGGAAAAGCCACCGGTCGCAGATGCAGTGATGGTGACAGGCTCGCTGGTCTTGTTCTTCCAGTACCAGCCATGCGTACCGTCGAAGGGGGCTGTGAAAGATCCGCTTTCACCGGCCGACGTGCCCTTCTCGTAGCTGGTGTATTCGCCTTCAGGCGCGTTGAATTCCTCGCCATGCAATTCGTAGCGGATCTTCGCGCCATCGGTTTTCCAAGCGTAGCGCATCGCGCTGCCGGCGGTCATTACTGCCTTGATTTCGCGCCCTTCGTTGGGCTTGAGCGTAATGACGACCTGGACCGGTTCACCCGGGGCAGCCACGGCCGGCTTGGACGCCGTTAGCGTAGCCTGTGCGGACGACGCCACTGGCGCAGCATCATGTTCAGCCTGCTTCATCTCGCCCATCGGGGTGAGGCCGAGGGCGCCACCGACGCCGGTCGGATCGACGCCATATTCCGCAGGCAGCACGGTCGTCACCAAGATGACCGCAGCGGCACCGAAAGCGATGAGTGTAGCCCGATTCAGTTGGCCAAGGCTGGGCAGTTCGCCCGGCATGGGCGAGTGGGGTCGGGTCATGAGGGGTCTCCCAAGAACAGGCCGGCAAGCTGATAGCCGGTGAGAACGAAGCCGGCGGTCATCAGCACGACGTTCGCGGTGAAGGCATGTTGGGCGAAGCTGCGAGTACGCCGCCAATAACCCATGATGATGAGGATGGCCGACAAAGCCAGGATCTGACCCATCTCAACGCCGACGTTGAAAGCGATGAGATTGGTGATCAGACCATCAGACGATAGCGCGAAATCCTGCAGCTTCGTCGCCAGACCGAAGCCGTGGAAGAAGCCGAAGATTAGCACGGCCGCCTTCGTATTCGGCTGGAACCCGAACCAGCGCTGAAACGCGCCAAGATTGTCGAGCGCCTTGTAAACGACCGACAAGCCGATGATCGCATCAACAAGATAGGCGCTGACATTCGTTCCCAGCAGCACCCCTGCAATCAGGGTCGTGCTGTGACCGATGGCGAACAGCGTGACATAGGATGCCACTTCGCGCATCCGGTAGAGGAAGAAGATGACGCCGAACAGGAACAGCAAATGGTCGTATCCGGTGACCATGTGCTTGGCGCCAAGATAGAGAAACGCTCCTATCTGAGGGCCGGTCGTTTCTTCGATATAGCCTTTGTCGCCTTCCGCAACGCCATGGGCCAAGGCCACATCGACGACGAAAAACGCCAAGGCTGTAAAGACCGCAGCATAACATGCCCACGGTCGAGCCAGTCTGAGTTTCATATAGATATCCGTATGGTCGCCAGCGCCTCGACGCCGGCAGATCAGCACCAAGTGCGAGACCAACGCCTCGCACTGCCATGCTTCAGGATATCGATGGCGGCTCGAGTAGCGGAGCCATGGTGAATGGCGCCATAA
Organism: Sphingobium limneticum; assembly: GCF_008710155.1. GTDB lineage: Bacteria > Pseudomonadota > Alphaproteobacteria > Sphingomonadales > Sphingomonadaceae > Sphingobium > Sphingobium limneticum. Next base: position 2,121 of record NZ_VYPZ01000042.1, read on the forward strand.
AAGGCTGGCGATGCGCGCCGCTATGGATAGCCTTCCCAGTTGGGACAGGTTTCAGCCCATGGTCATCTGGCACGCGATCACCGACTAGATGAACGTGACCGCCTCCTGTAGCGCTGCCCGGCTCCTCATGGTTTTCTGAAAAATGTTGATGCTCTGTAGTAGCCTCAACGGATGATCGGTCGCTTTTGTGGAAATGCTGTGACACGGTCAGCAACGAGCCGTGTGAGATCATCATAGCGATTACGAGCAGGACAGAGAGGAATGGATAAGTTCGCATTCGTCACTCCTTCCTTCTCTCATTCATCCAAACGGCCGTTCAACGGGCGCCAAACCGCACACACGATAGATTATCGCGAATGATTCTCAACAAAATTGCGAGCGCCAGATGACCTATTCTCGTCACGAACCAAGTCGTCGGCTGGTTCTACAGGGCTAAGGCCCAAGGGCTTGCCCGAGGTGCAGATGCGCTCCGGCCGGTTTATTTCGCTGATGCGCAGGACGCGATTGGTGATCGTGGCAGTGATGCCTTCCCCGACATAGGTCAGCCCCTGAGCCGGAGCAGTCAGGCGGATCGGCTGCGGTTGCGCGGGTCCACTCAGGATCATCACCAGCCCCTCATCGCGGTACGCCGCGTGGAGAAGGGAGCCATCATTGCACTGAAATTCATGATGCGCTTCGCGATCACTGAGCAGCGCCTGGTCGTCGGGACTGAGTTGGCCATTGCCATCGCCAGATGAACATGCCCCGGCCGCCAGCGCCGCCATCATTACGATAGCCAGCTGGCCTGACCGGACAGAAAATCGAGAACGTTCGTCAAGGAACATGGCACTTTCCAATCCTCGAGGGTCTGGCGTTGAGCAAATCATAGATGAAGCAGGCGGCAGCTCCGCCGCCGTCTGCCTTTCGATTACGCAGTTGCCGGTTCGGAATTACCCGACGACTCTTGCGCCTGTTTCTTCTTGAGGCGCCCCATGAATGCCGTGATCGCCGGCAACACGAGCAAGGTCAGCGCCGTCGAGGTGATGAGGCCACCGATGACCACCGTAGCGAGCGGTCGCTGCACCTCGGCACCCGTTCCTGTGGCGAGGGCCATCGGCACGAAGCCGAGGCTGGCCACAAGCGCAGTCATCAGCACCGGCCGCACGCGCTCCATCGCGCCGCCGATGATCGCCTGATCCTCCTCTGCCCCATCTTCCCGATATTTGCGGATGGCGCTCATCATGACGAGGCCATTCAACACCGCGACACCGGAGAGAGCAATGAAGCCCACCGCAGCTGTGATGGAGAACGGAATCCCGCGCAGCAGCAGGGCGAAGACACCCCCCGCCAGAGCCATCGGCACGGCGCTGAACACGATCGCTGCTGGGATAGCGCCGCCCAATGCCATGTAGAGAAGTGCGAAGATCGCGGCGAAGCAGATCGGCACCACGATCAGCAGGCGCAGACGCGCCGACTGAAGGCTTTCGAATGTGCCGCCCCAATCGGTGTACATGCCAGCAGGCAGTTGGAGTTCGCCCACCTTCTGCTGCGCCTCTGTGACGAAGCCGCCCAGATCCCGACCACGCACGTTGATCTGCACGATCACCATACGCTTGCCATTCTCGCGGCTGATCTGGTTCAACCCCGAAGTGAAGCTGAACCGTGCCACCTCGCGGAGCGGGATGGACCTTGCCACCTGACCTTCGGGGGTAGGCAACATCACCGGGATGGACCCCAGCGTTTCCAGATCATCGCGCTGCGCGTCGGGCAAACGGACCACGACTGAGAAGCGACGGTCACCTTCGAACAGCAGCCCGGCTTCCCGGCCACCAAGAGCAGCCGCAACGGTATTGGCGACCTCTTCGACCGAAAGGCCGTAACGCGCGACCGCCAGTCGATCGATCTTCACGTCAAACGTCGGCGCACCAGACGTCTGCTCGGCACTGACATCGCCAGCACCGGGGATCTTCCGAACCACCGCGGCAATGCGCTGCGCCTGCTGGCTCATCTGATCGAGGTCATCGCCATAAAGCTTGATGGCCACGTCAGCCCGAACGCCGGCGATAAGCTCGTTGAAGCGCATCTGGATCGGCTGCTGGATTTCCGTCCGGTTGCCAATCAGGGGCTTCATCCTCGCTTCGATGCGCTTGAGGATATCGTCCTTGCTCTTCACATCCGACGGCCACTCACTTTCGGGCTTGGGGATGACATAGGTGTCCGAGGCGTTTGGCGGCATCGGGTCGGTACCCAGATCCGCGTTGCCGTTCTTCGAGAAGACGAGCGCCACTTCCGGCAAGGTCTTGAGCGTATTCTCGATCCGCAGTTGCATCTCGGTCGACTGGTCGATCGAGGCCGATGGTACGCGGAAGTTGGTGACCGTTATGTCCTTCTCGTCAAGCTGGGGCATGAACTCCTCGCCCAGCAGGCCGAAGCACAGGACGGCTGCCAGGAACATGCCACCGCCGGCCGCAATGAACGGCAAGGGACGCGCCACGGCTTTCTTCAGCAGCGGCTCGTACTTTTCCTTGAACCAGCGGATCGGCTTCACTTCCGTCTCGCTCACCTTCCCCTTGATCACGATGGCGATCATCGCAGGGATGAAGGTAATCGAGAGGATGAAGGCCGAGGCCAGAGCGATCATGAGCGTGACCGCCATCGGCGAGAAGGTCTTGCCCTCGACACCCTGGAAGGTCAGTAACGGCACAAACACGAGGAAGATGATGAGCTGCCCGTAAACGGTAGGTCGCACCATCTCGACCGCAGCCTCCGTCGTCTCGCCCAGCCGCTCCGACAACGTCAGCAGACGCCCTTCATGCTCCTGCCGTTCAGCGAGCCGTCGCAGCGCATTTTCCACGATGATCACGGCGCCGTCGACGATCAGACCGAAGTCGAGCGCGCCAAGACTCATGAGGTTGCCGGATTCCCCGATGGCGTTCATGCCGCTGGCCGTCATCAGCATGGTCACCGGAATGACCGCCGCCGTGATCAGCGCCGCCCGGATATTGCCCAGCAGCAGGAAAAGCACCACGATGACGAGGAGCGCGCCTTCGGTCAGGTTCTTCTCGACCGTCGAAATGGTCGCATTCACCAGCTTCGAGCGGTTATAAACCGGCTCTGCAAAGACATCTGGCGGCAACCCCTTGTTGATCTGCGTGAGCTTTTCCGCCGCGCTCATCGCCACGATGCGGCTGTTGTCGCCCACCAGCATCAGGACGGTCGAGATCACAGCTTCGGATCCCATGCGGCTGCCGGAGCCGGTGCGGACCGCGCCACCGATAACCACTTCGCCGACGTCACGCACACGCACCGGCACGCCAGCACGGGTCGCAACAACCGCCTCCTCGATCTCCTCGATCGACTTCAGACGCGCATCGGCACGAACCAGAAAACTCTCCCCGGCCCGCTTGATGTAATTGGACCCTGCCGACAGGTTCGCCCGCTGCAGTGCATCAGCCAGTTCCGTCACCGACAGGCCATAGGTGGCCAGCGCGTTGAGATTGGGCTGCACCAGATACTGCTTCACGAAGCCACCGTTGGAATCGACGCCGGCCACGCCTTTGACATTGCGCATTTGCGGACGGATGATCCAGTCCTGCACGGTGCGCAGATAGGCCGCCTTTGCCAGTTCGGTGGTCAGTCGCTCGCCTTCAGGCGTGAGGTAGCTGCCGTCCGACTGCCAGCCAGGCTGGCCATTGACGATCTTGACGTTCTTCCCATCGGGATGACGGAACGCCACCGAGTAGAAGAAGATCTCACCAAGGCCGGTGCTGAGCGGCGCCAGATTGGGCTGAACGCCGGAAGGCAGACTATCCTTTGCCTGCGCAAGACGTTCGGTGACCTGTTGACGAGCAAAGAAGATGTCTGTGCTATCCGTGAAGATCGCCGTCACCTGGCTGAACCCGTTACGCGTGAGCGACCGGGTCATGGTGAGACCTGGAATGCCGGCAAGGGCCGTCTCGACCGGATAAGTCACCTGCTTTTCCATATCGACCGGGCCGAGCGTGGGATTGAAGGTGTTGACCTGCACCTGACGGTTGGTGATGTCCCGCACGGCATCGATCGGCAGCTTGGTTATCTGCCAGCCGCCAAATCCGACAATGGCGAGTGTCAGGAACAACACCGCCCATCTCATCCTGACGGATAGACTGAGGATGCGCGCAATCATTCTGCCGACTCCTTCTCAAGCTCAGCCTTGAGGAGGAAGGCGTTGGTCGTCGCGATCTGCTGTCCCGCCTTCAGGCCAGCCGCAATCGCAACCATGCCGCCACTGCGACTGGCGACCTGAACGGTCTGTGCCTTGAAGCCCTTGGGCGTGCGGACAAAAACCACTGTCCGTTCGCCGACTGTCTGGACCGCATCCTGCGGCACCGTGACACCGCTCGCGCCCTGACCACCGCTGGCAAAGATACGTGCCTGCACAAGCTGTCCCGGAGCGATCGCGCTGCCACCACCGCTCGGGGTGATGACCACCGTGGCTTGCCGGGTCTGCGTGTCGACAACACCCGTCGCCGAGCGCACGCGCCCTTCCACCTTCTGGCCGTCGGATGTCGTGAGTTCCACCCGATCCCCAGCCTTGACCCGACCAGCATCAGCCACGGGCACCGCGGCCTCGATCTGGATGCTGCGCGGATCTGCGACCCGGAACAGTTCGGTCTCCGCCTGCACAAACGAACCAAGGCTGGCCGTCGCCGACGTGATTCGACCGGAGACCGAGCTCACGACCGATACGGACCGACCATCGCCAGCAACCCGTGCTGCACGCGCAGCCGCGTCCGCCTGGCGCGCTTCGGCCCGAGCTACCGCCAGATTGGCTTCGGCCGTTTCATAGTCCGCCCGCGCCGATACACCTTGCGCGAGCAGGCTCTTCTCGCGGGCCAATTGCCGCGCAGCGAGTGTCGCCCGCGCCGCCGCAGTTCCCCGATCAGCCGCGATTGCCGAGGCATCACGACTTTCCACCAGCGCGATCGCCTCACCGGCCTGAACCGTATCACCGATACGCCTGAAGATGCGCGTCACCGTGCCTGGCGCTCGCGCGGTTAGAACAGCTTCGGCATCAGGCGTGGCTTCGACCGTGGCGCTCGCCATGACGATCCCCGAGAGACTGGAGCCGGAGACAGCTTCAACCGAGATTGCCGAGGTCTTGATGCCGTCCGCAGTGATCTCCACGGTATCGGCAGGCTGGGCCTCTGCTTCCGCAGCGCTTTCCTCAGCCACCGGTGCGCTGGGCGCTGTCATGCGTGCAACGCCGAAGCCGGCCAGTGCCGCCAGAATGAGGCCGACCGCAGCGCCGGCATAGAGTTTGTTGTCGGACTTCATTGGACGGGTTCTCCGGTGATGGTGCGGCCCTCAAGCCGTGCAAGGCTGGCGCGGGCGTCAAACTGGGCAGCGCGGGCATCGAGCACCACGCCGCGAGCAGCTCCCAGGCCATGGCGGGCAGCTAGCAATTCGATCAGCGGGGACTTCCCCGCTTCATAGGCGATGCGTGCAAGCCGGTAACTTTCTTCGGCCGTAGACAGCGTTCTATCCGCAGCCGCTGCTCTGGCGTCTGCCGCTTCGTTGAGAGCAAGCGAAGCCTGGATTGCAGCCTCGGCCTCCAACCGGGTTGCCGCCTCCCGTGCCTGCGCGCCGCGCAGTTCGGCCTGCGCAGCATCGATGTTGCCGCGATTCCTGTCGAAGAGCGGGAATGGCACGCTCACAGCTGCCAGCAGAGCATTCGCGTTATCGACCTCAAGCCGTCTGACGCCGACGGACACCGTCACATCAGGAATGGCCTGCCGCTTGGCGGATGTCACCCGCCGCGCGGCGGCTTCTGCGTCAGCTTTCGCTGCCAGATACGGCGCCGTCTGCGTCGGGTCGATGGGCCCCTGCCCCTTCATCGGCGCCAACCGGTCCAACATGGGTTCGGCAAGCGTCGAATAAGACACCGACTGACCACTGAGCGCAGTCAGGCGGGAATAGACGCCAACCCGCTCTGCTTTGGCCGTATCGACGACAGCCTTTAGCGAATTCACTTCGGTTTCAGCCTGAAGGCCGCGAAGCCGGGCTTCCTTGCCCGCTTCAACCAGAGCGCGGGCGGCCTTAAGATCGGCTTCTGCTTCTTCCAGTTCATCTTCAGCCAGCCCGATCCTGCGATCGGCTACTTCAGCGCCAGCATAGGCACGCGCCAGTTCATATGCATAGGACAGCCGCCCGTCACGCGTACGCGCCTGAGCAGCGACCACGCCTGCTTCGCCTGCCGCGATGCGAGCGGAGCGCTTTCCGAACAGCTCAAGCGGCTGGTTTACCTGGAGCGTGTTTTCCGCACGACCGAAGCGGTTGTAAGGGCGTTGCCCCCCCACATTCTCCGTCATGACGCTCACGGTCGGATTGGGATAGGCGCGTGCCTGCCGTGCCAATCCTTCGGCACGATCTACTTCGGCTTCGAGCTCCAATTGACGTGGCGCTTCGCTGGTTTGCCGAAAAAGCTCGGCAAATGGTGGCGCGACTTGCGCGCTTGCAGCCGTGCCACCCGCCATAAGGCAGGTCGCAACGACCGCGCCGGATACCGCAATACGCGGCAGCCAGCCTCGAAAGGCTTGCATTGTGTAATTCCCTCGTAGGTCTGATCAAAAGATGCGCGCAGATGCGCGCCAGGGATCAGGCCTCGGGTGGTCTCAAGAGAGAGGCTGGCCCCGTGGAACCCAACGCGGCAGCGTGGAACAGCTCCCAACGCCCAGCGACCGGCGCAACATCTGCAACTATTACGGGCTGCGACGGGAGATCTGTCGACTGATGCGCGGCATGTGCAGCAATGTGCATCATGTCTGCCAGGTCAGGCTGGTCCTTCGTCTCATGCCGGTCATGGTGATGATCGTGATCGGCGACGCTGGACGCGACCTGCTGGGCCGCATGCGCCTGAGGTAGGGTGTCATGCCAAGTGGTCAACAGGGTCACACCCAACAAAGCGAGCAGGCCGCACAGCGTCGACACGCGCCGACGCCATATGAGCGCCGTGCTGTTACGCCGGGATGAGTGCAATGCTCGCATGGCGCGCACGCTATCTTCGTCACATGCGCTCGGCAAGCCGGATCGACCGAAAGAACGAGTCATGATCTTGGCCAATGCTGATGAAGATCGTCGATCACATAGGCGTGGCCAGCGCTTTGGCCATGCTTGTCCCGAAGGTGGGGATGGTCTGCATCGAGATCGACGTGATCATGCGGAAGTTCGTCAGGATCCGCGCTCGGCCACAGCAAATAAGCAGCGATCACACCAAAATGCGCGATGATCGACATGGCAATGAACGTCATTACCTGATCTTCTCTCGCGCCAAGCTGGCCAGCAAGCGGATAGCAGATCAACCAGCTTCCGTGGCTCAGGGCAAACTGCGCCGCAAAGAGTGCAGGCCGATCTTCCGCATTGGCCGACCGTTTCAATAGCCGTCCCGACGGGGTGACGCTCATCGAATAGGCCATACCCAGGACGAACCAACCCGCGAGCAGTATGGACCAATAGTTGGAAGAACTGCCGAACCAGTGCGTGAGGGCACCCATGATCGCAAGCCCCCAAGCCAGCACTGCTGCGGCAGTGATCATGATCGAGCGGTCGGATATGCGGTCGAGAATACGGGGCAACCCCAGCGCAGCGAGGATAGAGCCTCCACCAAAGGCTGCTAGTGTGAAGGCAACGTCCCGCTGGCCAAGGCCAAGCTGGTCCCGGACAATGACGACAGTGTTGACGATCACCATCGAACTCGCCGCCGCCGACGCAAAGGTCAAAGCGAGAAGGCCGCGCAGCCGTGGCGTCTTGAGGTAAATCCGCATACCCCTGGTGGTCTTGGCATAAATGCCGGTGCGCACTTCCTTACGGTTAAGCGCTCGAGGCAAGGTGGTCGACAGGACCAGAATGGCCGAACCGACGAAACCGACCGCCGTGCCCGAGAATAACCAGTGGAAGTTGATGACAGTCAGCAGGGCAGCCGCAAGCATCGGGCTCGTCAGGCTTTCCATATCATAAGCCAGCCGCGACAGGGCGAGCGCCTTGGTATAGTCGCGCTCTTCCGGCAGGACATCGGGAATGGTCGCCTGAAAAGTGGGCGTGAACGCTGCCGATGCAGACTGAAGCACGAAGATCAGGACGTAGATCTGCCAGATCTCGCTGACGAACGGCAGGCAGATCGCGACGGCGGCGCGCAGCACATCCATCGTGACGAGAAAGGCGCGACGCGGCAGCCTGTCGGCAAAGGCGCCTACGACGGGAGCCACACCAATATAGGCGATCATCTTGATGGCCAGCGCGGTCCCCAGCACTGCGCCTGCCGATCCGCCGGCAATGTCATAGGCGAGCAGCCCCAGCGCGACCGTAGCCAGCCCGGTTCCGACCAAAGCCACCACCTGCGCCAGGAACAGGTGACGGTATGTCCGATTGCTCAACACCGAAAGCATTGCATGACCTCATCACGAATCATCCTCCCCGGGGGGATATGAATGAGGCTTGCAGTATCCCCCCGGGGAGGATACTGCAAGCCTCATTCCTGGAGTAGATTCTGCATGGCTGATCATCAGCACGAGACGCACCCTGCGATCATAAAGCGATTGAACCGCGCTGGCGGCCACCTGCGCAGCATCGTGACGATGATCGAAGAAGGACGCTCCTGCGTCGAGATCGCTCAGCAGCTGCAAGCAGTCGAGAGTGCGATCGTCAACGCCAAGAAGACCCTGATCAACGACCATATCGATCATTGCCTCAGCCATAGCCAGGATAGCGGCGGCGTCTCCAAGGCTGTTGAAGAATTCCGGGCAATCTCACGATATCTGTGAGGCCATTTCTGTTATAGGCCTCCGAGCGCAACCCGAACTGAGCATGTGAGCCGAGGCGACATGACACAGCTGATCCGCTGCATAATGCTGACAGTTCTGGCGATCCTCGCTCAAGGAGCGGCTGGAGCCGCCCTGCCGCACGCGCCGCTTCAGGGACATCATTACGAATATACCCATACCGATCCAGTAGGTAAGGCGCACACTGAGCCGGCGGATCTGGTTGACGGGCAGACGGACGAACTCCCTGACGGTTCTCACCGTCACACCGGCCATCACACGCACGGATCAGCAGACGACGTCAGGATAGCTGGTGTGGGCGACCGGCACCGCCGTATTCTCAAGCGTCAGTTCCGTCGGTCTGATGACCAACAGCTGACGATCGTCCCCTCCCCTCCGCTACTAGAGCCGCCCTCCGCCTGATGCCGCCGCGCCCTTTTCGTAGGGCGCCCGATCTTCCGATTGGTCTGACCTGCCAGTCTGGCAGCGGCTGTGATGCTTTGCGTCCGTCGCTGCCTTCGGCACGTTCGAAAGGCATCTTCTGTGGCAACACTGCATTCTGGCGGGCGTCCTTTGCGCCCGCACCCACCTGCTATCGTGCTCGGGCTCGATAGCGCGATCAATCTCAGCATCATCCGTGAACTCGGCCAAAAGGGCGTGCCGGTCATCGGCGTCGGGACGGCCGCAACCTCAATGGCTGCAGCCTCACGACATTGCTCGCAAGCCATCATCCGTCCGGCCGGGCCAATCATGTCCTGGATGCCCGACATCGTACGTCGCACGGGCGCGATGGCACTATTCGCTGTGTCCGAAACCGATTTGCTGCAACTGGCGTCAGGTCCGAAGTACATCGGCAAGTGCGAAGTTCTGACGCCCCGCTTGGAGCAATTGCAGCGGGCGCTCAGCAAGAGCGACACACTGAGCGCAGCCAGAAAGCTCGGGTTCGACGTGCCGCAGACATGGCAACCTCGAGCCGGCGAAGATTTCGCCGCGCGGATCGCTGAGCAGACCTTCCCCGCTATCGCCAAGTGGGACAACCCAAATGACATCCTCCCCCTTCTCGAAGAGGCTGGCCTCAAATGGGAGAAGGCAGAGTTCATCAGCAATGTCGGCCAACTCGACCGTTTGCTTGATCGCTTCCAAACAATAGGCCGCTGGCCGCTGATCCAGTCCTATTGCGATGGCGTGGGGCTCGGTCAAATGCTCTACATGGCGCGCAATCGCGCGACGCTGCGCTTTCAGCATGTGCGCCTACATGAATGGCCGCCAGAAGGTGGGGTGTCGACGCTCTGCTACAACGAGCCACTCTATCAACATCAAGCGCAGATGAAATTGTCGGAGCGCCTGCTTCAGGACTTGGAGTGGGAGGGCCCGGCCATGGTCGAGTATCGCTATGATGCTGCGCGGAAGCGCTATTGGCTCATGGAAGTAAACGGCCGTTATTGGGGCAGCCTCCCTCTCGCTCGCCACTGTGACATACTCTTCGCCTGGGAAGCCTATCGCCGGTCGGTCCTGGGCCAGGTCGTCGACGCGCCAATGGGCCGACAGGACATAATTCAGGCGCGCTACATGATCCCTGAAACGAAAAGGCTGATGCGCCTGCTCGTCGGGAAATCGAGCGTAGATGAGCGCGTCGCTAAATATAGCCGCCTGCATGAGCTACGATCCTACCTCGCAGACTTCGTGCGCCCGAACATGCGCTACTATGTCTTCGACAAGGACGATACCGGCCCATTCTATCAAGATGTCCGCAACATGGTTGGGAAGATTTTCAAGGGGGGCGGCCATGACCCTCGTTGAACAGAAGGTCGATGTGCGTTCTGATCGGCTTGAACAACAACCGGTCAGCGGCCCGTTCAGGAACAGGCTGAAGGAACTCGACGCCCTGCGCGGGATCGCAGCGATCAGCGTGATGCTGTTCCACTACACCTCGATCTATCCCGACTTCTTTCCCGAGCACCGCAACATCGGAGTGAGATTCGATGCCGGAGGCTATGGCGTCTTCCTGTTCTTCGGCATCTCCGGTTTCGTGATCAGTCGGACGCTGGAAAACACCGCGGGCATCGCCGACTTCACCATCAAGCGTGTTGCCCGGCTCTTCCCAGCCTATTGGGCGGCGGTGCTGATCACGACGCTGGTCGTGCAATGGAGCGGGACCGAACGTCTACAGGCGGAATTCGAAACGATCCTGATCAACCTCACCATGTTGCAAGGCTTCTTCTTCGTCCCGTCGGTCGATGGCGTGTACTGGACGTTGACTGTCGAACTTGCCTTCTACATCTGCGCCGCCCTCGCATGGATGGCGCGCAGGCGGGTGCGCATCGAGTACCTGCTTTCTGGTTGGATGGCAGTTGGCGCGATCGCCTCCGTCTCCGAGATAGCGCCGTATCGGGTACAGATGCTCCTGGTGAACCAATACAGCCCGTTCTTCGCCATTGGTGTGCTCACCTACAGAGCGTGGTCAGCACAACGGCGCTATCTCGACCAACTTCCCTATTTCGCGATGGCGTTGGCGATACTGAGCTTCAATGGCGGCGCCGCCTTCCTGATCGCCGGGGTTGGAATTCAGGTGATGCTCTGGCTGGCCATCAACGGCCGCCTGTCCGCGATCACTCATCCTATTCTGCTGTATCTCGGCGCTCTCAGCTACCCGCTGTATCTCATCCACCATCACGCCGGCTTCGTGCTGCTCCGGGCAATCGACCGCGCACAGATAGGCCCCTTCGCGGGGGTCATCGTCACGTCGGCAACGATGCTTGGTCTGGCAGCCCTCCTGCACCACAGCATCGAGGCACCTGCGGAGCGGGCCATCCGAACATGGTGGCTCAGGCGCCTTAGCCCCCAGCCAGTCTGATCGAGCTTCCTCTTCGGTCGCCATCCGCGCGGCCATCTGCACATCATGAAAGACCCAATATGCTCTTTGGCAACACCGTGGCCCTCGGCCCCATTTTCCCTGTCGATCTCGAGCGCCTGTTCCGCTGGATGGACAATGCCGACGACGCTCGCCTGAATGAACCCTACCGACCGCTTAACTGGCAGCATCAGGAAGCATTCTGGCTAAATGCCGATCAGGACGCCTCACGCGTCTTCTTCGCTATTCGCGTGCAGGACGCTCCGCACATTGTGGGATTCATCCAAATCCACAAAATCCACGCCATCCATCGATCGGCCCTTATCGGCATCCGCATCGGTGAGGTCGAAGACCGCGGCAAAGGCTTGGCAGCAGACGCGATGGCAGTCGCCATTGAATATTGCTGGCGTGATCTCAACCTGAGCAGGCTCGAACTGAACGTCTTCGCCCATAACGAACCCGCACGGCGGCTGTACCATCGGCTGGGTTTTGTCGAAGAGGGCACCTCACGCAACGCGCTCTTCATGGGCGGGAACTGGATCGATGTGGTGAACATGGCGCTGATGCGACCAGATCGCGTCGCCCCTGAGGGTTAGGCATTCATGCCCGGTTAGGGCGGATTTGTTAGGAACAGCAATCCCGCAAGAAATTGAGACCATGAAACCGACGATCTTACTGACCGCCTTGGCCCTATGCTTGTCCGCATGCGGTCCCGTCCATCCCAGATGGAAGAACGAAAGCTCCCATGACATCCGGGTGACCTATTTCAAAGGCACGGCGCACTACGGGGTACTCATCAAGCAGGGTCGGGAAAATGTGCCGGTCGCACCTTTCGACTTCCAATCGGTTGAACGGATCGAAATCGAAGATAGTGGCCAGATACAGCGGCTAACGAAAGCCGCTGTATCGCAGATGCACACCGAGTGCGGCCATGGCTATTCCTGCCGCATTCGATACGGAGACGATCACCAGTTGAAGGTCGCGCCTGGCTAACAGCTTCCGCTTGCCACCCATCGCACCGACGACATCAGCCGAAAGGCTGGTCAGTCGTCGGTGCGATCATTCGTCAGGCCCTTTGCGCGCAGCTTGGACAGGCGCTGCGGTAAATCCGCAGCAACCTTACGCGCCTCGCCCGGGCGCAGATTGCGCCAACGACGCACTTCCTCACGAGAACGACCACAACCACGGCACCAGCCGGACGAGGCGTCAAAACCACAAAGGTCAATGCAAGGCGAGCGCACAGATCATTCCATTGAATTTGATTGCATACCCTACCCACCTACCCTATAACGCATCGTCCTACCAGCAGCAATTTGCTGCGTGACACTGAGGCTACCGAGGGAAAAATGGCCCACATCAATGAAAACCGAGACGCGTTACTCGGGCGAATCAAGCGCATCGCGGGCCAGGTTGGCGCAGTAGAACGCGCGCTTGGCGGCAACGCGAATTGCACCGAAGTCCTCCATCTGGTCGCAGCCGTTCGCGGAGCCGTGAATGGGCTTCTCGATGAGATCATCGTCGAACATCTGGAGGCCCATGTCGCGCGCGACGGTCTGTCGCCCGAAGAACGCCAGCAAGGCGCAGAGGACCTCGTCACGATCATCCGGAGGTACAGCAAGTGAGCACCAAGACCGCCGTGCTGGCCGACACCGGCCACCTGACGCACGAACATATGTTCCTGGCCGCCAGCCATGACGACAATGCCCGCCGGACACTCTGGGTCGTGGTGCTCACCGCCCTCATGATGGTGGCAGAGATTGTCGCTGGTTACACTACTGGATCGATGGCCCTACTGGCTGACGGCTTCCATATGGCCACCCATGCCGGAGCGCTTGGTGTTGCGGCCGCGGCTTATGCCTATGCGAAACGCCATGCTCATAACGGCGACTTCAGCTTCGGCACCGGGAAGATCGGCGATCTCGCTGGATTCGCATCGGCCCTCGTCCTGGGCATCATAGCCCTCGCTATCGGCGTCGAGTCCGTCATGCGGCTGTTTGAGCCTATCAACGTCGCCTTCGCGGAGGCCACATGGATCGCAATCCTCGGGCTGCTCGTGAACATAGCCTCGGCCTTTTTGCTCTCCGGCGGCCACGGTCACGACCATGGGCATCACCATGGTCACAGCCATGGTGGCGACAACAATCTGCGTTCTGCCTACATGCATGTTCTGGCTGATGCCCTGACATCGGTGCTGGCAATCGCAGCTCTGTTGGCCGGCCGCTATCTGGGCTGGGTGTGGATGGATCCAATCATGGGCATCGTCGGCGCCATCGTGATTGCGCGCTGGTCATGGTCGCTGATGCGCGACACGGCCGCCATTCTCCTGGACCGCACAGATCGCCACGTAGCCGATGAAGTCCGCGAGTTGGTCGAAACGGCAGGCGATGCCCGGATCACGGACCTGCACGTGTGGAAGGTAGGCCCTGAAGCACACTCCGCGATCGTTGGCGTCTCTGCCCAACCGGGCGTAGATGCGACGGAAATCCGCAGACGCCTTGTGCCCGTTCATGAGCTTCAGCACCTCACCGTCGAAGTCGCGACAGTGGCATAACCGACAGGAATATCGTGATTTATCCCACATTTTCTTGAATCGCGAAAATGTGGGATAAATTTCGCGGTCGCATGAACGGTTCACTCACGCTGTTCCAAATAGCTTGGTTCGGCAGGAGAGGAAGAGATAAAAACAATGTAGGAACTTTGTGCGCGCTCCACGGCGACAAAGGAAATTCATCCATTGGACGCCTCGCCACAATAGATCTGTCCATGGTTCAAAATGCTGAAACATCCCTTCGCTCTTGTGAAATCAACCGGCAAGGTCGTTCACATCGATGACGCTTCTAAAACCCAAGCGCCATTTATCTGCGCCGGCTGCCAATCCGAAATGCGCCACGTTGCAGAAACCGTCCCACATACCCGTAAGGGTAGCGACAAAATCATAACGCGGCGCGGTCACTTTGCACATGTTTCGCATGACGAATGCACATCCGGCCTCGAAACAAGCCTTCACCTCTGGTCGAAGATGGTAATCGAAGAGGCCCGAACTGTCGGGCTTCCTCCGCACCATGTCGAATATCGAGACTTAGCCCGCGATTTCGAGACCGACTGGAAATACCATGCCGTGACGCTGGAAGAATGGCAGGACGGCATCAGGCCTGACGTCGTACTCTATCATCCCGATGGTCGCCTAAATGTCGAAATCAAGGTCTACCACGCGGTCGACGAAGTCAAGGCAGAGCTTCTCCGCCAGCGCGTCCAGTCATGTATCGAGATCGACGTCGTCGAATATGATTTCGAGACAATGTCGGGGCACGACCTGCGGCAGGCGATCCTGTTCGATGCGCCCCGCATCTGGATTGCACATCAGCTGGAAAATGAACGCATCGCGCTTCTCAAATCCGAACATGATGAAATGATTAGCGCCAAAGGTCTTCAGTTACGCAACCTACTGAATGATATTCCTCATTTCATTACTAAAAAAGAGCGCAAAAAGCACGAGGCCGAAGTCCTTGAGCTTGGCACCAGACCATTCATTGGTCGAGAAATTCCAGGGACGCATTGGTTCTGCGCGCCAACAGACAATTGGCAACATATAGTCCTGCGCGATTATCTCGATTCTAAGCCGGATCTGGATGGTGATATATCGTATGATCGCCCTCCGAATGTGTATCGTAAGTTTACCCACAAAATGGGCTTTCTTTTATCAGAGAGGGTTTTTGAAACCCAAGAAACTGGCCCTGTTACTCGCTGGCCATTCGAGAATACAACCCTCACCGATCCACGTCAGATCGATCGAGATGTTCTTGACGCTGCCGGCACAAATGCGGTTGAATATGGATCGCCGGATCAAACCGTCGCAACTTACATGCGGATGCTGTGCGACGAGCCCGACAGGCAAGGGGTGCACCCAATTGCTAGGCGGATCATTGCCCATGGATCCAAGCCCAACACCTTTGTCGTCAATCCCGAACGCAAAGCCTATACGAAGCGTCGCGAAGCCCTTCAGCTAAAATTTGAGGCCGCAGGGCGGCGGCGCGGTCTCTATGACGACGATTTTCGTGAGTGGTACATCATACCTCTCTCATCTAACGTAGGCATTCGGTGAAGGCCGCGGATCAGGCGGCTTCGCGTTGATCTTCGGCTGCGCGCCAATTCCATGGCAGCAGTTCGTGGAGACGGTTCTGGGGGATGTCGGCGATGCTGCTGAGCACATCGG
>NZ_VYPZ01000043.1 GCF_008710155.1 Sphingobium limneticum
TGGGACCGCATCAATCTCACCGGCGATTATATCTGGTCCGAGAGCCTCGACCTCGATGCCGATGGCCTCATGCCGCTGCTCATCAAGCCGCTACCGTGAATCTGTGTCCGAATAATGTACAGAGGCCTTTTTGGCCGAAGCCTTCCGGCCCTACCTCCCGCATCGACAGCATGACATGAGCATGAGGCTTGGGGCCTCCATCCTTCCCCATGTCCCAATGCACATTCATGTCCGCGATCATGCCACGTTTGACGAACTGCCTTTCGACAAAATCACGGGCAAGTTGGATGCCTTGCCGTTGGTTCATCTCACGTGGGATCGAGAATTCCACTTCGCGGGCAAGCTGCGCATCCTTGCGCTTCTCGCCGACCTCCACCTCGTTCCACAAAATTGTACGATCGTTTAAACGCTCCGGTGCACCTTCTGGCAACATGATTTCCGAATGTATGACGCCGGCCTTGTTCGAGAAATCATGGTCGCGCCCGAGCCGGTCATCGTGCAGCCTTTCTGCCGCACGATAGGCAGCACTCGCAACGGCGCTCGATCCGTTAGCGCGACTGATTACCTTGGCCGAGAAATGGTAGATCGCCATGACAGCCGCTATACTGCCTTTCTTAGCGCACGTTGGCCACGACGTATAAGCGCGCACTCAAACTCTCTGCCGTTCGTATGACTGACTTCATCGCATTTTCAGGATCGAGCCGTTTTCCATTCATGCGAACTTACTATTCTGTTATCCTAGTTACATCATGATGAGGGAACTTAGGGTGCGAAAGACACGCGACTATGACGCGGAGCTACGGGCGCTGGGTGAGAAGGCCAAGGCGCTCAAGGCAAAGAAGGTCGAACAGCTTGGCCAGTTGGTAACATCAACGGGAGCTGACGCGCTCGACCTAGATATACTTGCCGGCATTTTGATAACCGCAGTCGAGTCCAGCAACGCGGAAGAGAAGGAGGCATGGCGCGCGAAAGGCTCCGCATTCTTTCAACAACGTGGCAAAAAGACTCGCGGCTGATGTGGTCGCGACCGGCAAGGCGATGGATCGAAACGATCATGCCATGCGCCGCGTCGAAGCCATGCAACGCCGCACCGATACAAGAGGCTGGGTCGTGCAGCGCCGGACACGCACCCGCCATCTCATAGAGCTGGGCGGCCTCGTTCAGAAAGCTGGCCTTGTCGAATTGACCGATGACGATCGCGCCACCCTTTATGGCGCGATGCTCGAACTGGCAGGCCTTGCGCGCGATGAGAATGCTGGCGACATAGTGGCCCTGTGGAAGCGTCGCGGCAAACGCGCTTTCGACATGGAAGCTGGCGCCGACAAAGAGCCGTCCGACAATGGCTGACACACCCGATTTTCATGTCATCACTGGCGGTCCCGGTTCGGGCAAAATTACCTTGATCGACATGCTGGCGTCACAAGGTTTTCATCACATGCCCGAAGATGGTCGCGCCATCATTCGCTACCAGATTGCGATCAGCGGCACAGCCTTGCCCTGGGCCGATCGCGCTGCTTATCCCTTAACCGAGGCAGAATGATCGGGGTGACGCAATTTCAATCCGTAGAAGCGCTACTGGGCCTAAAGCTCGGAATTCATGCGTCGCGTCTGGCACTGCCGTTCTTGATCGAAAGCGGGCTGCCAGTCGCGGCGCTCGATCATCTGGCCGACAGCGTGGCGCCGGGTGATGTGCGCTTCAAGTTCCGCCTGATCCCAAAGGCGACGTTGGAACGGCGGCGCAAATCCGCGTCCAAGCGGCTGACCAGCGAGGAGGGCGACCGTCTGGCCCGTCTGGCCAAGGTGTTCAGCTTCGCACTCGACATTTATAAGGAGCCGGAGCGCGCCCGCGCATTTCTGGGCCGACCCCATCCGATGCTGGACGAGAAGGCGCCGCTCGACGTCGCGCTGGCAACCAGTCCGGGCGCGGATCTGGTTATCAACCTGCTCAGCCGCGCCGCCTATGGCGGGGGCGTGTGACGGGCGGACCGACCGGATATTGTCAGCCTATCGCATCGGCGATCTCGATGGCGTCCATCCCATCTATGACAGCGAAGGAGCGCGGCTTTATCCGGGGCGGTGGAATATGCCGGCCAGCCCCATCATATGTACCTCGGAACATTATTCGACGGCGATGCTAGAAAAGCTGGCCCATGCCAGCAGCGTACTGCCACCCAACCAGCATTATGTCCGCATCACCATCCCAACGGCACCAACTACGAAATCTTTCAGACCGCCGCCCATCCGGGATGGGACAGGCAGGATGAGGGGCTGTGAAAGGCGTTAGGGCAGGCATGGTATGAGGAGCGGCGCAGCGCGATATTATTGGTGCCGTCCATGGTGGCGCGAATGGAGCGCAATATCCTGATCAACCCGCTGCCCCCGGATGCCGCGGGGATAACCCATGACTTGCCGGAGCCGGTATGGTGGGATGAGCGGCTTTATGGGTGAGGAAGAATAGTCTAGACACTTGGCAAATCCACATAACCGGGGGGTTTATGACGCAAACCGTTTCCATCGCCAACCTAATGGCGCAATCCGGCGTCGCGTTCGGCACCAGCGGCGCGCGCGGACTGGTGAGCGCGATAACGGACCGGGTCTGTTTCGCCTATACCGCCGCCTTCCTACAACATCTGGTCACTATCGGGCAGTTTGCGCCCGGCACCACTGTCGCCATCGCGGGCGACCTGCGGCCGTCCAGCCCGCGCATCATGGCGGCCTGCGCCGCCGCGGTGCGGCATATGGGCGGAACGGTCGACTATTGCGGGTTCGTGCCGTCGCCTGCCGTGGCAGCCCATGGGTTCGCGCACGGCATCCCGTCGCTGATGGTGACGGGCAGCCATATCCCCGACGACCGCAACGGCATCAAGTTCAACCGCACCGACGGCGAAGTGTTGAAGCCCGACGAAATGGCGATCCGGGCGCAGAGCGTGGACGTGCCCGACCTGTTCGATGAAGACGGGATGCTGGCGGACGCCGCGCCCGTAAAGTCGTTGGTGGATGCCGCGACGCCCTATATCGCGCGCTATGTCGATGCCTTCAGAGCGCAGGCGCTGAGTGGTATGACATTGGGCGTCTACGAGCATTCGGCGGTCGGGCGCGACATATTGGTTGCGCTGGTCGAGGCGCTGGGCGGCACGGCCGTTCCGCTGGGCCGGTCCGATCGCTTCATTCCCGTGGATACCGAGGCGGTTCGTCCCGAAGACCAGGCGCTGGCGCGGCAATGGGCGGCGGACCTCAAGCTGGACGCGATCCTGTCGACCGACGGTGATAGCGATCGGCCGCTGCTGGCGGACGAACAGGGCGTGTGGATGCGCGGCGACGTGCTGGGCATATTGAGCGCGCGGGCGCTGGGCATCGCGGCGATCGCCACCCCGGTCAGCTGCAACAGCGCGGTCGAGCTGTCGGGACTGTTTACGGCCGTGCGGCGGACGCGGATCGGGTCGCCCTTCGTCATCGAGACGATGAACGCGCTGGTGGCCGATGGTCAGGCGAGCGTGTGCGGCTATGAGGCCAATGGCGGTTTCCTGCTGGCCACGCCGGTCGACGTCGACGGGCGGACATTGGGCGCATTGCCGACGCGGGACGCGGTGCTGCCGATCCTGTCGGTGCTGGTCGATGCGCGCCGCCGGGGCGTGACGCTGTCCGCACTTCAGGCGCAATTGCCTGAACGCTATACGTTCAGCGAGCGGTTGCAAAATTATCCCACGGCGCAGAGCCAGGCACTGATTGCGCATCTGGAGCAGGGGGATGAGGCCGCGATCCTCAAGCGGCTGACGGCGATGTTCGGGGATCTGGCGGGCGAAGCGGACGGGATCGACCGGACCGACGGGCTGCGCATCCACTTCGCAGGCGGCGACATCATCCACCTGCGGCCGAGCGGCAATGCGCCGGAACTGCGCTGCTATACCGAAAGCGACAGCGTGGAGCGGGCGGCGACACTCAATGGGCTGGCGCTGGCGCTGGTGCGGGATTATGTGGTTCCGGCCTGATCGGGGGGCTTTTCCGCGCCGGTAACGAGACAGCGAGTTGGACAGGTGCTGCGCGTTTTTGCAATTGCAAGACGTTGATAAGTAAAGGTTTTTATCGGACATCGCGTGCCTGGTGACCGCGCTTCATCCTATTATCGTGAATTATCAGCGGATTGCTTCGCTGCGCGCGCAATGACGGCAAAATCTGTCGGTCGGCGCCCCATGCATGACCACTGGCGAGCGGTCTGTGGCAGCCCGATCAGCGCGGGATGGCGAGCAGGGCGGAGACCGGCCTTGTCGTCAGAGTGAAGGCGCAGTCGGCCTCCAGCAGCAGGCAGTCGCCCTTTTCCCAGGGCAGGCCGTTGACCGTGCCAGCGCCGCTCAGGGGCGTAAACCACATCTGCTTGCCATCTGGCACGCTGACGCTCTGTCCTTCTGTCCAGTGGACGAGGTCGAGCGAGAAGGGGGCTTCGTCGGCGCCGATCAGGCGGGTGTCGCTGCCCAGCTGCGCCTGCGTCAGGGCGCGGTCATAGGGCGCCAGGCGGCTGACCGCGACGCCATCTTCCAGATGCAGTTCGCGCGGGCGGCCATAATCATAGAGGCGATAGGTGACATCGGCATTTTGCTGGATCTCTGCCAGCGTGATACCCGCGCCGATCGCATGAACGGTGCCGGCCGGGATGAAATAGCAGTCGCCCGGTCGCACCGGCTTCCAGTCGATCCATCGTTCCAGCGACCCGTCCTGCGCAGCGGCGCGGAACTGGTCGGGGGTCAGGGGAACGGTGAGGCCGATCCCCAGCGTCGCGCCCGGCTCGCAATCGAGGATGTACCAGATTTCCTCCTTGCCGCGCAGCAGCCCCTTGGCCACGGCCTGCGCATCGTCGGGATGGACCTGGATCGAGAGGCGATCGCTGGTGAAGATATATTTGACCAGCAGGGGCAGGTCGCGGCCGTCAGCGCTTTCGAACCAGACTTCACCGATCTGCCGGCCTGTGCCTGCAGCCGCGAAGATCGCAGGCAAATCCGTCCGGCCCCATGGTTTTTCGACATAATGGGGAACGAGCTTTTGGGCCAGCATCCCGTCACTATCCGTCGCCATGGGGCAGGGGTCAAGCCGTCAAGTCAGCTTTCGGTCAGGATGGCGCGCAGGTAGCGACCATAGTCCGACTTGCCGAGCTTGCCGATCGCCTTTTCCAGCTGCGGCCCGTCAATGAACCCCTGACGGAAAGCAATTTCTTCAGGCGCTGCGATCTTGAAACCCTGACGCTTTTCGAGGACGCGGACGAATTCGGCGGCGTCGAGCAGGCTGTCGGGCGTGCCGGTATCGAGCCAGGCATAGCCGCGGCCCATGATTTCGACATGGAGTTCGCCGCGTTCCAGATAGACGCGGTTGACGTCGGTGATTTCCAGTTCGCCACGCGCCGAAGGCTTCATGTTGGCAGCGATATCCACGACCTGTTCGTCGTAGAAATAGAGGCCGGTGACCGCCCAGTTGGATTTGGGCTGTTCCGGCTTCTCCTCGATCGTGACGGCCTTCATATTGTCGTCAAAGCTGACCACGCCATAGCGTTCGGGATCGTTGACATGATAGGCGAAGACACTGGCCCCGGTGGTACGGGACGAAGCGCTGGCAAGGATTTCCGGCAGGCCGTGGCCATGATAGATATTGTCACCCAGGATCAGCGCAGAGGGCTGGCCCGCGACGAAATCGGCGCCGATGATATAGGCTTGGGCCAGACCGTCGGGACTGGGCTGTTCCGCATACTCGATGCTCATGCCCCAAGCCGAACCGTCGCCCAGCAGCGACTGGAAGGCAGGCAGGTCGCGCGGGGTGGAGATGATCAGCACTTCGCGGATACCCGCCAGCATCAGCGTGCTGAGGGGATAATAGATCATCGGCTTATCATAGACCGGCATGAGCTGTTTCGAGGTCGACAGCGTCATAGGATAGAGACGCGTACCGCTGCCTCCGGCAAGAATGATACCCTTCATGCTCTTACTAATCCCTCAAGATAATCAGTTGTTCGCCGGTTGCAGGCGATCCATCACCACGTCCAGCGACGTGCGCCAGTCCGGCAGCGTGACGCCATGGACGCGGGCGATCAGGCCGCAGTCGAGCCGTGAATTGGCAGGCCGGGTGGCAGGCGTAGGATAGTCGGCGGTGCCGATGGGCCGCACCGATGCCGACGGGCCGCCACGGGCCGCCGACGCCGCAAAGATCGCCTGTGCGAAATCGGCCCAGCTGGCTTCGCCCGGCGCGGTCATGTGGAAGACACCGCGTAGCTCGGAGCTATCACTGGCTACCATATTGGTAGCCACCTGAAGGATACCGTCCGCGATCGCCAGCGCGCTGGTCGGATTGCCGACCTGATCGCCCACCACACCCAGTTCATCGCGATCGCCCGCCAGACGCAGCATGGTCTTGACGAAATTGCCGCCAAACGGGCTGTAGACCCACGCAACGCGCAATATGGCGCTACTGTCATGGCCGTCCAGCACCGCCCGTTCGCCCGCCAGTTTCGACGCGCCGTAGACGCCGGTGGGGCCGGTCGGATCGCTTTCCACATAGGGGCGGTCCAGCGTCCCGTCGAACACATAGTCGGTCGAGATATGGATGAGCGGGACGCCCAGCGCCTTTGCCGCCTGCGCCACAGCACCCGGTCCCGCGCCGTTGACGGCGAAAGCCAGATCGCTCTCGCTCTCCGCCTTGTCCACCGCCGTATAGGCGGCGGCGGAGACGATGACGTCGGGCGTGGCCGCCGACAGCGCGCGCACGACCGAGGCCGGGTCTGCCAGATCGAGATCGGGGCGGCCGATCGCGATCACCTCATGCCCGGCGGCCGTACCCCGTTCGATGAGGCTGGTGACGACCTGCCCCGTCGTGCCGGTGACGGCGATCTTCATGCAGGCACCTTGGCAGCTTTGTCGAGGCCGAGGCGCTGGCCGTCATATTGTTCGCGCAGCGGCTGCCACCACCATGCATTGTCCAGATACCAGCGCACCGTCTTTTCGATGCCGCTGTCGAAATTCTCCTGCGCCTTCCAGCCCAGTTCGTCCTCAAGGCGGGTCGCGTCGATCGCATAGCGGGCGTCATGTCCCGGACGATCGGTGACATATTCGATCAGCTCGGCGCGCGGGCTGTCGGTCGGCACCAACTCGTCCAGCACCGCGCAGATGCGCAGCACCACGTCAATATTCTTGCGCTCGTTGCGGCCGCCGACATTATAGGTTTCGCCAGGGGTCCCCCGTTCGATGATGATGTCCAGCGCGCGGGCATGATCGTCGACATAGAGCCAGTCGCGGATATTCTCGCCCTTGCCATAGACCGGCAGAGGACGGCCCGCGAGCGCGTTGAGGATCGTCAGCGGAATGAGCTTTTCGGGGAAGTGGTACGGCCCATAATTGTTCGAGCAGTTGGACACTACCACAGGCAGACCATAGGTACGCTGCCACGCCTTGGCGAGGTGATCGGACGCCGCCTTCGACGCCGAATAGGGGGAGCTGGGGTCGTAAGGGGTGGTTTCCTCAAACAAGCCTTCATCGCCCAGCGAGCCATAGACTTCGTCGGTCGAAACGTGGAGGAAGCGGAAAGCGGCTTTCGCGTCGCCTTCCAAGCCGTTCCAGTAGGCGCGGGCGGCTTCCAGCAAAGTAAAACTGCCGACCACGTTGGTCTGGATGAAATCGGCCGCGCCGGTGATCGAGCGATCGACATGGCTTTCGGCCGCCAGATGCATGATGCGGTCGGGTTTGAACCCGGTGATCGCCGCATCCATTGCCGCGCGATCGCAGATATTGGCGTGCAGGAACTGGTGGGTGTTCTTGCCCTCGACTTCCTTGAGCGAAGCTTCGCAGCCCGCATAGGTCAGCGCGTCGATGGTCAGGACGTCATAGCCCTTTTCCAGCACCAGATAACGGACGAGGGCAGAGCCGATGAAGCCGGCGCCGCCGGTGACGATCACGCGCATGAGTTAGTTGCTCCAGCTGAAATAGGCGGGAAGGTCGGCCAGGAGCGGCTGTTTGCGGTCCTTGGCGGAAAGGGTGTCGGCGTCGGCGGCGTCAGGCCAAACGATGCCGATCGCAGGGTCGTCCCAGGCAAGGCCCTTGTCACATTCGACATTGTAGTAGCTGCCGGTCACCTTGTAGGCGATGACGGTGTCCGGTTCGAGCGAACAAAAGCCATGCGCGAAGCCCGGCGGCACCCAGAGCTGCTTGCCATTGTCAGGCGTCAGCGTTTCGCCGACCCACTGGCCATAGGTGGGCGATCCGGTACGGATGTCGACAGCGACGTCGAACAGCGCACCGGCGGTGCAACGTACCAGCTTGCCCTGGGCATGGGGATCGCTCTGGAAATGCAGGCCGCGGATCGTGCCAGCCTTCGCGCTGCGGGATTCATTGTCCTGCACGAAGCTGTAGTCGCCGATATGCTGCGCGAATAGGTCAGCGCGGAATGTCTCCGCAAAATAACCCCGCTCGTCACCGATATGGCGAGGAGCCAAAAGCGTGACACCAGCAATGTCGTAGGTCTGAATTTCCATATTTTTCCTTAGAAGTTAGCCTTTACCCTTTTTAGTTCCGGCTGTTTTGAACGGTTTGCACCGCACTTGTAACCGTCAGGATGGGTGAAAAAAGCTGACTAATGAGTTGAATGAGCTTACTTGGCTGGTTGGCAGAAGCATTACCGAAGTACAGCACATCCTTATCCTGCATAAAGAAGCGCTGAGAAAAGAAATAAGATCCAGTTTTCATCATATTGAGATGATATACTATTGGCACTTCATTACCCTGCTCATCGCGAATATAGCGGAATACGAAGATCGCGGCAGGATTGCCTACACCGGGATTGACGCCACCAGCAGTGGCGATTGCTTCAGCAAGCGACACGGTCGAACGACTAAATGGTATCTGTTCTACCCGGCCCGGCGCGCCAAGCACCGAATAGGTGCGGGGGTTGTTAATGAGGATGAAACGGTCGCCCGGATAGGCACGCACATCCAATCCGGGATTGTCGATCAGATCGTTCATGCGTACATCGACATTGCTGCCACCACGCGTAATGCGTAAAGTCAGATCTTTAGCGTTGCCACGATAACCGCCAGCCAAAGCGACAACATCGGACAGGGATTCCCGGTTCGTCTGAAGAACCAGTCGGCCCGGCTTTGCCACTTCACCCCCGATAATGACAGAATTAGTGATGGCTTGGCTTAACGATACCACCACCTGCGGATTTTGCGACAAGCGTTGCAACGCATTGCGGATCATTGCCTCCACCTCGCCGATGGTAATCCCCGACACATGAAGGGTTCCAGCGTAGGGAATGGATATATCCCCAAGGTCATCGACGCGTGTAGGGGGCAGTTTCTGTACCTGCACGCCGGGGGTTGTTCCAATTTGCCCCGCCTGCCCACTTGCATTGCCACTGCCAGCAAACAGCGCAACACCTGCTTCATAGATGTTGATATCAAGAATATCGCCAGGCCCCACCATGTCGGTTGGCGGTGGTGTACGGTCTGCCAACAAACCCGTCGGCCTCAATTTGGCTCCTCCATCAGGGACATCAGCGATCGAATTGACTTGGAGAAGCCTGATTGGGGCGCTGCCGTCCTTCGGACTAATCGCTGTCTTTTCTATCTGCCCACCCGTAGGGCCGCTTGATGGCAGCGTAGCGCAGCCTGCCAATCCCGCCAGCAGGGCTAGATAAATGCTATTTTTGACGTGCATCGTTTTATGATCTCAGGGCTTGCAGATTCAACAGCGGCACGCTTAGCATCGACATTCAAAAATGGACAATAGTTCCTCGCGTGAACATGTCAGCATGCCCGCCCGACCTTGCGTGCCGCGCCATGTTAGCCTAGCGCACATGGCTTGGATAGCTTTTTAGGCGCTGCAGGATATTATGACCGCAACCTCTCACTTTTCCGTTGAGGACGAAACGCCCGTCCGTCGATCAGCCTTCGCGCGATGGCTGACAAAGCGGCGCTGGTTCATCATTTTTGTCGTTCTGCCGACACTGTTGGCTGCGATCTATTATGGCTTCGTAGCCTCGGATATCTATATTTCGGAATCCCGCTTCGTGATCAAAAGCCCGGATCAAAAGCGATCGCAAATGTCGACGCTTGCTAATTTGGTTCAAACTACGGGCATGTCGGGAGGGCAGGAGCAAACGAGTGAAGTGCTGACTTTCGTCCGTTCACGCGACGCTCTAAAGGCGCTGGAAAAGAATCCAGGCATAGGTGACAAATATGCTTCGCCCGACGCAGATTTTTTTTCACGCTTTCCTAAGCTATTTTCGGACAGGAGTTTCGAAAGCCTGTTCAAATACTATGGTGACATGGTCGACGCACGCTTCGATACCGAGGCTGGAACTGCGATCATCCGGGCGCGCGCTTTCACGCCGCAGGACGCTTACAAAATTAATGCACGTTTACTCGACCTTAGCGAAGCACTGGTCAATCGTCTGAACACGCGAGCTCACAGCAAAGGCATTCTCGAAGCTCAAAGGCAGGTCGAGCTTGCTACAGAGAGAGCAAAAGGCGCCCGCGTTGCGCTCACGCAATATCGTAATGCACAAGCATTGATTGACCCAAGCAAGCAAGCCGTAGGCGTCATCGAAATCGCGAACACCATGATTGCTCAACGCGCGGGGCTTCAGGCCCAGCTCGATCAGATGCAACGTGTTGCTCCTAATAATCCGTCTATCCCTGCACTACGTAATCGCATCAGCGCCATGTCGGTTCAGATCGCTTCACAAGATAGTCGCGTCGTAGGGTCGAATAGCGGGATCGCGTCCAAATTGGGCGGATATGAAAATCTGCTTGTCGAACAAGAGTTTGCGACTGAAAGCATGAACGCAGCCAATGCTGCATTGGTTCAAGCTCGTGCAGAAGCGCAGCGTCAGCAATTTTACCTCGAGCGCGTCGTGGATCCCAACGTCCCTGATATGCCGTTGCTCCCCAAGCGATTCTTAAACGTACTGGTCGTTTTTGCGGCAGCAGGTTGTCTCTATTTTATCGGATGGATGTTCATGGTCGGCGTTCTAGAACATTCGCAAGAAGACTAATGATGAACGGAAGCCCCATTCATAGATTGCTCAATAGCTGGGCTATTCAAGTCCGTGTTATACATGCATTAATGATACGAGAGCTCATTACGCGCTTCGGGCGAGAAAATATAGGCTTCCTATGGATTATGGCCGAACCTCTTCTATTCGCCGGACTTGTTGGCATTCTATGGCATTTTATGAAGGGTTCAACTGAACATGGGGTCAGTGTTGTAGCATTTACGGCCACTGGCTACATACCGCTGACGCTGTTTCGTCATTGTGTTGCTCGAAGTGTGGCTGCGTTTACAGCGAACCAAAGTCTACTTTACCATCGCCAGATTAAAATCGTTGATTTCATATTGGCTCGATTCATTATTGAAATATTAGGCGGAATGATGGCCTATCTGTTTATGGCTATCTTTCTAATCCTTATTGGCGAATTTCCTATTCCTGCAGATCTTGGACTCCTTATATCCGGATGGATGTTGTATGGAGTTTTCTGCTTCTCTATATGCCTTATTCTTGCTCCACTTTCTGAAATATCCGAAGCGATGGAGAAGTTTATTCCAGTTGTTACCTATATTATGATCCCTTTTTCAGGCGCATTTTATATGGTTTCTTGGATGACACCAGGTGCCAAGGATTTTCTGTTACTTTCTCCATTTGTTAACGCGATGGAGATGATGAGGAAAGGTATTTGGGGTGATCAGATAACCGCATTTTATGATCCCTTAGTCCCTATTATCTGCTCTGTTGTTTTTGCGATAATTGGCCTTATTTTATGCCGCCGCGTGCGTAGGATATTGACGGTAGAATGATTATTTGTAGCGATATTGAAAAATCATACTCCCACGGTAGTAGGCGTAAAAAAGTCTTTAGCGGACTTAACCTAGTGATCGAAAAAGGGGAACGGGTCGCACTGCTAGGGCGAAACGGAGCCGGAAAGAGTACGCTTATCAAATTGATTGGCGGTGTTGAGATGCCCAATTCGGGCAAGATCACGCGAAACATGTCGATATCCTGGCCCTTAGGTTTCGCCGGAGGTTTCCAAGGAAGTTTGACCGGTTATGATAATACGCGCTTTATATCGCGTATATATCAGCGAGATTACGTCACCATTCGCCAGTTCGTGGAGGATTTTACCGAACTCGGTAAACAATTAAAGATGCCTGTAAAGACTTATTCGTCAGGCATGCGGGCGCGTCTTGCGTTTGCGCTATCCCTAGCGATCGAATTTGATTGTTACCTGATAGATGAAATCATTTTAGTAGGCGATCAGAATTTTCAGCGTAAGTGTAATGAAGAAATGTTTCTAAAAAGAAACGATCGGGCCATGATTATAGCTTCTCATCAAACCGAACTTATTAGGGATTTTTGCAACAAGGCAATTATTCTTCACCATGGAGAAGCAACAGTTTATGACGACATCGATCTTGCCATCGACAGATATACAAATCTTTAGAGATTTGCCTTGAGTTTCTCGACACCCCGAACGTTGATAAATTGTGACGATGTGAGAGACCGTTTGAGAATGGGTTGATGCGGCGGGGCAGGCGTGATTCAAGCTTGGGATGTGGACCCGAGCGAGCCGTGGCCGGATGGCTGGATTTGAAAAGCGATCGAAGCGCTACCCAACCGATTTGACGGACGAGGAGTGGCTGTTCATTCAGCCTTTGCTGCCGCCGGTGGCCAAGCGCAGCCGTCGACCCGCGACCGATCTACGCGATGTGCTCGACGCGCTTCGCTACCTGGCGCGAGCCGGTGGCGGATGGCGGATGCTGCCGAATGACTTCCCGCCTTGGCAGACGGTATATTGGTGGTTCCGCCGCTTCGTGCGCCGGCTGCTGTTCCGGACGATCCACGACGTGACGCTGATGCTTGATCGTGAACGCGAAGGGCGTGAGCAAAGCCCGACGGCCGCCGTCGTTGATAGCCAGTCCATCAAGGCGCCAGCGGCGGAAAAGCGGGGGTTTGATGCCGGCAAGAGGGTCGTCGGCCGCAAACGGCACATCGCTGTCGATACCGATGGCCGGTTGCTAATGGTCAACCTCACCACTGCCGATATCTCCGACAGCGCTGGTGCGCAAGCAATCGTCTCGGCCATGCGGGCATGATTTCAGTGGGCGTTGAGCGATCGGTGCGCAGTGTTTAGAACTGAAGATGTTATTTTCGACATGTGTTGATATGAGATTCGCAACCAAGGCGAACACGAAACGAGGATTCGGAAGCCCAAATGGATCACGCAGAAGCGCAAGCGCTAGTCAGAACTATCTATCGTGGTGTTTTGAAGAGAGAAGCAGACCCATCTGGTGAGGATCATTATATCAACATATTAAAGCAAGGGGGCTACTCCGTTGTAAAAGACGTCATTGAATCTTTTATAAGTAGTAAAGAGTTTGAAAGACTCATCTCAAAGAACTGGGTTGAGACGGATATATTTTTTCCCGAACAACCTGCCGAGCATATCATATCGCTAGGCGTTGACTGCTTTTCAGCATCGAAAATTAAACAGATAGGACGAAGAACCGGTTCTTTTCCATTAGACTGGTGTTTTAGCACGCCAGAAATGTTAAATCATATTTTAGAAGATGATTTTAATATATTTCTCGATCGGAAGTATTTTCTTACTAACGAAGACATAAAACGTCCTGATATACACATAAATCAATGTGATCACTTATATTATCGTGATAAATTTGATATATCATTTGTTTTTAATCATAAAAATCCGACCAACGAAACTGATTATAATTATTACAGAAGAACAGTTGATCGATTTAGAAATAATCTATCATCGGATAAGCAAAAACTTTTTGTTTTGATATCTTGGAGAGGCAATTATCAACTATCTTCATTCATGAAAATGTTAGACATTTTAAATAGTCGTTCTGATAGTCACTCTGTAATTGCCATTAATGTGAAAAATATTTCAGATAACTTATATGGATCTTATATCCGATACAGATCTGGAACAGATTGTCTTTTGGATTTCTATTGCAATTCCACTTCTTCAAATGGACTTAACCTTGACGATCCTCGAGATGATATATTTCTTAATAATTTATTAATTTCCAGAACAAATGGAATGATAAAGGCTTTTGTTTCTCACGGCTAAATACCGTTAATCTACTTCATTATGAACTGCCTAGGTTTACCGGCGGCTATTTGATTTAAGTTACGCAGCCATGGAGACATCGTCCAGCATAGCATAATATTGTGTTTCGGCTTTAGCGGGTGGGATATTGCCGATTAGCTCCAGCAAGCGCCTGTTGTTGAACCAGTCCACCCATTCGAGCGTGGCATATTCGACAGCTTCAAAAGATCGCCACGCTCCCCTGCGATGGATCACCTCCGCCTTGTAAAGGCCATTGATCGTCTCAGCCAACGGGATGCTGTCACCCGCACAGTTCGAACGGCAGCAGATTCTGAAAGCAGAAGGCGTCTAGAAAACTAGGGGCTACTCACACAATGTAGTGGGCATAGACGTCGATTACGAAGGCGACATAGACGAAGCGTACGCATCCGCTGAGCGGCGCCTTGCGGGTGGGGTGACGGATCAGTCTTACCCCACGCCTCGGTCATTGCGCCATCAGCACAACGCTCGCTTTACGTAACCAGTTTGCGGCTGTCCAGATTCCTCTCATTCACGCCGAAGGTATTCTTTCAGGGACAGGGTTAAAAGATCAATACAGGTTGGCATTAAATGGGGTTGACCACATGACACTCATTACGACAGAGTTGCTACCGTTAGCAGTAAGCTGCTGAGGAATATGGACGAGAAGCATGATGGAAGATGGAACAAAGATCATCTTAGAAGCGATTATCAAAGCGGTATCGAGAATGGAGGGTGGCGATCAATTCGCGCGCGATTTAAGTCATGATCTGTCTGAAACGGTTGAGGAATTGTTAGGACATCCTGTCACACAGCGCGATGTAAGCTATTTCGCGCATTGGGCAAGCAAAGCCCAATGCAGTTATTAGATATTTGCGTCCATATGGGAGTATTGTAGGCTAAGGCTAAGCGCGGTACCATGCTGTCGACGCAAGACCACCAACTGGTCGCCGGCCGGCCTATGTATGACCGGCATGGTCGCGTCCATGGTGCTTAATGGGCCGATCAACGGCGACCGGTTCGAAGCCTGCGTCCCCTAGGTCCTCGTCCCGGAACTGCGACCCAGCAATGTCGTCATCATTGACAACCTGTCGAGCCACAAGGGCGCATCGGTGCAGGTCTTCATTGAGGCCGCAGACGCAACACTGCGCTTCTCCTGCCCTACAGCCCCGACCTCAACCCGATCGAGAAAGCGTTTTCCCGCCTCAAGGCTATGCTTCGTAAAAAGAGCGAACGTACCGTCACTGGTTTAGGAGTTTGATCGGTACGCCGACGCAATCGGTGCTGACCTTGCCAAACGGAATATCGAGTCCGTTTTTCCCGGCCGGTCAAACCGGCGCGTGAAAATCGAGCATGACCGGGCGCTCTACAAGCAGCGCAACCGCATCGAACGCATGTTCGGGCAACTCAAGGTTAACCGGTTGATCGCCACCCGATACGACCAACTGGCCAAAAACTTCCTCGGAATGTTATATCTCGCTACGGTCAGATAGTGGCTCAAATTTGTTCACGCCGCCTTAACTATTGTATAAAGTTGATTTGTATCGGCACATAAATCTATTCGGATATATAAACTTAAATCGCATTTAATTTTGATTTGAAAATTAAATATATAAAATATTAATAACCATTTTTGTTTTTGAACAATTTTTTAGAATAGTATTTCCTGTCTTTGAGAGGGGATGAACAGAGGAGATAGGAATGCGTAAACTTTCCAAGTTGGCGATCGCATCGGCCGCCATGTTCGCTTTCACAGTTCCGCAAGTTACCAATGCTCAAGGCCTATTCGGTGGGCTTCCGCGTATTGCCATCGGAAAAAGCGGAGCAATTATTGGCTCCGACAGTTCCAGTTTGGGTATCGGCATACTAACGCCTGGTAGTAACGGCACGTTGAATAGCGTCCGCATACTTGGCGGCGATAAGCTGCTTGGTCTGAACCTTTATGACCCGATCTCGGATGAACTCTACGATCTGCAATTAAATTCGCCTTATGACACGGACCTGCAGGCGCTCCTGTTCGACTGAGAAGGAACGGGCGTCCTTGGGCGCCCGTCCACTTGGATCAGCAAGCCAGTTGATCAGATCGACCATTAGGTTAGCCGTACGCATCCGGTGAGGACCGCAGTTACTGACGGTTTGCTAGGGATTTGGCATGGACCGGCAGAGAGAGGATTCAATCAGTTCGGGCCAAATTCCATTGACGGTCCCCCGGTTTCTCATCCGGGCAAGATGCGAGTTTCCGGCCTGCATCCGCCGGGGTTAACCCCGGCGGATGCAGCATATTCGTTTGGCGTCAGCCAACCAAGAGCTGTGTGAGGACGGCTCTCATTATGGTCCCGTCGCCAGGCCTCGATCTTGGCTCGGGCATCGTCCAGCGACAGGAACCAGTGGGTGTTCAGGCACTCGTCGCGCAAGCGGCCGTTGAAGCTCTCGACGAACGCATTATCGGTCGGCTTGCCCGGGCGGCTGAAGTCGAGCGTTACGCCGTTCTCATAGGCCCAGCGGTCCAATGCCTTCGAGATAAACTCCGGGCCATAGCACATTGGGAAGCGGCCCCTCGAAGGGGCGCACTGCCTTGATGAAGGCAAGGGCGCGTAGCGCCCGCAGGCTTCATCAAGGCGGTCATGATCGGCCCGCAGGTCTCTAAAGTGAAGTTGT
>NZ_VYPZ01000044.1 GCF_008710155.1 Sphingobium limneticum
TGCCGTTCTCGATGATGCCGCCTGGGATCGTGCCGGTTCGCGCCGCGCGGCCAAACTCCTTCAGCCGTGTATCCAGTCGAGCCCTGCGCTCGGCCAGCCATTCGCCGGGTCGCAGCGGCACGGCGAGGGGGCACCGCTTCGTCGCGCAGCATGTCGAACAGGGCGTGTTCGTCGGCGTCGAGGTCCATGCCTTCGATCGCGAGATTGGCGCGGGCTTCGGCATCGCCCTCGCGCCATAGGGCGACTTGGGCCGGCGTGCCGCGCGTGAAATCGAGCGCGCGGACCTCGCGCCGGAGCGCGTCGAGGTCGATTGCGGTCATTCACTTTTCTCCGTCGTTTCCCGGAACCAGTCATCGAGGCCGAAGGCGGGGGCATAGCGAGCGACCCGTTCGCTCCTAAGCGTGCCGGGAGCGAGTTCCAGCGCCATGAACGCCGGGCCATCGAACGGAGCCTTGATCCGCGAAGCGGCAGCGGCCGAAAACCCGAACCGGGGATAATAGTCGGGGTGTCCCAGCACCACGATCGCCGGAACCGATAGCTCCCGACAGGCCGCTATCCCAGTTGCGACGAGCGTTGATCCGATACCCGTTCGCTGATGATCCGGCACAACCGCCATCGGCGCAAGCGCGGCCGCTTCGACCACATCCGATCCGCAAAGAAAGAGGCGGCTGAATAGGATGTGGGCGACGACCTTGCCGTCCGCTTCCGCGATCAGTTCCACCAGCGCGTCGCCATCGGATCGAAGGCGATCGACCAGGTTCGCTTCATCTGCCTGACCGAAGGCGAGATCGTTCACCCGGCGGATCGCGAGTTTGTCGCTTGCCGTTACCTTGCGGATCATCCTGCCTCCGTTTCCGCGTCGAACGCGCGCTTGCCGCGTCGCTTCCAGAGCATGAGCCGGTCGCGATCCTCGCGGGCCTTTGCGGCGAGGTCGAGCAGCGCGCCGTAGAGGGTGGCGCGATCGTCGTCGGCCAGCTCGACCAGGCCGGATTTCTGGACGAGGCCGCCCAGCTCTATGAGATGGCGCGTGCGTTCGCGGCGGGCCACGACCCATCCCCTCGTATCGGTGCGGCGCGTGGCGGCTTCAAGCCTGTGCCTCGCCTGCGCCAGCTTGCTTTCCGCCTTCGCCGTCGCCGCCAGTGCGTCGGCCAGTCTTGCGCCCGCGTCCTTGAAAGAAGGTGGCACCCTTCGCGCGCCACGCCTCCTTTGCGTTCGCATCGTTCGATTCCACGGCAGCGAGCAGCACCCCGGCCAGCACGTCGAGATCGAGCGCATCGGCCCCGGTGGACGTGACCAGCTCGCCTAGCTGCTGGACCTTCTTCGCCTTGAGCGCGCGGGCCTTGTCGCCCAGCGCCTTCAACTCGGCGTCATAGTCGCGGACCTTGCGCATATTCTCTCCCTCGCGCCCATGATCGGGAACCGCAGCGTAGCACGATCGCATGAGCAGGACAGCGGTTCCGACAGAAAATGCGGCGAAGTCAATCACGCGAACGGCAGAGAGTGTGAGTGCGCGCTTATACGTCGTTGCCGACGTGCGCTAAGAAAGGCAGTATAGCGGCTGTCATGGCGATCTACCATTTCTCGGCCAAGGTCATCAGCCGCGCCAACGGATCGAGCGCCGTTGCCAGCGCGGCCTATCGCGCGGCGGAACGGCTGCACGATGACCGACTCGGACGCGACCATGATTTCTCGAACAAGGCCGGCGTCGTCCATTCGGAAATCATGCTGCCCGAAGGTGCGCCAGAGCGTTTAAACGATCGCGCGACCTTGTGGAACGAGGTTGAGGCCGGCGAGAAACGCAAGGACGCACAGTTGGCGCGCGAGGTGGAGTTCTCGATCCCGCGCGAGCTGAACCAGCAACAGGGCGTCGCGCTCGCCCGCGATTTTGTCGA
This sequence comes from Sphingobium limneticum, assembly GCF_008710155.1. Taxonomy (GTDB): domain Bacteria; phylum Pseudomonadota; class Alphaproteobacteria; order Sphingomonadales; family Sphingomonadaceae; genus Sphingobium; species Sphingobium limneticum. Next base: position 1,893 of record NZ_VYPZ01000044.1, read on the forward strand.
AAAGCAGTTCGTGGAACGCGGCATGGTCGCGGACATGAATGTGCATTGGGACAAAGCCGAGGATGGCAGTCCCAAGCCCCACGCCCATGTCATGCTGTCGATGCGCGAGATAGGGCCGGAGGGCTTCGGCCGGAAGGTGCGCGAGTGGAACAGCACGGCGCTGTTGCAGGAGTGGCGCGAGGCGTGGGCCGATCATGTCAACGAGCGGTTGGCCGAGCTGGATATTGACGCCCGCATAGATCATCGCACGTTGGAGGCGCAGGGCATCGACCTTGAGCCGCAACACAAGATCGGGCCGGCGGCGTCGCGTATGCCCGAACAGGGGCTTGAGGCCGAGCGGGTCGAGGACCATGCCCGGATCGCGCGCGAGAATGGCGAGAAGATCATCGCCAATCCGCAAATCGCATTGGATGCGATCACGCGCCAACAGGCGACGTTCACGCGGCGCGACCTGGCGCAGTTCGCGTTCCGGCACAGCGATGGCAAGGATCAGTTCGACCAGGTGATGAGCGCGGTGCGGACCTCGCCCGAGCTGGTGGCGCTGGGGAAGGACGGGCGCGGCGAGGATCGGTTCACGTCGCGCGAGATGATCGAGATCGAGCAGCGGTTAAGCCAAGCCGGCGATCGGCTTGCGGATCGGGCGGGGCATGGTCTCCCGGCAACGTCGCTGCAAAATGGGGGGCGGGACGCTGCCGGGAGTGATGGCCTGATGCTGGGGGACCAGCAACGGGACGCGCTGGCCCATATCACCGGCAAGAACGACCTGGCAATCGTCGTGGGCTATGCCGGCACCGGCAAATCGACCATGTTGGGGGTTGCGCGCGACGAATGGGAGCGCGCCGGCTATCAGGTGCGCGGCGCGGCCCTGTCGGGGATCGGGGCCGAGGGCTTGGAAGGCGGCTCCGGCATCCAGTCGCGCACGATCGCCAGCATGGAATATCAGTGGGGCCAGGGCCGCGAGCTGCTAGGCCCGCGCGACGTGCTGGTGATTGACGAGGCCGGCATGATCGGCACGCGCCAGATGGAGCGCGTATTGTCCGAGGCGGAACGGGCAGGGGCGAAGGTGGTCCTTGTCGGCGACGCCGAGCAGTTGCAGGCGATCGAGGCCGGCGCTGCGTTCCGCGCCCTTGCCGAGCGGCACGGCGCGGCCGAGATCAACGAGGTTCGCCGGCAGCATGAGGACTGGCAGCGCGACGCCACGCGGGCGCTGGCGACGGGCCGCACCGGCGAGGCGATCCATGCCTATGAGCGGCACGGCATGGTCCATGCGGCCGAGACGCGCGAGGCTGCGCGGGCCGAGCTGATCGACACATGGGACGCGCAGCGGCTTGCCGATCCCGACAAGAGCCGGATCATCCTCACCCACACCAATGCCGAGGTGCGCGATTTGAACCAGGCCGCGCGCGATCGGCTACGCGACGCCGGCGAGCTGGGGCAGGACGTGGCGGTATCGGCGGAGCGGGGCGCGCGCGAGTTCGCCAGCGGCGACCGCATCATGTTCCTGAAAAACGAGCGCGGGCTAGGCGTGAAGAACGGCACGCTGGGGAAGGTCGAGCGCGTGTCGCCGGACAGCATGGCCGTTCGCCTTGACGATGGCCGACAAGTGGCGTTCGACCTCAAGGATTATGCCCATGTCGATCATGGCTATGCCGCGACCATCCACAAATCGCAGGGCGTGACGGTCGATCGGGGGCATGTGCTGGCGACGCCGGGGATGGACCGCCATTCCGCCTATGTGGCGCTGTCGCGGCACCGTGACGGCGTGCAGCTCCATTACGGCCGCGACGACTTCGCCGACGATCGCCGGCTTGTCCACACGCTGGGGCGCGAGCGGGCAAAGGATATGGCGTCCGACTATCCGATGTATCGGGACCGCGACGCCGAGGCGCAATCGTTCGCCGATCGGCGTGGCCTGTCGGGCGAGATCCGATCGCCGGATGCGTCCGAGCGGAAGGGCGTGGAACTTCTTGGCCCGCGTGCTGGCACCATGCGCCAGATGGGCGAAGATCCACGCCCGCGCGAGATCGGCGAGGGCCGCGGCGCAGGGGATGCGAAGGCTGCGGCCGAGCGACAGCCGCGGCGCGGCATGTTCGAGGGGTTGAAGCTATCGGCCGAGCGTCCAGCGCCGGCGCAAGAGCGCGCCCAGGGCGACAAGCCGAAACGCGGCATGTTCGCCGGCTTGAAACTCGACGCGACGCCGGCGACGCCTACGCCGGTCAAGGCCCCCGAGCAGAGCCAGGACCGCGCCTTTGTCCGCGCCGTCGAGCGGGCGTCGCGCTCGAGCGAGGCGGTATTGCAATCCCGCGTATCGGGCGCGCCCGTCCTCGAGCATCAGAAAGTCGCGCTCGAGCGCGCGGTGCAGGCGCTCGACCAGATCAGGCCGGGAGCGTCGGACGATATGGTCGCGGCCTATAAGCGCGATCCGGCTTTGTTGCATGACGCGGCGGCGGGGCGCAGCGGCCCGATGATTGAGGCGATGCGCCAGGAGGCGCGCGTGCGGGCCGATCCACATTTGCGCGCCGGTCGGTTCGTGGAACGCTGGCAACAGCTCTCCCAGGACCGCGACCGGCTTTATCGCGCCGGCGACATGACCGGGCGCGAGAAGGCGGGCAAGGAAATGGCGGGCATGGCAAAGAGCCTTGAGCGCGATCCCCAGGTGGAATCGATCCTGCGCGACCGCTCGCGCGAGCTGGGGCTAGAGATCGGCATGAGCCAGAGCCGCGACCTTGGCCGCGAATTGTCGCGGGGGTTGGAGATCGGCCGTGATCGAGGAATGAGTCGATAGGGAGAGAAAACGAATATGGACGAGGATGACCGGGAAGGCGAGGACGGCGCGGCGCGTGCGTTCGCCCAGCTAGGGCGCGAGGTGTCGTTGCTGCGCGCGGCTGTGGAGGGCTTGACCGCCGCGCGCGAGAATATCGACATTCCCGACTATGAGCCGACGCTGGAGCGCACCGAAAAGATATTGGTGGCGCTCGCCCAGCGGATCGACCCCATCGCCAAAAGCCCGCTGCTGACGATGACGCCGGATTCTATGGCGAGCCAGATCGCGACGGCGGCGATCGGTGCGCGCCGCGAGGACGCGCGACTTGTCGCCGAAGCGCGCGCGGGGCTGGACCAGGCCGCGCGCGAGATCGGCAACCGGCTCGCATCGGCGCGGCGCGGCGACGAGCAAAATCGCTGCCTATATGTGATGGCCGCTTGCGGCGTAGTGCTGGGACTGTTGCTCTATGCCTTGCTCGCCGGCCCGATCGCTCGGGCGACGCCTGATAGCTGGCGCTGGCCCGAGCGCATGGCGACCCGCGTTCTCAATGAGCCTAGCCCGTGGGAGGCGGGGCAGCGGTTGATGCAGTCGGCCGCGCCGGAGAGCTGGGGGCTGATCGTCGCGGCCTCGCCGCTATCGGACGCCAATCGCGAGACAGTGCAGAAATGCCGTGAGCAGGCAAAAAAGGCGGCGAAGTCGGTGCGCTGCACGATCGAGGTTAAAGGGGAGGAATGAATGACTTACCGAGATACTAGCCGCTCTCTCCATAGTGCGGTTACTAGGAAAACCGATGTCACTATGAACGGCATCGACAGCAGCAACATGAAAGGCCCGGTGTCCTGATCCAATTCAGGGCGTCCCGCTCCTGATATCGATATGGCAAAGCACCAAAGCAGGGCGGTCATACCAAGACCGAAAAGCGCGCCCCACAGGACGCTCACCCGGTTTTCGATAAGATTGGCCCCCAGAACAAAAGGACAGATTGCAAGCAGCGTGGGTATGGCCGACCTAGATGCCAACGACCGAAAGGTTAGAGCATCCTGAATTTCCAAAATTAGAGCATTGGAAACAAAGGCGATTGCCGCCGCCAACAGAGCAAATACGATATCTCTTGTCGTCATATTCATTCATCCCCGAAAAAACTGATTGAATAGGTAAGAAATAGGCGCGCGCGGCTGTTATAGCAGGAATGATTTTTCCTGTCTTAAGCGATGACCAGAACAGTTCATAGCGCAGATTCCTGACATGAAACCTATAATTAACTCTATGCAATTATAGGCCAAGCGACCCTCGTGAGAGAAGAGTATGTCGCCAATTTTCCTTTCTAAATTGTTGAACGATCGCAAAGGCGCGACGTTGCCAATGATGGCGGCCGGAATGATGCTCGTGATCGCCGCCGTAGGATCAGCGGTCGATCTTGGACGCATTTATCTGGTGCGCAGCCAGATGCAGGCGGGTGTAGATGCAGCGGCGTTGGCGGGTGCACGCTCTTTCGGTCTGGAAGATGAAAGAAATAATCAGGTCAACAGCTATTTCCTCGCCAACTTCCGGACGGGCTATGCGGGATCGGCCGCTGTCCAGCCCGTGCCTGATTTCCAGTTGGTCGACGGGATCAACCGGGTCAAGGTTGACGCGCAAACCGATCTGCCCATGGCGTTTATGCAAATCTTCGGGATTGGGCCGCACCATATTGCGGTAACGGCTGTCGCGGAAATGCAGCCAAAGCCGTTGGAGGTTATGGTTGTCCTCGACAATACGGGGTCCATGCAAACGACCTTGGGCAGCGGGACGCGGATGACCGCGCTGCGAACCGCGATGCATGATTTCATTGATATTCTACATCAGGGCACGGCCTCGCGTGCTGACCTCGCCATGGGCTTCGTCACCTATACCGTGACGACCAATGTCGGGGGCATATTGCGTAACAGGGGCGTCACCATCCAGACTCGCGACGGCTTCACCAACGTCAGCAACTATACGGGCGGAAGCGATGATGCCGCCTACAATCCGTTGGGTTGGCGTGGCTGCGTGGAGAACGACCAGACCGTGCGGGATGTGAGCGCCAGCGCCACAGTCTTTGAAGCCGGTGCCTTTGACATCGACAAGACCCTTCCGGGGGAAAGTGGGCGACCTGGCGTTCGCCCCTATCATTATCCACCGCTTACAACCACAAAGTCAGTCACGGCCGCCGACGAGATGTTCGCAAAGAGCGGCGCATGGGCAACGGCTGCGCGGCAACCCGTCCACTATCAGGCGGTTCACAAGAACAATGTCACGAGTGATGGCCGGCGGAACAATCTTTACAGCCTTGCATATGGCGGAAGCCTGGAAATTGCTCAGAATCTGGCGAATAGCTTCGCCTACCGCCAGCATTTCTATGATTTCTACATCGGCCTCAATTATGACACTGCCCATGCCAATGATGACGTAATCGTCCGTGCGAACGATGGCGGCTATTACACGCCAGGTTCTTCGGATGCATGGAAGGTCGACTATTCACGCATCCCCTATATCGGGGCCACCACTGACTGGGCCATGCCTAACGCCAGCTATGGCTTTCCTACTCGGTCCGGTAAAAATCTCCGGATGCCGACGCCTAACTGGCAATGCCCGGAACCGGGCATGGAAGTGCAATATGGCCGTTCCAAATCGACCTACGATGATTTCATTGACTTGGACAATTATCCCCTGATGCCTGCCAGCGGCACATTGCACCATATTGGTATGTTATGGGGGTACCGGCTGTTGACGCGTGATGATATTTTCCCGCGCGTTAATCCGATTCCTTCGGAGAAGCCGCTACGTGCATTGGTGTTTATGACTGATGGCGACACGCAGGCCAACAGTGATGATGCTTGGTATGGTGCTTATGGCGGCCTTCGCGAAAAACGAATCAGCAGCAACGCCACCAATGTCGGGACATTCAAGGAACAGGTGATGCGTCGCTTCGCCAAGGTGTGCGAGAATGCCAAGCGCGATGGCATTTCCGTCTATATTGTTTCTCTGCTTCCCGCGCCTGGCGAAACGCAGAGAGTGTTTCGCGGTTGCGCGGGTTCCAACTATCTGGAAACCAGCACGCAGACCGATATTCAAGAAGCTTTTCGCCAGATTGCAGTCGATCTGGTTGACCTGCATCTCACGCAATGAGGATCGCCCTGCTTTCTGCCTTGAGGCGCGACCGGCGCGGAGTTGCAGCCACGGAGTTTGCGGTGCTAGCGCCGGTTATGATCCTATTGATCACAGCAACGGTGGAAGCCGCGCATATTCAGATGGTGCAGACCTCGCTGGAAGGCGCGGTTGCCACCGCCGCACGCGAAAGCGTGGCGAGGATGTCTTTGTCTGACGATGAGCGGGACACGCTGATGCGGGAGCGGATCAGCACGCTCATGAGTTCGATTCCGGTGGCCTCCGGTCGTTCGTTGGAAATCTCGACACAAGCTTATCGGACAATGGGTTCCGCCTATCCCGAAGCGTTCGAGGACGCCAACGGCAACGGGGTCTATGATGAGGGGGAGCTATTCACGGATCGGAATCATAATGGCGTGCGGGATGTCGCAACGCCGGTTGCCGGCAAGATGGGTGATGTCGGGGATGTCGTGGCCTATCAGGTGACCTATCCTGTCGCGCTCTATTTTCCCTTCCTGTCTCCGATCTTCGGAGAAACACGGGACATTACGACCGCTACGGTCGCGCGCAACGAGCCAGAGCGCAGCGGCAGCGGACCACCGCCATGATTGCGCCTGACTTTTTACTGCGGAGACTGGCCCAATCGCAGCGGGGTGTATCAGCGGTCGAATTTGCACTTATCCTACCGATCTTCGTCGGTCTGATGGGAGCTGGTATCGAGATTTCGTCGTTGATGATTGCTAACATGAAAGTGCAGCGTCTGGCGACCATGACGGCTGATATGGTCGCACAGAGCGGATCGTCGGAAAGCCGCATATCAGAAGCACAGATTTATGACATACTTTCCGCCATGGACCTAGCGGCGCAGCCGCTCGACATTCGTGGGCATGGGCGCGTCATCATTTCCGCCGTGATGGGTGAGGACACCCGCAACGGCGGCGAGGCGAACGTCAACCGGATCAAATGGCAACGCTTCGACGGTAGCTATACCGCTGCCAGCAGCGTTATCGGCTGTTGGTCTTCGTCCGACACGACCAATGTAATCGGCCGTCAGCTCCGCTTGGGTGAACCGCTCTTTCATGCTCAGGTCAGCTATGTTTATCAGCCGATTTTCAATCGCGCCTTCGTGAAGTGGTTCAACGTGCCTGAAACCATCACTCGTACCGCCACTTATCGCGGTCGCGGCGCGATATACAGGCCGCCCCTGGACGTCGAAAACTATCCGCCCAAGCAGAACTGTAATACAGCCACTGGCCTCTAGTCGCCGCTGATCGAGGCGCAGAGGTAGGAGTGTGTAAACGGCATCACTGGCGTTCCCGCACGCGCGGGATTCACGACCGATTCTATATGTGATAATGTCCTTTATCACACATTCAAAAGGGTGCCGGCATGATCGAGGATGAGGACGAGGCTTTCGCCGACAACTACGCCGAGCGCGACCAGGCCAAGGCGCTGCGCGAGCAAGCCCGCGCGGGCGGCCTGCGCTTCGAGGCGTATTTGCCCCCTGCCCTGGCCGACTGGCTGTTGGATCATGTCGAGCGCGGCATGTTCGCCGATCCTTCCGAAGCGGTGTTCGCGATCGTCGGCAACTTCCGCGACCTGGAACCGCACCAGGATTTGCGGGACGAGCTGCTACGCCGGATGCTGGACGTATCGGCCGCCAAGCTGGAATCGGCGCGATCGGGTGAAACGGTGTTCGCCGAGCTGCGCGAGAAGATGGCCGCGCCGCGCCCCGAGGCGGCGCGCTGGGAGAAGATCGCGCGATGAACCAGCTCGCCCCCCTGCCCTCGCCGGCGCTGGCGTTGCCGGCGTTGATCGCGGCGGCCGACGAGCGCGCGCGGCTTCGCTTCCTTGAGTTCTTCGCCGTCACGATCCGCAACCCGCACACGCGCCGCGCCTATATGCGCGCGGCCGGTGACTTCCTGGCCTGGGTAGAAGCGCGCGGCGTCGCATCGCTCGCCGGCGTGCAGCCGCTGCACGTCGCGGCCTGGATCGAGGCGCTGGGGGGCGAGCTGGCCGCGCCCAGCGTCAAGCAGCAGCTCGCGGCCGTGCGGAGCCTGTTCGATTGGCTGGTGACGGGCCAGGTGGTGCCGGTGAACCCCGCCGCATCGGTGCGCGGGCCGGCCTATAGCGTCCGGCGTGGCAAGACGCCGGTGCTGGTGCCCGACGAGGCGCGGCTAGTGCTGGACATGATCGACATAGGCACCGACGCCGGCCTGCGCGACCGCGCCTTGATCGGCCTCATGGTCTATAGCTTCGCGCGGATCGGCGCGGCGATCACCATGCACGTCGAGGATGCTTTCGTGCAGAATCGCCGCCTATGGGTGCGGCTGCACGAAAAGGGCGGCAAGCGCCATGAAATGCCGTGCCACCACAATCTTGAGGAATATCTGCTCGCCTATATCGACGGGTGCGGCTTGCGCGACGATCGCAAGGGGCCGCTGTTCCGCACGATCGACCGGCGCACTAAGCGACTAAGCGATAGGCCCCTGCCCCAAGCCAACGCCTTCGCGATGGTGCGCCGGCGCGCGGCGGCGGCCGGGATCGGCACGGCGATCGGTAACCATTCGTTCCGCGCGACCGGGATCACCACCTATTTGAAGAACGGCGGCACCTTGGAGACGGCCGCGACGATGGCGAACCACAGCTCGACGCGCACCACCCAACTCTATGATCGCCGGCCCGACGATGTGACGCTCGACGAGGTGGAGCGGGTGTTGATCTAGGCGGCGAGCGCCGCCGCGCAGGCCCAGCGGTCGCCCTGCCAGTGGAATCCTACCCGTTCCGCATTGGCGACGACCGGGGGCGCACCGTCGCGCCAGAAAGCCCGCATCCTGGCGCGATCGTCCAGCCCCGTTTCCGTGGCGATCGAGCGCGCGGCCTGGATGAACTGCCCATGCCCGAACAGATAGACCAGCGCGGCGGGCGGGAGCGCGGCCAGGCGCGCTAGGGCGGCCTCGACGCGCCGGAGGAAGCCGGCGAAGCTCTCCGCCCCCTCCCCGTCGCAATGATCGGGGTCGGCCGCCGTCCAGTAACGTTCGACATGGGGCCGCCGATCGGCGGCGGCCGTGCCGTTCCAGCGTGCCGGTTGCAGATAGGTGAACTCCGCAATCTCCCACGTCTCTACCGGCACGCCGGGAAAGCGGGCGATGGTCGGCGCGGCCGTCTGCCGCGTGCGCTGAAACGGCGATGTGACGATCAGCGACGGCGTTTCGATCCATTCCCGAGCGAGCTGGCCCGCCTGCCCTGCCCCGCGCTCCGTCAGCGCGATCGACGCCACATCGGTGCTGGCAAGCCCGGTGTTGGCCGTGCTTTCGCCGTGCCGGATGAACACGGCCCTCATGCTGGTTACTGGCGCAGGCGATCGGGCGTCCAGCCTTCGGGCAATTCGTCGCCTGGCTCGGGCGGCCGATTGGGCACCTTGTCGAGAATACGGCCCAGGCCGCTGCCGGTGCGGCCCTTCGCGCGGCGCGTGAAGAACTCGGCCGCCGTCTCGACAGCGCCGATCTTCTGCGCGACCGCCGTTGCGATCCATTGATTGAGGCTTACGCCATCTTCTTTCGCCAGTCGCGCCGCTGCTGCCTTGATCGAGGTTGGCAGCTTGAGCGGGTAAGTCGCCTTGCTCATTGTCATAACTCCTTCAACAGTTCGGCGGGCTGCATCAACCGGATGCCGAAGCGCGGGGCCGCGCCCCTGAAATCACGGATATTGTAGGTCACAAGCGCATCGGCTCGCCCGTTAATAGCCGCTTCCAACACCATTTCGTCGTCCGGGTCGCGCAGTTGCGGCCGCCATAGCAAATGAACCTCCACCGGCTCGACAAGCGCCGCCAGTTCGTCCAGCAGCTCATTCACGTCCTGCAATGACAGCCCCGTCACTTGCCGTTGTTCTGGCCTTTTCAGCACGTCCTCATATTCGAGGAACAGCGACGGCGTGGCCAGTATCTTCAAGCGGCCATACTCGACGGCCCGCAGCAGGGCGAAGCTGGCTCCCGTTTGGCTCCGCAGCGCCGTGGCGATAACCGAGGTGTCCAATACGACTCTTTTCATCGCCGCTAATGTAACATCCTATGGGATGTTTTTCTAGACCGGCTTGGAGCGCCCTCCCCTTCCCGGTGCAATCTTCATATTAAGCAAATAACCGACTAAGCGATTAAGCGCCTGCCGCTGCGCGGCACCGTGGCCCTACTCGCTGCGCTCCCCAAGCCCGCAAGCGGTCTTGGCCCAAGGTGACGACCCACATGGCGGGGGCGAGATCGCAAGCGGATCTCGCTTCATGGTGCCGGCGTGCGCCGGCGTCGATCCTGTTTGAAGGGGGGAAAGGCGGTCCTGGCCGCCTCTCCCCCGCAACGGGATTAGACGGGGCCGTGCCTCGCTGCGCTGCGGCCGCTCCACCCCCGTCGAATCCCGCTGCCCCCCTCTCTCGCCGGCGTTCTTGGGCGTCCGTGTTCCGGCCGATGGCATGGCCATCGCCGGACAGGCGATTTGAAGGGAGTAAGGACAATGACCCACCAAACCCGTGAAAGCTGGCTCAATGCGGTGGCGCTGGGCATGGCTCCGCTGTTCGAGGCGCTGGACGCCCCCCTGCCCGACCGCGTGCGCGTGGCGATCGGCTTCACCAGCAGAGGCGCGAAGGGCAAGGCGATCGGCGAGTGCTGGGATAATCGGTTGAGCGCGGACGGGCATTTTGAAATCTTCATCCGCCCGGACCTGGCGCACGCGCCCGACGCGATGCCGGCGCAGATCGCGGCCATCCTCGCGCATGAGCTGGTCCATGCCGCTGTCGGCATCCCGGCAGGGCATGGGAAGGCGTTTAAACGGGTCGCGCTGGGGCTGGGGCTTGTCGGGCCGATGCGCGCCACCACCCCCGGCGAGGCGTTCCTTGCGGCCATCGCGCCGATCCTCGCCGATGTTGGCCCCCTCCCCCATGCCCGTCTTGACACGGACGGCGAGTCGACCGCGCCTAGGAAGCAGAAAACCCGGATGCTCAAATGCGAGTGCGCGACGTGCGGCTATACCGTGAGGACCGCGCGCAAATGGCTTGAGCAAGCCGGAGCGCCGCTTTGCCCGACCGAGGATCATGGCCAGATGGAGCATGAGCCGCTAGACGACGACATGGACGAGGGCGAGGGCTAAGCGACTAAGCGAATATCCGACCAAGCGCGCATGGCTTGCCTGCTAAGCGACTAAGCGATATAAGCCGCTTAGTCGCTTAGCAGGAGCCGTCATGCAGACTTGGGCTATCATCGCACAGAAGGGCGGGCAGTCGAAAACGACCATCGCGACCGCCTTTGCCGTGGAGGCCGCCCGCGAAGGCGCGGCGGTCGTGATCCTCGACGCCGACGATCGGCAGGGGTCCGCGCTCTATTGGTCGGAACGCCGCGATACCGACGATGTATTGGTGAAGGACAGCAGCGTCGCCGGCTTGCCCTTGCACGTCTCGCGCGGGCGCGAGAGCGGCAAGCTGGACCTTATCATCATCGACACGCCGGCGAACTCGAAGGACATTGCCATGCTGGCAGCCGAGCAGGCCGATTTCGTGGTGATCCCGGTCGCGCCGCGCGGCCTGGACGTTCATTCCGTCCTGCAAACCGTCAAGCAGGTGCAGCAGGCGGGAACGCCGTTCGCCGTGATCCTGACCCAAGTGCCGCACCAAGGCGGGGAGGGGGCCGAGGCGCGCGCGGGCTTCGCCGCCAAGGGCGTCGCCGTGTTCGATTCCGTGCTGCACTTCCGCAAGGATTTCTACAAGGCGACGCCGATCGGCAAGACCGCGATCGAGCTGGACCCGGAGAGCAAGGCGGCGGCCGAGTTGCGCGCCGCCTTTGCCGAGGCTAAGCGACTAAGCGGCTATGCGAATAAGCCACTAAGCGAGGTAGCGTAATGGCCAAGAAATCGTCGGCCCTGGCCGGAATCTTCGATGATCCCGAACCCGAGGCAGCGCCCACGCCCGCGCCGGAACCCGCAGCCCGATCGCGGCCGAAGCGGGCAGGGGAGGGGGCGCGGGGCGCGTCCAGCGCCGCGCCGGCACGCCGCAGCAGCCACCCCGGCAAAAAGCCCGTATTGATCCACATTCCCGAGGATATGCACCGCACCTTGCGGCAGCTTAGCGTCGAGGAAGGCGGCGAGCCGCTGACCGTCATCACCGAGCGCCTGTTGCGGCAATATCTAGTCCAGCGCGGTCATACCCGGTTCGCGCCGTGAGCAAGCGCCGCGACCCGAACCCGGAGTTCGATTTCTTCATTCCGCTGATGAACGACCTTCCGCTGAAAGATCAGCGGGAGGTGATGGAGCGCCCGTTCTTCTCGCTCCAAAAGCGCAAGCGGTTGAAGCCGATCGAATATCGCAGCCCGGACGGCGAGGCGTGGGTGAAGGTCGAGGCGATGCCGGCCTATGGCATGGCGACGATATGGGACGCCGATATTTTGATTTGGGCCGCGTCGGTCCTCAACCGGATGAAGGAGCAGGGCGTCAACGATCTGCCCCGGACGCTCACCACGACCACCTACGACTTGTTGCGCGGCATTAGGCGAGGGACGGGGGGGCGAGCCTATCAGGAGCTGCAAGCGGCCCTGTCGCGCCTGGAAACGACCTCCATACGCACGTCCCTTCGCGCGCCCAAGCGCCGCACCGAGGCGCAATTCGGGTGGCTCGACGGGTGGAGCTTGGAGGTGGACCCGGAGACCGATCAGCCGCGCGGCATGACCATCACCCTCTCGAATTGGGTCTATGAGGGCATCGTCAGCGAGCGTTCGCTGCTCACCATGCACCAGGATTATTTCCTGCTGACAGGCGGGCTTGAACGCGCGCTCTACCGGATCGCGCGCAAGCACGCCGGCCAGCAACGGGGTGGGTGGACTTGCCGCGTCGAGATGCTGCGCGAGAAAGCCGGCAGCGATGCCCAGCCCAAGGAGTTCAATCGCATGTTGCGGAAGATCATCGAGGCCGATCAGCTCCCCGAATATACGCTGGCGATGACGCAGACCGTGGACGGAGCGCCCGCCGTGCTGTTTCAGTTGCGCGGCGCGGCCGAGGCCGCCGAGCTGCACGCCAGGCTTGAGGAAGAACGCGAACGCCGGGAGCGCATGGAGGCCGATCGCCGGCGAACGCAGGAGGTGGACGACCTCATGGACCGCCTGGCACGCGGCGGGAGCCGCTGAACTATCGTGGTATCACCCACCGGCTTGACTCCGGCGCTTCGCCAGCAACGCCGTATCCGCGACTCGGAACGCCATTTTGCGCGGCTTTTGGGCCTTGGGAGTGTGGATAAGTCGCGTCGGATCAGCGCGGGGCGTCGTGGTTTCGCCCACCTTGGCGTCGTGGTTTCACACACCCGACCTTCGTGGTTTCACACACCGAATCACGTGGGATCACCCACCGGCCCGATTCCTAACCATTTGCGCAAAAACCGAAAAAACCGCTTTCGGGCCGGCTTAACTTACTTAACGATTCCTCTTTTAACAGAATCCCTAACGGGAAAGCGCCGCCTCTTGGGGCTTCGCCCCGCCGGCTCGCGGCCTTCGGCCGCCCCGGATCGCTAAAGCGATCCTCCCACCCGGCATCCCCATGATGAGCCGGCTTCGCCGGCGCGCCTTTTGTTGGCCCAGTCGGCCCCAAGCTGCGATTTTGGCCAAGTCGGAGAACGTTTTGGGAACGTGGCATTCGGTATTGACGATGGAAATCATAGAAGAGGACAGTTCGCTCCATCATAGGGAGTGGGTTGATGG
>NZ_VYPZ01000045.1 GCF_008710155.1 Sphingobium limneticum
ACACTGAGTAGGTCCATGTCGATCACTCCGATGCCTCCTGACTGTCAGCCAGGGGCGAGGAAAACATGGGTCAATTCTCAGTGAAAACTTATAACCCTCCCGGGTCACTTCTCAGTGCAACTCAACAGCCCTGCTGGATATAAAGCTGTAGATTGAGATCTACGACATGCTGCAACAGCGACGGTTGCGGCGACAGCTTGTCCGATGTGCTGACCAGCACGAACGGAATTTCGCCCAGAGCTTTGCCGTTGACCAGCGGCGTGTAGATGGGACCGGCGACGATCTGGTCGTTTTCTCTGTGCCATAGACGAACCTGATAAACGCCGCTGTTGACCATCAGTTCGCGAACGGTGTTGCCTTCATCTTCAAGGAGCCTGACGCGAACAAGCTGGCGCTTGCCGCCGACAAGGCCGGGGCGCAGTTCAAGAATGCTCTCGCCGGTATAGCCCGCAACGTAGGGGCGATATCCTTGTTCGATAGCGTTGGCAGCGCTCAGGCCGGTGAAGCCGTCCTTGCTGGGGTGATCGACCAGCAGACCTGTGAAATTCGTAATTAGTGTTTCACGGATAACCCATTCGGTCAGTTCTTCCGATGTAAGGTAATCTGGCGTGAGCAACTGGCAGAGCGTCGTGATGATCGCGCTCGATGTGTTTAGCTGGTCTGGCTTGCGCTTGATGAGGCCGACCCATCCTTGCAGCGTTTTCGTTGCCGCTGGGAAAAAGCGAGTGCGGAACAAGTGAGAGAGATATGTCTCAAGATCGTCTGCGGGGTTCGCTGCGGGAAGGTAGGTCTTTCTCTTCGCCTTCACTGCTTCTTCGCCGTCTGCGAAGTCTCGGTTGCGGGCAAAACGTGGGTGGAATTTCGCAATCTCTTGGGTCGCTGAAAAAATGTCTTCGATAGGCACTGTGATCCTCTGCCAATGGCATTAAGGGGTGCGTCACTGACGCGACAAAACAGCAGCGCACGACACTGCCCGACTATTTATTCGAGGTGATTAGCGGAGACGCTTGTATCGGAATGCGCCGCCGCCACTTGGTTCGGGCTTTGCTTCCTGATGAAGATCGAGCAATTCGATAATTCCCCAAACTACAGCGTCCATGCGGTCAGGAGACTTCTTGCGACTTGCAGGACTACCCCAATCGCACATCTGGGCTTCTAGGTCTTTGAATGTGCCAACATGATGGACTTTGCCTCGTTCATACATACCTGCAACAGGTTCTGCGCGGGCAGTCTTGTCGCCAGTCCTCGTGTTGGCATTGACGAACTTCAGCGGTAGATGAGGGCTATGCTGAATGATGGTTGATTCCAACCAACGTCCACCGGCGTTGTCTTCCATCACAACGCGACTTGCGCCCCATTCCCTGTAAGCCTGCGCGATGATGTCGCAGACCTCAATAGGTGAGCCATGGCAGCTATAGTCGGCTAAGACATAAGCGTGAGCGTCTTTGCCATAACCAGCTTTACCCTGAACGGTGATACCATGAAGGTCGTTCTTGACATTGCCTTTAGTCGCGGGGTCACTACAAACGGTGATGCGGTTTAGTTCGATCTCTTGTTCGGCTAACATCGCGAGAACCAACGCAGGCCTATTGACCGTTTCAGGTCGCGGAATACGATAATCGACAAATAGCTTCTCAGTGAAGAGAGCATTCGTGTTCTCGTCGGACCATTCACCCTCAAGGTAACGACGACGAGCGCCAGCGCCCATTGTCTCCATGCCTTCGACATAATCGGGAGACAGGTTGTCGATGTTGGATTCGGTGCGTAGCTTCTGAGATACCCACTGATGCTCACGCGGCATTGCGTCGCCATCTTCGGGGTTCACATGAAGAATGAAGGCTTTGTATTCCCAGTCGCTGTAGAAGCGCGGGTTGCAATCGAAGAACATCTTGTTCTTGAGAAGTGCGCCATCCTCCGTTGTTGACCTCATACGAAGTCGGGACATGAGCGTTGAAACCTGAGCGTAACCTAGTCCGTCCTCATTACACTCGTTGAGCCAGACCGTATTGAACTCGTCACCAAGCACCTTTGAAGTTCGGTTCTCATCCAATCCGTTGAAGTAGATTTCACTGCCATTGGGCAGAGTGACCATCAGCTTAGAGTGATGAAAGCCGCCCTTGGCTTCGATCTGTTCGCGCAGGCCGGGAAAGCCTGCATCTAGGACTTCGTAGAGCGTCTTATTGAAAAGCGTCTGCTCACAGGAATTGCGGGTTAGTCGGAAGATCGCATGACGAGTGTTCCTCGCGCGAATGGCGCGCAGCAACACAATGAACAGAATAAGCCAGCTTTTACCGGAACCAGCGCCACCATAGAAGAGGTGGAACTTATTGCCGTCAGTAGTCGCGAGTTTGTATGCAGACCATTGGTCCTCATTAAAACCGTCGAAGTTGGGACGGATGCCCTTAGTTTGTTTTGTTGTCTCTCCTACCATCCACTACTTAGCAGCAGAGCGAGCAAGGCCGATGTTTTGGAAAGGTGGAGAAAAATCTCAGAACGCAGAGTGGTGTTTTTGGAAGGTAGAAAATAGTCCGCTAGCCCCCCACCCGGTCCTAGCGTTCAAGAGGGGTATATACGCCCCCTCCAATTCCTCCTGTCACTGATGCCCGCAGAGCGTCACTCGCTGCCCATAGGGCGACCCGGCAACCCAACTGCCCCTCACTAGTAGTGGTGCTGTAAGGGCATCTACGGGGATCAATGAGAAGTCGCTCTCGCTGTTGCGTGGCTGTAATGTGTGATGCAACGGACATTGCTACAGGGTTACGGGATGAAGTTCATTGCCTACTATCGGGTTTCGACGCGCAAGCAGGGCAACAGCGGGTTAGGACTGGATGCTCAACGTGCTGCGGTCGCCACCATGTTGGACGCTCCACTACTTGCGGAGTTCACAGAGGTAGAGAGCGGACGAGACAATGACCGGCCCCAGCTAAAAGCCGCGATGGATTATGCCAGCCTCACTGGTGCCACGCTGTTGGTGGCTAAGTTGGATCGGCTATCCCGTAACGCGGCCTTCCTCAATCAACTCATGGACAGTCAGGTGCCTATACGGTTTGCCGACATGCCATTCGCTGATCGGTTCATGATCGGCATAATGGCTCAGGTCGCGCAGTGGGAAGCCGAACAGATCAGCAAGCGCACGAAGGAAGCCCTAGCGGCTGCTAAGGCAAAGGGGACAAAGCTGGGTGGGGATAGGGGCAACATCGCTGCCATTGCTGCCCGTGGACGCGCCGCTAGCGCCCGTAAGCGGTCAGAGGCTACACAGACACGCGCTGCGCTCGTCATGCCCCATATAGACGCTGCTAGGGCAGCAGGCTGCGTGTCGTTGCGGGAGATCGCTGCTTATCTGAATGCCCGTCATATCACGACCGCTAGAGGTGGCGTATGGTATGCAGCGAGCGTGGCTAAATTGGTATCCAGCGATTAAACGCCGTCACCACCTGGACCCTGTATGATCTGACCATCAAGGACGACCGGCTCAAAAGTGGTTATCTCAATCTGCTGCCTGTCGCCGAAATCACGGCGGTTTGTCTTGCTCATATGCCAGCGATTGTTGTTGGCTATCTCAAAGTCCCTCGACTTGTCGCCGGTGCTGAGAACGCCACCGCGTAGGACATTGTTGTTCACGCTGTAGCCTATCATGCTGAAAACCTGCCACGCCTTACGCATGTCATCCATCAGCCGCTCATCTTTCCTGATCCAGTCTCCGACTGTATAGACGCTGGGCATATCGTCCGTGGCACATACCTCAAAAAGGTCGCCATAGCTTGCCACGCAGGCCAGAATGCGTTCCCACTTCTCTTCGGTGAATTTAGTAGGCTTACCCACTTTGCCTTTAACGGCAGTCTCCACCAATGCGCGTGTTTCCTTGGCCCCAGCAGCTAACTCCTGTGCAACTGCTTTCATTGCACGGCTGCGCTTAGGGTTGACCGTCTTAGTTGTTTCAGTGATTTTTTCGTCCATGCATCTATTTAACGGATAGGCGCGGTTTTTAACTGCTTGGTGTATCTACTCCCACGACCGGCTTCAACTTCACTTCGCCATTAAGCGACAGCGAGAACCCATGTTGCAATCCGATTAGCTGCCTTGATAGTCGGTAAGCCGCCTTCACATGCTTGTCAGCGCTGATTATCCCATTGAAGAAAGTAGCTTCCGCCGCAACGTGCATATCGACCACATGATTGACCAGCTTATCTGTTGCCGCCGATAGGTTGCCTTGCTTTAGCCAAGTCATGAACAACACTGTGATGCAGATTGCATACCGATGTAGAAAGTAGTGGACTGCATCAGCCTTCATCACGGGTCGCTTATCCATCGGCACATTCACTAGGTTGAATAGGTTGCCACTGATTGTGTCCATCAGTTCAAACAATTTCGCCTGCGTGGAGTAGTTCTGCAAATAGCCGCCTTTTATCTCGGCTATCTCGCTCTCATTAAATTGCTTCTTCGCGTATTGGAACGTAGGCAAAAGATGGTGAATGTCTTTACCCAAATGATCGATGGAATTTATTGCGGTTGCCTGATGCTCTCTTAGCTGGCCCATGATTGACGGGTTGTCGTCAGCTTTCACTATGTAGTCATACCATGTGGGAAAATATCTGGATTGCTTGTCGTCAATCATTGCCCGCACGTCTTTGGCGCTCCTGATCTGGCGACTGAAACTCATAGGGAGTGCTCGTAGTGTCAGGATTTGACGAGGATACTTACGGGCAATTCTGAAACTCTCAACGATAGTCCGTTCAGGGTTCCGCTTGTGCATTTCCATCATGATATTGTCGCTGATGGCTAACTTGTTGGCCTTGCTTCCATTCAAATAGGCTTCAAGTTGTGGCGTTCTGAGTGAGTTACTATCGGCGAGGAATATCGGCATAAGCCATGTTTATATTGATCGTTGTTCCATGTCCATAATGTCGCGAGATTTGATCCATACTTTGGGCAGGAAACAATAAAGCCCGATAGTCCAATGCGAACTACCGGGCCTACAGCGCGACCTGCTGCTCAATTGCTTTAATGTCGTTCGTTCGTAAGAGCGACTGAAAAAAATCATAACACCTAAATTGACTTTGGAGTCGCGAGATTATCTATGACCATGAGAACGGGACCGATTTTCATCTGCTTATTCGTTTGATCGTCGTTGACATCCTGCTTAGAGGCCATCGCGACAGAAAGGACGATCCATTGAAAGCCCAGTGGGTCTTCGATCAGGGATTGCTTTGACGGACTACTGATTTTCACCTTGATAAGTTCCTTTTCGGTCAGGCGAACTGCGACTATGCCCTTGACTTCATCCGGTCCGTAATAATGCTTCTGCCCGTTGATCTCGCGTGTAAAGCAATTGCCATTCTGAAATGTCCAGTGCTGGTCGATCGCTAATATCCGGCGCGGATCAATCTCGTATCCAATTAAGCGGCTGACAGCATCTTGTGGATCGCCATCAACAAAGCCAACCCATATCCGCGTTAACGTCGGGTCGTTCTGAACTTGTGCGTTGCTGGACCTGACTATCTTTGAGAAAGCCTCAGCACCCTTCGATACTAAATCATTCACCATCTTCTGCTCAGGGGTTAGCTGCTCGTCAGTTTCGGATTCCTGGCTAACTTCGCTTGCAAGATCGGCTAACTGCTGGAAGTCTTCTTGTTGGTTCAAGTCAGTAGGTCCGTTGCCCCAATCCCACATGCCATCTTTCTGTTGCTCGGTCATGCTTTTGTGCCTCCAGTCTGTAAAAGCTGATTCTCAACGTCTTTGGCAACTTCTGCCATTAGTTCTGCAATCGGCGCTTCTATGTATGTTGCGTTTTGGGCTTTATTTTTGGTGATATTGTCGCGGGTCTTTTGCACGATCATGTCGGCAGTTACGGTTTTGAAGGCTTTGCCATCGTTTTTCATCTGAACAATGTATGCGACAGCATCATAGTTCAGATTTGAATATGGAAGCAGCTTGGTGGACTGGGCCTGCTGTAACAGGGATATGCTAGTCCATATATCGCCCGTTGGGTCGTTTATGAGCCTACCACCGTATAGTTCATCTACTAGCTTTGCTTTCATAGCCTGCTTCTTAGTCAATCGGGCAATCACTAAGTTGGACAGCTTCAGTTTTCGATAGCGGCTAACGTCTTGAAGGCCTTTAAAGTCCGACCAATGATAGAGGTTCTGCTTTTCTGGTATCGTGCCGAACATGCCCATGATGCGCTTATTCGTGGTCGTTGGCGGAGTGCCGATATAGATTACAGGGGTATCGTTTGGTGACTTTATGGACGCCAGCCTTGAGACCCAATCTGCTTCGAACTGGTCAATCTCTAGTTCAAGTATGTCGAAATAGGCGTTTGCTTCATCAAGCCGCCTTTGCAGTTCGATCAGCCTGCGCTTCCGTTCGTCAACTGGTTTATTAAGGCTTGCGGGTTCACCTTCGTTACCCCAATCCCAAATGTCGCCGTCAGTCATTCTTCGTCCTCGTCTGAAAATACGTAGGCGCGCAGTTCCTCAATCTCTGCATCCGTTGGTTCTTCCTCAACGGGATCAGGTTCGACGCCTTTGTCTGATTGGATCGGTAAATTGCTATCTAGGACCGGGAAGGCCCACCAGCTTGTTGGAGCGGTCATCGTGCCTTCGAATGTCACGACATACCGGCTTAGGCTCACGCCGTTATCATCAGGCGTCCAATAATAGTCCGAGAGCTTTTTGCCGTCATCGAGCAGAAACTCGGCAATTCGTAGGAGGCCTAGATTGTCACTTTCCTGATCTATCCAGCTTTGGATGCTCTGTAGGCCATCGGGCAATACCACTACTGGTGGATAATGCTTGGCCCTTGCGGCAGCGAGCAGATGGAAATTGAGCTTCGTTATGTCCTGTGGGGGCATTCCCAGCGCATTCAGGACGAGGCGCATCTTTGTCGCGAGGGGTTTATCGACGGCCTGCCGCGAATGGGTCTGGCAGTTGAAGCACGAATATCCGGCGCTGCCATCGGGAGCGAGGAACAGCGCTCCACGACCGCGCTTATCGGCGGTATGGCCTTGCTGGACGCAGATCGGGCAGTCGAACGTGTATCGCGTTGCCCCTGCGTAGGAGCCGCGCTTTGCTCGATGGGGTAGGTGGTTTAGGATTGCAGTGTGGATCAGGCTCATGCCCGACCACTAGAAGTGGATCGGTTAAAGCCTCGTTATTGCATGGCTAATTTGAGCATCAACGCTGCGTTCTTGTCTTCCATGACGACAACGATTTCTCCACTCTCCGATAGCGGGTCGCAATTGTTGTAAACGATCAGCGGCGCGGGATAGCCGTTGTCGGTCAGCCATTCCCTTGCAGCCCGTTCCTTTTTGAACGCCATCCATTGCTGCGGGGTTTGAAGCGCGCCAGTGATTGGGTTCTCCGCTAAGTGGCCGTCGCAGATCGGGACAGCGAAATGGATGAAGGCATTGTAGGTTGGCTGCTGGTTCATGGGAGCAAATCCCTGACGGCTTTTGTGAGAACCCCAGCGGCACGATAGGCGCAATCGCTAGGGCCATAACAACGCACATCGGTGTCGTCATCACTCTCATGTTCAATGACTATGAACACATTAGCGACATTGCCGACTTGCTCAATCTCGTCTGCGAGGTCGCGTAACATCGCCACGATATTATCGGCGGGACGAATGCCGACTACATTGTCCAGCACGATCATATTGCACCACCGTATTTCAGCTTCCAGAGCATATCGGCTTTACCGGGATCAAACTCGTTGAAGTCGCGGGCGATGATGTAGTGTCGGGCTAACTCTGCTGCTCGTATTTCACAGGGTTCTGCCGGACTGATGTTTCCCCATTCTGCGAGGTAATAGTCTGGGTCTTTCATATCTCGCGGGTTAAATACATCCTCTGACATCATTCCTGCTATCTGATCTACGGCAGCTTCAAACGCTTCCAATAGGTTTGCGAGGGACCATCGTCTCATTTCCTCTTTCATAGTTGCTAGAACTTCATCGGGATTGCTGCCGAGCGAGGAAGCTGACTCCCACTCGCCTCCGTGCAATTCGGTCATACGTCACCCCCGAACGTCAGTTTGAAGAGCGTAGCTAGGTTCGCCTTGTCGGTAATGAGCGTCACAGTGCGACCAGTAAGGATTACGGACATTTGCTGCGCGTCTGCGAAGTCGATAATGGCTTCTTGATCTTGCTCGCGTGGCTTACCTGTAAAAACGAAAAGAGAGCGACCGTGCATGTCGCGTTCCTCAAACCTAAATGGTACTACATCATCGAATAATCGACCTGCGGGTTTAAATGAGCGAACCGGTACGGTGGAGGTGAAGCAATCGGGGTGTGCATCCCATGGATGCCCAGCCTTACAGCTTTGGCAACTGCAACAGAGAGGCTGAGTTTGAACGCGCATCATGTGTAATCACCGTCTTTACGGACTGCTTTACCGGCGCGCCATTGTGCAAGTTCTGCAAGCCTCTGTGCCTGTCCGACCTTGGATGAGCTTATGCCACGGTAGTCCTTGCCGGTAGCTAGATGCGCGTCCAACGCCTTTGCAAGGATGTCGGCTTTGTTGATTGCCACGCCGATGCGATGATAAATGTGCAGAACCACAAGGGCTGCGATAGATGCAGTTAAGAATGTCATAGTAGTGTCCTCCTCTCGAACCTACTATTTATGGTTTTTGACCTATGCAGATTTCCTACCTGTCAACGTCAAAGAGTGGATGATTACCTAGTCAGGTGATTGCATACGATAGGAGTAGGCGCTGTTGCTTACGAAGATCGGAGTTACACACAATGGTTGCTTTTAACCCCAGCATGATCGTCCCCGTCGCGAAGTCGGCTGAATTTGCATCGGACACCGGGCAGGAACGCAACGCAAAGTCCATACTGCTCGACGGCATCACCAAGCAGATCGCACTGTTCAAAAACCCAAGCGAAAATGGTCGGCGCTGGTTCACCATCGGCAAGACGGAAACGAAGATCACACTTCGCGTCAACAACCAGCCCATCAAGATCGTTGGTGACGAAACCAGCGTGGTCGTGCCGTCGGAGCATTTCGAAGCGGCGATGAACCACTACGCCAAGGAAATCAAAGATGGAAAGATGGACCCGGCGTTGGTCGAAGCCGATGCAGGGATCATAGCGCGCCGGGACAAGCTGCGTAAAACCCGCGAGGACAAAAAGAAGACCGCGTAACTCTTCCAACTTCCAACACAGGGGCGGCCATTCGGTCGCCCTTTTTTGTTGAACTGTTAACTTATGTCGGGCAGTTACGCTCCATACCAAAGGAGACTGTCATGGCGAAGATCGACCTAAGCAAATTCATCGACAACAATCTCAAAGCTGAGTTTGATGCGAAGCCCTATGATGTGTCGAAGGACCGGGCAAAGCTGATTAAGCGTTTTGAAGCAGCGAAGGTCCAGTTCACCACTGGCGGGAATAGCAAAGCCCCGAACAAAATGTGGAAAGCTAAAAACGGCGTCGTTGAATTTAAGGCCGCAGTTAGCGGCGTCAATCTGACCGTCAACGGCACGACGACTAACTACATTCCTGAAAGCCAGTTTGAGCCGTTCCTTGATGCCTTGGTCGCAGCCACCGAAGCAGGTGAATTTGATACCGCATTCACTGCCAGTCGCGTTGCTCCATCAGGAGCCAGCAAAGCAACAAAGTCTGCATCAACTGGCAAGCTGGATACGCTGACGAAGGTCAAGCAGAGTGCAGGGCGTTTGCGTAACACCGGTGGCAAAAGCCCGTCAGACATTCGCGAGTATCTGACCGAGAAGGGCGTTGCAGCGGATTGGATCGATGCTGCGATCAGCAATTTGAAGTGACATTAGAAAACCCCAGCTTTACCGGGCTGGGGTTTCCATTGATCAATAAGGATGCTCGTCTAAGCACTTTCGAGCAATTGTATTTATGCTCTGAGGTGCTGCAACCGGCGCGCTTCGCTGGCATACTGGCTTAGGGTTTTATCCGCTTTCCAATACAAGTCCTGCTCCATACGCAGGCCACCGGGCAGCTTTACGCTTAGGACTTCCTCTAGGTCCAGATAGCCCATTTCCGGCGATCCAAATCCCAAATCCACTATCCCGAACGACAGCCCGCTATCCGGGTCTTTCTCCGTCACTAGTATTGTGGCCGATCCGATGGGGCTGAATATCTTGACCACCGGGGTTAGGTCCATTTCCCCGTTTGTCCCCTTGACCTTTAGCTGCTCGGTCCAGTTTGCCTCAAGCAGCGCTAAGTCGGCTGGGCGTATAACTTCGGTGTAGTCCATGTAGGCACTTCCCTCTTGGTTGATGTGCCTCAGAACATGCAAAGCCTTTCAGCCAAAAGAGCAAGAAAATAGTGGTCCGGCTTGTGGTCCAATTATCTCGTGTGAGTGTCAAAGAGTGGATGATTACCTAATCAGGTGGCTGCATATGCTGTTGGAAGGAGACAGTAGATGCAAACGCAGATCGACCTCAATGCACTTGCCGACTATGTAGAAACCACTTTCGACTACCACCCCGACTTCGAAGATGATGCTTTCGCCTTCTCGTTTCAGGGAGTGCGTATCTACTGCGAACGCAAGCCAGCCTGTTTTGATCTGCATGTTGGTTCTGACCTGTTGCAGTTGCCACGCTGTTAAACGCTGTCGCTGATCCCCGCAGACGACCTTCGAGAACAAAGAAGCCCTGGCAGCAATGCTAGGGCGTTCTTACATCTGGATATTGGGGTAGGGGCTTACAGGGCTTGTCCGCCGATGCACTTGCCGGTCGCATCAAATTCCCAAACTGCAATGCTGGCTTCGACAATGAATGTGCCATCAGGGCAGATCATGATTTCCTCGACAATGCGCTTGAGCGCTGCATTGGTTCGGGTTCGGGCATAATAGCGCACATCGGCATCGGTGCTGTTGAGGCTGTCTCGCAAACTGGCGATCATTTCGGCGTCCTCAACTTGGCTTGGCTTGCTGCTCTCAACAGCGCGGGCTTCGTGCTGTTTCTTCAATTCGGCTTCAAGCTGTTGCACATCGGCTTCCAATTTGCCGATGCGTTGCATGAGGGTTTTTGATCCGCCATCGGCAAGGGCATCTACGAGGTTGGATAACTGCTGGTTAGCGTGCTCGATTTTTCGGACTGTCTCAGCAATCTGAATGTCGAATTGATTATTATAGTCGGGATCGGGCTGTTCGGAAATGACCAGTTGGGCAAGTTGGTCAAGGACTGCTGTTTCGATCAGCCGATAGTCCATGATTTTACCATTGGTGCAGGCATGTTTGCGTCGATGACGGTCACATCGCAGATGTTCCGATGCTTGCACCTCATAGACGCGAGGTTCACCAGCTTTAGTGATGTAGCTCCGCGTTGATGGCACACGATATTGGTAGCCTGCGATACCCTGACATTCTGCGCATATGACCATCCCGGCAAGCAGGTTGCTCATTTTGTTTGTGTCACGGCCACCGCTGCGCTGCTTGGTCGAGCGCATGGCTTGGGCTTGCAGGTATTTGTCGGTCGTGACGGCCTGTGGATAAAAGTCTGATGATATGACTTCGCCTTTGAGAGTGACAAACTCTCCAAGCACGGCACGGTAGGTCAGCAAGCGATGGACATATGGCAAATACCAACCACCGCTGCGATCTTCTCCACAATCCTGCCAGCCCGGTTCTTTTCGGTCGTTTAGCATTGTGACGATCCGATAAATGCCGACGCCGCTGATATACAGGTCATATATCTCGTTGAGGACAGCGACCCGGTGAGGGATCAGGACATATCCATATTTGGACTGCTCTAACCAAGCAGGGCAACGTCCGATAGAAACAGTGCGGTCGCCTGCTGCAATACGAGAATAGCGCTTGTTGACTGCGGCTTGGACGCGCTCACTCTTTTTGACGCTTTCCTCATGGGCAAGCTGCGCTTTCACGATGAGGCCGAACAACTCCATCATATCGGAATTGCTGTTTGACCTGTAGATCGTGGCGTCCTGCCAAGTTGCTACATCGACGCCATTTTCGTTTAGCGCCCAGATCAACTGCGCTGCGGCTTTTGCGCCCTGACGGCTTAAACGGTCGATGTTTTCGACACATAGCACTGTGCCGCTATGCAATCCCTCGCGGGCTTCTGCTTCAAACTGGAATAACGATGAACCCTCAGATCGGTTCTTCCCGCTAAATGCAGAGCGACCCTCATCAGCGATTGTGTTAACTAGGGACCAGCCTTTTTCGGCTACATACGCTTGGCCATCTGTTTTTTGGCGCTCTAGCGAGTGTCCCTTGCTTTGTTCGGCAGAGCTAAAACGTGCGTAAATTATGGCTTTTTTGGTCATAGGACGGCCTTAGCAGTGAAAGCGTTAGCTTTTTGCTACAACCGTATGGATCAGGAACACCATCAGGAACGTGACGATGGTGGTGCCGGTATTGATGACCAGTTGCCATGTGTCGGAATAATGGAAGAGCGGCCCGGTCACCAGCCACAGGATGACGGTGACGAGGGCCAGGGCGAAGGCGCTGGGCTGACCCGCCCAATTGGCGACGCGGTGCGACAGGGCCGCAAAAATCCGATCCATGATGCTATTGTCCTTTGCGAAATCGCGTCATTTATCCCTTGTTCAGCCGGAAAAGGCCATGGAAAGCGCGATGCGACCCTTTCCTTTCCGCGCCATATTGGCTGCCGCCCTTTTCGCCCTTCCTGCCTGCACTTCTCTGTCGCCCGAATCGCGGCTTCGCGCGGGGCTTGAGGAGGCCGGGCTGTCGCCGCGCATGGCCGGTTGCATGGCAGAAAGGATGGCGGATCGTCTGAGCCTGAAGCAGTTGCGGAAGCTCCAGTCGCTTGCCTCGCTCCGCAAATCTCACAGTGGCAAGATGAGCGTCGAGGATGTGCTTCATAAAGTCCGGGCCTTAGAGGATCCCGAGATTTTTGCCGTTACCAGTCGGTCCGCCCTGGCCTGCGCTTTTTGATCCGATCCGCCGATGAAGTGTGGAAGCGGGCCGATCGGCTTTGCAGACTTTACAATTTTGCAAAGTGGTTTTGCGAAATTCTCTGGCGCCTCGCTTTTGCCTGTGCTTATCCGCTGACCATCAGATTTCAGCGAAAGGGCACGCCCCATGAACATTCACGAATATCAGGCCAAGGAACTGCTGGCGAAGTATGGCGCGCCGATCGCCGCCGGCTATGCCGCCTTCACGGTCGAAGAAGCCGTCGAAGCTGCCAAGAAGCTGCCTGGGCCGCTTTATGTCGTGAAGTCGCAGATCCACGCTGGTGGCCGCGGCAAGGGCAAGTTCAAGGAACTGGCCCCCGAAGCCAAGGGCGGCGTGCGCCTTGCCTTCAATCTAGACGAAGTGAAGGCCCATTCGGCCGACATGCTCGGCAACACGCTGGTCACCATCCAGACCGGCGACGCCGGCAAGCAGGTCAACCGTCTGTACATCACCGACGGTGCCGACATCGCCAAGGAATTCTACCTGGCGCTGTTGGTCGATCGCGCCACCAGCCGCATCGCTTTCGTTGTGTCGACCGAAGGCGGCATGGACATTGAAGAGGTCGCGCATTCGACCCCGGAAAAGATCCACAGCTTCTCGGTCGATCCGGCTGCTGGCTTCCAGCCGCACCATGGCCGCGCCATCGCCAACGCTCTGGGCCTGACCGGTGACCTCGCCAAGCAGGCGTCGAAGGTTGCTTCGTCGCTCTATGCCGCGTTCCTCGACACCGATGCCGAGCAGATCGAAGTCAACCCGTTGGCGCTGACCGAGCAGGGCAACCTGCTGGTTCTGGACGCCAAGGTCGGTTTTGACGGTAACGCCATGTTCCGTCACAAGGACATCGCCGAACTGCGCGACCTGACCGAAGAAGATGCGGCCGAAGTCGAAGCGTCGAAGTACGACCTCGCCTACATCAAGCTGGACGGCAACATCGGTTGCATGGTCAACGGCGCTGGCCTGGCCATGGCGACGATGGATATCATCAAGCTGAACGGCGAATTCCCCGCCAACTTCCTGGACGTAGGTGGCGGCGCCACCACCGAAAAGGTGACGGCTGCCTTCAAGATCATCCTGAAGGATCCGGCGGTGAAGGGCATCCTGGTCAACATCTTCGGCGGCATCATGAAGTGCGACATCATTGCCAATGGCATCGTCGCCGCCGCCAAGGAAGTGAATTTGTCGGTTCCGCTGGTCGTCCGTCTGGAAGGCACCAACGTCCAGCAGGGCAAGGACATTTTGGCCAATTCCGGTCTTCCGATCGTCCCGGCGGACGATCTGGGCGACGCGGCCAAGAAGATCGTGGCGGAAGTGAGGAAGGCGGCCTGATCCGCTTTCCCGCCTGAACGATACGCCAAAGGGTGCGGGGGGGCCGGAAACGGTCCGCCCGTGCCCGTATTGGCGTTGATAAAGGAGGATGTTGAGATGAAGATCCTTGTGCCCGTGAAGCGGGTTATCGATTATAATGTGAAGCCGCGGGTGAAGGCGGACGGTACGGGCGTCGATCTGGCGAACGTGAAGATGAGCATGAACCCTTTCGACGAGATCGCGGTCGAGGAAGCCATCCGCCTGAAGGAAAAGGGCGTGGCGACCGAGGTCGTGGCGGTGTCGATCGGCGTCGCCAAAGCGCAGGATACGCTGCGCACGGCGCTCGCCATGGGCGCGGATCGGGCGATCCTGATCCAGACGGATGACGAGGTCGAGCCGCTGGGCGTGGCCAAGCTGCTCGCCAAGGTGCAGGAAGAGGAAGGCGCTGGCCTCATCATCCTGGGCAAGCAGGCGATCGACGACGATAGCAACCAGACCGGCCAGATGCTGGCTGCGCTGCTGAACCTGCCGCAGGGTACGTTCGCCAGCAAGGTCGAGGTTGTCGATGGCAGCGTCAACGTGACCCGTGAAGTCGATGGCGGACTGGAAACGGTGAAGCTGAACACCCCGGCGATCATCA
>NZ_VYPZ01000046.1 GCF_008710155.1 Sphingobium limneticum
TTATGGAGGCCGATGTCGACGGTCTCGTCGGCGCTGGCCGGCACGAACGCTCCGGCGAGCGCACGACCTGGCGCAATGGCTACCGTGACCGCAGCCTCGATACCCGGCTCGGCACGCTCAACCTGAAGATCCCCAAGTTGAGGACCGGCGCCTACTTTCCCGGCTTTCTGGAGCCCAGGAAGACCGTCGAGAAGGCGTTGGTCGCGGTCATCCAGGAGGCATGGATCGCTGGCGTCAGCACCCGGCGCGTCGATGAGCTGGTGCAGGCAATGGGCATGACCGGCATCTCCAAGTCCTCCGTGTCGAAGCTGTGCAAGGACATCGATGAGCGCGTCCATGCCTTTCTCAAGCGACCGCTTGCCGGCGACTGGCCCTACCTCTGGCTCGATGCCACCTATCTCAAGGTGCGCGAGGGGGGGCGGATCGTCAGTGTCGCCGCGATAATCGCCGTGGCCGTCAACACCGAGGGCAGGCGCGAGATCGTCGGCCTGCACATCGGCCCTTCCGAAGCCGAACCGTTCTGGTCGACCTTCCTCAAGGACCTTACCCGCCGCGGCCTGACCGGCGTGAAGCTGGTCATCTCCGATGCCCACGAGGGCCTCAAGGCCGCGATCACCCGTGTGCTCAGCGCCACCTGGCAGCGCTGCCGCGTCCACTTCATGAGAAACGCGCTGGCCTACGTGCCCAAGGGCCAGAACACGGTAGTCGCTGCTGCCATCCGCCAGGTCTTCCTTCAGCCCGACCATGCCGCCGCAACACAAGTCTGGCGTCAGGTCGCTGATCAGTTGCGCGCCCGCTGGCCAAAGCTGGGCGCGTGCATGGACGATGCCGAGCATGACGTCCTCGCATACATGACCTTCCCCGAGCAGCACCGGGTCAAACTCCACAGCACCAATCCGCTGGAAAGGCTGAACAAGGAAGTGAAGCGCCGCGCCGATGTCGTCGGCATCTTCCCCAACGAGGACAGCATCATCCGCCTCGTCGGCGCCGTCCTCCTTGAGCAGAACGACGAATACCAGCTCCAGCACCGCTACATGCAAATCGAGGGCATGGCCGCACTTGCCACACCAACAATCGAGGAGGTTCAGCCGCTACAGATTACACCCAAGGCCGCCTGACAATGCAGCCCGCTGGCCACACCCGAATTTACACCACGTTGACGGACGCGACCGCCTTGGGCATCATCGATACCCCAGAGCGTACCGATGCCATGCGCAATAGCGGATCGCGCCGAACAGCGCGCAAGCGTGCTATGTTGGCCCGGATCGAGGAGCGCTCACGCGACGCGGGCGCCGTCTAGCCTGACCAAGCGCCTTGTTTTGTGATCTTGGCGAAGCTCATGCGGCAGTAGCCAGCATCATGTATCGTCGGCAGACCGACCTTCCGCGCCCATTTTTGTGCTGACTGGGGAGGCAGTCCCATCCTGTAGCCGATCTCGACCGATCCTATGATCTCTGCCGCGGTCTGAAGAACATCCGCCGCGAGATATGCTTTGCCGTGGCGACGTATGAGGCCGGTGGCGACAAATTTGAGAAACTGTTTGGCGGCCAGGTTGAGTATCTCGCTGGCATCGGCGCCTGATAGCTCATCCTCGACATGGGCGCCGGACAACGGGTTTTCCAACATCCGCAAAGTGTCGATGAGTTCGGCCGGGATTAGTATCTGGTGGGACAGGTCCGTCGCCTCGGGGGCCAGACCAAATCGACCATCCGGCCCCAGAAGCCAGGCGAAGATGCCGGCCCAGGGCTTGGCGCGACCGCCAATAGCTCGTGCTGCGATTTGCAGCGGAACGCCGTCAATCATAGCGGGATCGGCTTTGGCTTGGATCTTTGCCTCGAATGCCGCCCAGGCCTGCGTGGTGGTATTGCGGACGCCATATCGCGCCTCCCAATAAGGGTGGGTCAGCGGGGCGAGCAATCCAGATTGCATCAACTGCGCTATGGCATAGCGGGGCAACTGAGTTGACTGCGACACGGCGGTCAAAGGCAGACGGTCAGGCTTGGTACGTGCCAGTTCCTCGATTTCTTCGGGATCATGGAACGGTCTAACCACGCCATGAACTCGCACGTCGGTTAGCTTGAAGACGCCGGCGGCTCGCAGCTTCGCGATAATGGTATCCGTCTCGCGCAGCACACGCACGGCTGATTTGGCGGAAATCAGTCCAATTATGTCATTCCCCTCGTCGGCCGACGGGAGGTCGGTCAGATCAGGGCTTTGACTGAGATCGGGCTGCTCTTGCTGCAGGCCATGTAGAAACATCGCGAACAGGGCTTTGACGCGGGGCGAGGAGCGGCCGATCCTGGCTTGCTTGACGGCGTGTCCCAGCTTGTTCGGCCAGTTGTCCCCTTCGCCTGGAGTTGGAAGTAGCTGGGCTGGAACGATGGGCCATTGGCGCAGCAGCGTTACAGCGTCATGAAGCGCGCTGATGACCGCCATGGTAAGGTCAAGATTGGTCAGCCATTTTCCGCGCAGTTGGTCGTTTAGCCAGGGGGAGAGCTTCAAAGCCAAGTCGGCAATGTCGTGCGGCTCCAAACGCGCAATCGGGTCAGGAAACTGTGATCGCGAAGCGGTACGTACATCGGAATCATGGCTGAAGAGGCCAGCATAGATGCCCAAATTGTCGCGCATCTCGAGAGGGATGAACTCGGCCGGTCCCTCACGCAGGTCCGCGCTGCAGACATCTTGGTCGCAGGTGGCAATGCCGTTGGCGTAGCGCCACCGCTGGGTGACGCCGCATTCGTGACACTCACTGCGCAAGACCTGAAAGGTTTCCGGGCAGAATGGGACGGAGGCCAACTGCCAAATCGCACGATGATGAGCCGATAGGGCAAGGCTGGCCGGTGCATATCGGCGGATGGTGGTTCTCAGTTCGCTCTGCCACGCGCGTCCACCAAACCAATGTATGATCGCGCTGCCTTCTGGACCGTGGGCATGGTGCAGTAATTGGGGGTAGGGCACCACCAGAATGTCAGCCAGCGCCGGTAGCTGTTCGGCGTTGGTTGTGGCCGCCGTCGGCTTGTTGTCGTAAACCCAGCCAGCCTCGGACAACAGCGTTCCCGTCCGTGGATACCCGTTCTCGGCAGTCACACGGGCGACAAGGCCCATGAGACTTTCGCCAGCGATCGGCGCGAGCGGGTATTTTACATGGCTCAAGCTTCGATCTCCACGAACGGATTATAGTCGATGAAGCTATGGGCGATGGCCCAGCTGTTCACCGCCATGGCGAGATCGTTGCGGGTAATAGCATTCCGACCTTCACGCACCACGTTTATGGCCGCCGTTTCCACGATGCGGCACGTACGGCCGATGATTCCGCTGCTTGCGAGACAAAGGGGACGAGCGATGTCCTCTTCGACCAGGCCGCTGGCGACCTTCATGATCTGCTTGTCGACCATGGCGGTATCGAGGTCTTCGACGAAGTCCAGGAACAGATCCCGATCGTCATCCGCCCACCAATCAAGCGGCGGGAGCGTAAGAGGCGGGAACAGGCGGCTGTTCAGCTCGTGGCTGGACTGGAACAGCTTGTCCGCGTCGTGGGTGCCGAAAAAGGCGATAGGCACAAGGCCAGAATCAAGGAACGTCTTAAGGCTGTCCGTGACATGGGTTGCGGCTGATGACCGGCGCGACAGATGTTGGATTTCATCGATGACGAGCAACTGCACGTTATCCCGTTTGATGGCTTGCACGGCGCGCTTGTGCAGGTTGGGTTCGGTGCCGCGGTCATAAAAGGGGTCGTCCAGGGCCTGCAGGATGGAAGAGAATAGCGACCTGGCGGTGCCAGTGCTCATGAGCTTGACGATCAGGACGGGTCGGCTGCCTTCGGGAAGTTCGCCCAGGCGTTCGATGCCGTCCCGGAAATGTTCGGCTGCTGTCGTTTTGCCGGAACCGCTTTCAGCCAGGAGGGTGATGCCATATTGCCGCTCGCCACGGGTGGCGATGCCAGAGCGCCTGACCTCATCCAGCCCTGCAATGATAGCCTCTTGGCGAGGATGAACAATCTTGATCTGGCGGAACGCGCTGCGGGCATCTGCCACGCGTTGAGAGCGGGCAGCGGCTTCATTCGGCCGTACAACGGGCGGGTTTGATGTGGTGGTAGTCATGTGTTGCCTTTTAGGTAGGGGTTAGAAGTAGCTGCTGTCGTTTGAGCGCTTTTTGCGTTCACGGCGTGGTTCGGGGTCAGTGGTCGACGCGTCCGGGGTGGGTGGCGGCGCAGGAGCACGCCGGTCGCGATCCGGCATGTCCTCTGGCGTCGCCTCTCGGGCATTGGCGGCTTTCGCCTTCTGCCGGTTGCTCCGCCGTTTAGCCGCGGTAGGGGCAGCTTTCTGTGGGGCGGGGCGACGAGACAGGGTGTCGGCATCGTGCATCTCGTGCTCGATCACGTCTGCATAGATGATCGGGATGTCGACAGGTTCAGGGCGCTCCCGCTGCAGGCTGGCGAGTTCACCGGTGATGCTGCGGATGCGCTTGTTTTCGTACAGCTTGGCCAGAAGCTTGCGTTCACGCTCCTTGGCTTCGGGCGTCAGCTGGTCGATGGCGTCGAGAAGCTCGGCGCGGCAGGCGTCACGCCATTCCCGTGAGTTGAAGTCGGCGGCTTCCGCCTTGGCCTTCTCACGGATCTGCTCGTGCATCCACAGGCTGATCGGCTCGTCGGTATAGCCGGCCGTCTGGCAGTACAGCTCGACGTCCTGATTGGTTTTGCGGTTGATCACCCAAATCTTGCGCAGATCGTATGGGTCATAGCGGAACGACACCGTTGCAGTGGCATTCTTCAGGCGCTGACGCTTGCCTTCCAAGGGGACAAGATCGGCGAGAAGGTCAGGCACGGCTTTATAATCGCCGAAGCGCAGGCCATTCCACTCGATGCCAGCGTGGGTCAGCCGGTGCGAATTGATCTTGGGGAGGAGGGCCTTCTCGAAGATGCGAGGGTCACGCGGTAGAACGATCCCGTACTGGGCGGTGCCCTGTTTCCAACAGAGCAGAGGCTGTTTCTCGTTCAGGCCGCCATGCGGGGTCGTGTGATAGACCGCGATGGCGAACATGATGAGTGCCTCGAGTTCGTCGAGTGTCAGCACGGCATCCACGGCGGGGTCGTAATCATACTCGCGGGAGAGGGCGATCGGCAGATGGGCGCCGGCCACCTTCGATGACACGTAATTGTGGATGGTGAGGAAGATGCGCTCAACAAGGGCTCGTTCGCGCGGCTTCTTCCGACCACTGATGCGGATCGTTGCACCGGTCGCCTTGCTCATGCTCTCCATATCGTGGCTGCGGAATTCCATACCGCCATCCACGTGATATGTGCTGCACAGGCCGCAAACGTCCTGGGCTTCAGGGTGCTTGTTCTTGATGATCGGCGGCACGATCTTGGGCAGAACAGACCGGCGAAGCAACTCCGACACAGTGGCGTATGATGGGGCGTTGAATGACAGCATGTGCGAGAGCACGACCCTGCTGAATCCATCAACAAGTGCGGAGAAAGTCGGGCGGCCCAGGATGATGGCGCGTTCCACGTCGATGACGAGGAGAGCGGGTATGGGTGTGTGATCCATAAGCCCGAATTCCAGAGGGCGCTCCGCCTGATGGCCTTTCCCTGCGCCACGCCACCGAGAGTAGGCCGCTTGCTTGCCGTGGCGGGCCGCAACCGTCTGTTCGCACTCCAGCTTTTTGATATCGCGATATGTGGTGCTCATGCTCACCGGGAGGAGCGGCTCTGTAGGCATCTCGTATTCGAGCGAAGTGCCATCGTTAACGCGGCTAATCTCGGCGTTGGTCAGCACATTGATATCGGTGACGCTCTTCTTCGACACATAGTAGGTCAAAGCCAGGCGCTGGCGGATTTCCATGCGAATGCCATCTTCATCATAGCAATGGTGCCCCTGGGCGCTTGTGGCCTCACGAGCATCGCGATCGCCAACTTTACCGCGCTCCCGCATCCAGCGTTTCACGGTGTGCGGATTGGGTGCCTCGCCATATTTGGCGTGCAGCTCGGGTGTCCAGTGCTCGGCAAATCCCGCAGAGATTGCCTTCACGCCGGTCATTACGCCGTTCCGGTCGAGCAGCCGTAACGTTGCCAGCCGAAGTGCGCTTTCGGGATCGAGTTCCTCACATTCGGCGGGCGTGAGATGTGATTCAGCGATCTTGTTCTTGGCCGGCGACTGCCCACGGTCTGCCATCTGGAAGAATTGACCGTTCTGAAGCAGCTCTCGAAAGCGCTCCTGGTCCATTGGACGGACGACGCCGGCGTCATCGAGATATTCGACGGGCTTGCCTGTGGCAGCATGTTCGAAGTTCAGGCGGGTGCCATATCCGTGTGATGTAAAAACACAGGGTTGACCTTCGATACTGTATAGCTGATTGCGTTTGAGCTTATAGGGGAAGTAATTCACGTATCTCTCCCGAGATTTGGGCATTCTGAGGGCGCGCAAAATCCATCAGCAGTAGATATTTCTACGCTGCGAATGGCATTGCTTCTGTTGTGATGGGTGCCTGCGGGTTCGTCAGGTAGTTATGATTTCACTCTAGGTCATGGTTGAATCCTTCCTGGGGTATTTGATCTATGATCAGATGAAGCTGACAGGCATCTCATCGATGAAAGGCTGCGTGAGATCGATCGACACGATGCGCCTCACCAGCATGGCGAAAGTGATTGCCCGCCCTTGGACAAAATTTCCGGGCGCCATCAGCTCAGCGAATTCGCCCAACTGCATGTCATCGCCTTTGCTGCGGAGGCTTTCGACGAGCCGCTTCTGCGACGATGAGATGGCCGTGCGGCGCATCGAGCTGGCGAGGCGTACGTTGAAGCGGTGGCGGCTATTCTCGAAAATTTCGGAACCGAAGGTGATACGGAATTCGTGGCCTACCCGGCGGCAAATCTCTGCGACGCCGGCAAGCTTCAGCCGATATTCCGGATCTCGGAGGTCTGCATCGTCGCCTTTGACCTCGACAACCGCCAGGCGGCCATCGGCGTCCAATATGTCGACGTCGCTTGTGTACCGCTCCTTCTTCCTCAGGATGAATTCGAAGCGGCGAGCCTCTGATTGGTAGTGGACGACATTGGGGTCCGTCTCGCACCGCTCGATCAGTGCAAGCTGATGCAGGCTCTCATAATGCTGTGTGCGGCCGACCTTCACGGAAGGGTACCAGCCACTCGCATGGTGCGTTCCGCCAGAGACTGTTCGGAGCGATCCATTGTCGTTGGCGACCACAATGCGAGCCATGGTGTTGACCAGGCTGTTGTGCTTCCTCAGCAAGGTTTCGGCGCGCAACCGGCCAGCGGAAGGTTCGTATGACGGGTTGCGCAGCATGAGGTTGATAGCGGCGCGAACGTCGATCTCAGCCAGTTCTTCATATGCGTCAGTCATGCCAGAACGTCCAACCGCGACGGTTGCTGTTGGGCCATTTGGAGCGAGAACGACTCCACGTCTTAACGCGCTGCTGTCGTTCAAAATGTCGAATGATCTCGATCAGATACTCTGTATAAACGATTGAAACGAGGTTGTTTTGATCTGCACTTCGCGGTTTAGTCGTCATCGCACTGTCTCCATGTTGGTCACGATACTGTGCATTTAGGAACGCTAAAATGACCGTGATGGCAACAGGAATGTGGTTTCAACTGCACAGTATCGTGACCAACTCACTTGACGATGCGTGCCTTACTGTTCTAATAAGTCATGGATGAACAGTAAGAAAAACGGCACGCGCGACGTTGGTTCGGACCGGTCGGCCCTCGAAACTGACGAGGAGTTGGTCAAACGGCATGCCGCTTCAGGCTTTTCTGGCGAATCAGAGTACGCCCTGTTCCTGTCTCTGGATGATTCTAAGCGGGAGGCGGTGATCGCCAGACTGAGGACGATGGACCTCTATCTTCGCGACGATGACCCCATGCCCGTGGGCGACGCGTGCAGCGCGCTCGATATGGAGCAGCGCAATTTTTACCGACTGCTGAAGAAGCTGAAGGATCTGGGCCCGACACGAGGTCTGTCACCGAGCTTCCGGGTGAAGGCTGTCGCGGCACCAGCACAGAAAGGCTTCGCACCCGTTGCCGAGCGTGCGCTGCGCTGGAAACTGCAGCATGAGCCCGCGGCTTCGCCCGCGTCGATCATACGCTGGATATTTGAATCCTGCGCGGACGCGGGCGAGGCGCCTCCGTCTGCATCCTCGATCCAGCGACGCATAAAGGTACTCCGCCGGGAAGGTGTCGCAGAGCCGGCGGCTGGGGCTGCTGGTCTTCAGATCCTGGTGGACCAGACCGCAGTCGATGTGATGGTTCAGATCAGCGGCCGGGTGGAATTGGCTACGGCTACGTTCATTGTCGATACCAGCTCTAGGATGATCCTTGGATTGGGGGTGGGCGATCCGCTGATTCCGGAAGACGGGCTCATGCGCGCTACCCGCAATATGGATGACGACCTCATGCGCCATCTCGTGCAGCACACGCAGGTGCATTTCGATCGCGTGGAGTCGATCGACTTTATCGCGCCTCCAGGCGGGGCGCGGCAGAGCAAGCAGTTGCAGAAGCGCTTTCGGGTCTTCAACCGCCGAGTGTCGTTTGACATTCATGCAGGCGGAAAGTGGCGTCACGGCACACAGCTGGTCCGCTACCTGGGCGACACGCTGGGGCCGTATCAGTTCAAACCGCGGTTTACAGAGGAGGGGGCTCCTCTCAGCAACTCGATCAGCGAGGGGATTGAGCAGGAGATCATAGAGCGGGCGTTGCTCGTGGAGGCGATGCGCTGGAACGAAAGCCAGTGGCAGCAGGTGGAGCCGACGGTCGAAAAGTCGCAGCGCATGCGTGAAGAGCGCGCGAGCGCGATCACGGCGCTATTCCGCGATGTGGTGATGCGGCCAGAATTTTGATCGAAGCTATTAATCGGTAGTGCGGCATGGAGTGGATCAGACTGAAATGCTGTTCAACTTCATGCCCCACTCGAGTTTCTCGACCGTGATGGCCGTACATATGCGAGCTTTGAGGCTGGTAGACAGATTGTTAGGTGCTGCGTAGCCGCCGCAGGATCCTACCTAAATGTCAAAGCCATTGTGAGCCTGGGATCTCGCTAGTCCCTTTGACGGCGACAAATTCTACGCTGCCTATTTTAAGTCGGCCCCACCCGCCATCGGGATCGATGGCATTCAGGCGGTCGATAAGCGCTCGCCATTCTTGACCTGCGCTCGTTGACGGAATGGCCTGAATAACGGGCGCGTCTGAGGCATAACGCGCCTGCATCTTGCGGTTCATGGCGAGAGCGTAGGCAAAGCTGTCAATTAAGATGTCGAAATCTGACTGACTCATATGTTTTTGCTACCTTATGTATTGCGCCGGATTGCTGGAATGCCAGTTTTGGCCTCTCAATATTACTCTGCCATTTCGATAAGAAGCGCGATCGTGTGTCCCATGGCGGTCACTGTAACGGTTTCAACATCATTGATGAGGATACCGTCATTGCGGTCGGCAATCACATCGCCGACTTGCACCCTTCCGGAGAGCGGCACGACATAGCCGAAATTGCCTGCCTCAAAGCGGTAATCCGCAGCGCCGCCATCAGCCAGCACAACTCGCGATAGACGGGCGTTGGCTCGCATCGGCAGTGAATTACCTTCATTGTCGAACCCGCTGGCTAATGTAGCGAACTGGCCCTGCTCACGATCGTCAGCGAACCCCCTTACAACAGAGAAGGGCTCGCCGCCCTGATGGTTGGGTATCAGCCAGATCTGGACGAATTCGACCGGGTCGGCCTCGTCTGGATTGCCGCGCCGGATAGCGACGCCCGTACCAGCGGATATGACTTGGCAATCGCCTGCTTGAAGCGCCCCGACATTGCCCAGGATATCTTCGTGATAGAGCATTCCGCTCGTGACGTAGGTCAGTATCTCGGTGTCGGAATGCGGAGTTTGCGGCAGTCCGGCACGGGGAGAGATCGCCTCCTGATTCCACATGATCATATCGCCCCACTGCATCGGGTGTCCGCCACAGCTTTCAGGCCCGAAATGCTGGAGGCTTTGGAAATGCTCCAGGCGGAATATGCCGAAGTCACGGGCCGGGCGTAAGGCGATCATCAGGGTTCCAGTGCGAATAGGTGTGGCTAAAGCGGGTTTGAAAAATCCCCTCAAGCTTTGGACAGGCAGTTGCTATGCAACTGCGCTGCATTTCCGGGTGGACGCGCAGCTAGACGCTGGCGTTGGGCAAAGCCTTGCCCACCCTGCGACCCAAAGCGGCCGCATGCGCAGAGAGCCCGCGCGCAAGGATGTTGATTGCATTGTTGGTGCCTCGTGGGACATCGACGCCGCAGGCACAGATGTGCCGCTCACCGTCATTGCTTTCAGAGGATGGTGATCCGCATGCATTGCACTTTGGCGCAATGCGTCTCGGATCCACAATGATGACCGCGCCGCCAGCCTTTTCAGCTTTGTAGCGGATCATTTCGAGAAGGCGCTTTGGTCTCACCTCCGCCAATATTTGACCGTTTTCCCGCGTCGCGATTGCCCCGATGCCGTCTGACGGGCGTCGTGTGCGTGATGGACGGGGAAATTGTTTGAGGTCGAGATCTTCGACCACGATCGTCTCAAATCGATTAGTGATCGTCGCCGAAATCTGATGAAGCCGCGTGGAACGGAGGTTTATCACGCGTTGACTGGCGCGGTCTCGGCGTTCGCGCAGCATTTTGCTTCGGCGGGAGTTTTTCTGGCATCTTGCCAGTGCCCGGTGGGCCCGCCGCAACGCAGCATTTTGAGTCGTCCATCGGACTGTATCGTTGAAGAGCGAGCCGTCCGATAGCGATGCCAGGTGATCTATGCCGAGATCGACGCCACACGCGCTGCCAGGATTTTGGTGCTCTTGGCCGCCGGCTTTGCAATCAACCAGGATTGTGACATGCCATCGACGCGCTCTGCGGGTGAAGGTGAGTCCGGCGAGGCGAGCGTCAGCTGGCAACGGGCGATGCATGCGCACCCGCAATTTGCCCACGATGCCATCCACCGACAGGTAGCTGTCCGCGACGACACAGCCTCGTACGCCGTGGACGCCAAAACTGCGCCAACGCTCTTCGGAGCGGAAGCGCGGGAACCCGGCGTTGGGGTTGGCCGTCAGGCGATCACGATACCTCGTCATTGCGGTATCGACGCAGCGCAAGGTCCAATTGTTAATGCCCCAGGGCAGGGCAGTATGCTGGCGGTTGGCCATTCTATACGCAGGGAGAGACTTGGTATCGTCTTCGTATGTGAGATGGACGCCGCGCTGATAGGCTGCACGCCGATTTTGGAGCGCGTCGTTGTACAAATTTCGCTGTAGCTGCAGGATCGACGCCAAGCGCGCATGTTGCGCCCTGCTTGGTTCGATCGGAAATTTATACTGCAAGAACATGTGCTTGCATGTGACGCGCAAAAGTTAACGCAAGGTGGATGTTCGAAGATCAATCAGGCGGAATGGGGAATGACGGTTGGGATCCCATTCAGCCAGCGCGCTGCGACAATCCCACCTGCCGCTAAAGTGCTACCTGGTCGGGGACAGAGGTCGGGCATAGGCGACTTCAGTTGGCTTTGCTTTCGCTGGCCCCTTGGTAATCGCTTGGATCGCTGCTGCGGCTGATACGGCGGGCTCGGCCTCGCGATTGATCTGCAGGCCAGCGTGATAGCGTTCCAGAAGCAGAGCAACGGCTGGACGCACGACAGGCAGAGGCAGAGTTTCCCGAATTGCGAATGGGATGGAAGGATTGCGGCGAGGATTGAGTGGCACGCGGCCGAGCTTGGTGCCAAACATAGCAGTGAGGGCCAATCCTGGCCGACGAGAATCTACCTGAACGTCTGACTGGGTGATGCCGAGTGAGCGTAACTGGGCTTTCGTACGCGGGTCATCGACAGGAGCGTTCCGGTACATCGCCAAAGATGCGCGTGCGGGTGATGCGGAACTCGTCTTCTCAGCTGCCTCGGTGACCAACTGGAGGATGTCGTCGGCAGTTGGCCGATCTGCAGTCACCACATGGGCAAGAGCGATACCACGGTTGACGTCGATGAACGCGGTGAGGACAGCGTGATAGGGGATGTTATCGGGGCCATCGACCGCCACATCGAGTGGCGACATATCGATGGCGTAGTCGGTATTCATGCCGGTGTAGGACGCGATATCGGTCACTTCCATGGGCAGATTGAGTCTCGTGCGGACTGCCCGTTTGCTTGGTGGACTTATTTTACGCTTCTCGCACAAGGCTTCGGCGGCAGACTGGATCGCCCCTGGCCGAGCGCCCGGGCCGGCGTGCGCGATGGCTTCTTCGAGAGCTGCTCTCGTTTCAGCAGGAAGCTGACGGGGGTAGTTGGACAGAACCTGATCGTTCAGCTGGAGCGAGTCCTTGTACGCCCGAATGATCTTGAAGAAGTTGCGCTCCTTATACCCCAGCCGAGTGGCGGCAGCGGTAACAGCTGCTGCCATTCGCCGACTGCCCTTCCTGGGGAGCTCTTCAACTTCCAGAGCACGCCGGTAAGCTTCCGGCCATTGCTGAGGCGTGAAGGTCACCATGTAGTGGGCAATGCGATCTTCCATTTTTCTTCACTCCTGAGTTTCGAGGAGCGAAGCAGAGCGTATTCAGAAAATTCAGGGCGTCACTGAGGCTAAGCCATTGAGGTATGTGCCGATGGACGACGCTGCGGCTGTATCAGCCCGATAGATCACCTGTTTCCCAGCACGGCGCGAGGAAACAAGGTGGGCGCGCGATAGAATTCCCAGATGGGAAGATAGAGTGTTTGCAGCGACATTGAGGTGGCGCGCAATTTCTCCCGCCGGCAGGCCTTCAGGCGCCCGGGCGAGTAGGCGGTAGATATCATGGCGAGTCGGTTGCCCTAGCGCAGCCAGGGCCTCGACCATTGCTGATGAGTCCATGGGCCAGACTATCAGCGATCCATCCCAACCGGTCAAACGGTTAGTGACGGACAGATCCGTCAGCCAAATCAAGAATGTGCCGGCTGATGACCGTTGAGACGTCCGTTGAAACAGGAAATCGAACGCCATTCAATTCTATAATTCCAGAATCATTGAAATGAATGTACAAGTCGATAAATGGAGCGTGCGACTCGCGCAGGCTTCTCTTGAAAAGGATGGTGACAGAAAGGGTTTCGCAATGCTGACGCACGAGATGTACGAACAGAGAATAGCTGCACGGACCCAGCGCTCAGCGCTGGATTACTTCACCACTTCAGCTCTGTTGGGACGCCCTGATCCGCTGGCCAGTGATAGCCCTGACGATGTCTCATTCGACTTGACCTACAAGATGGTCGATCGCCTCGTGATCGCGGCTGTCGAAACTGGCGCTCGGTTCGAGCGTGACAGCTTGCAGTCCGATCCATTGGCTTGGCTCTATAGCTCGCAGCCTCCGTTCGGCGGGGCGCGACCGCTGGAAGCGTGTCTGACCGCGCCAGGGTTGATGAGATGCATCATGTTTCATGCCCTAGACTTGGAGCTTGGAACGCCCAGTGATCTGGTCGACCAAATCCTCCGTAGCGACGGTTACATGTCGGGGGAGGCGACGACCGGAGGGCTCTGGAATACCGGCAGGGACCGGGAGAGTGCCGGCCATGGTCGGACGCTGTATACCGCGACGATCGTCGATGTGCGGGTGGATCAGATCCACCATGTCTACCATGCGATGATGGCCTGCGATCTCGCCGAGGCGAGAGGATTGCTCAGACTTCGTTATGGAAGACAGTTGGCGGACCAAGCTGAGGTCCGCAGAGGGTACGACGCGAGCAACCCGCTGGCGGTCTCTATGGTGTCGGACGCGATGGGGGCGATCTTGGCGATGGTGGCCAGCAACCCCCAAAGTGCGTTGGCCGAGGGACTGGACCTGCAACTCGAATCCAGGTTCGCGCCGTAGAGAGGCGCGCAGGCCATGATGGTCGTCACGATCACAATCTGGCCGGGTGGCGATGAGGCAGCGTCTTTCGATATCGCGCAGATGAAGATCGAGAACGAGAGCAGGCTGGCCGACGTCAGCGATTATACTGCTCGGATCGTCCAGTGCGAAAACCGCCGACTAGGGGTGCAGGGGATAGATACCGATCGTGTCCCACAGCGTGGTGTAGGTTCGCTGGGATAGCCACAGCGACCTCCGGCTAAGCCGGATTGATCATGCTGCCATGGCAGGCAACGTGATGATGGGATTATCGCTTAAACCTGAGACGCTC
>NZ_VYPZ01000047.1 GCF_008710155.1 Sphingobium limneticum
GCCTGAAATTACCGTGATCTGAGTCATCGCACCGTTCCTAGTATCGGTGCAAACACCGGCGCTTGCACCGGTGCCATCTCGAAATATCAGCCGATCACCGCAAGGCGGCCCTCACCGGAGCGATACCCATCTTCATAACAATCGAATTGTCCACAAATTTTCCGATCAGACTGGCTCCGTTGTTCATCCCAGACGATGGTTCATTAAACGCACATTCGCTTGGATCAACCGCAATCGCCGGCCTCGCAAAGGACTTCGAGCGAACTATCAAAATCCGCGACCGCGCTCATCTACGCTACCGCTGCCGTCGTCCTCATAAGGCGCACCGCTCGTTACGCATCGCCGCGTGGGCGGTGGCAAAGGCAAGGCAAACATGGCACAGAGCGGTCAAAGTCCATCGACTATATCGGGAAATCATCGTGACCGACCCTCATCTGTCTTCGCGACCGCTCGCCGTCATCATTCTTGCCGCGGGGCAGGGTACACGAATGAAATCGTCGCTGCACAAGGTGCTGCACCCCGTTGCCGGACGGCCGATGCTGCTGCACCTGCTGGCGAGCGTTAGCGCGCTGTCGCCGGAGCGGCAGGTCGTGGTCGTGGGCGCGGGGCGCGAACAGGTGGAAAAAGCGGTCGCGGGCAGCGGCGTGGTTGTCGCAGTGCAGGCCGAGCAGCTTGGCACCGGCCATGCGGTCGCCCAGGCGCATGATGCGCTGGCGGGCTTTGCGGGGGATGTGCTGATCCTTTATGGCGACGTGCCGCTGGTGGGCGCGACAACGATGCAGGCTATGCTGGACCGGCTGAGCCGGGGGGATGAGCCGCGCGCGGTCGTGCTGGGCTTTCGCCCCGATGATGCTGCCGCCTATGGTCGGATCATCGCCGACAGACAGGGCATCATCGAGAAGATGGTGGAATATAAGGACGCCAGCGAGGCCGAGCGGGCGGTGACGCTGTGCAACAGCGGGCTGATGGCGGTGCGATCGATCGACCTGTTCGTGCTGCTGGACCAGATCGGGAACAGCAATGCGGCGGGCGAATATTATTTGCCCGACATCGTCATGCTGCCCGGCGGGGCGAGCGCGGTGATCGAGACGGAGGCCTGGGAAGTGGCGGGCGTCAACAGCCGCATCGAACTGGCAGGCGTGGAAGCCCAGTGGCAGGCGCGCCGCCGGGTGGAAGCGATGCGGGATGGCGTGACTTTGGTGGCGCCGGAGACGGTGTTTTTCGCGCATGACACGGTGCTGGGCCGCGATGTGGTAGTGGAGCCGAACGTAGTGTTCGGTCCCGGCGTAACCGTGGCGGACGATGTCATCATCCACGCCTTTTCCCATCTGGAGGGCGCGTGCGTGGCGCGTGGGGCGGATATCGGCCCCTATGCACGGCTGCGGCCCGGCGCGGATATTGGCGTGAAAGCCAAGGTCGGCAATTTCGTCGAGATCAAGAAGGCGATCCTGGGCGAAGGCGCCAAGGTCAATCATCTGTCCTATATCGGCGACGCCAGTATCGGGACGGGCGCGAATATCGGCGCGGGGACGATCACCTGCAATTATGACGGATTTTTCAAATACAGGACCGAGATCGGGGCGGGCGCGTTTATTGGGTCGAACAGCGCGCTGGTGGCCCCGGCGACGATCGGTGCGGGCGCGATCGTGGCGGCGGGCAGCGTGGTGACGCGGTCGGTGGAGGCCGATGTCCTGTGTCTGGTGCGGCCGGAACAGGTGGCAAAGCCCGGTTGGGCGGCGGCCTTTCGCGCACGGATGAAGGCGAAGAAGGCCACCACCAAGGCATGAGTTTCGTCTCTTGGCTGACCGGATTATAACGAGGCAGGCTCCCTGTGCTTTGGGTGGCGCTGCAAGATTCTAATCTTCGTCGCTATATAGCTGTAAGCACAGCAAAGAAGCCGTGGATTATGCCGACTGAGCACGCTTTTTCATTCTAGGACCAGCGAACGGCTTCCAGTGAGGCATTCCAGCAACCTTGGCGATATAGGCCTACAGTCAAAACCGTTAAGTTTAGTTGCGCGCATTTTTGATGCGCGCAACTAAGAATTTTACTCCACTGTCACGGATTTGGCGAGATTGCGAGGCTGATCCACATCGGTGCCTTTAATGGCCGCAATATGATAGGCGAGCAGTTGTACCGGAATCGCATATACAATTGGCGCAATCAATGGATGTACATCCGGCATCGTGATCGTAGCTAGGCAGTCTTCTCCTGCCGCGGCGACCCCGGTAGCATCGGAAATCAACACTATCTTTCCGCCCCGTGCCTGAACTTCTTGCATGTTGGATACGGTTTTTTCAAATAATGGTCCGGATGGAGCGAGTACGATTACCGGTACTAAGTCATCAATCAAAGCGA
The DNA here is from genome assembly GCF_008710155.1 of Sphingobium limneticum. Lineage (GTDB taxonomy): Bacteria > Pseudomonadota > Alphaproteobacteria > Sphingomonadales > Sphingomonadaceae > Sphingobium > Sphingobium limneticum. Next base: position 2,359 of record NZ_VYPZ01000047.1, read on the forward strand.
TCGGGCCATGCTTCATCTCGCCAGCTGCGTAGCCTTCCGCATGAATATAGCTGATTTCTTTTAGTTTGAGTGCTCCTTCTAGCGCTAGCGGATAGTCTGGGCCGCGGCCTAGGTATAGGACGTCGCGCGCGCCCGCAATTATCGCCGATATTGCCTGAATAGGCTCGTCCTGCTGTAATGCCATGTTCAACGCCGCTGGTGCCTCCGCCAGGTGTGTTACGATATCTCGCTCCTGCTCCGCACTAAGCCGTCCCTTGGCACGAGCCAGATTAGCCGCAAGTGCAGCTAAAACTGCCAGTTGACATGTAAACGCCTTGGTCGACGCCACGCCGATTTCTGTGCCCGCATGGGTCGGAAGGAGGAGATCCGCTTCACGCGCCATCGAACTGGTAGGGACGTTAACAACGACAGCAACTTTTTGCCCACCGGCTTTGGCGTGACGCATTGCGGCAAGCGTGTCGGCAGTTTCCCCAGACTGGCTAATAAAAAGCGCCAAGCCCCCCTCTTCCATCACCGGTTCCCGGTAACGGTATTCAGAAGCGACATCGATTTCCACCGCTACGCGCGCGAATTGCTCCAGCCAATATTTTGCCACCATCCCGGCATAATAGCTCGTCCCGCATGCAATAATTGTTATGCGTTGGATCGATGATAGCGCGAAATCGGGGATCGGGAGCGCAACTTGTCCGTCCAATGGCTTTATGTAACTCTGCAAGGTTTGCGCGACGACGACTGGCTGCTCAAAAATTTCCTTCAACATGAAGTGGCGGTAATTGCCCTTGTCAATGTACGCGCCGGTCACACCTGAAATTGTTACTTCGCGCTCGACAGGACGATCCTGGGCATCGAAAATGCGTGCGCCATCGCGTGTCACTACTACCCAGTCGCCTTCCTCCAGATAAGCAACACGCTGGGTAAACGACGCTAGCGCGAGTGCGTCGGACCCAAGATAGGTCGCGTCATCACCATAACCGACGACCAACGGTGACCCTAGACGGGCGCCGATGAGAAGATCCGGGTACTGCCGGAACAATATCGCCAGTGCGAACGCACCATGCAGGCGCTTCAGAATGGCTGCGGTCGCTATTTCAGGCATATCTCCTGCTTCGATCCGTTCGGAAATCAGGTGTGCCACCACTTCGCTATCGGTCTGGCTCTCGAACGTCCGGCCCCGAGCGATCAGTTCGTCACGCAAGGGTTTAAAATTCTCGATAATCCCGTTGTGCACCAAGCTAACTTCAGCGGTGGCGTGCGGGTGAGCGTTGTTGGTGGTCGGAGCGCCATGCGTCGCCCAGCGGGTGTGGGCGATACCTATATGGCCAATTAGCGGCTCTGCTGCCAACACATTGACGAGATTGTCAAGCTTTCCTTCAGCTCGGCGACGATCCAGCGCGCCGTTATTGATCGTGCAGACACCCGCAGAATCATAGCCACGATACTCCAAGCGGCGTAGTCCCTCGACCAAATGTGCTGTAACCTCGCCCGATCCAACAATACCAATGATGCCGCACATAATGCCGTTCCCTGACACTGGTCGCAACTTGTCCGCGACCACTTAGACTATCCCAGCCACCCTATGGGTGAAGCCGGCCCGACCTAACGCATCTACGCCAGTGGGCAAGTGGCAAGAGTGCAATGCCTTATGTATTAGGTGGACTTCCCGTTCGGCCACACCCAGGAGGATGTTTTGATATGGCTTTTTCGGCCGACCAATCTCACATGTCGTCTTTCATGATGAGACAAACATATTGCCAATTCTGGTTGCGTTTGGCTAATCCGATGCTAACGGAAGTCGAAGATTTTTTGGTACGAGGCGATAAATTGGCATCGTGAGAGGGTTGCTCGCTGGTTGATGGACGTTCCCGCCAGTTGGAGGGAATCGCATTTTCCAGACTCTTTCGGTTTTGGTGCTATCTGGTCGTTGGTTTCAACGGGCCAGATATGCGCTAAGGGCCTATCGCTATTGTCCATGTTGTAGTTGCTCATGTTCAGCGAGGTGCCAGTGTTTCTATCTTTCCAACTAGATAGCGTGCGTTTTCCCGGGATCGCATGTTTACTGGAGCGCCAGAAACTTCCTCCGGCAGGCGGCATAGAAGAAAAGTTTCTCGATGGCGCGGAAGCCTTTACAAAACAGGCATCAGCAGACTTTCTTCCATCCCTCGCAGAGGTAGTTAAATTACCGTCGATCAAGTGGGTGTTGGTATCGCGCAATGCAGCCACGATCGTAGATGAATATCTGCTGGACCGTCTTGAAACGCTTCTCGGTCGTATTGTTGAACATAACGATAAGGTGACGATTGTCACCGGTGGTGGCTTAGGCCTTAACGACGAACGCTATTGCGCAAATTATAGTTCGACTGAACCTTTCATTTTTTACAATCCGGATCTTCATCCGATTATCGATACGATGATCGATTTGTATCTCGTATCAGCAGATGATGTTCGTGATTATATCAGAGATAATGGCGTTTCAAACGGCGAGGTTTTCGAACTAGCGCTGATTGCGACGAGCTATGCCAAAAAGGGTAAGTTTAGTCTTTATTCCCCTGATCTTTCCACCGGCGTTAATGGACCTTTCCGCAGCAGAAATCTGTCCCTCATGGCAGAACAGGCGGGAGATCTTGCTGAACCACTGACTTCGGACAAAGTGCTGTCGACACTGGCCGGACCATTGACGCTGGCTTACAAGCCGAAATGCGATACGTTGGGCAGGCCAGTGCCTTCGCATCTTCGGACACTGATTGACGCGGCCGAAAATGTAATCGAGCCTTTGCTTGACGGGCCGATGATTTCCATCGTCACCCGAACTCAGTTTCGACGGATGTATCTTCTTCGGCGCATGCTTACCAGCATTAGCCGAGCCCGCATCCAGTCGCTCCCCGTCGAGATTATGCTATCGACCGACATTGATGCAAATGATGCTGCTAAACACCTTGATAGCATTCGGCAGGAGTTCCCCCGCCTTGACATCAATTTGACGGTAAACCGCAGATCCGAGCACAGTCGTGTCGCCAATCTGCTTGGTGGGGTCGAGGCTGCGAAGGGCGAATATATCTGGTTCATGGACGACGATGATTATGTCGATCTATTCGCTTTTAAGAATATTGCGAGCGCCTTTTTCTGTGGCGCACGGCCTTTCATTTTGGGTGATTCCATCGTACACACAGAACGCTGGGACAAAATCAATGAAGCATTCCCAATACTCGCCGAATCCAGTTACAGGGCAGAGTATCCTGGGTTGAACTGGCGCAGCATGTTTGCTGGCGTTAATCATTTGCCGATCTGTGGTCCAGTTATCCCGCGTGAATTCCTCCTACGCCGGGTATCGGAATTCCGCTTTGATTATGATCTTAGCGAGGACTATACACTATTTCTTCTACTTCTCAGTGCGCCTGATCTGCCGCCCGTCGTGAACTTGTCGAAGGTCATTGCGCATATTTCGATCCGTGAAGGTGACGATAATTCGGTAACGGCGCCCGATCGGACTGGTTGGACGCGTGATATTTCAGCCTATCTCTACAGCTTATTTTATGGGTCCGCTTCCCAAGGCGCTTCTTGCTGGAGCAGTCTTCTGAAACAGCATATTGTGCCTGTGAGCAAAGACACCCAAGAACAAATCATTCAGTTTCAGGCTGCTCTCAGCCGGAAGGATGGGCAAATTCTGCAAATGTCTCGCGAGATCGAATATTTGCAAAACTTGGTTAAATCGCAGGTGGTGGAAACAACCGCCGCCTAGGGCAGTGTTAATGCGAACCAGCTGATGGATTCAGCTGAACCAAAGCCTTGCTGAAAGAACCAGCTATGAAAATTTCTGTCTATACCAGTTGTTCCATCAACTATTTGCCGAAGGCGCGAGCGCTTGCGGACAGTTTGAAAACGCACCATCCGGATGCGGTCATCATTCTGTGCCTCAACGATGTAATCCCGTCATGGCTCGACCTAAAGCAAGAACCCTTCGATCATATTTGGCAGCCGGCCGATCTGGGTTTTTCCGATGCTTGGACTTTCACCCATAATGTTATGGAGATCTGTACCGCCGTCAAAGGGCGCGCCTTGTGTCGCATGCTCGAAGAGATTGAGGCTGACCTCTATCTATATATGGACCCTGACGTATTCGTTTACGCGGACCTTACACCTATAAGCGATTATATGGGCGATGCTGAGATCGGCTTGGTGCCTCACATCACAAAGCCGGAAGAAACGGAATTGGGCGTCGAAATGACAGAAATGTCTGTTGTTGCGCATGGAACTTATAACCTTGGTCATCTTGTCATTCGTAACGCTCCAGCTGGTCGAGCGTTTGCAAAATGGTGGGATGAACGGTTGACTAAATATTGTTACGACGACAAGGAATATGGTTTATTTACGGATCAGCGCTGGTGCGATTTGGCGCCTGCCCTGTTCGACAATGTTCGCATCTTACGCGAACCCAATATGGATGTTGCAAGCTGGAACGTCTTTGGCCGCGTAGTAGAGCATGGCAAGGCAGATGATTCATCACCGTTCATTGTCGATGGCTACCCGCTTCTGACATATCATTTCTCTGGTACAGGTCCGAGCGGTACGCATAGGCGGGTAAGGGAGATATTCGCTCCCAGCTCTGGTGCGGTTGCTGAGATCGAACGGGATTATGAAGAGGCTATCCGGCAACGTGGACAAGAAAAGCTGGAGAAGTTTCCCTACGGAGGCGATTTTTACGAAAATGGTGTTAAGGTCACTCCAGCAAGTCGGCACCTTTTCCGTAAAAATGCAGACCTACAAGAAGCATTTCCTCGGCCGTTCGAAGTAAGAGGACACAGTTATTACCACTGGCTTAGCGAATATATGCCATCGCATTTGCCAATAGTTACTTTATCAGAAAATCAGGTAAATCGTGCGTTTATTGAAATTTTTGATCCAATATTTTATCTATGGAAGTATCCCGATGTGGAGCGGGCGATAGCGCGTGGCGAATATAAAGACGCAATTGACCATTACATTAGAATTGGATCTATATTATTGTACGATCCAAATCCTTTGTTTGTTTCTAGCTATTATTATGAGGAAGCTCATAAGCTCAACGGTGGCCCTGTCCGAAAATTCGCTGCCCCCGTTCGTGAAAATACGCTTCTCTGGCATTATCTGACTGTTGGCGTTTCTTCCGGCGTAGAACCAATTGAACATTTTAAATCAGGTGAATATCTTCAGATGTATGATGATATTTGTCTTCAGTTTAAATTGAACAATCTGAGCAGTCCATTCTCACATTTCGTCATGGCTGGCGATATCGAGGGCCGTCGCCCTTCCAACGTTCTCAATCTGAGTAACTACATCGAAACGTCACCCCATGCGCGCAAATTGATGAGTGACCACAATCTTGGCCCATATGCGGCCTTTGCCCTTCTCGGCAATGTCAAAGGACGGGTGTCTCTTGTGCAATATCGATCGTAAGTCGTGACGATTAGCGACGGGGTCGTTCCCCTAAGCTATTACACCGGGGTTCCCAATGTGGGTGACCTCGCCAACGCTGATCTGGTATCGGCGGTTGGTGGGGTTCCCTCTTACCAAACAAGAGAGGTCGAACGGCCTCATCTTCTGGCTGTAGGCAGTGTGATGGAATGGGCGCAGCCGTCGAGCATCATTTGGGGAACAGGTGTTATGGATCCCGCCAAAGGCATTGGCGGCGCCACCGCTAGCAATATCCATGCCCTGCGTGGGCAGATGACGCTGGCCTGTTTGAAGGATCACGGCGTCGTGGTGGATGTGCCGTTGGGCGATCCGGCATACCTTCTCCCTGAACTACTGCATATCACGTCGAAAATTAGATCCGGTCGCTTGGGCATCGTCCCACATTATGTAAATCAGGCTGATCCGTTTTTCTTGGATTTACGTGAACAGGGTGCACATTTTATCGATGTTACGACGCTGTGCGTTCGTGATTTTCTGGAAGAAATGTCGACATGTGAATTTATTGTCAGTTCGTCATTGCACGGGCTGATTTTTGCTGAAGCATTGGGAATAGGCAATCTTTGGGTTGAAACCGGCAATGCCGTTCATGGTAATGGTTTTAAATTCAGAGATTGGTTTTCGACGACGCGCCGCCCGCAACATAATTCATTTCGTCCACAGGGTTTTATAAAGATCAATGATCTAGCGCCAATGTGTGAAACACATCACTCTATCATAAACAGAAATGATCTAAAATCTGCATTTCCTAGATCATTGTTAATAGAATCCGGAAGATCGTTATCTAATTGCAAAGATATTCTTACGGTTGATCAATGTCGCACCGCGCCTATTCATATTTTCATCGACGCATCGACAGACATGAATCCAGACGGATTAGACACGACCTTTGCATCGGCTATGTTGAGATTGCATCGGCCGCGGTTCATCATCGTTGGTAAGCATGCGGAGAGTGTGGAAAAACTCAATCTACGCGGCAGCCCCATAGAAATATTTATCGACCATGCTTGTATAGATAACGCTTTCATGAAGTTTTTCTATGATAGATGGGCAGAACCGCAAATACATGCGATCGTCGAAGCTGGTTTCGATTTTTCAGATGTTGATGTTGCAGACGAACTGGATGCGGAATTACAGCGAAAACCTCATTTGGAAGCGGTTGTCCTAGATCGAGGTGGGCGCCGTATAATCTATCGGCGTCCGGGACGGTGGTGGTAAATCAGCGTGTTGTTGCGTGTCGGGGCCCGCGCATTCTCGTCGGCTACCATGGGATAGCGATAGATTTATCGATACCCATGCTCCATACATTCTGAACAATTCTTCTACTGGAGACGAGAATGTCAGTGATCTGTATCGGCAACAGCCATATGGGTGCACTCATAGAGGCTGCGTTGGCGGCGGTGCATGCGGGCGAGCATCATCCCCATGACTTGGCTTTCGTGCTGTTGCACCAGAGCGCATTCCAGCCAACCGTAGATACGACCACCGGTATCCCACGGTTAAACCAGCGGCTTGTTCAGGCGCTGAACAACGCGCTGACAGCACGGACGGACGATCAATTCCGCCTTGTTTCTTTTCCTGGATTCAGAACGGGAGAGCAAAAGAAAGCCGTATTTTCGCTGATCGGGGGCAATGCGCATAATATTTTGGGCCTAGTCGCGCATAATGAGCCGTTTGATTTCGTATTGAGCGATGCGCCCGATCTTCCGTTGGCAGACGGTGCCACGATCATATCAGAATCGGAAGTTTACGATCTAATTCTGACGTCCGTTACGAATGAAGTGGGCGATATATTCAACGGGTTGACCGCATCTGTAGATTGCCCGGCGTTTCATCTTGAATCCCCACCGCCAATCAGAAGCAATGAACATATCAGTGCGCATCTCGACCCGTTTTTTGGGTTCAGCACGCCTGAGAGCATATCGCCACCATTCCTGCGGTATAAGCTTTGGCGCCTGCATTCGCGGGCAGTCCGTAAATTGTGCAGCGCCTACGGTCTGGCCTTTATCGAATGCCCGGTTCAGGCGCTGGATAGCGAAGGCTTTCTCCAGGCCGAGTTCATACCACACGATAATGCAACACATGCCAATATCGCATATGGGGCGTTATTGATGTCCCAAATAGAAGATATACTCGCAGGCAAGGCAGGCGAGAAAGCAACCGCTCATTCTAATCCCTACACTCGTATGGCTCCAACGGCTTTCTGGAGAGAAGCCGTCGTCAAGCCCGATGCAGGCCAATTGGCGCCCGTTACCAGTTTTCCGTTTCAAGTTAAAACAACCGATCGTGTCGCTACAGCAGGTAGTTGTTTCGCCCAGCATATCGCTCGTCATCTGAGCGGCAACGGCTTCAACTATTATGTACCTGAAATCGCGCACCCGATCATGCCGGGCGATTTGGCTCAACGTTTTAACTATGGCACATTTTCGGCGCGTTACGGCAACATCTATACCAGTCGCCAATTGTTACAGCTATTTCAGAGAGCCGAAGGGAAATTTGATCCAAGGGATCGGTTTTGGCATTCGAGCGACGGGTCTGGCTTTGTCGATCCTTATCGTCCTGCAATCCAACCTACGCCCTTCACTACCATTCGTGCTCTGGAAGAGGACCGCAATCGGCATCTGGCTGCTGTCCGCAAGATGATGCGGGAACTTGATGTATTTGTCTTTACGCTCGGTTTGACCGAATGCTGGGTGAATAAACAAGATGGCGCGGTATATCCACTATGCCCCGGAACCAGTGGTGGAGCCTTCGATCCGCACATACATCAATTCGTGAATCTTCGCGTCGAAGATGTTCGCGCTGAATTGATTGCAGCTTTTGAAATCCTTCGCAGCGTCAATCCCGCAGCACGTATCATCCTGACCGTATCGCCTGTTCCATTAAAGGCAACGGCAAGCGGCGACCATGTATTGTCCGCAACGACTTATTCGAAATCCGTGCTGCGGGCCGCCGCAGGCGAGGTCAGTAAAACCCTAAACGACGTCGTCTATTTTCCTTCCTATGAAATCATAACCGGAAGCTATTCCCGCGGGCGATATTTCAGTGCGAACTTGCGTGATGTAGAAGCTGAGGGCGTTGCGCATGTAATGCGCGTATTCGGTGAGCATATGACGGAGAAAGCTCTCTCCACTGAGAGTGCTGCGGAAAATGAAATTCTAGCGGCATCCTCTGAAAATATTGAGATGACCACCGCAAATGCCGCCGGTCTGATTTGCGAAGAAGAAATGTTAGAGATGGAACGGATGCTGGCTTTGCGTTCTTAGAGGCTGTGTCGGAACGCTAACGCAACGGTGGACGGCCGAGTTTCGATATGATTCCGAGGGGTTGCGACACCAACCTTGGAAGCCATCATGTGGAACCCGACCGCCCGCGCGCATCATAGTCGCGCGCAGCTTCGTTATGGAAGCGATCTTACAGACGCGGAATGGCATTTGATCGAGCCGTATTTGCCAGCACCATGCCAACGTGGGCGGCGACGGCGTTGGCCGATGCGGGAGATCATCGAGGCCATTTTCTATTTGCTGCGGGCGGGATGTCCGTGGCGGCTTTTGCTTGACAGCTTTCCGCCATGGCGCACAGTTTACCGGTGGTTCTGCACTCTACGTGACGATGGGATATTCGAAAGTCTCAACCACCATCTCGTTCAGATGGACCGCGTCCGATCAGGGCGAGAACCGATGCCATCGGCGGCGGCCATCGACAGCCAGAGCGTGAAGACCACCGAAGCAGGTGGACCGCGCGGCTATGACGCAGGTGTCAATCGGCGTGCAAACGGGACCCCTTATCGGCGCGCAAAAGGGACCCCCTGTCAGGATTGCGCATGGATGATGTAACGCGCTTCCTTGCGCTGCGCGCGGCGTAGGGAGGGCGTAGCCCGACCGGAGGCGCGCGCAGCGCAAGGCATCTTCTAATTGTGGGCTGTGGGGCGGATCAGCTGCGGTTTTTGAAGCGCCAGCTGTCATTGCCGGTCTCGACGATGTCGCAATGATGGGTGACGCGGTGTATGCATTCGGTGAAGGCCGCGGATCAGGCGGCTTCGCGTTGATCCTCTGCGGTGCGCCAGTTCCAAGGAAGCAGTTCATGGAGACGGTTCTGGGGGATGTCGGCGATGCGCGCGAGGACGTCGGCGAGCCAAGCCTGCGGATCGATGTTGTTGAGCTTTGCCGTGCCGATAAGGCTCAGCATGAAGGCAGTGCGCTGGCCTCCGCGGTCTGAACCGGCAAATAGCCATGATTTTCTGCCCAGGGCTATACCTCTGAGCGCCCGTTCCGCCGCGTTGTTCGTCAGGCAGATGCGGCCATCGTCGAGGAAGGCTGCGAAGGCGGGCCAAGCCTTGAGCATGTAATCCATGGCCTCGGCCATATCGCTGTTCTTCGATAGCTTGGACCGGTTGTCGCGCATCCATTCTTCCAGATCGGCGACCAGCGGTGCGCTGAGTTCCTGCCGAAGGGCGAGACGCTCTTGGGCCGATCTGCCGTTGATGGCGCGTTCTATGTCAAAGATCGCGTCGATACGGCGGACCGCTTCTACGGCCAGCGGCGAGATGACGGCCTTTTTGCGGCGCTTCTTGAGCTGCGCGGCGATATCGGCCAGCTCGAAGAAATAACGGCGCGCGTGGCTCCAGCAAAGGGCGCGGGTCCGGCATACTCGTGCCGGATCCGAACAACTGTCTCCAAAACCAACATCCCGATCTCGCCGCCTGAAAATCCAGGCAGCTGTTTAAACCATCGAAATGAGGGGGCCCTTTTAGACGCCGATCACCCCGCTAACGGGGTCCTTTTTGCACGCCGATCCACATGGCAGCGGCCTGGTCACCGCCCGCCTTTGATCCTGCAAACAAGCAGTTTTTGCGGCCCAGAGCGATGCCTGATTCATTGTGCTGCTCCTCTTCAAATGTACGCATCCGGTGAGGACCGCGGCTACTGACGGTTTGCTGGGGGTTTTGGCATCTTACTTGCCGAGGAAGGCCTCGACGCCTTCTTGAGCGAGCACATCGCGGAATGCAGCATCGGCATCGCGGTCGGTGGGGAATAGATTGTCCCAGACCGTCGAGGTGCCGTGCTCGTTGACGACCTCGAGGGACCAACCACGTTCGGTGGCGAGCCGCACGATGTTGATGGTCAGCCGTACGCCCGCCTGTTCGATGGACCGGCAGAGAGAGGATTCAATCAGTTCGGGTTGCGGGTCAAATTCCATGCCGTGATGCTATGAGATCACGGCTCTAGCTTCAACGCTGTTGGTTTCCAATTCCATGGGAGCAGATCGCCAAGCCGATTAGCCGGATGACCGGCGATGCGGGCAAGGACGTCGGCGAGCCAAGCCTGGGGATCGAAGTCGTTGAGGCGACAGCTTTGAATGAGTGAAAACATGATGGCGGCGCGCTGACCGCCGCGATCGGAGCCGCAAAATAGCCATGCTTTCCGCCCGAGTGGCACACAGCGTAGCGCCCGTTCCGCTGCGTTGTTCGTGAGGCATACGGGTGGACAACGTCCTGGGTCACGAAGGAAAGCGAGATTTGGTCAACAGATCTCTATGCGCCGGCATTGAGCGGCGAGGCATGCATTCTGAGCCAGATGGCTTCCACCGTCAACGGGATCGCTCCCTGCCAT
>NZ_VYPZ01000048.1 GCF_008710155.1 Sphingobium limneticum
TACAATTGCTCCATGGAAGCCGATATCTACGAGGTCGGTGGTCAGCAACGGTCCTGGTAGAATCAATCAAGCGTTCAGTGTTCGTTCTTCAACCTGGCCAAAATCGCAGCTTCGGGCCGACTGGGCCAAGTAGCGCAGCTTGGCGGCGACGATCGGTCGCTGGCCGGCGAGGAACAGGAGCTGGCGATCGGGGCGTAGCGTGCGGACTTCATCGGGGGTGAGCAGCGCGCGGCCGACATTCTGCTGCCCGTAGGAGATCCCGGTTTCTTCCGCGTCGATCGCGCGGCTCATGGTCTCGAACACGACGGTTTCCTGCCCCGCCAGATCGGAGACGAGCTTGGCGCTGTCCTGATCGTTGACTCCGAACACCTGGAGGACGCCGGCGTTCGACAGAAAGGTGCCAGCGCGCTGGCCGTAAAGCGCGCGGAGCTGGTGGACGTCTTGGAGGATCGGCCAGAGCTGGACGCCATAACCCGCCATCAGCCCCATCGCGCGTTCAACCGGTTCGAGACGGCCGAGCGCCGCGAACTCGTCGAGCAGGAACAGTACCGGCCAAGGCGGACGACCGGGCGCGCGCGCCAGCTCGGTCAGGGCTTGCGCCACCATCAGCCGCAGCCAGCGGGCATAGCTGGCGAGCCGATCGGGTGGCAGCACGAGGAACACCGTCGCCGGCGCGTCCTTCAATCCGGCGAACGTGAAGTCCGAGCGTCCCAGCACCGCCGCCATGCGCGGGGAGTCGAGGAAATGCGTGTGGCGTTGCGCGGCCGACAGCACGCCGGCGGCTTCGCGGTCGGACTTGCCGAGCTGACGATTGGCGGCGCGCGCGACCAGGCCACCTTGCGCCTGCATCGCCGCGAGCTGCGCCGCCAATGCGGCCGGGGCAAGGGTCAGCCGGTCGCGCAGCGTATCCAGGGTGCGCGTCGCGGGCGGTTCGGTGGTGACGATGTGGAGCAGGATGCCGGCGATCAGCGCCTTGGCTTCCTCGTTCCAGTGCGCCTCGCCCGCTTCGCCGGGCGCATCGTGGACCAGTGCATCTGCCAGCGTCATGCAGTCGTCGGCGAGATCGAGGCCGTGCGGGTCGATCCGATCAAGCGGGTTGAACGCGGCCGAGGCGAGGCCGGTGACGCCGAATGGATCGAGGACATGGACCGCGCCGAACTTGCCGCGCTGGCGCGCGGCGATGCGGGCGTTCTCGCCTTTGGGGTCGATGCAGACGACCGCGAACGGATATTCCAGCAGGTTGGGGATGATCGTGCCGACACCCTTGCCGGTGCGGGTGGGTGCGATCGTCAGCAGATGGGCGGGACCGGCATAGCGCATCGGCTTGCCGGTCTTCACGTCGCGACCGATCAGCAGGCCGTGATCGTCGTTGAGCGCCTGGGCTTCCCCGGCTGTGGCAAAGCGGGCCGAACCATGCGTGTCGGCGCTATCACCATAGTCGAACCGGCGAAGCAGGGGCAGGACGAACATCCAGGCCGTGACCAGGACCACGGCACCGCTGATCCCGAACACGCCAAGCTGAGCGACGACGCCATTCTTGTCGAGGTCGAAAACCCAGATCGACAGCAGCAGCAGGGCGAACAGCCCGAGGAACAGCGCGACCGCGAACACGCCCATGCCGATGATGTGGCGGGCGAACCGGAAGGGGGCGAGCAGGAGGCCGAGCAGCGCCCACATAGGATTGGCGCGGGCGATGCGGGCGAGGTTACGGGTGGCGCGCGCGAGGCCCATGCTACCGGCTTTCCACGCCCGCCGTGGTCATGGGCGTGATCGCCGCCAGCGCGGGATTGGCGTCGGGATGATTGTAGAGCCGGTGCAGGATTTGCACCGTGAGGGCAGGGGACACCCCCTCATCCAGCAGCATGTCGAAAAACGCATCGTCGTTGGGCGTAGGGATCATGTCCTCGATGACGAGGTTGGCGCGCGACTCCGCCATGTCCTCGCGCCACATGGCGATTTCCGCCGACGTGCCGCGCGTGAAATCCATTGCCCGGACTTGCGCCCGCACCGCCTCGATATCGAAATCCGCCATCAGCTCGCCTCCGTCGTTTCGCCTTCCGCATCGAATGCCCGTTTGCCGCGCCGCTTCCACAGCGCCAGCACGTCCCCGGCATCATCGCCGCGCGCGCGTCCGGCGAGATCGAGCAGCGCGCCGTAGAGGGTGGCGCGATCGTCGTCGGTCAGTTCGACCAGGCCGGCTTTCTGGACCAGCCCGCCCAGCTCGATCAGATGGCGCGTTCGTTCGCGGCGTTGCACGACCCAGCCCCTGCTATCGGTTCGCCGTTCCACCGCTTCCGCCCGCAGCATCGCCGAGCGGTTCAGCTTGAGCAGCCGATCCGTCGATTGCAGGAGCGCCACTACCCTTGCGCCCGCGCCGTTGAAAGAACGTCGCGCCCTTCGACCGCCACGCCTCCCGTGCGCCCGCGTCCTTTGATCCGACAGCATCGAGCAGCACGCCCGCCAGCGTCTCGGCATCGAGCGCATCGGCCCCGGTCGCGGCGACGAGCTGGCCGAGCTGTTCGACCCGCTTCGCCTTGAGCGAGCGGGCTTTGTCGCCAAGCGCCTTTAGCTCGGCATCGTAATCGCGAACCTTCCGCATCAGGAATCATCCTCGTCGGGTTCATCAGGCGCGGCGGGAATGTCCGACCACAGCGAACCGGCCGCACCGTTCACATCGACACCGGGCGGCGCTTCCTCATCCCAGAGAACGCGCCAGCCATAGACCACCCCGTCGTCACTGGCATTCTCGTCAAGCTGGAAGGGGTAATCGGCGAGCGTATCGGCATCGATACCCAGTGAGCGGGCAACATACTTGTCGCTGCGTCGCTCCATCGCATCTTCGTAGGCACGGCTCATTGTGTTCTCCTAGCCAGAGCAGTTTGCCAGACCCCACACGAAGTGCAAGCCAGAAGCGCCACCAAGTCAATCGCGAGAAGCGAAGCGAATTGTGAGTGCGCGCTTATACGTCGTTGCCGACGTGCGCTCAGAAGTGCAATAAGCAGGGTGTCATGGCGATCTACCATTTCTCGGCCAAGGTTGTGAGTCGCGCCAACGGATCGAGCGCGGTTGCAAGCGCGGCCTATCGTGCAGCGGAACGGCTGCACGATGATCGACTCGGGCGCGACCATGATTTCTCGAATAAGGCAGGCGTCGTCCATTCGGAAATCATACTGCCCGAAGGCGCACCGGAGCGTTTAAACGACCGCGCTTGCCTGTGGAATGAAGTCGAGGCCGGCGAGAAGCGCAAGGACGCGCAGTTGGCGCGCGAAGTCGAGTTCGCGATCCCGCGCGAGATGAACACGGCTCAGGGCGTGAGCCTCGCCCGCGATTTCGTCGAAAAGCAGTTTGTCGATCGGGGCATGGTCGCGGACCTCAATGTGCATTGGGACAGGGGCAAGGACGGCGAGCCCAAGCCGCACGCGCATGTCATGCTGTCGATGCGCGAGGTTGGCCCCGAGGGCTTCGGGCAGAAGGTGCGCGAGTGGAACAGCAATGCGCTCCTGAAGGAGTGGCGCGAGGCGTGGGCCGATCATGTCAACGAGCGGTTGGCCCAGCTGGATATTGATGCCCGCATAGATCATCGCACGTTGGAGGCGCAGGGCATTGACCTTGAGCCGCAACACAAGATCGGACCGGCTGCGTCGCGGATGCCCGAACAAGGGCTTGAGGCCGAGCGGGCCGAGGACCATGCCCGGATCGCGCGCGAGAATGGCGAGAAGATCATTGCGCGGCCCGAGATCGCGCTGGACGCGATCACCCGGCAGCAGGCGACGTTCACGCGGCGCGACCTGGCGCAGTTCGCGTTCCGGCACAGCGACGGCAAGGATCAGTTCGACCAGGTGATGAGCGCGGTGCGGACCTCGCCCGAGCTGGTGGGGCTGGGCAAGGACGGGCGCGGCGAGGACCGCTTTACCTCCCGCGATATGATCGACACCGAGCAGCGGTTGGAACACGCCGCCGATCGTCTTGCCGACAAGGCGAGGCATGGTCTCCCGGCAGCGTCGCTGCAAAGGGGGCTGGACGCCGCCGGGAGTGAGGGCCTGGTGCTCGGGGGAGAGCAGCAAGCTGCGCTGGCGCATATAACCGGCGAGAAGGATATTGCCATCGTGGTCGGCTACGCCGGCACCGGCAAATCCGCCATGCTGGGGGTCGCGCGCGACGAATGGGAGCGCGCTGGCTACCAGGTGCGCGGCGCGGCGCTGTCGGGGATCGCGGCGGAGAGCCTGGAAGGCGGATCGGGCATCGCCTCGCGCACGATCGCCAGTCTCGAATATCAGTGGGACCAGGGCCGGGAGCTGCTAGGTCCGCGCGACGTGCTGGTGATCGACGAGGCCGGCATGATCGGCACGCGCCAGATGGAGCGGGTGCTGTCGGCGGCCGAGCGGGCGGGCGCGAAGGTGGTGCTGGTCGGCGATCCTGAGCAGTTGCAGGCGATCGAGGCGGGCGCGGCGTTTCGCGCGCTGGCCGAGCGGCATGGGGCGGCCGAGATCAGCGAGGTTCGCCGGCAGCATGAGGACTGGCAGAAAGACGCCACGCGGGCGCTGGCGACGGGCAGGACCGGCAAGGCCGTCCATGCCTATGAGGCGCATGGCATGGTGCAGGCGGCGGACACGCGCGAGCAGGCCCGGGCCGAGCTGGTCGACCGATGGGACGCGCAGCGCAGCGCCGATCCGGACAAGACCCGGATCATCCTCACCCATACCAATGCGGAGGTGCGTGACCTGAACCTGGCCGCGCGCGATCGGCTGCGCGCGTCGGGCGAATTGGGCGACGACGTGCGCGTGTCGGCCGAGCGCGGCGCGCGGGAGTTCGCCAGCGGCGACCGCATCATGTTCCTCAAGAACGAGCGCGGGCTTGGCGTGAAGAACGGTTTGCTGGGCAAGGTCGAGCGGGTGTCGCCCGACAGCATGGCGGTGCGGCTCGACGATGGCCGATCGGTGGCGTTCGACCTCAAGGACTATGCCCATGTCGATCATGGCTATGCTGCCACCATCCACAAATCGCAGGGGGTGACTGTCGATCAGGCGCATGTGCTGGCGACGCCGGGGATGGACCGCCATTCGGCCTATGTGGCGCTGTCGCGGCATCGCGAGGGCGTGCAGCTCCATTATGGCCGCGACGACTTCGCCGACACCGGCAAGCTTGTCCGCACGCTGGGCCGCGAGCGGGCGAAGGATATGGCGTCCGACTATCCGATGTTCCGCGACCGCGACGCCGAGGCGCAATCGTTCGCCGATCGGCGCGGGCTGTCGGGTGAGATCCGCGTTGCGGATGCGCCCGAGCGGAAGGGCGTGGAGATCCTCGCGCCGAGCGCGGGAACTTCACGCCAGATGGGCGACGACCGCGGCGCTGGCGAGGGGCGGCCGCGGCGGGGTATGTTCGACAATTTCCGGCCCGCACCCGAGCGGCCAGCGCCGGCGACCAATCGCGGCCAGGGCGAGAGGCCTAAGCGCGGCATGTTCGACGGGTTGAAGCTGTCGGCCGAGCCGGCGAAGGGCGCGGAGCGCACGCCGGCGTTGCCGGATCGCGGCCAGGATCGGACATTCGCGCGCGCGGTCGAGCGGACCTCGCGTTCGGCCGAGGCGGTGTTGCAGGCCCGCGCATCGGGCGGGCCGGTGTTGGAACATCAGAAAGTCGCGCTCGAGCGCGCGACCGAGGCGCTTGACCAGATCAGGCCAGGAGCTTCGCGCGACCTCGCATCGGCGATGCAGCGCGATCCGGCCTTGCTGCGCGACGCGGCGGCGGGACGCAGCGGCCCGATGATCGAAGCGATGGCGCAGGAAGCTCGCGTGCGCACCGATCCGAACTTGCGCGCCGATCGGTTTGTGGAACGCTGGCAACAGCTCTCCCAGGACCGGGACCGCCTCTATCGCGCCGGCGACATGACGGGCCGCGAGAAGGCGGGCAAGGAAATGGCGGGCATGGCGAAAAGCCTTGAGCGCGATCCACAGGTGGAATCGATCCTGCGTAATCGCACCCGCGAGCTGGGGCTTGAGATCGGCATGGAGCGCAGCCCGCAGATGGGCGGCGGCGAGCTGGGCCGCCAGTTGACGCATGAGCTGGGAATCGGCCGCGACCGTGGACTTAGCCGGTAGGGAGAGAAACAAACATGGACGAGGACGAGTATCGCGAACCCCATGCCGGCGACGATCCAGTGGCCGCGTTCGAGCGGTTGCGCGGCGAGGTGTCGTTGCTGCGTCATGCGGTCGAAGGGCTGACCGCCGCGCGCGAGTCCATCGACATTCCCGATTATCAGCCGACGCTTGAGCGTACCGAAAAGGTGCTGGGGGTTCTGGCCCAGCAGATCGCCGCGATGCGGAAAAGCCCTGCCCTGTCGATGGACCCGGCGCATATGGCGGGCGAGATCGCGACGGCGGCGATCGGCGCGCGCCGCGAGGACCAGCGTCTTATCACCGAGGCGCGCACGGCGCTGGACCAGGCCGCGCGTGAGATCGGGAGCCGGCTTGCTTCCGCGCGGCGCGGCGACGAGCAGAATCGCTGGCTATATCTGTTCGGCGGTGGCGGCCTGGTGCTGGGGCTGTTGTTCTATGCCGCGTTGGCGGGGCCGATCGCGCGTCTGACGCCCGATAGCTGGCTATGGCCTGAAGGCGTGGCGACGCGCGTTTTGGACGCGCCGACGCAATGGGAGGGGGGGCAGCGGTTGATGCGGGCCGCTGCGCCGGAGCGCTGGGAGGCGATCGTCGCGACCGACAAGCTGTTGCGCGACAATCGCGAGACGATCGAGACGTGCCGCAAGTCGGCGACGAAGGCAAAGAAGCCGGTGCGCTGCACGATCGAGGTCAAGCAGGCGACAGAATAAGGGTGGATCCCGAGCATGATCGGGGTTGCGCGGGGCGGTAATGTCACGGTACAGGGCCGACCCCGCAGCGCAGGCACTTCGATGCCGCTCATAGGTGCACTCCCGGCAGCCGGGCCGACGAGGGAAAAAGCGCCGTCAGGCGCCAGCGTAGGGGCATCAGCGTGGCAAAGGTGAGCCCCCATACCCAAGCTGCCAGCGCGAGCGGCAAGGGTGTCGTGCGCGATTGTCCTTTGATTTAGCGAGAGAAGGCGCGCTGCACAATTAAAATGCCCCGTATGTAGTGAGTCCCATCTCGTCAACTGCCAATGATTAGACCTCTGGTCGCGCATCGTCTGGCAGGCTTGGACGAATCCTATAAGGATCGGCGCACGGCTTTACGATGAAGCAATCATTCCTAAGCGTCGTTAACCATCCTCTAACGCATGCGATGCGATTATACAGCTATGCTAGAGGTCGCACCGGGGTGAACATGAGCAGCATCTTCAACGACGTCATGGCCGTGCGAAGCGCCATCCTCGACAGGAATGCGGCGCTTCGAAATGTAGCAAGCAGCGCGGGTTCTGTTGGTAGCCCCGGGGGTGCGGGAGCAAAATTCGAAGCAGCGATGGATACCGTGCTTGGAAAGGCGGACGGTGCAGACTCGCTTGCAGGGCCTGGCTCAAACCAAAGGATTTTGGGGACTGAACGTACGGAACCAGGCGGCTTTACCTCTACACTGCAAACACAGATTCAAAAGATTAATGAAATCAACGCTCGCGCCGGCCAGTTGACAGTCGCCTATGAGCGCGGCGAAGAGGTCGATATTGCAAAGGTCATGCTCGCGCGGCAGGAGTCGTCGATCGCGTTCGAGGCGACGCTGCAAGTTCGCAATAAGTTGCTTTCCGCGTATAAGGACATCATGAGCATGCCGGTCTAGCGCAATCTTGTCCACCGTATCATTGTGAGCAAGTCAAATAAGCACCGTATCAGCTATGATGGGTTCAGTTCGGCATCGAAGGGTATGTTATGAGAAGATCGAGGGCGATTATCGCGGCCATGTTTCTGTTACCCCTAGCCGTAACGGCTTGTGGCAGCAGCGAGAAAACGTCGGACATCTCCGAGGATCAGATGAACCATTATGCCGGCATAGCGGAGCACGATCACCCGACGAATTCGACCAGCGCGACACCGCAGTCGGCTACGTCGAATCCAGCGAAGAAGCAGTAGCGGCCATAGACCGATCAGGAGCCTTTCGGCTTGCGACCGCTATTGTGCATGCTGACGATTTTCCAGCTATTTCCCTCGCGCGTTAAGACGCTGGTCGCGACGCCAATACGCTCGGCTACGGCTCCGTTCTTGGGTTCGATTCGATAGCGGTAGGTCTCGGTAGCGAGTGCAACCGGTCCCTCAAAGCGAACGCTGACCTTGTAGTCGGAAAATGTGAACGACTTGAACGCCGCCAGCTCTGGCCCAAGATGATGGGCGAGGTATGTAGTGTAGGTTCCCTCGGAGCCACCCGTTTCGAATATCTGCGAGTCGGCCGCGAAGAATCGCTCTGTCCCCTTCGCATCGAGCTTCTCGATCGCGGCCTTGTACTGCGACAGCACCGTCTCCACGGCCCTTGTATCCGCGACGCGCGCAGGCTGCGCGGTGACTGCGATCGGCGTCGCCAGCGATGTGGCTACTGCCACCCTCAATGCCAAAATCATGTTTTCCCCTTGAGAACGCCAGATGGTTGAGGCCGCCATGTATGAAGGTGCCCCCAGGAACTCTTGTACCGATATCGCGAGTATCAACAAACCGAGCAAACCCCCAATACACCGGTGATCGGTGGGGCGCTCTGCGGTGCACTGTGGCCAGGAAGGCGAGGCCTATTCCAAATATGGCGATGAGGTGCCGCCAGCGGCGGCGGGATGCTCTTGGGGCTGCTATTCTACGCCCCTGGGGCCGACTCGCGCAACATGCACCGGCGAGCCGGGAGGTGATCGGAGCGGCCGACAGGGTCTGCGCCATCGTGAGCCGATCAACGGATGCCGCAAAGCCGCTGTGAAGGCCGAGAAGGCGGTGCGCTGCACGATCCAGTAAAGGCGGCGGAATCCTACGGACGCCTCCCGGCTCAGCCGTAAGGGCGCCGCCCTCCATTATGGACCTGCATCGATGTCAGTGAGCCGATGCCTTGCCAACTGGCCGCGACGGTTCCAGGCGAAGCCGGTTCCGATAGCCACTGCCATCAGGAGCTGCGCCAGCACGGATTGCCATGTAGGGAACAGGCCAAGCATTGAGAGCCTGGGCACATCGCGAAGCGGCGCTATGGCGATGATGCCCGCCTCTTGGAGAGCGGAAACCCCCTTGCCCGCGAGCACGACCGTCAGGATGGCCATCAGCCATGAGCTGTAGCGGAAGAACTGCGTAATCGGCAGCGTACGGCTGTAGCGGAGCATGGCCCAGGCGATCACCGAAAGCAGGAGAACGGCGGTCGCAGCACCCGCCAGCAGCACGGGGCCATTCCCCTGAGACCAGAGCGCGGCATAGAACAGGATCGTCTCAAAAACCTCCCGGTAGACCACGATAAACGCGAGCCCGAACAGGAACCAGCCCGACCCACCCGTAAGCGCCCGCGACATCTTCTCCCGGATATAGCGTTGCCACTGATCGGCTTGCGCCTTGCCATGCATCCATATTCCGACCGAGAGCAGCACGACCGCGGCGAATAGCGACCCAAACCCTTCCGTCAGCTCACGGCTCGCGCCGCTGACCCCGATGGCATAGGTGGCGACCGCCCAGGTGATCCCGCCAGCGACGAGCGCGCTGATCCACCCGGCATGAACATAGCGCAGCGCCTCTCCACGCTCCGCCTTGCGAAGGAACGCGATCATAGCGACGACGATGAGCAAGGCTTCGAGCCCCTCGCGCAGCAAGATCGTGAATGCGCCCAGGAAGGTGGAGGCCTCCGTGGCGGCATCAGGCGCCAGCGCGGCTTCAGCATCGTCGAACAGTCCGTCGAGCACTGACACCTTTTCCGCGAGCTCGTTGGGCGAGGCACCGCGGTCGATCGCGGCGCGAAACTCGCCCATCGCGCCTTCGATCCGGCCCATCAGCGCCGCGTCGCGCGCGGTGAGCGTTGGTTCGACCGGCTCGAACCCGTCGAGATAAGCCGACAAGGCCAGCTCCCTCGCCCCGCGCGCATCGCCACGCCGCGCTGCCGCTAGGCTTTGGGCGAGCTTGGCGCGCGCAACCGCAAGCGAGCCAGGCGCGTGTTGCATCACCTGATCGGGATGGCGGCGGAGATAGGCCATGACCGCATCGGCCTTCGCTTCGCCAATCGAGGTGGCGAGCGCGGCCGGGGTGAGCGCGACGAGGGTTTTCAGGTCCGGTATGCGCTGGCGAAGCGCCGGGTTTGACTTCCACAGCCGCTCGCCTTCGCGCGCCTGTTCGTCGGTGAAGGCGAAGCTCCCGGCGCGGAAGGCGAGCGCCCAGCGCTGATCGTTCGCCACATCGGCGAAGCTCTGCATCCCTGTCCCGTCGATCCCTTGCGTCACCACCTGATAGAGCGCGAACACGCTTCGCTGGCGGGCGCGCTCGGCATCAGTGAACGCGATCGGCGGCGGATCGAGCTTGGCGGCGTCGGGGCCATGCCCGTCGCCCGTCATGCCGTGGCAGGACGCGCAGGATTGTCGAAACAGCGCATCGGCCGAGGCGAGGTCCGGAGCCTTGTCGGGCGCGAGCGGCACTGGATAGGCGCGCAGCAGATCAGCCGCCAGCCCGTGCGCGGTGGTCGCCACCTGTTCAGCCGATGCCTTGCGCGCGATCATCCCTTGCAGGTTGTCGGCTCCTTGAACCAGCGCCGGCCGTTCCGGCTTCGCCGGCAGATCGCGCAGCCGCGTCGTAACGGACACGGAGAACTCGTTCATCTCGGCATATTCGGCCGCGCTCTTGACCCGGCCCTCGGCAACCGCACCGCCATAATCGACGGCGATATAGTCGAGCAGCCGCCATGCGGTTTGCACGTCGCCGGGTTCGGCCATTGTCGCGGCCGGGATGAACAGCGCGGTGAGCGTGATGGCAAGCCGCAGGAGGACAAGTTTGAGGCGCTTCACTTCATATTATCTTTGTCTCGATGCGATGCAGCTTAGCCGCAGGCCACCAACGATCCTGCGAAGGAATCGCATTAGCATGCTGGACCGTACCGGAACAGTGTCGATGCTCGCTTAAAGCTGTAGCCGCGGTCCACCGCCCCCGTCATCACCCCCGCCGCCTGAATGACCGCCCGGATAGAACTCGGTACCTGGACTGCGCCATGCTGTGCCCCTCCTCTCTGGAGGCGAGTAAGGCCTCAAATTACGTATTTGTCCCAGCTCGCATAATGTTCGGGGCTGCGCTTGCCGCGCGGCAGGCTGAGCCCGATGAGCGCGATTCCCACGACCACCGACACGATCGCCCCAAGGGGGCCGGCCCCTGTCAGCAGGAACGGGGCAGCGACGAGCCATGCCCCGAACGCGACATTGATGAAGCGGAGAGCGCGGGCCACCTCTGCGGTGGCAATGATCGCGACTGTGATCACGAGGGCGCCGACCACATGGTCGCTGTTCGCCATCTCGCCTTCGTTCCCCAGGATCACCCGCGTCAGCATCAGGAAGGCGCCGAGCACGATACTGGCCGCCAGCGTCCACGGCAGCGTCAGCCCGCGCTTCGCATCCGCCCAGAAGGTAGAAGGCGAGGCCATCACGTCGGATGCGTCCTCGGCCCCCGCCTCGACCGCGTCGCCCTGGAAGAAGGTGCGGATCAGCGGCTTGCCGCGGCGCTTCGCCCAGGCGAGGAACTGGCCCATGGCAATGACCTCGTCCAATGCGAACGGGATCATGATCAGCATGGCGAGCGCGGCGATCAGCGC
The DNA here is from genome assembly GCF_008710155.1 of Sphingobium limneticum. Lineage (GTDB taxonomy): Bacteria > Pseudomonadota > Alphaproteobacteria > Sphingomonadales > Sphingomonadaceae > Sphingobium > Sphingobium limneticum. The sequence continues at coordinate 11,691 of NZ_VYPZ01000048.1, forward strand.
CAGCGTGCTCCACGTGCCGATCACGATCGGCTGGCTGATGATGAAGTAGATGCTGACGACGCCGAGCGGGATGACCAGGATACCGAAGAAGGTCACCATCCACGGCATCGTCCGCCAGCGGTCGCGGGTTCCCATCACCGCCATCAGGATCTCGAGCACGTAGCTCACCGTGCCAAGCCCGCCGTCGGGAATCGGCCAGGCCTTGGACATGCCCGACGTGATAATCTCCTCCGTCCCGTTGCGGGGGTCGGTCAGCGATCCGACAAAGAAGGGCTCCCAGACGCTATCGATGTGCCCCAGCTGGTAGGCGGTCAGGATGCGCGAGGTGAGAAGGCCGATCAGGCCCATGGCGACGATCGGCAGCCGCTGAGCATCGGTGGACGGAGAATAGGTCCATCCAGGCGGGATGTTCTTGGAGTCCATCATGCCGGCCATGCTCATGCCCGGCATCATCGGCACGAGCACCGACAGCGCGATGACTGCGGACCCGACGAGCAGGTTGTTGTTGTACTGCGCGGCGCTCGGACTCCAGAAGATCAGCGGCGCGAAGAACAGCCAGATGCCGATGAACGCGACAGCCCACTGCGCCCATGTCTTGGTGCGCGGGACGAGCGAAAGTGCGCCGAACAGCGCGATAGCAAGCCCGCTGACGAGATCGCTTACGGCCAGCGCGCTCGCACGCCACTCGATCGACGGCAGTCCGCGATCGACCGTTACGAACCGCGCCGCTTCACCGACGCTCTGCGTGGTCATGGAGTCGTAGATGAGCGGGCTTGAGGCGAGCCACAGACCGAGGCCGATGTTGGCGTAAAGCGCCCAGCGCGCGCGGCGCTCATCGCGGTCCATCAAGGCCATGTGATCGCCGTGCCCGCCGTGGTCCGACATGGCCGCGACCGCGGCGCCGGACCCGTGCCCCATCGCCGCGTGGTCCATTTTGCTGTGATCCATCC
>NZ_VYPZ01000049.1 GCF_008710155.1 Sphingobium limneticum
TACAATTGCTCCATGGAAGCCGATATCTACGAGGTCGGTGGTCAGCAACGGTCCTGGTAGAATCAATCAAGCGTTCAGTGTTCGTTCTTCAACCTGGCCAAAATCGCAGCTTCGGGCCGACTGGGCCTTGTTAGTGTGTGGGATTTGGCGAACCATTGCGCCCAGCCATCCAGCTTCGCGCCCAGCCGCACCGTCGCAATTGGCTTTCCAAGGAAGCCAGGCGGATAGCGCGGCGATCCATCCGAGAGGGGAGGGCAGGCGGAAACCTCGCGACGGGCGCGATTTCCGGTCCGCCCAGCTTCATTCCAGGCGTCGGATAGGGTTTCGGGCGTCGGAACCGCCTACGGCGCTCTACGGGCTTCCCAGGACGGGCCGATTTTTCCGGCGCGAGATCCTCGCGGCCGTTTAAACGGCCTCACGCCTTGTCGAAGCGGCCTGCGAACTCGCGATCGGCATAGTATTTGAGCTTGGCGGCGACGATCGGCCGTTGCCCCGCGAGGAACAGGAGCTGCAAATCCTCGCGCAGCGTGCGGACTTCATCCGGCGTGAGCAGGGGCCGCGCGACATGCTGGACGCCGAAGGATATGCCGGTTTCCTCGCTGTCGATCGCGCGGCTCATGGTCTCGAATACCACCGTTTCCTGGCCGAGCAGATCGGAGACGAGCTTGGCGCTGTCGTGATCGTTGACGCCGAACACCTGCAGCACGCCGGCGTTCGACAGGAAAGTGCCGGCGCGGTGCTCGTAGAGCGCGCGGAGCTGGTGGACGTCCTGCAAGATCGGCCAGAGCTGGATGCCGTAGCCGGCCATCAGGCCCATAGCGCGCTCGACGGGTTCGAGACGGCCGAGCGCGGCAAATTCATCGAGCAGGAACAGCACCGGGCGGGCAGGGGAGGCCGGGGCGCGCGCGAGATCGGTCAGACCTTGCGCCAGCATCAGGCGCAGCCAGCGCGCATAGGTGGCGAGCCGATCGGGCGGCAGCACCAGATAGACGGTGGTGGGCTGCGCCTTCACATCGGCAAAGGTGAAATCCGATTTTCCCAACACGGCCGACATGCGCGGGCTGTCGAGAAAATGGGTATGGCGCTGCGCGGCTGACAGCACGCCGGCCGCCTCGCGGTCGGACTTGCCCAGGTGGCGGTTGGCGGCGCGCGCGATCAGACCGCGCGCCTGCGTGCTGCGGGACATTTCCCGCAGCATCCTTTGGAAATTGTCGGGCGCGAAGGTGAGGCAGTCGCGCAGGGCTTCCAGCGTGCGGTCTGTCCCTTGCGATTCCGGGTCGCAGGCCACCCACAGGAGGATGCCGGCGATCAGTGCCTTGGCTTCCTCGTTCCAATGCGCCTCGCCGGCTTCGCCGGGGGCGTCATAGACCAGCGCATCGGCCAGCGTCATAGCATCGTCGGCGAGATCGAGGCCGGCAGGGTCGAAGCGATCGAGCGGATTGAACGCGGCCGAGGGGATGCCCGTCACCCCGAACGGATCGAGGACATGGACCGGGCCGAACCTGGCGCGATGGCGGGCGGTGATGCGGGCATTCTCGCCCTTGGGAGGGCATAGCGTGGAAGGTACGCTAAACAACGCTAAGGGAGAACAACCGAGGAACGCTTAGGCGGCGCGGCTGTCCGGCGGAAGATTGAGGGCCTTGCGGCCAGCGGAAGCGGCGGCTCGATCCCAGAGGAAATCGCCGGAAAAGGCAATATGCTCCCAGCCAACCGGCGACGTATGGACAAGCAGATCATCGGGGACCGGGGCCGCTGCCGATCGCAGATGCTGGGCGGCGTCGGCCATGTAGATCGTGTTCCAATAGACGATCGCCGCGATGACTAGGTTGAGGCCTGATGCCCGATATTGTTGAGCTTCATGGCTGCGGTCGATGATGCGGCCCTGGCGGAAGGTGTAGATCGCTTGCGTCAGGGCATGGCGCTGCTCGCTGTTGTTAAGGCCGGCATGGCATCGCCGGCGCAGATCGGGATTTTCAAGCCAGTCCAGCATGAACAGGGTCCGTTCGATCTTGCCGATCTCCTGTAGCGCGACGTCGAGCTGGTTCTGCCGTTCGTAGGCGGCGAGCTTTCGCAGCATGACCGACGGCGCGACGTGGCCAGCCTTGATCGACCCCACGAGGCGCAGCACGTCGTCCCATTGTTCATTGATGATGTCGGTGCGGATACGCTTGCCCAACAACGGGGCGATGGACGGATAGGCCGAAACCGGCGCGATCGGCGCAAGCCGCCTGTCCGGAAAGTCGCGCAGGCGCGGGCAGAAGCGAAATCCCAGCATCGCGCACAGGGCGAAGACATGATCGGTCGCTCCGCCGGTGTCGGTGTAATGCTCGACGATCCTGAGATCGGTGCCATGGCTGATGAGGCCGTCGAGGACATAGGGCGCTTCATGCGTGGCGGCCGAGATCACATTGACGTGGTAGGGCCCGCGCTGATCGGAAACATGGGTGTAGAAGCTGAAGCCATGATCGACGCCATAGCGGGCGTTGATGTCGCCGCCCGATGCGCCGCGCTTCGCGCCCCTGAAGAACTGACCATCGGAACTGGACGTTGTGCCGTCGCCCCATACCCGCGAGAATGGCAGGCGGTGGTGCGCGTTGATGAGGACGGCGAGCGCCGCGCGGTAGCTCTCGTCGCGGATATAGGCGTCATGGGTCCATAGGAGTTGATCGCGCGTGACGCCCTGGCTCGCGGCGGCCATGCGCGACAGGCCGAGATTGGGGTGACTACACGAAAGTGACGTATCTGCACGGAAAGGGCGAACGGATAGCGAACGTCACGCGGCAAGTAGGGAGTTGACGGCGCGCAGCGGTCGCAAGGCGTCCGGATCGGGTTGATCTTCAACATTCCAGCTATAGTCACCGGTCAGCGAGATATGCTCCCAGCCCAATGGCGCGATGTGGCGTGCGATTTCGTCGGCTGTGCCGATGTCCGCCAGCGCCATTTCGAGATAGCGAGTGTTCCACAAGATGATGGCGGCGACGAGCAGGTTGAGGCCGGAGGCGCGATAGGTCTGGTTCTCGAACCGACGATCGCGCAGTTCGCCGAGCTGGTTGAAGAAGAGCGCGCGGGCGAGCGCGTTGCGGGCTTCGCCTTTGTTGAGGCCCGCCTGGGTGCGCCGGCGCAGGTCGATGTCGCGCAGCCAGTCGAGCATGAAAATGGAGCGTTCGAGGCGGCCCAGCTCGCGTAGTGCGAGGGCCAGTCCGTTCTGTCGCGGATAGGCGGACAAGCGGCGCAGCATTGCCGAAGCAGTGACGGTGCCGGTGCGGATCGACGTGGCGAACCGCAGCAGTTCGTCCCAATGCGCCGCGACATGACCCAATGCGATCGGTTCGGCCGTCATGCCGGCAAGCAAGGGGCCGGATTCTTGGCCGGGAAGGAGGTGTAAACGACGCTCCTTGATGTCGCGCAGGCGCGGCGCGAAGCGGTAGCCGAAGAAGGGCATGAGGCCGAACACATGGTCCGATGCCCCGCCCGTATCGGTGTAGTGCTCCTCGATCGTCAGGCCGGTCTGGTGATACAGCAAGCCATCCAGCACATAGGGCGCTTCGCCAGCGGTCGCCGCGATCACCCGACTTGCGAAGGGGTCATATCGATCCGAGACATGGGTGTAGAAGGCAACGCCTGGTTCGTTGCCGCTGCGCGCGTTGATGTCGCCGATCGCGGCCCCACGGCCCCCGGCATGAAATTGCTGTCCGTCGCTCGACGAAGTGGTGCCGTCTCCCCACAGCGCGGCGAGCGGCATGGCGCGATGGGCGTCGATCAGCCTTCCCAACGCTTCGCCATAGGCGGCTTCGCTGATGTGCCAGTCGTGAAGATGGGCGAGCTGACGCAGACTTGCGCCCCGGCAGGTTTCCGCCATGCGTGTGAGGCCGAGATTGATGCCATCGGCGAGGATGACCGTGAGCAGCGCATTGCGATCGTCGGCTTCCCGGCCCGAACGACGATGGATGAAGCATTCGCTGAACCCGGTCCAGGCATCGACCTCCAGCAGAAGATCGGTGATCTTCACGCGCGGCAGTCGATCATAGGCGGCGCGACGGGCAATCTCGGTGGCGGGCGGTGTTGCCGCCTTCAGCGGCGAGATGATGAGACCGTTTTCGTCAAGCTTAACCTGGGGCAGCTCCCCTTGCCGTGCAAGGACCGTTACCTGCTCGATCGCCGTGTCGAGCCTGGTGCGCCGTTCCTCGATATGGCGCTCGAAATCCGTTTCGATGGCGAGCGGCAACGGCCCCTTCTCGCGCAGCGCCGCAAAGGTCGCCGGCGGTATGAGATAGCTGTCGAAATCGCGAAACTGCCGGCTTCCCGCGACCCATATATCCCCGGCTCGCAACCGCTCGCGTAGTTGCGACAAGGCGCATAGTTCATAAGCGGCACGATCAACGATGCCATCCCGCAGGACGAACGGGCGCCATGCGGGCGGCACAAAGCGTAGCGGCACGCGATCAGGCAAGCGCCGTTTGCCGGTCCGATATAGCTCCGCGATGATGGCCAGCGCTGACAGGAGCCCCTGAACCGCGCCGGCGCCGCGAAACTCGAAGGCGTTGAGAAAAGCGCCGACAAAGAGCTTCACCGTCCGATGCCGCTCGATCAATTCGGCGGTGCGATCGACGGTTTCCGGTCGCCCGAGCACTTCGGCCTGCTCGACGGCCACGGCGAAGTGCTGCCAGTCCAGCGCCTCGATCTGCGCCAGAGAATCCACGCCCTTGCTGCGCGCGTCGATGAGGAGGCGGCAAGACCCCGTGAGCGTCCGGAGGTGGCCTTGCAACTCGCGCACCGTCTTGAGGGCTTTGTCGCGGGTCCGGTTCTCGGCGCGGCGCGCCATGCTGCCCAACAGCTTGTCGAACATCGTCAGGGTGGCGTCGGTCAGGCTTTCCTCAAGCCGGATGCCGGTTGCCGCCAGCGTCGCATGGCGGCGCAGGGCATTGAGTTCGCCAAGGTGCTGGGGTGTGATGCGGCTGCCTTCGTCCGCCAGCCTGTCAAAAGTCAAAGCCGGGATCATGTCGGCACGGGCGCGATCGAGGCCCAGCGCGCGGATATAGGCGAGCCGTTCGATCAGGCGCAGGATGTTGCGCGCTGCCGGCGATTGTGGCGCATTGCGCATCCAGGATAGCCATGTCGCGACCTGCCCCGGTCGTCGGGCCAGCAAATCGTCCAGGCCCTGAAGGGTGTCAGGCAGCAGGCCATTCGTGAGCACTTCATAGGTAAGCTGTTCGGCTTGCTGGCGCGCCCGCCGCAGCACCGCTTCGAGAATCGACGGAGAAGGCAGGAGGATCTGCAGGCGCCGGAGTTCATCGACGATGACGTCTGCCATCTGGCCGGGGTGTATGATGGTCTGCGCGATTGGGACCGAGAAGGCGACAACTTCACGGAAAGCGTTGCGGTCAAAAATCCTGAACCCGTGCGATCGTCGGATTTCGACGAGATGCTCGCGACGGGTCTGGTCCCGATGGGCATAATCCGCGAAGGCTGCCGGCGCGACGCCGAGTTGCTGCGCCACATAGGCGAGCACAGGAGCGGGCGGGACTTCGCCCGCTTCCAGCGCACGGCCAGGCCATCTCATATATAGCATGAGCATCGCATAGCCGAGCCGGGTGGCATCGCCGCGACGGCGGCCGACAATTTCCAGGTCGTCGCTGGTCAGCGTATAATGACGCGCGATCTCGCGCTCATCGAGCGGCGCGCCATAATGCCTCGCCCAGATTTCCAGGCTCACCAGTCGCCGTCTCGCCAAGCATCATCTCCTTCGCTTTGCGTGTCCGTCAGACGGTCCTCTGGCGGACAGCAGGAATATGTCCGTCAACTCTGGACCCGCGATGGCGATTCGGACAAGAATGCAAATCAATGGGAAAACGGACAGATCAGGACGGTACGTGGCATTGATCGGCTATGCCCGGGTTTCGACGGGCGATCAGAAGCTGACACTCCAGCACGATGCGCTGACGGCAACCGGATGCGAGCGCATCTTCGACGACCATGCGTCCGGCGCGAAGACCGATCGACCGGGTCTCGCCGAAGCGCTTGCCTATCTGCGCGCCGGCGACACCTTGGTAGTCTGGAAGCTGGACCGGCTCGGCCGCTCGATGAGCCACCTGATCGATACGGTTGGTGAGCTCGCCGCGCGCGACGTGGGCTTCCGCTCGCTTACCGAGCAGATCGATACCACCACCTCAGGCGGAATGCTGGTGTTCAACATCTTCGGATCGCTGGCTCAATTTGAACGCGACCTGATCCGCGAACGTACCAACGCCGGATTGAAAGCAGCGCGTGAACGAGGAAGCCTTGGCGGTCGGCGCCCCGTCATCACGCCCGACAAGTTGCGCAAGGCACGCGATCATATCGCTGCAGGCCTGACCGTTCGTGAAGCCGCTACCCGTCTCAAGGTTGGGAAAACCGCGCTCTACAAGGCGCTTGAACGCACCACTGCCAACGCAGCGGACAGAACATGAGGCAAAACTGATGGACGAACGCGACCCCAACATTGTCACTTCGAGCCTGTCCGGCATCGTCGACGAGCAGGGCGTCAGGGTAATGGTCAACATCATCAGGCTGGAGAATGAGTCGGGATGGTCGCTCGAAGTCGAGAACGAGCACGGGACCTCCACGGTCTGGGATGACATGTTCGCAACCGACGATGCCGCTTATGCCGCTTTTCGTCAGGCCGTCGACGAAGAGGGCATGGGCGCTTTCCTCGATCAGGCTGTCGTCATTCCCTTCCGACGTTAGTACCGGTGCCGTTCGCTGTTCGTTCGGATCTAGCGTACGTAAATGTCACTTTCGTGCAGTGACCCCATATAGGCTGTCAGCCAGATCGGCGCGCTGCCGAAATAGACAATGGCAAGCACCCCGGCATTGGCCACGAGTATCAAGTACATCAGCGGAATCATACGCGAGAGTGCGGTGAATTGCGCCCGTAGCAGTTCCGGGTTGTCTCGCGGCACGGCGACGAATCGGGCGAGACGAGAAATCGCGATGTGCATGATGGTGTCTGGCCCCACAAAGGCTTCGGTCACGGCCGGCGGTGCAGGAGCTTTGCGCATAGCGATGCTCACTTTCTGGAATGTCCCTCCGCTATCGGTCATCGGTTTTGAAGTCTCTGCTTCAGCGCTTCTGGCGTGGAAAATTCTTTCGGTTCCCGATTCTCGCCCGCCACCGCGATCTGTCCAGCACTGACAATATCGGCAAGAGCAGCAGGGTGACCGAGCAAGAAGCCTTGCGCTTCTTCGCACCCTTCAGCGTTCAGCATAGAAAGCTGATCGTAGGTTTCGATGCCTTCCGCAGAAACCGGAATGCCGAATGTCTTGCCGAGCGCCAGCACGGCTCGAATGATTGCAGTCGTCTGCGGATTGGCAACCGTGGACGAGAAGAAAGAACGGTCGATCTTGATTTTGTCGAAGGGGAAAGCACGCAACGTGTCGAGCGAGGAATAACCGATCCCGAAATCATCGAGCGCGATGGAAACACCGAGACCCTTTATCTGCCGCAGCATATGCAACGCGCGTTCCCTGTCCGCGAAGATCGTCGATTCCGTCAGCTCGAGTTCCAGTCGTTCGGGGGGCAAACCGGTCTGAACCAGAATCTCCATGACGATGCGGGGTAGATCGGCATGGACGAACTGCACGGCCGACAGATTCACCGCGACTTTGTAGGCTTGCACCCAGGTGGCCGCTTGCAAGCAGGCGGTTCGCAGTACCCATTCCCCGATTGGCAGGATAAGGCCGTTTTCTTCAGCCAGAGGGATGAACTCGGTCGGGCCGATCGGGCCTAGCTGCGGATGCTCCCAACGTAGCAGTGCTTCATAACCGCGTATCTCGCCCGTCGAGACCGCCGTCTGAACCTGATAATGCAGCGATAGTTCATTGCGGGCGATCGCGTGGCGCAGATCGGCGGCCAACGATCGACGCGCTTTTATCTTCTCATCCATTCCCGCTTCATAAAAGCAGATATTGCGCAGCGGATCAGCTTTCGCTCGATACATGGCAAGGTCGGCATTGTTGATGAAACTTTCCCTGTCGGTGGCGTCGTCGGGGAAGACCGCCACGCCAAAGCTCGCGCCCGGTACGATCTCCGCGCCATCGAACTGGATCGGCTTGAACAGGGCTTCCTCAAGACGGGCGAGCAAGTCGGAAATACCATCTGCATCGTCCATGCGGTAAAGGGCCGAGAATTCATCACCGCCGGTTCTGGCGACAAATTCGCCGTCATCCTCGCGTAGCAGACCCTTGATGCGCTGGCCGAGCACGCGCAACACTTCGTCGCCGGCGTTATGGCCGCGCTGGTCGTTGATCTCCTTGAAGCGGTTGAGGTCGATACCGATCAGGGCCAGCCTGCCCTTGCTTTCGCGTGCCCGCGACATTTCAAGGTCGAGGCGTTCGTTGTAGTTGGCGCGGTTCGGCAGGCCGGTGAGTGTGTCGTTCATCGCCAGGCGGCGCAGCCGTTCGATCGAATCCGCCCGCGCGTTGTCATCGATCAGATAACTGACCAGCCCGGCCCCGACGATGACGAAGGACATGGCCGCGATAGCGATGGCGAGCGTCTGTAAGGCTTCAGGGTTGGAAAACGAGCCATTCACCAGCAGCGGTTGGACGCGGAATGCGGTCATGCCGGTGAAGTGCAGCGCGACGATCGCCACGGCGAGCACGCCGGCCATGAGGGTGGCAGGGTGCCGGCCTGGACGCATGGCAAGATGCAGCGCCAGAGCCGACAGAGCGACCGAAAGCACGATGGAAGCGACCAGATAGGGCCTGTCCCAAGTCACGATGCCCTGCACCCGGTAGGCCATCATGCCGGTGTAGTGCATGGCCGCGATCGCGAGGCCGACGATAGCCCCGCCAAGGGCGGGTGTGAAACGCGCCCAGCGACTTCCGGCAAGCATGAAGCCGATCGTGCTGCCCACAACGGCGATGAGCAGCGAAACGACCGTCATCACCGGGTCGAAGCCGATCGGCACGCCGGCGTCATAGCCGAGCATGGCGACGAAATGCGTACACCAGATCGCAACCCCGGCCGCGAGCGCGGTCATGAACAGCCAGCCATATCGCTGGCCGCCTACCGTGCCGGCCATCCGCAGGAACAACCGCGCCGTCACCCATGAGCCGCTGACGCAGAGCAGCGCGGCCAGCAGAACCAGCCAAAGGTTATGATATTCGACTATACATCCAACTACTGTCATCATCTATGATGGCCCCGAGGCATCCGCCTTACGTAGAACGCGGTTTTTCTCCACTTAGGCAGAATGTTATTTCAACGTGATTAAGCATCGCGGTTGTCCCGCATGGCTTTAATTTGGCACTCGACTTCCTCACGGACGGCGCGGGCAAGTACGGATGGCCTCATGATCGTTCCCGGCCCTTAAACCGAGCTTGGCGGGAGACTGCGTGACACAGCCATATCCGCAACGATCCTGAGTGCATCGAGAAGCTGTTGGGGATTGCCGGCGCGATAGGACGCCAGCATTCCGTCGAGCTTATCCAACTCCGCGAGAATGAGTGTTTTGCTATGCCGGAAAGCCTCTTCCTGCCCCGGCTCAACATTCTCGTTTTCCAGCCGGCACAGCTTCTCGGTCACACCCATGATGAACCGTTCGACGGTTTGCATGAAGTGCTCATGCGGTGTCGTGGCGCTGGTGTCCAAGGGGAGGGGGTGGAAGCTGATCACGGCGCAGGCTCCTAGAATTCCTGCCAATCGTCCGAGCGTGTCGCCATGGCCGCCGACCCTTGGGTGGCGAGCCGCAACCGAGGCGGTGCGGAAGGGGTTTGTTTTTCCATAGTCCTGCGTGCCGGTTGAGGGGCGGCGGGCTTTGCCTTGGCTGCCACTTCCTGACCGAGCTGGAAGGTTGCGAGAAGTGCTTTCAACTGTTCGGCCTGATCGGCAAGGCTCACGCTGGCGGCCGATGTTTCTTCAACCATTGCGGCGTTTTGTTGCGTGCCCTGGTCGATCGTGCTGACAGCCGTGTTGATCTCGGAAAGTGCCGTTGACTGTTCGCGCGAGGCTTCCACGATGGCGAGGACATGCCCGCTGATCTCCTGCACGTCACCGATGATGGTTTGCAGCGCCGTGCCCGTTTCGCCTACGAGCGCCACGCCGGATTTGACCTCATTTTCAGACTTGGCAATGAGCGCCTTGATTTCCTTGGCGGCCTTGGCCGAGCGTTGGGCCAGCTCGCGGACCTCCTGGGCGACGACAGCGAAGCCCTTGCCGGCATCGCCAGCGCGGGCAGCTTCGACACCGGCATTGAGCGCCAGCAAGTTCGTCTGAAAGGCGATCTCATCCATCATGTCGGTGATATTGCCGATCTCGCGCGCTGAACGCTCGATTTCGGCCATGGTGGCAACGGCCTGTTGCACAACCTGGCCCGATCTCTCGGCGCTGGCCCTGGTTCGCATCACGACGCTGCCGGCTTCCTCTGCCCGCTTGGCCGAGTTCTCGACGGTCACTGTAATCTCATTGAGTGCAGCAGCGGTTTCCTCGACGGATGCGGCCTGCTGTTCGGTGCGTCTCGCCAGATCGCCGGCGGCCGAACTTACCTCTCCGGCCGCGCCATCAATGGACGAGGCGTTTTGATCTACCGTCTGCAAGGCGCTGCGCAGGGTCTCGACGGAATTGTTGAAATCGAGCCGCAGCTTGTCGAGCGCCGGAATAAAGGGTTGCGCAATCTCACACGCCAGGTTGCCGGCCGCAACATTGCCAAGGCCCGCGCCGATCTCCGTCACCGCATGGACCCGGCCGGTAATATCGGTGGCGAACTTGACTACCTTCATCACGCGGCCGTCCGGATCGAAGATCGGATTATAGGATGCCTGAATCCAGACCTCCCGCCCGCCCTTGCCGATGCGCTTGAATTCTTCGGCTATGAATTCGCCACGCTGCAAGCGCCGCCAGAATTCCACATACACGGCGCTCTGAGCATAGGCCGGTTCGACAAACATGCGGTGATGGCGGCCCTTGACCTCGCTCAGATCGTAGCCGAGCGTCGAAAGGAAATTCTCGTTGGCCGTCAGGATTTCGCCATCCACCGTGAATTCAATCACGGCCTGGGCGCGTGATATGGCGGCGAGCTTGCCAGCATCGTCGGCGGCCTTCAGCTTGGCAGCGGTAGTGTCGGTGGCGAACTTCACCACCTTGATGACCTTTCCGGAGGCCGAGAGAACCGGGTTATAGGTTGCCTGAATCCAGACCTCGCGCCCGCCCTTGCCGATCCGCTTGTATTCGGCGGAGTCGAATTCTCCCCGGCCGAGCTTTTGCCAGAACGCGACGTAATCGCCACTTTTGGCATAGGCAGGTTCCACGAACATGCGATGATGCTGGCCGGCAAGTTCGCGGGCCTCGTAGCCCAGAGCGGCTAGAAAGTTCTCGTTCGCGGTAAGAATGTTGCCGGTCGGATCAAATTCGATGATCGCCAGCGATTTGTTCAAGGCAGCAAGGACAGCATCCGAAATCGTCCTGCCAATCAGTTTCTTCAACATTAGGTTCCCCTTTTCCCCAGAGAATGATTTGCAGCACGTCGCAGGGCTGCGCTTGCGAATTCATTTGAAATGCGCCGACGGCATCATGCCGGGCTTATCAGCGACGGGGAGGATTGAGCCTGATGCGAGATCGGTTCTATCTTAGAGCCCGATTCAAAAGTTTCTCAGGCGTAGCAATACCTTGCGGTTCTGCGGATGAGCATGCGGATAGAAGCGATCATAGCCCAGGCGGTTGAAGAGGCGATGGTCGCTTCCCAGTCCTTTGCGAGG
>NZ_VYPZ01000004.1 GCF_008710155.1 Sphingobium limneticum
GGCGCAGGCCGGGGTCCAGGTCTGCGCGCGGAATCTGGACCCCGGCCTGCGCCGGGGAACATGCATTGCCGCTAAGATAAGTTGTCCGATCATGCTTCCTCCCACGCCCTTGCTCGTCACCTCCATCGGTCCCGTGCTCGAAACATTGAGCATCGTGGGCACGTTCGTGTTCGCCGCGTCGGGTGCGCTGGCGGCGGCGCGGCTGCGGCAGACTTTGGTGACCTTCTCTTTCTTCGCACTGGTGACGGGCGTGGGCGGGGGCACGGTGCGCGACCTGCTGATCGGGGCGCCGGTCTTCTGGGTGGTGGATGCGGTGCCGGCGATCGCCTGCATGGGCGCGGCTTTGGTTGTGTGGTTCACGCCGCGCCGCTGGTGGAGCGACCGGGCGCTGGATTGGCTCGATGCGATTGGCCTCGCCGCCTTCGCCGTGTTCGGCGCGGCCAAGGCGATGAGTTTCGGCGTACCGCCCTTCGTCGCGGGGATGATGGGGGTCGTCACCGGCTGCGTCGGCGGCATCATGCGCGATTTGCTGGCGGGGGAGCCGTCCATCCTGTTGCGGCCGGAACTTTATGTGACGGCGGCGGCATTTGCGTCGGGGTTGTTCGTGGCGCTGCGCTGGGTCGGGCTGGACGTGCCGGTCGCGGGGGTCATCGCAGCGCTGCTGGGGTTCGGGCTGCGCGCGATGGCAATCTGGCGCGGGTTGGGGCTGCCAGTGTATCGGGGAGAGGGGGATTAGGGTTGAATTGGGTGGAAGCGGACGGATAGCTTCTTACCCCTCTCCCGTCTTCACGGGAGAGGGCAGCCGCTAAACGCCCGATCTTGCCTAATGCGCGTGATAGCCTAGAGCGCCGATAACGAATGAAAGGGACAATCATGGCCGCGCCAATTTCGACCGACGAGCGAAGCGAACATTTTGCTTTTTGCGTTCAGCTTTTCGGTGGCACCACCGCTTTTTCGCGGCGCCTTGGGATAGATGAGCGGGCCATCCGCCGCTTTATCAATGGGGAGCGCCCGATCAGCGATGGGCTTCTGGAAGATACGGCAAAGGCCTTGCGCCTGCTGATCGCCGAAGCGACCACGGCTGAGGCACAGATTGCCGCATCGTTGCGCGCGGGCTCACCCTTCATAGAGTGACGCAGCGCGCGTAACGCTGCCCCTCCGATGAACGTGAGGGCAGCGTCTGTTTCTAGTTTAGCGCCACAGGCCCGCCAGCATCGCCAGCATGCCGCGTTCTTCCGCAGCGCTCCGCGGTTTGGGTGCGCCATAGCCGCGACATTCGAGGCAATCGGCCCGCACGCCCGCGCCCATCACCAGCGCCTTGACGTCGGACACCGCCTGCATCGCCCAGCCGCGTTGCAGCCATGCCTGTCGCGCCAGCATGTCGCGGGGCGCGGTGGCGCTGCCCTGTTCGCGGTCGGCGAGCGACTGGACGAATTCGGCGAACTTGTCGGGCTGCTTCTCGATATAATAGGCTTTAGCCTTGGCCGGATCGAGCTTCGCGCGGCGGGCGGCTTCGGCGATGGCGTCTTCCAGACCGCCGAAGCGGTCGACCAGGCCGATCTGGCGGGCGGTGCCGCCGTCCCAGACGCGACCCTGCGCTATTGCGTCGATCGCTTCGGGCGATTTCTTGCGCGATTGGGCGACGAGGCCGACGAAGCGGCGGTATATATCCTCGACCCCCAATTGCATGATCTGGTCGAATTCCGGCGTGGTGCCGCCGGTGACGTCGGGCTGGCCGGACAGTGGCGTGGTGCGCACACCGTCGGTGGTGATGCCCATCTTCGCCAGCGTGCCCTCGAAACTGGGGATGATGCCGAAGACGCCGATCGAGCCGGTGATCGTGTCCGGCTCGGCGAAGATGACATCGCCCGGCGTCGATACCCAATAGCCGCCGCTGGCCGCGACATTGGCCATGGAGACGACCACGGGCAGTCCGGCGGACTTGGCTTGCAGGATGGCGCCGCGAATCTTCTCCGACGCCATGACCGACCCGCCCGGCGAATCGACGCGGACGACGAGAGCCTTGAGGCTCTTCTCGTCCAACGCGGTCAGCAGCAGGTCGGAAATCGTGTCACCAGCTGCCGTGCCGGGACCGGCTTCGCCATCGACGATGTCGCCCGCCACCGTCAGCACGCCGATCTGCCCGTCATTGGCGGGTTTGCGCGCTTTCACATAGGAAGCCAGGTCGATGGTGGCGAAATTGCCCGCCTTGTTGTTATCCGACGCTTCGCCGGCGATCTGCGCGACGCGCGCGCCGAAGGCGGACTGGTCGCCCAGCTTGTCGAGCAGGCCGGCGGCGAGCGCGGCTTTGGCGATGTCGCCATTGGTGGCGCGGGCGGCGGCGGCGGGATCAGCGGCATAGGCCGCGATCTTCGCCTTGGGCCGGGCCTTCGTCACGTCATCCTGCCAGCTTTGCCACAGGGCGCCTGCCAGCGCCTGATTGGCCTGCTTGGCTTCGGGCGATTGTTCGGTGCGGGTGAAGGGTTCGACGAAGCTCTTGTAGGTGCCGACGCGGTAGACATGGGTGTTGACGCCCAATTTGTCGATCAGCCCCTTATAATAGAGATTGGAGCCGCCCCGGCCGAGGATGGCGACGCCGCCCAGCGGGTCGCTCCACACTTCGCTGGCATGGGCGGCCAGTTGATAGCCGTCGTCGCTATACAGGGTGGCATAGGCCAGCACCGGCTTTTTCGCGGCGCGCACGGCGTCCAGCGCCTTGCCGACGCGGCTCATCGCCACCTGACCGCCGCCGACGAAACCGTCGAGGTTGAGGACCACGGCCTTGACCTTGGCATCGCTCTTTGCCGCGTCGAGTGCGGCGACGATGTCGGACAGGCGATATTCCTTCGCTTCCGAACCGGAGCCGCTGAGCAGGGCCATGGTGCTGGTTTCGGCGGGTTGCTCCACGATGCTGCCATCGAGGTCGAGCAGCAGCGCACCCGACGACACGGCCTTGCCCGGCTTGGGCGAGAAGGAGAGGGCGGCATAGAGCGCGCCGAAGAAGAGCAGCAGGAAGAGGAGGACGAGGCCGTCCTTGATCGCGACCAATATGCGCCAGGCGCCCTTCACAAATGCCAAGTTGCTGCTTCCTTTTCGTTGGTCCGTCCGTGGCTATCGCATCGGCGGATCGACTGCAATGTGGGCGTCGCGCGACCGCTCGCAAGGCTTGCGCGCATGATTTAGGGCGTTATGGGAAACGCATCATTCGCCGTTATCGTGCAGGAGACGCGCCCTATGCCCACTCTCGTCCTTATCCGCCATGGCCAGTCGACCTGGAATCTGGAAAACCGCTTCACCGGATGGTGGGACGTCGATGTGACCGA
Source organism: Sphingobium limneticum (assembly GCF_008710155.1). Lineage (GTDB taxonomy): Bacteria > Pseudomonadota > Alphaproteobacteria > Sphingomonadales > Sphingomonadaceae > Sphingobium > Sphingobium limneticum. The sequence goes on from NZ_VYPZ01000004.1 coordinate 3,324, forward strand.
AAAGGGTGTCGAGGAAGCGCGCGCGGCCGGGCGCCTGCTGAAGGAAAAGGGGCTGGATTTCGACCAGTGCTATACGTCGGTCCAGAGTCGCGCGATCAAGACGCTGAATTTGGTGCTGGAAGAAATGGGCCGTCTGTGGCTGCCGGTCGAGAAGGACTGGCGCCTGAACGAGCGTCATTATGGCGGCCTGACGGGCCTCAACAAGGCGGAGACGGCGGCCAAGCATGGCGACGCGCAGGTCAAGATCTGGCGCCGCAGCTTCGACATTCCGCCGCCGGTGCTGGAAGCGGGCAGCGAATTCGATCTGGCGGCCGACCGCCGCTATGCCGGCATCCCCATCCCGTCGACCGAGTCCCTGAAGGACACCATCGCGCGCGTGCTGCCCTATTGGGAATCGACCATCGCGCCCGACCTGAAGGCCGGCAAGCGCGTCGTCATTTCCGCCCATGGCAATTCGCTGCGCGCGCTGGTGAAGCATCTGTCGAACATTCCCGACGATGAAATCACCGAACTGGAAATCCCGACCGGTCAGCCGATCGTCTATGAGTTGGCGGACGATCTGAGTGCGATCGAGCGCTATTATCTGTCGGAGCGCTAGAGACAGCGCCGTTCGGTTCGAGCAGTTTCGCGCTTGGTCGAGAAGCCTACGCTGAGAACATTGTTTCAGCCATGGTTCTCGACACGCTCGAACTGAACGGTGGATGTGCATTTATACGCAATGCGTGATTGCCCCCTGGCGGCCCGGCCGCTAAGGGGCTTGGCTTTCCGGGCGGGTGCCAAGGCCGCCCTGTCAGGGGAATAGGCTATGAGCGGGGCAGTGACAGTCGGCATCATCATGGGGTCGCGGTCCGATTGGGACACGATGCGCCATGCCGCCGAGACGCTCGAAGCGCTGGGCGTCGCCCATGAATGCAAGGTCGTGTCGGCCCATCGCACGCCGCAGCGCCTCTATGATTATGCCACCGGCGCGGTGGATCGCGGACTGAAAGTCATCATCGCCGGTGCCGGCGGCGCGGCGCATCTGCCGGGCATGGCGGCGTCCATGACCCGCCTGCCGGTGCTGGGCGTGCCGGTCGAATCCAAGGCGCTGAAGGGCATGGATTCGCTGCTGTCCATCGTCCAGATGCCGGGCGGTATTCCCGTCGCCACGCTGGCGATCGGCAAGCCCGGCGCGATCAATGCGGGCCTGCTGGCCGCCGCGATCCTGGCCACCAACGATCCTGAACTGGCCGACCGGTTGGACGCCTGGCGCAAGCGCCAGACCGATGCCGTCGCCGAAACCGTCGAAGACTGATAGAATTAGAGAGACATGACGACCATCGCGCCCGGTTCGACCATCGGTATTCTCGGCGGCGGCCAGCTTGGCCGGATGATCGCCATGGCGGCGGCGCAGCTGGGCTATCGCACCAGCATCTTCGCGCCGGAAGACAGCGGCCCGGCCGCCGACGTGTCGCCGCTCTGGACGCGGGGCGCCTATGAAGATGCGGTTGCGCTGGCCGCCTTTGCCGATGGCGTCGATGTCGTTACCTATGAATTCGAGAATATCGACCCGTCCGCTGTCGAGGTACTGGCCTCCCACGGGCTGGTGCGCCCGGGCGCACAGGCGCTGCGTGTGGCGCAGGATCGGCTGGCGGAGAAGCGTTTCGTCTGCGATCTGGGCGGCCTGACCGCGCCGTTCGCGCCGGTGGAAAGCCTGGACGATCTGGAAAGCGCGATCGAGCAGGTGGGCAGCCGCGCCATCCTGAAGACCAACCGCATGGGCTATGACGGCAAGGGGCAGGCGCGCCTGTCGGAGCCGGGCGACGCGGTGGGGGCGTGGAACGCCATCGGCCGGCAGAGCGCGATCCTGGAAGGGTTCGTGACGTTCGATCAGGAATTTTCCGTGATCCTGGTGCGCGGGGCTGACGGCGAAGTGCGCTTTTGGGATTCGGCGGCAAATGTGCATGTCGATGGCATATTGGCGACGTCGACCGTGCCGGCGGGGGCGCTGATCGAGGGGCAGGTGGGGCAGGCGCGCGCCATGGCCAAGCAGATCGCCGATGCGCTGGACTATGTCGGCGTGTTGACCTGCGAATTTTTCGCCAGTGCCGATGGGCCAGTGTTCAACGAAATGGCGCCGCGCGTGCATAATAGCGGCCACTGGACGATCGAGGGCGCGGTGACGAGCCAGTTCGAAAACCATGTCCGCGCCATTTGCGGCCTGCCGCTGGGCGACACGGCGCTGGCGGCGAGGGGCGTGGAGATGCGCAACCTGATCGGCGACGACGCGCATGAATGGCCGGCGATCTTGAGCGATCCGGCGAACCATCTGCATCTATATGGCAAGCATGAAGCGCGGCCCGGTCGCAAGATGGGGCATGTGACGCGGTTGAGCCTGTGAGTACTGCCTTTTCTGCACCTTTTGTCATTCCCGCCTTCGCGGAGATGACGAAGGGTTGGGAAGAATGAGCCGCGCCAAAATAACCCTGGTTCTTGCCCGCGCCGATAATGGCGTAATCGGCAAGGATGGTGACCTGCCCTGGCGCTTGCCGGCGGATTTGAAGCATTTCAAGGCGGTGACGCTGGGTCATCCGATGCTGATGGGGCGCAAGACGTTCGACAGCCTGCCGGGCTTGCTGCCCGATCGCCGCCATATCGTGCTGACCCGCGACCGGAACTGGCGCGCGGCAGGGGCGGAGGTGGCGCATGATGTCGATGCGGCGATCGCGCTGGCCGATGGGCCGACCATGATGGTGATCGGGGGGGCGGAGATATATCGGCTGTTTCTGAATCGCGCGGATCGGATCGAATTGACCGAGGTGCATATGGACGCGGAGGGGGATGCGAGCATCGCCTATCCCGATCCGGCGGACTGGCGGGAAAGCGCGCGGGTGGACCATCCGGCGGTGGATGGGCGACCGGCCTATAGTTTCGTGACGTTCGTGCGGCGATGACGATGGGGCTAGGGCATCGCATCCATTGCCACGCCCTGTCCGCCCCCCTATAGGCCGCGCCATGGAGCGGCTTTCTAGCAGCGCCCCGATCCCCGCGCATTTGCGTGGGAGCGTCATGGCGCTCGGTAATTTCGATGGCTTTCATGCCGGTCATCAGGCGGTGGTCGGACGCGCCATCGCGCGTGCGCGGGCCGAGGGACGGCCGGCGATCGTCGCGACCTTCGATCCGCATCCGATGCGGCTGTTCGAGCCCGATACGCCCAGTTTCCGTCTGACCACGCTGGACCAGCGGGAGGCGCTGTTCGCCCGCGCGGGGGCGGACGCGATGCTGGTGTTCGATTTTACCGCGGCATTGGCCGCGCTCGATCCCGCTGCCTATGTCCGGTTGCTGACCGATCAACTGGGCGTCAGCGCAGTGGTGACGGGTGAGGATTTCACCTTCGGCCGGGCGCGCAGCGGCACCATCGCCAGCTTTGCCGAACTGGGCCTGTCGGCCGAAGCGGTCGCGCCGGTGACGGACGCGGAGGGCGTGATTTCGTCCAGCCGTATCCGCACCGCCTTGCAAGAAGGCGATTGCGCCACCGCGACGCGGCTGCTCACCCGGCCTTTCGCGGTGAAGGGCATCGTCCAGCATGGCGACAAGCTGGGGCGGACGATCGGATTTCCAACGGCCAATATCGACATGGGCCCTTATTTGCGGCCCGCCTATGGCATTTATGCGGTGCGCGGGTTGCTGCCCGACGGGCGGGTGCTGGACGGCGCGGCCAATCTGGGCATCCGGCCCAGCTTCGATCCGCCCAAGGAATTGCTGGAGCCGCATTTCTTCGATTTTGCCGAAAGCCTGTATGAATTGGCGATCGAGGTGCAGCTGATCCACTATCTGCGGCCGGAGGCGAAATATGACGGGCTGGATCCGTTGATCGCACAGATTGCGGTGGACTGTGCCGACGCGCGGCAAATCCTTGCGGGAACGCCCCGGCTCGCTTAAGGCACGGCCCTGATTGATCCAACATCCGTTCGGTTCGAGCTTGTCGAGAACTGATCTTGAAGCCCCGTTCTCGACGGACGCTTCTCGGCTTCGCTCGAAGCTGCTCGAACCGAACGGATCTAGTATAAGCGCGCCCATGACCGACCAGCCCGATTACAAGTCCACCGTCTTCCTGCCCGTCACCGACTTTCCGATGAAGGCGGGCCTTGCGCAGAAGGAACCGGCGATCGCCGCGAAGTGGGCCGCGATGGACCTCTACGGCAAGCTGCGCGAAAAGCGCGCCGGGCGCGAACGCTTCATCCTGCATGACGGCCCGCCCTATGCCAATGGCGACATCCATATGGGCCATGCGATGAACAAGGTCTTGAAGGACATCATCGTCCGCAGCCAGTCGCTGCTGGGCAAGGATGCGCCTTATGTGCCCGGCTGGGATTGCCACGGCCTGCCGATCGAATGGAAGATCGAAGAGGAATATCGCAAGAAGAAGCTGAACAAGGATGAGGTGCCCGCCGCCGAATTCCGCGCCCAGTGCCGCGCCTATGCCGATAAATGGGTGGACGTGCAGAAGGAGCAGTTCAAGCGTCTGGGCGTGATGGGCGATTGGGCCGATCCGTACCTGACCATGAAGTTCGATGCCGAAGCGACGATCGTGGGCGAATTGCTGAAGTTCGCGGAAAGCGGCCAGCTCTATCGCGGCGCCAAGCCAGTGATGTGGTCCCCGGTGGAAAAGACCGCGCTGGCCGAAGCCGAGGTCGAATATGAGGATGTGACGTCGACGCAGATCGACGTGGCGTTCGAGATCGTCGAAGCGCCGAACGCGCCCGAACTGGTCGGCGCGCATGCGGTAATCTGGACCACGACGCCCTGGACGATCCCTGTTAACCAGGCGATCGCTTATGGGGAGGGCATCGAATATTTGCTCGTGACTGATGGGCAACGCAATTATGTTATTGCCGCGCTTTTGTTCACCGCATTTGCAACCCGGTTTGAAGTGGCGGCTGAAGCTGGCCTCAAATTGTGGCAGGTCACTAGTGCCAATGGCGATCCTGTAGTGATTGGTGGCACTGATCTGGCCGGCGCCATCGCCCGTCATCCGATGCACGCGCTGGGCGGCTTCTTTGCCAAGCCGCGTCCACTGCTGCCGGCCGATCATGTTACCACCGATGCGGGTACCGGCCTCGTCCATATGGCGCCCGACCATGGCGAGGAGGATTTCATCGCCTGCAAGAAGCTGGGCATCGACCCGGTCTTTGCCGTGAACGATGCGGGCTTCTATCGCGACGATTGGGACTGGCTGCCGGGGCAGGGCAGCGTAATCAACACCAAGTTCAACGGCGCCGAAGGCCCGATCTGCACCGACCTGCGCGCAGTCGGCGCGTTGCTGTCGGCCAGCGACTTCCGCCACAGCTATCCGCATAGCTGGCGGTCGAAGGCGCGGATCATCTATCGCTGCACCCCGCAATGGTTCATCCCGATGGACAAGCCGCAGGAAGGCGGCGTCGCGGACGTCGATGGCGGCGTGATGCCGACTGCTGTTGTCAGCGGCAATGGCCCCACGCTGCGCGAAATCGCTGTCGATGCGATCGAACATACCCGCTGGGTGCCGGAGCGCTCGACCAACCGCATTCGCTCGATGGTGGAAGGGCGCCCGGACTGGGTCATCAGCCGCCAGCGCGCCTGGGGCGTGCCGATCGCCCTCTATGTCCATCGCAAGAGCGGCCAATATCTGGTCGATCCGGCGGTCAATGCCCGCATCATCGACGCGTTCAAGGGCGCGGGTGCGGACGCATGGTTCGGCGCCGATCATCAGGCGCTGCTCGGCCCCGATTATGATCTCAACGACTATGAGGTCGTGAACGACATTCTGGACGTATGGTTCGACAGCGGCTCGACGCACAGCTTCGTGGTCGAAGGGCGTTATGGCGAGGGGACGCGCGCCGACCTCTATATCGAGGGGTCGGATCAGCATCGCGGCTGGTTCCAGTCCTCGCTGCTGGAAAGCTGCGGCACCCGCGGTCAGGCGCCCTATAAGGCGGTGCTGACCCATGGCTTCGCGCTGGACGGCACGGGCAAGAAAATGTCCAAGAGCCTCGGCAATGTCGTCGATCCGCTCAAGATCATGGCGGAGAGCGGCGCGGACATCTTGCGCGTCTGGGTCGCAAGCACCGACTATTTCGACGACGTGCGCATCGGCAAGGAAGTGCTGGCCGGTTCGTCCGACGCCTATCGCAAATTGCGTAATACGTTCCGCTACATGCTGGGCGCTCTTTCCGACTATGATGAGGAAAGCGAAGCGGTCAGCTATGCCGACATGCCGGAGCTGGAGCGCTATATGCTCCATCGTCTGGCGCAGCTGGACGCAGAGCTGCGCGCCGTCGTGGACAAGGCGACGAAGAGCGAGAATTGGCTGGAGTTCAGCCGCTATACCCGCGCGATCTTCGATTTCGCCAATAGCGACCTTAGCGCCTTCTTCTTCGATATTCGCAAGGATTGCCTCTATTGCGATGCGAAGTCGGACCCCAAGCGGCGGGCCTATCGCACGCTGCTGGACACGCTGTTCCATGCGCTGGTGCGCTATGTGGCGCCGATCATCCCCTTCACGGCGGAAGAAGTGTGGCAGAGCCGCTTCCCCAATGAGGAAGAGAGCGTCCATTTCCTGGAATGGCCGGAGATCGACACGCACTGGATCAACGGCGGTCTGGACGACAAATGGACGGAGCTGCGCAACCAGCGCGAGCAGGTAAACGAGGCGATCGAGCCGCTGCGCCGTGAGAAGATCGTGCGGTCCAGCCTGGACGCGGACGTCACCATGGGCGAATTGCTGCCGGTGGGCGACGTCGATTTTGCCGAAGTGGCGATCGTAGCGCGCGTGACCATGGGCGAAGGCGACGGCATCGTCGTGACGCCGAGCGAATGGCATAAATGCGGTCGCTGCTGGCGCAAGCTGCCCGAAGTGACCGAGGACGGTACGCTGTGCGACCGGTGTGACGAGGTGTTGAAGGCATGAGTGCCGTCAATCATCGTCCGCTGGGCCTGACCGTCGCGATCGTGACGCTGGCGCTGGATCAGTTGGTCAAATATAGCGTGACCTATCCACTGGCTCTGCAAAGCCGGTTGGAGGGCATTGATATATTGCCTTTCTTCCGTTTGCGCTGGCTGGAAAATCGCGGCGTTTCCATGGGCTTCTTTCACGCAGACACGGACGTGATGCGCTGGGCGCTGGTGGGCATGACCATCCTGATCGCCGGGTTCGTGGGCGTGTGGATGTGGCGTGAAAAGGCGCGGCAGGATGTCGCGGCGCTCGGCCTGGTGCTGGGTGGGGCGATCGGCAATATCGTGGACCGGATGCGGCTGGGCTATGTCGTCGATTATGCGGACCTGCATTTCGGCGAGTGGCGGCCTTTCCTGATTTTCAACCTGGCGGACGCCGCTATCACCATCGGCGTGTTGATCCTGCTTGCGCGGGCGTTGCTGCTGCGCGACAAGGGCGCAAAGACGGAGACTTTGAAGTAATGCGTAAACTGATCCTCGCCGCTGGTCTGGTATCCACCCTGTCCGCATGCGGCGGCGGCGGCGGGCTGTTCAATCGCCAGCGCCCCGACGAATTCGCCGTCTCGCGCCAGGCTCCGCTGGTGATCCCGCCCGACTTCGCGCTGGTGCCGCCGGCGCCGGGTACGCCGGCCGCCGCATCGGTCGATTCGAGCAAGGCCGCGATGGACGCCATGTTCGGCGGCCCCGCCGCGCGTAGCGCGAGCGAAAGCGCCACGCTGAACGCGGCCGGCCGTGGCAATGCCGCCGCCGGCATCCGTTCGTCGGCTGGCGATCCGGGCACCGAAGTGGTGGACAAGGGCGCCACCACCCGCGACATCATCGCCGCGCCGGAAGGCGACGGTCAGGATGCGCGCGCCGCGACGCCGCAGCAGTAATCATAGCGGCCGATAACTGATCTGTGCCTTGCCCGTCGCACGGACGGGCAGGTGCAGACCCTGACCATAGGCATGGATCTGGCCGATGTCGAACCGGTCGGCATGGGCGTGGATGACGAAGTCGCCTTCCCGTTTCTCGGCGATCGCGCGGCCGATCTTGCCTTTCAGTTCCTCTATATCCCTGGCGAAATTCTGGCCCAGCGCGCTGGCGATCAGGTTGGAGAAGCCGGGACTTTGCCCGATCGCCAACAATATCTCGCCGCTCAGCCCATCGCTATTGCCGGTGATGACCGGATCGACGAAGCCCACGCGGGCGGAGTTGGCCGCATTGACCGGGCGCGCCGCCAGCCAGATGCGGCCATGAACCTCCTTCTGTGAATCGACGGGCCGCGCGGCGATATCGACGCCCACGGCAATGCGTCCACCGGTCCCCCCATAACAGGTCACATTGGAAAAGCGCGCCGACACCGGGCCGATCCCCGGCAGGGCGAAGGGCCGAGACGCGCGTTTCGACAAGGCGCGCTGAATGACGGGTTGCAACTGACGATAATCGGCCGTCACCGGCAGGTAGAAGGACAGGCGGTTGCGCGCCGGCGCCTGCTCGAGCGGGGGCAGGGCCGTCGGCTTGGGCGCGGCCGGGCGATCGCCGACGAAAGTTTCCGTAATCGCTTCCATGCCCAGATCCAGCCGGATGGTGCGGCCGCGCATCGTATAGCCATTGTAGAAGATCTTCTGCGGGCTGACGCGCATCCAGACCGGCGGGTTCTCCTTGTTCAGCGCCAGCGTGGCGAAGGCCTGACGCCATAGTTTTTCCGCCTCGCCGCGCAGGTTCATCTTGCTCAGTTCGCGTGGGAGGTCGCGTTCCAGCTTGGCGACGATGGGGCGCAACTTCTGATCGGCTTCGTCGGTGAAGCGGATGCGCTGGCCCAGGAAATCGATGCCCGGCGGCGTGGTCCAGTCATAATGGAGCCGCACCCGTCCCTTGGGCGTCCAGTCGCGCGCCAGATCGACGGTGATGCGGGCCTGTACCATGGCCGATCCGGTGGCGGTTTCCCCTTTCAGCACGCCGCCCACGTCGCGCGCGCTGATGCTGGCATGGATGGGGAGGTCGGCGATAATATCCCGCCCTTCGCCGCGCAGGCTGACCGCGCCGCGCGTGACGGTGCCGACGATGGTGCAGCCGATGGGCGGCGTGACCTTCACCGCGCTGCCGAATATCCTGACCTTTTGCGGGGCGACGCAGCGCGGCTCGCGGCGGTTGATGGTCCACAATATGCGCGGCACCGCCTGCTCGATCGCTTCGCGCAGGGCGCTGGCGTCGGCATCGACCGGCACCGCGATCAGAGATTTTTCCTGCGGCGCCGGCACCGGATCGGTTGCGCGGGGCGGCGCGACGTCAGCGGGTTTTTGCTGGCATGCGGCGCAGAGAATGAGCGTAAGAAGGACAGGCGTGGTTTTATGCAAAGCCCGCAATGTCGCCTGATGATGCGCCGCCAACCGCTCCCTCCGCTCCTAATGGTCCGTGCCGTTCAACCTGATGACGGCACGGTTGATCCATTACGCTTGCGAAGGGAATTTGGTTCCTGAACGGTGCCAAGGCCCCGTCAGGCCCGCGCTTACGTGCCGACACTGTTGTGACGAAGCGCGGTCAGGACCGTGTCGACGATGGCGTCGGCGTCCAGCCGGGCATCGGCATATTGTTTTTCGGGCTTGTCCTGATCCTGGAAAATGTCGGGCAGGCGCATGGTGCGCAGCTTCAGGCCGTTGTCGATCAGGCCGAGGTCGCTGGCCAGCGTCAGCACATGAGCGCCAAGGCCGCCGATCGCGCCTTCCTCGATCGTGACGGCGACGTCGTGGCTGGTCAGCAGCTTGCGGATCAACGCTTCGTCCAGCGGCTTGGCGAAGCGCAGGTCGGCGACGGTGGTGGTAAGGCCCTTGGCCTCCAGCACTTCGGCGGCCTTGAGCGCTTCTTCAAGGCGGGTGCCGAGCGAGAGGATGGCGACCTGACGCCCTTCGCGCAACGTGCGGCCCTTGCCGATCGGTAGCGCTTCGGGGACGGTCGGCATGTCGACGCCGGTGCCGTTGCCGCGCGGGTAGCGCACGGCGATCGGGCCGCTGTCATGCACGGCGCAGGTGTGGACCATATGGACCAGTTCCGCTTCGTCCGCCGCCGCCATCACCACCATGTTAGGCAGGGTGGCGAGATAGGTTACGTCGAAGCTGCCGGCATGGGTGGACCCATCGGCGCCGACCAGGCCGGCGCGATCGATGGCGAAGCGGACGGGCAGATTCTGGATCGCGACATCATGCACGACCTGATCATAGGCGCGTTGCAGGAAGGTCGAGTAGATGGCGCAGAAGGGACGCATCCCCTCCGCCGCTAGGCCGGCCGCGAAGGTGACGGCATGCTGTTCCGCGATGCCGACGTCGAAGGTGCGGTCCGGGAAGGCGAGTTCGAACTTGTCGAGGCCGGTGCCCGACGGCATGGCGGCCGTGATGGCGCATACCTTGGGGTCGCGCTGCGCCTCTGCGATCAGCGCCTGGGCGAAGACATTGGTGTAGCTGGGCGGTCCGGGCGGGGCCTTTGCCTGCGTACCGGTGATGACGTCGAATTTCTGGACGCCATGATATTTGTCGGCGGCCGCTTCGGCCGGACCATAGCCCTTGCCCTTTTGCGTGACGACATGGACGAGGCACGGCCCTTCGGCGGCATCGCGGACATTTTCGAGGACCGGGATCAATTGGTCCAGATTATGACCGTCGACCGGGCCGACATAATAGAAGCCCAGTTCCTCGAACAGGGTGCCGCCCATGGCCATGCCGCGCGCGAATTCGTCCGTCTTGCGGGCGGCATTGTGGAGCGGGCGGGGCAGTTTGCGGGCGAGGCGCTTTGCAAGGTCGCGCAGGCCGAGAAATTCGCGGCTGGAGACGAGGCGGGCGAGATAGGCGGACAGGCCACCAACCGGCGGCGCGATCGACATGTCATTGTCGTTCAGGATCACGACCAGGCGATTGCCGGCCGCGCGGGCATTGTTCATCGCCTCATAGGCCATGCCCGCCGACATGGCACCGTCACCTATGACGGCGATGCCCTTGCCCGGACGATCCTGCATCTTGTTGGCGACGGCAAAGCCCAGCGCCGCACTGATGGAGGTGGAGCTGTGCGCCGCGCCGAACGGGTCGTACTCGCTCTCGGCCCGCTTGGTGAAGCCGGACAGGCCGCCACCCATGCGCAGCGTGCGGATGCGGTCGCGCCGCCCGGTCAATATCTTGTGCGGATAGCATTGATGGCCGACGTCCCACACCAGCTTGTCCTGCGGCGTGTCGAACACATAATGGATGGCCGTGGTCAGTTCGACCACGCCCAGACCCGAACCCAGATGGCCGCCGGTCACGCCGACGGCGGCGATCACTTCCTGCCGCAGCTCGTCCGCCAGCTGGCGCAGCTGTTCGGGCTTCAGGGTGCGCAGGTCCGACGGCCATATGACCTGGTCGAGGAGCGGGGTTTGCGGGCGATCATTCATGAAAGACATAGACTCCCGAGGCCCTAGCGCCGTTCCGGATCAAAGCAAAGGCCGCTAGGCCGTTCGATGGGTAGGGGCAATGCCCCATCAGGCTGCGCATTTCGCGCAAAGGCCCAGAATTTCTATCACCGGCCGTTCGGGATTGAAGCCTTCATGCTTCGCGACGGCCCGCACCTGGTTCGTCACCTTGTCGTCATCGACATGGGTGGCCTGCTTGCAGTTGCGGCACACCAGGAAGATGCAGTCATGATGACAGCCCGGATGCGCGTTGGCGATATAGGCGTTGGCGCTTTCGACACGCATGGCGATGTTGTTGGTCACGAACAGGTCGAGGATGCGGTACACGCTGTTGGGCGCGACCCGCTTGCCGCGCGCCTTCGACACGGTATCGGCGATGTCATAGGCCGATGCCGGGCGTTCCTCAGCCGCGAGCGCGTCGAAGATGGCGGCGCGCATCGGCGTCCATTGCTCATCCTGCGCCTCCAATGTGGTGCGGGCGGCGTCGGCGAGGTTGGTGCCGGTCGGTTCGTGATGATGATGATGGTGGTCGGCCATGGCGTCAATCTAGGCTGGAGGGCGCCCAGGAGCAAGGGCAGGGGCGAAGGCGGCGCGCAAAGGCTCAGCGCTGGGCGAAGGTCCAGGCGGCCCAGAGCCAGCCTGCGATCATCAGCGTGCCGCCGATCGGGGTGATAGCGCCCAGCCATTTGGGACCGCCCAGTGCCATGACATAGAGGCTGATCGCGAAGATGGCGGCGCCGGCGAGCAGCAAGGCCGCCGCGCCGCGCGTGACGCCGGTGATCGCCAACGCCGTAACGGCATGGATCAGCTGATAAAGGCCGCCGGTGCGCAGCCATTCGGCCGCTTTGGGATCGGCGACGCCATGGGCGCCAAATGCGCCGGCGCCGATGGCCAGCGCCGCCGACAGGCAAGCCAGTATCGCGATCATGCTTCTTCTCCATCCCCTCTGCTGAGCAGGCGCATGCCCTTGCCCGGCCGATACATCAAGTCCTTGGCCGCGAGCAGATTGCCATGTTCGGTCTGGAGCGCGAGCCGTTGGGCATCATTGGCGCGATATTGACGCTCGACCTCCTCGACCTCTCCGTCGGGGACGCCCAGCGCCTGCATCGCCTGCACGCCCATGCAGATGGCCGATTCATAGACTTCGCGGACGGTGCCGGCGAGGTTCATGTCGTGCAATTCCAGCAATTGCCGCCGGTCGAAGACGCGGACCATGAGCGCCGCCTGTGGGAAGGCCTCCGCGATCGGCTGGAGCGCGCGCGAATCGAGGGCGGGATCGTCGATGCAGAAGGCGATCAGGCGGGCCTCTTCGGCGCCGGCGCGGTGGAGCAGGTCCATGCGGGTGCCGTCGCCATAATAGACCTTCATGTCGAAGCGGCTCGACACCTCGATCTGGGCAGGCTTCTTGTCGATCAGGGTGACGCTGAAGCCATGGCCCATCAACATCTGCGCCACGGTCTGACCGAAACGGCCATAGCCCACGATGATGGCGGAGCCGCGCGGGGCATCCTCCGGCCCCGGTAGGTCGTCATGATCCTTGGGCTTGGCGAATTCGAAGCGGCGGGCGAACAGCATCAGGAAAGGCGTCGTCGCCATGGAGAAGGTGACGATGGCGCTGAACAGGCTGGCGGCCTGCGGCGCGATCAGCAGGGCGTTCTGCGCCTGGGCGAAAAGGACGAAGCCGAATTCGCCGCCCTGGCTGAGCAGCAGGCCCGCGCCAAGCGCCTGTTGCCAGGCCATGCCGAACAGGCGGGCAAGGCCTGTGATGATCGCCGCCTTGGTCGCGACGAGGATCGCGGCCATGGACAGGACGAACAGGGGATTGGCGGCGACCGTACGCAGGTCCAGCACCATGCCCACGGCCAGGAAGAAGAGGCCGAGCAGGATCGAGCGGAAAGGCTCGACGTCGGCTTCGATCTCATGCCGGTAGGGCGAATCGGCGAGCATGACGCCCGCAACGAAGGCGCCGAGCGCGGTCGAGAGGTGCAGGCTGTGCATCAGCGCGGCGGCGGCCAGCACGGTGAAGAGGCCGACGGCGACGAACAATTCACGCTCGCCCATGCGGCCGACGAGGCCGAGCAGTGGGCGTAGGATGAAGCGGCCGGCCAGGACGAGGCCGGCGATGGCGGCGACGGTATAGGCGGCCATCATCCATCCGGGCGGGCCGCCGGCATCGGCGGGATTGCGCGAAAGAGCGGCGACGATGGTGATGAGCGGGACGATCGAGAGATCCTGGAACAACAGGATCGAAAAGACCTTCTCACCAAAGGGCGAGTTGATGCGGCCGCTGGATTTGAGGCCCGGCAACACCTGCGCGGTGGAGGAGAGGGCCAGTGGCAGGCCGAGCGCGATCGCCGCGCCCCAGCTGAAGCCGGTCGAATAGAAGATGACGGCGGTCAGGACGCAGCCGCACAGCACCACCTGCGCCAGGCCGAGCGCGAAAATGTCGCGCTTCAGGCGCCAGAGGCGCGAAGGGTGGAGTTCCAGGCCGACGAGGAACAGCAGCAGGACGATGCCGATTTCGGCGATGGCGAGCTTCGATTCCGCGCCGCCGACAAGGCCAAGGCCCTGCGGCCCGACCAGCGCGCCGGCGACGAGATAGCCAAGGACCGCGCCCAGGCCGAAACGGCGGAAGAGCATGACGAAGAGGACGGCGGCGCCAAGCAGGATGACGCCTTCGGAGAGCAGCACGTCGGTGGCGCTGATGGGAGCATGGGCCTCCATCAGGCGTCTGCCTGCCGGGCGGCGTCGGCAATGGCTTCGAAGCCGAGGCGGATCGAGGCGTGACGGGCGGGATAGCCGCGCGCCGGGGCCAGCACGGCAAGGCCGGGCCAGAAGTCGAGATCTTCGCTCGTCCCCGCCAGATAGGCGGCGAGCTTGTCGCGGGCGTCGGCCAGTTCGTCTGCTGTCAGGCCGATCGCATGGCCGGCCATCAGGGCCGCCGATGCTTGTCCGAGCGCGCAGGCCTTTACGTCCAGCCCCATGTCGGACAGGCGGCCGCCTGTCATCTGCACATCCGCCGTCACCCGCGATCCGCAGGTGGGGGATCGCTTCTCCACGCTGGCCTGCGGGTCGGGCAGACGCTGGTGATGCGGGATGCTGGCCGCGAGCCGCAATATGTCCTTGTTATAGAGGGGGGCGTTCATGCCGACCATGTAGGGCAGGATGGAGGCGGGGTGAAGGCGGCGAATGACGATGTGAGAAAATAGACGGCATCGGTCCACTTTCTGGCCTGTAATAGCGCGGACCGATATAGGCGTTCCCCGGCGAAGGCCGGGGTCCAGCGCAGGGACCTGGAACTGGACCCCGGCCTTCGCCGGGGAACGCACCGTCGGTTCGGGCGGGGCATTATCCTTTTGCGATTAGCAGCCGAGCCATTGTCTCAACCTGCCACCCGGCCTATCGCCCACCCCATGAAGATATTGGTCGATGCCGATGCCTGCCCCGTGAAGGAGGAGATCTACAAGGTCGCCTGGCGGCATGAAATTCCTGTGACGATCGTGAGCAACAGCCCGATCCGCATTCCCGCGCACCCGCTGCTGGACCGGGTGGTGGTGAGCGACGGCTTCGATGCGGCGGACGATTGGATCGCCGAGCGGGCGGATGGCGGGTCGGTGTGCATCACTGCCGATATCTTGCTGGCGGACCGGTGCCTGAAGGCCGGCGCGGTGGTGATCGCGCCCAATGGCAAGCCGTTCACCCTGAGTTCGATCGGCGCGGCGGTGGCGACGCGGGCGATCATGGCGGACCTGCGCGCAGGGGCCGTGGGTGATCCGATCGGCGGGCCGCCGCCATTCGGCAAGGTCGATCGATCGCGCTTTCTTCAGGCGCTGGACGAGGCGCTGGTGCGTCTGAAGCGGGGGCGGTGATGGCCGAATATGATGCAATAATTCTTGGCGCAGGCGCCGCCGGGATGATGTGCGCAGCGACCGCCGGGCAGCGGGGCAAGCGCGTGCTGCTGGTCGATCATGCCGAAGCGGTGGGCAAGAAGATCCTGATTTCCGGTGGTGGGCGGTGCAATTTCACCAATGTCCACACCGCTGCCGATCGTTACCTTTCGGCCAATCCGCATTTCGCCAAGTCGGCGCTGGGACGCTACACGGCCCAGGATTTCATCGGGCTGGTCGATCGCTATGGCATCGCCTGGCATGAAAAGACGCTGGGGCAGCTATTTTGCGACGGGTCGGCAAAGCAGATCGTCGCGATGCTTTCGGAGGAATGCACCAAGGGCGACGTGACGCTGGCCTTGGGGCAGGCGGTTGCCGATGTCGACCATGGCGATGGCCTCTATCGGGTGACGATCGGCGGCACGGTGCATCGCGCGCCGGCGATGGTGCTGGCGACCGGCGGGCCGTCCATCCCCAAGATGGGGGCGACCGGCTTTGCCTATGATGTGGCGCGGCATTTCGGCCTCTCCATCGTGCAGCCCCGCCCGGCGCTGGTGCCCTTCACTTTGGGGCCGGAGGAGCAGTTGTTCCAGTCGCTCTCGGGCGTGTCGGCCGATGTCGAGGTGCGGTGGAACAAGACGCGCTTTCGCGAGGCGGCCTTGTTCACGCATCGCGGGCTGTCCGGGCCGGCGATGTTACAGATATCTTCCTATTGGCTGCATCGCACGGCCATTCAGGTGAATTTCCTGCCGGATCGGGCGGCGGACTGGTTGCTGGCCGAAAAGGCGGAGCGGCCGCGCACTAGTCTGCGTCGGGTGCTGGCGCAGGCGCTGACCGAGCGGTTGGCCGATGCGCTGCTGGAGCGGATCGAGGTGCAGGGGGAAATGGGTGCGCTGACCGACAAGGCGCTGCGGCAGGTGGGGACGCGGCTCAGCGATTGGGCGTTCGCGCCGTCGGGTACGGAAGGCTATGCCAAGGCCGAGGTGACGGTGGGCGGGATCGCCACCGCCGGCCTTTCGTCGCGCACGATGGAGGCGGCCAAGGTGCCGGGGCTCTATGCGATCGGCGAGGCGGTGGACGTCACCGGATGGCTGGGCGGCTATAATTTCCAATGGGCCTGGGCCAGTGGCGTAGCGGCCGGGCAGGCGGTTTGAAATTCAGCCCATGCGGGCCTGCAAAGCGAGCTTTTCTGCGCTCCGTGCTCACGTACTTGAAGTACGCTGCGCTCCGGTGCTCAAAAATCACGCTTTTAGCTAACGCTGGCCGTCGGCTCGGCTCCACCTGAACTGAATTTCAAAACCGCCCGGCCTTTGTTGTTTACCGCCCCGTCATGGCCCGTGCGTTGGCCAGGAAGGTGCGGCCGATGCGGATTTCGCCGCCGTCGGTGAGGGCCGCGAACCACACGCCGCTGCCGTCGTGGCGCAGGCGGGCGATATGGTCGCGGCGCACGATATGGCTGCGGTGCAGGCGGACGAATTGCTGCGGGTCCAGCCGTTCCTCCAGGCTGCTAATCGTCTGGTGCAGCAGATAGCTGTGGGCGCCGACATGCAGGCGCATATAGTCGCGTTCCGCTTCGATCCGGTCGATCTGGTCGGTGGCGATGCGGATCAGTTCGGACCGGTGCGGCACCCAGAATTCCTCCGCCCATTCAGGGCTGGGTTCGCTGGTGATGGCGGGCGCGTCGCTGTTGGACTGGTTGCGCAGCGCGGCTTCGACCCGGTCGACCGCGCGGGTCAGCCGGTCGTGGGCGACGGGCTTTAACATATAGTCGACGGCGGCCAGGTCGAACGCCTCGACCGCGAACCCCTCGAACGCGGTGACGAAGATGACGGCGGGGCGGATGCCCATGCGGCCGACGGCGCGGGCGACGCCGATCCCGTCGAGCAAGGGCATGGCGATATCGAGCAGCACGAGGTCGGGCTTCAACCCCTCTATCAGGCGGAGCGCGGCTTCGCCATCGGTGGCGGTGCCGACCAGCGCGATGCGTGGTTCGCGGGCGCAGAGCATCTGGAGCCGTTCGACGGCGAGCGGTTCGTCATCGACGATCATGGTGCGTATAGACATGCGCGTCAGCAACCCCGGCGGATGATGGGCAAGGTGAGTAGGACGGAGAAACCGTCCCCTTCGCGCGGACCATAAACGATGCGGCCCTGATCGCCAAAGCGGGCGGTCAGCCGGTCGCGCACATTGACCAGGCCGATGCCGCTGCCGGCGTCCGCGTCGCTGGGCGGATTGTCGCCATCGTCGGTCACGGCGATGTGGATGAGGTCGCCATCCTCCCGCGCGGTGATGGTGATGGTCACGGGACTAGAGGTGCGGGATACCCCATATTTGATCGCATTTTCGACCAGGGGCTGCAGGATGAGGCCGGGGACGCAGGCATTCATCAGCGCGGGTGGAATGTCGATCACCGTGCTCAGCCGGTCGGGGAAACGGACCGCCTCGATGTCCAGATAGAGTTTCTGGAGATGGACTTCCTCCTCCAGCGGGACGTCGTCGAGCGGGTCGCCGGTCAGGCTGGTGCGGTAGAAGTTGGAGAGCGACATGATCATCTGCTCGGCATCGTCCGGCTTATTGCGCATGACCAGGGTGGAAAGCGAGTTCAACGTGTTGAACAGGAAATGCGGGTTCACCTGATAGCGCAGGGATCGCAGCTCGGCCTGCTGCGCGGCGCGTTCCAGCCGGGCGGCGCGGCGTTCGGTGCGGTGCGCTTCGCTGGCGTAGGAGAGGGCGAGATAGAGGCCGGCCCAGGCGGCGAGGAAGAAATAGCGCGTCATCGCATCTTCGACGATGGAGATCAGCACATAGCCTTCCTCGATCGCCTTCTTCTTCATTTCCGCGTCGGGAAAGAGGCTGATCGGATCATAGACGTTGAAGATATAATAGTTGGCCGCCGCCATGGCGAGCGCGAAGGGCGCGGCGAGCGAGAAGGCGGCGACGAAGCGGACCGCCAGCGGCTTATAGTCGAACCGGCGCAGCGCCAGATAGAGGATCCAGGTGACGATGATGCCGATCACCGCCACGACCATGCGGCGGGCCGCCATTTCCCACTGCGCGTCGAAGCCGACGACGATGGCGCGCAGGGTCACGATGATGGTGTAGAAGAACCAGAAGCCCAGAATCGAATAGAGCGCGATCGACGGCGCAACGCCGCGATCGTCTTCGGGAAGATCAGTCATGATGCCTGTCTACGCCGGGGGGCGGCGAAAGTCTTTAGGCGCCCGTGTTGCTGGTCGAACTGGCGGCGGTGTTGGTCGAAGGGGCGGCGGGCGGAACCGCGCTGCCGGGCCGTCCGTTGATCCTGCGAAACCAGAGGAGAGAGACGATGACGGACAAGCAGAAGGATGTGCGTCCGAACAGCCGCGAAGAGGCGGGCGACGAGCGGGCAAGCGACGCGCAGGACCATGTGCTGCACCCCGATGAGAAGCGCGACGAGAGTCTGAAGGATTCGATGGACGCGTCCGACCCGCCATCGACCGCCAAGCCCGGTGACAAGGGCGATCCGGTGCCGTCTTCGGGCTTCAGCGCGGGCGAGGACCGATAGCTCCCTCCGAAACGATATGCTATCCTGACAGGCGGAAGAGCGACAAAGCGCCGCCCCCTTTTTTTGAGAGGAGTATGCCATCCATGCCGACATCCACCACCCCCGCCATCGAACGTATCGCCCGTGTGCTGGCCGGTCGTCAGTTGAGCCTGAACGGGGGCGGGCATGATCTGCATGCGGCCGGCGCGGTGGACGCCGCCTGGCCGGACCATGTGGACGATGCCTATGCCATTCTCCATACGTTGCGGGAACCGGACGCGCAGATGGCGCAGGCCGGCGATGTGGCCGTGTGGCGCGCGATGATCGGCGCCGTACTGGAGCGGCGGGCGGGCGCCTGAACCCGACGGGGTGGCTGGTCTTGGCTGCCCCTAACCGCTAAAGCGCGGCGGGCCGATGCTGAAGATCAAGATCCAGATTTATTGCGGCGACCAGATCGCCATGGGGCCGGGCAAGGCCGACCTGCTCGACGCAATTGCGGCCGAAGGGTCGATATCGGCAGCCGGGCGGAAGCTGGGCATGAGTTATCGGCGCTGCTGGCTGCTGGTCGATGTGATGAACCGTTGTTGGGCCGAACCGCTGGTCGCGACGTCGAGCGAGGGCGCGCAGTTGACCGAGAGTGGCGTTGCAATCCTGACGGCCTATCGCGGGTTGCAGGCGAACATGGACGGGATCAGCACGCAGGGTGCAGTAGCGCTGGAACGGCAGTTGCGAGACGTGCCGCTGGAGGCGCAAGTCGCTCCGTCGCATAGATAATCTTTCGGTAATGCCTGTTCGGCATGGAGAGCGGCGGAGGCTTTCCCATGTACGACATCCGATTCCGCCACGACATCAATCTGCTCGACATCGCCTGGCACGGCCAGTTCACCAGCGAGGGCGTCGCCGCCTATGCCCGTGAGGTGAAGGCGCGATTCGTGGCCGAAGGGTTCGTGCCCGGCTATCTGCTGCGGATGGACATGAGCGGCAGCGCAGTGCAGCCACAGGATGCGGTCGCGGCATTCCGCGAGCATCTGGGCGATGGGCTGTTCCCGCGCGCATCGCGGATCGCCATCGTCACCCCCAGCATCATCGCCACCATGCAGGTGCGGCGGGAAATGACGCAGGATTATATGCGGATCTTCGCGAACGCCGACGAGGCGCTGGCGTGGTTGCTGGGGCAAGGGTAGGCGCGCGCGAGCGCGAGTGATGCCGGGACGTGATGAACCGATCCATTGGCAGCGTTCCCCGGCGCAGGCCGGGGTCCAGTTGAGAGCTTGGAACTGGGCCCCGGCCTACGCCGGGGAACGGATTGTCTTCTCACATCAATGTTTTTTGATATGAGACAGCGAGTTGGGCAACGTAGAAGCAGGACATGTGTGATATTAGTTGGCTAACTAACCATATTGATGATCATGATATTCATGCCTTTCAACGGCCTGTCGCAGTCACGAAAGTTTCATGTTGCGCCGCAAAAAGAAATCTGGTCCGTTGTGAACAGCGGTGGAACAGGCGCTTAAGCCTTCGGTAACCATAGAGGGCGCATGTTCCATCCTACGACTTCAAGTCGGAGGGCATGAACATGGGTACGAGTGCAAGACCGGCGGATGGGGCGATCACCCTGGCGGAACTGCGTGAATTCGCGAGCTTCCCGTCTGCCACGCAACGCTATATTCGCCGATCGCTGGATATCGGGCTGCATCGCCGCGACGCGATGAAGCTGTGGTCCCGCGACATGGTGGAGGAAGCGTCGATCCGCGCGCAGGCGCGCATCTACGGGCGGCTGGACGAGATCAAGGCGCGCGTGCCCGATGACAGCGGCCTGGAACAGGTGGAGCCGTTCATGGCGCCGCTGGTGACCATTTCCGCCTTCGACCTGGGGCAGGATCGATTGAGCAGCTTTTCCGCCTATCGCTTCCTGTACGAACGGCTGCTGGGCGCGGGGTCGCGGCCCTGGTTGCCCGGCGCCTTCTGTGCCGCCGCCAGCCTGCCGCATCTGCATCCCGAAAAGCGGCGCGCGCTGCTTCAGTCGATCAGCGAAGCGGCGGCAACGGCGGTGGGCTGGTCCAACCGCGAACCGACCTTCTACCCCGAATGGGTGGAAAAGGTGGATCTGTCCAAGGCGAATTGAGCCGGACCATCATGGCTGAAAAGGCCGCGCGAAGTGGGGGCTTCGCGTGGCCTTTTTCATGGAGGGGTGGCGGTTAGTGGTTGGGGCGAGAGCGCCGGCCGATTGCGGATGCGGATTGCGGCGCCATCATCGTCGCGCAGGCGGCGGAAGCCGAGCGCCGCGATCAGGCCCATGATGCCGAGCAGCGCGAGGGCGGTGCGGATGTCGGTGGCGCCGGCCTGACCATCCTGGCGCAACAGCATGGCCAGTTGGACCAACAGCGTGGCGATGCTGACGCCCAGGCTTTGCGCCAGTTCCTGCGACATGCTGGCAAAGCCGCTGGCCCGCGCCATGGCGGCGTCCGGTATGTCAGCAAAGGCGAGCGTGCCGAGGCTGGTATATTGGAGCGAGCGCGAGACGCCGCCCAGGAACAGCGCGGCGACCAGCAGCCAGAGCGGCGATCCGGCATCGAACAGCGCGTAGCTGCCGGCGAAAAAGGCCGAGACGACGGCATTGGCGATCATCACCCGGCGAAAGCCGTAGCGGTGGAGCAGCGTGCCGGCGACTGCCTTCATCGCGAGTGCACCAGCCGCGCTGGTGAAGAGGATGAGGCCGCTGGCAAGCGGGCCGAGGCCGAGCGAGAGTTGCAGCAGCAGCGCGAGCAGCACCGGCAGGCCCGCGACGGTCGAACGCCAGATGGTGCCATGCTGCATCACGATCCGGAAGCTGCGGATGCGCAGCAGGCCGAGGTCGAGCAGCGGATGCGCCGCGCGGCGGGCGTGCAGGACGGCAAGGGGGAGGGCGGCGAGGCTGGCGGCGGCGAGCAGGATGACGATGCGCGGCGGGATCGACCCGCCGATCCCGGCGAGCGCCAGCGTGCCGCAGGACAGGCCGATGCCCAGCAGGAGGAAGCCGCGCAGGTCGAACGGGCCGGGCGGCGAGGCGGGCAGCGCCGGGATATGGCGCAGCGTGGCGGCGATGCCGATCAGGCCGAGCGGCAGGTTGATGAAGAAGATCCAGTGCCAGGAGGCGATTTCGACGATCAGCCCGCCGAGCGGCGCGCCCAGCACCGGGCCGATCAGGGCCGGCGCGGTGTAGAGGGATATGGCGCGGACATAATCGTGGCGCGGCACGGCGCGCAGCAGGACGACGCGCCCCACCGGCGCCATCAGCGCGCCGCCCATGCCCTGAAGGATGCGCGCCGCGACCAGTTGCGGCAGGGAGGTGGCAAGGCCGCAGAGCAGCGAGGCGAGCATGAACAGGGCGATGGCCCAGCAGAAGGTGGTGCGGGCGCCGAAGCGATCGCCGATCCAGCCGCTGGCGGGAATGAACACCGCGATGCTGAGCAGATAGGCGCTGACCGCCAGGTTCATGCGCAGCACGTCGGTGCCGAGCGAATGGGCCATTGCGGGCAGGGCGACGGTGATCGCGGTGCCGTCTATCCCCTGCATCAGAAGCGCGGAACCGATGATGAGCGGCGCGGCGGGGGACAGGCGTGGAAGAGGCGCGGCGATCGTACCGCTGCTGAGCATGTCCAAAGGCTTTTTCCCGAAAGAGACAGGTCCGCCTGTCGCTGCCGGAGGGCGGTTCTGGCAAGGCGATGCTTATTGAAATTTCTGGACGATGGATGGCCCGCGCAAATAGGCGGCACGAGTCGCGGGGCTCTCGGCCGCGATCGTTGAGCGCGGCGCATATAAGCTATGAAAAATTCTCATTGGTCGGCCGACGCGCCGCATTTACACTGCGATCCCATGGTGTGACCGGTCGGAAATATAGGGCGGCCCGCCGGTAATATGCCCTGCGCCTCTTGGCAAAAGGGTGCGCGACATGGACCATCATCGCCCGACAACCGATCATCATGGAGGCCAGTTCATGACCATCGAAACTAGGCTCAATGCCCTGAAGTCGCGGATTTCCGCGATATTGAACGACGATCTTCGCTATGCCCTGGCGGAACGTATCCGCGAATTGGGCTATATCGACCTGCGCGACTTCTTCCAGGCGCGGCCGGTGCTGGCGCATGTGCACGCGCTGGAACGGATGCTGCTGGTGGCGCGCGCCTGAACGGAAGGGGCTGCCGGTCATGCCGGCAGCCCCGCCCATCAGTTCAAATATCCTGATTTCCTATCGCGCATCGTCATCCTGAACCAAGTTCAGCATGACGCGCTCCTGTAGACCGGCGGGGTCAAAAGGCCGGTAGCACCGCGCCCTTGTAGCGGTCCGCGATGAAGGCCTTTACGTCGTCGCTGTGCAGCGCGGCGATCAGCTTCTGGACGCGGGCGTCCTTTTCGCTGCCGGGCTTGCCGACCACGAAATTGACATAGGGCGACTGGCCATCCTCGATCGCCAGCGCGTCGCGGGTGGGGTTGAGCTTCGCGTCCAGCGCATAATTGGTGTTGATGAGCGCCAGGTCGACCTCCCCCAAAGTGCGGGGCAGGGTGGCCGCTTCCAGTTCGCGCAGGACGATCTTCTTTGGATTGGCGGTGATGTCGCGGACCGAGGCGAGCGGATTGGCCGGCTCTTTCAGCTGAATGAGGCCCGTCTTCTGAAGCAGCAGCAGGGCGCGGCCGCCATTGCTGGCGTCATTGGGGATGGCGACGGTGGCGCCGGCGGGCAGCTGGTCCAGGCTCTTCCACTTGCGCGAATAGGCGCCCAGCGGTTCGATATGGATGCCGGCGATCTTTTGCAGGTCGGCATGCTGTGCCTTGTTGAATTCGTCCAGATAGGGGCCGGTCTGGAAATAATTGACCAGGATCTGCCCCTGCGCAACCTGCTGATTGGGCTGCACATAATCGTTGAAGACGCGGACATCGAGCTTCACGCCCTGCTTTTCCAGCGCGGGGCGGACATGGTCCAGGATTTCCGCATGGGGCACGGCGGTGGCGGCGACGGTCAGCGTGTCGCCATCGGCGGTGCCGGTCTTGCCGCCACACGCCGCAAGCAGCAGGGCGGGGGCGAGGAGGAGGAGCGAGCGACGGTTCATGGGATATCCCCCTTAACGATGGTCGACCCGGCGGGCGAGCCAGTCGCCGGACCATTGGATCAGTTGTACGAGCAGGACGAGCAGGGCGACGGTGACGAGCATGACGTCGGCCTGAAAGCGTTGATAGCCGTAGCGGATGGCCAGATCGCCCAGGCCACCCGCGCCCACGACGCCCGCCATGGCGGTGAAGGAGACGAGGGCGATGGCGGTGACGGTGGCGCCGGATATGAGGCCGGGCAGCGCTTCGGGCAGCAAGACTTTGCCGATGATCTGAAGCCGCGTGGCGCCCATGGCCTGCGCCGCCTCGATCGTGCTGCGCGGAATGTCGCGCAGCGCTGTTTCGACGAGGCGCGCGTAGAAAGGCGCGGCGCCCGCGACCAGCGGCGGGATGGCGCCGGCAACGCCCAGCGACGTGCCCATCATCGCCAGGGTCAGCGGGATCATGACGATGAGCAGGATGACGAAGGGGATGGAGCGCAGGATATTGACGATGACGCCGAGCAGGCGGTTGGCGATCAGGCTTCGCCCGATCTGGCCGCGCGCGGTGAGGAAGAGCAGCACGCCGAGCGGAATGCCCAGGATGAGCGTCAGCAGCAGCGATCCGCCCAGCATCAGCAGCGTGTCGAACGTCGCCTGACCGATATCGGGCCAGGAGATATTCTGGAAGAAACCGTCCTGCATCAGCGATCCTCCCCCAGCAAGGCGAGGGTCGCCTGTTCACGCGAGGCGGCGAAGACGGTATCGACCGGCCCGAATTCGACCAGGCGGCCATGGTCGAGTACGGCGACATGGTCGCAGATGGCGCGGACGACCTCCATCTCATGGGTGATCAGGATGATGGTCAGGCCCATGTCGCGGTTGAGATCGGCCAGCAGCGCCAGCACGGATCGGGTGGTTTCCGGGTCGAGCGCGCTGGTCGCTTCGTCGCAGAGCAATATGTCGGGGCGGGTGGCGAGCGCGCGGGCGATGCCGACACGCTGACGCTGGCCGCCCGATAGGCTGGCGGGATAAGCCTGCGCCTTGGCCGCGATGCCGACATGGTCGAGCAGCTGCGCCACGCGGGCGTCGCGATCGGCCCTGGGCATGCCGGCCAGTTCCAGCGGTAGGGCGACATTGCCGGCGATGGTGCGGTTGGCGAGCAGGCCGAAAGATTGGAAGATCATCCCGATCCGCTGCCGCAGCGCGCGCAGGCCCGCCGGTTTCAGCGTGGCGATGGACGTGCCGTCGATCAGCACTTCGCCGGACGTCGGCCGCTCCAGCCCGTTGATGAGGCGCAGCAGGGTCGATTTGCCCGCGCCCGACCGGCCGATGATGCCGAACACCGACCCGCGCGGAATGACGAGGTCGATGTCGCTGAGCGCTGCGGTTCCGTCCGGGAAGCGCTTCGATATGGATTTGAGTTCGATCATGGAGAGGGGCTTGAGTTCAGCTCGGCTGGCGGATGATGGGGTGGGGGGCTTCGACGATGCTGCCGGCCGGCACGTCGCTGCGCAGCCACAGATTGCCGCCGATACGCGATCCCGCGCCAATCGTCACCCGTCCAATGATGCTGGCATTGGCATGGACGATCACATCGTCGCCCAGGATGGGATGGCGCGGCACGTCGTGGCGGCCCTCTACATCGGGATCGCCGCCCAGCGTCACGCCCTGATAGAGACGTACCCGGTCGCCGATGATGGTTGTTTCGCCGATGACGACGCCGGTGCCATGGTCGATGAAGAAGCTGCGGCCGATGGTCGCGCCGGGATGAATGTCGATGCCGGTGCGTTCATGCGCGATTTCCGCGATCACCCGCGCGACGATCGGCGCGCCGAGGCGATAGAGGAGATGGGCGATGCGGTGATGGATGACGGCGGTGAGGGAAGGGTAGGCGAGCAGCACTTCATCGACGCTGCGTGCGGCCGGATCGGCGGCATAGCCTGCCTCCACATCGCTATCGAGCAGGCGGCGGATATCGGGCAGGCGCGCCGCGAAGATGCCGATCGCCCGCTCGACATTCAGCGCGATCGCTTTCTGGTCGCTGTCGGGCGCGTCATAGCCCAGTTCCAGCCGGATCTGCGCGGCCAGTTGCGACAAGGTCGATTCGAGCGAGGCGCCGACATAATTATTTTCATTCTGCGCGGTGAGTTCGGGCGGGCCGAAGCGCAGGGGGAAGAGGGCGATGGCCAGTTCGTTGCTGATCCGCTTCAACGATTGGCGCGAGGGGAAATAGACGCCCTGTTCGGCATGACGGGCATGGCCCGCGCGCCAGTCCAGCCGCGCCTGATGCAGCGCGTCGACCACCAGGTCGATCTGTTGCGGAAACTGGATGCCGTCGGCGGGCAGGGAAGAGCTGGTCATGAAACGTCTCGGATGATGATGCACTGCGGCCGGTTATATCAATTGAAATGGTAGTGAATGGAGCGCTTTTATCCATGGGGCCGGAAAGCTGGGGTTTCAGGCGGGGCATGTTTCAGGTGGAGGGTTGGGGCGGGAAGCGGACCGAGATGCGGGTGCCGGGCGCGGCGTTGGATATGCTGACATGCGCGCCCATGCGCTGGGCGGCCGACTGCACGATGGCAAGGCCAAGGCCGGTGCCGTCCGGTCCGGTCTGCCCCGCCGCGCGGAAGAAGCGTTCGAACACGCGGGATCGGTTTTCCGGCGCGATGCCGGGGCCGTCATCCTGCACCGACAGCGTGATGTCGCTATCGCTGCGCGCCAGTGCGACCGTGACCGCGCCGCCGCGCCGATTGTAGCGGATGCCATTGTCGATCAGGTTGGCGAGGATTTCGAAGATCAGCGTCCGGTGCGCCTGAACGGGGTAGCTGGCGCCATCCTGCGCGTCGAGATTGAGTTCGACATCGGCCGCGATCGCCTGGTTGATGAGGCGGCCGATCACGGCCTGGCTCACTTCCTTGAGGTCGACCGCTTCGAGCGGGGGCGACACGCCGCCTTCCTCCGCGCGGGCGAGGGCGAGCAATTGCGTCACCAGCCGTTCCAGGCGCTGCACTGCATCGGCAATCTCGTCCAGCGCCTCATGCGAGCCGCGCCGCGCGAGTTCCACCTGCACCCGCAGCACGGACAAGGGCGTGCGCATCTGGTGTGAGGCGTCGGCGGTGAAGCGGCGCATGCCGCCGGTCGCGGTGTCGAGCTGCGCCAGCATATGGTCGAAGGCGATGGCGAGCGGTTGCAGCTCGTTGGGCAGCGGCCCGGCGTCGAGCGGGGAGAAATCCGCGCGGACGTTGCCGTCGCGCGCCTCCACGGTGCGGCGCAGCCGGGCGAGCGGGCGCAGGCTCCAGCCCAGCGCCGGGCGCAACAGCAGCACGGCGACGCCGACCAGCGCGACTTCGCCCAGCAGCAGGGCGATGGTCAGTTGCCCGGCCAGCGTCTTGCGATTGTCCAATGTTTCGGCGACCTGGATGACGACCGGCTGGGCGATGCGGGGGAGCATCCGCTTCACCTCCGCGATGCGGATGCCCTGATCGCGATAGCGGGCGAAGCGGAAGCGGGGCTGGTCGACGGTCATGGTCGCCGGATCGGGCGCGGGCAGATCGGCATAGCCGGTCAGCAATGCGCCGCCCACCGCGATGCGGTAATAGACATTGTCGCGTTCGCTATTTTCCAACATGCCAAAGGCGGCGGGCGGCAGGTCCAGCGTCACTTCGCCCCGTTCCACCTGTACCGTTTCGGCGATGGCGCCCAGCGCGCCGCCCAGCACGCGGTCGTTGGTGCGGCGCACGACGTCGGAAATCAGCGTTGCGCCACCCACGCCGATGATCGCCGCCGCGCCGAGCAACGGCCCCAGCATCGCGGCGAGCAGCCGGGTGCGCAGCGCGATCGCCTGAGACTTACCCGGCATCGAGCATGTAACCCACGCCGCGCACGGTGCGGATGCCGGGGCCATCGGGCGCCAGCTTGCCGCGCAGGCGCGTCACATGCACTTCGATGGCGTTGCCGCCGACCGGCTCGTCGAAGCCGAAGACTTCGCCGATCAGCAGTTCGCGCGGCACCACCTGCCCGGCACGGGTGGCCAGCGCCTCCAGCACGGCCAGTTCGCGGCGGCGCAGGTCGAGGGCGCGGCCCGCCACCTCCACGGTGCCGGTGGAGCGATTGATGGTGAGGGTGCCGACGACCAGTTCCGGAGTCGGATCGCCGCCGCGCCGCCGCCCCAGCGCACGCACCCGTGCCTCCAATTCCTCCGGGTCGAAGGGTTTGCGCAGATAATCGTCGGCGCCCAGGTCCAGCCCGCGCACCCGATCGTCCAGCGCGTCGCGCGCGGTCAGCATCAGGACCGCGACCTTCTCCCCCCGGCGGCGCAGTTCGGCCAGGACGGCAAAACCGTCCATGTCGGGCAGGCCGACGTCCAGGATGACCAGCGCATAGGGTTCGCTGCCCACGACGGACAGCGCATCTTCCCCGGTCGCGACATGATCCACGGCATGGCCCCCCGCACGGAGCAGGGCGGAAATGCTGCGCGCCAGTGCGGCGTCGTCCTCGATCATCAAAATCCGAATGGGGCACCCGATGCTGAAAGGTTGATGACAGCTTGGCTTCGTAACTGAGCCTCACATCTTATCCGGCGATAGAAACGGAAGGCGAGGAGCAGGGTTCGTGCGACGGGTTATTCAGATTGTTTCCCTCTTGGCAAGTCTGGCGGTGCCGACGGCCGTAGCGGTGGCGGAACGGCCGGCAGGCTATCCGCGATCCTATGACCAGTTGATCGCCGACGCGCAGGCGGAACGGCAGGTCGTCGTCTACGCCAATGCCGATACGTCGGAAATGGCGCCGGTCATCCTGGGGTTTCAGCGCCGCTATCCGGGCGTGACGGTGCGCTATGCCGACCTTGGCTCCAACGAGATGTATCGCCGTTTCGTTACGGAATCGCGGGGGCGCAAGCCATCGGCCGATCTGGTCTGGTCGTCGGCGATGGACCAGCAGGTCAAGCTGATCAACGACGGGTTCGCGCAAAGCTATACCAGTCCCGAAAAGCCCGCTCTGCCCGCATCGGCGGTGTGGAAGAATATGGGGTTCGGCGTCACCGCCGAACCGATCGCCTATGTCTACAACAAGAAGGCGATCCCCAATCCGCCGCGCACCCGCGCCGCGCTGGAAGCGATGCTGCGCAAGGATCGCCGCGCGCTGACGGGCAAGGTCGCGACCTTCGATCCCGCGCGCTCGAACACCGGCTATCTGTATCTGACGCAGGATTTCGCGATCACCGGCGATACACGATCGCTGGTGGAAGCCATGGCGGCAACGCGGCCGGTGCTGTCGATCACCACCGAGCCGATGTTGCGCGGCGTGGCGGAGGGCAAGCTGTCCATCGCCTATAATGTCATCGGCTCCTATGCGGTGGAGCGGGCGCGACGCGACCCGCGCATCGGTGTCATCTTCCCGCAGGATTATACGATCGTGATGTCGCGCATCGCCTTCATCGCGCGGGAGGCGCGGCATCCCGCCGCCGCCAAATTGTTCCTCGATTTCTTGCTGTCGCGCCAGGGCCAGTCCCTGCTCGCGCAGCATAGCCTCTGGCCGGTCCGCACCGACATACGCGGTCGCCGCCTTCCTGCGGCTCATGCGCGTCCGGTGCGCGTCGGCCCGCAGCTTCTCGCCAATCTCGATCGCCTGAAACAGCAGCGCTTCCTGCGCGACTGGAACGCGATCCTCGCTTCTGGAGCCCAATAATGACGTCCCTGATGTTGCGCGGCAGTTGCGCCGCGCTGGCGCTGATCGCCGCCACCCCTGCGCTGGCCCAGACGCCGAGTGCCGAAGAACTGGCCGCGCTGGTCAAGGCGCAGGCCGCCGAAATCGCGTCGCTCAAGGCGCGGCTCGACAAGATCGAAGGGCAGGCGGTCGCGCAGGCGGCAGCGCCCGGACCCGCACCGCAAGTCGCGCAGCAGCAGGCCACGCCGCCGCTGGTCGTCACGCCCTTCGCGCCGCAGATCGTGCCGCCCGGTCCCGCCGATATCGACGTCGGCCAGGCCCGCGCCATCGCGCGGGAAGTCGGCGTCAAGACCGAGTGGGGGGCGGGCCTGCCCGTGTTCCGATCGGCCGACGGCGTCTTCACCTACAAGCCGCGCGGCCGCATCCTGGTCGACGTCAGCTCGACCATGGGGTCCGATTATAAGGGCCGCAACACGACCACGACGGGCATGCGCGCGCTGCGCCTGGGCCTGGAAGGCGGGGTCGGGCCGCATTTCTTCTACCAGTTCGAGAGCGATTTTTCGGAAAATGAAGTCGATATCGTCACCGCCTTTCTGGGCTGGCGCAATCGGCTGAGCGGCAAGGTCGATTATGACATTCGCGTCGGCCATCTGTTCAATGACCGCGCGTTCGAAGGCAGCACCGGGTCCGATTCCACGCCCTTCCTGGAACGCAGCACGGTATCGACCGCGATCATCCCGCAGCGCGGCTTCTACGGCATCGGCATCATGGGCCGCATGTTCGGTCCCAACTGGCATGCGTCGGTCAGCGTGACCGGCGACCGGATCGATGGGCAGCAGGCGACGAACGACAGCCGCACCGCTTCCTTCCGCGCGCATTGGAACCCGATCAAGACCGACCGAGCGCTGCTGCATGTCGGCGCATGGGGCTTTGACGAGGCGCTGTCGGCCGCCGCGACGTCGCTGACGCGCAGCACGGTGATCGGCGGGCGCTTCAACGGCGCGGTGCGGGTGTCGACCGGCGAATTGCTGGGCGGGCGTTCCACCACCGGCTATGGCGCGGAACTGGGCGGCTATAGCGGCAGCCTGTGGGTCATGGGCGAAGCGGGCCGCCGCGTCGCGCGCCTGACCGGCGACCGCCCGAATTTCGAGAGCAAGGCGTGGAGCGTATCGACCGGCTTCTTCCTGACCGGTGAATTGCCGCCTTACAACCCGCGCCTCGGCAGCTTTGGCCAGCCCAATGTGCTGCGCCCCACCTTCGACGGTGGACCGGGCGCGATCGAACTGACCGCGCGTTACGAAAATCTGGATTATACCGATCTGGTTCTGGGCGGCGACGGCTGGGCCGCGACGGTCGGCGTGAACTGGTATCTCAACAGCTTCACCCGGCTTCAGCTGAACGGCATCCACTGGCGCACCGACAATCGTGCCGGCGCCTTCACCGGCAGCGACGACGGCCAGACCGTCAGCGCGCGTGTCGGCGTGACTTTCTGATCCTTCTTCTCCTCGCCTCTTCAAGGATGCAGCGATGAATCTTGCCCTGCTCGGCTTCCTGATGGTCGCCACCTTCATGACGCTGATCATGACCAAAAAGATGACGCCGCTGGTGGCGTTGATCGTCATCCCGTCCCTGTTCGGCGTCATCGCCGGGCAGGCCGCGGGCCTGGGCGACATGATGATCGACGGCATCAAGAATCTGGCGCCGACCGGCGTGATGCTGCTGTTCGCCATCCTGTTCTTTTCGACCATGACGGACACGGGATTGTTCGATCCGCTGGTCGGCCGGC
The DNA here is from genome assembly GCF_008710155.1 of Sphingobium limneticum. Lineage (GTDB taxonomy): Bacteria > Pseudomonadota > Alphaproteobacteria > Sphingomonadales > Sphingomonadaceae > Sphingobium > Sphingobium limneticum. The sequence continues at coordinate 34,639 of NZ_VYPZ01000004.1, forward strand.
TGGTGAAGCTGGTCCATGGCGATCCGCTGCTGATCCTGCTGGGATCGGTGGTGCTGTGTGCGGTCGTCAGCCTGGATGGCGATGGATCGACCACCTACATCATCACCTGTGCCGCGCTGCTGCCGCTATACAAGCGCTTCGACATGAAGCGCATCTACCTGGTCTGCCTGTTGATGGTGACGAGCGGGATCATGAACCTGACGCCATGGGGCGGCCCGACCGCGCGCGCGGCCAGTGCGCTCAAGCTCGATCCCGCCACCCTGTTCCTGCCGCTTATCCCCGGCATGATCGCGGGCCTCGCCTTCCTGCTGGGGCTGGCCTTCTGGTTCGGGATCAAGGAGCGTCGGCGGCTGGGCCATGTCCACCTGCCGCAGCGTGAAGCGGTGGATGTCGCCGACCTTGGCGTGTCGCAATATCCCGAGGCGCGTCGTCCACATCTGCGTCTGTTCAACGCCGCGCTGGTGATAGTGCTGCTGGGCCTGCTGGTGTGGGGAATTCTGCCCCTGTCGGTCCTGATGATGATCGCCTTCGCCATTGCGATGATCGTCAACTATCCGGGCGTCGCCCAGCAGAAGGAGCGGATTGCCGCCCATGCCGGCAATGTCCTGTCGGTCGTGTCGCTGATCTTCGCCGCGGGTATCTTCACCGGCATATTGGGCGGCACCGGCATGGTGGAGGCGATGAGCAAGGAAGTGGTGGGCTTCATCCCGCCCGCATTGGGGCCGTATATGGCGCCGATCACGGCTTTGCTGTCGATGCCCTTCACCTTCTTCATTTCCAACGACGCCTTTTACTTCGGCATGTTGCCGATCCTGGCGGAGGCCGGGGCCCATTATGGCGTCGATCCGATGGCGATCGCCCGTGCGTCGCTGATGGGCCAGCCGGTCCATCTGCTCAGCCCGCTGGTGCCGTCCACCTATCTGCTCGTCAGCCTGGCAGGGATCGACCTGGCCGATCATCAGCGCTTCACCTTGCTGCCGGCGGCCGCCGTCTGCATCGTCATGACGCTGGTCGGCATGATCGCGCTGGCTTTCCCCTTCGTTGCCTGACGGGTCGCAACCGGTCAAACACCGGGCAACGCAGGCCGCCCTCCGCTTCCTGGCAGCGATCGCTGTCGGGGCAGCGGGGGGCGCACTGTTTCTGGAGATCGGCGCGCCTTTGCCTTGGGTGCTGGGGTCCATGGCCGCCTGTGCCATTGCCAGCGTCATCGGCTTGCCGATACAGGCCTCATCCGCCACGCGCCGGCCTATGGCGGCGGTGATCGGCGTGGTGCTGGGCAGCAGTTTCGGCCCGCATCTGTTGCCGCAGGCGCGCGAGTGGATCATTCCGCTTGTCGCGCTGCCCTTCTTCCTTGCGACGGCCGCGCTGCTGTGCGTGACCTATTTCCGCAAGGTCGCCAAATTCGATCCCGCCACCGCCTATTTCGCCGGCATGCCCGGCGGCATCGCCGAAATGGTGGTGATGGGGGCGGAGCGCGGCGCCGACGAGCGGACCATCGGCCTGATCCATGGTGCGCGCATCTTTCTGGTCGTCTTCATCCTGCCATTCCTGATCCGGCTGGATCATGCGCCGGTCGCCATTGCGCCAGCCGCGGAGGTGACGGGCGGGGTGGCGGACTGGTCGCTGCTATTATGGGCGGTCGGCTGCGTGGTTGTGGGTCTGTTGATCGGCAGGCTGCTGCGCCTGCCGGCCTGGCATCTGGTCGGGCCGCTGGCGGTGAGCGCGGCCGTGCATATGAGCGGGCTGGCCGATTTCCGCATTCCTGGCTGGGCGCTGGCGGCCGCGCAGGTGGGGTTGGGCGCCACTATCGGTTGCCGCTTCGTCGGACTGACGCTGAAGACTTTGCTGCGCACCGTGGCGCTGGCGGCGGGATCGACGCTGATCCTGCTGGCGGTGACATTTGCCTGGGCGGCGGGGATCGGCGCGCTGACCGGGCTGGACCCGGTGTTGCTGACGCTGGCCTATTCGCCCGGTGGCCTGGCCGAAATGAGCATGGTGGCGCTCAGTCTGGCGTTGGAGCCGGGCGTGGTCATCGTCCATCACCTGACCCGTGTGGTGCTGGTCCTGATCGGGGCGCCACTCGGGTTCAGGTCTATGGATATTAGAACAAAGTCATGAGGCCCGTCGCCGGGTCGATCACGCCTTCGTAGATCATCTTGCCAGCGACATAGAGGATCACCACCAGGCCAAAATAGGCGATGGCACGATAGCGTTCGATCACGCGGGCCAGCAGGTTCGCCGCCACGCCCATCAGCGCGACTGACAGGATCAGGCCGACGACCAGGATGCCCGGATGCTCGCGCGCGGCGCCGGCGACGGCCAGCACATTGTCCAGGCTCATGGACACGTCGGCGATGGCCACGGCCCAGGCGGCTTGCGCGAAGCCCTTGGGTGCGGCCTTGCCGGCGATATCGTCGGCATCTTCGGCTTCGCCGCCCGAACGCAGTTCGCGCCACATCTTCCACGCGACCCAGACCAGCAGCAGGCCACCGGCAAAGACGAGGCCGACCAGCTGCATCAGCTGCGTGACGAGCAGGGCGAAGGCGATGCGCAGCACCAAGGCGGCGATCACGCCGATCGCGATCACCTTGCGGCGCGAGGCGGGGGGCAGGCCGGCGGCCAGCGCGCCGACGACGATCGCATTGTCCGCCGCCAGCATGATGTCGATCAGCACGACCTGACCGAAGGCGGCCAGAGCGGCGGGGGAACCGATATTGGAAAAATCGGCCACGATATGGGTCCAGATGTCGTTCATAAATCCTCTCACGGGCGACGGCCGGGGGCGTCGGTTTGACGACTGCTTTCAAGCGAAACAGCGTGGATCGCCACAGGAGGGCGACCGGCGGCGCATAGGATAGGAAGCTGTCACCCACCTTTCAGCCCGAACGACACGGATAAGACAGTTATTTGATAGTGACTTGCAATAGCTAATCTGTATAGGAGGCGCCCTTCAACAGGGAGGTCCAATTGAACCGTATAAATCCGTCCGCCACCAGCCTGTCCATATTGGCTTTTGCGACCCTGACTATGTCGAGCGCCGCCATGGCGGCCGATGCCGCCTATGACGATAGCGGCGATCGCGCCGACATCATCGTGCTGGGCAAAAGCTATGGGCAGGAAGTCGGCAAGACGGTCACGCCGCTGAAGGATGTGCCCAACACCGTCGCCGTCATCGACCGCGAGCAGATCGAGGCGCAGAATCTCTTCACGCTGGAAGATGCGCTGACCGCGACCAACGGCATCACCGTCAACGGGGTCGGCAGCGAAGGCGCGACCTTCTATTCGCGCGGCTTTGCCATCAACAATTATCTGGTCGATGGCACGCCGACGCGGGCCTATGATTCCCCCGCCGTCATTCCGGACCTGTTCTTCTACGAACGGCTGGAAGTGTTGCGCGGCCCGGCGGGCCTGTTCAGCGGATCGGGCAATCCGGCCGGCAGCATCAATCTGGTGCGCAAGCGGCCGTTGGACACGTTCAAATTGCAGGGGTCGGTCGGGTACGGCAGCTACAAGAACAAGCGCGGCGAAATCGACGTGTCCGCGCCGCTGGCCCAGGGCGTCGCCGTCCGCTTCGGCGCGATGGTGCAGGATCAGGATCAGTTTTACGACATCGCCCATCGCAACCGCGTCGGCGCGTTCGGCGTGGGCAAGATCGACATTGGTGATCGCACCACCTTCACCGTGGGCGGCACGTGGGAGCGGTTCAAGCCGTCGATCCAGACCGGCCTGCCCGGCCTGATCGGCGGGGCGGACGGCAGCGACGGGCAGTTGCTGGACGTGCCGCGCTCCACCTATGTCGGCGCGGACTGGAACCGCTTCCGGTCGGAAAGCTGGTCGGCCTTTGCCGAGTTGACCCACAAGATCAGCGACCGATGGACGCTGCGGGCGACGGGGCTTTACACCGAAGTCGATCGTATCGACGTCTACAGCTATATCGGCAGCGCGCCGGTGACGGAAACGAACGGGGTGACGTCGCACATCGCCTATCGCGGCGACAATACTTATAGCACCCGGTCCTTCGACTTTAACGGCGTGGGCAGCTTCCCGCTGTTCGGGCGCGACCAGACGCTGATTTTGGGCATGGATTATCAGGCCAGTTCCGCGCGGACCTATTACACGCGCCTCAGCCGCTATGCGCAGATCGACGTCTATAATCCCGTCTCGCCGGCCGAGCCGCCGCTCGACCCCTATGGCGATTTGCCGGCCTATAATGGTCCCTATGGTCCGGTGAAGCAGGTCTATGGCGCCAGCGATACGCAGGTGGAGCAATATGGCATGTATGGCCAGATGCGGATCAGCCCGATCGCGGGCCTTTCGCTGGTCGGCGGCGGTCGCATGACATGGTGGTCGACGGATTCGCAGACGCTGTTGCCCAACAGGCTGGCGCCGACCGGATACAGTATGGACGCCCAGTTCACGCCCTATGGCGGCATCGTGTGGGATGTGACGTCCAACTGGAACATCTATGGCAGCTATGCCGACAGCTTCACGCCGCAGACTTCGACCATGCCGCGTTCCGACGGCGGGCGGATCGAGCCGCTGATCGGCGATCAATATGAGGGCGGCACGAAGCTGTCGCTGTTCCAGGACAAGCTGCTGCTGTCGCTGGCAGCCTATCAGATCACCCAGTCGAACCGGCTGTTCAACGACCCTGACCTGCCCGACGTGGTGCTTCAGATCGGCAAGGTGCGCTCGCGCGGGATCGAGTTCGATGCGGGCGGGGAAATCACGCCCGGCTGGCGGATCAATGGCGGATACAGTTATAATAAGAACCAATATCTGCGCGATACCAATGCGCTGTATGAAGGGATTTCGGTCGTGCCGGTCATCCCGAAACATTCGGCCAAGGTCTTTACCAACTATGCGCCGACGGGCGGCCTGCTGGACGGGTTCAGCATCGGTGGCGGCCTGACCTGGCTCAGCTCCACTTTCGGCGGCAATGCGGCGATATGGAATGCGGACGGAACGCTGCGCACCCGATCGACCATCGTGCGGCAGGGCGCCTATGTCATCGCGGACCTGCGCGCCGGCTATAAGGTGAACGAACGGCTGTCTCTTTCGCTGAACGTCAACAATCTGTTCGACCGTAGCTATTATGCGCGGATATCATCGACCGGGCGCGGCAATTTCTATGGCAGCCCGCGCACCATATTCGCGACGCTGCGCTTCGCCTACCCATAAAGACGGGCGGTCGGTCGGGCCGGCTTTTCCGGCTGAGCGTCGGCATGGCGGCAAATGTCGTCAGTTTGTAAAACTCGCGGCCTACTCGCGCGCTCTCTATACCGGAGTGTGCGTTGAGTTGGCTGCGTGACATAGATCGTTGGTTCATGGCCGAAGTGCTGCCCCATGCGGCGGCCTATCGTGCCAGGGCTGCGCATTTCTGCGGCCGGGCGGATGCGGACGATCTGGTGCAGGAAGCCTATGCGCGCGTGCTGGGCACGGCCGATTATCGGGCGATCGCCGCACCGCGCAGCTTCGTGCTGACGATCGTGCACAATCTTGCGCTGGAGCGTTTGCGGCGGGCGAATGTGGTGCGGATCGACTTCCTGGCGTCCATGGAGGTGCTGGACGTGGCCGACGGCGCGCCGGATGCCTTTGCGGTGGCGGCTGGCCGGTCCGACCTGCAACAGATGTTGCAGTTGATGAACAGCTTGCCACCCCAATGCGCCCGCGTCCTGCACATGCGGAAAATCCAGGGGATGCCGCCTGCCGCCATATCGGAAGCGCTTTCAATATCCATCTCGACCGTGGAAAAACATGTCGCTAAGGGTCTTGCCCTCATCACAAAGGCCCGGCGCGACAATGAAGCCCAGGTGGAGGATTTTTGTCCGGCAGTCATGACATCTCTCAGCCATGCGCTGACCTGACCGACGTGGCCGCCGGCTGGCTGGCCGCGCTCGATGCAGGATCGGCCGACATGGCCGCGTTCGAGGCATGGCGGGATGCGGATGTTCGGCATGCGATCGCCTTTGCCGAAGTGGCGGCGAGTTGGCGCGACATGGACAGCCTGCGTCTGGTGCAAGGCGACATGGCCGCGCCCGAAAAAGCGCCCGAACCGGCACGACCCGACCGGCGGCATGTCATCCGCGCTGCGGCCGGCGTGGCCGCGGTGATGGCGGCCGGCGGTGGCTTTGCCTATCGCGCCTATGCGCGCGACACGGCCAGTACGGACCTGGGCGAACGACGCACGGTCGCGGTGCGCGATGGCCTGGCGGTAGACCTCAACACCGACAGTCGCATCCATTGGAAGACGGGGGAAACGACCCGCATCTGGCTGGAACGCGGGGAAGTGGCGATCCGTCTGGCGTCCGCGCAGAAGGTCGATTTGCAGACGCCGGGCGGCGCGTTCCAGTTGATGCCCGGTATCTACAATGCGCGGCTGCGTGATGCGAGTTGCGAACTGGCGGTCGTGAAGGGCAGCATAACCGGGATCGGCGCAACCCCGATCGGCGCGGGCGCGATCGTGCTGGCAACGGCCGGCCGGATCGCGTCGCGCGCGGGCGAGGATGCGGATCTGGATCGGGTGACGGCGTGGCAGCGGGACATATTGGTGCTGAACGGCGAAAGCCTGGACTATGCCCTGTCGGAGATAAACCGCTATCTGCCCAACAAGATCGTGATCGGCGATCCGGCGCTGTCGCGCATCCGGTTGGGCGGCACCTTTGCCACGACGAACCCGGATGAATTTCTTCAGGCGCTGCATACATCCTTCGGCGTTCGCGCCACGCCCAATGCCGGCGGCGGTATCATTTTGACCCGCACCTGATTTTTTTGCAGCGGCAATGGCGGATCGTCGCCGCTCATCCATCCATGCCCCGACACCTTATCCAAGCGGGGACATTCATGCTGAAGTTACTGACGACGACCGCCATCGTGGCGGCCGCGATGCCGGCTGCCGCCTATGCCCAGGGGCAGCAGGCGCGCGTGAATTTCGAGATCAAGGCCGGCGATACCGCCACCGCCCTCAACCAGTTCGCCGATCAGGCGCATGTCCATGTCGTCTTTCCCTATGACGCGATCGCCAATCGCCGGGTAGCCGGATTGCGTGGGAGCTTCACCCGTAGCGAGGGGCTGCGCCGCCTGATCGCGGGACAGGGGCTGGTGATCGCCAGCGAGACGGCCGGCATGATTTCGCTCAAGGCCGCGCCGGTCGCGCCGGATGCCCCGGCCAAGGCCATCGCGGACAACAGCCCGCAAACCGACATCGTGGTCCTGGGGCAGGGCGAATCCCGCCAGGTCCAGACCGTCGCGCCCAAGGCGATGGGCAAGGCGACCGCCGGTTCGTCGCCGCTGCGGGCGCTCAGCCGCCTGCCGGGCGTGAATTTCGATTCTTCCGATGCGCATGGCACCTATGAGGCCGCGACCCAGTTGTCGATCCGCGGCTTTCTGTCCGATCAGATGGGCTATACGCTGGACGGCGTGCCGCTCGGCAACATGCAGTATCGCAACAATAACGGCCTTTCGATCAACCGCGCGCTGCTGACCGAGAATAACGGCCCCGCCACCCTGTCGCAGGGCAGCGGCGCGCTGGGCACCGCGTCCACCAGCAATATCGGCGGCACGGTCGACTTTTCCTCCATCGATCCGACCAGAGAGTTCGGCATCGACCTGGAGCAAAGCTACGGTAGCGAGGATAGCTGGCGCAGTTTCGTGCGGGTGAACAGCGGCGAACTGCCCTGGGGCGGGCGGCTGGCATTATCCTATGCGCATGACCGACAGGGTAAATGGCGTGGATGGGGCAAGCAGGAGCAGGACCAGATCAACGCCAAATATGTGCAGCCGATCGGCGACAGCGTGACATCGACCAGCTTCCTCAACCTGATCGACCGGCGCGAGGATGACTATAACGACGTCTCGCTCGCCAAGCTGAAGGCCTATGGCTGGGACTTCGACAATGTCCCGACATTCCCGCTGGCCGAACAACTGGCGCTGATCGTGCAGAATGGCGGCACCCCGCCGGCCCCCTATGTGAATGCCGACGACAGCGTCTATCAGGGTGGCGGCGTACGGCGCGACCTTCTGGCCTATGAGAAGCTGGAATATCGCATCTCGCCGCGCCTGTCGGGCTTCACCACCGGCTATATGCACCTCGACAAGGGCATCGGTACCTGGGCCGATCCCTATGATCCGACCCCGGCTGCTTTCGGGGGATCGCCGGTGTCCGTGTCGGCGCTGCGCTATGACATCGATCGCAAGGGCGTGGTGTCGCGACTGACATTCGAAGCGGGCGATCACAAGATCGAAGGCGGGATCTGGTACGAACGCAATGTCTTCAATCAAGGCTCCTATCTCTACGGGCTGAAGGCCGGCGTCACGCCCGAACAGTTTCAGCAATTTTACGACGATCCGTTCAAGACGACCTTCCGCAACCGCTATGTCACCAACACGCTTCAGCTGGATATTGGCGACACATGGCAGGCGACCAGCCATCTGCGCCTGAACGCCGGGGTCAAGGGCGTCGTATCCACGAACAAGGCGCACAGCATCGTCAGCACAAAGCCGATCGACGGTTCGATCCAGGCGAAGAACTGGTTCCTGCCGACGGCCGGCATCCTCTACACGCTGGACGGCGGCAGCGAATTTTTCGCCGGCTACACGCGCAACATGGCCGCGTTCGTGGCGTCCACGTCGAGCGGCCCTTTCTCCAGCAGTTCGCAGGCCGGGTTCGATTATATCCGCGACGACCTGAAGCCGGAAATGACCAATACGTTCGAGGCAGGCTATCGCTTCCACACCCGCAACCTGCAACTGTCGCTGGCCGGCTATTATGTGAAGTTCACCAATCGACTGCTGGCTTCGTCGATCAGCGCCACGGTCGTCGGCAACCAGAATGTGTTGCAGAATGTCGGCAGCGTGTCGTCGCGCGGCGTGGAAGCGGCGGCGAACTGGAAGTTTGCGCCCTTCTGGTCGCTCTATGGCAGTTGGGCCTTTAATGACGCGACCTATGACGATGACGTGCAGCCGCTGGGCGGCGCGATCATCGCGACCAAGGGCAAGCAGGTCGTCGCGTCGCCCAAACATGTCGGCAATGTCGAAATCAATTATGACGACGGCAAGCTGTGGGGGCAGGCGACGGCGCATTATCGCAGCAAGCGCTATTACAGCTATCTGAACGACGCGCCCTTGCCGGGCGCCGTCAACGTCAATCTTTCGGGTGGCTATCGGTTCAGCGAGAGGCTGGACGTCCAGCTCAACGTGATGAACCTGTTCGACAAGCGCTATATCGCCTCGACAGGTACGGCCGGGTTCGTGACGTCCGACCCGAACGGCACCTACACGACATTGCAGTCGGCCGCGCCCCGGCAGGTGTTCGGCACCGTGCGCGTGCATTTCTGAAATCGGTAGAACCCTGGTCCCGGCGCGCGTCGGGACCAGGGTTCGCCATAAGCGAGACAGGGCCTGTCATGGATCGTCGCACTTTACTCAAGGCCGCCATCGGCGCGCCGTTTGTCGCCTCCGCCGTAACGGCGGCCGCCGTCGACAGACCATTGGACAGAGACGGGTTCAGCTTCGCCTTCATCAGCGACTGCCATATCCGGCCGGAGCTGAATGCGGACAAGGGATGCGCCGCCTGTTTCGAGCAGATTTCGGCATCCGACCATGATTTCGTCATCAATGGCGGCGATCATATCGAAGATGCGCTGGAAGCCAGCCGTGCGCGGGCGACGATGCTGATGGACTTGTATCAGCGCACCGAACGCCGTCATCTGCGCAAGCCCGTGCATCATGTGCTGGGCAATCATGATTGTCTGGGCTTGTTCGCCAAGAGCGGGATCGATCCGTCAGCGCCCGATTATGGCAAGCAATTCTACATGGATCGGTTCGGGCCGCGCTATTATGCGTTCGATCACAAGGGGGTGCACTTCGTCGTCCTCGATTCCGTCGGGCTGACGGACGATCGCAATTATGAAGGTCGGGTCGATGCCGCGCAGCTGGCATGGCTGAAGGCCGACCTTTCCGCCCAGCCCAAGGGTGTGCGCATCATCGTCGTGACCCACATTCCGCTGATCACGGCGATGCAATGTTATGAACCGGAATCCTGGCTGAATACGCTGCACAACTGGACCTTCGTGGCCAATGGCCGGGACGTGCTGCGCATCCTGCGCGAGCATGACGTGCTGGCCGTGCTTCAGGGGCATAGCCATGTGTTCGAGCAGATCGAGCTGAACGGCATCCGCTTCATCAGCACCGGGGCCGTCGCCGGCGCGGACTGGCGCGGCAGCTTCCTGGGCACGCTGGAAGGCTATAGCGAAATCTTCATATCCGGCCGGAGCGTGGAGGCGCGATACCGCACCTATGGCTTTGCCGCCGTAGACAGGGAAGACGTGCCGATATGAGCATTTCTGGCGCGAGGCCGGCTGCACGCCGGGCCGTCATCTATTTGCGCCGGTAGCGGAAATACCAGACTTCGTGGCCGATGCGGCGGGCCTTGGCTTCGTAGCGGGTTTCGGGCCAGCCGCCGGGGCGGGTCTGGAAATCCTTGGCTTCGCTGGCCAGCCAGTCGAAATCGGGATGGCCGTTCATCACCATCAGCGCCCAGCGCAGATAGACCGGATGGTCGGTGCCGAAGCGGAATTCGCCGCCGGGCTTGAGTTTGCGCGCGATCATCGCGACCGGGCCGGGGTTCATCATCCGGCGCTTGGCATGGCGCGCCTTGGGCCATGGGTCGGGATGGAGGAGATAGACGAAGCTCAAGGAGCCGTCGGGGATGCGGGCAAGCACGTCGAGCGCATCGCCCATGTGGAGGCGGACGTTGCCGAGCGCGCCATCGCGAATATGGCCGAGCGCCTGTACTACGCCGTTGAGGAAAGGTTCGCAGCCGATAAAGCCATGATCGGGCAGCATGTCGGCGCGATAGGCCATATGCTCGCCGCCGCCGAAGCCGATTTCGAAATGGAGGGGGCGGTCGTATCCGAACAGGTCTGCGGCGGTCACTTCGCCTTCCGCCGGGACCGACACGGCGGGCAGGAGGGTGTCGACCAGTTCCTGCTGGCCCTTGCGGAGTTTTGGTCCCGACTGCCGGCCGTAGAGGCGGTTGAGGGTCGTGGGATCGCCGGATTTATGCGCTGTCATGGGCAGCGCCGATAGCGGGGCGGAGCCGTGGGGGCAAGCGGGCAGCGGGTCCTAGTTCGTCTTCATGGCGTCGGGCGATATGTTGATGCGGCTACCACCCTTGCCATCGAGGATGGTTGAGGAAAGGGGCGCTTCATTTTGAACAATCTCGATCGCCTGGTCGGGCGGCGGAATGATGGCGTAGCTGGGATATTGTACCCACCGGTCGAGCTTCTTCACGGTGACGGACCATGGCGCAGGCGTGGCGGCCTTGTCCTTTTCAGTCGCCAGCAGGCCGATCAGGGCATCCTGCGCGACGTCCAGTAGCACGCCGGAATCGCCAAGCGGGATGATGTAGCCGACATTGTCGCCTTCGCCCTGATAGATGGGCAGGCGCCCGCCGATCCGATCGGGATGGACGCATAGGGCGGGAGCCGTTGGTGCCTTGCCCTCCTTGCGGGCCTTTTGCCGGCTTTCGGTCGCCATACTGCCCATCATCGCACCAAGGAGCGTGGCGGCGTTGTCCTGCATGATCTTGCTGGCGCGGGGGCCAAAGCGGCTTGGCTGAGCGCAGGGTAACAGCGTGGTGGCGGCTGACAGAGGCGGAAGTGTCCTGGGCCAGCCGATCTGCTGGATAAGCCGATCCATCGCGGCGTCGAGTTGGACAACGTCATGGACAGGGGAGGTCATGCGCAGCTTCACCACCCAGTCGCCCAGTGCGATCAGGGCGACGCCGCTGCTGCGACCGATCTGGGTGATGGTGAAACTCTGGCGCAGGCCGGCGGCAACGCTGGCGCCGGGGATGGTGAAGGCCGTAGGATCGCCCTGCGGCGTGACCGTGCCGAACTTGTCGTTGGTGGCGATCATGGTCGCCGCGACATCGAACCAGAGCCCAGTCGAAGGCTCTGCGGCATGATAGATGTAGATATTGACGTGGGTGTGGCCGATCGGGTCGTCATAGGCGACCGAGACGTCGAGCAGGCCGCCTTCGCTGAGATCCTGCACCTCGCTGCGGGCAAAGCCGTCGATCGCGCTGGGGAAGGCAATGGCGCTGGGCTTATGGGTCCAGGGCTTATTCGCCTTGGTCGCGATCCCGATCGGCGCGGCAGGTTGCGCTGCGGCGGGCCTGGCGAGGACGAATGCTGTCAGTGCGAGGGCCAGAGCCAATGATGTGATACGCATGAACTGCCCCCTCCCGAAACCCTACGGTGCAGCAGGGTAACGGGAAGGGGCGGAATGACAAGAGGTTGGCGACGATGTTTGAGGAGAAGCATCGCCGGATTTCGACGGGCATTGGCTGGAAGCCGCCCACCGCCGCATCCTTCGTCAGGTCATTTGCACTTGATGAAACGACCCTTCGCATCCTTGCAGGGCGCCTTTTTGACGGGCGGCTTGGGTGCGCATTTGACGAATTTGCCCTTCGCGTCCTTGCATGGCGCGGCAGATGCAGGAGCAACATTGCCGACCATCAGGGAAAGGCCGAGGAGAGCTATGGCAACCGTCTTTGTCATGATGTGCCTCTTTGGGGAGAGGAGGGTGTCGGGTTTGACAGGGGTTGCAAACCCGACTTGGCTTTTATGCGCCCGACAGGAGCGGTTGCCTAATGAACTTTTCGTCATTTTCCGGACAGGTGGGCATGAGAAAGGGCGCCGAAGGCTGATGCGCTGGCGCCCTTTAATGATGGTGCGATGTGCCCACCCCGCTGCGACTAACGCGCTGCGCGCATAAGTCTCGCTACCCCTCCCGTAAACGGGAGGGGAGCAGGTCAAGCCAGCGCGGCCTTGAGCTGATCGACCAGATCGGTCTTTTCCCAGGGGAAATAATCGCCGTCGGGGGTGCGGCCGAAATGGCCGTAGGCGGCGGTCTTCTGGTAGATCGGCTTGTTGAGGCCCAGATGCGTGCGGATGCCCTTGGGCGTCAGGCGCACGAGGGTCGGCAGGACGGCTTCGATCGCCGAAGCCTCGACGGTGCCGGTGCCGTGCAGATCGACATAGAGCGAGAGCGGCTCGGCGACGCCGATGGCGTAGCTCAGCTGGATCGTGCAGCGGCGGGCGAGGCCGGCGGCGACGATGTTCTTCGCCAGATAGCGGGTGATGTAGGCCGCCGAGCGATCGACCTTCGTGGGATCCTTGCCCGAGAAGGCGCCGCCGCCATGGGGCGATGCGCCGCCATAGGTGTCGACGATGATCTTGCGGCCGGTGAGGCCGGCGTCGCCGTCAGGGCCGCCGATTTCGAACAGGCCGGTCGGGTTGACGTAGATGCTTTCGTCGCCGGGCAGCCAGCCTTCGGGCAGGATGTCGGCCATCACGCCCTTGACATAGGCGCGCAGTTCGGCGCGGCTGTCGTCATTGTCCATGCCGGCGGCATGCTGGGTCGAAACGACGAGGGCGGTCGCGCGGACCGGCTTTTCATCGATATATTCGAGCGTCACCTGGCTCTTGGCGTCAGGCTCCAGGAAGGGCACGACCTTGTTGTGGCGGTCGTCCGCCATGCGTTCCAGGATCTTGTGGCTGTAATAGAGGGTGGCGGGCATGAGGTCGGGGGTTTCGTCCGACGCATAGCCGAACATGATGCCCTGATCGCCGGCGCCTTCATCCTTGTTGCCGCTTTCATCGACGCCTTGGGCGATGTGGGCGGACTGGCCGTGCAGGTTGTTTTCGAAGCGGAAGGTTTCCCAATGGAAGCCGTCCTGCTCATAGCCGATACGCTTGACCGTTTCGCGGACGGTGGCTTCGATTTCTTCCTGCGCGCCCGGTGCCCAGGCGCCGTTTTCGTAGACGCCCTTGCAGCGGATTTCGCCGGCGAGGACGACGAGCTGGGTCGTGGTCAGCGTTTCGCAGGCGATGCGGGCTTCGGGGTCTTTCGACAGGAAGAGATCGACGATCGAGTCGGAAATCTGGTCAGCGACCTTGTCGGGATGGCCTTCGGATACGGATTCCGAGGTGAAGAGAAATTGATTGCGCATATGACTCCCGTAAGGTGCTTGGGCAGGTTGCGATATAAAGAAATGTTTATGTGGCTATTAGCTTTTGGCTCTGCGGAGCGCAAGAGCCGCGCCCAAGAGCATAAGCATCAGCAGGCCGGGCGCCCAATTGCCCAGCCGCGCGAAGAGCGTGGGGGGGAGCGCGGGGGGCAGGCCGGCATCCAGGAAACCGGCGCGATTGAGGCCGAGCGCGTGGACCACATGGCCGCGCGCATCGACGATCGCGGAGACGCCGGTGGGGGTGGAACGGATGATGGGCACGCCTTCCTCCAGCGCGCGCAGGCGGGCCTGGGCCAGATGCTGGACCGGGCCCCAACTGCCGAACCAGGCGTCGTTGGAGGGATTGAAGAGGAAGTCGGGGCGGTTCGCCGGGTCGATCACATGGCCGGAGAAGATGATTTCATAACAGATCTGGATGCCCATTTTGAGCGCGGGACGGCCGGGATTGGCGGGCAGGGTCAGACTTTGCGGGCCGGGGCCGGGCCAGAAATCAGCGTCGCCGGGCACGAGACGGGACAGGCCGATGGGTTCGAGAATGTTCCGCATCGGCAGATATTCGCCATAGGGGACCAGATGCGCCTTGGAATAGCGGCCCGCGATGGTGGCGGCGGGGGTGACGATCCAGACGCTGTTGTTGGCGCCGGAGAGTTTGTTCACCAGTGCGCCGTTTTCCTCGACGGGTTTGAAATAGACCTTGTCCCCGCCGGTCATCAGCAGGTCGTTGGGGCCGAGCAGATGGGCGAGCCGGGCGCGCCAGTCGGGCTCCATGTCGAGATAGGCGGGGATCGCGGCTTCGGGCCAGAAGATGAGGCGCGGGGCCGGGCGGGGCTGGCCCGACAGGGTCGAGAGCTTGCGGAAATTGCGATATTCCGCCTCGACCGAATATTTTTCGTCCTGGCCGATATTGGGCTGGACCACGCGGATGCGGGGCGCGCCAACAGGGGTGGCAGGCGCCGGGGAGAGCAGGCCCCAGAGGGCGAGCAGGGCGAGGGGGGCGGCGAGGATGGCGGCAGGGCGGAACCGGCGTCGGACGGCGAGCAGGAAAGCGCCGGCGGCAAGGATGGTGAGCGCGCCAAGGCCGTAGGTGCCGATAAGGGTTGCGCCGATAGCTGCGCCAGTCGGCAGCAAGGTGACGCCGAGCGGGTTCCAGGCGAAGCCGGTGAAGAGGGTGGAGCGCAGAAATTCGGTGGCGAGCCACAGGGCGGCGAAGAGGAGGGGGAAGGATAGAGGCTCGCTTCGCTCGCCTACCCACCCCCGGGCCCTCCCTGAAAGGGAGGGGAGTTTGGTACGGGAGAGCCACCATGCGCCAAGGGTCGCGAGGCCCGGATAGACGGCGAGATAGAGCGAGAGCAGGACGACCGCGCCATAGCCGAACCAGTGCGGCATGCTGTCCTGAAAGGTGAAGGCGTGGGCGATCCAGTTGAGGCCGAGGGTGAAGTGACCAAGGCCGAATAGCCAGCCGCGCGAGAAGGCGGCGCGGCGGTCGGGCGCGCGTTCGATCAGGGCCATTAGCAGCGCGAGGCAGGCGAGCGTCACCGGCCAGAGGTTGAGCGGGGCGAAGCCGGTGGCCGAGGCGAAGCCGGCCAGCAGCGCCGCGATTTTCGGGTGGCGAGCGAAGGCTTGCTTCAGCACGTCAGCGGATCGATTCCAGCGTGGCGCCGGAGCATTTGTCGCTCTTGTGCCCGCCGCCGGTCAGCATCGAGGCGGCGAGGAAACCGCCGACTAGAAGCAAGAGGAAGAAAGCGGACAGGAGGGCCAGATATTTTTCGATGAAGGCTTTGATCGGGCGGCCGAATTTCCAGAAGAGGAAGCCCACCAGCATGAACTGGAAAGCGCGGCTGACGATGCTGGCCCACAGGAAGGTGAAGAGCGGCAGGCCGATAAAGCCCGCCGTGATGGTGATGAGCTTGAACGGGATGGGCGTCGCGCCCTTGATCAGGATGATTTCCGCGCCGTAATCGCGCAGATAACAGGCCGCGACCGGGAATTTGGCGGCGAGGCCGAGCGCGGTCAGGATCTGTTGCCCGACGGTTTCATAGAGGAAATGGCCGATGGCGTAGCCGAACAGGCCGCCCAGCACCGAGGCGAGGGTGCAGATGAAGCCGAAGCGGATCGCGCGTTCCGGGCGGGCAAGGCACATGAGGCCGAGCAGCGGATGCGGCGGGATCGGGAAAAAGCTCGATTCCATGAAGCTGATGGCGAAGAGCCACCGTTCGGCGTGGCGGTGCGCGGCCTTTGCCAGCGTCCATTGGTAGAGCCTATTGAGCATCGCGGCGGGCCTAGCCGAGATCGTTTCGGGTCGCCAGCGCTTTTGCGTGACGGTGATGCGACAGGGAGCGGGCGGACGGGGTTGATTGTTTGGCGCCGTCTGGGCATGACCCCATCCCAATAGCCCTGTCCGGTCGCCCTGTTTTGAATATTCCCCCTATCCCATGGTCGAAGGTGCGGCAGCGCGCGGGCGGTATCGTCTTTGCGCTGGTGCTGAACCTGTTGCTGTTGCTGGCCCTGTTCACCCTGTCGCCCCGGTTCGAGCCGCCCAAAGTGGACGACCGCCTGCCGGTGACGTTCGATGTGGAGACGGGCCAGAAGACCGACCAGCAACAGGCCAAGGCGGAGAAGACGGAGAAGCGGGAGACGCAATCTTCGCCGCAGAAGCAGGCCGACCCGGTGGTGCGGCCGCCGGTCCCCGTCGAGAAGCCCGCCGAGCAGCCGCCATCGCCCTTCCCCTTTCTGACGCTCAATCGCGAGCAGATGGCGTCGGCCGATATCGGCAACCTGCCCAAGGGGACGCAGGGCGTGGGTGAAGGCAAGGGCAATAGTTCTGCGGTGCAGGGACCGGGCGAAGGGCCGGGCGGGGTGCAATTGTACGAGGCGGAATGGTATCGGCGGCCGACCCATGCGGAGCTGTCCACCTATTTGCCGGCCAATGCGCCGGCGCGGGGCTATGGCCTGGTGGCGTGCAAGACGATCGACCATTATCATGTCGAAAATTGCCAGATATTGGGGGAATATCCGCTGGGGTCGGGCTTTGCCAAAGCGGTGCGACTGGCGGCCTGGCAGTTTCTGGTGATGCCGCCGCGGGTCGATGGCAAGAAGATGGTGGGAAGCTGGGTGCGGATCCGCATCGATTATACCCGGACGATGGTGCCGGGTGGTCCGGGGGCGGGGTCTGATCCTGGACCGGGCGATGAGGCTGGATCGCCATCGCGGCCGGCGCCCAAGCCGCTGGCGCCGGGGGTTTCCGGACCGCAATTCTGAAAAGACGCCAATTCGTTGCGAGCGGATCGGGCGGATGGTTGCTGCTGCCTATAAAGCCATCGTCATTGCGAGCGCTTGTGTGTGGAGGCGATGATGCGGGTGGCGGTGGTTTCGTTCGATGGATTCAACGAGTTGGACAGTTTCGTGGCGCTGGCGCTGCTGAACCGGGTGCCGGGCTGGCGGGCCGAGATTTGCGGGCCGGGCGAGACGGTGACGTCGATGAATGGCGTGCAGGTCGCGGTGCAGCAACCGCTTGAATATGCTGGTGAAGCCGATGTCGTTCTGATCGGGAGCGGGGTGCGGACGCGCGAAGTCGTTTCGGATGTGAAACTGATGGCGCGGTTGCGGCTGAACCCGGCGCGGCAGATTATCGGGGCGCAATGTTCGGGTGCGCTGGTGCTGGCGAAGTTGGGGCTGCTGGAGGGCGTGCCGGTCTGTACCGATGTGACCAGCAAGCCCTGGGTCGTGGCGACCGGCGCGCAGGTGATCGAGGCGCCGTTCCATGCGACCGGCAATGTGGCGAGCGCGGGCGGGTGCATGGCGGCGCACTATTTAAGCGCTTGGGCGATCGCGCGCGGGGCGGGCGAAGAGGCCGCGCGGGACGTGATCGACTATGTCGCGCCGGTGGGGGAGAAAGCGGAGACGGTCGCGCGGGTGATGGGCGTGGTGGCGCCGTTTCTGGTGGTTGAGGAACTTCACTCCGCTTAGCCTGAACGGTTCAATTTGAAAGCGGGATATTTTGCATCATATTCGATGCCCGGACGCAATGATGTGAGCCTTTGGTCTTGCGTTCCCCGGCATAGGCCGGGGTCCAGTCCAAAGCTCTGAACTGGACCCCGGCCTACGCCGGGGAACGCGTAACAGCAGTCGGCCTTATCGCGGTCGCATAAATAGATTGGATATTGCTACTGGATTGGCAGAGTGCCGCCACCCGACCTGACGACAGAAGGAGAGAAATATGATCATCCATGGGGCGCGGCCGTCGCCATTCGTGCGCAAGGTCATTGTGTTTGCGGCGGAAAAGGGGATCGATGTCGACGTGCAGACGGCCGGTTTCGGGCGTGGGGGCGAAGGCTATCTGAAGGGGTCGCCCTTCGGCAAGATCCCGGCGCTGGAGGATGGCGATTTCCTGCTGTGCGATTCGACCGCGATCATCACCTATATGGATGCCCTGCACCCTGGCACACAGATGATCCCGGCCGAACCCAGAGCGCGCGCCCGGACTATATGGTTTGAGGAATTCGGCGATACGGTGGTGCAGGCGGCGGGGCAGAAGATCTTCTTCAACCGGGCGGTGGCGAAGCGATTGAAGCGCGAGCCGGACCTGGCGGCGGCGGACGCGGCCGAGGCCGAGGAAATGCCGAAAATCTACGATTATCTGGAGGATGTGCTGCCGGAAAGTGGCTGGCTGGTGGAGGATCGCTTCACGCTGGCGGATCTGGCGGCGGCTTGCCCGATCATCAATGTGGCCTATGTGTCGGATGGGCTGAGTGCCGATCGCTGGCCCAAGGTGGCGGCGTGGACCGCGCGGGTGAAGGCGCGGCCCAGTGTGGCGGCGGCTTTGGCGGAAGAAGCGCCGATGATCCAGGCGATGGTTGAAAAATAACCAATATGGAACATTTATATTGACATCGTCACGCTGATCTGACAGAGGTTGGCACAGTGGAAAAATGTGAGTCGCCAACGCGCTGATGCAGGTGACGGCAAAAAGGGCTGGTCCGAAAGGGCCGGCCCTTTTTGTTTGCGCGGTTTTTGGGGGCGGATTTCGGGCCGAATTTTCAGGGCGGGGGAGGCAGGGATGGCGGGCGGGAGAGCGCAGGACGGGGCGGCCGGGAACGGGGGCATGGTGGAGAAGGCTGTAGAGGACGGGGCCGTGAAGAGCGGGGCGCGATTGGTGCCGGGGCGGCAGCGGGCGGGCGGCAAGGCCAAGGGGCAGATGCGCAACGGGCGAAGCGATAGCTGGACGGCGAAGAAGGAAGGCATCTTCTTCGCGACGCTGGCGCAGACCTGCAATGCGAGCGAGGCGGCGCGCGAGGCAGGCGTGTGCCGGGCGAGCGCCTATCGGCGCAAGGCGATCGATCCTGCCTTTGCGGAACGTTGGGAGGATGCGTTGGCGGAAGGCTATGGCGAAATCGAATTGATGCTGATGCGCGCGGCGTTGTTTGGCCATGAGAGCGAGGAGACGGTGCGCGACGGCGAGGGCGTGGTGAAGACGCACAAGGTGACGCGCAAGCAGGATGTGGGCGTCGCGGTGCGCCTGTTGATGGCCCATCGGGATACGGTGGCGGCGATCCGCAAGGCGCGGATGGACCGCGCGGCGGCGGGCGTGGTCGAGGATGACGGCGCGGTGCGGCAACGCGTGCATGCGGCGCTGGATGTCGCGCATGCGCGGTTGCGGGGTGGGGGGGGAGGTTGGATTGGAGGCAAGTTTCATCTCCCACCTGCCGCTAAGGTCCATCGATTTCGCTAAGGGCGAACGGCGCTGGGGAACATCAGGACGAGTAAGGGGGCATATCAAGACGGCCCATGGGTCGCGTTCCCCGGCGGAGGCCGGGGTCCAGGTGCACGCTGTGAACTGGGCCCCGGCCTACGCCGGGGAACGGGTAGCTTTAGGTTCGCATCTTCGCTTGTTCGATAATTTGTCTCGCGCGGACCATGGCAAAGTCTTTCGGGACTGATGCAGCATGCACCCAATAGAGAGGGAGGACAAATATGGCGCTTTCCGAATTTGAGCGGCTGGCGCTGGAGCCGGGGGATGTGCGGGACGCGGTGTTGCGGCAGCTGGACCGGCAGGCATTGATGGCGCTGGAGCAGGACTGGGCATTTCTGGCGCGGCCGGGACAGTTGGCGCCGGCGGGCGACTGGCGCATCTGGTTGATGATGGCGGGACGTGGTTATGGCAAGACGCGGGCCGGGGCCGAATGGGTGCGCGCCATCGCGCAAGGTGATCCCACGGCGCGGATCGCGTTGGTGGGCGCGACGCTGGGCGAGGCGCGCAGCGTGATGGTGGAAGGGGCGAGCGGGCTGCTGGCGATCGCGCCCTGGTGGGATCGGCCGGCTTATGCGCCGGCGCTGCGGACGTTGCGCTGGCCCAATGGGGCGATGGCGACGCTCTATGGGGCGGCGGAGCCGGAGAGTTTGCGCGGGCCGCAGTTCAGCCATGGCTGGGCCGACGAGATCGCCAAATGGGCGGGGGGGCAGGCGGCCTGGGACAATCTGATGATGGGATTGCGGCTGGGACGGCAGCCGCGCGTGCTGGCGACGACGACGCCGCGACCGGTGCCGCTGGTGCGTGGGCTGGTGGCGCGGGATGGCGCCGACGTCGTGGTGACGCGGGGGCGAACGGCGGAGAATGCGGCGCATCTGGCCGAAGGCTTCGTTGCGGCGATGGCGGAACGCTATGGCGGCACGCGGCTGGGGCGGCAGGAGCTGGACGGCGAACTGATGGAGGAGGTGGAGGGCGCTTTGTGGTCGCGTGCGCTGGTCGAGCGGTGCCGGGTGGCGCATGTGCCCGGCGTGCTGGTGCGGGTCGTGGTGGCGGTCGATCCGCCGGCGTCGGTGGGTGGCGACGCCTGCGGGATCGTGGTGGCGGGGCTGGGCGACGACGGGCGGGCCTATGTGATTGCGGACGCGAGCGTGGCGGGGCAGTCGCCCGAGGGCTGGGCACGGGCCGTGGCGGCGGCGGCTTTGGTTCATGGCGCCGACCGGGTGGTGGCCGAAGCGAATAATGGCGGGGCGATGGTGGAAAGCGTGCTGGTGGCGGCGCAGGAAACGATGCCGGTGAAGCTGGTCCATGCGTCGCGCGGGAAAGCGGCGCGGGCGGAGCCGGTGGCGGCGCTGTATGAGGCCGGGCGCGTGGCGCATCGCGGCGCCTTCCCGGAATTGGAGGACCAGATGTGCGGCCTGCTGGCGGGGGGCGGTTATGTCGGGCCGGGGCGGTCGCCCGATCGGGCCGATGCGCTGGTGTGGGCGCTGAGCGAACTGATGCTGGGGAAGAAGGGCGAGGCGCGGGTGCGGGCGATGTAGAAGGTCCGGCGCGGGATGCGCCGCGCCGGCCTTTGGGGTCAGTTGGCTTTGATTTCGAGGGACGGGTCGACCAGCGAGGTCTTGGTCGCGGCCGGGGTCGCGGCTGCCGGGGCTACGGCTGCCGGAACTACGGCAGGTGTGGCGACGGGCGTGGCCGCCACGGGGACGGTTGGCGCAGCCGCCGCGAAGGCGACGCTGATATCTTCGTCGATGAAGGCGTTGACCGGCGCGCCGAGCGGGATGCGGGCGCTGGTGCCGGTGGTGAAGAAGCCGGCGATCGGCACCAAGGCGATGGCGGCGACCACGCCAGCGGTGCCGGTGACGCCCTTGTCATCGAAGCTGCCGGTCAGGCGGATCTGGTTACCGTTGGCGCGGACATAAAGGACGCGGCCGGTGATGTGGCCGGACTTGCCCCACATGCCCTTGTTACGGACGTCGGTAATTTCGCCGACGACCGGGCTGCCGATCGGAATGACGGTCTGGCCATTGAGCGTGACGGCTTCGGCGACTTCCATCTGGACGCGCTGGCCGACGCGCAGCTTCTTGCCCTCGGTCGAGATCGCTTCGGATGTCTTGAGCGCGATCTGGGTGCCGGCGCGCAGGACATTGCCGGCGGGCGCAGCGAGGATCGTGGCGACGGGTGCGGCAGGCATAATGGTGGCCTGAGCAAAAACGGACGGCGCGCAGGCGCAGACGATCACGCCTGCAAGGGCGCTGGTAACGGACTTCATGAGTGTAGACCCCCGAGTTAAAGACTCAACTCCCCCCGGAGCCGAGATATGCTCTGGTGCATTTGCGATGGCCCAGTCGTCAAGGGGATAAATATTTGAACTATATTGGGATTTATTGTGCGGTGGCGAGCAAGGCGGAGGGTGCTTTACAGATGTGCGACAGGCGGTAGACCGGTCGCCATGAAAAACATCCTCCTGCTGACCGCAGCTTCCGCCCTGTATGTCCTTCCCGCCGCCGCGCAGACGCAGGCGCCCGATGCGGATCGGTTGAAGGCGAATGTCGAGAAACTGGTGAGCTTCGGGACGCGGCATACGCTGTCTTCGGCGACCGATCCCAAGCGTGGGATCGGGGCGGCGCGTAAGTGGGGCGCGGCGGAATTTGCGAAGATCGGCAAGGGGTGCGGCGGCTGTCTGACGGTGGAGACGATCGCGGATCGCTTTACCGGGCCGCGCGCGCCCGACGGTGTCGAGGTGGTGGATGTGCTGGCGATCCAGAAGGGGACCGGGGATCCGTCGCAGGTGGTGATCGTCGCGGGGCATATCGATAGCCGCGTGACCGATGTGATGAACATTACCGATGATGCGCCGGGGGCGAACGACAATGCGTCGGGCACGGCGCTGGTGATGGAGGCGGCGAGGGTGCTGGCGGGCGAAAAGTTCGATGGGACGATCGTCTATGCGCTGCTGTCGGGTGAGGAGCAGGGGCTGTGGGGCGCCAAGCTGCTGGCCGCGACCGCCAAGGCGCGCGGGTGGCAGGTGCGCGCGATGCTGAACAACGATATCGTCGGCAATACGGTGGGCCAGAATGGCCAGCGCGTGGCCGACCGGGTGCGGGTGTTTTCCGAAGGGATACGCGGCGCCGAAGATGGCAAGGCGACCCTGACGCGCCGGGCGATCGGCGGCGAGGATGATGGGCCGTCCCGCGCGCTGGCCAAGGCGATCGACGGGATTGCGAAGGCCGATCGGGGGATCGGGCTGGACGTGTTTGCGGTACGGCGGTTCGATCGCTTCGGGCGTGGCGGCGACCATTCGCCGTTCCTGGACCTGGGCTTTCCCGCCGTGCGCTTTTCGGTGGGGATCGAAAATTACGACCGGCAGCATCAGGATCTGCGCACCGAAAACGGCCGCGTCTTTGGCGATACGGTCGAGGGGATGGACTTTCCCTATCTGGCGAAGGTGACGGCGCTCAATGTCGCGACGCTGCGGCAGTTGGCGAGCGCGCCGGCGGCCCCGGCGAGCGTGTCACTGGATGGCGCGCTGTCGATGGATACGCGGGTCTTCTGGGACGCGGTGCCGGGGGCGGTTTCGTACAAAGTCTATTGGCGCCGGGCCGATGCGCAGGACTGGACCGATAGCCGCGCGGTGAGCGGGGCGACGGAGACGGTGCTGAAGGATATCGTGGTGGACGATCATTTCATCGGCGTGGCGGCCGTGGCGAAAAATGGCGCGGAGAGCCTGGTGACGTTCGGGGGGATGGCGCCCAGAAAATAAGGGGCGGGAATAAGACTATCCCCTCCCCATGGTGGGGAGGGGAGGGATAAAGGTTAACGGCAGACCTGATGCCAGCGGCCGCCATCGTAGGTGGTGCGGCAATGCTGGCCACCGCGCTGGCCGCGACGGTCGGCATAGCCGCGGCGGTCGTCGCGATCGCGGCGGACGTCATGCCGGCGGCGCTGATCGTAGCGGCGCTCGGCCGCCTGACGCCGCTGTTCCGCGCGATAACGATCCGATCGGTGATCGTCATAGTGACGCGCGGAGGAGCGATGATCGAGGTCGGGCCGGGCCATCGCAGGCGCGGTCGTCATCGTCAGGGCGGCGATGGCCGCGGCAAGGGCGGTAAGGCGAGTGAACTTCATATAAACTCCCATATCACGTGCCGATACAACGTCGCAGCGCGCGGTCGGTTGCATGGGGCGACCGGTCGGGTTTTGATATGATACCTTTAATTTGATGGGAGAGGCTTCTACATGCGAGCGTCATGTGCCGGGCTCAGGCTTTGGCGCGATGCTTTTTCTGCAAAGGAATGCCCATGCTGATCGACCGTTTGAACTGGCGCTATGCCACCAAGAAGATGAACCCGGACAAGGCGGTGCCGGAGGATAAGGTGGAACGCATCCTGGAAGCGGTGCGGCTGGCGCCGACGTCGAGCGGGTTGCAGCAGTTCGAGGTGATCGTCGTCACCAACAGGGAAGTGCGCGAGAAGATCAAGCCGATCGCCTGGAACCAGGAGCAGGTGACCGATGCGTCGCACCTGATCGTCTTTGCCGCGTGGGACAATTATACCCCCGAGCGGATCAACCATATGTTCGACCTGGTCAATGACGAGCGCGGGTTCCGGAGCGAGGGCTGGGAAGCCTATCGCCAGATGTTGCTCACCACCTACCCGCAGCGCGACGCGGAAACGAATTTCGAACATGCCGCGCGGCAGGCCTATGTCGGGTTGGGCATCGCGCTAACGGCCGCTGCCTTCGAAGAGGTGGATGCGACGCCGATGGAAGGCTTCGATCCGGCGGCGCTGGACGAGATACTGGACCTGCGCGCGCGCGGATTGCGGTCGGTGGCGATGATGCCGCTGGGCTATCGCGCGGATGAAGGCGACTGGTTGCTGGGCCTGAAGAAGGTACGGCGCCCGGTCGACGAATTCGTTTCGCGGGTGGATTGAAATTGTGCTTCGCCCCTTCCGTCGGGGAACCGGCGAAAGGGGCGGATCGTTTCTGAGCCATTATGAAAACATCATGGTGAGAAACGGAGTAAGTGCGATGAAGATGGCCAAAATCTGTGCGGCTGTCGTGGGTGTTTCGCTGATGGCGGGACCGGTGATGGCGGCGAGCCTGAACAGCAAGGATCGGGCGCGGGTGGCGCGGGCTGCGCCGCGTGATCGCGACGATGTGCGCTACTGCCTGCTTCAGGGCAAGAAGGGGCGCGACAAGGGTACGCTGATCGGCGCGGCCGGTGGCGCGGGCGTGGGTGCGATCGCAGGCGGCAGCCTGGGCGAGACGTTGCTGGCGGGTGCTGCAGGCGCGGTGGCGGGCCGGGTGATCGGCAAGAGCGAAGGCACGAACAGCGTGTGCGATCGGGTGCTGGCGCGGAATAGGTAGAGCGTCGTTATGGGATGAATGAGAGTTCGGTCGCGTGGCGGCTTTCATTCATGATCTGGCTAGAAACAACGCATTCTTGACGGCATGGTCGCGCCAACGGAGGCGGACTATGTTTGATACGATTGGGGCATTTGGAAAGCAGTTCACACCGGCAGACGGTGGTTATCTCTACTATCCTTCACGCAAGGCTGGCGGAAAGCTGGTAACGCATGGTGAATATGCGGATCTTATGGCCGGATGGCAACGCGTTGTCGGTCGCAAAGGTCAATGGCAATTCGTTGGCGTGATATTCGCAATCATTGTCGTCTGGGAACTGATTTCCAATTGGCTGCAATTCCCAGATTGGACTCAACAGACGATGATCATAGCCTGTGTCGGGCTGCTGATCGCTCGGTTGTTTCGCGCGAGCTATGCGCCCCGTCGATTGGTTGGCGGCAGGCCGGATATTGCGCCGCCGCGAGCGCGAGCGGATGTGGGCCGTCAGGCGCGCTCTGCCCTGAATTGGCCCTTCGTCCTGTTCGCTCTGGTCATTAGCGGCTTGATTTTCTTTGGCGGGCTGGGCGCGTCAGTGCGCCCGTTTTCATGGTGGGCCTGGACGATCGGTAGCGGGGCTATGCTTGTCGGCTACATTTGGATCGCGGTTCGCAAGCTGATAGATCGCTGACGGGGCGCTGTCCCCTCTCCAAGTTTCGGTAAGCGGCTGACGCCGCTGACCTTCACTATCCTCTCCCCCATGGGGAGAGGATTTTTGCGTTTGGGGGCTTTGCATGAAATGGTTTGGGACGAAGGCAGTTGCTTCTGCGGATGCGCGGCCGGTTTTGGCGCGGGCCTGGGGTTCGGGCGCGGTGGCTCTGGGGGAGTGGCCGGCTAGTTATGAGGCGCAGTTGCGCGCAGGCGTGATGGGCAATGCGGTGGCGCAGCGGGCGATGCGGCTGGTGTCCGAAGGGGCGGGCGCCTGTGCGATCAAGATGCGGGATGTCGACGATGCGGCGGTGGCCACGGTGGCGGCGCTGGTCGGGCGGGCTTCGGCCGGGCAGGGGCTGGTGGAGACGTTGGCCTGCCATCTGCTGTTGCATGGCAATGCCTATGTGCAGGTGATTGCCGGAGCCGATGGGATGCCCGCCGAACTCTTTGCGCTGCGGCCTGAGCGCGTCAGCGTGGAGGCCGATGCGCGGGGATGGCCGGCGGCCTATCTCTATCGGGTGGGGGAGAGCGTGACGCGCCTGTCGCCGCAGGATGGCGCGGGGCGCACCGGTGTGCTGCATATCAAGGCGCTGCATCCACTGGACGATCATTATGGGCTGGGCTGTACCGGCGCGGCGGCGGGCGCGGTGGCGATCCACAATGCGGCGAGCGTGTGGAACAAGGCGCTGCTGGACAATGCGGCGCGGCCCAGCGGCGCGATGGTCTATGATCCGGGCGATGGGTCGGTGCTGTCGCCCGAACAGTTTGAGCGGGTGAAGCGGGAGATGGAGGTGGCCTTTGCCGGCGCGGCCAATGCCGGGCGGCCGATGCTGCTGGAAGGGGGGCTGAGTTGGCGGGCGATGAGCCTGACGCCGGCGGAGATGGATTTCGTGGGCCTCAAAAGCGCGGCGGCGCGGGAGATTGCGCTGGCTTTCGGGGTGCCGCCGATGCTGATGGGGCTGCCCGGCGACAACGCCTATGCCAATTATCGCGAGGCGAACAAGGCGCTGTGGCGGCAGACGATATTGCCGTTGGTGGCGAAGATATGCGGGGCGCTGGCCCAGGGGCTGGACGATTGGTGGCCGGGACTGGTCATCGCGCCGGACCTGGACGCCGTGCCGGCGCTGTCGGACGAGCGCGCGGCGTTGTGGGAACGGGTGGCGGCGGCGGATTTCCTGAGCGCCGACGAGAAGAAGGCCTTGCTCGGACTATGACTGTGTTGGCCGTGATTTTCGAGCCGTGAAATGTTCCATTTCCCTCAAAATCACTCAGAAGGCGTCCGGCGCGCGGGCGGGCATGGAATCGAGGCGGCAAAAGCCATTGTCCCAATTCCAGCTGCCACCCTGCACGATGCAGTCGCCCGCCCGGAACAAGCCGAAATGCCAGGCGAGGGCGGCGAGGATGACCAGAGCGAGGATGATCAGGACTTTGCGAGGGGCGCGTTTCATGGGGCGCAGATAGGGCGGCGCGGGCCTGAAGAAAAGATGGGTTCGCGCGGAGGCGCGGAAGGCGCGGAGAGAAAGAGGGGAAAGGTGCCGCCTTTTGCGGTTTTTGGGGCGGCTTTTTGGGAGGATGGGACATGAAAGAGGAGATGCTGGCGCGGCTGGTCGCGCAGGCGGAGGGGCGGCCGATGGATATGGTCACCGTCCGCGCGCTGATCGAGGAGGCGAGCGATCTGGGGGCGGAGCGGGCGTTGGAGCGGCTGGGCCTGGCGGACCGGCGCGCGGAGGGCGATGTGCGGGAGTTGCGCGAATTGCTGTCCGCCTGGCGCGACGCGAAGAAGGCGGCGCGCGGGGCGGTGATCGGTTGGGTCGTGCGGATCGCGATGGCGATGATCCTGCTGGGGATTGCGGTCAAGGTGGGGCTGGTCGGGTTGGTGCGCGGATAGCCGCGTGCTTCGACAGGCTCGGGACGAACGGGGGTGAGGGATGGAGGGCGATGTGCGCTTTGCCGGCTATGCGGCGATATTCGACCGGGTGGACCGGGGCGGCGATGTGGTGCGGGCGGGGGCCTTTGGCGCGATCGATCCGGCGGGCGTGCCTTTATTGTGGCAACATGGGCCGGGGCAGGTGATCGGTGTTGTGGAAAAGGCGCTGGAGGACGCGCGGGGGCTGCGCGTGATCGGCCGGGTGTCGCGGCGCACGGCGGCGGGGCGCGAGGCGGCGGCGGCTTTGGCGCGGGGGGCGCTGGACGGGCTGAGTTTTGGGTATCGGGTGCGGGTGGCACGGGGCGTGGGGCCGCGCGAGTTGCTGGGGCTGGACCTGGTGGAGGTCAGCCTGGTGACGCATCCGATGCAGGATTTGGCGCGGGTGGTGGCGGTGGAGGGGTAGTGTTTTCCCCCTCATCCAACTTCGCCTAGCCAGCAGGCTAGCATGGCTTCGTATCCTTCTCCCCCGAGGGAAGAAGGTTTTTTATGTGACGCCCAGCCATTGCAGGCCGCCGGGTAGTATAGTCGAGTTGTAGGACGGGGTTGGGGTGGCGGCAAGAGCGCCGATCCCCCTCTCCAACTGCGTCTAGGCGGCGCCGCCGCCAAGACTTCGTATCCTCTCCCCTGAAGGGGCGAGGAAAATATGGGCGGTCCATCTGGGCCGCCCTTTTTTGTGGAGACGGGTATGACGGATCAGGTGGTGGATAGCTTGGAAGCCAGTTTCGATGCGGTGTTGCAGGGGGAGCGGATCGAGGGGTTGGAGGGTGAGATTGCGGCGCTGAAGGGGGCGTTGCTGGCGCAGCAGCGGCCGGCGCTCGATGGGGTGAAGGGTGGCGCTGTCGATCCCGCGCGGGCGGCGTTCGTCGATCGCTATTTGCGGCAGGGGCATGAGGCGGGGGTCGAGTTGAAGAGCTTTTCGGGCGCCAGCGGCGCGGCGGGGGGCTATGCGGTGCCGCGCGAGATCGATCAACTGATCGGATCGACGCTGAAGGGGATTTCGCCGATCCGCGCCATCGCCAATGTCGTGCGCACCGGGACGGCGGGCTATCGCAAGCTGGTGAGCGCGGGCGGCATCGTGTCGGGCTGGGCGAGCGAGACGGGCGCGCGGGCCGAGACGGGGACGCCGAGCTTCAACGAAATCGCGCCTCCGGCTGGTGAATTGTTTGCCAATCCGGCGGCGTCGCAGGCCATGCTGGACGATGCGCAGTTCGATGTCGAAGCCTGGCTGGCCGGCGAGATTGCGCGGGAATTCGCGGTCGCGGAGGGGGCGGCCTTCGTCAGCGGCAATGGGACGAACAAGCCCAAGGGCTTCCTGACCTATACGACCACCAACGAGGCGGACAGCGTGCGTGCGTTCGGGTCGCTGCAATATGTGGCGTCGGGCGCGGCGGGCGGCTTTGCGGCTTCGAACCCGCAGGACAGGCTGATCGACCTGGTGCAGAGCCTGCGTGCGCCGTACCGGCAGGGGGCGAGTTTCGTGATGAACGGCGCCACGCTGGCGGCGGTGCGCAAGATGAAGACGAGCGACGGCGCGTTCATCTGGCAGCCGGGGCTGACGGGCGGGCAGTCCGCGACGTTGCTGGGCTATCCGGTGGTCGAGGCCGAGGACATGCCCGATATCGCCGCGAACAGCCTGTCGATCGCCTTCGGCAATTTCCAGGCCGGCTATGTCATCGCCGAACGCAGCGACACGAGCATCCTGCGCGATCCGTTCAGCAACAAGCCGTTCGTGCATTTCTATGCGGTCAAGCGGATCGGCGGCGCTGTGGCCAATTCGGAGGCGATCAAATTGATGAAGTTTGCGGCTTCTTGATGACGGGAGGGGGCGTGCTGCCCCCTCATCCAACTGCGCCTAGCCAGCAAGCTGGCAAGGCTTCGTATCCTTCTCCCCCAAGGGGAGAAGGTTTGGGGGGAGGCTTTTGGGCTTTCCCCCCTTTTTCTGGGGGGGTGGCTGTGGCGATCACGGGTTGGGAGATGGCGGATCTGGTGCGTGAGGTGTGTCTGGATGCGGGGGCGGGGCCGCTGATGCTGGGCGGGGCTTTGCCGGGCTATCGTGGTTTTGCGGCCGCGATCAGTGTCGGTGCGACTTTCCCTTATGTGATTCAGGGGGTGGTCGATCCGGGGCAGTGGGAGGCGGGACGCGGGACGATCAATCCGGGCGGGCGGCTGGTGCGGGTGCCGCATGCCTCTTCGGCCGGGGGCGAGGCGGTGGATTTCGTCGCGGGGGAGAAGCATGTCGGGCTGGCGCTGCATGCCGACTGGGTCGCGCGGGTCGAGGGGCATGGCCATGGGATCGAGGCGATCGAGGGGCTGGCGGCGGCGATCGCGGCTGGCCCTGCTGGCGGTGCGCTGACGAAGGTGGATGATGCCAATGTCAGGCTGACGCTGGGCGGTGAGGCGGCGACGGCGTTGCTGACGCCGGCGTCGATCAGCGTGAGTTGGTCGGGACAGTTGGCGGTGGCGCGCGGCGGGACCGGGGCGGCGAGCCTGACCGGCTATGTGAAGGGGAATGGCGCAGCGGCGATGAGCGCGAGCGCGACCATCCCCGCGAGCGACATCAGCGGGCTGGGCAGCATGGCGGCGCAAAATGCCTCGGCGGTGGCGATCGGTGGGGGGACGGCGGTCCTGTCCGCCTTCAGCCTGACGCCGGCGTCGGGGCCTGCCCATGCGGCGGTGAGTGCGGTTAACGGGCAGAGTGCGGCGCTGTCGCTGGGCACCGGCGGGGTGGAGATGTCGCGGGTCGAGCGCATGGCGAGCGCCAATAGCGGGGGCAATGCCGGGTCCGACTTCGCGTTGCGGCGCATGGATGATGGCGGCGCGGCGCTGGGGACGGCGATCGCGATTTCGCGGGCGAGCGGGGCCATCAGTTGCAGTGCGAGCAGCGCGCCCGTCCTGTCGGCGGCGCGGACGGGGAGCAATTTCAATTGCTGCTTTGCGGCGCAGACCAGTGCGGGGACGCTCTATTTCGGCAATGCGGATGGGACGCGCTTTGCCATCGGGCCTAACAGCAACCTGGCGGTGTCGCCCTATCTGACGGCGAGTGCGACCAGCTTTGCCATCGGCGCGAGCGTGGAGACGAGCTTTGCCAGCGGCGGGCGGCCATTGACGGATAATGGGCTGGCATGGGGCACGGCGGCCTATCGTTGGTCCACCATTTATGCCGCAAGCGGGACGATCAATACATCCGATGCGCGGGCCAAATGCGATGTCGGCGCGGCGGATGCGGCGCTGATCGAGGCATGGGGCGCGGTCGAATGGCAGCGCTATCGCTTCGTCGAGGCGGTGGCGGAAAAGGGCGAGGATGCGCGCTGGCATATGGGGCTGGTGGCGCAGCAGGTGCGCGACGCGATCGACCAGCAATTGGGTACGGGCGCGGCGCTGCGATGGGGGCTGGTGTGCCACGACAGTTGGGAGGCCGTGCCCGCGCAGGACGGGGTGCCGGCGCGGGCGGCGGGCGACCGGTGGGGACTGCGATACGATGAATGTTTCGCGCTGGAGGCGGTGTGGCAGCGGCGGGCTATCGCGCGGCTGGAGGCAAGATTGGCTTTGCTGGAAGGGGAAAGCGGCCATGCTGGCGGGTGAGGCGATCGGCGCGGGCGCGCTGGGCACGGTGCGGGTGACGGGCCTGTGGCGGGGGCCATGGGGATGGGGCGTGCGGCCGGGGTTGGAGGCGCGCGTGGGAACGCGGGACGGCGCGATGCGGCCCGAAGCGAATAAGGGGAGCAAGGTGCGATGAGCCTGACTGTCAAAGACCCGCAGGCGGGGGTGGATCATGCGATCGACTGGTCCGCCTATCTGGCGGGGCAGAGCCTGGTGGCGAGCCTGTGGACGGTGGCGCCGCAGGAAGAAGGCGGGCTGGCGATCGAGGCGAGCGCGTTCGAGGCGCAGCGCAGCAGCGCGCGGGTGAACGGTGGAATTGTTGGGCGCGTCTATCGGCTGACCAATCGCGTCACCTTGTCCGACGGGCAGGTGGATGAACGGTCGGTGACGATGCGGGTGGAGGAGCGCTGAAAGCGATGGTGGACGAGAGCGAGAGCGGGGCGCTGGCGGCATCGCTGGCGGAGTTGAAGGCCTATTTGCGGATCGAGACGGCGGGCGAGGATGCGGTGCTGGCGGGCTTGCTGCGCAGCGCGGCGGCGTTGTGCGAGCAGTTTACCGGGCAATGGCTGGTGCGGCGCGCGGTGGGCGAGACGGTGGCATGCGATGGCAGCTGGCAAAGGCTGGCCGCACGGCCGGTGGCGGCGATCGACGAGGTCGAGGCGGTGGATGGCGAGGGCGTGGTGCTGGCGTTGCCGGTGGAGGCCTATGCGATCGACATCGACGCAGCGGGCGACGGATGGGTGCGATCGACGCGGGCGCGGGCGGGCGAGCGGTTGAAGATACGCTATCGCGCGGGAATGGCGGCGGAGATGAATGGGCTGCCGGAACCGCTGCGGCAGGGGATCGTGCGGCTGGCGGCGGAGCATTTTTCGGCGCGGG
Organism: Sphingobium limneticum; assembly: GCF_008710155.1. Classification (GTDB taxonomy): domain Bacteria; phylum Pseudomonadota; class Alphaproteobacteria; order Sphingomonadales; family Sphingomonadaceae; genus Sphingobium; species Sphingobium limneticum. The sequence continues at coordinate 66,877 of NZ_VYPZ01000004.1, forward strand.
GGGCGGAGAGCGCGGCGCCGCCGGCGGTGGTGAGCGCGCTGTGGCGGCCGTTCCGGCGGATGCGGCTGGCATGAGGGGGCGATTGGTGGCGCTGTTGGAGGCGCGGGCGGCGGCGCGGCGGATGCGGATCGTGGCGGCGTTGGGGGATATGGGCGTCGAGGCTGTGGTGGAGGGGGAGGATGTGCGGGCGTCCGGGGCTGGGCTGATGGGGCGCTGGTGGCGGGATCTTGGGCTGCGGGACGCGGGGAGGGACCGGATATGAGCGCGGAAGTGGTGGCGCGGGCGGCGGTGATCGCGGCATTGCAGGCGGACGGGGCGCTGATGGATGGGCTGAATGGCCTGTTCGATGGCGATCCGGGGCGGGCGAGCGTGCCCTATGCCTATGTCGATGTCTGTATCGGGGCGGACTGGGGCGGGAAGAATATGGACGGGCGGGAGGTGCGGATCAGTCTCGCGCTGCGCGTGGGGGATGAGGCGGCACGGTGGCTGGGCGACATGATCGCGCGGATCGATGCGGTGGTGGCGGGGCTGGGCGTGCAGGATGGGTGGCGGATCGTCACTGCGCGGCTGGTGCGATCGCGGGTGGCGCGGGAAGAAGGGCGCGACGGGGGGCGGGCGCCTGCGGGATGGCGGGCGGTGATCGACTATCGGTTGCGGATGGTGCGGGAGGGGTGAGGGGTATCACGCCGTAGGCATTTAGAGTCTGATGGCTTGAGACGGATCCATTACGTCATCGCGAGCGGAGCGTGGCGATCCACTGTCGCGCTTGTGGATCGCCACGCTTCGTTCGTGCCTCTGCGAGCCTTATTTTGGTTCGCGCGGAGGCGCGGAGACACGGAGGCGTTTTGCCTTGCTCCGCGGCTCCGCGGCTCCGCGTGAATAATTTGCTGCGTGCGGCGCCATGACTGCCTGCGGCGCCATGACTGCCTTCGTCATGCAGGGCTGGACGCGGCATCCTGTTTTTTCTCGCTCATAGTGCGGGAAGAAAGCGGGGCCCCGGATCAAGTCCGGGGTGACGGCTTCTGGCGATGTCAGGCGCCATGATTGTCGCGGTCAGCGGGGTTGGCTGCTTTCTTCATATTCGCTGGTGATCTTGTCGACATATTCGCTGATCTGGTCGTCCGCGTCCGAATTGGCGGCGGCGTCGGACATCTTGTCGGCCTTGTCGGAGGCGACGATCGCCGAGCGGAAGGCGGCTTCCTTGTCGGCGCAGGCCTTTTTGGCTGCCGACTGGAAATCGCCGACGGCCAGCTTCTTGTCGAGGGCGGGCTGGACCTGGGCGCTCAGGCATTTGGAAAAATCCTTGCGCCCGGTGCCGACCGCGTCGGCGGACGGCGCGGTGGCCAGCATCATCATGAGCGAAGCAGCAACAATCATACAGACCTCTCCATAAGCGGCGCAGGACGGTTGCGACCTGATGGTCGGGCCGGCGCCGAGTCCCCTAATTTTTCGCGATTTTCCGGGTGGGAACAGGGTGTTGCCCGCGTCGGGATCGCTTGTCGGGAGAATGCGCCATGGGCGTCGAAAAGGGAAGTACGTTTCTGTTGAAAGTGGGCGATGGCAACATGCCTGCAACATATGCGACCGTGGCCGGCATGCGGACCACGCAGCTGTCCGTCAACGGCGAGGCGGTGAACATCACCAGCAAGGATTCGGGCGGCTGGCGCGAATTGCTGTCGGGCGCAGGGGTGCGGTCCGTCAGCGTATCGGCGGCGGGGCTGTTCACGGGCTCTGCGGCCGAGGTGAGGGTGCGCGGCCATGCGCTGGCCGGGACGATCGAGCAATATGAGCTGAGTTTCGAAAGCGGCGAGCGGATGCGCGGGCGATTCCTGGTCACGCGGCTGGACTATGCCGGCGATTATAATGGCGAGCGCAATTATGCGCTGAGCCTGGAAAGCTCAGGTCCGGTGGTGAGCGAATGAGCGCCGGGGTGGCGAACCCCGCGCGCGGGGAAGCGGCGCTGGATCTGGGCGGGGAGCGGCTGGCGCTGCGGCCGAGTTTCGGGGCGCTGGTGGCGGCGGAACAGGAATTGGGGCCGCTGTTCGATCTGGTCGAGCGGGCGGCGGACGGGAAATTGTCGCTGGCCGATCTGGTCGCGCTCTTCTGGCATTGTCTGGTGGATCGCGACGCGCTGAGCCGCGAGGCGCTGGGCGAGGCGATCGTCGCGGTGGGGCTGGCGAAGGTGACGCCGGTGCTGAAAGCGATCTTGCAACAGATATTGGCGGGAAAATGACGCGCTTTGCCGATGCGGCGGGGCGGCTGGCGGGGGTGGCCGGGTGGCTGCTGGGCTGGCGGCCCGATGAGTTCTGGCGCGCGACCCCGGCGGAACTGGCGGCGGTGTTGCGCGCGGCGCGGGGGGAGGAAGCGGCGGAGGCCGGGGTGGATGGGGCGGAGTTGGGGCGGTTGATGGGGGTGATGCCGGATTGAGGGCATGACGGTGAGTGTGTGGGGCACGCCCCCACCCCAACCCCTCCCCTGAAGGGGAGGGGCTTTTCAGGTTGAAAGGCAGTCATATGGACGAGGACATCGAGACTTTGGTGGTGCGGGTGCGGGCCGATACGCAGGGGCTGAGCCGGGATGTCGAGGCGATGCGGGCGGGGCTGGAGGGGCCGCTGGGTGAGGGGGCGGACCGGGCCGGGCGGCGGATCGAGCAAGGGCTTATGCGGGCGGTGCGGACCGGCAAGTTCGGGTTCGAGGATCTGCGGCGGATGGCGTTCAGCGTGCTGGACGAGATTGCGGCGAGTGCCTTGCGGTCGGCCGTGGGTGGCGGGGGCAGTGCAGCCGGTGGGCTGGTGAGCCTGGGGGCGTCTTTGCTGACGTCGGCGCTGGGGCTGCCGGGGCGGGCGACCGGTGGGCCGGTGGCGCCGGGGCGGGCCTATATGGTCGGTGAGCGGGGGCCGGAAATGTTCGTGCCGACGTCGAGCGGGCAGGTCGTCGCGCAGGGCGGCGGCGGGCGGGACGTGCGGGTGAGCATCGCGGTCAATGGCCGGGGTGGCGAGAGCGAGCCGCGCTTGCTGGCGCGTAGTGCGCGGCAGGTGGCGCGGGCGGTGAAGGGGGCGCTGGGCTGATGGTCGGGACAGGATATTGGCTGGCGGACAAGCGGCGGGGGCAGGAGGCGCGCTGGATCAAGCGCTTTGCCGCGACGCACTGGACCGTCAATTTTCCGCGACCGATGATGGCGAGCGTCGTGACGACCGCGCCGGACGCGGTGCGGGTGGATGCGGTCTTCTATGGGTCGGGGGATCTGGCGGGGCTGATCTGGGACGCGGCGGATGGGTGGAGCCATCCTCTGCTCGCTTATGAGACGCGACGGGATTTTCGGGATTGCACCCTGTCCTTTCGCTGGCGCAGCGGGGGCGTGCGCAGGCTGGACGAGACGCATGGGCCGACGCTGACGATCGAGGGGCGGGATGCGGACGGTGCCCCGCGCGCCTGGTATGTGCGCTTGTGGAACTATGCGAGCGGTGGGCCGGAAGATGCTGTCATCAGGCTGGATTTTGCGGCGCTGACGGGTGGTTTCGACCTGCCCGAGGATGATGACCCGGTGTGGGCGGGGGATGTGGACCGGATGTTCATATCGCTGGTGCCGCCCGGCTATGATGAGGGGGATACGCCCTTTGCCGCTGCGGTCGAGGGGTGGGCGGAGCTGAGCGAGATTGCGTGCGAGGGCGCGGGGTCGGTGCTGGCGATCGGCGACGTGATGCTGCCCGAACATGGGCTGTCGATGGCGACCGGCTATGACGATTGTTTCAACCAGACGCCCGAGCGGGTGGTCGGGGCGATCCATGCGCTGGGCTATCGCGGGGCGATCAACCATTATGTCGGGATGAGCCACTATTTCCGACTGGAGCGGCTGGGAGGCGGGCTTTACGTCAGCCTGAGCGGCGGGGTGCTGAATGCGGCCTGCGCGGCGTGGCATCGGGACTTTGCGGTGCGGGCGAAGGCGCTGGGCTTCGATGTCATCTGGTCGCTGTCCTATGAATTGTTCGATGCGCATTGCAGGAACGACTGGAAGCAGCGGGCGGAGGATGGCGCGCCGGCGCTGACCGGATGGGTGCCGCCGTCCACTTTGCTGTCGCCGGCACATATGGGCGCGATGGCCTATTTGCAGCAGGTGGCGGGGGCCTTTGTTTCCATGGGGTTGGAGGCGGGGTTGCCGATCCTGTTTCAGGTCGGCGAACCCTGGTGGTGGGTGATGCCGGGGAATGGGCGGATATGCGTCTATGACGATGCGGCGCGGGCGGCACTGGGCGGGGCCGTGGTGTCGATCCCCAGTGTGTGGGACGATCTGGATGCCGGACAATGCGCGCTGCTGGATGCGGCGGGGGCTTTGCTGGCGGCGTCGACGGCGGCGCTCTGTGCGTCCGTGAAGGCGGTGGCGCCGGGGGCGGTGACGCATTTGCTGGCCTATCTGCCGACCATATTGGACCCGCGCGCGCCGGAGGCCAAGCGGGCGAACATGCCGGTCGGGTGGGCGGCGCCGGCCTTCGATATACTGCAATTGGAAGATTATGACTGGGTGACGGAAGGGCGGCCCGGCCTGACGGCGAAGGGCGTGGCGGCGGCGACGGCACGGCTGGGCTATCCGATTGCGGAGCAGCATTATCTGGCGGGGTTCGTGCTGCTGCCGGAGCAGGCCGCGCAATGGGGGCTGATCGCCAAGGCGGCGCAGGCGGCGGTGGCGCGGGGGACAGCGCAGACCTTCATCTGGGCGCTGCCGCAAGTGTGCCGTGATGGCTTTACCTGCTTCAGACAGGGTGGGGAGGATGATGTGGAAGCCTTTGACGATATAGTCTTTCCGATCGCGATGGGCAGCCAGGCGAGCGTGTCGCCGGCCTTTTCGACGCAGATCGTCGAAAGCCCTTCGGGGCATGAGCGGCGCAGCGCCGATTGGGCGGATGCGCGCCTGTCCTTCGATGCCGGGCCGGGGGTGCGGTCGGAGGCGGATATCGCTGCGCTGATCGCTTTCTTTCGGGCGCGGCGGGGTGCGGCGCGCGGGTTTCGCTTCACCGACCCCTATGACGATCGCAGCTGCGTGCCGGGCGTGGCGCCGGGGCCGATCGACCAGCGGCTGGGCGTGGGCGATGGGGTGATGACCGCCTTTCAGTTGATGCGCCATTATGGCGCGGGCGACGAGGCGCAGGGGCGGATCATCACGCGGCCGGTGCCGGGTAGCATCCGTGTGGCGGCCGATGGCGTGGAACGGACCGAGGGGTGGAGTCATGCGGGGTTGGGCGTGATCGCGTTCGACACGGCGCCGGGCGCGGGCGTGGTGCTGACCGCCGGATACCGGTTCGATGTGCCGGTGCGCTTTGCCGAGGATCGGCTGGACATCAACCGCGCGACCTTTGCCGCGGGCGAGGCGCCTTCGGTGATGCTGGTGGAGATACGCGAATGAGCGGCGTTATAATGAGTGATGGGGAGCGGCTGAGCGAGCCGGTCAATACGCTGGCTTTCTGCTGGCGGATCGAGCGGCGGGATGGGGTGACGATCGGTTTGACGAGCCATGATCGCGATCTGAGCATCGGCGGGCTGAGCTATCGCGCGGCGCCGGGGATGACGCCGTCGGCGGTGCGGAGCGGCATCGGGCTGCAGGGGGAGGATAGCGATGTGGCGGGCGCGCTGTCGAGCGACGCCATCAGCGAGGCGGACCTGATGGCCGGGCGATGGGACGGCGCGGCGCTGGAGGTGCGGCTGACGCAGTGGGAAGCGCCGGGCGCGCTGTGGCTGTTGCTGGCGCGGGGCGAGATGGGCGCAGTGGCGCGCAAGGGCGGGGCATTTACGGCGGAGCTGCTGGGCGCGGCGGCGGTGCTGGGCGGGCCGGTGGCGCCGTCGACTTCGCCCGATTGCCGGGCGCGGCTGGGCGATACGGCCTGCCGGGTCGATATGGCGGGGCGGCGGCGGATCGTGGCGGTCGGGAGTGTCGAGGAGGCGGAGGTCTTGGTCGGGGGGCTGCCGGCGGGGGCTTATGCGTTCGGGACTTTGCGATGGCTGGGCGGGGCCAATGCCGGGTTGGTGCAGGGGGTGGTGGATAATGGCGTGGACGGCGTGACGCTGAGCGATCCGCCGGCCTTTGCGGTGGCGGCGGGGACGCTGGCGCTGCTGAGCGAGGGATGCGACCGGCAATTGGCGACCTGTGCCGGGCGCTTTGGCAATGCGGTGAATTTTCGGGGCGAACCCTATCTGCCGGGGATGGATTTGCTGACCCGCTATCCGGGCGCATGAACAGCGTGGTCGAGCGGGCGCGGGCGATGATCGGCGTGCCGTTCCGGCTGCATGGGCGGAGCGAGGCGGGGCTGGATTGCGTGGGGCTGGCGGCGGTGGCGCTGGGGCGGGAGGCGCCCTGCGCCTATGGGCTGCGCAGCGGGGATGTGGCGCGGGCCGAGGGCTGGCTGCGCGCGGCGAGTTTGCGGTTGGTGAATGTGGGGCGGCCGGGTGATCTGGCGCTGGTGCGGCCGGGGCCGTTGCAACTGCATCTGATGATCGGGACCGGGGCGGGCTTTGTCCACGCCCATGCGGGGCTGGGGCGGGTGGTGGAGATGCCGGGGGTGTCGCCGTGGCCGGTGATCGGGTGGTGGAGAGCGGAATAGATCAAAGGTCCGTTCGTTTCGAGCCCTTCGACTGCCTGCCAAGGCAGGCGCTCAGGGTAAACTAAGTCGAGAGACATGAAGCGCAGCGCTTGCCGCTTCTCGACACGCTCGAAGCGAACGGAGGTTTTGGGGACATTTCGGGGAGGGACATATGGCGACGGTGGTGCTGACGGCGGTGGGGACGGCGCTGGGCGGGCCGGTCGGGGCGGCGATCGGGGGATTGATCGGCAATGTCATCGACCATCAGATCCTATTCAAGCCCAAGGGACGGGAAGGCGCGCGGCTGGCCGACCTGCAGGTGCAGACGTCCAGTTACGGCACGCAGGTGCCAAAGCTGTTCGGGACGATGCGGGTGGCGGGCACGGTGATCTGGGCGACGGACCTGAAGGAAGTGCAGAGCCGGAGCGGCGGCGGCAAGGGGCGGGGGAGCGTGACCAGTTATAGTTACTCCGCCAGTTTTGCGGTGGCGCTGTCGGCGCGGGCGATCGGGCAGGTCAGGCGCATCTGGGCGGACGGCAATCTGCTGCGCGGGGCGGCGGGGGATTTCAAGACGGAGGTTTCCGCCTTTCGCGTGCATGGCGGTGGAGAGGATCAGGCGGTCGATCCGCTGATCGCGGCGGCGCAAGGCATTGGGGTGACCCCGGCGCACCGGGGGATCGCCTATGTCGTGTTCGAGGATCTGGCGCTGGCCGATTATGGCAATCGGATTCCGTCGCTGACCTTTGAAGTGGAGGCCGATCACGGGCCGGTGGCGATCGGTGCGGTGGCCGGGGCGTTGAGCGACGGGCGGCTGGGTGGTGAGGGGCTTGCGCAAGTGGCTGGCTTTGCCGCGAGCGGGGGCGATGTGCGGGCGGCGATCGCGCCGCTGGTCGAGGCCTATGGGCTGGCGCTGCGGTCGGATGGCGCGGGATTGCGGCTGGCGGCAGTTGGTGACGGGGCGGAGGGCGCGATCGACGCGGATGGGCTGGCGAGGCGGGTGAACGGACGGGATGTCGATCCGGCCGAGCGATCGGGCGCGGCGGCCGATGCCGTGCCGGTGGCGCTGAGCCTGCGACATCATGATGCTGCGCGCGACTATCAGGCCGGGGTGCAGCGGGTGACGCGACCGGGGGCGGGGCGGCAGGAAGTGGGCATGGACCTGCCCGTGGTGATGGCGGCGGACGATGCGCGCGCGCTGGCTGCGGCGCGGCTGGCGGATGGATGGACCGGGCGGGCGACGATGACGCTGCGTTGCGACTGGCGGGCCCTGGCGCTGACGCCCGGTGCGGTGGTGGAGGTGGCGCAGGTGCCGGGGCTGTGGCGGATCGAGGAACGGGAATGGGAGGCGATGGCGGTGCGGCTGGCGCTGCGACGGGTGCCGGGGGCTGGCGGAACTTTGCCGGCGGGGGCTTCGTCCGGCGCGATCGTGCGGCAGGTGGATGCGCCCCATGGGGTGACGCGCCTGATGCTGGCGGACCTGCCGCCGATCCGCGACGGGGTGGCGAGTGCGCCTTTGCTGGTCGCGGCGGCGAGCGGCGGGGCAGGCTGGCGCAGTGCGGCGCTGTTCGTGATGAGCGAAAGCGGCGAAGCGATGCCGATCGGGCGCAGCGCGTTGCGGGCGGTGATGGGGGTGGCGGACGATATATTGCCGCAAGGGAGCGCGACGCTGGTGGATCGGCGTCATTCGTTGCGCGTCACGTTGTTGGCCGACGATATGATGCTGGGTGGCGCGGACGAGGCGGCGTTGGGGCAGGGGCGCAACCTGTGTCTGGTGGGGGGCGAGTTGATCCAGTTCGAGCATGCCGAGCGGATCGGGGCGGATCGCTATCGGCTGAGCGGGCTGCGCCGGGGGCTGCGTGGGACAGAATGGGCGATGGCGGGGCACGGGCCGAGCGAGCCGTTCCTGTTGATCGAGGAGGATCGGCTGGTCGAGCCGCTGGCGGCGATGGGCCGTGTCGGGGAACCGGGCGCGATGGCGCGCGTGGCGGCGCTGGGCCTGGGCGATGTCGCGCCGGTGGAGGCGGCGATGACCATCGAGGGGGCCGCGATCGTGCCGCCATCGCCGGTGCATCTGACGGTGCGGGGCGAAGGTGGCGGATGGCGCATCGGCTGGATCAGGCGCAGCCGGGCGGGATGGCGATGGAATAGCGGCGGCGACGTCCCGCTGGGCGAGGAGGTGGAGCGCTATGCCATCCGCCTGCTGGACGGCGGGGCTGTGGTACGCAGCGCCGAAAGCGGGGTGCCGCAATGGACCTATGACGCGGCGATGGTGGCGGCCGATGGCACCGCCGGGCGATCGCTGGTCGTGGAGGTGCGGCAGATGGGGACGCTGGCGCCGGGGCGGGTGGCGGCGATCGACTTTGTCGCCTGAGGCGAGGGCGACTTCGTCGCCTGAACGGAACCAAGAGGAGAATGGGTCATGGACGGAACGGCGCGATGGGCGCTGCCGCTGCTGTTTGCAGGGCAGGCGCAGAAGGAAATCACGCATAATGAGGCATTGGTGCTGATCGATGCGCTATTGCACGGACGGGTGGAAAGCGCCGATCTGGCCAGTCCGCCGGGGACGCCGCTGGTGGGGCAATGCTGGATCGTGGCGGATGGGGCAACGGGCGACTGGGCCGGGAAGATGGGGGCGATCGCGCTGTGGACCGAAGGCGGATGGCGCTTTGTTCCGCCGCGTGCGGGCCTTTGCGTCGCCGTCGCCGACCGCGATCACCGTGTTTTTCACGACGGGACAGAATGGCGGGCCGGGGCGATCCGCCAAGACGGCGTCTACCTGAACGAAGATAAAGTGGTGGGCGCGAGAATGGCGGCAATCGCAGGACCGGTCGGTGGCGGCGTGATTGACGTGGAGGCGCGATCCGTCGTCGCAGACATTCTGGCTGCCTTGCGCGGTCATGGGCTGATCGCCGCCTAATATTACGCCAATATGTTTTTCTTGTTGCGGGTGTGCGTCAATAGCCTAGGATTTCTTGGTATTGGCCGGGCAAGCCTGTCTCTGTCGGGTTAGTGCGTTATTTTTGCAACGGTTTCACTAATTGTGGACTTGCCATGAAACCTTCTCCCGATTACAGGGTTTCAGCAGTCCTTCGTGACACTCTTGAAAGGGGAATTCAAATGCGGAAGCTTGCCCTCGCGGCTGCGCTTGCGACCACTGCCCTGGCCACCCCGGCCATGGCGCGTGACAACAGCTGGTATGTTGGCGTCGACGCCGGCGTCCTGCTGGTCGAAGACCAGGACATCACCTTCACGCCCGGCAACGGTGCCGCTGCCAGCAACACCATCTCGGGTGTTGACTATCACAAGGGTTATGACTTCGACGCCAACATCGGCTACGACTTCGGCGGTTTCCGCCTTGAAGCCGAAGCCGGCTACAAGCGCGCCAAGGTCGACCTCGACGAGAGCGGCTTCGGCGGTTCTGCCTCGGCTCTCTCGTTCATGCTGAACGGCTTGCTCGACTTCGGTCCCGATGACGGCCTTCAGGGCTTCGTCGGCGGCGGTGTCGGCGTTTCGCGCGGCAAGCTGGCCAACAACCTGGTTAACGACAGCGACACCGGCTTCGCCTGGCAGGCGATCGCAGGCGTTCGTTACCCTGTGACCGACCATGTCGACGTTTCGCTGAAGTATCGCTTCTTCAACCAGGACGATATCAAGCTGATCCCGGCATACACCACCATCGGTGGCCCGGCTGGTTCGACCGCAGACACCAAGCTGCGTACGCACAGCCTGCTGCTCGGCCTGACCTACAACTTCGGTGGCGAACCGGCTGCACCGCCGCCGCCGCCCCCGCCGCCCCCGCCGCCCCCGCCGCCCCCGCCTCCGCCGCCGCCGCCGGTTGCAGAGTGCAACCCTGGCCCGTACATCGTGTTCTTCGAATGGGACAAGTCGGACATCACGCCTGACGCCGCCACCATTCTGGACAACGCGGTTTCGGCCTACAGCAGCTGCGGCAGCGCCCAGGTCATGCTGGCCGGTCACGCTGACCGTTCGGGTTCGGCCTCGTACAACGTCGGCCTCTCGCAGCGCCGCGCTGACTCGACCAAGGCCTATCTGGCCTCGAAGGGTATCCCTGACGGTGTCATCACCACGCAGGCCTTCGGTGAATCGAAGCCCCGCGTCGACACTGCCGACGGCGTTCGCGAAGTCCAGAACCGTCGCGTGGAAATCAGCTACGGTCCGGGTTCGGGCCAGTAAGCCGATCTCCATTCCTCGGAATGGAATACAGAATTGGGGGCCGGTCGCAGGATCGGCCCCTTTTTCTTGTTCCGGGCACACGGAGCAGGGCGCCGATATGATGGCGTAAGGCGCGGTGCGCCCGGGAATGCATCGGGAAAATGCATCAGGGAAGTGTATCGGTGAAATATGTGCTGAGGGATGATTGCAGCGGATGGCCGGTTTCTGCCGGCCTGATGGAGCATGCTATCTTTGCATGACGCCAAGAATGGCATGATAGATTTGGCATAGCGCAACAGCGTGACGTCGATCAGCGCGCGCTGGGTCCAATCCGGTGCGGGTCGCGCGATCTGGAGCGGAGTCCGATCCGATTGCATGTGGGAGGGCTGCCCCGTGCTTTCGATGTGCCGGATGATCTCGACCAGCAGGTGAATCCTCTTGCTTGGACAAGGCTGCAGGTCTCTGTCGTCGCATCCATTTTAAGCGCGGAGCGAATGTCGGTGTCGCTCATAGCGGGTTCCGCTTTTTCCGACGATGCGTGGGGCGCCAAGGAAGGGGAGGGCATCTTGCCGCGGGCCAGCGGTTTGCGTGCTTGGTTGCTGGGAGTCGATCCGGGTGAAGGATCCTAGTCTCTGCGCCGTCGATGTGAGGGAACGGGCGCGCGGCCTGGCGCATGTCTCTTGAAAATTGCGGCGATTGATCGCGCCTTTCGTACCGGATTGCTGACGACGGGGCGGACGTCACGCGCTCTTTTCATTATTGCGACGCAAAATCATGTGACTAGGTGAGTCTTGCCGTGACAATTCGGTTCGAATGGGCAACAAAAAGGCCGTTGTCGCGTTCGCGTACATATCCGTGCTTTTCTCCCTAGGAGCCTGCCATGAAATTTCTTGCCCTTGCTGCCGCTTTGCCTTTCGCCCTTGCCACATCGGCCTGTGCGACCGCAGCCGACACGCCCGCCGCACCGACCGCTGCGGCCAAGCTGGCTGCCGGCGATGGCGCCGCGCGCGGCACGGCTAGCGTGACGCAGGCGGCCGACGGCCTGCATGTGCTGGTCAAGGCCATCGGCGTGACGCCCGGCATCCACGCGGTCCATATCCACACGACCGGTCAGTGCACCGGCCCCGATTTCACCAGCGCCGGTGGCCATTGGAACCCGACCGCGCACAAGCATGGCAAGGATAATCCCGCCGGCCCGCATATGGGCGACATGCCCAACATGACGGTCGGATCGGACGGCACGGGCGCGATCGAATATGTCGTGGCCGGCGGCACGATCAGCGAAGGCGCGTCGCCGTTGCTGGACACCGATGGTGCGGCGATCGTGATCCACGCGCAGGCGGACGATTATGCCACCGACCCGACCGGCAATGCCGGCGGCCGCGTGGCATGCGGCGTGCTGACCAAGGGGTAAGGCCTGCGCTGCGCCCCGGCGCAGTATGGGTGATCGAGGGCGCCCGGATCGCTTCCCGACAGGGAGGTGGTTCGGGCGTCCTGTCGTTTGGCCGGGGCTTTGGGAAGGTGCGATGGGGTTGGTCGCGTTGCGGGCAGGTTCATGGCATGGCTTGCCGGGTTAGGAATTCTGGGCCGTTAGACATGTTGCCGCCGTCGTTGCGCGGACCAGATGCGCGCCTGAAGCTTGGGTGGCGCCGGGCGCTATGGTCCGTCGGTTTCATGATGGCCTGTCGGTCAGACGGGTGGGGCGTTCCTGCATTGTCCGCGCTGCTGTTCGGGACGTCCTTGGTATCGGCTGAAAATCGGATAGTCTTGCGCAGGACAGGAGGTGGCGATGGCCGATGACGCGGATATCCGAACAGGGCAATGCCATTGCGGGACGGTGCGGTTCGAAGTGACGCTGAGCGATGGGTTGAACAGCGCCCGGCGCTGCACCTGTTCCTATTGCCGGATGCGTGGCGCAGTAGCGGTTTCAGTGGAATTGGGCGGCATCCGCTTCCTGCAGGGTGAGGATGCGCTGACCAGCTACCGGTTCAATAGCGGGGTGGCGCAGCATTTCTTTTGTGCCCGGTGCGGCATCTACACCCATCATCAGCGACGATCGAACCCCAATCAATATGGCGTCAATGTCGCGTGCCTGGATGGGGTCAGTCCGTTCGATTTCGCGCAGGTGCCGGTGGTCGATGGGGTGAATCATCCCAAGGACACGAACGCGCCCGCGAGACTGGCCGGGACTTTGCGTTTCGTTCCGGCAGAATAGCTGGCTTGTCAGTCCATGCCGCCCAGCGTCCTGCCGCTGGCCGGATAATCCTCCACCGGATGATAGCTGGCGCCGCCATGGCCGACGCGGCTTTCATAGAGGGTGAAGCCGTCCACGCGGAAGAGCGGGCCGGTGAGCGCGGCGTGGCGGGCAAGGAAGGGCGCGACGAAGGCGCCGGTGCGGCCGAAGCGGGCGAGGGTGATATGGGGGAGATAGGCGCGGCTTTCGGGCGGCATGCCGGTCGAGACGCAGGCGCGGTCGGCTTTTTTATGCAGCCGTTCGAGCGCGTCGCGGGGCTGGACGCCGGCCCAGAGCGTATCGACCACGCCCTTGCGATCGAAACTGCCGACGCTCGACAATTGGATGTCGAACGGGGTGAAGCGGATGGCGGCGAGGGCGTCGGCGATATCGTTCGCCTGGTGCCGGTCGACTTCGCCGATGAAACGCAGGGTGAGGTGAAGCTGGGCGTCATCCTGCCAGCGGGCATTGTCGACCCCCATCATCAGCGAGAGGAGGTGGGTGCGCTGATCAGCGGGCGGGCGGATGGCGACGAACAGGCGATGCATAGGGATCTATATAAGGGCGTTTGTGACAATTGCTTGTGGGGTTTTGGAGGGGAAGGTGGTGATCAGCTCTGTTGCCCCGGATCTTTCGACAGGCTTGATCCGGGGAGCGTTTTCGATCGTCAGCGTTTGCGGAGAAGCGGGATGCCGGGTCGAGCCCGGCATGACGGAAGAGGGGGAGAGGTCGAAAACGATCAGAGGCGGACTTATCGCGATCCTTCCCATCGGCTTCATAGCCGTCACCCCAGCGAAGGCTGGGGTCTCAGGCAGTAGTAGAAGGAGGCCAGCCGTCTTGTGCTATCCGTTGACGCAATGTGCGCCTGCCTGAGATCCCCGCTTTCGCTGGGATGACGGTATTCTAGGTGTTAAACTCAAAACCCGCCAGTCCGCTTCCCACCATACTGACAATCCGTGCTGCCCTGCCGCTCCTCGGCCCATGACATTTGCTGTCCGGATCATGACGAAGCGTCCATTCGTGCGGGTTTGGCTTGAAGTTGGGGGGCGATGGGCCGATAATGGGTGGGTACCGGCACCGATGCCGGCAAAGGAGAATATTTTCATGGCCAACTGGTCCGATCCCCGTTCCGACAGCCCTGCCGGCATGGCGGGCTTTGGCGGCGCGACGGCGGCGCGTGGTGCGGCGTATGACGCCGGGCTGCGCAAATATATGCTGTCGGTCTATAATTATATGGCGAGCGGCGTGCTGCTGACCGGCATCGTGGCGCTGTTGTTCGCCAATAGCGGCATGGCCTACAGCGTGTTCGCCGGCCCCGGCATCCTGAAATATATCGTGATGTTCGCCCCGCTGGCATTCGTAATGGTGCTGAGCTTCGGCATCAATCGCCTGTCGACCGGCGCGGCGCAGGCGCTTTATTGGGCCTATGCGGCGGTGATGGGCGTGTCGCTCTCCTACATCTTCCTGGCCTATACCGGCACGTCGATCGCGCAGACCTTCTTCGCGACGGCCGCCGCCTTCGCGGGCCTGAGCCTGTGGGGTTACACCACCAAGAAGGATCTGTCGGGTTTCGGCACCTTCCTGATCATGGGCGTGGTCGGCCTGTTCGTGGCGAGCCTGATCAACATCTTCATGAAGTCGAACGCGATGAGCCTGGTCATCAGCGGCGTCGGCGTGCTGCTGTTCGCGGGTCTGACCGCTTACGACACGCAGAAGATCAAGAGCATCTATGCCCATGTCGCGGGCACGGACATGATGGGCAAGTCGGTGGTGATGGGGGCGCTGAACCTCTATCTCGACTTCATCAATATGTTCCTGTTCCTGCTGCGCCTGTTCGGCGATCGTCGCTGATCGCATAGCGGATATGATATGAGGAAGGCCTGGTGGAGTGATCCGCCGGGCCTTTTTTGTTGGAGGCTCGTTCGCTACCCACCCCTTGCCCCCTCCTTGGGAGGGAGGGGGGAAGTGAGGTCAGCCCTTCTTCTGCATTTCGGCAATGAGGGCGCCGTCTATGTCCTTCTGCCGCTTATAGGCGGGGCGTTCCCGCAGGCGGGTGGCGTAGGCTTCCAGCGCGGGGCTGGAGGGGATGGTCTTGAAGCTGAGGCCCCAGTCGATCTGTGAGCCGACATAGACGTCGGCGGCGGTGAATTGCTCGCCGCAGATCCAGGCATCGCCCGCGACCGCGGTTTCCAGTGCGGCGATGGTGTCTTCGAAGCTGCCATAGCCGGCGGCGCGTTCGCGGCCTTCGGGGACGACGAAACCCATCGCCTTGTTGGTGACGGCAGCCTCGACCGGGCCGGCGGCGAAGAAGAGCCAGCGATAATAAGAATGGCGGTCGGTGGGCGGTGGGGCGAGGTCGGCGTCAGGGAAAGCGTCGGCCAGATAGGCGCAGATGGCGGCGCATTCGGTGACGGTGCGGCCGTTGTGGACGATCGCGGGCACCTTGCCCATCGGGTTGATGGCGCGATAATCGGCGGCCTTCATACCGTCTTCGCCATAGGCCAGGATCACCGTGTCGTAAGCGGCGCCGACTTCCTCCAGCATCCAGCGGGCGATCTGGCCGCGCGACATGGGGTTGGTGTAGAAAATGAGGTCAGAGGGCATGGCTTCTCTCTCCTGAATCGAGGCGGGGAAGGTGGCGCATGCGGAGGGCGCGTGCCAGCCTGTTTCTCGACCAGAATATGCGTCCTCCGTTCGTCATGCGTAGGGACTGCGTGAAATCGAGGGCACCTGACCCTTCGATACGCCGCTTCGACTTCGCTCAGCGGCTACTCAGGACGAACGGGAGAGGCTTTCTAACAGCCCACGCCCATGGCGCTGCCGAGCATGCCGCCGAGGCCACCGCCGCACTTCTTCTTTTTCTTCTGCTGTTGCTGCCGGGCGGGGGTGTCTTCGCCCTCATCGCTGCCGGAGTCGCTCATCATGGCGCCCATGTCCGGGCCGTTCAGCATCCACATGGTGTTGGCGCGATAGCGGACGCGGGCGATCCATTCGGGTTTCCACGCGATTTTCGGATCGGCGGGGCGCGGGGGATAGGCGAAGTTCGCTTCCGGGCCATAGGCATAGAGGCTGCCCATCAGCATTTCTCCGCCTGCCTGGGTGACGGCGGCGGGGACGGTGCAACTGGTCTGGCTGGGCGGCATGACGATTTTCTGGGCGATCATTTTTTGCACGGCGGCGGGCGACATCCAGTCCCAGACCGGGCCGCCGAACGCCTGGGTCGCGGAAGAGGCCCACCAGACCATGTCGCCATTGTCCTGCGCGCCGAAGGTCCAGGCGTAGTAGCCGGTCGCCTGGGGCAGGCCATTCCAACTGAGGATCGTGGCGCCGCCGGCGATCTTTCGCGCGGTGCCGGTGATGGGGGGCATGAAATCCTGCTTCAGGTTGAAGGCGATGTCGGGGCTGTAATTACCCGCGATGCGATGGTCGCCGAGCAGGGAGCTGCTGGCGGAGACGGTCTTGCGCGTCTGCGCATTGGGCCAGTCGCCATAGGTCTTGCTGTTGGTGACGCGGACTTGCCATTCCTGCGGAATCGACGCGCCGCTCATGTAGAGGCCGGGCGGGATCTGGCCCCTGGCGACCTTGGCAAAGTCGATGATGACGGGCTGGCCCGCGCCCACGGTGGCGCCACAGCCCCAATAGATGAGCAGGCGGCCCTTGGGACGCTCGCCGGGGATGGGTTGATCCTCGCTGGGCGGGATGCGCGGGGTGACGAGCGGGACGGAGGCGCCAAGGGCTGCCCCGGCGGGCATGAAATGCTCGGCTGCAGGCGCACCGCCGGTGGGCGCGCGCGTAGAGCCGAGGCGCAGGACGAGTTCGTGCATCGGCTTGTTGCCGCCGCCCATCATCATGCTCATGGCCGCGCCCATGCCGCCGCCGCTCCCCATGGCGGCCATGCCGGACATGGTGCCGGCGTCGATCGTGTAGCGGGCGATGGGGCCGGACGCCTGCTGACTGGAGCCGGGGGCGGCGAGGAGCGTGAAGGATGCGAGAAGCAGCGCACCGCGAGCGGGGCGCGAGGTCAGAATTTTGCGCACAACATCTATTCCTTATGGTGAACGGAAGAGATGCGACCTTTTTTCTGGGATGCGGGATCGTAGCAGAGATTCAGGGGCGCTTGAAGCGACCTTCGCGCAGGAAATGGGCGACCTGATCGGCGACCGGGCGGGTGTAGATCATGGCGGTGTGGGCGACGGGCATGACGAGATGGTCGGCCTGGCCATCGACATGGGTAGCGGCAACGCTGACCTTGCCGTCATTGGGGGCGCGGAAGACGAGGTGGGGCAGGGCGCCGATCATCGGGCGATCGCCGGCGATGATGCCGAGGGGATAGTCGATCGTGCCGAACAATGCCTGCGTGGCGGCGTCGCGCCGGGTACGCAGGAGGAGGCCGGCATGGTTCAGGATCGGGCGGTCGAGGCGCAGGCGGTAGAGCAGATCGGCCAGTTCGCTGCCGCCATTGGGCGTGCCGAGCATGACGACGCGGCCGAGTTGGGCGGGGCGATGGCGCGCGAGATAGGCGCGTAGCAGCAGGCCGCCCATGGAGTGGCCGACGAAATGGATGTGCCGTGCGGCGGAGGCCGGGGCGGCGGTGATGCGCTGGTGGAGGTGATCCAGCACGCGTTCGATGGGCCAGCGCCAGCTTGGGTAGCCGATATTGGCGACGGTGTAGCCGGCCGTGCGCAGGCGTCGGGCGAGGAGCGCGGTCTGGATGGGGAGGCCGCCGAAGCCGTGGAGGAGGATGACGGCGTCAGTTGTCGCCATGATTATCTTCGTCGCCAAGCGGCTCATAGTCTCCCGTCTCGAAATTGCGTAGCCATGCCGAACCGACCGGGCTGTCGATCAGGTGCAGCCAGCTGTCATCAGCGTTCAACACTTTCCCGATGGCGATATAGTCGTGCTTGCGGGCATGAAGTTGCTCGTCGTTCAGGTCGCGATAGTCGCCTCTGATGCGCCATCCGCTGTCGGGATATTTGTCGTCTTCGCCGCCCATGTCTGGCTCGTCGCGATAGATATAATAGACCGGTACACCCTCATCGAGCACGCAACTGTCGACCATGCAGCGATCCCAATATTCGCGTCGAGGCAGTTCGGGCTGGGCTTCTCTGTCGCCTTCGTAGATGAGGTCTATGATGTGGAAGGGCTGGAATGTAAGGCGACTGCCCTCGCGCAATTGCGGCATGTCGCATGGCGTGTTCGCCAATGCGCCGGTCCAGCCTTCTGGCGCGATGTTTTCCACCTCCGCCCACATCCGCTCCGCATCCCATTCCGGACCGGGAGGATGGCTACGGATGACAAGCTTTACTAGATCGCCGGGCCGCAAGGCAGCGATCCGCTCGGCTGAGGGCAGGAAATAGGTGTAGGGCGCGTCCGCCTGAATCGGACGGGGATCGTCTATCGACCAGGAGCCGAAGGCGCGGCGGCGCAGATTGTAGAGACGGTGTTTGAGGCCCATGTGGTGCGAAACTAGCGCGGGCTTACGAGAAGGCAAGGTTGCTGGAACGACGGCAGGCAATGTTGATTTTACAGCGTCGCGCCCCTCATCCAACTTCGCCTAACGCGCTGTGCGCGTAAGGCTGCGTATCCTTCTCCCCCGTGGGGAGAAGGGGGCATATGGAAAGGGCGGCCGTTGCGGGCCGCCCTTTTCGTTTTGCGTATGAAGGCGCTTATTTCGTGCCTTCCGATGCCTTGGCCTTGCCGCCCTTCTTGCCCTTTTTGGGGGCGGCGGGGGTGATCTGGAAGGCGAGAGCCTCGTCCTTCATATGGACATGGACTTCGCCGCCATGGACCAGCTTGCCGAAGAGCAGTTCCTCGGCCAGCGGCTGCTTGATCTTTTCCTGCATCAGGCGGCCCATCGGGCGCGCGCCGTAGAGCTTGTCATAGCCCTTTTTCGTGAGCCAGCTCTTGGCATCGTCATCCAGCGTGATGTGGACGTCGCGGTCGGCCAGTTGCAGTTCGAGTTGCAGCACGAACTTGTCGATGACGCGGGCCACCACTTCGGTCGGCAGATAATCGAACGGCACGATCGCATCGAGGCGGTTGCGGAATTCGGGGGTGAAGAGCTTCTTCACCGCATCTTCCTGCACATCTTCACGAGTGAATTCGCCGAAACCGATGCTTTCCTTCGCCATGTCCGACGCACCGGCATTGGTGGTCATGATGAGGATGGTGTTGCGGAAATCGACGGTCTTGCCGTGGTGATCGGTCAGGCGGCCATTGTCCATCACCTGCAAGAGGATGTTGAACAGGTCCGGGTGCGCCTTTTCGATTTCGTCGAGCAACAGCACGCTATGCGGATTCTGATCGACCGCATCGGTCAGCAGGCCGCCCTGATCATAGCCGACATAGCCCGGAGGGGCACCGATCAGCCGGCTGACCGAATGGCGTTCCATATATTCCGACATGTCGAAGCGCTGGAGCGGGATGCCCATGATCGATGCGAGCTGGCGCGCGACCTCCGTCTTGCCGACACCGGTGGGGCCGGAGAAGAGATAGTTGCCGATCGGCTTGTCCGGATCGCGCAGGCCTGCCCGAGACAGCTTGATCGCGGAGGACAGCACTTCGATCGCCTTGTCCTGGCCGAAGACGACGCGCTTGAGGTCCGTGGTCAGCGAGCTGAGCACGGTCTTGTCGTCGGACGACACGGTCTTGGGCGGGATGCGGGCCATGGTCGCGATGACCTGCTCGATCTCCTTGGGCGTGATGGTCTTCTTGCGCTTGGAGGGCACCACGAGCATCTGCATCGCGCCGACTTCATCGATCACGTCGATCGCCTTGTCCGGCAGCTTGCGGTCGTTGATGTAACGGGCCGA
This sequence comes from Sphingobium limneticum, assembly GCF_008710155.1. Classification (GTDB taxonomy): domain Bacteria; phylum Pseudomonadota; class Alphaproteobacteria; order Sphingomonadales; family Sphingomonadaceae; genus Sphingobium; species Sphingobium limneticum. The sequence goes on from NZ_VYPZ01000004.1 coordinate 86,664, forward strand.
AAGCTCCACCGCCGCCTTGATCGCGTCGGGGGTATATTTGACGTGATGATGCTCCTCGAACGCGGTGCGAAGCCCGGCGAGGATCTTGATCGTATCCTCGATCGTGGGTTCGTTGACGTCGATCTTCTGGAACCGGCGCAGCAGGGCGCGGTCCTTTTCGAAGTGATTGCGGAATTCCTTGTAGGTGGTCGAACCGATGCAGCGGATCGTGCCGCCCGACAGAGCGGGCTTCAAGAGGTTCGAAGCATCCATCGCGCCGCCGCTGGTCGCGCCAGCGCCGATCACCGTGTGGATCTCATCGATGAAAAGCACCGCGTGCGGCATCTTTTCCAGTTCGGTGACAACCGCCTTCAGGCGCTCTTCGAAATCGCCGCGATAGCGGGTGCCGGCCAGCAGCGCGCCCATGTCGAGCGAGTAGATGACGGCTTCCTTGAGGACGTCGGGCACTTCGCCCTCGACGATCTTGCGCGCCAGGCCTTCCGCGATCGCCGTCTTGCCGACGCCCGGATCGCCCACATAAAGCGGGTTGTTCTTGGACCGGCGGCACAGGATCTGGATCGTGCGATCCACTTCGGCGGTGCGGCCGATCAACGGATCGACCTTGCCCCGGCCGGCCTTCTCATTGAGGTTGACGGTGAACTGTTCGAGGGCGCTGTCTTTCTTGGCCTTACCGTCCTGCACCTTCTTTTCCTCCTCGGCGACGCCCTTCGTCTCCTGACGCTCGGGCGCGGGCGTGCCCTTGCCGACGCCATGGCTGATGAAGCTCACGGCATCGAGGCGGCTCATATCCTGTTGTTGCAGGAAGTAGACGGCATAGGATTCGCGTTCGGAAAAGAGTGCGACGAGGACGTTGGCGCCCGTCACTTCATCCTTGCCGGACGACTGGACATGGAGGATGGCGCGCTGAACCACGCGCTGAAAACCGCTGGTGGGGGAGGGGTCGGACGCCCCTTCGACCTTCAGGCTGTCGAGTTCGGTGTCGAGATAATGGGTGACCGCGTCGCCCAGCTCGCCCAGCTCCACGCCGCACGCCTGCATCACCTTTGACGCATGTTCGTCATCAATCAATGCCAGGAGGAGATGCTCCAGCGTGGCATATTCATGCTTACGCTCGGACGCGTGCGTCAGCGCATTGTGCAGGGTTGTTTCAAGAGCGGGTGCGAATGAAGGCATGTCTGTTCTACTCCTGGCCCCAAAGAGGGGTAGTGTTGAACCCTATGTCGGCATTGCTCGACGCAGGATCAAGGCCATGGCCCAGACCAGCGGAATTGCCTGACTGCCGTAGCCCTATGGAGCCTTTCAAGGCGCAGGGGGCGTGGCAATGGTTCATCGTCTGAATAACGCCTCGGCACTTGCCTTATGGTTAACGGCGTTGTCTTTCGTCCGCCGGGTGCGCGCGATTTCCGTTTCGAGGGCGGCGATGCGGGCATCCAGTTCGGATACGGACAATGGCCCCAGATCCTGTTTCAGCAGGCGGGTCAGCGGATCGTCGCCCTTGTTCGGCAGATCGTCATCCAGGTCCATGACGCCAATGTTGACCCAGTTGGCCACTCTGTCAATAAGGGCATAGGTTCCGCACGGTAATTTTTGATGCGGTGCAACATGGTTAACGGCTGGGGGCAGCAATATGGCGGATTTGGACGCAGTGCCGGGCGAGATGACGGCGATCGCGATTCCCACGCCGGGCGGGCCGGATGCCTTGGTGCCCGAGCGGCGGCCGGTGCCGGTGCCGGGCGAAGGCGAAGTGCTGATCAAGGTGGCCGCCGCCGGCGTGAACCGGCCGGACGTGTTGCAGCGGCAGGGCAAATATCCGCCGCCGCCAGGTGCATCCGACATTCCCGGACTCGAAGTGGCTGGCACGATCGTGGCGGCAGGCAGCGGTGCGGACGCGTTGATCGGGCAGAAGGTGTGCGCGTTGCTGGCGGGCGGCGGCTATGCCGAATATGCGGTGGCGCCTGCGGGCCAATGCCTGCCGGTGCCGGACGATTATGATCTGGCCGAAGCGGCGGCGCTGCCCGAGACGCTCTTCACCGTGTGGACCAATTTGTTCGAGCGCGCCTATGTCGTGGCGGGCGACACGGTGCTGGTGCATGGCGGGACCAGCGGGATCGGCACGATGGCGATCCGGCTGTGCAACCTGTTCGACGTGACGATCATCGCGACCTGCGGATCGGACGAGAAATGTGTGGCTGCGACAGAGTGGGGCGCGGATCATGCGATCAACTACAAGACGCAGGATTATGCCGAGGAGGTGAAGCGCATCACCGGCGGGCAGGGTGTGCAGGCGGTGCTGGACATGGTCGGCGGCGATTATGTGCCGCGCAACCTGTCCTGCCTGGCCGAGGATGGCCGGCATGTGTCGATCGCCGTGCTGGGCGGGGCGAAGACGGAGGTCTTCATTCCGGCGATCATGCAGAAGCGGCTGACGCTGACCGGATCGACGCTGCGGGCGCGGTCGGTGGGTTTCAAGAGCCTGGTCGCGGACGAGCTGATGCGCAATGTCTGGCCGTTCGTGGGCGAGGGCAAGCTGCGCCCGGCGATGGACCGGAAGTTCGCTTTGACAGATGCGGCCAAGGCCCATGCCCGCATGGATGCGGGCGAGCATTTCGGGAAGATCGTGCTGGTCGTGTGAGAGACTGTTGGGAAAATGCGCGAAAGAGCGCATTTTCGATGCGGATGCGCCAAGCTGTTACCCGTTCAGCCGGCGCTTGCGGTAGGTGGACGGGGTTTCACCGGTCATGTTGCGGAAGGCGCGGTTGAAGCTGCTCTGGCTGGCGAAGCCCAGAAATTCGGCGATATAGTTCATCGACGCGTCGGATTGGCCGAGCATCTCCTGCGCCCGCTCCAACCGGGTTTTCAGCACATATTGGTGCGGGCTGACGCCGGTCGCCTTCTTGAACACGCGGCAGAGGTGCGAGGGGGTGATGCCGATCTGCGCCGCCATTTCCTCCAGCCCATGGTCCGCCTCCGGCCGTTCGCGGATCGCGTTCATGATATGGTGGATGCGATAGGCGGAAAAGGCGGAGGTCGGGAATTCCTGCGCCGCCGCCTTGACCGGGCCGCGCAGCATATGCGCCTTGAGCGCGTCGACGAGCGCCGAGACATAGAGATCGCGGGGGCCATCGGACGGCGTGTAGAGTTCTGCCAGTATCTGCCGGGCGAGTGCGGCGCCGAGCGGATCGTTGAAGGCGAAGCGCATGCGGGAAAACTGGTCCAGGACCGAGGCCGAACGCAGATCGTCGGCATCGACGCTGAGCGTCACGACATCCAGTTCACCATCGACCAGCCAGCGGGTGCTCATGGTCGCGGGCACGATCGTCGCGGCGCCGGGGAAGGAACTGGTTTCGCTCCACCCGTCGCGGTCCCAGGTGCGCACATTGGTCTTGCCGGCCAGTTGTACCACGAAGAGGGGATCGGGCAGGGCGGGCAGGGCGTAGCTGCCCACGAACTGACGCCAGCGGCTGAAGCGCCAGCGGCCGTCGGAGGATTCCAGCTTCACTTCGGGGGCGCGCTTCAGCGTATCGGCGATGATCGCTTCGGCATGCCATTTGCCGTTGCTGGCGGGCGCAGGGGCAAGGCTGCTCATGCGATGCAGCCGGACGCGGGGGCGTTCCCCTGACTGATGCCTGCGACCTTGAGCGAGCTGACCATATTACCTCTCCGTGCCGCCATTCTGCGGTCATTGCATCATCTTCTCATACAAGAATGGCCGGTCCAAGGCTTTGCTGAAAAAGCGCATCAGATTTTGCATTTCTTGCGCTAATTGGGTGCGATCAGCTTCGGGCGTCCAGATCCATGCCGCGCGCGATGATTTCCAGCATGATTTCGTTGCTGCCAGCGAAGATGCGGCTGATCCGGGCGTCGGTGTAGAGGCGGCTGATCCGATATTCGTCCATATAGCCCGCGCCGCCGTGCAGCTGGACGCCAAGGTCGACCATCTGGCTTTCCACCTCGCTGGCCAACAGTTTGGCCGAGGCTGCATCGCCGCCCTCCAGCGATCCGGCATTCGCGCGCAGGACCAGTTGATCGACCATGGTTTGCACCGCGTCGATCTGCGCGCGCAGGGCCGCGAGGCGAAATCGGTTATGCTGAAACTGCCCGATCGCCTGACCGAATGCGCGGCGATGCCGGACGAAGTCGAGCGTGAGATCGAGCGCGACCTGCGCGGCGGCGATGCTGGCGATCGCGGCGATCAGCCGTTCGGTGCCGAGAAATCGCATGAGGGTGCCGAAACCGGCGGTGGGATCGCCCAGCAGATTGTCGGCCGGCACATGGACGTCGTCCAGCATGATTTCGGCGGTGTCCTGCGATGCCAATCCCATTTTCTTGAGCGGCTTTCCACGCGACAGGCCGGCCATGTCCCGTTCGACCAGAAAGAGGCCGATCGGTTCGCCCGGCAGGTCACGGCATCGCGCGACGACGACGATCGCGTCGCTCAATATGCCGTTGGAGATATAGGTTTTCGTGCCCGACAGGCGCCAGCCGTCGCCATCCCTGATCGCGCGGGTCTGGACCGCGCGCAAATCGCTGCCGCCGCCCGGTTCGGTCATGGCGATGGCCAAGATGGTGTCGCCCGCCACGATGCCGGGCATCAGCCGCGCGCGCAATGTGGGCGACCCGAGGCGGTCGATATAGGGCGCGACGAGGTTGCTGTGCAGGTGGATGTAGAAGCCGGTTTCGCCGTGGCGGATATTTTCCTCTATGATGATCTGGTCGAAGCGCAGGTCGGCTATGCCCGCGCCGCCCACATCGGCCTGTGCCCACAGGCATAGCAGTCCGGCCTCGCCAGCCTGGCGATAGACGGCCCGGTCGACCATGCCGTCTCGGCGCCACCGTTCCGCATGGGGCGCCACATTGGTCAGCATGAAATGACGGACGGTGTCGCGGAACAGGATATGTTCGCTATCGAAGATCAGCCGGTCCATGGCGCGATATCACCCTCTCATCGTGGCGGCCGGTGCGCGATATTCGTCGATCAGCCTGCGTTTCATCAGCTTGCCGGTCGGTTCGCGGGGGAGGTCGGCGCGGAAGACGAATGCGCGCGGCGTCTTCACGCCCCCCAGGGCCGTACGGACGAAGCGGGTCAATTCTTCCGTCAGAGCGGCGTCGCCGTCAACGCTTTCGGCCGGTTGCACGATGGCCAGGATATTTTCGCCCATTTCCTCGTCCGGAACGCCGATGACGGCCACGTCTGCGACCTGCGGATGGGTGATCAGGCAATTTTCGATTTCCTGCGGATAGATGTTCACGCCACCCGAGATGATCATGAAGCTGCGCCGGTCGGTAAGGAACAGATAGCCGTCCGCGTCGAGATGGCCGACATCGCCGAGCGTGGCCCAGCCCCGGTCATTATGGGCAGCGGCGGTCTTGTCCGGATCATTATGATAGGTGAAGGTCGGGCCGTCCGAGAAGAAGACGTCGCCCGTTTCGCCGGGCGCGACTTCCTGCCCATTTTCTCCCACGATACGGACCCTTCCCAGCACCGCGCGGCCGACCGATCCGGGGCGGGACAGCCATTCGGGCGAAGACAAGGCGGTGATGCCGCAACATTCGGTGCCGGAATAATATTCATGCACGATCGGCCCCCACCAGTCGATCATCGCCTGCTTGACCGGCACGGGGCAGGGAGCGGCGGCGTGGATGACGGCTTTGAGCGACCCATGATCGTAGCGGGCGCGGACATCCTCCGGCAATTTGAGCAACCGCACGAAATGGGTCGGCACCCAGGTCGCATGGGTGATGCGGTAGCGCTCGATCAGCGCCAGCGAGTCTTCCGCGTCGAACCTGTCCATCACCACCACGGTGCCGCAGAGCCGATGAATGGTCATCGCCCAGCGCAAGGGCGCGGCATGATAGAGGGGCGAGGTGGAGAGATAGATGCAGTCCTGCCCCATGCCGTAGAGGGCGGTGCCCATCCCCTCCAGCGCGGTCTGCGCGTCCAGGGGGCCTTCGGGTAGCGGGGGCTTCACGCCCTTGGGCCGGCCGGTGGTGCCGGAGGAATAGAGCATGTCCGTACCGGCGCTTTCGTTGGGGACGGGCGTGTCCGGATAGCGGACGACGCTGGCGGACCAGTTTTTGAGCGGATCGACAGCGGTATCGACCAGATAGCCCTGTACGCCGTCCGCCTCTGCCAGCGCCGCCTGCGCCAAAGAAGCGAGCCGGTCGGATGCGATCAGAATGCGCGCGCCAGAATCCCACAGGATATAGGCGATGTCGGCGGCGGACAATTTGGTCGATATGCTGGTGAGGTAGAGGCCGATGCGCTGCGCCGCCCAGCCAAGGTCGAAGATCGCGGCTTCATTGTCCATCAGCAGTGCGATCCCGTCGCCGCGCACGCAGCCGAGCGCGCGCAGCAGGTGGGCGCCGCGATTGGCGGCGGCCTCCAACTGGCCGTAAGTGATGGTCTGGTCGGTCGCCGGCAGGATGATCGCCGGTCGATCCGGATCGCTGATGGCAAATGGCCTGGGGTGCATGGGTGAGCCTCTCCAAAAATCATGCGGCATGATGCGCGGCGCATGGTCGGCCGGGGCCGCTATCGCTCACGTCTTGCGCTTGGTGGCTACAGAGGCCCGGTTTGTGCGCCAGTTCAAGGCGAGCGCAAGAAATGCCAAATCTGGCGTCAACTCTGGGTAAAGCCTTCCCGGTTCGGCTGGGCTAGGTCTGCTTCATCATAACCGCATCCCCCGCCAAAAGGGGGAAGATGGAGGAGAGGGTAAATGAGGTTCATCACGACCAAGGCTTTGGCGATTCTGCTGTGCAGCGGCGTATCGCAGGTCGCGTTGGCGCAGGAGGCGGCAAGCGCGCCCCAGCCGACAGCGGATAATGGAGACATCATCGTCACCGCGCAGCGCCGGTCGCAATCCATGCTGTCTGTGCCGCTGGCCATTTCCGCGCTGGGTGGCGAAACGCTCCAGAATAAGGGGATTTCCAATTCCGCCGCGCTAGCGACGGCGGTGCCCAATTTGCAGGTCAGCAGCCCCTATGGCAGCACCCAGCCCAATTTCTCGCTGCGCGGCATCAGCGTCGCCAATGAATATAACAGCAATCAGGCTTCGCCCGTGGGCGTCTATATCGACGACGTCTATATCGCTGCGCGGACCAGCCATGGCATGGGCCTGTTCGATCTGGATCGGGTGGAAGTGCTGCGCGGGCCGCAGGGCACTTTGTTCGGTCGCAACACGACCGGCGGCGCGATCAACTTCATCACCCGCGCACCCAAATTGTCGGGCACCAACAGCTATGCCGAGGTCGGCTACGGCAATTTCAACACGTCCAAGGCGCAGGCCGCGATCGAAACCACGATGGTCGAGGATGAATTGGGCATCCGCGTCGCCGGCAATTATGAAAAGGGCGACGGCATGCTGCACAATGTCGCGCCGGGCGGTCGGGATTCCAACAGCGTCGATACGGCGCAGGGCCGCGTCTATCTGCGCATGAAGCCGGGCAATGGTCCGCTGGATATCAAGATTCGCGCCTATGCGGGCCGCGATCGCGGGGCGCAGGCGGCCATCCATGGGCTGACCGGTCCCAACACGCCAGGACAGGGCTTTTTCGACATCAACGAAAATGACGTCGGCGAAAACCGCACCGACGCCTGGGGCGTGGCGGCCAATGTCGCGCTGGAGCTAAGCCCCACGGTCACGCTGACGTCGATCACATCCTATGATGGCGGCAAGCAGAATTTGCAGCAGGCGGCGGACGGGTCGCCGCTTAACGTGCTCAACATCAACTGGCGCTCCAATTTCCGTCAGTTCAGCGAGGAAGCGCGCCTGAATTATGAGGGCGAGCGGCTGAAGCTGGTGGGCGGCGGCTTTTACGGCTGGGACCGCACGATCACCGACAATCGCTTCAATATCGGCAGCGCTCTGGCGCCCGGTGTCGATGGTGGCTTCTTCCAGCATTATCGCCAGACGCGGAGATCCTATGCGGCCTTCCTTCAGGGCGATTACGGCCTGACCGACAAGCTGGTGCTGACCTTGGGCGCGCGCTACACTTGGGACAAGGCGAAATATGGCGACGCCTATGCCTATCTGTTCGCCGGCCCCTTCGGCAGTGCGGGGACGCCGTTGGCCAGCACCGTGCCCTGCGCCGGGGTGGCGGGCACTTGCGCCTATGATCCTGCGGCTCGCTATGCGATCGACGGCAGTAACAAGGCGCTGACCGGCCGCGCGGCATTGAGCTACACCTTCGATGGCGGCACTCTGGTTTATGCCAGCTATAGCAGGGGCTATCGGTCCGGCGCGTTCAATGGCGGCGGCTACACGTCGTCGGTCGGCATCACCTATATCGACCCCGAACGGGTCAATGCCTATGAAGTGGGCGTCAAGGGCCGCTTCCTGGACAATAAGCTGACCCTGTCGGCGGCCGGCTTCTATTATGACTATAGCAACCAGCAGGTGCAGGATACGCGGCCCGGCCCGGTATCCTTCCTGGTCAATGCGCCCAAGTCGCAAGTCTATGGCGGCGAAGTGGAGGCCAGCCTGCGGCCGATCGACGGCCTGGTCATCAACCTGTCGGGCGGCTACCTCCATGCCACCTACAAGGATCTGACGTTGCAGAACACGGACCTGTCGGGCAACGACCTGCCCTTCGCGCCGCGCTGGACGGGAACGGCCGGGTTCGACTGGACGATCTTCGATACCGGCAGCGACAGCCTGACCTTCTCCCCCACGGTAAATTATTTCAGCCGGCAGTATTTCTCGCCCTTCAACGGCACCGACGCGGTCGGCACGGCGCAGAATAACGCGGAATTGCAGCAGAAGGGCTATGCCAAGGTCAACGCCACGTTGGCCTGGGCACATGGGCCGTTCCAGCTGCGCGGGTGGATCAACAACGCCTTCAACCGCAAGACCTACAGCTATGGTCTGGACCTGCGCGGGGCGGGCTTCCCCTACAACTTCCTGGTTCCAGCCATGCCGCGTACGTTCGGTGTGACCGGCCGGTTCAGCTTCTGACGCCGGGAGAGCGCCCCATGACCGCGACCATAACCGCCCCGGACCTGAAAGATCCCGACCTCTATTTCGACCGGGCGCCGCACGATCTGTTCGCGCAGCTGCGGACCGAACAGCCCGTCTATTGGAACCCGGAAAGCGACGGGGCGGGGTTCTGGGCGCTCACCCGCTATGCCGACATCGTCGCGGTGTCGCGCAATCCGGGCCTCTTCTCGTCCGCGTACGAAAATGGCGGGCATCGGATCTTCAACGAGAATGAGGTCGGGTTGACAGGCGCAGGGGAGGCGGCGATCGGCATCCCCTTCATCTCGGTCGATCCGCCGGTCCATACCCAATATCGCAAGTTCATCATGCCCGCTCTGTCGCCCGCGCGGCTGGCGGGGATAGAGGAGCGCATCCATGCCCGGTGCCTCAGCCTGATCGACAGGATTCCGCTGGGTGAGACGGTCGATCTGGTGCCGTTGCTGTCGGCGCCGCTGCCGCTGCTGACGCTGTGCGAGCTGCTCGACCTGCCGACCGGTATGTGGGTGAAGCTGTACGATTGGACCAATGCCTTCGTTGGCGAGGATGATCCCGATTTTCGCCAGTCTCTGCAAGCGATGGCGGCGATATTGGGCGAATTCATGGCCTTTTCCCAACAGCTGTACGAGGAAAGGCGGGCGACGCCGGGGCAGGATCTGGCGACGTTGCTGGCGACCATGGAGGTCAATGGCCAGCCGGTGACGTTCCAGGAATTTGTCGGCAACCTCATTCTGGCGCTGGTCGGCGCGAACGAGACGACGCGCAATTCGCTGAGCCACAGCGTCGCGGCCTTTGACGCCAATCCCGACCAGTGGGATCTGGTCCGTGCCGATCCGACACTGCTGAAAAACGGCGTGCGCGAAATGGTGCGCTATGCCAGCCCGGTCATGCACATGCGGCGGACGGCGACGGCGGATACCGAAATCGGCGGGCAGGCGATCCGTAAAGGCGATAAGATCGTGCTGTGGTATATCGCCGCCAATCGCGACGAGAGCGTCTTTCCCGACCCCGACCGGTTCGACATCAGGCGGGGGAATATCCAGCATCTGGGCTTTGGCACCGGTCAGCATGTGTGCGTCGGATCGCGCCTTGCCGAAATGCAGCTGAGGGTGGCTTTCAGTCTATTGGCGGAGCGTGTCGGCCGGTTCAAGATGATGGCGGCACCACGCCGATTCAGGTCCAACTTCATCAACGGGCTGAAGAATCTGGACGTGCAGATGGTCGCTGCATGAGGAGAGGATGATGGACCTGGTCCGGGGATCGACCGACGAGGAAATCATTTCGGACGCGCTGGGCCGCGCGCCCGATATCCAGCTGGGCGCCGATCATGGCGCTGGCGCCTGTGCCGGTGGCGCCAGTTCGTGGGCAGCTATACCCTGCCGGCGCTGCCCGATCCGATGTTCGTCGTGCATATTGCGGGCAAACCCAATGTGCGCACCTGGGAAAGGGACGGGTGGAGCGAGACGAGTTCGCTGCCCGGATGCGCCACCATCGTGCCGTCGGGGCATCCGACCGGATGGCTGGTCGATGGCGAGCTGGACGTCGTGACGCTGAGCGTCGCGTCGACCGACCTGCAACGCGCGCCCGCGCTCGACCAGTTCCGGCGGATGCGCTTTGCCTTTTCCGATCCGCTGGGCGTCGCGCTGACGCGGCAGGTGCTGGGCGAACTTTATGCGCCGCAGACGAAGGAGCGGGACGTCTATGTCGGCGCGCTGGTCGATGCGCTGAAAGCCCATATGATGCGCGGGCCAGTGAGCGCCAGCAGCGCGGACATCCCGACCGCCGCTTTCTCCTCCTATCGCATCCATGCGATCATGAACGCCATATTGGAACGGCCGGAAGCCAGCCATCATCTGGAGGAACTGGCGGCGCAGGCAGGCATCACGCCGACCCATTTCTGCCGCGTGTTCAAGAAGGCGACGGGTGTGTCGCCACATCAATATGTCATGCGCGCGCGGCTCGACCGAGCGCAGCAGATGCTGGAACAGTCCGACACGTCGATGGCGACCATTGCCGACGCGCTGGGCTTTACCAGCCAGAGCCATTTCACCCGCGCCTTCCGCCAATTTGCCGGCGAAACGCCGAGCGATTTTCGCAGGCGCCGTCAGGAGACGCTTCAGTGAGTGCTATTCAGGGTTTTGAAGGACTGGTCCTGCCGGATCTGGCGTTGCGGGCGGGCGGCGATCGGCTGGCCACCGGGGCGACGATCGCCGATATCGATCCCTGCACGGCGCAGGCCTTTGCGCAAGTGCCGGTGGCCGATGGGAGTCAGGTGGATGCGATCGTGCAAGCGGCACACCGGGCGTTCCATGATCCGGCCTGGCGCGACCTGACGCCGCTGGCGCGCGAGCGGTTGCTGCATCGCTTTGCCGATGCGATCGAGGCGGACCTGCCCCGGCTGGCGGCGCTGGAAGCGCTGGACGCGGGCAAGCCGATCGGCGTGACGGAGACGGTCGATATCCCGGCCGCGATCGGATGGCTGCGCACCTATGCCGGCTGGCCGACCAAGCTGGCTGGCCGGGCGGGCACATTGTCCGCAACGCCAGGGCAGTGGCATGTCTATTCGCGGCGCGAGCCGATCGGCGTGGTGGCGGCCATCACGCCGTGGAATTTTCCGCTGGTGCTGGCGATGTGGAAGATCGCGCCGGCGCTGGCGGCCGGTTGCACCGTCGTTCTGAAGCCTGCGCCGGAAACGCCGCTGTCGGCGCTGCGGCTGGTGGAACTGGCGCGGCAGGCAGGGTTGCCGGACGGGGTGCTGAGCGTCGTGACGGGCGATGGGGCTACGGGCGCGGCGCTGGTCGAGCATCCGCTGATCGCGAAGGTCGCCTTCACCGGATCGACCGCGACGGGGCAGGGGATATTGCGGGCGTCCGTGCCTGATCTCAAGCGGGTGACGCTGGAACTGGGCGGCAAGTCGCCGTCCATCATCTGCGCCGACGCGGACCTGTCGGTCGCTATTCCGCAGGCGGCGATGGGCTGTTTCTTCAACAGCGGGCAGGTCTGCTATGCCGGCACGCGCCTCTATGTGCATCGGTCGGTCTATGATGAGGTGGTCGAGGGGATCGCCGCCTTCGCTGCCGGATTGACATTGGGGCGCAGCGCCGATCGCACCACCGCGCTCGGCCCGTTGATCAGCGCGCGCCAGCATGAGCGGGTGACGGGCTATGTCGACCGCGCACGGGCGGCGGGGATGGAGGCGGTTGCGGCCAATGCCGCGCTGCCCGGCGAAGGCTATTATTTCGCGCCGACCCTGTTGCGTGATGTGCCCCGCGACGCGGAGGCAGCGCGCGAGGAGATATTCGGCCCTGTGCTGGCCACGGCCGCCTTCGACGATCTGGACGAGGCGATCGACCTGGCCAATGACAGCCCATACGGCCTGGCCGCCCATGTCTTCACCCGCGACCTAGCGACCGCGCACCGCACGGCGGCGCGGCTGGAGGCTGGAACGGCCTTTATCAATTGCGTGATGCTGGCCGACCCGGCCTTCCCCTTCGGCGGCATGAAAATGTCCGGCATCGGCCGCGAAAATGGCAGCGAAGTGCTGGACGCCTATCTGGAACCCAAGACGGTGGTGGTGGCATTATGAGTGACGCAAGCGTGCATGAAGGCGGGTGCCTGTGCGGACAGGTGCGTTACAGCTTTACCGGCGATCCGCTGCTGGTGGCGCTGTGCCATTGCACCCATTGCCGCAAGCAGGGCGGCGCGCCCTTCTCTCTGATCTGTGCGGTGGCGGACGAGGCCTATAGCGAACGGGGCGAAACGCGCATCTATGAGGATCGCGGCGAAAGCGGCGCGGCGGTTCATCGCCATTTCTGCGCCACATGCGGGTCGCCGATCCGGTCGATGGCGGCAGCGTTGCCGGGGCTGACGATCGTCAAGGCGGGGACGCTCGACACGCCCGACCAGTGGCCCCCGGTGCTGGAGGCCTATTGCGACAGCGCCCTCAGCTGGATGCCCACCATCACCGACCAGCGTTTCGCGCGGTCCAATATCGGAGAATGAGATGAGCAATCTGGATGGCAAGACCGCCTGGGTCACGGGCGCGGGATCGGGCATCGGCCGGGCGACCGCGATCGCGCTGGCGCAGGCGGGCGCGAGCGTGGTGCTGGGCGATATCAATCCGGCGGGGCTGGAGGAAACGGCCGGGCTGTGCGGCGGTGCGGCGACCCTGTCGCTGACGCAGGACGTCACCAGCGAAGCGGCATGGGCGGATGGGGCGGCGGCGATCGACGCCCGCTTCGGCCGGCTCGACATATTGGTCAACAATGCCGGCATCATGATGGCCCAGCCGTTCGAAGACGCGCCGGTCGAGATACTGCGCCGGCAGAATCGCATCAATGTGGAGAGCGTCTATATCGGCATGCAGGTGGCATTGCCGCTGATGCGCCGCACGATTGCCGATGGGGCGAAGGGCGCGTCGATCATCAATATCGCGTCCGTCTATGGCATGGTCGCGGGTGCACAGTTCGCCGCCTACAGCGCCACCAAGGGCGCGGTCCGATCGCTGAGCCGCGCGGTCGCCTACGAACTGGCGAAGACCGGCATTCGCGTCAATTGCGTGTTGCCGGGACCGGTGCAGACCAATTTGGGCGCAGATTGGGAGCCGCCGCGCGACGAGACGGGCGCACCGATTCCGCCGGAGGTCGCGCTGGCCGCCTGGGCGCAGCTGATCCCGATGGGCCGGCTGGGCATCGCGCAGGATATCGCCCCGCTCGTCGCCTTCCTGGCCGGCGACGATGCCGCTTTCATCACCGGCGCGGAATTCGTTGCCGATGGTGGTTATACCGCAGCCTGAAGGACATATCATGGACAGTATCGCCGCCATCGCCCGCGCGCCGCATCACCCCTTCACGGTCGAGCCGATCGTCATCGATCCGCCCCGGCCGGGCGAGGTGCTGGTGCGGATCGCCGGGGTCGGGCTGTGCCATACCGATCTGGTCGCGCGGGACCAGTTCATCCCGATCCCGCTGCCCGCCGTGCTGGGCCATGAAGGGGCCGGTATCGTCGAAGCGGTTGGCGAGGGCGTGACCAAGGTGGCGCCGGGCGATCGGGTCGTCATCGGCTTTGCCAGTTGCGGCCATTGCGCGCGCTGTGACGAGCATCTGCCATCCTATTGCCGTGAATTTCCGATGCTCAACTATGCGGGCACGCGGGCGGACGGCAGTTCGGGCCTGCGGCAGGGCGACGCGGCGCTGTCCGGCCATTTCTTCGGCCAGTCCTCCTTCGCCGGGCATGCGTTGGCGCAGGAGCGCAATGTCGTGAAGATCGAGGCGACGGACGTGCCGCTGGAACTGCTGGGGCCGCTGGCCTGCGGATTCCAGACCGGGGCGGGCGGGGTGATGCGATCGCTCGCTTGTCCGGCCGGATCGACCATCGCCATTTTCGGCGCGGGGCCGGTGGGGCTGGCGGCGGTGATGGGCGCGGTGATCCAGGAGTGCGCGACGATCATCGTGGTCGAACCGGTGGCCAGCCGTCGCGACCTGGCACTGTCGCTGGGCGCGACCCATGCGATCGACCCGGCGGCGGAGGCGGTGCTGCCGGATGCGATCCGCGCGATCGTGGCGGACGGGGTGGAATTCGCGTTCGAGACGAGCGGGCGGGAAGCGGTGGTGGAGGCAGCGCTGGCGTCTCTGGGCAGCCATGGCCTGCTGGGACTGGTGGGCGTGCCGCCCAAGCCGGAGAGCAGCCTGACGATCAATCTCGCCGCGCTCATCACCTACGGCCACCGCATCCATGGCATCATCGAGGGCGACAGCGATCTTGATGGCTTCATCCCGGAACTGGTGGAGCTGTATCGGGCGGGGCGTTTCCCGTTCGATCGCCTGATCCAGACCTTCCCGCTGGCGCAGATCAACGAGGCGGTGGAGGCACAGGCGCGGGGCGATTGCGTGAAGGCCGTGCTGATCCCCTGAACTTTCCGTTCTTTTCGAGCGGACGGATATATTTGGCCCGGGGGACCGCATCGAGAAACGGGCCGCTTCCTTTTCAGGAAACGGCCCGTTTCTAGCGCCCGTTCAGAAATTATAGCGGGCGGTGATGCCATAGGCGCGCGGCGGGGCGTGGAGCATATAGTCATAACCAAAGGCATCGCGCAGGTTGAGGCCGTACATGAACATCTTCTTGTTGAAGAGGTTCGTAGTCCACAGGCGGATCGCCAGCTGCTCGCTTTCCCAGCCCAGCGTCGCATTGACCCGGACATTGCCGGGCGCATGCAGGTTGATGTTCCCGGCTTCGTTGTTGAAGGGCGAGAAATATTGTTTGCTGGTGTAGATGAGGTTCGGCGAGAAGATGATGTTCCCGCTGCCCAACTGCCCCAGCGTCCAGTCCGCGCCGGCATTGATCGTGATCTTGGGCGCGTTGGGCAGGCTGTTGCCGTCCAGCACCGTGCCCGACAGGGTCAGCTTATCATAAGTCGCATCCAGCCAGGTGAAGGAGAAATTGGTCTTCAGGCTGGAGATGAAGCGGGTGTTGAATTCCAGCTCGAACCCCTTGATCGTGGAGCCGGGCGCCGAGCGGATGAAACCCGTCGTGCCGATCACCTCATTGAGCTGCTGGTTCTTGTACTTGGTGAGGAAGGCGGCGGCGGTCAGGTTGGCGCGATTGTCGAACAAGCGCGCTTTGGTGCCGACTTCATAGGCTTCCACCTTTTCCGGCGGCACGAAGTCGATCGGGTTGCCGGCGTAGAATTGGCTGGAGAAGGAGCCGGCCCGATAGCCGCGGCTGTAATTGGCATAGACCATGGCGCCGCTGTCGAACGTATAGTCCACGCCGACCTTGCCGGTGAGGCGGCTGCTGGAGCGACTCTTGTTTGCTTCGGGCGTGATGACGCCTGCGGGTGAGATCGAGCCGTGGGTGAAGGTGATGGAAGCCGCATCCGGATCGGCCGGATCGAAATCATAGCCGCCGAAGGAGGGGGAGGTTGCCGGATCGGCGAACTGCGTCAGGAAACTGTAGGAATCGTAATGACGGCTCCTGTCCTTGGTATAGCGCAGACCGAGCGTGAAGCCCAGATTGTCGCCCAGCTTCTGGTTCAGCTGCGCAAAGGCAGCATAGCTTTTGCGGGTCTGCTGATAATGCTGGTAGAAATACAGCACCTGCACCAGCCGGTATTTGTCGACATTGTCGATATGATCCCAGCCATAATAGACGCCGGCCTGCACATTGGTGCCGGCATTATTGTAGGCCAGCTTCACCTCCTGATTAAACTGCTTGTAGGTGTCGCCATAATTGGTCTGAAGATGGCCGATGACGGGCGTGCCTGACCCTTCCTGCGTAAATTCCTGCTTCGACCAGTCATAGGCGGTCAGCGTCTGGAGCGAGAGGGCGTCGGTCAGCTCATAATTGAGGTTGAACTGGACGCCCGCATTCTTGACGTCGTTGAAGCCGAGATCGGGCTGGTTCGTCTCGAAGAAGCTGAGATTGTCCTGCGCGCGATTATAGCCCGATGCGCCATTGGTCAGGTGATAGGCGGCAGCCTGCGTCGGCTTGCCCTTCGATCCTGTAAATTTCAGCATCATGTCCAGCCGCTCGGTCGGCCGCGCGCGGATGATGAGGCGACCGGCCAGACTGTCGCGGCTGTTGGCGTCGGGCTGGCCGGGGAAGATATTCTTCACGAACCCGTCCGCCTCGACATAATTGACCGAAGCGCGGAAACCCAGCACATCGTCGACCAAAGTGCCTTCGATCGCGGCCTGGCCCTTCACTTCGTTGAAGCGGCCATAGCCCCCCTCGACATAGCCGCGCGTGCCCGATTCCAGGCTGGGCTTGACCGAGATGAAGTTGATCGCGCCGCCGGTGGTGTTGCGGCCATAGAGCGTGCCCTGCGGCCCGCGCACCGCTTCGACGCGCTCCAGATCATAAAGTTGCAGGCCGTGCATGGTGCGGGCGGAGAGGTAATTGTCGTCGGTATAGACGCCGACGGGCGACACCTGATTGGCGCCATATTCATTGCCGACGCCGATGCCGCGCATGGTGAAATTGGGCTGGGCTTCACCGAAGGCCGACGTGACTTGCAGAGAGGGGACGGCGGCGCTCAGCGCAAAGGTCGAGTTGGCGCCCTGCCTCGCCAGATCGGTGGGGGTCAGCGCGGTCACGGCGACCGGCACCTTCATCAGCGATTCCGACTGGCGCTGGGCGGTGACGACGATGTCCTCCAGCCCGACATTCTGCTGCGGCTGCGGCGCCTGCGGTTCCTGCGCAAAGGCAGGCGCGGTCGCCATGGTCAGCGCCAGCAGCGCGCACGATGTATGGAACATAATGTTCTTCATCATTCCCCTCCTATATTGTCTTTGTTGGGTTGACCGCCTTCGGCGGTTCGTCTGTGTTCGAAGCTTCCTCTTCCCTTATATTCCCGTCCAATTGCGTTTGGCGGCCCATTCATCGGCGCGGACGATGGACCGCGCGGACCGCGCGAAGCTCATCCGATCGGCACCTGCGTCGGCTGGCCGGTCGCCGCCGTCACGCCGCCATCGGCGACCACGATCGACCCGTGCATGTAGCTGGCATCGTCCGACGCCAGGAAGGCGACGATAGACGCCATCTCATCCGGCTGGGCTGGGCGCTGCGCCGGGATGGATCTGAACCAGTCCTCCAGCAATTGCGGAAACGCCTTGAACGCGTCCGTCGCGGGCGTTTCGACAAAGCCGGGGCAGAGCGCGTTGATGCGGATATTCTCGCGCGCATGATAGGCGGCCATGGCGCGGGTCAGGTTGATGACCGCGCCCTTTTGCGCGCAATAGCTAGGATAGGCGCCATCGCCCGCCAGGCCGGAAATCGACGCGACGTTGACGATGACGCCGCCGCCCTGCTTGCGGAACTGGCGCACCGCCCCGCGCGACAGGAAGAAGACGGAGTCGAGATTGACCGCCGTGCTGCGCCGCCATTCTTCCGTACTATGATCGGGGATCAGGGCGACGGCGGCCTTGGCGGCATTGTTGACGAGGATGTCGAGCCGCCCGAACAGGGTGACCGCCCGCGCGAGCAGCGCTTCGCAATCCGCTTCCTCGCTCACATCGGTGCGCAGGAAATGGGCGTTGGGCGTATCGAGCGCCGCCAGCGCATCGGCCCCGCGCCCTTCATCCTGCCCGCAGAACAGGACATGCGCGCCTTCGTCCAGCAAGCGGCGGACGATGGCGAGGCCGATGCCCGCCGATCCGCCGGTGACGATGCACGCCTTGTTATCCAGCCGCGCCATCGCTCTATTCCTTGTCCCAGCGGCTGATATCCATGCCGCTCGTGACGCCCAGCGGCGCATAGGCGCCGAGGATCGCCTGCTCGAACACGCCGACCGACTTTTCCTGGCTGCCGTCCGGGTTGGTCAGGGTCAGGTGCGACAGGCGCTGGACATGGAAATTCTGCATCGCCATCGGATCGAGATCGTCGACGGTGAAATCCTCGCGCTCCACCTTCAGCGGTACGCCATGATAGCGGCCGTGGAACCATTCGGGATGGAAATAGCCGATGCCCTTCATCTGCATCCGGTGGAACGGGGTGAATTCGACCGTATAGGGGCCGGTGCCATAATCGACCGTCAGCGTCCCGCTTTCGGGCCAGAGCGTGCCGGCTTGCAGCACCGTGTCCAGCGTCCCTTCCTCCGTCTCCAGAAAGGCTTCCGGCCCGGCGCCATCGGGGCAGAGGACCGAGCGCCGGTTCCAGACATGCCCGTCCGGTTCGGCGGCGATGTGGAAGAACAGGCTCTTGCTCGCGAAATTGAGCGGGGTCCATTGCCAGAAATAGCCCTGCGGCGCTTCGGGCACATTGGGCTGCGGATCGGACAGGCCGATGGGGCGGATGCCCCAGCTACGGTCGCGCGTACCCATGGCGTGGGGCGACAGGTCGATGCGGCGACCATCGATGCTCACCCAGCCGGACCAGTGGCCGTTCTGGGTCAGGCGGGTATAGTCCAGAAAGCCGCGCTTGCCCACGCGCCGGGTGAAGCGTGGCTCCTCGATCGGGAAGGCACGGCCGGTTATGGTGAGGTCGGCGGCGATACCGTCCTGCTCCTCGACCACGAAGCGCAGGGTCCAGAGCGGCTTGGGTATTTCCAGCCGCATCGGGCCGATGCTCATGTCCATCCGGTCGGTCAGGATGCGCGATCCGCGCAGATTATATTGCTTGCCTTCGACCTGGATGGAAATGCCGCAATCGGTGACGTTGAGGTGGGGATAGACCCCCATCCCGATCAGGAAGAAGAGCGAGCCGTCCGGTTCGAACCCGTTGAACCAGTAGCGATCGTAGAAATTCCGGTCGCTGCCCGAATAGCAGATGGGTTCTGGCGTCTGATGGATCGGAAAATCGTCGGCGGCTGTAAGCATCTATTCTCTCCGTCTATTCTGTCAGAAATTGGCGAGGGTTACGCGGCGCCGCTCGGTCGAGGCGCGCAGTTCGTCCCAGATGGCGCTATTCAGCGCCTGCGCGCTTTGGTCCGTCTCGATCCGCGCTTGTAGGGCGATGAGGGCGCGGCGCCGCTGATCGTTGATCCGCTCCAGCGTGGATATTTTGAGGTCTTGGGCTTCCTCCTTCGCGGCGTTCCGAAAGGCCGGATCGCCGGTCAGGGCGCTGCCCTGCCCGAGTAGCGTGGCGAGCGCGGCATTTTCCTGCACCAGCCGGTCGGCGGCGCCGTCCCAGGCCTCCGCCGTCATGTCCAGCATCGCAGCGGTCATGCCGACCATATTCGCCTGAAAACCCTTCAGGTCGGGCAGGATCGTCTCGCGCAATTTGCGCGCGACATCTTCGAGCACGGCAGGGATGTCCGGTTTCATGATAGCTTGTCCATCAGTTCGAGGATGGCCCTGTCCTGCGCGTTGCGCAGCCACCAGGCGGCATAGGCCTGAATCACGTCGCGATTCTGGCCGGACTGCCAGACATGGGCGCAGCTGTTCCAGATCGCCTGGCCCTTGATACAGTTGAACAATTCCCACCAATGGAGCGCGCGGGGATCGGCGATGAGGCCGCTGGCTTCCTCCCAGATCGCCACCGCCTGCTCGCGGGTGGCAAGGCCGCAATAACGATCGTCCTTGGCGAAGCAGAAGACGCGCGCCAGGCTCCAGCCCAGATCCTCCAGCGGATCGCCCAGATGGGCCATTTCCCAATCCAGCACGGCGATCAGGTCGCCCGCATCATCGTAGAGGAAATTGCCGGCGCGAAAATCGCCATGCACCATCGCCAGCTTCTGCGCGGTCGGTTGCCAGCGCTCCAGCGCGCGGATCGCGGCGCGGGTGATGGGTTCGGCGCCGACATCATGGCGGTCCAGCACATCGACCCAACTGGCCAGTTCCTGCGCGGCGGTGTTTTCCACCGTTGCGGGGCGGGTGAAGCCCATGTCCAGCGCTTCTACCGGCACGGCGGCGAGCCGGCCCATGGTCGACCACATTTGTTGCGCGATATGGGGCAGGCGGTCGGCCCAGGCCGGATCCTGAAACTGATATTCGCTGTTATGATAGCCGCGCAGATCCTCCGCCAG
Organism: Sphingobium limneticum; assembly: GCF_008710155.1. GTDB lineage: Bacteria > Pseudomonadota > Alphaproteobacteria > Sphingomonadales > Sphingomonadaceae > Sphingobium > Sphingobium limneticum. The sequence continues at coordinate 107,097 of NZ_VYPZ01000004.1, forward strand.
ACTGATCGCGCCGTCGAAATGGGATGCGTCCGGCTCCAGCAGGATCATCTTGGGCACGGGAATGCCATGGCCGTAGATCGCCTGATAGGCGGCAAATTCATGGGCGCGGTCGCTCTCGACATTGCTGGCGGGCGGGTCGCGCCGCAGGATCATGCCGGTGCGCTGGCTCTCCCCCTGTTCGTCCACATAGGACAGGTCGAAGCGAAAGGTTTCCCGCGATGCGCCGAGCGGCAGACGGAAAAGATTCTCGACCGCAAGCTGCGTCCATTGGGGCAGCTTGTGGCCGAGATAGGTTTGGAGAAGGTCTGCACTGATCGGTTTCATGCGTCTCTCAAAAAGGTCTGGAGAGAAGGTCAGGCTAGGCCGATCCCCGGATAAGGGGGATGGACGGAAATCCACCTATGCGGAGGCGACGAGCAATTTGACCTGGCTGCCGTCGCCGCCGGTCAGCGCGGCAAAGGCGCTGTCCAGTTCGGTAAGGCCAACCGTGCCCGTGACCATGGGGGCGAGGCGATCGGGATTGGCGGCGATCATGGTGAAGGCTTCGCCAAATTCCGCTGGCGAGTAAGCGAAGACGAAGCGCAGCGTCAGGCTCTTCTGCAACAGGAAGGCCGGCTCGATCGGGTCTGTTTCCATGCAGTTGCCGACCACAACCAGCGTCGCGCCGGTCGGGCATGTCTTCGCCAGCGTCATCAACATGCCAGGCTTGCCGACACATTCGAAGACGACCGCGCGGCTGCGGCGTTTCTGATCGGTGGTGACGGCCATGGCGTCCGACATGCCGATGGGCAGGCCTAGGTCGGTCCACCATGCCGGGCCGGCGGCATCGCCCGGCGAAAGGATGATGTCCGCGCCCATCCGTTCCGCCATGGCGCGGCGCGCGGCATTGGGTTCGATCGCTAGTACCGGGCCAAGCCCGAGCGCCTTCAGTCGCGCGATGATGAACAACCCCACCGGCCCGCAACCCACCACGGCGAAGGCGCAATCGGCGTCGGCCCCGCTTTCCGCGACCGCATGGACGGCGACCGACAGCGGCTCGGCCAGCGCGGCGATGTCGGTCGGGACATGATCGGGCACGGGCAGGCAGAGCGCGGCGTCCAGCAGCATCGCTTCGGCAAAGGCACCGTTATAGCGATTGGAATAGCCGATCAGTTCGATCCCCTGCGGCCCGGTGAGAAAGGGCAGGCCGACGATCCGTTGGCCCGCGGCAAAGCTGCCGCTCGGTTCGATCAGTTCGCAGCAAAATTCATGGCCCATCACCACTGGCTGAGCGGGATCCATGAAGCCGCGAAAGCCCGCGCGCTGCAACAGGTCGCACAGATGATCGGCATGGTCGCGGGCATGCAGGTCGCTGCCGCACACGCCGCACACCAGCGGACGGGCGAGCAATTGTCCGGCCGCCGGCACGGGATCGGGCAGCGATTCCAGCGTGAACCGCCCATCGTTCAGCACCATGGCCTTCATATATCCTCTCCTTCGCCGTTCATTATCCAGCCGCCTCTTTTGTTATGTGGCTTCCGGGCTTTGTCAGGGTGCCACGCTTGCCCGCGCGCTACTCATCGCCTGTTCCGAACAAAGTCGGACGATTTTCCATATATGGCGGAAAGGCCGGAATTATCGGGCTTTGCCGCCATGACGGCATGTGGTGGCATGGATAGAACTGCCAATATCGTCTAACGAAAATATCGGTCAATATCGAGTCGGCAAAAGACTTGAAGAAAGGAGAGCGATGCGGGACGAGGATCCGCAGGCCGTGGTGGAGGCTTTGATCGACGCGTTCAATCGGCGTGACGGCGTTGCTGTCGCCGCGCTGTTGCACGATGATATCATGTGCATCGGTATCCCGCTGCCACCGGCGCAGGGCAAGGCGGCGGCGCTGGACCTGCTGGCGCCGTTCCTCGCGGCGGAGGCGATCGACTGGCAATTGCATGCGATCGCCGTCAATGGCCGGACCGTCCATACCGAACGCACCGACCGTTTTCGTTTTGCGGGCGCGGACTGGACGCAGGTGCGGGCGGCCGGCATCTTTGAAGTGGCAGAGGATAGCCGCATTCGTGCCTGGCGAGACTATTTCGATATGGCGGAACTACTCGCAGCGATGCCGGCTTCGGGGTCGCAGGATATTTGACGTTGGCCGTCCGACCCTTTATGGTCGGATGAAATTGTCCGATAATATGGCATCATAGCCGAAGGGCAATTCCACCGGAGAGCCGCACGAAGCGGCCATGCACGGGAGGCGAGAGGATGAGGCTGAGCCAGGACATATCCGGCTTTACCGACCAGATGGTGACAGATTGCGCGCTGGGCAGTGCGTCGATCTTCTTTTACGACGACAATGTCGGGGAAGGGCAGCTGTCCTATCTCTACCATGTCGGCGTCAGCGAAGAGGCGCAGCATCGCTATGATGACGGCCGCGTATTCAAATCGGACCCTTTTACCCGGCAATTGCTGGCGCGCAGCCACGCGTCCGGGGCGCATTTCGTCCATTGGGGCGATGCGGTGCTCGATCGGTTCGTGGCGCGGCCCTATACCAGCTTCCTCGATCATTATGCCGTCGATGTCGTCGGTGCTTCCACCCGTCGGTTGGCGCCGGGCCTCTGCCTCATCATCGGCGCGCATCGCAAGGGGCGGCGGATCGGGTCGGCCGATGTGCCCGAACCCTTGTTGGAGCAGCGACTCCACAGCCTGTCCAATATGGTGGTCGATCATTTTCTGTCGGACCTGATCGACTCGTCGGACGGGCGGGTAGCATTGCGGACGACGATGGGTGGGACGGGGGACGGCGCTGCGCCTTGCGTCGCGGGCCTGTCCCCGCGTGAGGAGCAACTGGCCGCCCTGCTGTGCCGTGGCTTGCAGAACAAGACGATCGCCTTCGAGATGGATCTGTCGGAAAATACGGTCGAAAATTACCTCCGCCGGCTTTATCGCAAGCTGGGGGTGCGCAACCGGGCGGGCCTCGTCTTCCGCATGACGCAGCGCCTGCACTGAGCGCGGGAAAGGGAGGACAGACCATGTTCCATGTCGATCTCAAATTGCTCCGCAGCTTTGCCGCCGTCGCCTGCGAATTGTCGGTCACGCGCGCGGCGGAGCGGTTGCACCTGACCCAGCCGACCGTGTCGGGCCAGATCAAGGAACTGGAGCAGGCGCTTGGTTTCTCGCTGTTCCATCGCACCACCCGCCATATCGCGCTGACGCCGGAAGGGGAGCGGCTATTGCCGCTGGTCCAGTCACTGCACCAGTGCGCGCAGGCGGTGCGGACGGAGGCGGAGGGCATGCAACATGCGATGAAGACCCGTTTTCGGCTGGGCGCGGCCATGTACAGCATGGATTTTCTGGACCGGGTCGAATTGATCGACGCTTTCGTCGCGGCCCGATCGGACGTGCGGTTGACGATCGACAATCGCCTGCAATCGGATCAGGTGCGCGACCTGCTGACCGGGAAGCTGGACGCTTCGCTGTTGCTGGGCGTGCCGCTCGACCGTCCGGTGGCGGAATTTCTGGCCGACATGAACCCCGGCGAGATCGCCAATGAGGTGCAATTTCCCGCGTCGCTGGAGCATGTCGTGCTGCGGCGGCGGCGGATCGGTCTGCTGGTGCCGGAGGATAGCGATCTGGCCCGTTATGATGTCATCCCCGTCAGCCAGTTGATCGGGCGCCGGGTCGCGATGATCAGCGCCGAACATGGCGAGGCGTTCGTCAACCCGATCGCCAATTTTCTGCTGCAATGCGGCGCTGTGCCCTCCGTATCGGCGGAGGGCAACGCCATGGCGGTGGAGCGCCATGCGCAGCGGCACGGCATTTGCGCGATCGGTATCGGCTGGTTCGCGACCCTGCCCGGCATGGTGCGGCGGCCGGTCGACGGCATGGATTTCCACATGGACCTGTCGCTGGTTCTGGGGACGTCGCCCAATCCTGCCGCACGGCGCTTCTTCGATTTCGCCGTCCGCTGGCAGGCGGCGCGCGATGCGCTGGGCACCGGTGGCGTGGCGGGCGATCATTTCGCCGACCCGCCGATCGCCAGTACGCAGATGGCGTTCGCTTGATCGGCGTCAGCCGAGTGCGAACACCGCCTTCACATGGGCGGAATCGCTATATTCCTTGACCAGGGCGATCCGATCGCCGGCAAAGCGGAACAGGAAGACGTAGCGATTGTCGTAGAGCGTCCCGTTTTTGAGCAGGCTGTGCGACGTCGCTTCCACGAACAGATGTTCGCCCGCTTCCATGATCAGGCCGGGGGTGACGTGGATGCCGTCCGCCATCTGGGCATGCAGTGTGCCAAGCAGCGTGTCGAATTCCGCCACGCTGATATCGATGCCGCCATTCCACCACCAGCGCGCATCGGCGGTGAACCGGTCCAGCGGAATGCTGCCGGTTGCGATGGCGGACAATATCGTGCGGGCAGTCTCTTCACGGCTGGATGGCATGCGGCGCTCCTTTTTCCTGCTCCGTCCAGCATGTCGGCGGCGGTCGGGTGACGCCAATCATATCGGCCGCCTCATTCATCGTGCGCGCCGATGACTGGTCCGCAAAGCCCGATTGGACCCGTTCGGGCAGCAGCTTCACTCTCCTCCCCAGTCAAAACAAAAGCATGTGAGGAGAGCCCATGTCGATCGCGCCGGCCGATCTGATCCATCCCACGCCCTTGCCCCGCCCCGAACAGGTCGATGCCGACTGGCTCAACAGCCTGTTGTCCGGCGACGGGTCAGTCGGCAAAGTGGCGGCCGTGACGGTCACGCCGGTCGGTGCCGGCCAGATTGGCGAGACGGCGCGCTTCGCGCTGACCTATGTACCGGGCGCGACCGGGCCGGCCAGCCTGATCGGCAAATTCGCCTCGACGGATCCGGCGAGCCGGGAGGTGGCGCGCGGCTGGTCGCTTTATGAGCGGGAATTGCGCTTCTATCACGAACTGGCGCCGCGCGCGGGCATCGCCACGCCGCGCTATCATGGCGCGCGGATGGACGGGGAGGGCAGCTTCATCCTGTTGCTGGAGGATCTGGCCCCGGCCGCGCCCGGCGACCAGTTCAAGGGGCTGGCGCGCGACCAGATGGGGCAGGCGGTGGCGGAGGCGGCGCGGCTGCATGCTGCCTTCTGGGACGCGGATGCCGATCCGGCGCTTGCTTGGCTCGATGCCGGGCATATCGCCCAGCCTTTCTACCAGCCGGAGATTTTTCGTGCGACCTGGCCCGCCTTTCGCGACCGCTATGGTGCGCAGCTCGAACCCCGGCACCTGCGCGTCTGCGATGCGCTGGCGGAACGCTATGAAAGCTATGCCGCGCCGCTTTCCAGCCCGCGCTGCGTCACTCATAACGACTATCGTCCCGACAATATGCTGCTCTTGCCGGATCGGCTGACGGTGGTGGATTGGCAGTCGGTGGCGCTCGGCTGGAATGCGGTGGACATCGCCTATCTGATCGGCGGCGCCTATGGCGCGGCGGAGCGGCAGGGAGTCGAGGATGACCTGCTGCGCCATTATCATGCCGAACTCACCCGCTGCGGCATCACCGATTATAGTTTCGCCCAGTTGCGCGCAGATTATCGCCATTTCACCTTCGCCGGCATCAATGTCGCGGTCGGCGCCGCCATGCTGGTCAAGCGCACCGAGCGCGGCGACCGGCTCTTCCTCACCATGCTCGATCGCTTCGTATCGCATGTGATCGACCAGGATGCGCTGGGCATCCTTCGCCAGCCCGCAGGAGTATGAAGATGGCCAGTCTTGCCGATCCCGCCTTCGCCATGTTGATAAATGGCTGCGCTGTCGATGCGTCGCAGACGATCGCTGTCGTCAATCCCGCGACAGAGGCTCTCATCGCCCATGTGCCCGATTGCGACGAGGCCGGGCTGAATGCCGCGGTGCGGGCGGCGCGCGGGGCTTTCCCCGGCTGGCGCGATACGCCCTATGCGCAGCGGCAGGCCGCTCTGCGCACGATCGGCGCGACGCTGGCGGCCCATGCCGATACACTGGCCGCGATCCTGACCGCCGAACAGGGCAAGCCGCTGGCGGCTGCGGTGGGGGAGATACAGGCCGCCGCCTGGTGGATCGGCGTAGTGGCGGAGCAGGAACTGCCCGTCCATGTCAGCGAAGCGCTGCCCGGTCAGCGCAGCGTCACGCGGCATGTGCCGCTGGGCGTGGTCGGGGCGATCGTGCCGTGGAATTTCCCGCTGCTGCTGGCGATATGGAAGATCGGCCCGGCATTGCTGACGGGCAACACGCTGGTCCTGAAACCCTCGCCCTTCACGCCGCTGGCGACGCTGCGGCTGGGGGCGTTGCTGCGCGACCTTCTGCCGCCCGGCGTGCTCAATATCGTGACCGGCGGCGATGCGCTGGGACCGTGGATGACGCGCCATCTTGATATCGACAAGATCAGCTTCACCGGCTCCACCGCGACGGGGCGCCGGGTGATGGAAAGCGCGTCGGCCAATCTCAAGCGGCTGACGCTGGAACTGGGCGGCAATGATGCGGCGATCATATTGGACGATGCCGATGTGGACGCGATCGCCGAGCCGCTCTTCTGGGCCTGCTTCGCCAATAGCGGGCAAGTGTGCGTCGCGGCCAAGCGCGTCTATGTGCATGACGCCGTCTATGATCGGCTGGCGGCGGCATTGGCCGACATTGCCGCGCGGATGACGGTGGGGGACGGCGCGGTGGACGGCTCGCAATTGGGACCGGTGCAGAACCGCGCCCAATATGACCGGGTGCGCGCGCTGATCGCGGACTCTGTGGCGGCCGGCCATCGCTTTCTGGCGGGCGGCGATGTGCCTGACGGGCAGGGCTATTTCATACCGGTCACCATCGTCGACAACCCGCCGAATGACGCGCGCGTCGTGCAGGAGGAAGCATTCGGCCCCGTCGTCCCGCTGATCCGCTACACCGATCTGGACGATGCGATCGCGCGCGCCAATGATTGCGACTATGGCCTGGGCGGATCGGTCTGGTCGAGCGACATGGACCGCGCGCAGGCGGTTGCTGCGCGGATGGAGACCGGGACGGTGTGGATCAATTCGGCGCAGGGCTTGTCGCCCTTCGCCGCCTTTGCCGGACATAAGCAATCGGGGCTGGGCGTCGAAAACGGCCCGGACGGCCTGCTGGAATTTACGACGCCGCAGAGCGTCTATCAGCCGGTGGTCGGCTGATGCTGCTGCGGGACAAGGTCGTGTTCGTGTCGGGCGCCGGGTCGGGGATCGGCCGGGCGGCGGCGATCCTCTTCGCACAGGAAGGCGCGCGCGTCGGCGTGCTGGACCGCGATGCGGACAGCGCTGCCGCAACGGTGGAGGCGATTGCGCAAACGGGCGGGGCGGCGATGGCGCTAGTCGCGGATGTGACCGATGACGCTGCGATCGAAGGAGCCATCGGCGCGCTGGTCGATCGCTATGGCGCGCTGCACGGCGCGTTCAACAATGCCGGCATCGAAATGGCGAACCGCTTGCTGCCCGATCTGACGGCGGCGGAATGGGGGCGGATGATGGCAATCAACCTGACCGGCGTCTTTTCCTGCATGAAATATGCGACCAAGGCGATGGCGCCGGGCGGTGGGGCCATCGTCAACAATTCGTCGGGCGACGGCATTATCGGCGCGCCCTATGCGGCCGATTATGTGGCGGCCAAACATGGCGTCATCGGCCTGACCCGCGCTGCCGCCTGCGAGGCGCGCCATACCGGCGTGCGCGTCAATGCACTGCTTCCCGGCCTGATCCTCACGCCGATGGTGGAGGAAAGGCTGATCGGCAATCCGGCGTTCGAAAAACAGATGGCGCCGATGGTCGAGCGCCACTCGATCGGCCGCTTCGGCAAGCCGGACGATGTGGCGGAAGCCGCCTGCTGGCTGCTGTCCGACCGATCCGCCTTCATCAACGGCGCGCTGCTGACGGTGGATGGTGGATATACGGCGCGGTGATGGAGCAAGATCAATGACAGGCATGCGGATCATCCGACTGGCGGCGCAACCGACGCTCGACACGCTGGCGGTCACGCGCGCGCCGATCCCGCAACCCGGCCCCGGCGAGCTATTGCTGCGCCTGCGCGCCTCGTCGCTCAACTTCCACGATTATCTGGTAGTCGCAGGCCATATCCCGGTTGCGGAAGGGCGCGTGCCTTTGTCAGACGGCGCCGGCGAAATCGCCGCATTGGGTCCGGGCGTATCCGGCTGGACGGTCGGCGACCGCGTAATGGGCGCCTTCTTCCCGCGCTGGATCGATGGACCGCCCAACCGCACGAACAACAACGCGATCAGCGGCGAAACGGCGAACGGTTTCGCTGCCGACCATGTCGTCGTGCCGGCCGCCTCGCTGACCGCCATTCCCGATGACTGGTCCTTTGCGGAAGCGGCGACCTTGCCCTGCGCGGGCCTCACCGCCTGGCGCTTCCTGGTGGCGGAGGGGCAGGTGCAGGCCGGGGACAGCGTGCTGCTGCCCGGATCGGGCGGCCTCTGCCTGTTCGCGCTGCAAATCGCCAAGGCGCTGGGCCTCACCATCTGGTCGACCACATCGTCCGATGCGAAGGCGGATCGGTTGCGGGCGATGGGCGCGGACCATATCGTCAATTATCGCGCCGATGCCGGCTGGGGCGGCACGATCCGTGCCGGCACCGGCGGGGAAGGGGTGGACCTCGTGCTCGAGATTGGTGGCCAGTCCAGCTTCGTGCAGTCCGTCCGCGCCTGCCGCATGGGCGGCAAGGTCGTTGTCGTCGGGACCACCGCCAACGGCGCGCCGGAACTGCCCCTGAGCGATGTGGTGATGCGCCATATCCGTGTCGATGGCATCGCCGTGGGCAGCGTGGCGCAACTGCGCGGCCTCGTCGCCTTCCTGACCGTGCATGACATCCGCCCTGTCATCGACCGGCATTTCCCGCTGGAACAGCTGGCCGACGCCTTCCGTTATCAGCTTTCCGGCGCGCATTTCGGCAAGATTATCCTCGACTTCTGACCGGTTGCGTAGCGTCGCCGGGCAAGAGACGGAAATCCGTCTGTCTTTTAAGATTGTCAGACGATATTGATCGACTATAAAGTCTGTACGAATCAAAAAGAACATGGAGAGGAGAGCATCATGGCTGTCGTCACAGGCCGGGGACCGGTGGACAAATGACGCTGGATTATGTGCGATTGCTGGAGGCGAACAACGCCATCCAGACCATCGGCGACGATACCTATTGGCTGTGCGTGACGCGTACGGTGCAGGAATCGAAGCTGTTTCCCGTGCCATCCTATATGCTGCTCTCCTATCTCTGCTGCTATTATCGCTACCCCGCCTTGCTGCGGAAGATCGAAGCCAAGATGAAGGCGGAAGAGATTGGCGACCGTGCGCGGGCCATGGGCGGCAAGTTCGGCAATCTGCCCGGCTGGGCGCTGCCGACCTTCTTCCTGCTGGGGCGCGAAACGCTGATCAACATGGGGCTTCAGACGCCGGCGGACGATGCCGAGGATGTCGCCTATGTCATGGACTTCTGGCGCCGCTTCAAACTGGCGCAGCAGCGCGAGGACGGGCATCTCAACGCCCGCGAGTTCGGCCAGCGCGTCCAGCTTCTGCCCGAACGGCGCATTCAGCGTTTTCACGCCGACCTGCATGCCTGCAAAAATGGCGACCGGCTGCACAAGGCGGCGCAGACTTTCCTCGCCACTATCTCCCAATATGGCTTCCTCGTGTCCTGCGAGAGCCGCTGCACGCTCAACAATAGCGGCCCCTATAAGCTGGCGGACAATCGCGAACTGGTGATCCGCGATTTCACCGATCTGGCGCAGGGCGACTATCCCTGGCTGGATGGCGTGGCCGACGCCATTCCCTATCCGAATCTGACCGTCACGATGGAGGCGACCGACTGCCATTTCTACCTGATGGACGATTGGGGCAGTTTTGAATCCAAGCCGGAATTCACGGCGGAAAAGCTGACCGGCGTGGGGCTTTATACATCGGACGCGCTGACCGAAAATTATGTGCCGGTGGGCATGGAGTCGCCCGATCAGCTGGCGGATACTTTCGAGAATCTGACCGACATCTTCCGTACCGCCACGGTCGAGCTGTGGAAGAATATGGCCGGCTGGTCGCGCGACCAGATGATGGACGCGGGGGCGCTGGTCTATTTCAGCCTGATCAAGGATTTCGCCCATGTCGCGGGCGTCTATGACGTCGACGACTGGATGAAGATCGACGAGCGGGCCGATCGCTTCCGGCCGCTGCTGAACGACGAATACGGTCGCGATTTCCTAGGCGAACTGGTGGGGCTGGTCGACCTGCCCAGCCAGCAACTGCACGATTATGCGATGATGATGCATAACGGCCGCCCGGCCCGCTATATCTCGCATATTCCCCATGGCGTGTTGAATGGCGACATTCCCGCCAGCACCGCGCATGTCGCGCCCGGCGTCACCCATCTGACCGAGAAGGTCGATCGCTATGTGACGAGCGCGGGGGCGCTGAGCCTGGCCGATTATAATGCGCGCGCGGCGGCATTCCGCCCGGCGCAGATGCAGCAACCCTATCGTTTCCTGTGCGACAGCAGCGTGCGCGGCGCGCCGGACAGTGCGGACGTCGCGGCGCTTTATGCGCTGGAACAGGAACAGTCGCGCCTCCTGAAGGGCAGGGGCGCCGGGCTGACACGCGACCAGATAGAAGCCCTGCGGGAGAATAAGGCATGAGCGGGCCGAAAACAGAGGCTGCGGCGCTGGCGGATATCGAGGCGCTGATCGCCGATTTCCAGGCATCGGGCATGCGCGAACTGCATGTGCGGGCGGGGGAATTTGAAATCTATCTGTCGACCGATGCGTTGGCGCCCGGATTGGGGGCGCAGGCCGTCGCCGTGCGGGTGGAGCCTATCGCCCCCGCTGCCGCTGCACCGGCGGCTGCGGCGCCAGCACCAACCGCTGCGCCGCCCATTGCCCCGGCCGCCGCGCCGTCCAGCCTGCCCGACAATGCCGTGATCGTCCGTGCGCCTTATCTCGGCACCTTCTATCGCGCGCCCAAGCCTGGTTCGCCAGTCTATGTCGATGTCGGATCGGTCGTCACCGCCGACACCGAAATGTGCCTGGTCGAGGTGATGAAACTGTTCACCGCCGTTCGTGCAGGGCTGTCGGGCACGGTTCATGCCATCCTCGCCACAGACGGCGCGATGGTGGAGGCCGACCAGCCGCTCTTCGCCGTCATTCCAGGGTAAAGACGATGGCCGTCAATCGCCTCTTCATCGCCAATCGCGGTGAAATCGCTCTCCGTATCGTCCGCGCCGCGCAGGGCCTGAACGCCGAAACCGTGGTCGGCATTTCCGACGCCGACCGGGGCAGCGCGGCGGCAAAGCTCGCCGATCGCGCGCTGGTCCTTGGTCCCGGCCCGGCGGCGAAATCCTATCTCGACCCGCGCCTCGTCGTCCATGCGGCCAAGGCGGCCGGTTGCGACGCGCTGCATCCGGGCTATGGCTTCCTGTCGGAGCGCAGCATCCTGCCGCGCCTGTGCGCGCAGCATGGCATCGCCTTCGTCGGCCCCGAACCCGACATGATCGACGCGCTGGGCGACAAGCTGCAAGCCCGCGCCATGGCGAAGGCGGCCGGCGTGCCGCTAGTGCCGGGCAGCGAGGAAATTGCGTCGGCCGCCGATGCCCGCCGTGAAGGCGACCGCATCGGCTATCCCGTGCTGCTCAAGGCATCGGCCGGTGGTGGCGGGCGCGGCATGGTGATCGCCAACAATGCGGACGAGGTCGAGGCCGGTTTCCATAAAGCCAGCGCCGAAGCGCAAGCCGCCTTCAACGACGGCCGCCTGTTCATGGAACGCTTCGTGCCGCAGGCCCGCCATGTCGAGGTCCAGCTGATGGGCGACGGCACCGGCAAGGTTGTCCATTTCGGTGAACGCGATTGTTCGGTCCAGCGCCGCTACCAGAAGCTGGTCGAGGAAGCGCCCTGCACCGCCATGCCGGACCGGGTGCGCAAGCAACTCCATGACGCCGCCGTCGCGCTCGCCGCCAGCGTCCGGTATCGCAATGCCGGCACCGCCGAATTCCTCTACGATGTCGCGCGGGAGGAAGTCTATTTCATCGAGGTCAACGCCCGCATCCAGGTCGAGCATCCGGTATCCGAAATGATCACCGGCTTCGATTTGGTACAGGAACAGATACGCATTGCCGGCGGGTCGCCACTGTCGGTCAGTCAGGCGGATGTCCGCGTCACCGGCCATGCCATCGAATGTCGCATCAATGCGGAGGATGTGGGGGAGGGGTTCATCCCCGTCCCCGGCCGCATCACCGGCTGGCAGGTGCCGACCGGCGAGGGGGTACGCCTGGACAGCCATATGTCGCAGGGTGCGATGATCCCGCCCTTCTACGACAGCATGATCGGCAAGCTGATCGTCCATGGGGCGACACGCGCCGATGCTGTGGCGAAGCTGACGGAGGCCCTCGACGCCTTCAAGGTGGAGGGCGTGCCCACGACCATCGACCTGCACCGCCGCATCGTGCGCCACCCCGACTTCATCGAAAACCGCATCCACACACGTTGGCTTGAGCAGACCTTGCTCGCTTCCCCGGAGTAACAGGCATGGCCCATATCACCTTCCTCGACGAAACCATGCGCGACGGGCAGCAAAGCCTGTGGGGCATGCGGATGCAGGCTGGCATGGCGCTGCCCGTCACGCCGATCATCGACCAGACCGGCTATAATATCATCAGCCTGGCCGGCTCCTCCCTGTTCGAAGTGCTGACCCGCCATTGCCAGGAAGATCCCTGGGCGGGCCTTGACCTGCTGATCGGCTCCATGCCCAATACGCCGCTGCGCGCGGGCTGTCGCTCCAACGGGTCGGTGACGTTCGGCTTCACGCCTGACGTGCTGATGGACCTTTGGGTGGATCGCCTGTGCATCCATGGCATCCGCAGCTTCTGGCTCTACGATGTGCTGTTCAACATCGACAAGATGCACCGGCTGGCGAAGATCGCCAAGGGCCATGGCTGTCAGGTCGCGGGCACGATGCTCTTCACCCTCTCGCCGGTCCATACCGACGACTATTATGCGGACAAGGCGGACAAACTATCGGCGCTGCCCGAAGTCGACAGCCTGCTGCTCTACGACACGGGCGGCGTGCTGGATCGCGATCGTATCTCCACGCTCGTCCCCGCCATCGTCGCCAAGGCGCGCGGCAAGCCGATCGAGATGCACGCCAACAACATGCTGGGCCAATCGGCCAAGACCTATATGGATGCGATCGAGTTCGGCGTGACCGTGCTGCATACCGCCGTGCGCCCGATGGCCAACGGCCCGTCCATCCCCTCGATCGAGATCATGACCAAGAATGTCGAGATGATGGGTCACACCCATAATATCGACACGTCCAAGCTGAAGCCCGTCGCCGATCATTTCGAGCGGGTGGGGAAGGCCGCCGGCTTCCTGGTCAACCAGCATTTCGAATATGATGTGACCGCGCTCAAGCATCAGATCCCCGGCGGGATGATGGGCACATTGCGCGCGCAGCTGGTGCAGCAGAATATGCTCGACCGGTTGCCCGACGTACTGGCCGAAGTGGCGCTTGTGCGGCGGGAGCTGGGCTATCCCGGCATGGCCACGCCCTTTGCGCAGCTGGTGGGCACGCTCGCCGTGCTGAACATTGTGACCGGCAAACGCTATTCGGTCGTGCCGGACGAGGTGATCCAATATGCGGCCGGCTTCTATGGCGATCCCGTCGCGCCGATCGACGGCGACGTGCTGGACCAGATATTGTCCAAGCCGCGCGCCAAGGAAATCCTGGCCAATCCGCCCGAACAGCCCGACCTTGCCGAACTGCGCCGCCGTCATGGCACCGGGGAGGATGACGACGAACTCATCCTGCGCGCGCTGGTGCCCGCGTCCGACATCGACCGGATGCGCAAGGCCGGCCCGGTGGCGCGGGATTATCCCACGCTCTCCTCGCCCGAACTGGCGCAGGTGCAAAAGCTGATGAAGCTCGCGACCGCGCCGCTGGTGCAGATCAAGTCGAGTGCGCTGGGCCTGACGCTGCGGCGGTAGGGCGCGCAATCATAAACAACGCCGTTCGTCCTGAGTAGCCATTGAGCGGAGCCGAAATGGCGTATCGAAGGATTGAGCGCGACGCCGGATGCTTCGATACGGGCCTTCGACTTCGCTCAGTCCCTACTCGGCACGAACGGGTGTCTGGGAGTTAACCCATGCGAATGATCGACTATTTCGATCGCGGCCTGCGCATCGCGCATGACAAGCCCTGCATGATCGAGGGCGACACGCAAAAAACCTATGCGCAGGTCGCGACCCGCGTGAATGCCATCGCCGCGCTGTTGATCGCGGACGGCTTCGCGCCGGGCGCCCATGCCGCCGTGCTGAGCGGCAACGCCATGGTCGCGTTCGAGGCGGTGCTGGGCATACTGCGCGCCGATGGCGTGTGGGCGATGGCCAATAACCGGGCCAGCACAAGCGAGAACGCCTATCTGTTCGACCTGCTCGATATCGACACTTTGTTCGTCCATTCCGAAGTGGCGGACCGCATCGTCGAGTTTCGGGCGCAATGCCCGAACATACGCCGCTATATCGCGCTCGACCGGGCGTTCGACGAAGCCGACTTCTTCCTCGAAGATCGCCTTGAACCAGACGCCCCACCAGTCCTGCAACGCCGCACCGGCGACCCGCAAGAACTCGGCTTCCTCGCCAATACCGGCGGCACCACCGGCCGGTCGAAGGGGGTGATGCTGACCAACGGCAATTGGCAGGCGCTCGTCTCCAGTCTGGTCGCGTCGATGCCGATGACCATGCCGCCTGTGAATATGGTGGCCGCGCCCATGACCCATGCCGCCGGCCCGCTCGCGCTGGCCAGCATGGCGCTGGGCGGCACGGTCGTAATCCTGCCCAAATTCGAACCCGGTCCGGTGATCGACGCGATCGAACGGCACCGCGTCACCTATATGTTCCTGCCGCCCACGGCGATCTACATGCTGCTCTCGCACCCCGGCGTGGCGCAGGCCGATTTCTCCAGCCTGCAATATATCAGCTATGCCGGCGCGCCCATGTCGCTCGACCGGCTGAGGCAAGCGATCGCCATCTTCGGTCCGGTCATGAACGCCAGTTTCGGCCAGACCGAAGCGCCCATGTGCGTCACCGCCATGCCGCCGCACGAACATCTGAACGCGGCGGGCGAGCTCGCCCATCCCGGCAGTTGCGGCCGCCCCAACCTGCTCTCCATCGTCGAGATCATGGATGATGAGGGCAACATCCTTCCCCCCGGCGAGCGCGGCGAGATCGTCGTGCGCGGGCCGCTGGTGATGGCGGGCTATTACAAGAATCCGCAGGCGACAGCCGAAGTCTCGACCCATGGCTGGCATCACACCGGCGACATCGGCGTACGGGACGAAGACGGCTGGTTCTATGTCGTGGACCGCAAAAAGGACATGATCATATCCGGCGGCTTCAACGTCTATCCGGCCGAGGTGGAAAAGGCGTTGCTGGCCCATGATGCCGTGCAGGATTGCGCCGTCGTCGGCATCCCCGACGAAAAATGGGGGGAGGCGGTGATCGCCTTTGTCGAGGCCCGCCCCGGCCACAAGCCACAGGAAGCGACCCTGATCGCCTTCGCCCGCGAGGCGCTGGGCGCGGTCAAGACGCCCAAGCGGATCGAGATCGTCCGCCAGCTGCCCCGCACCAACGCAGGCAAGGTATCGCGCGCGGAATTGCGCAAACCCTATTGGGAAGAGGCCGGAAGGAAAATCTGATGCGCGACGTCCATATCATCGGCGTCGGCATGACGCCCTTCGGCCGGCATCTCGACCGGATCCATAGCGACCTGGCGCAGCAGGCGGTCGGTGAAGCGCTGGCCGATGCCGGGGCGAAGGCTAGTGATCTCGGCATGGCGATATACAGCAATGTCATTCAGGGCTTCTTCGCCGGCGAAATGTCGATCCCCGGCGAATATGCGCTGCGGCCGCTGGGCATTCAGGGCGTGCGCGTGCTGCATGTGGAGGCCGCCTGCGCCAGCGCGACGATCGGCCTGCATGTTGCGGCAGACTATATTCGCGCCGGCCTGACCGATGTGGCGCTGATCGTGGGCGTGGAAAAGCTCTACAGCGCCGATCGCGCAAAGCGTTTCGCCGTGTTCCAGCAGCCGCTCGATGCGATCGAGGCGCAGCGCTATATCGACGGTACGAAGGGCATGCTGGCGCCCGCGCCGGATGGGCTGGACGGCCCCGGCCCCAATATCATGATGGACGCCTATGCCGCGCAGGCGCGTCTTTACATGGCCACATACGGCACGACCCAGCGCCAGATCGCGGCCGTCTCCGCCAAGAACCATAGCCATTCGCAGTTCAACCCGCTGTCCCAATATCGCAATGCCATGAGCATCGAGGAGGTGCTGGCCGCGCCCAATGTCAGCTGGCCGCTGACCGTGCCGATGTGCGCCCCGATCAGCGATGGCGCGGCGGCGGCGGTCCTGTGCGCCGGCGATTTGCTCGGCCGCTTTCCGCAGGCGCGCGCGGTCCGCGTGCTGGCGACCGAATCGCAGAGCGGCACCGACCGCGCGCCCGACGATTATGCCAATCATGTCACCCGCATCGTGTCGGCCCGCGCTTATGAGAAGGCCGGCATCGGCCCGCAGGACGTGCATGTCGCCGAAGTGCATGATGCCAGTTCATCGGGTGAAATCGTGCAAGTGGAAGCACTCGGCCTCAGCGCGCCTGGGCAGGCGGGGCATGATGCAGAGGCTGGCGTGACGGCGCTGGGCGGGCGCATTCCGGTCAATGTGTCGGGCGGCCTGGTGTCGAAGGGGCATCCGCTGGGCGCCACGGGGCTGGGCCAGATCCACGACCTGGTGACGCAGTTGCGTGGAGAGGCCGGCCAGCGTCAGGTGGACGGCGCGCGCGTCGCGCTGGCGGAAAATAGCGGTGGTTTTTATGGGGTTGAGGATGGGCTGAGCGCTGTGACGATCCTTACTTCATCCTGAAAAACTCGTCATTCCCGCGAAGGCGGGAATCCATCTCCGATGCTCTCCTCATGGACAAAGTTGGGAGATGGGTTCCCGCTTTCGCGGGAATGACGATTATTGGCGAACGGGTGAGCGGGAAGCCCTCACTCCACATCGAACGCCACGTCCGGCAATTCGTCCACCATCGCATTGGTTTGCGCAAACAGCGCCGCGACCGCTGCCTCCGCTGCCTCCACATCGCCATCATTCACCGTCTGCGCGATCGCCCGATAGCCTTCGGTATGCGAATCCTGCTGCGCGCGGGTCTGGTAGGGGCGGATCTGCGCACGGAACAGGTCGGCGCGACGCAGCGGCGTCACCCGCGGCAATTCCCGGTTGCCCGCCACCTCGAACAGGCAGTCGTAGAAGGCCTGCCGCACCGCGATATAGCTGCGATGGTCGCCATCCTCGTCATGCCGCCGTGCCGCATCCAGCGCCGCGTCCATCAGGCTGCGATTGGCATGGCCCGACGCCGCGCCCAGCCGTGCGGCCAGCCGCACCAACTGCTCCAGCACCTCCAGCAGGTCGCGCACCTCCCGCCGGGTCAGCCGGTTGATATGCGCGCCGCGATAGCGATGGATCGCGACGATCCCGTCCCCCGACAGATGCCGCAAAGCCTCCCGCAAGGACGATCGGCTGATCCCCAGCCGCAGCGTCAGTTCCGCCTCGACCAGATGCTGGCCCGGCACGAACTGGCCGGTGCGGATGCCGGATCGGATGGCGTCGGCGACCTTTTCGGTCGTGCCGATCGTGGCGGGCGCGTTCATGCTCCCACCGGTTCGGTTTCGAACAGTGTGCGGAAATGCGCCAGCTGGTCGTGCGCGGTCATGTCCAGCTGCATCGGCGTGATCGACACCGCATTGTCGCGCGCGGCGGCCAGATCATTGCCCTGTGCCGCGCCGCCGTCCGGGAAGGCGATCTTGATCCAATAATAGGGCACATGCCGTTCATCGATGCGCGGGATCGGGCGGAAGGAGCCGGGTGGGCGCATGCCTTGGCGAGTGACCCGCACGCCGCTCACCTCATCCAGCGGACAATGCGGGAAATTCACGTTGACGAAACTGCCCTGCGTCCATTCCAGACCAAGCAGCTGCGGCAAGATCTGCGCCGTATAATGGCGCGCCGTATCCCAATGCACCGGCGTCTGATAACTCCATATCTGGCTGAGTGCGATCGACGGAATGCCCAGCATCGCGCCCTCGATCGCCGCCGATGCCGTACCCGAATAGGTGATATCCTCCGCCAGGTTCGGCCCGCGATTGATGCCAGACAGCAGCAGGTCGGGCCGTTTGTCGCCCAGCAATTCATAGACGCCCAGCAGCGCGCAGTCGGTCGGCGTGCCCTTGACCGCGAAATGCCGCTCGTCGCGCTGCTTCACCCGGATCGGGTAGGATAGCGACAGGCTGTGCCCCGCACCCGACCGTTCCTCGTCCGGCGCCACCACCCATATATCGTCGGTGAACTGGCGCACCACCTCTTCCAGCAGCAGGATGCCGGGCGCGTCTATGCCATCGTCATTCACGATCAACACGCGCGGATTGGGCTTGGCGGTCACACATTCTCTCCCGGATCGACTTGTTTGACGCCCAAGCTAGATGAGTCGAAGTTTGCCGTCAATATCGTCCTACGATTTCATCTGTCAGATGCTTGACAGAAATGCTACGACCCGGCACATCGAGGGGGAGAGCGCAGACTCGTGAAAAACAGGAGAGATGTATGGGGTTGCCCATCGATAGCGCGCACAAGGGGCGCCCGCCGGCTTCGTCGCTGGTGGAGGCGACGCTGAGCCTTGTGCAGGAAAGGCTTCGCGACCGTTTCGCGCAATCGGGACAGGATTGGGACGGCTTTCGCATCAGCGGCGCGGCCCTGACCAAGGCGGATCTGGCGGATGTGGAGCGGCGCCTGCTCGCCACCGGCCATCGCTTCGACTGGTCGGCCGGCATTTCGGTCGCGGAACGGCCGGATATCTATAAATCGCGCGGCGATGGCGATCAGGTGGATGAGAGTTTCTCCCACCCCGACGCGCCGCAGGGTGATCCGGACGAAACCGGCCGTGCGCTCGCCGGCGTGGGCGACAATGTGGTACGTCATGACGCCGACATCACCGGTATCGCCCGCTTCATCCGCACCAATGAACGGGTGCTGGATTATCTGACCAACGGCGTTCCGCCCGGCATCATCGCGGTGATCGACGATAGCGGCGGCACGCTGACCGCGCCGATCATCGAGCAATTTACCGGCGTCATCTGCGCGGGCGGCACGGTGCGATCGCATTTGGGCATCCTGACCCGCGAATATAATATTCCCTGCCTGATGAACGCGAAGATCGCCGGCATCGCCGATGGCGACATGGTCACGATCGAAGCGACGGCCGCCGCCAAGACGACCGAGGATTATCAGCAGGGCGTCGAGCGCGTCGGCCGCGTCTGGCGCCTCGTAAAAGAGGAGGCGACGGCATGATAAATGACCGCGATCTGGTGTTCCACGGCGTCGCCATCAAACGCCACGCCGGCGCCGCCGCCATCGCCGCTCTGGTAGGCTTGCCCGAACCGCGCGTATCGACCCTGCTCGCCGACGCCGTGGCGACCGGCCGGGTGGTCGATACCGGTAACGCCTTCATCCTCGCCCCGCTAACCCGCGTGGCACTGGAGGCGCGCTATGGCCTGCACTTCGCGCCGCTGCGGCAGGACAAGGCGTTCGAGAATGCCTATCTCGCCTTCGAGCGGGTGAACAAGACCCTGAAACAGGTCATCACCGATTGGCAGACGATCAGCATCGGCGGCAACAAGGTCGCCAACGACCATAGCGACCGCGCCCATGACGAAGCGGTGATCGATCGCCTGGGCGAGGTGCAGGAGCAGGTCGAACCGATCCTGGCGGCTTTGTCCAAAGGCTGGCCGCGCATGAACTTCTACGCGCAAAAGCTGCTCGCCGCGCTCGAAGCCGCCGAAGATGGCGAGCATGAATGGGTCAGCGACATCCGACGCGACAGCTACCACACCATCTGGTTCGAACTGCACGAGGATCTGCTCCGCATCATGGGCCGGGTCCGGGAGGAATAAGCTGATGTCATCCAACTGGACCGTCCTGCTGGACGGCACGAGCCTGCCCGACCGCAGTCTGATCGGCGGCAAGGCCTGGTCGATCGCGCGGATGCGCGGCATGGACCTGCCCGTGCCCCCGGCCTTCGTGATCACGACGGCGGCCTGCAACGCCTATCTGGCGCAGGGCGATTTCCCTGAGGGGCTGGAGGCGGAGATAGAGGCGGGCCTCGCCTGGCTTAATGACGCGACCGGCCGCCATTTCGGTGGCGCGGACAAGCCGCTGCTGCTGTCGGTCCGGTCCGGTGCCGCCATTTCCATGCCCGGCATGATGGACACGGTGCTGAACCTGGGCATCGACGATGCGGCGGAAAGCGCGCTCGCCGCCGAATCCGGCCTGCCGGATTTCGCGCGCGACACGCATCGCCGCTTTCTTGAACTTTACGCCTCGATCGTGCTGAAGATGCCGGTCGAGCTGGATCATGACGCCAACCCGGCCGACTGGCGCACGCAGGTCGATGTGCCCGCCACCCCGCGAGAATGCCTGACCGGCGCCGTCCGCGCCGTGTTCGACAGCTGGAACACCCGCCGCGCGAAGAAATATCGCGAGCATAATGGGATTCCGCACGACATGGGCACCGCCGTCACCATCCAGGCGATGGTGTTCGGCAATCTGGACGATCGCAGCGGCACCGGTGTCTTGTTCAGCCGCAATCCGCTGACCGGCGAAGCCTTGCCCTATGGCGAATATCTGCCCCGCGCGCAGGGGGAGGATGTCGTGTCCGGCAAGTTCACGCCGCTCGCCCTCGACGCCATGCGCGATCTCGATCCGGCCGCCCACACCGCGCTGCTCGACGCGACGGCCCGGCTGGAGCGCGAGCATCGCGACATGCAGGATATCGAATTTACCGTGCAGAGCGGCACCCTCTATCTGCTTCAGGCCCGATCGGCCAAGCGCGCCCCCGACGCGTCGGTGCGCGCGGCGGTGGAGATGGTCGGTGAAGGGCTGATCGATATCGATCAGGCGCTGTCCCGAGTCAGTCCCGAACAGGTACGCGCGCTGCTGCTGCCGCGCCTGGGTACCGGCGCGCAGGATGCCGCCATCGTCGCGCAGGGGGAGGGGGCCTGCCCCGGCGTCGCCTGCGGCACGGTCGTCACCGATCCCGACGAAGCCGAACGGCGCGCCGCCGCTGGAGAGGCCGTGATCCTGGTCCGCGCGACCACCAGCCCCGACGATATCCATGGCATGATCGCGGCAAAGGCGGTGGTGACGGAGCAGGGCGGGTCCACCTCCCACGCCGCCGTCGTCAGCCGCGCGCTCGGCCGCCCCTGCGTGGTCGGCGTCGGCGATGGTAGGGGGCCGCAACCCGGCGCCCTCGTCACCGTCGATGGCGAAACGGGCCGCGTCTATGCTGGCGAATTGCCGGTCGAAATGCCCGATGAGGCGGGCGACAGCCGCCTTGCTCAGCTGATCATATGGGCGCGCGAACGCAGCCCGGTGCGCGTCCTGCGCCCGGCCGACGCTGCGGGCTTGGACGGGGTGATCGATATTGACGCGCTCTGGTCGGGCGGGGAGCCGGACGAACTGCCCGCGCTGCTGAATGGTGCGTCTGCCGCGCGGGGCGCGACGCTGGCCAATCCCGACACAGCCCGCATCGCCCGCGCGCAGGGGGTGCAGACCATCGTAACGGAGCCGGTGCTGCCCGCGCTGCTCGCCTTGCTGGGGGAAGCCGCATGACCGATATCATCACCGACACGCGCGCCCTGCTGCGCCTGTTCCGCCAGTCGGGCTATGCCGACATTCATCTACGCTCCGGCGACTATGAGTTGTTCGTCGCGACGCCCGGCGGCGGCGCCAACCCGCTCCATGCGCCGGTCGCTGTGGAGGCTGCGCCTGTGCCTGCCATACTGGTGGAGGCGGCCAAGGCGGAGCAACTCGTCAGCGCCCCGCACATAGCCTCCTTCGTGTCGGCTCTGGCCGTGGGCAGCGCCGTGGCGGCGGGCGATGCGGTGGCGCGGATCGAGTTGCTGGGTGAACCGATCGACCTTTGTGCCGATCAGCCTGGCCTCGTTACCGAAGTCCTTGCGGAACCCGGCGCCCTGATCGAATATGCCGCCCCGTTGGTACGTTTGCTGGCGGCGTGACGCCATCTAAGATCATATAGGCGTCTAACTTTCACCGTCACCCCGGACTTGATCCGGGGGCCCGCCTGTCTTCACCCATTATGTTCGGAAAGAAGCGGGATGCCGGGTCGCGCCCGGCATGGCGGGACATGGTGCAGAACGACAAGTCAGCGTGACGAATGAATAGGGCGGCACACTGTTACCCGTCTCCCTCAATTCCCGTCCGCATCCACCGTGAACACGACCGGCTTGCCGCGCGACGTCGGTTCCCATCCCGCCGCCAGCGCCGCGCGGATACCGCGTGAGACGATCGCGTCGTTGATCTGGAGCCGCCCGCGCTGCAAGCCCTTGAGCAGCCGCTTGGGCGGCGGAAATTCGAGCACTGCCTCGCGCTGCGTATCGGTCTGCAACAGGGCGATCGTCATGCCCCGCCAGCCGTCGGCGTCGCTCCATTGCGGCTCGCGCCGGAGTTCCCATTCATATGTGACCTCGTCGACGAGGACGGTCCCGGCCTGATTGTGCATGTTGAGCATCGCGCCGCCATAGCAGGCGCGGGCCGGCAAGCCAGCCTTATCGACCCGACCAAGCTGGTCATCGTGCGCCCGCGCCCGTTCGTCGCAACTGTCACGAGCAACCACAAGGGCTGTGCCACCCATCATCCCGAACAAGGAGGATGATGATAATGGCCAATAAAAGCTCGTTCCGGATCGCCGCGACCGGCGCCGCGCTCTTCGCCTGCGTTGCTGTCATGACGCCCGCCCATGCGCAGGCGGTTCTCGAAGGATCGGGCGAACACTCCACGCTCGACTGCGCGGCTGGCAAGGCGAGCGTGACGGGCACCGATAATCAGGTGACGGTCGAAGGGGCCTGCACCCATCTGACCGTCGAAGGCTCAGGCAACGTCGTCACCGCGCAGATGGCCGCCCAATCGACGATCAAGGTGGAAGGGATCAGCAACAAGGTCAGCTGGCGCACGCCCGGCAAGACTGCGCCCAAAGTCAGCAGCGCTGGCGTCGGCAACAGCGTGACGCGCGCGCGCTGACATATCATGCCGCCAAACACCGTTCGGACCGATCCTGTCGGTCGAACGGTGTTTGGCGGCGGACTCTATGACTGTCAGGCCGCCGCCATCGCCCGGCTCACCAGCAATTTGGTGTAGGCCGGCAGCACCGCGCCGAACGCCTTGAACCGCACGTCCGCCACCTTGCCGCTGGTGAAGAGATAGGCGCCCAGGGCGATGATCGCCGCGACCTTTGCCTGACCCAATACGGTATAGCGGGCGACGTCCACCGCCGTGCGGCCCGTGCCCTTCTCCCATTCCGCGATCATGCGTTCGGGCGACCACCATCCGGGTTGCTCGAACCCTGCATCGGCCAGAGATGCTTCCCCCTGATCATGGAACATCAATATATAGCCCAGGTCGAGCAGGGGTTCGGAAATCTGCGCCATTTCCCAGTCGAGCAGGGCGGTCAGCCGCCCCTGATGCCACAAACAATTCCCATGTTTGGGGTCGCCATGCACGGGAGTCGGTGCGCCTGATGGGCGTGGCGGCCGGGCGGTCAGATCCTCCAGCACGCCGATCAGGTCGGTGGTCGCCTCGGCGGAGCGGGCGACGTCCAGCCAATGCTGCGCCTCCTGCTGCACGGTCCGCCCGCCCGGCGGCATTTCGCGTACGGGCATAGTGTGCAGGCCGATCACCGCGTCGAACCATTGGCGGCAGATGCTGTCGGGCACCGCCACCGGATCGGCCTTCACCCAGTCGGGCGTGACATATTCGAAGGCATCGCCAGGCACACATTCCATCAGGAAAAACTCGTCGCCGATCACCGATGGATCGGTGCTGAGTTCCAGCATCGCGGGCAGCGGCACCGAAGGCGCATGCGCCTTCACCGCCGACAATACCGCATGCTGCCGCGCCATGTCGTACGGCGGCAACAGCCCCTCCTCGGACGGGGGCATACGCAATATTTCGTTCAGCCCCTCCACCAGATAGGTTTCGTTGCTGTGGCCGGCCGACAGGGTCTTTACCCCCGTAATGCCGGCGCCACGGGGCAGAAAGGCGCGCAGCCCTTCCGCAAGACGGCCGGTGTCGCGCGCCATATGCCAGGCCTCCTTACAGGATCGAATTGTCGGCGGTCAGGCCGATGTCGGGGTGGGCGCCATGGATGATCGTTTCCATGATGCCATGGCCGGTCGCGTCACCCTCCCGAACCAGGATCGGGCAATCGCGCAGCTGGCGCATGCGCTTCAATGTGGTGAGGTCGGTATAGTCGTCGAACTTTTCGCCCTCGACCTCCAGCGGTCCTTTCCAGGCGCCATGCTTCTTGCCGTCGAAGCCCAGATAGAGGCCCGGCCCCAGATGCACGGCGGTCGGCCCGGCAACCGCGATCTCGACCGTGTGGGTGCCGCCCTGCATCATGTCGAAATGCACCTTGCCGCCCAGCAGGCGCCGGCCGACATCGTTGAACGTCAGTTCCGGCCGCACCCGCGCGACCTTTTCCTGCCGCCCGTCGGGATGGTTGCGATAGCCCGACGAATAGAAGATGCGGCCCTGCTTCGCCATGAAGTAGAAATGATAGGCATGCTTGTCGCCATTTGGCGCAGTCAGCATGAAGGGCGACCAGAGCAGCACGAATTCGCCCTCGCCGAATTTGGCATCGCCAAAGTCGGAGGAGGGGCGCACGTCCGGGCTGTGCGCGCCGACGTCCAGCCGCTGGCCCCAGCTATGGTCGCGATATTCGGTCCATTCCTCGGGATTCACCTCGATCCGCTCACCCTCTATCTCGACCCAGCCCGACGGCACGCCGATCTGATGATAGCGCACCACGTCGGAGCCGATGCGGAACCCGTCCTTCTCGCGCTGCTTGTGCCGGTCCTCGAAGAAAGGCGGCATTTCCGACGTGAAGGTGATGTCGAAGGCGATCGGCTGCGCGTCGTTCTTTTCGAGCGCGTAGCGAACCTTGTGCAACGGCTCGATAATCTCGTAAATTAGCGGGCCGACCGTCGTTTCGGTGGGGTCGTCGCGCAATTCGCGATTGGCGCGCACGGTCCACTGGCTGTCGTCGCGCGCGACGGCGGCCCAGCCATCCATAACTCCACGGTTATGATAACGACCCAGGCCGAAATCGATCGACAGGCTGCCATCCTTGCGCACCAGCGCGGTCCAGATCTTCTCGGTCCAGCCCAGATCCGCCGTGGCGGTGGAGGAGAAGGTGTCGACGATCTGGTGGTTGAGCAGCTCGTCCAGCCCGATCAGCTGGCCGATATCGTCCATTTCATGACGCACGAAGTTCCGCATCGCATTCTCCCGGATTTTATGGTGTCAGGCGTCGATCAGGCTGCTGATCTGCAGCACCGGATCGACATTGGTGTAGCGGGGAGCGTCCCCCATCAGCGCCGCGCCACAGATGCCCATGGCGCGATCGAAACTGTCGCGGTCGTCGAAGATGAGTTCGCTGAGCGCCCAATAGGGCGGCGGCGCGCCGTCCAGCGCGGCGGTGCCGATCGTGATGCGCAGGGCGCGCAGACCGAGCGGTTCCAGTAGGCCGCGCGCGAAGGGGGCATGGCGGCCGACATAGTCGTCGCCATCGAAATGGCTGCCCGGCAGGTTCGGATAGGTGGCCGAAACGCGCAGCATGAAACTCTCCTGACCGATGCCCCGATTCGTTCGGGGTCGGCTGGAAGGCTAAATGTGTCTGACGATTTCGTCCAGCCAAAACATCGGCTAATCTACGCTGGCTGGGCTATGTCTAACCCGCAAGGCGCGGATTAGCCCATGGTCGGGAATATATCTTCCGGCAATTCGGTCATCGTCTTGCGCGTACCGTCGAAATGTTTCTTCACCGCCAAGTCGGCTTTTTTCGGGTCGCCGGCGATGATCGCCTTGGCGATCGGGCCATAGCCCGATGCATGGCGCTTGCGCTGCGTGTCGGACTGGACCGTCTCGATCTGCGCGCGGAACAGGTCGGTGCGGGACAGGGGGATGACGCGCGCCAGTTCGCGGTTGCCGCCCAGGTCGATCATCGCGTCGTAAAAGCGGCGCCGCGACTCCAGATAATGGGCGCGGTTGCCGGATCGTGCCGCGCGATCCAGGTCGGCGATCGCCGTCTCGATCTGGTTGCGCGCCGCGGCGCTCGTGCAATTTTCCGCTGCCAGTCGTGCCGCCAGCCGCGCCAGCGGCTCCAGCGTATCGAGCAGTTGCAAGGATGCCGTGCGGTCGAGGAGGCCGATATAGGCGCCGCGATAGCGGTTCAGCGTGACGATGCCGGCCGCCGCCAGATGCTTGAGCGACTCGCGTAGCGACCCCCGGCTGATGCCCAGGCGGCGCGTCAGGTCCGGCTCCAGCAAATGCTGCCCGGGCACGAACACGCCGGTACGGATGCCCTGGGTGATGGCTTCGGCCACCTTGTCGGTCGCGCTTTCATTCTCCGTCACGGGAAGGGAGTCTTTGGCGCTGGGTGCCTGTTTCGTCGCGGCTTTGGTCATCGTCGATCCATCAAGTTTCTGATCCGGCAATACCGTCCTGCGGGCGCCGCGTCCATATGGTGGCGCAAAGGGTCGAACTTCATGGTTCGGCGTTTTTCTCCGATAAAATCGTCGAACGATATTGACGAACAAGGCTGGATGTGAAAACACAAGCCATCCGGAGTGATTGGGCCTCCGGCACCGACCTGCACAGCAGGCACATTTCTGGAGAGGAAGACCCATGCGACTGATGTCCCCATCAGCCTGGCTGCTTGGCTGTTCGTTTACGGCCCTGGCGGCTGCTAATCCCGTGCAGGCGCAGGACAGCGGTGCGCCGCAATCCGCCGGAAACTATGCCGATATCATCGTCACCGCCAACAAGCGTGAGCAGAATATCAACGATGTCGGGCTCAGCATCACCGCCCTGTCCGCCGACGCGCTGGTCAACAAGGGCGTGGCCAGTTCGCAGGATCTGGCGCGCGTGGTGCCGGCCCTGACTGTGGCGGCGGCGGCGGACGGCACGCCGGTCTACACATTGCGCGGCGTCGGCTTCAATTCCTCCAACCTCGGCGCGCAGCCGACGGTCAGCATCTATCTGGATCAGGCGGCGCTGCCTTATGGCCCGATGACGCAGGGGCCGATATTCGACCTGGAGCGGGTCGAAGTGCTGAAGGGGCCTCAGGGCACCTTGTTCGGGCAGAACAGCACCGGCGGCGCGATCAACTATATCGCCAACAAGCCGACGAAGGATTTCACTGCCGGCGCGACCGGCACCTTCGGCCGGTTCAACACATTTCAGGGCGAAGCCTTCGTCAGTGGGCCTATCAGTTCCACCCTGTCGGCGCGGCTTGCCGTGGGCGGCACCCGGTCGGGCGACTGGCAGGAAAATTATACCCGCAGCGGCAGCATCGGTGCGCAGCGCAAGGTCGCCGGCCGCCTGCTGCTCGATTGGCAACCCAGCGATCGCCTGACAGTGTCGCTCAACCTCAACGGCTGGATCGACACGTCCGACAATCAGATCCCGCAATTCTTCGCCGCCTCGCCGCGCGTCGCGACGCAGGCCAGCCCCGCGCTCTTCACCCAGCCAAGCCCGCGCCGTAATGCGCGTCAGGCCGACTGGGATGCCGGCCGCGATTTCGAACGCGACAACAAGATGGGGCAGGCGATCCTGCGGGTCGATTATGAAGTGGCGGACAAAGTCACGCTCACATCCCTGTCCAACTATGCCTATGCCAAGATCCATAGCGTGTTCGATAATGACGGCACCAGCCTGGGCCTCAGCTACGTCACGACCAGCGGCCATGTGGAGGCGTTCAATCAGGAATTCCGTCTGGCGGGCCAGTTCGGCGGCGCGCTGGTGACGGTCGGCGGCAATTACAGCACCGACAACAGCTATGAAAGCTCGCTCCAGGATTTCGGCGGCATATTGTCCAGCACCACCAATGTCGGCGCGACGCCCGGCAATCCCGATGGCGTGGGCGACATATTCTTCAACGAGAATCGCGGCCGCCAGACCAACAAGAGCTGGGCGGCGTTCGGCAATGTCGAATATGCGGTGACCGACCAGATTACCCTGATCGGCGGTATCCGCTATACGTCGCTCAAGCACAGCAATCAGGCATGTAGCGCGGATGCCGGCGATGGCAGCTTTTCCAATGTCATCAACGGGCTGTTCGGCGGGCCTCTGACCGTGCCGGGCGGCTGCGTGACGCTGGACAATGCGACCTTCACCGCGCCATTCCCGGTGCAACGTTTCAAGGAGGATAATGTCAGCTGGCGCGCGGGCGTGAATTTCAAGCCCAGCCGCGATACGCTCCTCTATGCGCTCGTCAGTCGCGGTTACAAGGCGGGCAATTATCCCGTCATCAACGCCACGGCCCGGTCGCAATTCGCGCCCGTAAAGCAGGAACAGCTGACATCCTATGAAATCGGCACGAAGCTGAGCCTGTTCGACCGCATGGTTCAGTTCAACCTGGCCGGCTATTATTACGATTATCGCGACAAGCAATTGCTGACCAACACGACCGATCCGGTCTTCGGCCTGCTGCCCGTGCTGGCCAACGTGCCGAAATCGACCGTCAAAGGCTTCGATCTGGATGCCGTCGTCAAGCCGTCGGACGGGCTGACGCTGCGCGGCGCGCTGTCCTATGCGGACTCCAAGATCAAGAATTTCGCAGGTTTCGATGCGTTCAACATGCCGACCGACCTGTCGGGCAAGTCGTTCAACTTCTCGCCCAAATGGACCAGCACGGCCGATATCGAATATCGCCTTCCCATTCAGGGCGGTGGGACCGACCTGATCATCGGCGGCGACATGACCTATAACAGCGCCACCTATGCCGATCTGGCGCAGACGCCGTCCTTGCGCATCGATGCCTACACCTTGTTCGGCGCGCGGGTTGGGGTCGGGTCGCGGGACGGTCGCTGGTCCGCTACGCTGTGGGGCCGCAACGTCACAAACAAATATTATTGGTACAATGTGCAGGTCGGTTACGACACGATCTGGCGGTTGACCGGCATGCCGGCCACCTATGGCGTCACCGCCAGCTTCAAGATGTGAACCTATAAAAAGGCCCGCCATGGCAAGCCCATGGCGGGCCTTTTCGCAAGATCATGAAGGCGACCTGCAAGAAGCGGGCGCGAAATCTGGGAGAAGGACAATGGGCATGATCCGCACAAGCAGCATGGCATATTGCATCGGCGCATCGCTGATCGCACTGGTCGGCGGGACCGGCACGGCCGGCGCGCAGGCCGCCGATCCGCAGGCGAGCGGGGGCAGCAACAACGCTTATGCCGACATCATCGTGACCGCCAACAAGCGCGAACAATCGCTGTCGGACGTCGGCATTTCCATCACGGCAGAAACCGGCGACACGCTGCTTCAGCGCGGCATCAATTCGCCGACCGACCTCGGCAAGATCGTGCCGGGCCTGACCGTTCAGCCTTCGCCGTTCAACACGCCGGTCTATACGCTGCGCGGCGTCGGCTTCTACGAAACGACCCTGTCCGCCGCGCCGACCGTGGCCGTCTATACCGACGAAGTCGCGCTACCGTTCAGCGCGCCGACGCGTGGCGCGGCCTTCGATATCGAGCGTGTCGAAGTTCTCAAAGGGCCGCAGGGCACGCTGTTCGGCCAGAACACGACCGGCGGCGCGATCAACTATATCGTCGCCAAGCCGACCGATGATTTCAAGGCGGGGGCGACCGCCAGCTTCGGCCGTTTTTCCACCTATGACGTGCAGGGCTATGTGTCCGGTCCGATGAGCAATACTCTCAAAGCCCGCGTCGCGATACGCACCATCCAGTCCGGTCCCTGGCAGAAAAGCTTCACCCGGTCGGACGAACTGGGCAAGCAGGACATGCTTCAGGGCCGCGTGCTGCTTGACTGGCAGCCGAGCGACAAGGTCAAATTCCTGCTCAACGTCAATGGCTGGCGCGACAAGGGTGATACGCAGGCGGCGCAGATCGTGTCGGACAATTGCGCCGGATCGGTCGAGGGTACCTGCGGCAGCCCGGATGCCACCAATTTCAAAAATTATCCGCGCAGCCCGCGCACGCCGCGCGCCGCCGATTGGGGCTATGGCATTTTCGGTCGCCGCCCGGCCCGCGACGACAGTTTCTGGCAGGCCAGCCTGCGCGCCGATTTCGAACTGAACGACAATCTGACCTTCACCTCCATCTCCGCCTACTCCCATTACAAGACGGACTCGGTGCAGGATTTCGACGGCACCACCTATGCCTCGGTCGACACCAATACGACCGGCTATATCAAGGATGTCGCGCAGGAACTGCGCCTGACCGGGGAGTTTGACAGCCTGACCTTCATCGTCGGCGGCAATTACAACAAGTCCAAGACGTTCGACCGGCTCTTCTACAATTTCAGCGAAGGCCCCTCGTCCAATCCGCTCTGGATGATCCCCGGCGCGCCGCGCGGCATATTGACCTTCAACTATTCGCGGCAGGACGTGAAGAATCTCGCGGCCTTCGCCAATGCGGAATATAAGGTCACGCCCAACATCACCCTGATCGGCGGCATCCGTTATACCGACAGCAAGCGCAGCTTCGAAGGCTGCACCAATGATTTCGGCGGCGATACCGCGACATGGTGGAATGCGATTTTCGGCACCAATGTCCAGCCCGGCGGCTGCCTGACCTTCACGCCCAACTTCCCGGAGATTTTCGATCCGGCCGCGTTCGACAATCTGAACGAGGATAATGTCAGCTGGAACGTCGGCGCCAATTACAAGACGGACGGCGGCACGCTCTTCTACACCCGCGTCGCGCGCGGCTATAAATCGGGCAGCTTCCCGACCGCCTCGGTGGCCAGCTATTCGGGCTATGTCCCGGTGAAGCAGGAATCCGTCACTGCCTATGAAGTGGGTATCAAGGGGCCGCTGGCCGATCGCCGGATCGAATATGCGCTGGCCGGCTTCTATTATGACTATAAGGACAAGCAGTTGCGCGGTCGCAAGCCCGATCCGGTCTTCGGTACGCTCGATGGTCTGGTGCAGATACCCAAGAGCCGCATCTGGGGCGTAGAAGCCTCAATCGTCGGTCGGCCGGTCGATGGCCTGCGCATCAGCCTGGGCGGCACCTATATCAACACCAAGATCACCGAGTTCGAAGGCTATGATGCCTTTGGCGACCTGCGCAATTTTTCGGGTCAGAAATTCCCCTACGCGCCCAAGCTGACGGCAGTGGCGGACGCGGAATATCAGGCGCCGATCAGCAGTTCGGCGGAGGGCTTTATCGGCATATCCCTGACCTATAACAGCAAGACGACGACGGCGCTGGCCAACACCACCACCGCCTTCGTCGATGCCGATCCGCGCTTCGACATGAAGGCCTATGCGCTGGTCGACCTGCGCGCCGGTTTCGAATTTCCGGACAGCAATGTGCGGGCCGGCATCTACATCCGCAACGTCGGCAATACATATTACTGGACCAATGTGCAGGACAATCTGGCGTCGATCTCCCGCTTTGCCGGCATGCCGCGCACCTATGGCGTGCAGGTCAGCTGGCATATGTAACGCGATCCTCGCCCAAAGGATCAAGATGCGGACGGGGCGCTATGGTGCGCCGTCCGCCATGGGATATGGACGGTTGCACGTCTAACGTAATCGTCCTACGATGATAGCAAGATTCCCGGCTCGATCAGGAAGAAAAAGGAGAGGTCCATGACCGCCCGAACGCTAGCATTTGAAGCGGATTTCATTCCACAAGACGCCGTGCCTTCGCTGGCGCCGCTGGTCGATCGCATCCCGCCTATCCCGGAACGCAAGACGGTGCACGGTCCGCTGACGGCACGGCGGCTCTATCGCTTCTATGCGATGCTGGGCCTCGTCTTCCTGATCGGCGTGGCGCCCATGCTGCTGGGCATGAGCGCGCAGTGGAAGGCCTTCGGCTTCGGCCTGATCTTCCCCGGCGCGGGTTTCCTTTATGCCGGCGACGGTGTCGGTATCTTGGGCGCCGCGCTCTCCATGGCGGCTTTTGCCGTCATCATGTTCATCTGGTGGGCACGCGGCGTCATCCTCGCGCCGCCGGCGGTCCTGGTCGGCACGGCCCTGCTCTCGGCTGCGTGGATCGAGGGGCGCAGCGGCATATCATGGATGGAATGGGCCATCCCGGCCGCCGTGTTGGCACTCCATGGCTGGTTCGCGCTGGGTCGCCGCAAGGGCTTCGCCGCTGCCAAGGCGCGGGGCGCGCAACTCAACACCATCCTTGCCAAGACGCAGCCGGTCATGCGCGACGCGCCGATCACCGCCGAACCGGAAATGCCGCTGTCGCAGGTCGCCGAATTTCGGCGCATGATGGACTTGGCACTGCAACCGGTCGACAGCTGGAACGGCTTTTCGACCGAGGATACATGGCAGGACGGCGCGCTGCGCTATCAGATCTGCACCATGTCTTGGAACCTGTCGCTTGGCCAATATACGCGCCTGCCGGCCTTTCACGGCTATCTCAACACCGCGCAGGAAAATCTGATCCGCAAGCATATCGACCGCAAGACATGGAATTACTGGTATTGGGAAAGCCTGTGGGGCAATTTCAAGATCGAGAAGAACCCGGTCACGATCGACAATATCATGCTCTCGGGCTTTCTGGGCGTCTCGCTCGGCCTGTTCGAAACGGCGAGTGGCACGTCGCCCTTCACCGCGCCGGGATCGCTCACCTTCCGCTGGGATGAAAAGACCGCCTTTCCCTACAGCCATGAGAGCATGCTGGAAGAGGTGGTCAAGAATTTCAAACGCTATGATCTGGGCTGGTTCCCCTGCGAACCGCGCTGGATCTATTCCATGTGCAACCTGGTCGGCCGCACCTCGCTCGCGCTGCACGATGCGCGGCACGGCACCGACATGCTCGCCCGCGTCGGCGACCGGTTCGACCGGACGATGGAAGAGGAAATGATGATGGCCGATGGCCGCATCAAGGTGTGCACATCCTCCCCCTTCGGCTTTGAGGTGCCGAGCCTTTCCGGCCTGTTCGGCGAGACTTGGGGCGTACGTTTCATGACCCCCTATGATCCGGCCGGGGCGGAGCGGCTGTGGGAAGTGATGAAGCAGGATTTCATCAGCGTGAAGCCTGACGGTTCGCTCGACTTCCGCTTGCTGCCGCTGGGCTGGGATACCCGCAAGCCGGCCGATTTCTCGCGCTGGCCCGAACTCAACCCGCTGATGGTGACGCTGTGGGCCGCGCAGGAAATGGGCGACGATCGCATCATCGAAGCCACGATGAAAGCGATCGACCAGCGATCGGGCGAGGGTGTCGCCGCCTCGCAAAGCTGGGGCGGGCGCAACACGATCCGCGACATGGTGAACCGGGGCCTGCCCGACGCCTGGGCCAGGGGGCCGATCTTGGCCGATGCCGTCTATCCCGATGTGATCGTCGGCCGTGCGGTGACGGACGGCACGGCACTGGAACTGGTGCTGCATCCCGGCGCAGAAGCGGTGCGCAGCGACATCGGTCTCGACCGGCTGGTGCCGGGTCGCAGCTATCGCATCATCGAAACGGACGAGCGCTTCACCGCGGGTCTGGATGGCAAGGCGCGGCTGACCGTCGCTCTGGCCGGCCGTACGCCGCTGACGATCGTGCCGGTGGCCTGACATGGCCTGCTGCCTCATCGCCGCCTTTCTGGTCGCGCAGGCGATGGCGATGTTGCGGCGCTGGGCGGTCTTTTGGGGCCTGATGCCCGTGCCGGCGGGGGAGGTGGCCGACACCATCTTCACCCGCATCGCCGCCGTCCTGCGCCGCCCGCGCGTGCGGATGGCGGTGGCGGCGCTGCTGGTGGTGGAATTGGCTGGCGTGGGCATCTGGCTCTATCGCGACCATGGCACCCATATCGCCCAGCTGGCCGATATCGGCTGGTCGCGGCTGCATGGCCAGCATGTCGTCTATGCCGCCATGTGCGGCATGAACGGGGAACAGAGCGTGCGGCTGGTGATCGACGCCGACGGCACGCGCCATCGCACCATCAGCGGATAGGCGAGGGGACATGATGGGGGAATTTGCGGGCAAGACCGCCATCGTCACCGGCGGCTCCAGAGGCATCGGTCTGACCGTCGCGACCCTGCTGGTGGAGCGCGGCGCGCGGGTGGTGCTGGTAGGGCGGGATGGGGTTGCGCTGGCTTCGGCAGTTGAAGGCCTGGGCGAAGCCGCCACCACGATTGCCGGCGACATAGCGCAGGCCGACACGGCATCCCGCGCCGTCGCAAAGGCGATCGACCATGGCGGCGCCCTCGACATCCTCGCCAATATCGCGGGCATTTTCCCCACCGCTCGGATCGAGGAGACGAGCGATGCGCTTTATGCCGACACGATCGCCGCCAACCTGACCGGCACCATGACCTTCTGCCGCGCCGCCTTCCCTGTCCTGCGCGAGCGAAACGGCGCGATCGTCAACATGTCGTCCACCGCCGCCCGTTTTCCGACGCCGGGCCTGTCCGCCTATGCCGCTGCCAAGGCCGGGGTAGAGGCCTTCACTCGCGCGCTGGCGGCGGAAGGCGCTCCCCATATCCGCGTCAACGCGGTATCGGCCGGCCCCACCCGCACCGAAACCGTCGACGCGCTGATGGCGTCCGACACGACCGGCGCGGTTCACGCCGTGACCAGCGCCTTGCCGCTCGGCCGCCTCGCCGAACCGCGCGAGATCGCCGAAGCCGTCCTCTTCCTCGCCTCGTCCCGCGCCAGCTTCATCACCGGCCAGATACTCCACGCCAATGGCGGCGGGCTGATGGCCTGAACGATCATGCGTCCGGCCAGTAGCGCGCCCGCACGATCCGCTTGAGCAGCTTGCCATTGGGATGGCGCGGCAGGTTCGGGTCGAAATCAATCTGGCGCGGCAGCTTGATCCGCCCGATCCGCCCGGCCAGATGCGCCATCAATTCCTCGGCCAGCGCAGGGCCGGCCTCTTCCCATCGGGCCGGCTCCACCACCGCCACCACCCGCTCGCCCATTTCCGGGTCCGGCGCGCCGATGATCGCGACGTCGGCCACCTTGGGATGGATGATCAGCGCATCCTCTATCTCCTGCGGGTAGATATTCACGCCGCCCGATATGATCATGAAGCTCTGCCTGTCGGTCAGATAGAGGAAACCGTCCTCATCCACCCAGCCGACATCGCCCAGCGTCGTCCAGCCATGGCGATTGCGGCTCTGCGCGGTCTTGTCCGGGTCGTTATGATATTCGAATGGCGCCCCATCGGCAAAATAGATGGTGCCGATCTCGCGCGGCGGCAACCATTCGCCATCCTCGTCGCAAATACGCACCTTGCCCCAGATGGCGCGCCCGACCGATCCGGGATGGGTCAGCCATTCGGCAGGACCGATGCTGGTCAGGCCGTTGGCTTCGGTCCCGGCATAAAATTCATGCAGGATCGGTCCCCACCAGTCCAGGATCGCCTGCTTCACCTCGACCGGGCAGGGGGCCGCCGCATGGAAGGCCGTCACCAGCGAGGACAGATCATATCGCCGCCGCACCGCTTCGGGCAATTTCAATATCCGCACGAAATGGGTCGGAACGAACTGCGCATGGGTCACGGAAAAGCGCTCGATCAGCGCCAGAGTCGCTTCGGGATCGAATTTTTCCATCACGATCACCGTGCCGCCCAGCTTCTGGATCGACATGCACCAGCGCAGCGGCGCGGCATGATAGAGCGGGGCGGGGGACAGGAAGATGCTGCTTGCATCCATGCCATAGCTGGTCCGCCCATAGTCGGTCAGCGCGTTGCTCTGGTCCAGCGACCCTTCCGGCAAGGGCGGCTTTATCCCCTTGGGCCGGCCGGTCGTGCCGGACGAATAGAGCATGTCGTTCCCCGGCGATTCATCGGCGATCGGCGTCTCCGGCATGGCTGCCCGCTCGGTCAGGAAATCGCGGACAGCCGGTGCGAAGACGATCAGCCCCTCCGTCGGCAGGTCGGCCGGCACCGGCTGCGACGCGATCAGCAGGCGCGAACCGGAATCGGCCAGGATGAACGCGATTTCCGGCGTCGCCAGCCGGGTCGACAGGCAGGTATAATAAAGCCCCGCCCGCTGCGCCGCCCAGACGATCTCGAAAAAGGCCGGCCCATTGTCCAGCAGCAACGCGATGCCGTCGCCGCGCCGCAGCCCCAGCGCACGAAACAGATGCGCCCCCTGATTGGAGCGCGCCTCCAGTTGCGCGTAGCTGACGCTCTCACCGGTTCCGGCCATGGCATAGGCCGGCTTGTCCGGCGTCGTGCGGGCGTGGATGGACGGGTGCATATCTATGCGCCTTCGCCTGCATGAATGATGGGCATCGACCGCTCTCCCGGGCTATGGTTCTTGGCCTGTGAAGCTAGGCAGCCCGGTCCCGCCGTCCAATCGCGATTGCCCGCGCATCCATAGCGGCCGGCAATGAATGGGGTGCAGGCGGCCAAGTTGATCGACGCCCTCGATAAATAGCCCGCCATCGCCGATTGGACCGGCTCCCCTCCCGCTCCCAGAATTGCGGGCAAAGAGAGGAGACACGCCTGTGACGGACGCTTTGCCAGAGGATATTGACGACATCATCGTCGATCCGCGCACCTATGGGGACGAACATAGCTATCACCGGGCCTTCGCGGCGCTGCGACAGCATGACCCGGTCCATTGGGCGGAGCCGCGCGACTATCGGCCCTTCTGGGCGGTGACGCGCCATGCCGACATCATGGCGGTCGAATTGAACGCGAAGAATTTCCTCAATGATCCGCGCCAGTTTCTGGTGACGAAAACGGATGAGGACATGCTGCTCGCCCAGTCAGGCAGCAGTAATTTCGCCCGCAACCTCGTCGCCATGGATGATCCGGACCATCGCGCCTATCGCGCGCTGACCTCCGCCTGGTTCGGGGCCAAGAGCGTGCGCGCGCTGGAGGAGGAAATTACGGCCCTCGCGCGGGAAACGGTCGATCGCATGATCGAGAAGGGCGACAGTTGCGACTTCGCCAAGGAAATCGCCGCCTGGTATCCGCTGCGCACGATCATGATCGTGCTGGGCGTACCGCGCGAGGATGAGCCGCTGATGCTCGCGCTTTCGCAGAAGGTGTTCGGCGGCACGGACAGCGACAGCGGCGGCGGGGACGGGATGGCGTCGATGGTGGAGGCTTTCGAGGCCTTCAACCGCTATTTCAATGCCATCACCCTGGATCGCCGCACCAACCCGCGCAACGACGTCGCGACCATCCTGGCCAATGCGACGATCGATGGCCAGCCGATCGGCGAGAAAGAGCGCAACGCCTATTATCTGATCGTCGCGGCGGCGGGCCATGACACGACCAGTTCGGCCATATCCGGCGGTCTGCTGGCGCTGATCCAGAACCCGGACGAGATGGCCCGGCTACGCGCCAATCCCGATCTCATCGGCAATGCGGTGGAGGAATTCATCCGCTGGACCACGCCGGTGAAGCATTTCTTCCGCACCGCGCTGGGCGATTGCGAGGTCGGCGGCAAGGCGATCCGCGCGGGCGATTCCCTGATGATGTGCTACCCGTCGGGCAATCGCGACGAGGCGGTGTTCGACACGCCCTTCGCCTTTCGCGTGGAGCGGCCCGACGCGCGCAAGCATATCGCCTTCGGCTATGGCCCGCATCTATGCCTGGGCAATATGCTGGCGAAGCTGGAAATACGGATCTTGTTCACCGAACTGCTCGCCCGCATCGACGATATCCGGCTGGCCGGCGACCCCGCCTGGGTGGAGGCGAATTTCGTGTCGGGCCTCAAGCGGCTGCCCATCCGCTACACGGTCCGGACCTGACATGGTTCGGCGCCCCGTTATCCGGGGCGCCACCATTCACCGACCCAACCAGTTTGGCGCACGCTTCTCCGCGAACGCTTTTGGCCCCTCGACAAAATCCTCCGAAGCCAGCAGCGCCTTCATCATGGGATAGTCCCATTCCGCTTCCATCCCGTCCTGCACGGATATGGTCAGGCCGCGATGCGTCGCTTCCTTGGTCGCGCGGATCGACATGGGGCTGCACGCCAATATCTCGCCTGCCCAGCGACGGGCCGCGTCCAGCACATCGCCGTCCGTCACCTTCGTCACGAAGCCGAGCGCATGGCCTTCCTGCGCACTCACGCGCCGTCCGGTCAGCAACATGCCCATGGCGCGCTGCAAGCCGATGATGCGCGGCAATCGCTGCATCCCGCCCGCCAATGCGGCAATGCCCACTCGCGGCTCCGGCAGCGCGAACAGCGCGTTCTGCGACGCGACCACTATGTCGCACGCCAGCACGATTTCGAAACCGCCGCCCATCGCCACGCCATTGACGGCCGCGATGACCGGCTTGTTGAGGTCGAACCGGCTGGCCAGACCACCAAAGCCGGTGGGTGGTGTCGCAAAGCCGCCGCCCGATGCCTGCTGCTTCAGGTCATGCCCCGCGCAGAAGGCTTTCGCCCCCGCGCCGGTGATGATCGCGACCCACTGGCTGTCATCGGCCGCATAATCGTTGAACACATCCTGCAATTCCAGCTGCGCCGCCGCATTCAGCGCATTATGCGCTTCGGGACGGTTGATCGTCACGATCGTCAGCGGGCCTTCTCGCGACACATCGACATATTGGTAGGTCATGCGGCCATCTTTCCGGGCTGGCGTTGCAGAAATCCGGCCAGGCGACCGGCGATGATCCGCTCGGCGTCGCCGACGATCTGCGCCAGCAGATCCTGACAGGTCGGAATATCGTGGATCAGCCCCTGAACCTGCCCGGCCCAGACCAGCCCTGCGTCCAGATTGCCCGTCTCCAGCGCCTCGCGCCCCTTGGCCCCGGATACGAAGGGGCGGATATCCTCGAACACCGCCTCGGGCTGCTGGCTGATCGCAACGACCTGATCGGACACGCTGTTCTTCGCGACGCGACCGGTATTGTGGAACCGGCGGAAGATCAGGTTGGTCGCGCGCTCGTCATTGGCGACGATGAATTGCTTGATCGCGTTATGGATCGGCGCTTCGACCGTCGCGCAGAAGCGGGTGCCCATATTGATCCCCTCGGCCCCCAGCGCCAGCGCTGCTGCCAGCCCGCGCCCGTCGCCAAAACCGCCGCTCGCCAGCATCGGTATCTTCACCTTGTCCGCCGCCGCGGGGATCAGGATCAGGCCGGGGATATCGTCCTCGCCCGGATGGCCGGCACATTCGAAACCGTCGATGGAAATGACGTCCACCCCCATCCGCTCCGCCGACAGCGCATGGCGCACGGCGGTGCATTTGTGCAGCACGGTGATGCCATGACCCTTGAAATCCTCGACATGCTCCTGCGGCTTGTGCCCGGCCGTCTCGACGATCCGCACACCGCTATCGACGATCGCCTTGCGATAGTCCGCATAGGGCGGCGGCGTCACCGACGGCAATATGGTCAGGTTCACGCCGAACGGCTTGTCGGTCATGGACCGGCAACGGTCGATTTCCCGGCGCAGATCGTCGGGCGTCGGCTGGGTCAGCGCCGTCAATATGCCAAGCCCCCCGGCATTGGAGACGGCAGCGGCCAGTTCCGCCCGGCCGACCCACATCATGCCGCCCTGCACGATCGGATGCTCGATCCCCAGCAATTGGGTGATGCGTGTGCTGATCGCCATTACAGCGCCTCCACGATGGTCACATTGGCGATGCCGCCGCCCTCGCACACGGTTTGCAGACCGTAACGCTGGCCGCGCGCGCGCAGTTCATGCACCAGCGTCGCCATCAGCTTCGTGCCGGTCGCGCCCAGCGGATGGCCAAGCGCGATCGCCCCGCCATTGACGTTGAGCTTCTCCGGATCGGCGCCCAATGCCTGAAGCCATGCCATCGGCACCGGCGCGAACGCCTCGTTCACTTCATACAGGTCGATGTCGCCGATCGTCAGACCCGCCCGCTCCAGCGCCTTGCGCGTGGCAAAGATCGGCTCCTCCAGCATGATGATCGGGTCGCCGGCCGTCACCGTCATGTTCACAATCCGCGCGATCGGGGTCAGGTTATGGGCCTTCAACGCCCGTTCGTTGACGACCAATATGCCCGACGCGCCGTCGCAAATCTGGCTGGCATTGGCGGCCGATACCACGCCGCCGTCCTTCAGCAGCTTGACCGATCCGATCCCCTCCAGCGTGGCGTCGGCGCGAATGCCTTCATCCGTGACATGCAGGCCGTTTTCGGTTTCCAGCGGCACGATCTGCGATGCGAAGCGCTTGGCCTGCGTCGCGGCGGCGGCGCGCTGGTGGCTTTGCAGCGCGTAGCGATCCAGCGCGTCCCGATCGAAACCATATTTGGCGGCGATCATTTCTGCGCCCTCGAACTGGCTGAACGTCTCGACGCCGAAGCGCTGCTTGATCCGGTCGCTGAACGGCCCCACGCCCACGCCTTCGCGCTGATGATAGCTGATGTTGGAGAACATCGGCACGCGCGTCATGCTCTCCGCACCGGCGGCGATGACAACATCCTGCGTGCCGGACATCACTGCTTGTGCCGCGAATTGCAGCGCCTGTTGCGACGATCCGCACTGGCGGTCGATGGTGACGGCGGGCACGCTCTGCGGCAGGCGCGACGCCAGCACGGCGTTGCGGGCAAAGGCGAAACCCTGCTCGCCCGCCTGCGTCACGCAGCCCAGGATCACATCCTCGATCGCGGCCGGATCGATCCCGCTGCGATCGACCAGCGCGTTTAGCACCTCGCCGCCCATGTCGGCCGGGTGCCAGCCCGCCAGCGCGCCATTGCGGCGTCCGCCGGCGGTTCTGACGGCTTCAACGATATAGGCGTCGGTCATGTCATGCGTCTCCTGAAAAGTCTGGCTTGCGGTGGCCAAGGAAGGCGGCGACGCCCTCGCGACATTCGCCGCTGCCGCCTGCCGCGGCGATGCTGCGTGTCTCGCGCTCCAGCTGCGCTTCGAGCGGGCTGCTGGCGCTTTCCAGCAGCAGCGCCCGCGCGCCCGCGATCGCGCCGGTCGGTCCATCGGCCAGCATCCGGGCGGTCTTCGCCACCTCCGCCGCGAAATCATCGTCGGTCACGGTGCGCGTCACCATGCCGATCGCGGCGGCTTCGTCGGCCGTGACCTTGCGATTGGTCAGGATGATCTCCTGCGCGCGGCGCAACCCGACATGGCGGGGCAACAGCCAGGACATGCCGCCATCGGGCGTCAGGCCGACGCTGCCATAGGCCGCGATGAAATGCGCCGATTGCGCCGCGATCACGACATCGCCCGCTATGGCGAGGCTGAGGCCCGCGCCCGCCGCCGGGCCGTTCACCGCCACCAGCAAAGGCTTGCCCATCCGCAGCAACCGGCTCACCGCCATATGCAGCGTACCGGCCAGCCGGCTGAGAAAAGCCGGCACTTGATCGCCCGCCGCGTCGAAGGCGGATATGTCCCCGCCGCCGCAGAACAGCTTGCCATTGCCGGTCAATATGACGCAGCGAATGGCCGGATCATTGTCGCACAGGATCGCCGCATCCAGCAGCGCATCGGCCAGCGCCTGATTGACGGTATTGCCGGCCGCCGGCCGGTTCAGCGTCAGCGTGGCGATGGAGCCGTCGATCGCGACGGAGACAGGATTGGGCGGGACAGGCGTATCGCTCATGCGCATTTCTCCATGGATTGGCGCGCCAGCGCGGACAGGCGGGGCAGGGCCTTGGCCCGTTCGCGCGCATGGGCGGACGCCGCCGTGCCCCGGATCACACGCCCCTTGATGCCGTGGAAGATCGCCGCCAGCCGGAAATAGTTGAAGGCGATGTAGAAATCCCAATTGGCGATGCCGGTCCTCCCGGTCCGCGCGCAATAGGCCGCGACATAGTCCGCCTCGCTCGGAATATTCAGCGCGCCGATTTCCACGCCGCCCAGCCCCGCCACGATATCGGGCGGCATCTGGTACATCATCGCATGATAGGCGAAATCGGCCAGCGGATGGCCCAGCGTCGACAATTCCCAGTCCAGCACCGCCAGCACACGCGGTTCGGTCGGGTGAAAAATCATATTGTCGCAGCGGAAATCGCCATGGACGATGCTGCTTTCCTCACCCGCCGGAATATTCTCCGGCAACCAGGCGATCAGCGCATCCATGTCCGGATCGCGCCCGGCATCCTGATCCTCCAGATATTGGCGGGACCAGCGGCCGATCTGCCGCGCGAAATAATTTCCCGGCTTGCCATAGTCGCCAAGGCCGATCGCGGCATAATCGATGCCATGCAGCCCGGCGATCGCTGCATTCATCGCATCGAAATAGGCCGGTCGCTCCGCGTTGGAGACGGTCGGGAAGGTCGCGTCCCAGAAGATGCGCCCCTCGACCATGTCCATCACATAGAACCAGCTGCCGATAACGCTTTCGTCGGTGCACAGGCCAAAGACATGCGCCACCGGAAAGCCGACGCCGCCCAGCGCGCTCAGCACCCGCGCCTCGCGATCGACCGCATGCGCGCCTTTCAGCGTGTCACCCGGCGGCTTGCGGCGCAGCACGTAATTGCGGCCCGGCGTCACCAGCTTGTAAGTCGGATTGGACTGTCCGCCCTTGAACTGTTCGACGGTCAGCGGCCCCCGATAGCCTTCGACATGATCCGCCATCCAGCGCGCCAGTGCGGCCTCATCGAAACGATAGGCATCGCGCACCGCCGTGGTGCCGGCATTGGCATCGTCGCCCAAAGCGCTCATGCCACCGCCTCCTGCGCCTTTTTCCAGTCGCGCTTGATCTTCTTGGCCAGGCTCCATTTATGCACCTCGGTCGGGCCGTCATAAATGCGGAAGGCGCGGATTTCCCGGAACACCTGTTCCACGATCGTGTCGCTGGTCAGGCCCGTGCCGCCCATCACCTGCACGCATCGGTCGGCGACCCGCATCAGCGCTTCGGACACCGCAACCTTCGCCATGGAGCTTTCCGCCGTGCCGAGCGATCCGCCATCCAGCACGCCCGCGCACCAATCGATCATCAATTCGGCCTGTTTCAGGTCGATCAGATTGTCCGCCAGCATGAAGCCGACGCCCTCATGATCGATCAGCGTCTTGCCGAACGCCATGCGCCGATTGGCATAATCGCTCGCAATCTCATTGGCACGGATGCACGCGCCCAGCCAGCGCATGCAGTGCGACAGCCGCGCCGGGCTGAGCCGCACCTGCGCATATTGGAAGCCTTCGCCCGCATGGCCCAACATCTGGTCGGCGGGCACGCGCAGATTGTCGATGGTCAGCACGGCGTGGCCGCCCGGCATCGAACTGTCGATCGTGTTGGGAATATGGTCGATACGGATCGCCGGGTCAGGCAGGTCGACCAGGAACATGCAGGCGCCGTCCGCAGACTTCGCCATGACGATGCCGACCCCGGCCCCCTGTGCCCCGGTGATGAACGCCTTGCGCCCGTTGATCACCCAATGATTGCCGTCCTGGACGCAGGTCGTACGCATCATCGACGGGTCGGATCCGGCGCCGCCCTCCATCGCCGGCTCGGTCATGAAGAAGGCCGAACGGGTGCGCCCCTCCACCAGCGGCTTCAGGAAGCGATCCTTGATCTCCGCGCTGCCGACCTTGCCCAGCAGATACATGTTGCCCTCGTCGGGCGCGGCCGTGTTGCAGGCCAGCGGCCCCAGCGGCGACAGGCCGGTCTTTGCCAGCACGACTGCGGTTTCCCGCTGGTTGAGGTGGCTGCCGTCGCTCAGGATATGCGGCGTCAGCACGCCCGCTTCACGCGCCTTCTCCTTCAACTCGTCGATCAGCGCCTCGCTGGGGCAATCATGATGGTCCCTGCGCGGATCCTGCTCATAGGGGGCGACGATATCGCGGACGAAGGCTTCGACCTTCGCGGCGATGGCCGCCGTGCGCTCCGCGCCTGCCCCATTTTGGGTGCCGCTCATCGCGGTGCCATCCGGATCGCGCCGTCCAGCCGGATGACTTCGCCGTTCAGCATCGGATTGGCGACGATCTGCTCGACCATCAGCGCGAACTCGTCCGGCTGGCCGAGGCGCGTGGGGAAGGGCACCTGCTTGCCCAGCGAATCCTGCGCTTCCTGCGGCAATGTCGCGAGCAGGGGCGTCAGGAAGATGCCCGGCGCGATCGTCATGACGCGAATGCCGTAGCGCGCAAATTCGCGCGCGATGGGCAGGGTCATGCCGACGATGCCACCCTTGGACGCGCTATAGGCCGCCTGACCGATCTGTCCGTCATAAGCGGCGACGCTGGCGGTGTTGATGATGACACCGCGCTCCTCGACGCCCACCGTGTCCGCATCGATGATGCGCGCGGCGAATTTGGACAGGACGTTGAAGCTGCCGATCAGGTTGACGGTCAGGATTTTCGAGAAGTCTGCCAGCGGGATCGCCTTGCCGTCGCGGTCGATGACCTTGGCCGGCGGGCCGATGCCGGCGCAGTTGGCCAATATGCGCGCCTTGCCGTTCAGCGCTTCGGCCTGCTCGATCGCCTGTTCGATCGCCGCTTCATCGGTGACGTTGACCGGTACGAAGAGCGCGCCGATCGCCTTGGCATGGGCCTCGCCCATCTGCGCGTTCAGGTCGAAGATCGTGACCTTCGCGCCGGCTTTCGCCAGTCGTGCCGCCGTGGCGCCGCCCAGGCCCGAAGCCCCGCCGGTCACGATCGCGCCCACTCCGTTGATGTCCATCGGCAATCCTCTTCTCGCTTCGGTCGAATCAAGAAACTTGTTCGATCAATATGCACTCACGAGTGTATTGTGC
Source organism: Sphingobium limneticum (assembly GCF_008710155.1). Lineage (GTDB taxonomy): Bacteria > Pseudomonadota > Alphaproteobacteria > Sphingomonadales > Sphingomonadaceae > Sphingobium > Sphingobium limneticum. Next base: position 151,760 of record NZ_VYPZ01000004.1, read on the forward strand.
TTCTACGGGTTTCCTGTCAATGGTCGGGCCATGCAGAATTCACCCTTCAGAAATGCGGCACAGAAAGAAGCGGACAGGGCGGCCAAGCGCGACGCCGTGCTGCGCGCGGCCGTGCGGATGTTCAACGAACGCGGTTTTTTCGCGACCTCGCTGGACGATGTGGCGGCCAGCCTCGGCATATCGAAACGCACCATCTACCATTATCTGGCGAACAAGGATCAGGTGCTGCTGGAGTGCATCACCATCGGGCTGGAGCAATTGCTGGCAGCGGCCGACGATGCGCGGGCGGAGCCGGGCAATGGCCGGGACAGGCTGGTGAAATTCCTGCGCCGCTATGTCGAAATCAATATGGACGATTTCGGCATCTGCGTGTCGCGCACCGGGGAGGAAGCGCTCTCGCGCGAAAGCCTGCCGCGCTATCGCGCGCTCAAGAAGAAGATCGACGTCGCCATGCGCCAGATCTTGACCGAGGCGGTGGAGGATGGATCGATCGGCCCGATCGACGTCAAGATGACCGCCTTCACCCTGGCTGGCGCGCTCAACTGGCCGGGCCGCTGGTATGATCCCAAGGGGGCGCTGACGCCCGCGCAAATTTCGGAGGCGATGGTGAAGGTGCTGATGGGCGGGCTGGACCCAAGGCCCAATTGATCCACGGAAATAGGAAAGGGGGCCGGCGATCGCGATCGCCGGCCCCCTTTATTTTTACGCTGCGCTCTTTGCCGATTGCGCCGCAGTGTAGCGATTGTCTGGCACCGGCAGGCCCAGATGCTCTCGGAAGGTCGTGCCTTCATAGTCGGTGCGGAACAGGCCGCGCGCCTGCAGGATCGGGATCACCTTGTCCACGAACAGCTCCAGCTGGCCCGGCAACGGCTCGAACAGGACGAAGCCGTCCGCCGCGCCGCTTTCGAACCAGGCCTGCAACCGGTCGGCCACCGTCTCGGCCGACCCGACAAAATCGCCGCGCGGGGTCGCCAGCCGCTCGGCGATCTGGCGCAGGGTCAGATTTTCCGCCCGCACCTGCGCCAGAATGCGCAATGTACCGCTCTGCTGGCTGTTGAGGCCGATATGCTCGACGTCCGGGAAGGGCGCGTCCAGATCATATTGGCGGAAATCATGGTCGTTGAAGGTGCGCGACAGATTGCCAAGGCCGGTGTCGATCGACTCCAGCGCCGCCAGTTCGCGATAGCGCGCCTCGGCGTCCTCGTCCGTATCGCCCACGATCGGCGCGACGCCCGGCAGGATGAACAACTGGTCGGCATCGCGACCAAAGCCCTTGGCCCGGCCTTTGACGTCGGCATAATAGGCCTGCCCATCCTCCTGCGTGGCGGCATGGGTGAAGATCACCTCCGCCCGCTTGGCGGCAAAGGCGCGGCCGTCATCCGACGCGCCCGCCTGGAAGATGACCGGCTGCCCCTGCGGCGTGCGCTTGATGTTCAGCGGCCCGCGCACCTGGAAGAATTCACCCTTATGATCCAGCCGATGCAGCTTGTCGGGATCGACGAACTGGCCGCTTTCCTTGTCCGCCACATGGGCGTCCTGTTCCCAGCTGTCCCACAACCCCTGCACGACATCCAGATATTCGCCCGCGATGCGATAGCGCACGGCATGGGCGGGATGTTCGGCCTTGCTGAAATTGGCGGCGGTATCGCCCAGCCAGGAGGTGACGACATTCCAACCCGCGCGCCCGCCGCTCAGATGATCGAGCGATGCGAACTGGCGCGCGACGTTGAAGGGTTCGGAATAGCTGACCGTCAGCGTGGCAACCAGGCCGATGCGCGATGTGGTGGCCGCCAGCGCGGACAGGATCGTGATCGGCTCGAACCGGTTGAGATAATGCGGGCTGGATTTCTCGTTGATCGACAGGCTGTCGGCGACGAACAGGAAATCGAACTTGCCGCGCTCTGCGGTCGCAGCCTGCTTCTGATATTGGGCCAGGTTGGTGCTGGCATTGCCGTCGCGATCGGGGTGGCGCCAGTCATTCCAGGTGCGCCCCACGCCATGCAGGATGAAGCCGAGCTTGATATGCCGCTGTTGGGCCATGGAGCGTCCTTTCCAGGAGAAATTGAAAGACGCAAATTAGGCCCCGGCCGGGCAAGGCACCAACGCGGACTGGTCGGTCATTTATGATTTGGATAAATACTAAAGGCCCTCCGCCTCCACCCAATGGGCGCTGGTCAATTCACGGGCCAACGTCCAGACCTGCCGCCTTATGTCCGGCACGGCGACGATTTCCCAATGGGCGCCGCGGGTCATCGGGCCGACGATATGCAACCGCGCCTGCGCGTCGCCATGGGCGGCGATGGCGCGGCACTGGCGATCCACATCGATGCCGATCGCCAAAGGATCGGGCCGGATGTCGCCCCGGTCGAACAGGTTGCGCAGCAACGGATCGGTCACGCGCCGCAGGTCGCCCAGCGGCCCGGTACAATTGACCACGCGCGCCACTTTCAACGTTTCGCTGCCCGTCGCGCCACGCGGCCGCAAACCTACTATCAGCCCGTCGCCATCGATCGTTGCCGTCGCCACCTTCGCGGCCCGCACCTCCAGCCGACCCTGTGCGCGCAACCCGTCCAGCCGTTCCGCCACGCCGGGTGCCACTCGATGGCGATGCACGTCCCAATAAGGACGCATATGGCGCAGGAAGCGGCTGCGTTCGTTCGCACTGGCCGCGCGCCAAATGTCGGGGGTGAAGGGGCGCAGTTCGTCGACGGCATTACGCCAGCCAATCTCGACCGCTCGATCGCGCACCGTGCGCACCAGCGCGGAGGCCGGGCCGACGGGGCGTTCCTGGCGCGCGGCATAGGGCTGGGCGGGGGCATGGGCCTGCGGGGCCAGGCCACGGCGCGACAAGGCGACGATCTTGCCCTTATAGCCCGCACTATCCAGGCTCAGCGCGCAATCCACGGCGGTCAGACCGCTGCCCAGCAGCAGCAGGACGTCGTCCTGCCCGAGGCCCGTGGCGATATCCGCCGCCCAGGGATCGTTGACATAAGCGGGGCGATCAAGCCCGACAAAGGCGGGCAGGTCATGCGGCGGCAGATTGCCCGGCGCGATCACCGCGACGTCCGCTTCCAGCATGTCGCCCGATCGCAGCGCGACAAAGGCGCCATCCTCCCGCACGGTCAGGTCGATCGCTTCATCGGCCAGGATGGCGAACCGCTCGCCCGCCGTTGCCCGCGCTTCGTCCAGCATCGCGCATAGATAAGTGCCATAATCGCGCCGGGTCGCGAAACTGCCCGCCTGACCCAGTCCCTGCGCCGCCAGCCAGTCCACGAAATGGCCAGGCTGGTCGGGCAGCGCGCTCATGTTCGCGGCGCGCACGTTCAGGATATGGTCCGCCTGCGCCGCGCCATAGGCCAGGCCGCGCCCCAGTCGATCGGGCCGCCGCTCCACCAGCGTCACGCGCACATTGCCATGGCGCAGCAGGTTGATCGCCAGCAACACGCCGCTGAACCCGCCGCCTATGATGGCGACATGATCGACCTTCAGCATGGATCAAGCATTTCTAATGGTTCCACCAGCATTGCTTGTGGGACATATCTCTACTGCTAAAATAGATAAAGTCCTATCTGCATTTGAAGGAAGGACGATCATGCCCCTGTTGCGTTCCCTGGCCCCGCGATGGGCGCGCCTGCGCGAAGCGGCACGCCGGGAATTTCTGCGCGATCCGGACGTCGTCCTGTTCGAACGCGCCGGCGGTCCGATCCGTGATGGTGCGCATGGTCGCTGATCGTCTGTCGCGGCGCGCGTTCATCGGCGCGGGTGCGGCCTCCTGCCTGATCCTGGCCGGATGCAGCGCGGGCAAGGATGGCAAGCCGAAATTGCGTATCTCCATCACCGGCAAGGGGGATGGCGATGCGCGGCTGTTGTTCAAGGCAGCGGGCATCGTGCCCGAAGGGTTCGACCTCGCCTATAGCGAATTTCAGTCCGGCCATCTGGTGGTAGAGGCGCTGAACGGCGGTTCGCTCGACTTTGGCGGAATGAGCGAAATTCCGCCCATTTTCGCGGCCGCCTCCACGATCCAGAGCTTTCGCCAGATCGCCGTCACCCATGGCGACGTCAATAATCAGGTCGTGCTGGTGCCTAAGGGATCGAAGGCGAAGGGCATCGCCGACCTCAAGGGCAAGCGTGTCGGATACGTCCGCGCCACCACATCGCAATATTTCCTGATCCGCATGCTGGAGGAGGTCGGCCTCAGCTGGGACGATATCACGCCGGTTGCGATGGGCGTGTCGGACGGCGCGGCCGCCTTCTCGCAGGGTGCGCTCGATGCCTGGGCGATCTACGGCTTCCCGATCCAGCGCGCCATCGCGACGGAGGGCGCGCGCGTGCTCAAGACCGCTTATGGCATATTGTCGGGCAATTATCTGGTGTCCGCCCATGTCGATGCCCTGGCCGATCCGGAAAAGTCGAAACTGATCGGCGATTATCTGGCGCTGCTGCAAAAAGCCTATGGCTGGGCGGTGGCGCATCAGGATGAATGGGCCGCCATCATCGCCAAGGATATCGGTGTACCGCTGGATTATGTGCTCGACCAGTTCAAGCGCAAGAGCGCCAGCTATGAACTGCGCCCTGTCACGGACGAGGCGATCGCCTCGCAGCAACAGGTCGCGGATCTTTTCTATCAGCAGAAGCTGCTGCCAAAAGCGGTCGATGTGCGACCGCTCTGGGACGCGCGCTTCAATGATGCCATTCCCGAGAGAGGCTGAACCATCATGGCCACACAGGCAATTCAGCAAGACGATGCGCAGATCCAGCCGACCGGCCCCCTCAGCGCGGACCAACTGGACCGACTGACCCGGCGTCTCGCCGAAAAAGCGGAACATTACGATCGCAGCGGCGAATTTCCCCGCGCCAGTTTCGATTATCTGGCGAGCGAAGGGCTGATCGGCCTGACCGTGCCGCGTGAACTGGGCGGCCGGGGCGCTGGCCTGGTCGAGGCGATCCGGGTGCTGGGCGCGGTGGCGAAGGGCGACCCGTCGACGGCGCTGATCCTCTTCATGACCTATCATTATCATGCCACGCCGACCCGCGCACGCACCTGGCCGCAGGAAATTTACGAGCGGCTGGCGCGCGATGCCGTGGCGGGCAGGGGCCTGATCGGCGGTCTGCGGGTTGAGCCGGAACTGGGCACGCCGGTGCGCGGCGGCCTGCCCGCGACCATCGCGCGGCGTACCGCCGATGGCTGGGCGCTGACCGGCACGAAAATCTATTCCACCGGCTCGACCGGCCTCGACTGGTTTTCGGTCTGGGCCAAGACGGATGAGGCAGAGCCGCGCGTCGGCAATTTCCTGGTCCGGTCGGACAGCGCGGGTATCGATATCGAACCCGCCTGGGATCATCTGGGCATGCGCGCCACGGTCAGCCATGCGGTGCATTTTACCGATACGCCCACGCCGCTCGACCATGCGGTCGATATCCGCCTGCCTGCGCAATGGGCGACAGGGGCGGGCGATCCGGGCCTTGCCATCTGGAACGCGCTGGCCATCTCGACCATCTATGATGGCGTCGCGCGGGCTGCGCGCGACTGGCTGCGCGCCTATCTCAACGATCGGGTGCCGACCAATCTGGGCGCGTCGCTCGCCACCCTGCCGCGCGTGCAGGAAAAATTCGGCGAGATAGAGGCGCTGTTGCAGGTCAACCGCACGCTCATCCGCGACGCCGCCGCCCGGCATGAAGCCGGCGATCCGCCCAGCGCGATCGAAGTGAACAACATCAAATATCTCGCCACCGCCAATGCGATCCGCGCGGTGGAAATCGGCCTCGAACTCACAGGCAATCCCGGCATCAGCCGGAAGAACCCGCTCGAACGCCATTATCGCGATGTGCTGTGCAGCCGCATCCATTCGCCACAGACCGACACCATATTGATCGCCGCCGGCCGGGCGGCGCTTGGGAACTGACATGTCATTGATCATCGCCAGCCAGCTTGACGCCGATTTCAACCAGGGCCTCAGCCAGCATCCGATTGCGCCCACCCTGATCGACGTGGCGGAGGATGAACCCTGGGCCGCCGCTGCCCAGGCGGATCTGCTGTTGATCCGTCCGTCGCCGTCCTGGCGGCAGCCGTCCATTCAACGTCCTCCCGCCTGGCCGGGCCGGCTGAAATGGGTCTATAGCGCATCGGCCGGGATCGATTTCTATCCGCAATGGCTGCTCGACGCGCCGCTCGTCACCTGCGGCCGCGGCGTCGCGTCGGACGAGATTGCCGACTATGTCATCGCCGCCATCTACGCCCATGCCAAGAATTTGGAGGCGATCACCGCCCGTTCGCGCGCGCAATGGGTAAACGTTCCGCTCGGCCGGGTGTCGGGCACCACGATCGGCATCGTCGGTCTGGGCGCCATCGGTCAGGCGGTGGCGAAACGCGGTCTGGCGCTGGGCGCACAGGTCGTCGGCCTGCGCCGCACGGGTGCGCAATCGGGCATCAGCGGCTTGGAGCATGTCGGCGATATCGACACGCTGGTATCGCGCGCCGACCATATCATCATCGCGGTGCCGGCCACGCCGCAGACGCGCCACCTGTTCAACGCGGAGCTGCTCGCCAAGGTGAAGCCCGGTGCGCATATCATCAACGTCGCGCGCGGATCGGTGATCGATCAGGACGCGCTGATCCAGGCGCTGGACGGGGAGGGCGGACCCGGCTTCGCGACACTGGACGTCACCGATCCCGAACCGCTGCCCGAGGGGCATCCGCTCTACACCCATCCGCGCGTACGCCTGACGCCGCATGTCTCCAGCAACCATACGCTGGTGCGCCATCGCCTGCTGGATAAGGTGCGCGACGATATCTCCCGCTTCGCGCGAGGCGAGGCGCCGAGCGACATCGTCGATCCGGCACGGGGATATTGAGGGCAGTAGAGGAGGCGATCCTCTGATTGATATGTAGCGTTCCCCGGCGCAGGCCGGGGTCCAGTTCAGACGGTGGATCTGGACCCCGGCCTGCGCCGGGGAACGTGAAGCTACAAGTTCACATAACGGCTTGTCGCTATCAGAGCGCCTCGACCGTCTCCCGCGCCAGTTCGGCCAGTCGGTTCGCGGCCTTGTCCAGCTTGTCGCCCGACCGCAGGATCGCGGCCACGCGCGGCAGCGGCGGCAACCGGTCATGCTCCAATGCCTGCGTCTCTTCCAGGAACAGATGCGTGCGGCATGTCACGCCCAATCCCGCGCCCACGGCGGCCTTCAATGTCGCCAGATTGGGCGTCTCCACCGCGATGCGCCATTGCAGCCCGGCATCCTCCAGCGCCCGGATAGCGGCCTCGCGGAAGCGGCACGGCTCTTCCAGCACGGCCAGAGGAATGACCTCCCGATCGACCAGATGCGTGTCGCCATACCAGCTCATCGGCGCGACCGTCACCGCATGCGCATCATTGGGCGCCGCAAAGCCCAGCACGATATCCAGCTCCCGCCGCTCCAGCAGCGCCTGCAACTCTGCCGTCCCGGCCACGCGTGCATAGATTTGCGCATCGGGGTGCAGTTCGGCAAAGCGCGACAGCAGCCCGGACAGCAGCGTGTCGGCGAAATCCTGCACCATGCCGATCCGCGCCGGCCCTGCGAAGCGCCCGGCACTGACCGCGGCAACCGCCTCGTCATGCAGCAGCAGTACGCGCCGCGCATAGTCCAGCAGTACCGTGCCCGCCGCCGTCAGGTTCAGCCGGCGCCCTTCGCGCAGGAACAGCGTCTGCTGCACCAGCTCCTCCAGCCGCTTGATTTGCAGGCTGAGGGCGGATTGCGTCACGAACACCTGTTCCGATGCGTTGAGCATCGACCCGGTGTCGACGATGGCGACGAAGCTGCGCAACAAGTTGGTCGGCAAATTGACCGGCACGATGAACCCCTTGATTTTTCGAAATGGGAGGAACCGATCCGATGCCGGAAACGGAATATGGCTTATCGCCGATGCTTATATATCAATCAAAATAGTAGAGATGTAAAAGCCCGAGGAAAAACTTGGCCAGAACGAGCCATGCCCGGAAAACCGCCTATTCCGGCGACAATGCGCCCCGCAACGGCGGTGAAATGCCACCTATGATCAATGCTGATAGGTCGACCAAGAAAAACTTAATTGAAACGGTAGACAATACATGATGGGCTTGTCCGCAGTTAGATAAAGGGCCGGACATGGCGGTTTTGACGATCAATGATACATCACAGGCGGCGCGGGGCCGGTCGGCATCGACGCGCCGGCCTTTCTCGCTGTCGCGCTTCGGCGGGCGCTGGCTGTCGCCGGTGCTGCTGCTGCTCTTGTGGGAGGCCGGCTCGCGGATCGGCCTGATCCCGGAGCGGACACTGGCGGCGCCGTCCGCTGTGCTGGGCACCCTGCTGGAGATGGTGATTTCCGGCGAACTGCCCTCGAACCTGCTGGTGTCCTTCGCCCGCGTCGCGGTCGGCCTGCTGATCGGCGTTGGTTTGGGCCTTGCGCTCGGCCTGATCGCCGGCCTGTCCCGCTCGGGCGAGCTGGCGGTCGATCCGCTCATGCAGATCAAGCGTACCATTCCCGCGCTGGCGCTGACCCCGCTCTTCATCGTGTGGTTCGGCATCGGCGAAACGCCCAAGGTCGCGCTGATCGCCTTCGGCACCATTTTTCCGGTCTATCTCAACCTCTATAGCGGCATCCGCAGCGTGGACCTGCGCCTGCTCGATGCGGCCAAGAGCTTCGGCCTCAGCCGCTGGGAGCAAATCTGGCACGTCGTCCTGCCCTCGGCCCTGCCACAACTGCTGGTCGGCCTTCGCTACGCCTTGTCGGTGTCGATCCTGGTGCTGGTCGTGGCGGAGCAGATCAATGCCTCGGCCGGCCTTGGCTATCTCATCAACAATGCCCGCGATTTCATGCGGACCGACATCATCGTCGTCTGCCTCATGGTCTACGCCATTCTCGGCCTCGGCGCCGACTGGCTGGTCCGTGCCATCGAAGCCCGCGCCCTGATCTGGCGCCCCAGCATAGTGGAGCAATAAGCATGAACGCTCACCTCGGTTTTTCCACGGTGGACCTTGCGGCTCACCAGTCCCATCCCGAACCCGTCGTTCGCCTGCGCGACTTTACGCGGCGCTTCGGCGCCAACACCATCATCGACGGTCTGGACCTCGACATTGCGCCGGGTGAATTCATCGCCCTGCTGGGTCGCTCCGGGTCCGGCAAGACCACGCTGCTGCGCACCCTGGCTGGCCTCGACGAAGTGCGCGGCCAGGATGTGGAAGTCCCCGACTCCCGCGCTGTCGTGTTTCAGGATGCGCGCCTGTTGCCTTGGAAGCCGGTGTGGAAGAATGTGTCGCTTGGCCTCAAGGGCAATAACGGTCGCGATCGCGCCGAAGCGGCGCTCAAGGAAGTGGGCCTCGGCCATCGCCTGGACGCCTGGCCGCTGACCCTGTCGGGCGGCGAAGCGCAGCGCGTGGCGTTGGCCCGCGCCCTGGTGCGCGAACCCAAGCTGCTGCTGCTGGACGAGCCGTTCGCCGCGCTCGACGCACTCACCCGATACCGTATGCACGACCTCGTCCTCTCGCTCTGGCGCGCGCACAAGCCCGCCGTGCTGATCGTCACCCATGATGTCGAAGAAGCGATCGCGCTGGCCGACCGGGTGCTGGTGCTCGACAAGGGCCGGATCGTCGCCGAGGAACGCATCACCGCTCCGCGTGGCGAGCGCGCCAGCTTCGCCGGCCGCCTGCGTGAAAAGCTGCTGTCCCATCTGGGCGGCGACGACCATGGCGAGGGCGTCGTGCCCTTCGCTATCGCTGCCGAATGAGCGCGCTTACCGCCCTCGACCGGCCGGTGACAGCACCCAACACGAACCGCCTGCGCGGTTTCGTGACCGCCTTCGCCGACCTGCTGGCCGCCACCCGTGACGAGCAGGCGATATTGGAAAGCGGCCGCGCCTTGCTCAGCCGCCTTATCGCCACCGACGACTGGCTGCCTGACGAATTCGCCCAGCCCAATCCCGACCGCTACCAGCAATATCTGCTCCACTGCGACAGTCGGGAACGGTTCAGCGTCGTCAGCTTCGTCTGGGGACCGGGCCAGTCCACGCCGATCCACGACCATAGCGTCTGGGGCCTGATCGGCATGTTGCGCGGGGTGGAGAAGGTGGAAAGCTTCCGCCGCCTGCCCAGCGGCGCGCTGGTCGATGAGGGCGAGGAACTGTTGCACGAAGGGGAGGTGGACGCCGTCTCCCCGCGCATCGGTGACATTCACCGCGTCACCAATGGCCTGACCGACCGGCCCTCCATCAGCATCCATGTCTATGGCGCCAATATCGGCGCGGTCGAGCGCGCGACCTACGCCCTCGACGGCACGCCAAAGACCTTCATTTCGGGTTACGCCAACAGCGTGATCCCCAACCTCTGGGACAGATCGAAACAGTCATGACCATCGACACGCTGGACAAGATTCAGACCGCCACGCCGCAGGATATCCGCCACGCCCTGCTGGTGGGTAGCGAAATCGCCGTCATCGACGTGCGCGAGGAACATGAATTTGCGCAGGGCCACCCGCTCTTCGCCGCGCAGATCCCCTTGCGCCGCATCGATGAGGAAGCCCGCTGGCGCATCCCGCGCCTGGCGACGCCGATCATCGTCTACGACAATGGCGAAGGGTTGGCGCACAAGGCCGCCGTCCGCCTCGAAGCGCTCGGCTATACCGACGTGCGCGAGCTGGATGGTGGTCTGTCGGCATGGCGCGACGCCGGCTATGAACTGTTCGAGGATGTGAACAGCTATAGCAAGGCATTCGGCGAGCTGGTCGAACATCGCCGCCATACGCCCAGCCTCGCCGCCGAAGATGTGCAGGCGCTGATCGATGAAAAGGCCGACATCAAGATCCTCGATGCCCGCCGCTACGACGAATATAATACGATGAGCATCCCGACCGGGACCAGCGTGCCCGGCGCCGAACTGGCGCTGCGTGCCCGCACCATCGCGCCCGATCCCGACACGACGATCATCGTCAACTGCGCCGGCCGCACCCGCTCGATCATCGGCACCCAGTCGCTGGTCAATGCCGGCGTGCCCAACAAGGTGTTTGCGCTGCGCAACGGCACGATCGGCTGGACGCTGGCCGGGCAGCAGCTGGAAACCGGCCAGACCCGTGTCGCGCCGGAAATCGACGATGTCGCTACGCAGGAAGCCCGCAGCCACGCTCGCGACGTCGCCTATCGCGCCGGCGTCAAGCGGATCGGCTGGGCGGAAGTGGAGGCTTTCAAGGCCGACACGGCTCGCACCCTCTACCTCTACGATGTGCGCCAGCCGCGCGAATATGAAAGCGGCCATCTGCCCGGCTTCCGCAATGCGCAGGGCGGTCAGCTTGTGCAGGAAACCGACCATAATGCTTCCGTGCGCGGCGCCCGCATCGTCGTGACCGATCCGACCGGCGTGCGCGCGGACATGACCGCATCCTGGCTGGCGCAGCTGGGCTGGGACGTATCCGTGCTGGACGTCGACTGGTCGGCGGCGACGCTGGAAAGCGGCCCGGACGGCGCACCGTCCCCGCGCGGACCGGAAGGCCGTTACAAGCGCCCCTATGAAGGCACCGACAACAAGGCCGCCGCCATGCAGGCCTATCTCGACTGGGAATATGGCCTCGTCGCCCAGCTGGAGCGCGACGGCACCCACGGCTTCTACGTGATCTAGCTCCCGCTGCCCGTTCGTTTCGAGCGAAGTCGAGAAACAGGAAGCCTTGCGCTTGCCGCTTCTCGACACGCTCGAAGCGAACGGATCGGGGCAATGTCTCGCATCAATTTCAAGGAGAGCAACCATGAGCGTCAAGTTCATCGGCTATATCGGTTTCAACAACGGGTCGGAAACGCAGGCGGCGGTGCGCAGCCGTGCGCTCGACACCGACTATGTCAACGCAGCGGCCAAGGCACAGGAAGAGGGCGGCTTCGACCGCGTCCTCATCCCCTTCGGCTCCAACAGCCCGGAAAGCCAGATCGTCGCGGCCCATGCCGCCGCCATCACCACCAAACTCGGCTTTCTGGTCGCCCATCGTCCCGGCTTCACCCAGCCGACGGTCGCCGCGCGCCAGCTGGCGACGCTGGATCAGCTGTCGGGTGGCCGCGTCGCCGTGCACATCATCACCGGCGGCGCCGATGAGGAAATGGCGCGCGATGGCGACACTAAGTCGGTCAAGGCGGAGCGCTATGCCCGCACCGACGAATATCTGTCGATCCTGCGGCAGGAATGGACGGAGTCCAAACCCTTCGACCATCAGGGCAAGTTCTACGACATCCGTCAGGCGTTCAGCGCGATCAAGCCCGACAATCTGCCGGTCTTCTTCGGCGGATCGTCGGAAGAGGCGATCGACGTCGCCGGCCGCCATGCCGACGTCTATGCGCTGTGGGGCGAAACATTGGAAGCGGTGCAGGACACGGTGCGCGCCGTGCGCAAATCGGCCGCGCGTTATGGCCGCAATCCGGGCTTCTCGCTTTCGCTGCGCCCGGTGATCGCCGATACGGAGGAAGCCGCCTGGAAGCGCGCGGCGGAGATCGAAGAGCAGGTGCGCGAAAACCGCACCGCTGCCGGCCTGCCGATCACCGGCCATCGTCCGCCCAATGTCGGCGCCCTGCGCCTGCTGGAAACCGCCAGCGCCAATCGGCAGGACAAGCGCCTGTGGACCGGCGTTGCGGCCCTGACCGGCGCGGCCGGCAACAGCACCGGCCTGGTCGGCACGCCTGAACAGGTGGCCGACGCCATGCTGGATTATTATGACATCGGCATCGACCATTTCCTGATCCGCGGCTTCGATCCGCTGGGCGATTCCATCCTCTACGGGCAGGAATTGCTGCCCGTCGTGCGCCGCCGGGTTGCAGAGCGCGAGGCGGCCGGCCTCGCACTGGCGGGCTGATCCATGCCTAAGAAAAACGTCGTCATCCTGTCGGCGTCCCTTATCGCGGTGGCGGGCCTCGGCCTTGCCGCCGCGACTTTTAAGGGCGGCGATGACAAGGTCTTGCGGGTCGCCAATCAAAAGGGGCAGGTGAAATCCATGATGATCGCGTCGGGCGTGCTGAACGGCGCGCCCTATACGGTCGAATGGTCGGAGTTTCCGTCGGCCCAGCCTTTGCTGGAGGCGGTCGGCGGCGGCGCGGCGGACTTGGGTCTGGCCGCAGACGCCCCCTTCATCTTCGCCTATCAAAGCGGCAGCCCGGTAAAGGCGATCGGTGTGCAGGCGCCCGCGCAGCAAGCCGGCGAAGCGCTCGCCATCCTGGTCAAGAACGGATCGCCGCTCAAAAGCGCGCAGGATCTGGTCGGCAAGTCGGTGGCGACCACGCGTGGATCGATCGGCCATCATCTACTGCTTCAGGCGTTGGAGCGCGCCCATATCCCGGCCGACAAGGTGCGCGTCACCTTCCTGCCGCCGGGCGACGCAAAGGCCGCCTTCGACAGCGGATCGATCGACGCCTGGGCGATCTGGACGCCCTATACCAATGTCGCGATCAAGGAAGGCGCGCGCGCCATCGTCGATGCGAAGGACTATGGCCTGCCCATCTATATCGACATCGCCCATGCCGACAGCATAGCGCCGAAACGCGCGCTGCTCGCCGACTTCCTGCAACGCGAGGCGAAGGCCGTCGCCTGGGCGCGCGCGCATCCTGACGATTTCGCGCAGGTGCTGGCGAAGGAAACCGGACTCCCGCTCGACATCGCCCGTGCCAGCTTCGACCGCAACAACCGGGTGTCGCAACCGATCGATGCCAAGATCATCGCGCATGAGCAGGATATTACCGCGCGGTTCCGCAACGCCGGGCTGACGGACGGCAAGCGCGACGTCGCCCAGGCCTTCGATTCCAGCTTCGGAAAAGCGGCCCTGAAACAATAAGTTTGAATGGGCAAAGATCATCTAAACTTTAGCGATACTCATGGATCTGGCTCCAAATTCATTTCTCAACTAAAGAAGTAGAAAATACTGAGGCCCCAAGAATTGTTGGGGGAATATGTCCATGAAGAACGCCGCTCTCTATCTCGCCTCGTCGGCGCTCACGGCTGTCGCACTCGCTGTCTCACCGGCGTCGGCACAGTCCGTCAGTTCGCCTGAGGATGCCGCCGCTGCGGACGCGGGGACGATCATCGTCACCGGTGTTCGCGGCGCACCGCGCACCATCGCCGAAAGCCCGGCGCCGATCGACGTGGTCAGCGCGGACAAGCTGCAGGCGACCGGCGCGGCGGAGTTCGGCGAAGCGCTGTCCAAACTGCTGCCCTCGCTCAATTTCGGATCGACCCATGCCGGCGTCTTTTCGGTCGGCCGACCCGTCACCAACCGGGGTCTGGCGCCGGCCTATACGCTGGTGCTGGTGAACGGAAAGCGCCGGCACAACGGCGCCTTCCTCAACAATTCTACCACCGACACGTCGGGCGCCAACCCGGTCGATGTCGATATGATCGCGACCAGCGGCATCGACCGGATCGAAGTGCTGAAAGACAGCGCCGCCGCCCAATATGGCACCGATGCGATCGCCGGCGTCATCAATATCCAGCTGGCGCAGAAGGAAGGGCTGAGCGGCGATTTCACCTATGGCACGCTCTATTCGGCCAATGGCAAGCCCGACAGCTGGAAGGGCACGATCCGCTACGGCACGAAGATCGGCGACGATGGCGGCTTCCTGACCGTTAGCGGCGACATTCGGAAACGGGGCGGCGCCTGGTGGAATCTGGCCGCGACCGACACCAACCTTTACGGCCTTCCATCGGGCCGCACGATCGACCAAGTCGTGGCCTCCAGCGGCCTGACCCGCGCGCAGGTGGAGGCGAACATCGCCGACGCCAATGCCCGCAACGCCGCCTGGAACCGCGACGGCGCCCATAATGGCGACCCGCAGATCAAGGCGTTCAACCTGGGCTATAACGCCCAGCTGCCGGTGACGGACAATGCCACCCTCTACAGTTTCGGCACCTATGGCGAGCGTGACGCCCAGATCGGCAACAATTTCCGCCGCCCCAACAGCACCGCCAATTTCACCGCGCTTTTCCCGAATGGCTATTATCCGCTCAACAATATCGACGAGACGGATTTCCAGTTCGTCGGCGGCCTGAAAGGCACGCTGATCGGCTGGGACTATGATATTTCCACCTCGTTCGGCCGCAACGCCAGCCGGCAATTTTCCAAGCTCTCCATCCGCCCGTCGCTCGGCCCGGACAGCCCGACCACTTGGCCCAATCTGGCCAATTTCGAATTCCGCCAGTGGACCCACAATGTCGATCTGCATCGCGAATATGACATCGGTTTCGCCAAGCCTTTGCAGGTGTCGATCGGCGGCGAATATCGCCTCGACCGTTTCCGCACCTTCGCCGGCGATCCGCTGGCCTATCAGCCGGCAACCTACACGTTCCAGCCGGGCGACCAGCAATATGACTGGAATGTCGGCCGTGTCGCCTCCCCGGTGGTGCAGGGCGCGATCGTCCTGTCGCCCGCCGACGAAGCCGACATCAGCCGCAAAGTCTATGCCGGCTATATCGACCTTGGCCTTTATCCGACCGACGCCTGGTATATCGGCGCGGCGTTGCGGGCCGAACATTATAGCGACGGCTCCGGCAGCCCGATCGGCCTGAAGCTCAACAGCCGCTATGAAATCTCCCCGGCGCTCGCCGTTCGCGGCACCGTGGGCACCGGCTTCCGCGCGCCGTCGCTGACGCAGATCGGCTATGCCCAGACGGACGGGCGCACCTCCTCCTTCTTCAACGCGGCGACCGGCCAGACCGAACTGCGCCCGACCGTCGCAAAGCTGGTGACGGCGGACAGCAATGTCGGCCAGTTGCTCGGCGCCAAGCCGCTCAAGGCGGAAAAGACCTGGAATGCGGGCCTTGGCATCGTCTTCACGCCCTTGCCTGCGCTCTCGATCACGCTCGATGGCTATTATATCAAGATCAAGGATCGGATCGAGCGCACCGGCCGCCTGTTCGGCACCGGCATTTCCGCGATCCTGGCCGCCAACGGCCTGTCCGATGTGGAGCAGGCGGAATATTTCATCAACGCCGCCGATACGGAAACGAAGGGCTTCGACCTCGTCGCCGACTATTCGACCGGCCTGGGCGATTTCGGCAAGCTCGGCCTCACCTTCGCCTTCAACTATAGCAAGACCAAGGTGACGGACATCGTCGCCACCCCGGCGCAGTTGTTCGCGGCCAATGGCACGTCCTTGCTGGGTGCCGGCTCGGTCTTCTTCGGCGGCGACAAGATCGGCGAGCTGGAAGTGCTTCAGCCGCACACGAAGCTGGTCAGTACGCTGAACTGGAGCAAGGGCATTTTCGGCTTCAGCCTGACCAACACCCGCTACGGCAAATATACGCAGCGCACCGCGGCGGGCGACGACCGCTATTTCGGCGCAAAGATCATCACCGACGCCAGCATCAGCGCGAAGGTGACGGACTTCGCCACCCTCTCGGTCGGCGCCACCAACCTGTTCGACGTCCGCCCCGAAACCAACGGGCCGGGCAATCCCCAGACGGGGCAGGGCTATTATGGCCCATCGCCCTTCAACCCAGCGGGTGGCTATTATTATGGGCGGATCGCTCTTGCTTTCTGATCGACGCACGTTCCTCGCCGGCGCCGCGGCGCTCGGCCTTGCCGCCTGCGGTGGGGCCGGGAAGGGCGCACGGACGAAGCTGGTCCTGGGCGATCAGGTCCACCTCCTCCAGTCGAAGGCGGAGGCGGCGGGTACGCTCAAGGATCTGGCTTACGACATCGAATGGGCCAATTTCGTCGGTGCCGCGCCCTTGCTGGAGGCGCTCAATGCCGGGGCGGTCGATACCGCGCCGGCGGGCGACCTGCCGGTGGTGCTGGCGGCGGCGGCCGGCGCCCCGCTCAAGATCGTCGCCGCTTCGGTGTCCTCCACTCGCGACATCGCCATCATCGTGCCGCCCGGTTCGCCGATCCGCACTGTCGCTGATCTGGCCGGCCACCGCGTGATCGTGTCCAGCGCGCGGGGCAGCATCTCCCATTATCTCCTGCTCGAAGCGCTCAAGGAGGCGAAGGTCGATCGCAAGGCGGTCGATATCGGCTTCATGCTGCCCAATGACGCCGCTGCCGCCTTCGCCGCCGGACGGATCGAGGTCTGGGCGACCTTCGGCACCTATCAACTGGCGGCGGAGCAGCGCGGCGCGCGGGTGCTGCGCGACGGGCAGGGGATCAACACCGGCCTGCTCCTGATCGCCGCGTCGCAGGCGGCGCTGGACGACACTGCCAAGCGGGAGGCGCTGACGAACATGCTCGGCCGCTTCCGCGCGGCCGGCCAATGGGCGCAATCGCATAGCGAAGCCTATGCCGGCGTCTTTGCCAAGGCGACGGGCGTGGACCCGAAGCTGGCGAAGCTGATCGTGGATCGACAAAGTTCGGTTCTGGTCGCGCCCGACGCGGCCGTCATCACGCCGCTGCAACGCGTGGTCGATCGATTCCATGCCGATGGCGAATTGCCCGTCCATGTCGACGTCGCAAGGATCGTCGATGCCAGCGTCTTCCCGGCATGAGCCACGCTCGTCCATCCATCAGACATTCTCATTGGGCGGCTCCCTGCCGCCTGCCTACATTTGCCCATAAAGGAGCATCCCCATGGCCACAGTCCTGAAAGACGATCGTTTTCGTGCACCCGGCATCAGCGAAGCGGAATGGAAGGTCCGTGTTGATCTCGCCGCTTTCTATCGCCTGTCCGCCCTCTATGGCTGGGACGATTTTCTCTATACCCATATCTCGGCGCGAGTACCGGGTCCGGATCATCATTTCCTGATCAACCCGTTTGGCCTGATGTTCGATGAAATCACCGCGTCCAGCCTGGTGAAGGTCGATCTCGACGGCAATGTCATCGGGGACAGCGACTATGGCATCAACTATGCCGGCTATGTGATCCATTCGGCGATCCACGCCGCGCGCGACGATGCCCATTATATCGCCCATTTCCACAGCGCCGACGGCATGGCCGTATCCGCCCATGCCGAAGGGCTGCTGCCGCTCAACCAGCGCGCGCTCGCCCTCATCCCGCGCATTTCCTATCATGATTATGAAGGCGTGGCGCTCAACCTGGACGAGCGGGAACGCATCGTCGCAGACCTCGGCGATACCAAGGTGATGCTGCTGCGCAATCACGGCACGCTGGCGCTGGGCGCTTCGCCCGGTGAAGCGTTCAGCGGCATTTATCATCTGGAGGAAGCCTGCAAGGCGCAGGTCCGCACGCTCTCCATCGGTCGCGACAATGTGTTGATCGCACCTGAAGCCGCGCAGGAAGAAGTGCGCCGCCAGATCAGCCGCGAACGCAAGCCGGTCGAAGGGGGCAAATCGCATCACGACCTGGTCTGGGAAGCTGCGTTGCGCAAGGCGGGCCGCCATTCGCCCGGCTTCGACGCGTAAGGACAGGGTAGGGGCATGTCGCAACGCCAGTTGAAACTTGGCCTCGTCCCGACCGGCGTGGGCGGCCCCGGCGACAGTAATCGCTGGCTGGACACGGACATTCCGATCGACGCCAGCGTCAATATCGACTGGTATATCGATGTCGTGCGCCAGGCGGAGGCCGCGAAGTTCGACCTCGTCTTCATCGTCGACAGCCAGTTCATCACCGCCCATTCGCCGCCCCATTATCTTAACCGGCTGGAACCGCTCACCCTCCTGTCGGCACTGGCCGTGGCGACCAGGCATATCGGCCTGGTCGCCACGCTCACCACATCCTATAACGACCCGTTCAGTCTCGCCCGCCGCTTCGCCTCGCTCGACCTGATCAGCAAGGGGCGCGCCGGCTGGAATGTCGTGACCAGCGGAGACGCCGGCACGGCCGGCAATTTCAGCCAGCCAGAGCATTTCGACTATGACACCCGCTATCGTCGCGCGGTCGAGTTCCTTGATGTGGCGCGTGGCCTCTGGTCCAGCTGGGAAGAAGGTGCACTGGTCCGCGATCGCGCGACCGGCCAATTTCTCGACCCCGACAAGCTGCACCGGCTGGATCACAAGGGCGAATTTTTCCAGGTCGTCGGCCCGCTCAATCTCCAGCGTTCGCCACAGGGCGAGCCGGTCATCTTCCAGGCGGGCGACAGCGATCAGGGCCGCGATCTGGGTGCCGGCATCGCCGACGCCATCTTCACTCACGCCGCCACGATCGAGCAGGGGCAGGCCTTCTATGCCGACTTGAAAGGCCGGGCCATACGCCAGGGCCGCAACCCGGATGAGATCGTCATCCTGCCCGGCTTTACCGTCTATGTCGGCGATACGGATGCGGACGCGCAGGATATCCAGCGCCGCTATCGCGAACTGGACCAGAGTTTCGATCAGGCGCTGGCCGAATTCGGCCGCCCGTTCGGCTGGCATGATTTCCGCCAATATGATCCCGACGCCCCCTTCCCGGTACAGGCGCTGGAAGCCGCGAAGAACAGCTTCTACACGCAGGCCAAGGCGGTCACGGATCAGGCCGTCGAACAGGGGCTGACCCTGCGGCAGGCGGTCGAGCGGGCGCGGGCCGGGCGCGGCAGTCCCTTCGTGGGATCGGCGGAAACGGTCGCAAACGAAATCCAGCGCTGGTTCGAAGGGCGCGCGCTCGACGGCCTCAACGTCCATCTGGGCCATCCGGCGCAATTCAAGCGTTTCGCGGCGGAGGTAGTACCGATCCTTCAGGACCGCGGCCTGTTCCGCACGGACTATGAAGCGGACACGCTGCGCGGCAATCTGGGCCTGCCGATCCTGCCCAGTCAGCACCGGCGGGAGGGCCGCCGCCGCGACGCAGCCTGAGCCAATCGCCTGAAACTATGAAAAATCTTCGATCCTCATCCGCCAACTCTCATTGGCGGCGATCGCCTACGCTTGCCATCATGGCCTCAACTCCAGGAGATCATGATGGCCACACTTCTCATTGAACCGCTCAAGGATCGTTTCGCCGCGTTGCAGGCGGATCGGGCGCGCAGCTGGGCGCCGGCACAGCTGGAGGCCAATGCGGCCGTGCGCCGCCAGCTTGTCGATCGGTTCGACCCTGCCGATGTGGCGCAGCCGGGCGACAGCCTGCCGCCCTTGTCCTTCACGGACGTCGGCGGCGATACGCTGACGCTGGACGCGCTGACCGCCGAAGGGCCCGCGCTGCTGCTCCTCTTCCGCTTCGCCACCTGCGCGGCTGACAATATCGCCTTGCCCTATTATGCGCAGGCGCTGGCGCCGGCCTTGGCCGATCGCAACATTCCGCTGCTGGCGCTCAGCCCGCAAATCCCCGATCGCCTGCGTGAGATCAAGCAGCGCCACGGCCTGCCTTTCCCGGTCGCGACCGATGCGGATAATGGGCTGGCGCGGTTGCTCAACGTCGCCTTCCGACCCGAAGATCGGCCTTCGCCACCGCCGGCCGGATGGATCGGCGAAGTGACCGGCACAGATAGCTGGGAATTGCCGCAACCCACGGCATTGCTGGTGGGGCCAGGCCGGATCGTCCAATGGCTCCATGTCAGCCCCGACTGGCTGGACCGACCAGAAGCGGCGGACATTCTTCGCCAGATCGACGGCAGGGTTTGAGATGAAAAGGGGGCGGAAAACGCCTCCTTTTCTTATCCCCGATCGGCCTTGAAGGCGGCATAGCGCCGCGTGGCGATCTCCGCCCCTTCGCGCAGCAATGGCCCCAATCGCCAGAAATCGCTCAAATGCCCTTCGCCCGGCGCGGCGTCCTGATCCCATCCATAATCATGGCGCAACCGCCCCAGCTGGCCGCCGTCCAAAATCGCCTGCGGCGTGATGGTCGGCCGGGCCAGCTGGTCGGGATCGACATAGATGGCGTCGGACTCGCAATAGAGCTCGCACATATAACAGGTCTGGCACTGGTCGATCCGGGCGATCACCGGGGCACCATCCGTCCGCGCGTCCAGCACATGGGTGGGGCAGGCGGCAACGCAGCTATTGCAGCCGTCGCACCGCTCCTCGAAAATATGGGCGATCATGCGGCGACTTCCTTTAATTGGGTCTGGGATATGGCGTGATCGAAGCGGGTCCAGACTTGCTCCAGCCCGCCGGTCAGCAGACGTCGGGCCTGCGCCGGATCGACCAGCGGCCTGTCCTCGCGCATATGCAGCCCCCGGCTTTCGTCACGCGTCAGCGCGGCGGCCCCGACCCAGCGCGCGCTGGCCAGCATCGCCGCCTGCTCGCGCAAGGCAACCCGGCCCAGACCCCGGGCATGGCCATGATCGGCCATATCCCGCCACAGTTCATCGAGCCGTTCCTGCGCCGCTTCCAGCTTGGCCGCGCTGCGCCAGAGCGTCCCGTCGAAGGCGATGGTGAAGGCCTGCACGGCCGGAACCACAGGTGTCAGGTCGATGGCGCGCACGGTCGCAGCCGGCCGCAATCCTGCCCGCCCGATCGCCTTGCCGGGTGCGGCTTTACCCATCCGTAACGCCGCCAGCGCGGCCGCCTTGCCAGCTACCCGGCCGGATGTCAGCGCCCAGGCGGCATTTTGCGCGCCGCCGCCGCTGGTCGCCCCGGCGATCAGTTCACGCGTCGCGCAATCGCCCACGGCATACAGGCCCTCGACGCTGGTGCGGCAATCCTCGTCGATAATCTGCAAGCCCCCGGTCCCGCGCACCGTCCCCTCACCGAACAGGCGGATGGGGAAGCGATTTTCGAACAGGTCGATCCCGCGCCGCTCGAACGGCGGCAACGATGCCGGCTGGATGCGGCGCAGCAATTGCTTCAGCAGGTCCGGCGCATCGCTCAGGTCCGCCAGCACCGGCCCGGCATCCATCGCCCGCGCCAATGCCTTCAAATGCGCAGCCTCGCCGCTCATCGGCGGCGGCACGTCCAGTTCCTGCCCCTCCGCATCGAAGAAGCGCGCCGCGAAATAGGGCAGGGTGCGCGTCGAATTCCAAGCGGGCGACAGCGAATAGGAGGCGGAAAATTCCATGCCCGACAGCACGGCCCCGGCCTCCGCCGCCATCAGCAGCCCGTCGCCGGTATTGCCATGGCTGCCGATCAGCCCCGACCGGAAAGCGCAGCCACCCGTCGCCAAAATCACCGCCGGCGCGCGCACGCGCCAGTCGCGATCGTCCAGCCGCGCATGACCAGCCGCACCGACGATGGCGCCATCATCATCCTGCAACAATTCCAGCGCCGGATGATGGTCCAGGATCGTCACGCCCCGATCGACCGCAAAGCGGCGCAGCGCCCGCATATATTCCGGCCCGCGCACGCCCGAATAGAAAGTGCCGCCCTTCCCATCGGTATCGAACGGATAATAGGGCGTCAGTTCGGGCAGCGCGCGCCATGTCTCCTCGATGATCCGCGCCATCCAGTCGCGCTCGGCCAGGTCGAAGGAGCGCGCATGCCGCTCTTCCACCGCCTGCGCCCGCTTGTCCGGCGCCACCGACCAATGATTGGGGCCGCCTGTCGCCGTGACGCCGCTGGTGCCGACAAAGCCCTTGTCCGCCAGCACGACGCGCGCCCCGGCTCGCGCGGCCGATGTCGCCGCCCAGCATGCCGCCATCCCGCCGCCGATGATCAGCACATCGGCGGTCAGGTCCAGCCCGTGCGGCTCGCTCATTCGGCCGCGATCGCCTGCGTCTGCCGCGCCGCCTCGCTATGGCGGTTCTCCGGCACCGGCAGGCCCAGATGGCTGCGCAGCGTGTCGCCTTCATAGTCCGTGCGGAACAGCCCGCGTTCTTGCAGGATCGGCACCACCCGTTCGCGGAACAGCGCAAAGTCGCCCGGCCGGGTGACGCGCAGAATGAAACCGTCTGCGGCGCGGCCGACGAACCAGCGTTCGATTTCCGCCGCGATGGTTTCGGGCGATCCCACGAAATCGGACTTCCACTGGCCGAACCGATAGGCCGCCTGCCGCAGCGTCAGCTTTTCCTCGGCGGCGACGCGGATGATGCGCTCGGCCTGCCCCTTATAGCTGTTGAGCGTCACGCCCGACAGGTCGGGGAAGGGGGCGTCCAGATCATAGACGGAAAAATCATGATAGTTGAACGCCCGGCCCACCTGCGTCAGCAGCTTGCCGATATCCAGCGCGCCCTGCGCCGCGGCGGCGATGGCCTGTGCTTCCTCGTCGGTTTCGGCGATGGTCGGCACCAGCCCCGGCAAAACCTTGATCAGGTCGGGGTTGCGACCCAGCGCGGCGGCCCGCGCCTTCAGGTCCGCATAATAGGCCCGGCCAGCCTCGAAATCCTGCGATGCGGCAAAAGTGCCCTCGGCGATCGCCGCGCCCAGATTGCGGCCTTCGCTGCTGTCGCCCGCCTGGAAGATGACCGGCTGCCCCTGCTTCGACCGGCTGAGCGCCAACGGCCCGGCGACCGAGAAATGCGCACCCTTATGATCCAGCCTATGCTGCTTGCTCTTGTCCAGGAAAGTCCCCGTCGCCCGATCGCGCGGGAAGGCGTCATCCTCATAACTGTCCCACAGGCCCTGCACGACATCCACGAATTCGCGAGCGCGGGCATAGCGGACCTTATGGTCGAAATGCTCCTCCCGCCCATAGTTGCGCGCCGCGCCCTCAAGGCCCGTCGTCACCACATTCCATCCGGCGCGGCCCCGGCTTATCTGGTCGAGCGAACCGAACTGGCGCGCCACATTATAGGGCTCCCAATAGGATGTGGTGAGCGTGCCGACGAGGCCGATATGGGATGTCGTCGCCGCCACCGCCGACAACAGGGTCAGCGGCTCCAGCCGATTGAGGAAATGCGGCGCCGTATCGGGCGTGATGTAGGGGGAATCGACGATGAAGACGAGGTCGAACTTGGCTTGTTCGGCAAGGCGCGCATGCTCGATATACCAGTTGATGTCGATGCTGGCATCGCTGGGCAGGTCGGGATCCTGCCAACTATGATGGTCCGCGCCGACGCCTTCCAATATCGCGCCCAGATGCAATTGCCGCTTTGCCTGCTCCACCATCTTCATATCCTCATATCTGTCAGAGGATCAGGCTAGGCGCACTGCATCGCCCTGAATAACGAGGGCTGCTCAATCGCTGCTGATTTTGTCCAATATTGCGGATCCTTCATCCGCGCTCGATCGCAATGGTCGGACGGGTGTTGGGATAGATGCGTTCGACCGCCGGTTCGCCCGCCGCCAGATCCGGCTTCTTCATCCCATAGGCGTTGACCGGCTGCGACCGGTTCACCCACAGCGCATAGTGAAGATGGTCGGCGCGCGGGTCGTCCGTATTGGGATGGATCAGGATCGTCAGCCCCAGGCTGTTGAGTTGCAGCCAGGGCAGGATGACCGGCTGCAAATCGGTGCCGAAACCGAAATAGAAGGACGGCGTGACATGCGGGCCGCGCGGTTCATGGTTCCAGTTGCCCAGTTCGATGGCGAACCGGTCGGCCGACCATTTGCGGATCAGCACGGCCTTTTCGTAGCTGTCCTCATCGAAATAGATATGGGCGTGATAGCTTTTGATGTCGGTAAAGGCGCGCGGCCGGTCCGGCAGGCCGTTTTCCTCACCCGGACGCACCGATTTGGGGCGCGGGGTCGGCTCCCGGTCCGTCTCATAGCCCCAGGGGCTTTTGCCGGTCCGCGCGGCGACGGCGGCGGGAGAGAGTTTGGGCGTCTGCTCGGCGGCAAAGGCCTGCCCCCCGATCAGGCCGGCGGTCGCGGCGATCCCGCCGCCGCGCAGCAGGTTGCGCCGGCTTGGCGACAACAGGTCGGCCCAATGCTGGTCTACAGGATCGATCATATCATGTCTCACATTGTCTGATGGGCTTGGCGACCTGCGCAATGTCTCCAGCGCCGGGCGGACGATGATGAGACAGCGACATGGACAGGTCTTTCGCAGGACGGGACGGATAAAGGACGACGACGCTTCCCGGCTGATCTCCGGGTCGCAATGAAGGGAAGGAGGGAAGCGTCGTCGTAGGAGGGCGACGCCCATCAACCGCAAAAGGGCACACGGTGCAGGGCGGAGCCGAACGGATCGTCTGTCTGATGGCCATCCCTTTTCTGGCCGGAAACTGGTCCACCGGAGGAGCAGTCCTTCCCCCGGCGGTTATTTATCTACTAATATGGTAGATTATTGAGACAATCGAGTTTTGCTCATGGTTGGGTGGCTACCGCCAAACTACTGTCCAACTCGCCGTCTCGCTTGCGCCGTTGCGCGCCATAGCGGGCATAGAGGGTGGGCAGCACGAACAATGTCAGCAGGGTCGCCGACAGCAGCCCGCCGATCACCACCGTGGCCAGCGGCTTCTGCACTTCCGCGCCAGCGCCGCTGCCGATCGCCATGGGCATGAAGCCCAGGCTGGCCACCAGCGCGGTCATCACCACCGGCCGCAACCGCTGCACCGCGCCCAGCCGCGCCGCCTCCAGCCTATCCATGCCTGATCGCATCAGATCCTGGATCGACGACAGCATGACCAGCCCGTTCAGAACGGCAATGCCGGACAGAGCGATGAAGCCCACCGCCGCGCTGATGGAAAAGTCCATGCCGCGCAGGAACAGCGCCAACACCCCGCCGACCAGCGCCATCGGCACGCCGGTAAAGACGATTGCGGCGTCCCGCACCGACCCCAGCGCGGCATGCAGCAGCAACAGGATCAGTATGAAGCAGGCCGGCACCACCAGCATCAGCCGGTCGCGCGCCGACGCCAGATTTTCGAACTGCCCGCCCCATTCCAGATAGCTGCCCGCCGGCAGGCGGACGTCCTTCGCGATGGCCGCCTGCGCATCGTCGACCACGCTGGCGATGTCGCGGCCCCGGACATTGGCCTGCACCACGACGCGGCGCTTGCCATTTTCGCGGCTGATCTGGTTCGGGCCGTCGATCACCCGGATCTGCGCGACGCTGGCCAGCGGCACGAAGCCGCCGCCCGCGACCGGCATCTGGATCTGGGCCAGGGCGGGCAGGTCCGCCCGCTGCGTGTCGGACAGGCGGATGACCACCGGAAAGCGCCGGTCCCCTTCGAAGATCATGCCCGACGTCCGCCCGCCGATGGTGGCGGTCACCACATCCTGCACATCCTGCGCCGTCACGCCGACCCGTGCCATCGCATCGCGATCGACGCGAATGTCCAGCATCGGCAGGCCGGCGGTCTGCTCCACCTTGACGTCGGTGGCGCCCTGCGTCTTGCGCAGCACGGCGGCGATCTTGTTGGCCGTGCGGTTCATGGCGTCGAAATCCTCGCCGAACACCTTGACCGCCACGTCGCCGCGCACGCCCGCGATCAGCTCGTTGAAACGCATCTGGATCGGCTGGGTGATTTCATAGGCATTGCCGGGAAACTGCGCCAGCTTCCCTTCCAGTCGCGCAATCAGATCCGCTTTGCTCAGGCGCGGGTCGGGCCATTGGCTGCGGGGTTTCAGGATCACGAACATATCGGTGGCATTGGGCGGCATCGGGTCGGATGCCAGCTCGGCCGTGCCCGTCTTGGAAAAGACGAACTGCACTTCGGGCTGCTTGCCGACCATCTGCTCGATCGGCTGCTGCATCGCCTGGCTCTGCTGCACCGATGTCGCCGGGATGCGCAGCGCCTGGATCAGCAGGTCGCCCTCATCCAGTTGCGGCAGGAACACTTGTCCCAGCGACAGGAACGCCGCGACCGCGACCGCGCAACCGGCGATGCCCGCGCCGATCGTCACCGTCGCCCGCCGCATCGCCCGATCGAGGCCAGGTTCGTAACGCGCCTTGAGCCAGGCGATGATCCGCCCGTCCTTCTCCTCGACCCTGTTCGACAGCCAGATGGCGATCGCGGCCGGCACGGCGGTCAGCGACAGGATGAAGGCGAAGGCGAGCGCGATGATGACCGTGGCGGCCATCGGCACGAAGCTCTTGCCCTCCACCCCGGTCAGTGTCAGCAGCGGCACATAGACCAGCATGATGATCGCCTGACCATAGACGGACGGCCGGATCATCTCCCGCGAGGCCAGCGCCACCATATGCAGCCGCTCATTCTTCGTGAGCAGCCGGCCCTGCTGATGCTGCGCCTCCGCCATGCGGCGCAGCGCATTTTCCACGATGATGACCGCGCCGTCGACGATCAGGCCGAAATCCAGCGCGCCCAGGCTCATCAGATTGGCCGATACGCCGATCTTCAACATGCCAAAGCCGGTGAGCAGCATCGTGACCGGGATCACCATCGCCGCGATCAACGCCGCGCGCCAATTGCCGAGCAGGGCGAACAGCACGACGATGACCAGCAGCGCGCCTTCGGTCAGGTTCTTCGCCACCGTCCCGATCGTCGCGTTGACCAGCGCGGTGCGATCCAGCACCGGCTGCACGATCACGTCGGGCGGCAGGGATGCGTTGATGCTCTTCAGCCGATCGGCCACGGCGGTCGCGACGGTCCGGCTATTCTCGCCGATCCGCATGACGGCGGTGCCGACCACGACTTCGGTGCCATTTTCCGACGCCGATCCCATCCGCACGGCCTGACCCGTCTTCACGGTCGCGACCTGGCCCAGCGTGATCGGCACGCCCCCGCGCGTCGATACGACGATGCGCGACAATTCGGTGGCGTTGCGGATCAGCGCGTCGGATCGCACCGCCAGCCCCTCGCCATTGCGGTCGATGAAGCCGCCGCCTACGGCCGTGTTATTGCGCTCCAATGCAGTGCCAAGGTCGGTCAGCGTCAACCCCAGCGCGGACAGCCGCTGAACATCGGGAATGACCATATATTGTTTGCTGTACCCGCCGATCGCATCGATCCCGGCCAGCCCCTTGGTGTTCTTGAGCAAAGGCGCGACGATCCAGTCCTGCGCCGTGCGCAAATAGGTCGCCTTGTCGATGTCGGTGGTCAGCCGGTCGCCCTCGGGCGTGATATAGCTGCCGTCGGGCTGCATCCCCGGTTCGCCGGGCAGATGCGTGTCGTCGCCGCGATGCTCCAGCCGCACCGTCCACATATAGACTTCGCCAAGGCCGGTGGCGATCGGTCCCATTTCCGGGCTGACTCCGGCGGGCAGGTTTTCGGCCACACCGTTCAGCCGCTCGCCCACCTGCTGGCGGGCGAAGTAGATGTCGGTGGATTCATCGAAGACGGCGGTGATCTGGGCAAAGCCGTTGCGGCTGATCGACCGGCTATGGTCGAGGCCGGCGATGCCCGCCAGCGCCGTTTCGATCGGATAGGCGACCTGTTTTTCGACCAGTTCGGGCGACAGGGCCGGGGCGCGGACGTTGATCTGCACCTGATTGTTGGTGATGTCGGGCACCGCGTCGATCGGCAGGCGATGCAGGGCGATGCCGCCGATGACGGCGGCGATGGCGGTCAGCAGCAGGACAAGCCAGCGCTTGCGGACCGCCCAATTGACGATAGGAGCGATCATGGCTCAATGATCCTCATGCGTGGCTTCGCCCTTGCCGAGTTCGGCCTTGAGCGTGAAGCTGTTGGTGGTGGCGATCGTTTCGCTGCCGTTCAGGCCCGACTTGATGATCACCATCGCGCCGCTGGTCTGGTCCAGTATGACGGGCACACCCTGGAAACCGCCGGGCGTCCGCACGAAGACCATCGGCTTGCCCTCGACCGTCTGGACGGCGGTGGATGGCACGGCGATCGCCTTGTCGCCGCCTTCGCCCGATAGCTGGACGGCCGCCGTCACCGGCTCCCCCGCGCGCCACTGGCCATCGCGATTGTCGAGGATCGCGATGACCGGCACCAGCCGCGTCTGCGCATCCAGCACCGGCGACACGAAGCGCACCCGCGCATTGGCCTGACGCCCGGCCGCCGTCACCGTGACGCTGTTGCCCGGCTTCACCCGCCCGGCATCGGCCGGCTGCAACTGAAGCGCGAGCGACACGGTGGACAGGTTGGCGACGCGATAGAGTTCGGCATTGGCATCGACCGTCTGGCCCAGCGCGACGCTGCGCGAAATCACCTGCCCGGACGCCGGCGCGACGATGCCGATCCGGTTGAGGCCGCCGCCACCGCCGCCGGTCGCGGCCAATTGGCCCGTCGCTTGGTTGTAGGCGATGCGCGCTTCCGTCGCGGCGGTGCGGGCTGCGATCAGATCCTGCTGCGGCGACACGCGCTGCGCGAACAGCCTTTGTTCGCGGGACAGGTTGCTGTTGGCCAGCGCCAGCCTTGCGCGCGAAGCCTCGACCTCGCCCTTCATCAGCGCCGCTTCCCGGCTTTCGATCACGGCCAGCGTCTGGCCGCGCCCGACCGTCTCGCCCAGATTGCGGGTCAGCGACACGATCCGCCCGCCGATCGCGGCGGACACGACCTGCATCGCCTGCGGATCGCTTTCGATCGTGGCGGGCAGTTCCAGCGTGCCGGACCCGCCGATGGTCGGCCGGCCGATCTGGATCGCGGCCGACCGGATCTGTTCGTCATTCAGGACGATCTTGCCCTCATCCGCATGGCCTTCCTCGCCATGCTCTTCTTCGCTGGCGGCCGTGGCATTGCTCGCCTCCGTGCCGCCACCACAGGCGGCCAGCATCAGGGCGAGGGGGACCGGCAGCAACGCCGCATACATAATCTTCTTCATGGTCAATTTTCCTCCTGCGGCGCGGGAGCGGTCAGCCGCTCCAACCGGGCCTGGGCATTATGATGGGCGGCGAGCGCGTCGATCGCGGCCAGCCTATTGTCGGCCAGCGTCCGCTCGGCATCGAGCAGGTCGAGCTGCCCGAACTTCCCCTCGCGGTATCCGATGCGGGCGATCCGCGCGGCCTCCTGCGCGGCGGCCATCGCCGGCCCCTGTGCGTTGCGGGCGAGCGTGGCGGTGATATCCGCTTCGGCCTGCGCGTCGGTGATCGCTTGCTCCACGTCCAGCGCGGTCATGCGCTTTAGCGCCTGCGCCATCTGCTGCTGCGCCCGTGCCTGCGCCACGCCGGCGCGGCCGGCATTGAACAGCGGGATGGGCAAGGAGACGCTGAATACCGCCGCGACATCGTTGGTGGCCGACAGGCGCCGCACACCCGGTCCGACCGTCAGGTCCGGCACGCGTTGCGACCGGGCGAGGCGGACACCGGCGTCGGCGGTGGACAGGTCGGCATCGGCCGCCGCCATCGCCAACGTACCGCGACTGTCCAGCTGCTGCGGCCCCTGAACCGCGACGGGCAGCCGGTCGAGCAACCCCTCGTCCAGCGGCGCGTCGATCGGCTGGCCGATCCGCCGGACCAGATTGGTGCGCGCCGCCATGGCCAGCCGCTGCGCCCGGTCGGCATTGGCCTGCGCATTCAGGCGGGCGACATCGGCGCGCTGCTCCTCGATCGGGGAGGCACGCCCCGCCCGGACCCGCAGCGCGGCGGCATCATAGGCGTTGCCGGCAATGCGCAGCTGATCGGCGGCGATGGTGCCGCGGCGCTGCGCCGCCACCGCCTCGATATAGAGCAATGTCACCTGAAGCCGGACATCGGCCTGCGCGATCGCCGCGCCCAACAGGGCACGATGTGCCTGCGCATCGGCCACCGCCACGCGCGCCGGCCGCTTGCCGCCCAGTTCGATGGGAATGCTCAGCCCGACCGTGGTTTCGGCCTGATCGAAGCCGTTATAGGCGCCCGACCCGCCGACATTTTCCAGCTCGGTCTGGATGGTGGGATTGGGGCGCAGGCCCGCGACGGTGCGGGCGGCCTGCGCCGCCTCTACGCCGGCCTTTGCGGCATCGGCGGCGGGTGCGCTGGCGCCGGCCGCGCTCAGCGCCTGTTCGAGGGTGAAGGCTATGGCGGCAGGGGCGGATGTCGATGCGACATCCGTCTGCGCCTGCGCCATCGCGACGCAGCTTGTGGCGGCCCAAAGGACCGCGATGATCTTGTGCATTGGAAAACATCCTGATCGAATCGCATCAGGCCGCGATCCGCAACTGCGGTCACGGCCGGTGAGACAGGATCAGGCGATGGGCGGCCGCAAATCGGGGCCGGAAATCCAGCGACCCAGCGCGGACCGGTCCTGCGGTCGGGCGGGGCTGTTCAGGAAGGCGAAGATATTGGGTGCTGTGCTGCGGGCGGGTAGAAAAGCGGCGGCGCCATGGCAGCTGCCATGATGATGGGTCACGGCCTGATCGCTGTCGCCCGGTGCGCGATCCTCATTCGTATCGCTATGCACATAGCCGGAACATTCGATGTCGAACGCCCCGGCCTGTTCGCGCGCATGGATCGCCGTCGCCATGGTCAGCGACGCGAGCAATATGCACATGAACAGGAAGGCCCCGCGAAACATCGCCGCCGTCCTAGCCGATTTTCCTACCCCTGTCATCGCATACCCATGGCACCCCAACGTCACCATGTGCCGATTTCGGTGCTGGACGCGGGACAATCTATGGAACATAAAGTGAACATAGTGAGCGATTCGAGATATGGCAGGCAGGGTTCCCATATATGGCACAGGTCCGTCAGGACGACAGGCGCCAGCGACGCAAGCGTCCTTCCGGGCGCTTGAACGGGGGCATTTGCATGAAATTCACGCCGCCGCGCCGGATCGGGCGGCGGCGCTGGCCTTCGCCCTTTCGCATGGTGCGTCCCAAGCCGTGTCTCAGGGCATGGGCGCGCAGGCAGGGGCGATCTTCGCCCTGCGCGCGACGCGGCGGCAGCGTTTGCCCACGCTCTTTTCCGGCGACGGGCTGGCCCTGCTGGGGATCGATCCCGGCCGCCTGACCCTCGTGGAAACGGGCAGCGAAGTGGAGATGCTGCGCGCGGGGCTGGAGGCCGCGCGCTGTCCGGGCGTTTCTATGGTGCTGATGGAAAGCGAGGGACGCTTTGCCGACTATGATCTGACCGCCAGCCGCCGGCTGGTGCTGGCGGCCGAAGCCTCCGGCGTCACCATTCTGCTGCTGCGCGGCGATGCGGAACAGCGATCGAGCGGCGCGCAGACCCGCTGGTCGATCCGCAGCGCGCCCTCGGTCCCGCTGGAGGCCGATGCCCCCGGCCTGCCGGCGGTCGAGGCCGAATTGCTCCGCTGCCGAAGCGGGCCTGCGGGCGGGCGCTGGTTGCTGTCATGGGATGCGGAACATGGATGTTTCAGGGATAGGGACGCAGGCGAGAGGGACGGGCAACCGTCTGTGCCTGGCGCTGTGGTTCCCTTTTCTCGCCTGCGAACGGATGCAGGCAGCGACAGCCAGCGACAGGTCGCCTGACGCGGAACCGGCACCCTTCGCTCTTGTCGCGCGGGTCGGCAATGCGCTGCGGCTGGCCTCGGTGGACAGGATCGCGTGTCGGCAGGGCTTGGCGGCCGGCATGACGCTGGCCGATGCGCGGGCGCGCTGCCCCACGCTGGTCACGCACCCGGCCGATCCCCCCGCCGACGCGCGCGAACTGGATCGCTTGCTGGAGGCGATGCGCCATTTTACCCCGATGGTCGCGCTTGATGCGCCCGATGGCCTGATCCTGGATATCAGCGGCTGCACCCATTTGTTCGGCGGCGCGCAGGCGCTCGCGCGGCAGGCGCGGGCCATGGCCGGCTATGCCAGCCGCCCCGGCTTCGGCACCAACGCCATGGCCGCCCGCGCGCTGGCGCGTCATGGCCGGGCGGACGGCGATATCCACGCCCTGCCGGTTGTGGCGCTCGATCTGGACGATGGCGCTCTGGCCGCCCTGCGCCGGGCGGGACTGCGCAGCATCGGCGATCTCGCCCGCCGGCCCATGGGCATGATCGCCGCACGGTTCGGGGAGCAGGCCGTCACCCGCCTGCGCCAGATATTGGGCGAAGCGCCCAGCCCGATCGCGCCGCGCCGCCCATCCGCCCCCATCCGCGCCGAAGCCCGCTTCCCCGAACCCATCGCCCGGACCGAGGATGTGATGGACGTGATCGAAGATCTGCTGGGGCAGGCGGCGCGGCAGATGGAGGCGCGCAAACTGGGCGGGCGGCGCTTCGTCATCCGCCTGCTCCGCAGCGACGGCGCGCGGCAGGGGTTGGCGATCGAAACGGGCCAGCCGGTGCGCGATCCCGCCGCCGTGCTGCGCCTGCTGCGCGAACGGATCGATACCATGGCCGATCCGCTCGACCCCGGTTTCGGCTTCGACGCGGTGCTGCTGGCGGTCCCGCGCGTCGAGCCGCTGGTCGAGCGCCAGCAGGCGATGGAGGGCGAAGAGGCCAGGGCTGGCGAGGAGAGCATCGTCGCCCTGATCGACCGGCTCGGCATCCGCCTTGGCCCGGACAAGGTCCGCCGTCTTCAGCCCCGCGACCGCCATATCCCCGAAAGCGCGCAGGCCTTTATACCCGCGACACAGGCAAAGGCGCATCCATGGCCGGCAACCTCGCATCATGCTCCCCGGCCGCTGCTGCTGTTCGACCCGCCCCAGCCGGTGGCGGTGATCGCCGGCGTGCCCGACGGCCCGCCCCAGCGCTTCCGCTGGCGCGACCAGCTGCATGAAGTGCGGCTGGCCGAAGGGCCGGAGCGGATCGCGGCCGAATGGTGGCGCCGGCGCGACGGGCATCAGCCGGGTGGGGCAGGGCGCACCCGCGACTATTACCGGATCGAGGACAAGGATGGTCGCCGCTACTGGATGTTCCGCCACGGCCTGTTCGGCGAAGAATCCGACATAGGCTGGTATCTGCACGGCCTGTTCGCATGACCGGCTTTGCGGAAATCGTCGCCGCCACCAATTTCAGCTTCCTGCGCGGCGCCTCCCATCCCCGCGACATGGTGGTGCAGGCCGCGCATCTGGGCATGACCGCCATCGGCATCGCCGATCGCAATACGGTCGCCGGCGTCGTCCGCGCGCATCAGGCGATGAAGGATCTGGGCGCTCTCGCCGGCGGCATGCGCCTGATCGTCGGCGCGCGGCTGGTGTTCGCCGATGGCACGCCCGATATCGTCGCCTATCCGCGCACGCGGTTCGGCTGGGGCCGGCTGACCCGCCTGCTGACGCTGGGCAACCGGCGCGCGATCAAGGGTGACTGCACCCTCAACCTGCCCGACCTGATCGACCACGCACAGGACATGGCGCTGATCGCCATGGATGGCGACGCCGCGCTGCTGGCGCAATTGCGCACGGTGACGCCCCATCTCTGGCTCGCTGCGACCATGGGCCGGTCCGGCCGCGACGCGCGGATGCTGGCCCGGCGGAAGGCGCTGGCCTTGCAAACGGGTGTCCCGCTGATCGCCACCAATGACGCGCTCTATGCAGAGGCCGACGACCGCCCGATGCAGGATATCCTCACCTGCATCCGCGAAGGGCTGACCATCCAGACAGCCGGCAAGCGCCTTGCCCCCAATGCCGAGCGCCATCTGAAGCACCCCGATGAAATGGCACGGCTCTTCACCGCTTGCCCGCAGGCGATCGCCGCGACGCAGGATCTGCTCGAATGCATCGCCTTCACGCTCGACCAGCTCGTCTACGAATATCCGCACGAGCCGGTGCCCGAAGGCTGGGCGCCGCAGGACTGGCTGGAACATCTGGTCATGGAAGAGGCGCAGGCGCGCTTCCCCGACGGCTTGCCGCCCCGCTATCGGGAAACGCTGGATGAGGAATTCACCCTGATCCGCAGCCGAAAATACGCCTATTATTTCCTAACCGTCCACGACATCGTCGCTTATGCCCGCAGCCTGAACCCACCGATCCTGTGTCAGGGGCGCGGGTCCGCCGCCAATTCGCTGGTCTGCTACCTGCTGGGTGTCACCCCGATCGATCCCGTCAAAGAGAAACTCCTCTTCTCCCGCTTCCTCTCCGAAAACCGGCATGAGCCACCCGATATCGACGTCGATTTCGAACATGAACGGCGCGAGGAGGTGATGCAATATATCTACCGCCGCTACGGCCGCGAGCGGGCGGGCATCGCCGCGACCGTCATCCGCTATCGCTCCCGCAGCGCGCTGCGCGAAGTCGGCAAGGCGCTGGGCCTGACCGAGGATGTGACGGCGCGCCTGTCCGGCACCATCTGGGGCAGCCATAGCGGGGAGGATGTGCCTGAAAGCCGCGTCAGCGAAGCCGGCTTCGACCCCGCCAATCCCGAACTGGCGCGATTGCGCGACATGGCGAGCCGACTGCTCGAATATCCCCGCCATCTCTCGCAGCATGTCGGCGGCTTCGTATTGAGCCAGAGCCGGCTCGACGAACTGGTGCCGATCCACAATGCCGCCATGCCCGACCGCACCTTTATCGAATGGGACAAGGATGATCTCGACACGCTCGAACTGATGAAGGTCGATATCCTGGCGCTCGGCATGCTGACCGCGATCCGCAAGAGCTTCGACCTGATGCGCCTGCACGGCCTTGGCGACCTGACGCTGGACCGCGTTCCGGTAGAGGATGAAGCCACCTACAAGATGCTGCAAAAGGGCGACAGCATCGGTACCTTCCAGGTCGAAAGCCGTGCCCAGATCGCCATGCTGCCCCGCATGAAGCCCAAAGTGCTTTACGACCTCGTCATTCAGGTCGCGATCGTGCGACCCGGCCCGATCCAGGGCGGCATGGTCCACCCCTATCTGCGGCGGCGTAACAAAGAAGAAGCGCATGATTATCCGGGGCCGCCCGGTAATCCTTTTGAATTGAAGGATGTGCTGGAAAAAACGCTGGGCGTACCCCTGTTTCAGGAACAGGCGATGAACCTTGCGATCAAGGCGGCCAAATTCACGCCGGCCGAGGCGGACGGCCTGCGCCGCTCCATGGCGACCTTCCGCAATCGTGGCGACATTGGCAACTGGCAGGAAAAATTCATCACCGGCATGACTGTGCGCGGCTATCCGCTCGATTTCGCCGAACGTTGTTTCGAACAGATTAAGGGGTTCGGCGAATATGGCTTCCCCGAAAGCCATGCGCAGGCGTTCGGCTGGCTCGCCTACGTCTCCTCCTGGCTGAAATGCCATTATCCGGCCGTCTTCACCTGCGCCCTGCTCAACAGCCAGCCCATGGGCTTCTACGCCCCCGCGCAACTGGTCCGCGACGCGCAGCAACATGGCGTGGAGGTCCGGCCGATCGACGTGCAGGCCAGCGAATGGAACAGCAGTCTGGAGGGCGAGCGGATATTGCGCCTCGGCCTCGACCGGATGGATGGTTTCCGCGAGGAATGGGCGAACGCCCTGATCGCCGCGCGGACGCAGGCGCCGATCCGCGACATGGAGGATCTGGCCCGCCGCGTCGGCCTGCCGTCGCGCGCGCTGCATCTGCTGGCCGATGGCGACGCGCTCCGTTCGATCGGTCAGAGCCGGCGCGAAGCCGGCTGGGAAGCGCGCCGCGTGCCCTCCGCCCAACTCCCGCTGTTCGCGGCGCAGGATTTGCCCGAACTCGGCCGCGAAGCCGACGCCGCGCTCCCCGCCATGCCCCTGTCGGAGGAAGTGGCGGTCGATTACGCCACCCATCGCCTGTCGCTGAAGGGCCATCCGATGCAATTTCTGCGCCGCCATTTCGCGTCCCAGGGCGCGATCGACTGCGCCGGCGTCAATGCGGCAAAGGACGGTGCGAAGGTCCGGGTGGCGGGCGTGGTGCTGATCCGCCAGCGGCCGGGCAAGGGCAATGCGGTCTTCATCACGATCGAGGATGAAAGCGGCATCGTCAACGCGCTGCTCTGGACCCGCGACATGGAAAAGCAACGCCGCGCCGTGATGGCCGCCCGCCTGATGCTGATCGACGGCGAAGTCCAGCGCAGCAAGGAAAATGTCGTCCACCTGATGGTCGATCGCGTAACGGATGCGAGCGAGACGCTGGCCCGGCTGAACGAAGGGCAGGACAGTGGGAAGCCGGAACGGCCGTCCCCACGCAGGCACCCGCGTGACGTGCGGATATTGCCGAAGTCACGGGATTTTCATTGAGGTCGGAGGGGGCAGCTTTGGTTGGAAACAAGACATAAGCCCCTCCCCTTCAGGGGAGGGGTTGGGGTGGGGGAACGCCGCGTCAGCGGCGCTCTATACTGAGAGATTGAAGCTCGCTTCGCTCGCACCCACCCCAACCCCTCCCTTGAAAGGGAGGGGCTAATTATGTCCATTTCTAGCAGCTTGCTGCCTTAGGGGGTAGGGAGAACCTCGCGACAATATGCCACACTCGCGCCGACCTCCGCCTCAACTTCCTGTCAAAATCACCTACTCACCCAGCTTCATTGACCCAATCCTCAACGCGCAGGCCGGGCACGCGGTCGAATTCGCGCAGATTATTGGTGACGAGGATCATGCCGCATGAGCGGGCATGGCCAGCGATCATCTGGTCATAGGGGCCGATCGGCGTACCTGCGCGTGTCAGTTCTGCACGCAACTGCCCTGTATGGGCGGCAGCCTCCCGGCCGTAGTCAAGCACCTCCAGCCGCGCGGCGAAGCCTTCCACATCCATGAGATTGCGCTGTGGATTGGCGGATTTTTCAGCGCCGTAAATCAGCTCCATCAAGGTGACGGAACTGATGCACATCTGGTCATGATGCCGTTTGAATGCCGCGCGCACCTCTTGCGGCCTGTTCTTGATCGTGAAGATGCAGATATTGGTGTCGAGCATGAATTTGAGCATCAGAAGGCTTCGCGCTCCTGATGATCCGGCTGCTCGCGATCTGTCATGAAGTCGGCGGTCACCCCTGCGCCGTCGAACCAGCTATCCCAGGCTTCGCCTGCCGGGGTGATGATCCGGGTGCGGCCCAGAGCAATCACATCGACCCGCTTCACATCGTCGGGCAGGGCGACCGCCTTGGGCAATCTTACCGCCTGGCTGCGGTTGCTCTGAAATATAGAGGCTTGTGGCACGACATATCTCCTAGATCATCCCAATTTAGGAACCGCATGGGATATGTCAATGGGATATGCCGGCCATCCGGTCGCGTCCCTCCAACATCCTTCCAAAGTAGGATTTCTTCTGATCTATCCTTGCGGATGCACCCCATTCGCCAGCCCTTGCCCCCCAAACCCGATCGGTTGCGATCCGGGCGCAAGGCGGTCGCGTTCCCGTCGCGGCCCTCTGACCTAAGTGGCGCGTTGCAGGCGCGGGCCTGTGACCCAGATGGCGCGCACCCGTCGCCTTCCTGTCGCATTCCGGGTGTGCGCCTGTCGCAACTCGCCGATTTTGCCCTGCAACAGTGTGAACTTCGCCCTGTCGCGTCGAAATGCGCCGCGTCGTCTCTCGCCCTATCGCTTCAACGCGAACCAGATCACATGGCGCGGCCCCTTGCCATTGTCGCGCGCCTTGACCGCCACTTCGTCCACCAGAAAGCCCGCATTGCGCAGGCGATTGGCGAAGACATCGTCCGATCCGGCCGACCATACCGCCAATATGCCGCCCGGCTTCAACGCCGCCTTGGCCGTTTGCAGTCCCGCCCGCGAATAGAGCCGGTCGTTCGCCGCCGCCGTCAGCCCGTCCGGCCCATTGTCCACGTCCAGCAGGATCGCATCATAGGTGCCATGGCCCGCCGCGATCACCGGTACGACATCGTCGATCACCAGGTCGACGCGCGGATCGTCCAGGCATCCGGCCATCAGGTCCACCATCGGCCCGCGCGCCCATTCGATGATCTTGGGCACCAGTTCGGCCACGGTCACTTTCGCCGCCCCATCCAGCACGCCCAGCGCCGCGCGCAGGGTAAAGCCCATGCCATAGCCGCCGATCAGAATATGCGGCGCCTTGCGCCCGCGCAGCCGTTCGATCGTCATCAGCGCCAGCTGCTTTTCCGATCCGCTCATCCGGCTGCTCATCAATTCGTTGCGGTCCAGCACGATCATATGATCGGCGCCGCGCCGATAGAGTTTCAGCTCCTGCCCGCCCGGCACCTGTGCCGAATCCAGATATTCCCGCGGGATCATGTCACGTCCTTCCATTCATCGCACAGCCTGTCGCGCGGCACGCGCATGGCAGCTTGGCTTCCGTCACGCAAATGCTACAGGCACCCGGGCATCGCATCATCCTACCACGGCAGGCAGTTTCTTCCTTCATGCGCTATTTTCTCGACACCGAATTTAACGGCTTTGGCGGCACGCTCATCAGCGTCGCGCTGGTCCCCGAACATGAAGGGGATGAGGAATTCTACGTGTCGCTGCCGCTGCCCGACGATATCGAGCCTTGGGTCGAAAAGCATGTCGTCCCCTATCTGCGCCATGTGCCGCCCGCCATCGACCTGCAACTGGGCCGGGTCGAAGCGGCCGACCATGTCGCCGCCTATCTGGAGGGGGATAGCGATCCGGTCATCATCGCCGACTGGCCGGAGGATCTGGCCCATTTCTGCGCGTTGCTTGTCACCGGGCCGGGGCGAATGGCGGGGGTCGATTTCGGCCTGCGCCTCGAACTCATCAACGCCGCGGGTTTCAGCGCGGCGGCCAACAGCCGCGTACCGCACAACGCCCTGCACGACGCACGGGCGCTGCGCGACTTCTACATGGCGGATTGAAGGAAGGGGCGGCTCAGAAGCCACCCCAATAGGTCTTGCTGCCGGCGAAATCGACCACTCGGCCGACCTCCTTCAACTTGGCCTGCACTGCCGGCGCGGCGCGGGCCGCATCCATCACGCCATTCAGCCGCGCGTCGAAGGTGGAGGGCATGGGCGACTGGCGCGACCGCACAAACAGGCCCAGCGCGGCCATGCGGTCGTCCGGCTTGTCCAGCCGATCGACCAGCAGCGTCTCGATCATTTTTTGATCGCCGCGACAGGCTGCCGCCATGGACACGGCCGCCTTGTTGTCGTCCTGCGTCGCGGTCAGCTTATCGTCCAGCGCTTTGGCCTCATCGGCGCGGTTCAGCGTCCGCAGCGCGCAGGCCTTGCCCGCCCACATCCACATCTTGCCATATTGGCTGGCCTTGCCGCCATATTTCTCGTCGGCCTCGGTCATCGCCGCCAAAGCGCGATCGGGCATGTCGGCATGGTTGAACATCTCCGCCCGATTGATGAGCTGCGACACCAGAGCGGGATATTGGTCGATCCCCAGCGCCAGCACCGCGTCCATCTGGGCGATGGCGTCCGCATGCCGGCCCGCATCGGCTAGGGCGGAGGCATATTCGTTGACGAACCAGAAGGCCGGCTCCCCCGTCGCCTCGATCCGGTCGCGCCCGGCGCCCAGCTTCTTGCCCGCCGCGATCGCCTCCTGCGGCTTGCCGGCGGTGCGTAACGCCCGCATCAGGGCGGTGGCCGCGCCGAAATCGTCGGGGGCCTTGTTCGCGGCGGCGCGGGCCAGGGAGACGGATTGATCGATGCTCCCTGCAAACCCATCGGCCTGCGCCTTTGTCAGATCCGGCCAGACCGCCTGATAGCGTTTGTCCATCGCCAGCCCAACCAGCGTATCGGGCGAGGGTTGCAGTGCGATCAACCTGCGTGCCTCGGCGACGTTGCCGCGCTTGAGATGGGCACGAATGGCGCCGCCCAGCACGCTGACGCCTTCGTCGGTCCGCGGGTCCATCCGCCATCCGGCCGCTGCTAGGATGACATTGAGTTCGTCCCGCGCGTCCTGCCGCTTATCGGCTGGCATGAGATTGATGCGCTGAGACAGATATTGCATCCAGTTGAGGTCGAATGCCTTGATCAAATCGGGCTGCTTGTCCTGCGCGATCTTCATCGTTTTAAGGATGACAGGCGGTTCGTCGCCATTGAGTTGCAGCGCGATCAGGGTCTGGATCATGTCCGCATTGCCCTGATATTGTTCGATGCTCGATTGCAGCGCGGTCTTGGCAGGGGCGGCCCTGTTGAGGCTCGTCAGGATCAGCCCCTTCAGCCCGTCGAACAGGCCCGCGACTACGGATGGGCGTTCGGGCTTGTCGGCGATGCGATTAATGATCGACAGCGCCTCGATCCGCGATGCCTGATCGCTTTTCTCGCCGGTCAGTTCCACGATCCGGTCTAGATCAGCGCGATAGGCTTGCAGGTCGGCAGGGTCGATCGCACCCACCGTTTCCGATGGGC
Organism: Sphingobium limneticum; assembly: GCF_008710155.1. Lineage (GTDB taxonomy): Bacteria > Pseudomonadota > Alphaproteobacteria > Sphingomonadales > Sphingomonadaceae > Sphingobium > Sphingobium limneticum. The sequence continues at coordinate 192,335 of NZ_VYPZ01000004.1, forward strand.
GGCTGGACTTGTCGATGAAGAAGCGCAGGCCGTTCTCATCGCCGATTTTCTCGCTGATCGCATAGATAGCGGCGGCCTTTTCGGCCGGCACGACAGAGTTGTCGTCACTGACGAGCGTGTAGGTCATGCGCACGCCATCGTTATCGCGTTCCGACTTGCGCGTGAAATGGACACCGTCGGCCAGCATGTCGATATCGTCGGGCGCCCAGAGCCGACGGTCCTTGGCACGGACCTCTATCACCTGATTACGGTGGATATTGGCAGGCAGATAAAGTGGCTGCTTGCGTGGGCCGGACTGTTTGCCGGGCAGCAGGTCGTCGACCGCATAGGCGGTGGTGTTAAGGTCGGACAGGATCTTGCCCTTGTCGAACTCGACCTTGGTCAGACTGTAATCTTCACCCAATATGACGATATTGGCGTCGCGATCGTCGCTGATCGCCAGCGCCTTGCCTTCTGCCAGGCCCGGAAAGCGCTTCTGATAATATTCCAGATTGCCGCGCGCCACCTTCGCTGCCGATTGCGATGCCAGACGCCCGCGCATCCAATCGGCCATGCTGCCACTATAGCGCGTCTCGACACGCAACGTCAGCGCGGTTGCCGCTGCCTCATCCACGTCATAGCGTTCCACCACATCCATCGCCCCGGCACGGGCGGGATAGCCTTCCATCTTCTCCAGCGCCTGCTGCCCGTCCCGCACCGGCAGGGCATAGCCAAGGTTGGACGGGGTGATGGCCAAGCCGCGCCCGCCGCGATGGGTGGCGGTGGGGTCGATCCATGTCGTCTGCCCGTCGATCGCGACGCGTACGATCACATGGTCGAACATCAGCGGCGACGCCAGCCGATCGGGCAAATCGCGGCCCGGCCGCGTCGATACCAGCGCCGGCACCGCGTCGATCCCCAGCAGTCGCAACGCGACGGTCAGCAGCAGGCTCTTGTCCTTGCAATCTCCATAGCCCCGCTCCAACACCAGTTTCGGCCGGCGCGGCACGTAAGATCCTTCTCCTAGTTCCTCTCCGACATAACGGATATTATCCTGTATATAGCGGCTGATTTCGGTCAGCCGGTCCTGCGCTTTGGGCCAGCGGGCGGCGATATCGGCCAGCTTCTGCTCAAAGTCCGGGGTCAAGCTGTCGTCGCCGGCATAAAGCGGCACGGCCCAGCGCGCGACGGTCGCCCAATCGGGCATCGTGGATACATCGACCCGGCCATATTGCGGATGCCAAGCTGGCACATTGTCTTCACCCGGACCGAACGGCCGGTCGCGTCCGGTCCATTCCCAAACGGTCATGTCGCCCAGCGTCTGCTGGGTGAAGGTAATGTCGCTATTGGTCGGCTTGAACCGCAACGGCTGGCTGGTGGGCCATACGAATCGGATCGCGCGCAGCCCCAATGGCTCGGAAAAGCGGTCGGTGAAGCTGGTAAAATAATGGCCAGGCCACAATGCGGTGCGAACATGCTGGGTCATGCCATAATCCACGATATCGCCGACGCGCACATCCTTTAGCGTGGCGATGGCGCGGAGCGATCCGCTGATGATGCCGTCGTCCAGATCATCCTCTCGCTCGACCACGCGGAAACTGGCGTCGGCCGTTCTGTCGATGGTTTTGCCGTCGCGGATGATGTGGACGAAATTGAGCGCAACGGTTTCGAACGCCGGGTCGTAGCTGGCGGAGATGCGGCCCGTATCCTCCAGCCCGCTGCGATCCACCACCTTGGTCGCGATACGATAATAGCTGTCATAGCCCTCCGCCGTGGCGCGCACCTGCCAGTCGGTAAGGACGAAGGCGACGCCGTCCTGTGCATGTGCCGACTGGTCGGCCGTCAGCGGAGGCAGCGCGCGAGGGGCCAGCCACTCGGGGCTGACTTCGCGCAGAACAACAGGAGCCTGTGAGGTGGCTTGTGGTGTCTGAGCGATGGCAGCACCGATGCTGGCGATGGAAAGTCCCGCGACGGATGTGGACAGCAAAAACAGGCAACCGCCGGTCGCCGACAGGAAACGCATTGAAATAACCCCCGTTTTCGGACCGAACGGTCCGGTCCCCTTGCTATGGCGCAGAAGAAGCGGATGCAAGGGCGCTGCGCGACTGCTACATGGCGGATTGATCGGGGACCGGCATTCGCCGTCCCAGCCGCGACCGTTCCAGCCACCAGAGCAGCGCGCTCGCCGCCAGCCAGGCAAGCCAGGTCGCCCATATTGGCCAGGCAGCAGCGGGCATGGTCGCTGCCGCAACGGACGGCACATCGCTGCGCAGCATCGCCATCGCCTGCCTGTCGCGCGCCGCGCTCATCACCGGCAATGCGTCACGCGGCTGCACGTAGAAGGGGCGCGTTTCACCCTTCGTGCGCAGCCTATGCCAACCTGGCTTGGCCGCCCAGAAAGCACCACAGCCGGCCACCGGCAGGACACGCGCCTGTGTGCCATCCGGCGTTTCGACGCGAGCATCCCCGGTCAGGCCGCACAGCGCCATCCGATCACCGACCCAGACCGTATCGGTCGCCATGCGGCTGGCCGGAGCAGGGCGGGCGACCGTGCCCAGCATATCGCTCCACCAATCGCCATACAGATCGCCACGCCCCGTCAATGTCAGCCCATAGCTGTCGATCGCGGTGAACAGCGCGACACGCCCCGCGCCGATGGCGCGCCATGCCGCCAGGCTGGTACCGCCCGCATCCTGCAACAGGGGCACCGCATCGCTGCCACCGGGCACCAGGCCGACGCGGCTGATATCGGGCGCCAGTTCTTCCGGCAGCGCCATGTCCACTGGCGCGTCGACGCTGCCGATGCCATGGCGCGTGCGGGCGATCGCCTGCTCGGGCACTTTGGGCAAAGCCAGCGGCGCGATGCCGCCCGGACCGCTCAGGCCAAAGCCCAGCGCCTGCCATTGCGATCGGGTCGCGCCGTCGATCGCCCCGCCCGCGCGCAGCACCAGCCCCATGCCGCCCCGCACCGCTGCCAGCATCGCGCCGCGCGCGCCGGGCCAGCTGCGTTCGTCCACCACCGCCACATCGAAACGGCGCAGGCTGCCCGCATCCAGCGCGACCGGCGCATCGCCCAGCGCGATCCCGCCGCCCGCGCTCATCTGCGTGGTGACATCATATCCGGCATCGCTCGCCCAGCGGCGCAGATATTTGACCTCCGGCCCAGGCGCGCCGGCCAGGATCAGCAAGCGGGGGCGGGCGTTTTCGACAATCCAGACCGGCACGTCCGCCTGTTCGACGATCCGCCGGCCCGATCGCACCCGCACGGTGAAGCCGACCGACCCGGCCGCGCGCGCCGTGCCGGCCAGTTGGAAATGGCTGTCCTTGTCCGCTGCGCCGCTGTCCGTGACGCGCCCGGCCGGGTCGAGCAATTCTATCGTCGCGTCTGGTAATCCATTGAGCGTCCCGCCCATGATGAAGCGCGCGCCCGGTGCGACCTCTGCCGGCGGCGCGATGTCCACGATCCCCGGCCGCATTGGCGGCGGATCGAACCGCACCGCCAGCCCTTTCGCGACATCCATGTCGCGCGGTTCCAGCCCATGGCCCAGCACATGGATCTGCGTCACGCCGGGATGGCGGCGCAGCGCGGTGGACAGGTCCGGCACCGCTTCGCCGCCGCCGATGGCCGGGGCTTCGGGCAGCAGGATCAATGGCGCCCCCGCCTGCGCCCCGATCATGCGAGACGTGCCCGCCGTCGCGATCCGCAGGCTGGCCGCCTCTCCACCAGCCACGGGCGGGAATAAAGCGAGATATAGCAAGCCGGCGCAAAGCGGCTGGAGCAACGCCAGCGCCCCGGTCCGGCCGGTCGAAGCCTGCCCGCTCGTGATCGCGGCCCGATGCCATAGTCCCAACCGCACCCAGCCCAACAATATGGCAAGGCTCAGGATCAGCGCGACGGCGATCTCCATGCTCATGGCGTCCCCCCGATCGCGTCCAGATAGCGGGCGCCGGTGGCGTCGGCCGGGCGCCGTCGCGCCGGGCGAGCGGTCCGCTCCATCGCCGTCCACAACAAGGCGCGCAGCTTGGTGCGGCACGATTGGCAAGCAGGATCGCTGCGCACCGTATCGATCGCCCCGCTCAGCGCCAGCGCATCGGGCAGCCGCGAGGCATTGGCCCGTGCCCAGCCTTCCAGCGCGCCGAGCGCGATCGGTCCCCGGATGGCATCCGGCCCGTCGCCCAAGGCCCGCCATGCAGCGGCGGCCGGTCCATCGTCGCCCTCGATGGGGGCGATCGGCAAGGCGCGGCTTTCGAGCCCCTCGCGCTTGCCGGTCATGCGGCGGCTGGCGTCGATCGGCGGCAATTCCGGCCCGACCCGCGACAGGAAGATACGGGTCGCCTGCTGCACCTCCTTGATGAAGCGCAGCGCCTTATAAGCATAGGGGAGCGCGGCATCGGGATGGCCGGTCTTGAGTTCCCGTTCGGACTGCCACATTTCATCGACCGCCTGCTTCAATATCGCGCGGGTTTCGGGGTCCAGACTGGATGCGGGGCTTTCGTCATGCGGATGGCCGAATTCCGCCAGCACATCTTCCTTTTCACCAAAGACATTCGGCTTGGCGACCGGCGGGCCATGGTCGTGACCGTCGCCGTCCTGATGTCCGTCCGCATCGGCGGTGGGCAATTGCGGTTGGCCTTCACTCTCGCCGCCCAGAAACTGGCTGTATCGGCCGCGCAATATCTGCTGGTCGCCGCCAATCGCGGCGGAGCGGGACAGGGTGCGGTCAGGCGCCAGGCCGCGTTTTTCCTTCAACAGCTTTTCGATATCGATGATGATCTGGCGCTGGCTGCGGAAATAGGCGGGCAGGGTGGTGTTGACCATGCCGGTCAGGCCACTGCTTTCGGGTGCCTTGGGTGAGGGCCAGCGCAGGATCAGGCTGGGGCCGCGCACCTCCTGCGGATTGGGCGATCGATTGTCGCGCACGATCAACTGCACCACCATGTCGCCGCCAGCCGAAAAGCCGAAGGTCGAGAAATCGAGCCGGGGCGCAAAGCGACGATCGCGCGCCGGGCCGGTCCCGGTGACGGCGATTTCCCGCTCGCTGAACGTCACATTCTCACCCTCGCCAATGGCCAGCGTCACGCGCAGCCGTGCGGTGGCGGCCACGCCATAATCGTCGGTCGCGGCGAAGACCGGGCTCCAACTGCGCTGGCCGGCGCCGACCATGGTCAGGCTGGCGGCGGGGGAGAGCGCCTTTATCTGTGGCGGGTTGTCGGTGATGGCGTCGATCCGGTGCAGCGGCGGCGTAACGCCATTCGCAGCGCCGGGATCGACACGGTAAAGGAAGGAGGCGTCGAGCATCCGGCTGGCGATCCATGTATCGCCTTCGCGGCGCAACGGGATCGGGGTGCCGCCGGGCAAAGTGAGAGCCGGCGCGCTGGCCTGCGGATCGAAGCGCAGCGTCCATTCCAGCCGCGACCCCGACGGCGCACGGGTATCGAGCGTGGCGGAATCGCGCACCGGCAGGCCGGTATAGGCCGGTGGAATGACGCGCAGATTTTGGGCGATCAGGCGCGGGATGCCGGGGCGGATCGGCAGGCCTTCCTGTGCGGGCGCCAATGTCGGCGGGCCTTCGCCCGCGCGGGGCCAGAGCAGGGCAGCCGCGATCAGGCCGGCGGCTATCAGGCTGAGGATCAGAATGGCCCGCCGCGACCAGAGCGGGGCCAGATCCTGCGGGTCGCCCTGATCCAGCCGGACGGCGATGCGGTTGCGCTGGAGCGCGTGCAGCGGGGAGGTCGGCGGTGCGTCTGCGAAGAGGAGGGCGCTACTGTCCTCCAGTTCGGGGCGCGTATCGTCCAGGCGGCGGATCAGCCAGGGCCGGTCGAAACGGGCCGCGCGCCGCCGTGCGACACTATATGCGACAACGAGTGAGACAGCTGCAATGACCAGCGCGGCGGCGGGGCCGGCCAATCGCCAGCCGATGGCCGTCAGGGCAAGCAGCACCGGCGCGGCGATCGCAAGCGTGTCGGCAGTGCGCCGGCGGCGGGCGGGCGTGACCCATTGGGTGAACAGGATATCGCCGCTCATGGCGCGATGCTCCGGCTGCGGCGGGTGGCGATCCAGCGTTCGACCAGAAGCAGCAAGGCGATCAGCAATGCCAGCCAGGAACGCAGCGATTGCGGCGGCTGATCATAGGCGCGGTCACCGGTCAGAGGGGCATAGTCGGCAGCGGCGACGCGACCAGGCGTTGCCGCAGGCGTCAGCAGACTACGCAATTGTGTAGGAAAGTCCGCTTCCAGCAATTCGGGCATTTGCGACGGCATCAACGGACGCGTGAAGCGGATCAGGCGACCACGGCCCAATGCCCGCGCTTCCGCCAGCGGCAGCCCCTGCGCATCGCGCCAGACCGGCACCATCGCCCGATCGGTCGGGACCATGGCATCGCTGGCGACGATCATCGTCCCGCCGCTCCGAACCCATTTGACAGCGCTGTCCAGCAGCGTGCCGCCTGCAAGCCAGACCAGCAGATGGTCTTTATCCGGCAAGGGCTTGTCCGTCGGAAAGCTGTCCAACTCGCTGTCTCTTTTCATCGATGCCAGTGCAGCGGCACGGATGTAGCGCAGGGCCGCGCGATGATTGTCGTCGTAGCGGATCGACAACTGCGGCGTCGGCAGGGGCTTGGCTGTGGATGTCATGGCGCCATCGGTGACGCGCCACGTCACCTTGCGCGACAGGCGCAGGCGGTCCGCATCGGCGCCTTCGATAATGGCGGGCACCACTATCGTCAGCGGGGTGTCGGCCGGCAGTTCTGCGTCGATCTGGCGGATCAGGCTGGCGAGCGGGATGGGGCCGGCAGGCTGGGGGGCAGGTTGGGCCCGGTCGATCGCGGGAAAGCCCGGCGCCAGCCAGTGTAGCCGGCTATCCTTGTATGCTGCTGCATCGAAAGTGGCGCCGGGCACGATCGCGACATAAGGGCTGCGATCGGCCGCGCCGAACAGCACGGGCTGGGCCAGCCACAATGTCGCGAGCGCCAACAGCGTCAGCCGGATCAGCAGCAAGGGCCATTCGTCGAACCGCAGCCGCGATCGCGGCCGGGGCTTTTGCCGCAACCAGCGTAGCGCGGCAAAGTCGGTCGGCACCTGCTCGCTGCGCCGGGCGATGTGCAGGATCAGGGGGACGATCAGCGCCGTCAGCGCGGCCAGGGCCGCCGGGAAAAGCAGGGCCATGCTCATCCATATTCCGCCGCTTCATGGGCCGCGAACAAGCGGCGCAGGGGAAGGTCGACCGGCTCGTCCAGGACATGCGCCGCGTGGCGGATGCCGATCGCCTCCAGCCGTCCGTGCAGCGCCACGCGCGCCTCAGCAAAACGCGCCAGAAATTCGGCGCGCAGGGCGGCGCCGTCTGCCAGCAATTCGTCGCCCGTTTCGGGATCGCGGAAACGATAGCCGCCATCGAAGGGGAAATCCCGTTCCGCGACCGTCAGCATCTCAACCACCAGCGTTTCGCGCCCCGCCGCCGCCAGCTTCTCCGCCAGCGCCACCGCGCCTTCGTCGAAACAGTCGGACAGCAGGATCACCAGATCATGTGCGCCGATCCGTTCCCACACCGGCCCCAACTGGCTTTCGGGCGCAAAGCCGCGCGCGGGCTGGACGTTCAGCAATTCGAGCAACAGCCGGTCGCGCTGGCGCAGGCCGGTGGCGGGGGGCAACAACGTCAGGCCACCGTCGCCCAGCGCCATGACGCCGAAGCGATCGCCCTGTTGCATCGCCAGTTCGGCGATGGCGGCGGCGATGCTCTTGGCTGCGTCGAGCCGGCTATAGTCGGGGCGTGTCGCGTCGGCTTGCCCCATGGAGGCGCTGGCGTCGATCAATATCCAGACCGCGACCGGGCTTTCGCGCTCGGCCTCCCGCACGAAGAATTTGTCCGACCGGGCATAGAGTTTCCAGTCGATCTGGCGCAGCTCGTCGCCCGGCTCGTAGGCGCGATACTGGGCGAATTCCAGCCCGGCGCCCCGGCTGTGGCTGCGATGCAGGCCCAGCCCATGTGACCCCACCGCCCGGCGCGTGACGAGGCGCAGGCCGCGAAGGCGGCTGCGCACGTCTGGAGGAAGAAGGTCGACCATGGCGGAAGGATCAGGCGAGCGGGACGGCGCGGATCAGGGCGGCGACCACATCGTCGGCGCTGCGGCCTTCGGCTTCGGCGGCGAAGGACAGCAGGAGGCGATGGCGCATGACCGGCGCGGCCAGCGCCGCGATATCGTCGCGCGTCGCGGCCAGACGACCATGGAGCAAGGCCCGCGCCTTGGCCGTGAGGATCAACGCCTGTCCCGCGCGCGGGCCGGCACCCCATTTCACATATTTGCGGATATCGTCCGGCGCGCCATCGCCGGGGCGGCTGGCGCGGACGATCCGCGTCACCCAGCCGAGCAGGTCGTCGCTCAGATGCACGTCGCGCACCAGCTTTTGGAGCGCCAGCACCTCTTCGCCCGCCATCACGGCGGGTACCGTGCCAGGCGCTGCACCGGTGGTCTGGGCCAGGATCGCGCGCTCTTCCGCCTCGGTCGGATAATCGACCCGGATATGGAGGAGGAAGCGGTCGAGTTGGGCTTCCGGCAGGGGATAGGTGCCGGCCTGCTCCAGCGGGTTCTGCGTCGCCAATACGAAGAAGGGCTTGGGCAGGACATGGGTCACGCCGGCATAGCTGACCGTCTTTTCCTGCATCGCCTCCAGCAGCGCGGCTTGCGTCTTGGGCGGGGTGCGGTTGAGTTCGTCGGCCAGCAGCAGATTGGTGAAGACCGGGCCCTGTTGAAAACGAAAACTGCGATGGCCGGTGCCATGATCCTCCTCCAGCAATTCGGTGCCGAGAATGTCGCTGGGCATCAGGTCGGGCGTGAACTGGACGCGGCGGAAATCGAGCTTCAGCGCTTCGCCGAGCGAGCGGACGAGGAGCGTCTTGCCAAGGCCCGGCACGCCCTCCAGCAGGCAATGGCCGCCCGCCAGCAGGCCGATCAGCAGCTGCTCCACGACGTCGCCTTGTCCGACGATCGCCTGGCCGATCGCGGCGCGCAATTGGGTCAGCGCGCCAAGGCGGCTCTGGATGTCGGCTTCGGTGAGGTCGGTCATGTCATGTCCCTTGCTGGGGAAAATATGCTCCGTCATTCCCGCTGAGGCGGGGATGACGAAAGTGGGGCGGGGCGAAGGCATCACACCGACAGCGCGTACATCACGATATTGACCGCGAATTTGGTATTGTCCTCGGCCAGGAAACGCTTGTTGCGCCAGTCATAATCCCATTCGCAGCCATAATCCTTGTTGCTGTATAGAAGGCCCAGCCGCCCGTTGACCTCTATCCCTTTCAGATAGTCGTGGACCAGATCGTCGCCCCAGCCATTCAATTCCAGCCCGGTATTGGGCGGGCCATCGAACTTGAAGAAGCTGCGATAGAGGCCGTGGCTTTTGGGCAGTGCCTTCAAAGCTTTCGGTCCGAAAATCTTCGCCATCTGCGCCTCGAAGGAGCGGGCGAACAGGCCGTCTATGTCATGGTTGCAATCGTCCACCATGACGAAGCCGCCATTGCGGACATAGCGTTCGAAATTGCGCCGCTCGGCGGGCGAAAATTCCACCAGCTTGTGCCCCGCCATGTAGCAGAAGGGCGCGGTCAGCATCTTGGGGTCCGAAAGGGCGACGACATGCTCCTTCGGATCGACGCGCAGGGTCGTGTAGTCGATCAGCGAAGTGATGATGTTCGACGGCGCGCGCTGATCCACGTCCCAATCGCCACTGTCGTAGCGCAGGCGCGTGAACCAGAAATCAAACCCTCCGGCAGCGGCAAGGGGGCGGGCCAGCAAAGTGCTGGCCAGACCACCTGCCATCAATCGAAGAAATTCGCTGCGTGTCATGAAAACCGATCGGGCCCGGCCATGCTCCATCCTGCGGCATGGATCGTTCCCCGGCGAAGGCCGGGGTCCAGATTGGGCCGTGGAACTGGACCCCGGCCTTCGCCGGGGCACAGATTGGTCATGGCAGGCCCTGTCGTCACACCGCGTCCGACAGCGAGGTGAAGGTGAAGTCGCGCAGTTTCATCGGCGGCACGACGATGTTCATCGACACTTCGTCCGGCGGCACGCGGACCGGCTTGCCCAGCTCTTCGACATTGTTGAGCATGATGACCGGGCTTTCGTTGAACCGGAAATTCTTGATCGGATATTTGATCTGCCCGTTCTCGATATAGAAAGTGCCATCGCGGGTCAGGCCGGTCAGCAGCACCGTCTGCGGATCGACCATGCGGATATACCAGGTGCGGGTGACGAGTACGCCGCGCTCGGTCGATCGGACGAGGTCGGCGGTCGACTTGGTGCCGCCCGTCATCAGGATATTGCCCATCTGGCCGGCAGCGGGCTTGCCCTGTTTCTGCGCCCAGTAACGGCTATAGTTGAGGTTGGTGATCTTGCCGTCCTTGACCATGTCCATGCGCTGGCGGGCCAGGCCGTCATCGTCCCATGGTTCGCAGGCCGCGACCGGATCCCAGGGATCGGTGTAGAAATTGACCTGCGGACCGAACACCTGCTCGCCCAACTTGTTGCCGCCGCCCTTCTTCGACAGGAAGCTGCGGCCTTCATCCGCTTCGCGCGCGCCGAAGAAATAGAACATGAAGCCGATCAGGCCTGCGGCCGCCATCGGTTCCAGGATCACCGTATATTTGCCCGGCTCCAGCGCCTTGGCTTCCGAAGAGGCCGACGCTTTGCGCATGGCGATCTGGATGTCGGCGTCCGCCTTGAAGCGGGTGGCGTCCTGCGTGTCGGTGCCGACCCAGCCGGAACCCCGGCCATCTTCGGTCCGGACGGTGCAGGTGTAATCGAGCACGGTCGAGCGCTGGTAACCGAAATTGCCCTTGCTGTTAGCGATCGCCTTGAAGCTCTGACCGTCCTCCAGATAACCGGCCGCGATCAGCTTCTGCGACTTGCAGGCGTTGATCGAGGTAGCGGCGACCTGCGCACGATAAGCGGGCGTGATGTCGGCGGTGGACTGGGCGAAGGTGGGGCTGGCCTTATAGGCTTGCTTGTCGACGGCCGGCATGAATTCAGGGTTGTCGGGTGCCAGTTGCGCCAGCGTTTCGGCCCGGCGCACGACGCGCTCCAGCGCCGCGTCGTCGAACTGGTTGATGGTCGCGGTGCCGACCTTCTTGCCATAGGCGACCTGCACGGCCAGCTCGATATCATCGGTCTGGCCAGCGGTGGACACATTGTTGCGGGCGAAGCGGATATTGCCCTGGATCTTGCCGGTGAGTTGCGCGGTGCATTCGTCGGCCTTGGACAGGGCGACGACCTTGGTCAGGATGGCCTTGGACTGCGCTTCGGTAAGGATGCTCATGTTATTTTCTCCCCTAAGCGATCAGCCGAGCGAACGCGCGGTGTTGATGACGTTGATACCGTTGAAGCGCGCGGTCGACGACCCGTGCGACACGGCGGAGACTTGTGCCGGCTGGCCCTTGCCATCGAAGAAGGAGCCGCCCAGGCGATAGTCGCTGGCGTCGCACACGCCCACGCAGGCGTTCCAGAATTCCGGGGTGCGGATCTGATAGGCGACATCCTCGATCTGCTGGGTGATCTTGCCGTTCTTGATCTCGTAGAAGAGCTGGCCGCCGAACTGGGCGTTGTAGCGCTGCTGGTCGATCGAGAAGCTGCCGTCGCCCACGATGTAGATGCCGTCCTCGACACCCGCGATCATGTCGGCAACGCTCTTCTTGGCCTTGCCCGGCTCCAGCGACACATTGGCCATGCGCTGGAACTGAACGTTGGACCAGCTGTCGGCATAGGCGCAGCCGTCCGATGCGGCCTTGCCCTCGATATGGGCCTGATCGCGGATCGCCTGATAGCCGACCAGCTTGCCGTCGCGGATCAGATCCCACTTCTTGGTCTTGATGCCTTCATCGTCATAGGCGACCGCGCCCAGGCTGCCTACCTGCGTCTTGTCGGCGACGATGTTCACATTGGGGCTGCCATATTGGAAATGGCTTTCCAGCTTGTCCATCGTGGCGAAGCTGGTGCCGGCATAATTGGCTTCGTAGCCCAGCACACGGTCCAGTTCGAGCGGATGGCCGACCGATTCATGGATGGTAAGCCAGGTGTGCGACGGGTCGAGAACCAGGTCGTACTTGCCCGGCTTGACCGAAGGCGCCTTCAGCTTCGCGCGCGCCTGCTTGGCGGCGGCGATCGCATCTTCCTTCATGTCATAGCTGTTGCCGTAGACGATCACGCCATTGGGCAGCACGGTCTTGCCCGACGCGGCGCCGTCCAGATATTCGTAGCCCAGACCCATCGGGGCCGACAGGCCTTCGCGCGTCCGGAACTTGCCGGTGGTCTTGTCGACCGCCGTGATGGTGGTCGGCGCCCAGATGCGGTGGACGTCCTGGTCGATATAGCTGCCGTCGGTGCTGGCGAAATATTTCTGCTCGTTGACCAGGAACAGGATGGAATTGATGAAGTCCGCGCCCGCGTCCATGGCGGCGGCGTTGACGTCCGTCAGAAGCGCCACCTTATCCTTGATGGGTACGGCCATCGCGTTCTTGACGATCGGCGTCTTCCAACTGACTTCGCCCACGCCCTTGGTCGGGGCCAGCTCGACAGGCGCGGTCTGCGCCGGGGCGTTGGCCTTGGCGATGGCGACGGCCTGCTGCGCGGCCTTGGCCACGGCGTCGGCGGTCATTTCATTGGTGGCGGCAAAGCCCCAGGCGCCATTGGCGATGACGCGGATGCCGACGCCCGACGATTCTGTGTTGACGATATTTTCGACATTGCGTTCACGCGTGATGACGAACTGGCGCAGGTAGCGGCCGACGCGCACGTCGGCATAGCTGGCGCCCGCACTCTTGGCCGCGTTCATCGCGGTGTCGGCCAGGCTCTTCTTCGCCGCCACGTCGATGGCGCTGTTCAATTCTTCTGCGGCAATAACTTTGCCGAACATCGAAGGAAGGACGAGTCCCCCCACGCCCATGGCCCCGAAGGCCAGAAAATCGCGTCTGTGCAAGGCTTGTCTCCCGCCTGATATGCCCGCCTGTCTGCGGGTCGGATTGTCGCTGGATTGCGGCAGGTCGCCGCACCGGCTTGATGGGGCGGATCATTGCGGCGTGGACAGGCCGGGTCAAACATCTTTTACGGATGCACAAGAACCATCCGCATAGTTTCGACACATGTCATCTGTCGAAAAATTGCACCGGTTGCACACCGGGCTGGAGGGAGAGCAGACGCAAAAAATCGGCGGCGATGGCTATGCCATCCCGCTGATAATTTGCTTCTTCCTGTGAAGAAAGTTGGTCGGGGAAAGAGGATTCGAACCTCCGGCCCCTGCCTCCCGAAGACAGTGCTCTACCAGGCTGAGCTATTCCCCGACCGATGCCGAAGCCGCTTTGTGGGCGGCCCCGTAAGGCAGGAGTGCGCCTATAGAGAGGGGTTTGTGGGCTGGCAAGCGGGCAATGACGTTTTTTTGCAATGATCGCAAAATCATCAGAGCAGCCCCGCCGCGCGGAAGCTGAAACGGGCGGGGCCGGCCTGAATGACATGGTCGGCAAGCTGCATGTCGAGCGGGCGCAGGCGGCGGGCGAGCAGGCGGGTCAGCATGATGTCGTCGGGGCGGGGCAGGGAACTGGCGCCGGCGGCGCGTTGCTGGATCAGGGCCAGCCAGCGGCCATCCGTTGCCAACAGCCGGCCGAACGTCCCGCGCCAATCGGATTGCAACGGAATGACGCCGTTCGGCCGCCAGTCCGCATCGAGCAACGCCAGCAGGAAGGTGTCGCGATCCGTCATGGCGGCAGCATGATGGAACGGGCAGGGCGCATGCCAGCACAAGTTGATCCATTATGGTGGAGTGGACATCGGCGATCGCCCAGGATTGGGGTGAGGACGATGTCGACTTATGGCCCGCCCATCCAGATTCGCATGCCCATATATCAACTGTACCGGCATCGGTACGCGGTCGATCCTGAGCGCCAAGATGTGATTCGCGCCAGGCCCAGATCGCGCCAGCCACTCTTTCACCGGCTGAAATGTGGCGGACGCTTCGCCAAAAGGGCTGCTGCCCTGCCACATTCACGCCGCCCGATGGTCAAGCGCAATCAATGGGCGTCGGGTAATCGGACGTCGGGCTGCGATTGTGCGTTTGATATCGTGTTTGCATGCGCTCTCCCTTATACAGGCGACTGTTGGTAGCGGAGGCATTTGAGTTGGTAGCGCAGAACGGGCATCCCGAGGGTCAATATCTGGACCTGATGCGACATATTCTGGAGAATGGCGACGAACGTGTCGACCGGACGGGCGTGGGTACGCGCTCAGTCTTTGGAGCGACGGCGCGATTCGACCTGTCGGACGGGACTGCGCCGATCATCACCACGAAGCGGGTCTACTGGAAGACCTCTATCAAGGAGATGCTCTGGTTCCTGAAGGGGGGCACGAACATCCAGGATCTGCTGCGCGATAATGTACGGATCTGGAGCGATTGGCCGCTCGCCACCTACCGGCGCGAGACTGGGGAAGACATCGATCAAGACGCATTTGAGCGCCGTATCGTCGAGGACGATGATTTTGCTGCGCGCTGGGGTGAATTAGGGCCTGTCTATGGCAAGCAATGGCGGCGTTGGGCCGGCCCTGACGGGCAGGAGCATGATCAGATCGCTCAACTCGTCACGACGCTCAAGGACAATCCATCTAGCCGCAGGATGTTGTTCCACGCCTGGAATGTGGCCGAGTTGGGCGAAATGGCGCTTCCCCCCTGCCACATGGTCTATCAATATCATGTCACCTCGGACGGGCGGCTGAACTGCCTGATGTTTCAGAGGTCCGTCGATGTCCTGTTGGGGCTGCCCTTCAACCTGGTGGGCGCCACGGCTCTTCAGATGATGCTGGCGCAACAGGCCGATCTGCTTCCCGGTGAGTTTGTGTGGATGGCCGGCGATGCCCATCTCTATCTGAACCACCTCGATCAGGCGCGAGAGCAACTGACGCGAGAGCCGCGGCCTTTCCCCAAAATGCGCCTGGTCCGCCGGCCTGATAGCATTGATGGCTACAGGATCGATGATTTCGAGGTCGAAGGCTATGATCCGCACGCTGCCATCAAGGCCGACGTGGCCGTCTAGCTTGTAACGCCCTGCTACATGGTCATGCTGGTGCGGCGACCGTTCGGGCTTGGGCGAGAGTTCGCTCGCATGCCCGGACGACGCATCGCCATGGATCGTCTCGGCCGTGTCGCTCGACAATTATCGCCCTGGTCGCAAAGAACCCATCGATCGCTCGAGAGTTATCCCTGCGATGAACGGACGGTCGCATCCTGCGGTCGCCAAGATCCAAAGGACATGATCGATGCCGCTCAAGGCCCTGGCGCTCAATTGCACCCTCAAGGCGGATACCGGCGAGGATAGCTCGACCGATGCCATGATCGCCGTTCTGGCAAAGGCTTTCGGGGAGAAGGATGTTTCCGTCACCGAAACCGTTCGGATCGCCGCGCTCGATATCAAGCCCGGCGTCACCTCCGATGAAGGCGATGGCGACGCCTGGCCGGCGCTGCGGGAAAAGATCCTGGCCCACGATATCCTGATCTTTGGCGGGCCCATCTGGATGGGCCAGATCAGCAGCGTCGCCAAGCGCGTGCTGGAGCGCATGGACGCTTTCCTGTCCGAGACGGACGACCAGGGACGAATGCCCAGCTATGGCAAGGTCGCGGTCGCGGCCATCGTGGGCAATGAAGACGGCGCACATTTCTCGTCGGCCCAGCTTTTCCAGGCGCTCAACGATGTCGGCTGGACCATTCCGGCGGTCGCAGCCTGCTATTGGGTCGGCGAAGCGATGGGATCGACCGACTTCAAGGATCTGAAGGACACGCCCGAAATGGTGACGAAGACCGCCAAGATGGTGGCAGGCAATGCCGCGCATCTGGCAGGTCTGCTGCAATCCAGCCCCTATCCGGGTTGAGCCGCATGGCGGGTCTGTCGGGCAGGTTTCGCGAGAATATAGTTCTATACGGCGCCCTGCTAGCTAATGTCGGAATCGCTATCGCCAAATTCGTGGCGGCGGCGATCAGCGGCTCCTCCTCCATGCTGACCGAAGGCGTGCATTCCCTGGTGGACAGCGGCAATCAGTTGTTGCTGCTTTATGGACAGGCCAAGGCGAAGCGTCCCCCCGATGCCAGCCACCCGTTCGGCTATGGGCGCGAACTGTATTTCTGGGCCTTCGTCGTTGCGATCCTCATCTTCGCGGTGGGGGCTGGTGTATCGATCTATGAAGGCTGGGTGCATATCGCCCAGCCGGAGCCGCTGCGCGATCCGACGATCAACTATGTAGTGCTGGGCGTCGCCGTGCTTCTGGAAGGGACGAGCTGGGCCATCGCCGTGCGCGAATTCAACGGGAAGCGCGGTGCGAGCAGCTGGTGGCAGTCGATTCGCCGGTCCAAGGATCCGGCAGGGTTCATCGTTCTGTTCGAGGACAGCGCGGCCCTGATCGGGCTTGGTATCGCCGGTGTCGGCGTCTGGGCCAGCCATCATTATGCCGATCCCCGCATCGACGGTGTGGCGTCGATCGCGATCGGCCTGATCCTGGCCGGTGTCGCCGCCCTGCTCGCGCGCGAGGCCAAAGGGCTGTTGATCGGCGAGAGCGCCGACCCCGCCATCGTCGCTGTTGTCTGGGCGATCCTCGACAAGCGGCCGCAGATCAGCGCGGTCAACCATGTCCGTACCATTCATACCGCGCCCGACGCCGTATTCGTAGCGATCAGTGCCGATTTCGTCGACGATTTGCCGATGGGTGAGGCGGAAAGCCTGATCGAGGATATCGAGCGCGAGATGAAAGCACGCGTGCCGGAGCTGACTTCCATCTATATCCGGCCGGAGAAACAGGCCGATGCGATCCGCCAACCGCCGCCGATCTAGCTTTTCTCGTCCGCCTCCATTGGCGGGATGAAGCTGACCTGCGCCAGTCGCCAGGCTCTATCCTCATCGTCGGGCCAATAATGTCGGGGATGGCGACATTCCGATGGTGGGTGGGTATCATGTACTTCGGCCCGGATCAGCCGCCCGGTTTCGCGCAGCCGGACGGTGGCATCGGGAAATTCCGCCTGCAACCGATCGCACACCTTCTGCGCGTCCTGGGACAGGTCCGTGCTGGACAGGGCGCGCGGCGCGCCGTCGACCAGTTCGGCGGTGGAGGAGCGTAGAGCCTTGATCCCGTCATTGAGCACATCGACTGAAATGATCGCCGCCGCGAGCGAATCCGCCCACCACCAGCCAAGGCCGAGGCCGATGATGCCGGCCAATCCCGCCGCGCCCGTCAGCCAGTTGGCCTTGTTCATCAGCGCGTCGGTATGGAGCAGCTTGTCATTGAGCTGCTTTGCCAGCGGCAATTCCTTGCGGCCGATGAACAGGGGCGGGATCAGCGAATAGATTTGCGCAGCGAGCATCAGCCAGCCGAGCCACAGATCGTGCCCCAGAATGACGATCGAGCCGACGGTCGCATGCTCCTGCGTGCCGAGCGCCATCAGCGCATTATAGAGCAACAGCGCGCCGACCGCCGTCAGCGCGACCGCCGCCACGAAAAACCCAAGCCCGTTGACCCGCTCGAAGCCGAAAGGGAAGCGGCGCGAGCGATGGCTGTGGCGCTCCATATGCGCGGCGATCAGGAACATGATCGGCGGGACGAGACCCAGCGTGTCTTCGATCCAGGCGGTCTTCATCGTCTCGCTCTGACCCAGCACCAGCCCCATCGTGACGATGATGGTGAGCGTCCAGAAGATGTTCCAATATTCAAGGCGGATCGCCCTGGCCATCGGCTCGCGCAATTCCTGCGGCAGGCTGCTCTGGCTCATTGGTCGCGTGCCTCCCGCGATATCGCGCGGCTGGCGCGCTCGACCGTCATGATCCACCGATTTTCGCCGTTACGGATCGCTGCTTTCAGCTCGATCGGCGCGTCTTTGGTGCCGCTTGTCGAAAGGGCAGGCGCGAAGGCGACGTCCGCCGCCCATGGGCTGTCCGCCGTGAAGCGGCCGATGACGAGGTCGATCCTGCCTTCGTCCAGTTGCTGGAACAGAGGCTCTCCCGAACCGCTGCGCCATTGCGCGCGCGCTTTGGTGCGCCGCTCGATTTCTTCGACAAGCCTGCCGACCTGCGGCGCGGAGCGAAGGGCGGGATCGGCCAGTGCTACGGTGAAGATGCGGTTACGCTCGATCCGTGCCGATGTGCCGGCCGGGTCGCGCGGCAGCGCGTCGCAGGCGCCGAGCAAAAGTAGCGCGAAGGCGGCTCCTCGCATCATTCGGCAGCTTCCTTGTGCGCGGGGCTTCGATCGAAGCGAGACATGGTTTCTTTCTGGATCGTTGCTAGCGAACAACGCGCGAAACGACGAAAGGGCCACATGGCATGCACAGCAGCAGCTCTAGATAGCAGCGGCCGATCGAATTTTTGCGATGGATGCGCTTGCCTTGGCCCGGATCGCTGGCAGATCTACTCGCACCAACTGGCCGTCGCGCTTGTGCGCAACGCCGTCGATCAGGACGAGCGACACATTGTCGGGGCGGGCGGCATGGGTCAGCAGCGATGGCAGATCGGCGGCGGGTGCGGTGTTCAGCGCATCCACCCGGACCGCAATGATATCGGCGCGCATGCCCGGCGCCAGCGCACCGACCTGCTGCCCCATACCCAGGCTTCGGGCGCCATCTATCGTGGCCCAGCGCAGGGCTGTCATGTCCTCCATCAACAGCGGATTGCGAGAGAGCCCGCGCGCAAGATCCGTCGACAGGCGCATCACCGAGAACATGTCTGCCTGTCCCGCCAACACCATATTGTCGACGGACAGGCCAAGCAGCAGACCCGCGGCGATCATGTCGGCTATGGGAGGCACGCCATAGCCGACCTCCAATTCGGTCCAGGGGCTGATCGACACGGGCGATCCTGCCTGTGCGACGCGATCCATGTCGGCGCGCGATGCGGCGGTCAGATGGACGAGTTGTACGTCGGCCCCCAGGCCTTCGCGCGCCGCCAGTGCCGCGATGCCGCCACTTGCGGCCGATTTCGGATCGGACGCCATATGTGTGGAGATCGGCAGCCCAAGCCGGCGAGCGACGTCCCATTCCGCCTGCCAGACAGACGGGGCCGAACGATCCGGGCCACGCGCGCAGATTCCGATGGAGACGAGATCCGATGGCGGCCGACGTGCGATCGTGGACAGATGGTCGAAGTCCATCGGCTGGTCCTTGCCGACATCTTGGGCGTAGCCATAGGCGAAGCGACCGCGAACGCCGGATCGGATCATGGCGGCGATTTCCGCATCCGCATGGGCGGGGCTGCGCACATTATGCGCCCAGTTGTGCACGGTGGTGATGCCGCTGTTCACCGCCTCGGCGAGCGCCAGATCCACGCCGATCGCGACGTCGGCAGACGTAAAATGGGGCGATATCGCGGCCATGGTCGGCATGAAGCCGCCCTTCGCGCTGCGCCATAGCCCACGCGCGGCCGTGTTCCACATATGCCAGTGGGTATCGACGAAACCGGGCATCAGGACATGGCCGGACAGATCGATCACGTCCGCATCGCCTGCAGGCAGGCCGGGACCGATCGCCTCGATCCGCCCTTGGTGGACCAGCAGGTCCGTTTTCGCGCGCGGCGTTTCGGTCATCGTCAGCAGATGATCCGCACCACGCAGCAGCAGGCGGCGAGGGGGTGCTGCTCGCGCCGGTATGGTCATCCCCCATGCAGCGGTCGCCAGCATGGCGCTTGCCTGTCTGCGGTTGATGATGGTCGACAATGGCAATCCTTTCCGGTCGGGCAAGCTCATGGTTCAGCAAAAGCGGCGGCGATCGCGTCGATCTGATCCGGCGGAATCCGGCGCGCGATGACGGCCATGCCATCTGCGGGCTTGCGCGCGTCGACCACGGTCGGATCGCCCTGCCATTGGCGCAGGCGGGCGGCGAGATAGGTGCGTTTTTGGCCGGATAGCGCAGGCGCGTCCTTGCCGGGCGCATGGCAATTGCTGCAGGCGGGAAGCTGCCGTGCAGGATCGCCTTTCGCTATGATGGGCAAGGTCGGGATGGGCCGCTGTGCAAGCCCCGGCATGGCGGCGAAATGCGCTGCCAGCCGCTGCATCTCTTCCTCGGTCAGTGTCGCAGCAGCCACCTGCATCGGCGCGCTCTTGCGAGTGCCGGACGCATAATTGCGCAGAGCCGCAAGAAGAGAGGCCGGTTTCTGGCCACCCAGCACGGGAATATCGGGCTGGCCACGACCGCGCCCGTCGCTGCCATGGCAAGAGGTGCAGGCGGCCAGCGTGCCGGGACGTGTGCCCGGCAGATCGACGGGCAAGGGTTCCTCAATCAGCGCGCGATATCGTTCCGGCGTCATGCCGGGCAGGCGGCGCACGAAACCGACCATTCGCCAGACCTCGTCATCGCGCTCCGTGGCGGGCCAGGCTGGCATGGCGGTGAATTTGACGCCGTGCCGGATGATCCAGAACAGTTCGCGATCGGTCCATTCCTGCGCGGTGACGGACAGGTCCGGGGCAGGGGGCGTGGACGCCTGCATGACGGGGGATGGCTTCACGCCCGGCGCACCGTGGCAGACCTGGCAGGCCTGACGGAAATGGCCGGCGGCGCTGACCAGGTCGCGATCGGGCGCCTGGCCTTTTGGGGTCTGGAACGTCGAATAGGTCCGCACCGAATTGCGCATGACCCAGTGCAGGAACCAGTCGGTGACTTTCCAGTGGCCCGAGGACGCCGATATCTGCATCGCGCCCGACCAGGCGAAGACCATGCCCGCCGCGAACAGGATGGCGATCGTCAGGATCACGCGTTTCCAGGTGATACGGATGGTCATGCCGGCGCGTCCTCCCTTGCCGTGAGCAATCCGGCGAGCAGGACGAGGCCGCCGATCATGTAGCTAGCGCCGCCGATGACGAGCATGATCACGCCGCCCAATTGCTGGTCGGCCAGCGTATCGAGGCCGAAATAGGTGCCGTGATGGGCGTAGAGCGGGCGCGGCGCGAGGCCGATCAGGACGCCCAGCAGGGTCATGTGCATGGAGGTCAACAGCAAGGCGCCGATGCCGGCGATCCGCTGTGGCGCATGCAGGACGGATGACCAGAGCAGCAGGCCAGCTACGAGGAAGCAGGCCTGTTCGATCGCCATGACCATCCACGATCCATGGGCGGCGGCGCGCAGGGCGGGCAGGTGCCAGAGCCAGACGGTGGCGAGTTCGACCAGCATCATCGCCATGGGAGAAACGACGTGCGGCAAACGCATCGCCGGGTCGGCGCGCGTGCCAGACATGCCAAAGGCGATCAGCGGCGCGGCGACAGCCACGGCGGTCATGTGGGCAACCATATGCCCCGTCATGCCCATGTCGCTGGCGATCAGGCCCAATGGCAGGAGCGCGAGGCCGGTGAAGAGACACACCTGCTTCACAGGCAATCTCGCAGAAAGATGACGGGTAGGGACGTGAAGAGCACGCCCACGAAGCTGAGGCACGCGAGCAACAGCGTCGATTTCGCAAGGAAGCGCTGCCGGTCGATATCCGTCGCATCCTCATGCGGCGGGCTGGCACCGGGTATGCGGCCTTGGTTCCAGGCGATCCAACCGGACAAAGCGATCAGGATGAGGGCAAGAACAGTGCCGACGACGAACAGCGTAGGGAAGGTCGCAAAGGCGCCCGCCTTCGCGCAGGATACGGCCGCCCAGAGATAGGAGAAGAGGAAATGTCCGGCCCAGATGGTCGGCGGCACGATCAGCGTCCACAGCGTGACCTTCAATCGTTCGGACCAATGGGGGCGGCGATCCTTCATGACAGGTTCGGGAACAGGCCGATGGTCGCATAGGCGACGATGGCGGTGAGGGCGAAAAAGTGCATGTAGACGGTGACGTTTCGGATGTCGGCGTCATGCTGCGGGTCCATGCGGCGGGCGATGCTGCGGGCCAGCGCGTAACTCTGCATGATCGCGGCGATGCCGGCATGGGCGACCGTCCAGACGGTGAGCGTCCACACGATCGCGGGGTAGCTATGGTTTTCCGGGTCCATGCCGTGGGTCCATGGCCCGGCAAGCCCTGCGGCGATCCCGGCGAGGCTGGTCGCTATGCCCAGCATCAGCAACAGGCGCGCGATCCCGACGTCGCCCCGCGCATGGACTTCACGCGCGGCGATGGTGGCGAGCCAGCTTGCCACGCCGAGCACCAGCGCCACCATCGGCCAGTACATGCCCGGCCCGTCCGCCATGGCCATCGGTGGGAAATCGGCATGTCGGGTCCAGAAGAAATAATAGCCGAAGACGAGGCCGGAAAAGGCGGTCGCATCCGCCATCATGGTGATGAACATCGCCCACCATCCCGGCGCGGCGGGGCCGGAGATGTAGAGCGGCAGTTCGATCCCATGGCCGATCGGCTTGCACGGCTTTTCCGGGATTTCGGCCGTGCCGGTCCACAGCCACCATATGGCGCAGGCCAATGTCGCAACGGCGCAGACAAGCGCCGCCCAGTAGAGATGATAGGTGGTCAGGATGAAGACGCCGCCAAGCGACAGGGCGGTCAGGATCGGAATGACGCTGGGCGTGCCGAGGCGGATGACCGCGAGCGGCCGGGCGTCGAGCACGGTCGTCACGATCGTCTCGCGCCGGCCTTCCTCTGCGTCGGGCAGGAAGAAGCGGCCTTCATCGACCTTCTGCACGAAATCCTTCTGGTCCCAGATCGGGTAGCGGCTTTCGATAAGTGGAATGGATCGGATGCCCCAATCCTCGTCATCGGGATGCGCCAGCCATTCGAGCGTTCCGGCGCCCCAGGGATTGCGCTGCGCCTTCGCCCGGCGGGGCGAGAGGCACAAGTCCACGCAGATCACCGCCACGCCCGCCGCGAATAGCCATGCCCCCAAGGTGGACGCCATGTTGAGGCCGCCCAGCCCGAGTTCCGCCGGATAGGTGAAAACCCGGCGCGGCATGCCCATCAGACCGGAGAAGTGCATGGGGAAGAAGGTCAGGTTCGCGCCGACGAACAGCATCCAGAAGGCGATGCGGCCGAGGCGATCGGACAGCCTCTTTCCGGTAATCAGCGGCCAATAATAATAGAGGCCCGCAAACAGCGGCAGCAATGTGCCGCCGATCAGGACATAGTGCAGGTGCGCGACGATGAAATAGGTGTCGTGCGCCTGCCAGTCGAACGGCGCGACGGCGACCATCACGCCGGTCAGGCCGCCGATGACGAAGATGGCGAGGCTGCCGGTCGCATAGAGCAAGGGCGTCGACCAGGTGACTCGGCCTGCCCATAAGGTCGCGATAAAGGCGAAGATCTGCACCGCCGTCGGGATGGCCACGGCCTCCGATGCGGCCGAGAAGAAAGCGAGGCTGATCTTGGGCAGGCCGGTCGTGAACATGTGGTGGACCCACAGGCCGAAGGACAGGAAGGCGGTGCCCACCGCCGCCAGCACGATCCACGGATAGCCCAGCAAATGGCGGTTGGAGAAGGTCGGCACCAGCATCGCGAACAGGGCAATAGAGGGCAAGAAGACGATATAGACTTCCGGATGGCCGAAGATCCAGAACAGGTGCTGCCACAGCAGCGGGTCGCCGCCCCGGCTCGCGTCGAAGAAGGGCCAGTTCAGCAGCCGCTCCATCTCGAACAATATGTCGCCCGCGATCAGTGGCGGAAAGGCGAACAGGATCATCACCGCCACCACCAGGATGTACCAGGCGTAGAGCGGCATCAGGTTCAGCCGCATGCCCGGTGGCCGGCATTTGAGGACGCCGACGATCAGTTCGACCGCAGCGGCGACCGACGACACTTCGATGAAGGATAGGCCCAACATCCAGATGTCGGCGCCAAGGCCGGACAGGTCCGTCCGCGTGGTGAGCGGGGGATACATGAACCAGCCACCATCGGGCGCGGCATTGAAGAAAATGGAGCCGCCCACGAACACGCCGCCCAGAAGGAAGGACCAGTAGCCAAAGGCGGAGAGGCGCGGAAAGGGGAGGTCGCGCGCGCCCAGAAGCTGAGGCAGCAGGATGATCGACACCGCCTCGAACATCGGCACGGCGAATAGGAACATCATCATCGAGCCGTGCAGCGTGAACAGCTGGTTGAACGTGCCTGCGCTCACCAGATCATTGTCCGGCACGGCCAGTTGCGTGCGCATGATGAGCGCCAGCACGCCGGCGAACAGCATGAACGCAAAGGCGGTCAGCACATACCAGACGCCGACCCGATTATTGTTGCAGTCGGTCCAGCGCAGGAACAGGCCGCTGGGCGGCTTCCATACCGCGCGGAGCCGGTCTTCCTGTGCGGCGCGGAGCGCGGGATCGTCCTGATCGTGCAGGCTCATCGCATGCCCTTGAGATAATGGGCGATGGCGCGGGCTTCCTCTTGGCTGAGTTGCGGATAAGCAGGCATGCGCACGCCGGGCTTGCTGGCCTGCGGCGCGCGGATGAAGGTGGCGATATTGTCGATGGTGGGAGGCAATATGCCCGCGCCCAGCGTCCGCCGCTCGCCGAAGCGGCTGAGGTCGGGGCCGATGGTGCCGGCATGGGGCGTGCCCCGGACGCCATGGCAGGCGCCGCATCCCTGGGCATCGAACAGGGCGCGGCCGGGCGTGGCGACAGCTGGAATTGGCCCGATGGCACGGGCGTCGGCCATCCATGTGTCGAAGGCTGCCGGCTCCATCGCGATCACGTCGAACGCCATGAGCGCATGGCTGAGGCCGCAAAACTCCGCGCATACGCCGCGATATCGTCCCGGCTTCTCGGCTTTCACCACCAGCCGGTTGGTGCGGCCGGGGATCATGTCCATCTTGCCGGCAAGACCAGGGATCCAGAAACTGTGGATCACGTCGGTCGCGCCAAGTTCGAACAGCACCGTACGACCGACAGGCAGGCGGATCTCATTGGCGGAGAGGAGCGGCGTGGCTTCGCTCGGCGGTCGATAGGCGACCCGCCACCAAAATTGTTCGCCCTCTACCCGGATGACGAGATCGGCAGCGCTGGCGGGGCGCGGCCGCATCGCGGGCAGGGCGTAGAGCAATAGCGCCGTCAGGATCAGCGTTGGTCCGATCGCGCCGACCCACAGGATCATGCGCATACCCTGATGATGGTCCAGGCTATGTTCGGGCGCGCGGACGGCGCGGATGTAGAGCATGGTCGTGATCGCGAGGATGACGACCGCTCCGACGGTCAGCACGATGGCGATATGCCGGATATCGCGTGCGTCTGCACCAAAGACGGACAGGGTCGATTGCTGCGCGTTGCAACCGCTCAGGCATAGGAGCGCGATAATGAGAGTGCAGGCGCGTGCCATCGTCTGGCTGAAGTCCCCCGATTGCGGCTGTAATCCTTCCAACCCGCAAAAGCGCTGGAGGTTCAAACATTTCTGCACCGCAATAAAGTGCGGACAATCATGCCCTATCCATTTCGCAACCGGAACCGATGCCGTGCCGGGATGTTCTTACATTAACTATTCACGAAGGGGATCATATGTCGGACGCCATCTCGACGCAGGACGCACCTGCCAGCCTGACCGACTCGGCCTTCAAGGGCGAGCTTAGCCGTGTGATCCCCCAATTGCGTGCTTTTGCCCGCAGCCTTTGCGGTAATCACGATCTGGCCGACGACCTTGTCCAGGAAACGATGCTCAAGGCATGGGCGGCGCGGGACCGCTATATGGCCGGCACGAACTTCCGCGCCTGGTCCTTCACGATCCTGCGCAACCATTATTTCAGCCTGACCCGTCGCCTCCGCTTCACCGGGGAGTGGGATGATCTGGTAGCGGACCGTGTTCTGGCTGCGCCGGCTTCGCAAGACACCAGCATCCAGTTGCGCGACCTGATGCGTGCGCTCATGCAACTACCCGAACCGCAGCGCGAGGCCCTGATCCTCGTCGGTGCTGGCGGGATTTCCTACGAAGAGACGGCCGATATCACGGGTGTCGCCGTCGGGACGGTCAAGAGCCGGGTTGCGCGGGCGCGCGCGGCGCTGGAAGCCCTGATGAACGGCGGCGTTCTGGAAATCGCGCGCAGCGACTTCGACGTTACGGAAGATGCGGTCGTCAGCATTTTTGCCTATCTCGACAGGATCCAGACCCGCCAGGCGGGGCGACCGGGTGTGTCGGGCCTGCTGGCACTGGCCGCCTGATCGGATGACGAGGCGAAGCACGATCCAGCCCGGCTTCGTTTCTTCGATCCGTCAAAGCCGTAGTCGATGACGTCTGACCCGGATCAGCCTTCGGCGGATGATCCCAGCGTCCCTGACGATGCTCTGTCGCCCGATGAGGCACAGGATGTCCTGCGGCGTCAGGCCAGTTCCCATATGGTCGTGCATGAAGCCGTGCGGCTTCAGGGCGAAGAGGAACTGGCGCGGCCGGTCGTCGCCCTTCTGCTGTCTGGGCTCGCCGCGGGCCTCGCCATCACCATATCCTTTCTGGCCGAACTCTATCTGCGCATGCGCCTGCCGGACGAGCATTGGGCCGAACTCGTCTATCTGCTGGGCTATCCCGTCGGCTATGTGATCGTCATCATGGGGCGGCTTCAGCTGTTCACAGAAAGCACCGTCACCGCTGTGCTGCCCGTTGCGGCGCGGCCCAGCATCACCGGCTTGGCGAAGCTTGCAAGGCTATGGTCCATCGTATTGACCGCAAATCTGATCGGTGTGCTGATCGTGGTCGCGCTGATGGCGGGTGAGGTCATCATTACCCATGAGCAGCGGCTCGTCGCGATCGATATCCTTCAGAAGCTTCCCGCGCAGGGCGGCATCAAGACGCTGACGCTGGGTATTCCGGCCGGCTTCCTCATGGCGTCCATCGCCTGGCTTCTGCCCAATGCCAAAGGCAGCGAGTTCTGGGTCATTTCGCTGCTGACATATGTCATCGCGCTCGGTGGTTTCAGCCATGTCGTGACCGGCTTTTCGCAGACGGCCTTTCTCTGGCTGAATGGTCTCATGACCCTGACGGAGATGCTGCGCGACTTTCTTTTGCCCGCGCTCGTCGGCAACATTATCGGCGGCACGGGGCTGTTCGCCGTGCTGGCACATGGCCAGATGCGGGGCGACAGCGAAGCGGCGGAAGACAAGCGCTGAGAGGCGACGTCCCGCTCGCCTGCGCTTGAGATTGTCATTCCTGAAAATAGACCTGGGTTGCGGTACTGGTCATCTGCGCGAGGCGCGCGGCATCCCAGTTGCTCAACCGGACGCAGCCATGGCTTTGCGAGCGTCCTATCCGGGCCGGTTCCGGCGTTCCGTGAATGCCATAATGGGGTTTGTTGAGGTCGATCCAGACCACGCCGACGGGGTTGTTGGGGCCGGGCGGTAATACGGCTTTCCCGTCGCTTTCGGCCGCGTCCCAGAACAGATCCGGATTATAATGATAGGTCGGAAGAAAGGCGATGGCGTCTATGCTCCATTTGCCGATCGGCAGGGGATCATGCGCGCTGCCTGTGGTCGCGGGAAATTGCGCAACCAGGCGATCCTGGCTGTCATAGACTTTGAGCAAGCTTTCGGATTTGTCGACGACGATCTTCGCCGCCTGGGGTTGCCGTGCGCCGATGTTGAGGGTGGCGAGCGTGTCGCGCCATTGCGGTGACAGGCTGACGTCATAGGCGCGATCGGCCGGGATGAGGCTGGGCAGTCGCAATTCCATACCGGCCTGTGGCGCCCTTAGTGCCGGATTGAGCGCGAGCAGAAGTTGCGGCGTCGTATGGAAGCGCTCGGCCAGTCGTTCCACGATATCGCGATATCCCAGATGGGGCAGCGCGGCCTGATCTACGATCTTGGGAGGGATGTCGGGTGTGAAGTCAGCGGTAAGCGCATCGTCCTTCAGCACCATGGTCATGAGCGCGGGGGCGGCATCCTTGTCCAGGGCAGCGCGCGTGCCGCCGTCAAGCTCTCCAGATTGCGGCAGTCCCTGGGCGGCCTGATACCCCTTCAAAGCTGCTGCGAAGAAGCGACCCTTTCGCCCGTCGATGACCCCAGGGCCAAAGCCCGCCCGGTCTAGCTGGACCTGAGCGCGAAATATGGCGGCGTCGATATTCGCGGGCAAGGACGCGGCGTGCGTCGCTTCAGCCGTTTTGGAGGATTGCCCGGCTGCTTGGGTCGACACAAGACCAGCGGTGGCCAAAATCAGACAATGCCATGGAACCCGTCTTTTCATTCGGTAAATGCACCCTATATCTCAGTGAGATAAGCAACGCGCGGGTGCGGCTTTATCTCCCTGACGCGATTTCGGGACGAACGACTTACATGATGATGGATAGACGGGCGGTGCTGCTGGGCGCCGCCGCTTGTGGTGCATCGCAGCTTTTTCCTGCCACCACATGGGCCGCTCTGCCCGAGAGGCGCCTGTTGTTTCGCAATGCGCACAATGGGGAGAAGGTGGATGTCTGCTATTATTCCGGTGGACGGCTGCGCGCTTCGGGCATTGCAGAGCTCAATCACTTCCTGCGCGATTGGCGTACCGGCGAAGTGACCCGCATGGACACCGATCTGTTCGACACGCTGGTGCAGTTGCATGCGGCGACCGGGGCGGACAAGCGAGCCTATTTTACGCTCATTTCCGGCTATCGATCACCCAAGACCAACGCGCGGCTGCATCGCGACAGTCATGGCGTTGCGTCCAAGAGCCAGCATATGCGGGGCAAGGCGGTGGACATCCAACTGCGTAATGTCCGCCTTGCCAGCCTTCAGAAAGCGGCGCTTTCTTTGAAGGCTGGCGGCGTCGGCTATTATCCCGATGACGGGTTCGTCCATGTCGATACGGGGCCGGTGCGTCGCTGGAACGGCAATTAGGGTTCGGCTTTAGTCGGCCATCACGGACCGATGTCGGAGCCGGCGCCGCGCAGCCGCGCACCGCTGCCGGCCTTGAAGCCGAGCGCGACCGAAATTCGGTCGTTCCAGCCATAGGGGTCGGCGCGCACCACCGGTTCACCCTGATCATCGAACAGGACGGTCTGGTACAGCATGCGAACCGGTATCTCGCGGGGTAAGGGGACGAAGCTTTCCTTCCCCGTCGCACGGGCCTTGTTCCATTCGTCCAGGATCCCGGCGTCCTGCGCCAGCATCGCGGCGAAGCCCTCCGCATCCTCGACCCGGACGCAGCCATGGCTGCGCTGGCGCTGCACCTGCGCAAACAACTGCTTCGCTGGGGTATCGTGCAGATAAATCTGATGCTCGTTTTTCATGTCGAACTTGACGAGGCCAAGCGAGTTTTTCGGTCCGGGCTGCTGGACGATCCATCCGTCCTTTCGCACCATATTGTTGCGCCGCAGATAGGCCGCGCCCTTGCCGGCAATTTCCTTTCGCTCGATCGAGCGGGGGACTGTCCAGGTCGGGTTCGCCACCAGGCGATAGATGGGCGATCCCAACTGCGGCGTTTCCGTGTCGGGCTCACCGACCACGACCTTGCGGACATTGGCGAGCTTGCCATCGCGCCAGTAGCTGAGCCGCGCGGCGGCCAGATTGACGTCGATCCGCGTGGCGGGCGGAGTGCGATCGAGCCAGCGCGTGCGCTCCATGGCGACGGCGATGGCCCGTGCGCGGTCGGCATCGGACAGGTTAAGGATTTCCAACGCCTGGTTGCCGATCGAGCCGTCCGGCTTGATGCCGAAGTCCTGCTGCATCCGCTTGACAGCCTGCACCATCGGCTCGCTATAGCGCTCGCCGCCCGCCTGCCCCTTGTCGAGATAGTCGGACGCGACCAGTTGCCGCGCGATGGCAGGCACGCGGCTATCGCTCTGTCCCGGTTCGATGGCCTTGCTCGTGGCGGGAATGGCTGCGGCGGGTGCCTTGGCTTGGCGGGTCAGCACGAGATAGGCTTTCGACAGCGCCCTATATTCGTCGCTTTGGGGAGCGAGGCTCTCCAGCCAGTCTGACAGCTTGCCCTCGGCCATCGCCTTGGCAAGGCCTGCGCGCAGATCGGGGTTGGGGCGCGCGACGGTGTAGACGTCGTAAAGCTTCGTCGGATCAGTAGCGCCATGGGCCAAGGCTGCAGCATAACGTAGCGCGACCTCCGTCTGCGCCTCTGGCCCGTTATCCTTCGCATCGAAATTCAGATGGTCCAGACCATGCTGGGCACGACGATCGATCGCTTCACGCAACTGGCGCAGATTGGCGTCCGTCCACTGCGCCTCGCCAGCCGGGGCCGTGCTGTTCTGGGTCGCTACATTGTCGCAGGCGACGAGGGGGAGGGACAGGGCAAATATCGAACCAGCAATCAGAAGTCGGCGCACATCATATCCCTTTTCACGTCAGATATGGTCAACGCGCCACGGCGCTTTGCGCTCCGTCATGCCGCCTTATCAGGGCGATGCGGGACCATGATCAATGTCCTTCCTTCGACGCGCCAGGAAGCCAACTGCGACAGGAAATTCATGCCCAATATGTCGATCGGGCCGAGGGCTGGGGATATGACCGTTTTCAGGTTGCGCGCCTCGATCGTGCCGACGGTGAGCCGGTCGATCGAGCCGGTTTCCGCGCGCACGGCGCCATTGGCCGTTTGCAGGATCACGGGCATCAGGCCGGCCCCCTTGTCCACATCGGCCTCCGCCGCGGTTTTTTCGGAAATCGCCGATATGGTCGCGCCGCTGTCGATCAACATGCGCCGTTGGATGCCATTGATCGACACGCGTGCCCAGAAATGTCCGTCAGGGCTCATGGCGATGCGCACATCCCGGCCCGTCACGCGTTGATCGTCGAGGCCAAGTTGCGACTTTATCCGCGAGAGCGTGGGATCGAATGGTGCCTGCTGAAACAGAAAGAAGAGGCAGAGCGCGAGCATCCCGACCGAGAACAAAGCGCGGAAGATGCGGCCGACGAACGGAATGTTGAACAGGATGATGAGGATGATGGCAGCACCGACGGCATAGATCGCCAGTTGCTGCCATTCGGGATTGGCGCTGATCTCGACCGGCCCGCGCCAGCGCAGGGCTGCGATCATCGTGCAGGCGCGGGACGGGCGGGGGCTACCCGCCAGACGGTGTTCGACAGGTCGTCGGCCACGATGAGGCTCCCGCGCGACGGATCATAAGTCACGCCGACCGGGCGGCCGCGCGCATGGCCATGCTTGATGAAGCCGGTCAGGAAATCGACAGGCTTTCCTGCCGGCCGACCATTGGCGAACGGCACCCAGACGACCTTGTAGCCCGACAGATCCTGCCGGTTCCAGCTGCCATGCTGCCCGATAAAGGCACCCTGTGCGAACGACGGACCAAGGCCGGCCCCGGTCACGAAACTGAGGCCGAGGGCCGCAACATGAGAGCCCAGAGCATAATCCGGACGGATCGCCTTTTCGACCATCTTGGGGTTCTGGGGGTGGACGCGCGGATCGACATGGCGGCCCCAATAGCTGTAGGGCCAACCGTAGAAGCCGCCGGGACGCACGGACGTCAGATAGTCCGGGACGAGCTGCGGCCCCAGTTCGTCCCGCTCGTTCACGACCGACCAGAGCGCCTGCGTCTGCGGATTGATGGCAAGGGCGGTGGGATTGCGGATACCGCTGGCAAAAGTGCGATGCGCGCCGGTCGCGCGGTCGATTTCCCAGATGACGGCGCGATCCTCTTCGACCGCCATCCCGCGCTCGCCCACATTGCTGTTGGATCCGATGCCGACATAGAGTTTCGTGCCATCCGCGCTCGCGGTCAGCGCCTTGGTCCAATGATGGTTGAGGCGGGATGGGAGCGTGGTGACTTCCTGACCGGGCGTGGCGATCCGCGTCATGCCGTCACGATAGGGGAAGCGCAGCAGGGCATCCTGATTGGCGACGTACAGGCTGCCGTCCACGAAAGCGAGGCCGTAGGGCGCATTGAGGCCATCGATGAAGGTGGTGCGCACCTCCGCCTTGCCGTCACCATCCGCGTCGCGGAGCAGCGTGATGCGATTGCCGCCCTTGACCGGCGTCTTGCCCATGCTCTTGATATAGCCGGCGATCACATCCTTGGGGCGCATGGGCGGCGCGCTGCCGCCTGACCCTTCTGCCACCAGAATGTCGCCATTGGGCAGGACGAGCGTCTGGCGTGGTATTTTGAGGTCGGTCGCCAGTGCGGTCACGGTAAAGCCTTGCGGCGCGGTCGGGCTTTCGCCACCCCACCCCTCTGGCGTGGCGATCCTGATCGGC
This sequence comes from Sphingobium limneticum, assembly GCF_008710155.1. Lineage (GTDB taxonomy): Bacteria > Pseudomonadota > Alphaproteobacteria > Sphingomonadales > Sphingomonadaceae > Sphingobium > Sphingobium limneticum. The sequence goes on from NZ_VYPZ01000004.1 coordinate 224,336, forward strand.
GGCACCAGCGTCTGGCGCTGTTCCGGCAGGTCGGGATTGGCGCCGGTCTGATCGAGTCCGGGCTGGCTGTTGCCGCAGCCGGCAAGCGCGAGGGCGAAGATGGCGGCGCAAAGGCTGCGCGGGCGAGCGATGCTCATCAAGCAATCTCCCTGACGGTGCGGTGAGCGACCCAACTGGCCGACAGGGCGAAGACCATGCTGATGATCGACAGGATGAGGCCGGTGACGTCGACCGAACTCCAGGCGTCCTGACTATGCTGAAACGCGTTTATCAGGCCCGCAATCCACATGATGGCGATCAGCAGCGCGTAGATCAGAGACGGCTGCCGATGAGTACGGCGCCGGGCGCCGATCGCCAGAATGATGCTCCAGATCAGCACCAAACCGCCACCCAGCAGGGCGCCCACGATCAACCATGAGGAGAAATTGGTCCACTGGATTTCCGCGGTCTGAAGATAGGTGATGTCGGTCAGCAGCGCGACCGTGAACAGCGCCACCGGAAAAGCGAGGAGCAGGCCGTGCAAGGGATGCAGCAAGGGCCTGACGCCCGTAGGTCTATTGGGCAAGGATGCTCTCCTGCACGAAGGGGAATAGGGGGGTAATGCGCCGGCTGCTCAAATGGTTGCGCGCCACTGACGCATCGCAGCAGGCCGTCATCTGTGGCAATTAGCGAAGGCAGTCCCCATCTCCGGCCAAATGGAGGAATTGATGGCGATCGCCGAAAACATGGACGCACGGGTTTCGGACACAGGCAGTGCCCGGAAGGAGGGGGTGGCTTGACCAGCCTTGCCGAGACGATCGGGTATATCGGGTTGCTCGAAGACGAGGATATCGAGTTGGACAGCGCCGCGCTGGCGCTCAGTTCGCTCGATCATGAAGGGCGGGATCTTGAGCCCTATCTGGATCAACTGCGCCACATCAGCGAAGCGGTCGAGGCTGCGTGCGAACAGCGCCTCGACGAAGATCTGGCGTCTGGCGAAGCGCAGGGCGCGTTGCTTGCAGAGGTGATTGGCGAGACTCTGGGTTTTGCCGGCGATCGCGACAGCTATGACGCACCGCTCAATGCCGACATGATCCGGGTTCTCGACCGGCGCCGCGGTTTGCCGGTCAGCCTCTCCATCCTGTACGTGGCGGCTGCGCGCCGCATGGGCTGGCGATCGGACGCGCTCAATACGCCTAGCCATGTGCTGGTGAGCATAGGGCCTGAGGGCGCGCCGGCCCTGATCGATCCGTTCAACGGCGGCCGGCTGGTCACGCCCGAGCAGTTGCTCGCCTTGCTCGAACAAGTGTCGGGTGCTGGCGGTTGGCCGAGCGAGGTGCATGTCGCCCCCATGTCGAACCGGATGACGCTCGTGCGCCTGCTCCTCAATCAGGCCAGCCGCGCAGAGCAGGCGGGCGACACGATTCGCGCCAAGGCGCTGTACGAGCGCATGACCGTGATGGCGCCCGATCATGACGCGGGCTGGTGGGAATTGGCGCGGCTTCAACTCGTCCATCGCGAAGTCGATGCGGCGCGAGCCAGCCTGGGGGCGATGCTGGAAGTGACTCGGGATACCGAGCGCCGCGCCCACATCCATGCCGCGCTGGCTCAGTTGACGACGGGCGGTTGATCGAAAAAACAGGGTCGATGAGGCATTAAGGCTTTTTTGCCGGGAACCGCAAAGCGGGCCGCTGGTTATTGAAGCTGTCGGACGCATCATTTTGCCCCCCGCTCGATCCGTCCGACCTCCATAGAGGCCCCGCCATCCCCCCGGCGGGGCCTCCTTCTTTTGGGGCAAAAGGGTCAGCCAGCATCCGCATCACTGTAGGCGCAGATGAACAGGCTTCCATCCGGCATACCGAAATTGCGGATCAATCGGTGGCCTTCGCGTATTTTCATTTATCGCATCGAAGATTTCGAAGTGAGCGATTACGCGCCGCTGACCCATATTTCCGCGGCGATCATTGTCCGACAGCCGTCAACGAGACAGCGAGTTGGACAGTCGATCGCATAGAAGACAGGAAAAATGGGTAAGGAAGGCTTGCCTTTCGTGGTGTTGTAATTTAATAATTGCCGCAAGCAATATTATTGCAATGCACCATAGGAGGCAGGATGAGCGATCCCATCGGATCAGGCGTCACTGAAGGGCAGGCCGGGCGGAACCTTCCGCCGTTGCGCCTGCATGTGCCAGAGCCGCCAGCGCGGCCCGGCGAAAGCGCCGACTTCACCCATTTCGACATTCCGGCCGCCGATGCAGCGCCGCGTCCCGATGAGACGGCGCAGCCCGGCGACATGCGCGACCTGGCCTATGGCCTGGTCCGCGTGCTGGATGAGGACGGTGCGGCCGTCGGGGCCTGGAACCCCAAGCTGCCGCCTGAGACGCATCTGCGGATGCTGCGCTACATGGCGCTGACCCGTGCGTTCGACGCACGCATGTTCCGCGCCCAGCGGCAGGGCAAGACCAGCTTCTACATGAAGTCCACCGGCGAGGAGGCGGTGTCGATCGGCGCCGCTCTGGCCCTGGCGCGCGACGATATGTGTTTCCCCAGCTATCGCCAGCAGGGCATCTTGCTCGCCCGCGACTGGCCGCTGGTCGACATGATGAACCAGATCTATTCCAACACTGGCGATCGGCTGAAGGGCCGCCAGTTGCCGATCATGTATTCGGCGCGGGAGGCGGGCTTCTTCTCCATCTCCGGCAACCTGACCACCCAATATCCCCAGGCGGTGGGTTGGGCGATGGCCAGCGCGGCGCGGGGCGACACCCGCATAGCGGCGACATGGTGCGGTGAGGGATCGACGGCGGAGGGCGATTTCCATTCCGCTTGCACCTTCGCCAGCGTCTATCGTGCGCCGGTAATCATGAATGTCGTGAATAACCAATGGGCTATCAGCAGCTTTTCAGGCTTTGCCGGAGCCGAGGCGACGACCTTCGCCGCGCGCGCCGTGGGCTATGGCATTGCTGGACTGCGGGTAGATGGCAATGACATCCTGGCGGTATATGCCGCGACGCGCTGGGCCGCGGACCGGGCGCGGGCCAATGGCGGGCCGACGCTGATCGAGCATTTCACCTATCGCGTCGAAGGGCATAGCACGTCGGATGATCCGACCGCCTATCGCTCCGCCGAGGAAAGCAGCCTCTGGCCGCTGGGCGACCCGATCGCGCGGTTGAAGGCGCATTGCATCACGCTCGGCATCTGGGACGAGGATCGCCACGCCGCGATGGACAAGGAACTGGCCGAGCTGGTCCGCGACGCTGCCCGTGAGGCGGAGAAGAACGGCATATTGGGCCATGGCCTGCATCATCCGATGGAATCGATGTTCGAGGATGTGTTCGAGGAAATGCCCTGGCACCTCAAGGAACAGCAACAGCAGATGCTGGACGAATGGAAGGCGGCTGGGCTGTGAGCGCGCCCGCTTTTTCCTCGCCCCTTCAGGGGAGAGGATACCGAAGCCTGACGGCTTGCCGTCTGGCGAAGGTTGGAGAGGGGGCATCCAAGGGCCACCTTCTCGCCATTCCCCCCCTCCCAGCTTCGACTAGGCAGCAACCTGCCAAGTCTTCGCAACCCTCTCCCGTGAAGGGGCGAGGGGAAGGATATGTCCATGACTGACACTCTGATCGAAACGCCTGCCGACGTGCAGCAGATGAACATGATCCAGGCGATCAACAGCGCCATGGACGTGATGATGGATCGCGACCCCACCGTGGTCGTGATGGGTGAGGATGTGGGCTTTTTCGGCGGTGTGTTCCGCGCCACCGCCGGCCTTCAGGCGAAACATGGCAAGAACCGCGTGTTCGACACGCCGATCACCGAATGCGGGATCATCGGCGTGGCGGTGGGCATGGGGGCCTATGGCCTGCGGCCAGTGCCGGAAATCCAGTTTGCCGACTATATCTATCCCGCGCTCGATCAGCTGGTGTCGGAAGCTGCGCGGCTGCGCTACCGGTCGGCCGGCGAGTTCATCGCGCCGATGACGGTGCGGTCGCCCTTTGGCGGCGGCATTTTCGGCGGCCAAACCCACAGCCAGTCGCCCGAAGGCATCTTCACCCATTGTTCGGGGATCAAGACGGTGATCCCGTCCACCCCCTATGATGCCAAGGGCCTGCTGATCGCCGCGATCGAAGATAATGATCCGACCATCTTCTTCGAACCCAAGCGCATCTATAACGGCCCGTTCGACGGCCATTATGATACGCCGGCGAAGAGCTGGGCCGGCCATGCAGACGCGCAGGTGCCGGCCGGCTATTATCGCATCCCGCTGGGCAAGGCGCGGATCGCGCGGGAAGGGCAGGCGCTGACCATCCTGTGCTATGGCACGATGGTGCATGTGGTAGAGAATACGGTGGCGGCGCATGGCGTCGATGCTGAGATTATCGACCTGCGCAGCCTGGTGCCGCTGGATATCGACACGATCGAGGAATCGGTGCGCAAGACCGGCCGCTGCCTGATCGTGCATGAGGCGACCCGGACGTCCGGCTTTGGCGCCGAATTGCTCGCCCAGGTGCAGGAGCGTTGCTTCTATCATCTCGAAGCGCCGATCGAGCGCGTCACCGGCTTCGACACGCCCTATCCGCATAGTCTGGAATGGGCCTATTTCCCCGGCCCGGTGCGTATCCGCGAAGCTATCAACAAGATCATGAAGGACTGATCAGTCATGGCACTGTTCACATTCAAGCTGCCGGATATCGGCGAAGGCATCGCACAGGCCGAAATCGTCGGCTGGCACGTCAAGGTGGGCGACCGGGTCGAGGAAGACCAGCCGATCGCCGACATGATGACCGACAAGGCGACGGTCGAGATGGAAAGCCCGGTCGCGGGCACGGTCGTGCGGCTTGCCGGCGAACCGGGCGACCAGATTTCGATCGGCGCGATGCTGGTGGAGATAGAAATGGACGGCGAAGCCGCCGCTACGCCGCCGCCGTCGGTCGAAACGATCGAGGCGGAAGTGCCGGGCGATGCTGTGGTTGCGGAAGCCGCCGAAACGCCCCTCCCTATCAGGGAGGGGCCGGGGGTGGGTGGCGAGCGTCGCGAGCCTTCTGCCGTTGCGGACGTTGAACCGCCTGCGGCGGTACCCACCCCCAACCCCTCCCTGAAAGGGAGGGGGGAAGAAGTGGTTTTAGCCTCTCCCGCCGTGCGTGCGCGTGCCAAGGAACTGGGCGTCGATCTTGCCCAGGTGAAGCCTGCCGGCGATCATATCCGCCATTCGGACCTCGACGCCTATCTGCTTTATGGACAGGGGCAGGGCTATCGCCCGGCTGGCCGGTCCGCCAAGCGCGCGGATGAACAGGTCAAGGTCATCGGCATGCGTCGCCGCATCGCTGAGAATATGGCGGCGTCCAAGCGCAACATCCCCCATTTCACCTATGTCGAGGAAATCGACGTCACCGCGCTGGAGGAACTGCGCGAGCAGTTGAATGCCCAGCGCGGCGACCGGCCCAAGCTCACCATGCTGCCGCTGCTGATCGTGGCGCTGTGCAAGGCGCTGCCGGATTTCCCGATGCTCAACGCCCGTTATGACGATGAGGCGGGCGTGGTGACGCGGCACGGTTCGGTGCATCTGGGCATGGCGACACAGACCGACGCGGGCCTGATGGTGCCGGTGATCCGCGACGCGCAGGATCGCAATGTGTGGCAGCTGGCGACCGAAATCCGCCGTCTTGCCGACGCTGCGCGGAGCGGCAAGGCAAAGTCGGAGGAACTGTCCGGATCCACCCTGACGCTGACGTCGCTGGGGCCTTTGGGTGGCATTGCCACCACGCCGGTCATTAATCGGCCCGAAGTCGCGATCATCGGTCCCAATCGCGTGATCGAACGCCCGATATTCAAGGGTAAGGAGATCGTCGCGGCGAAGCTGATGAACCTGTCGATCAGTTGCGACCATCGCGTCGTCGATGGATGGGACGCGGCCAGCTTCGTACAGGCGGTGCGCAAGCTGCTGGAGGCGCCGGCTTTCCTGTTCGTGGATTGAGTATCAGGGCAGGGGCGGGCGGCACGATGTCGCCCGCTTGCCCATTCAGCGCATAACCGCGCGATAGCTGAGGCGGCCGGCGCGGCCGGGCTGAACCATGTCGGGCAATTGCCAGCGTATATGGGTCACATCCTCTGCCACGGCGCGGCGCACGCCACCGAGCGGCGTGGGGAGCCATATCTGGTCCAGGCGGCCCCAATGGCTGCCGCCATCGACAGACACCATCATCGCCGGATCGCTGATTTCCGGGCGGATGCGGCGCGGCACCGGACGGGTGATGGCGGAATCGCGCAGCGCATGGCTGCCGTCATTGCGCCAATGGACGATGACGATCAGCGTATCGCCCGGACTGACCCGGTCGGCGCTCGCCAATGTGCGGCGTGCGCGGCCGTTAATGTCGGTCGATACCCGCTCCACGAACATCTGCGTGTCGAGGCGCATCGCCGGCTGCGCTGCAGCCACGCCTGTCATGCTGCCCATCGCCATGCCCGCCGCCCCGGCGAGCCTGGCCAAAAGCCTGCGCGTCATAGTCTTCCCCGTTCCTTCGTCCCCTTGGCGTCCGGACATAGCAATCGAGCGCAAATATTTGGTTAAGCCGGCCTTTTCCTTATGCACCGTCCGCTGACGCCCTTTGTAAATTGACGCTGCGCCCCCGGCAGCGCACATCGGGGTGAACGAAAGGGGAATCGGGCGTGCCATTGACGGAGTTGCAAGAGGTCAACCGGCGTCGCGACCGGCTGCTGGCGTCGATCGCGCTGACATCGGGTATCGGCCTCTTGCTGGCGCTGCCCTTCGCGTTACGGGCGGGGGCGGAGTTTTTCCTGCCGCTGACGGCCGCGCTGGTCGTCGCCATCGCGCTGGTGCCGCTGCTGGAATGGATGGAGCGGCGCGGGCTGCCTTCGGGATTTGCGGCGCTGATCGCGGTGGTGGGCTTCCTGGTTGTCGCCAATACCGCCTTGGTGCTGATCGTCGTGCCGGCGACCGAATGGTTCGTGATATTGCCGCAGCGCCTGCCGCAAATTCAGGCGAACCTGGCGCCGCTGATCGACTTTTACGCCAATCTTCAGCGCTTCGTGGATGAAACCGTGCAGATGCTGGCGACCGGCCCGGTGGCGGCGGCGCAGACGGCCGCGGTGGAGGCGCCACGATCCCTGCTGCAATTTGCCGCCACGTCGGCGCCCTCGGCCATCATCCAGATGGTGTTCGCGCTGCTCATCATCTATTTCTTCCTCGCCGGCTGGACCCGGCTGCGGCGGCGCACGATCAACAGCCGGGGCAGTTTCGACGGCGCGATGGCGGTGGCGCGGGTGATCCAGAATGTGGTCGATGCGACGTCGGCCTATGTCATCACCATCGCGATCATCAACCTGTCGCTGGGCCTGGCCGTGGCGGTCGCCCTGTGGCTGATCGGCATGCCTTCGCCGCTGATGTGGGGCGGCATCGTGGCGCTGCTCAACTTCGTACCCTATTTCGGGCCGATGCTGGCCGCCGTGCTGTTGGGGCTGGGCGGCCTGATGGTGTTCGACGACGTCTATGTCGCGCTGTTGCCGGCCGGATTGCAGGTCGGCTTCCATCTGGTGGAGGCCAATGTCATCACCCCGCTGCTGCTGGGGCGCCGGCTGACGATGAACCCGCTGCTGATTCTCCTGTCGCTGACCTTTTGGGGGTGGGTATGGGGCACACCCGGCGCGTTGCTGGCGGTGCCGTTGCTGATCATCATCCAGACGGTCGTGTCGGCCGCCGGCACCCCGGATATTGCCGGTTTCCTGTTCGAGCAGGGCACGTTGACCGTGTCGCCCCGCAAAGAAAATGACGAGAAAGATGAAACTGATGTTGCGGACGGTTGACAGCATCGCAGGACGCTCATAGACGGCGCTTCCACACCAAACGCGGGTGTAGCTCAGTTGGTTAGAGTGCCGGCCTGTCACGCCGGAGGTCGCGGGTTCGAGCCCCGTCACTCGCGCCACTTTCCTTGACCGGAGGGTGGATATGGTGTTCCAGACTGCATCGTCTGGTGGTTGAAAAACCGCAAAAGATGTCGCCCTGCGCGGGTGTAGCTCAGTTGGTTAGAGTGCCGGCCTGTCACGCCGGAGGTCGCGGGTTCGAGCCCCGTCACTCGCGCCACCTTCCTTGACCGGAAGGTGATTTTCCCAGATATTGCATCATCTGGCGGCTTTTGAGCCGATAAGGATGCAGCGCCTACGCGGGTGTAGCTCAGTTGGTTAGAGTGCCGGCCTGTCACGCCGGAGGTCGCGGGTTCGAGCCCCGTCACTCGCGCCACCGCTTCTATGAAGCGGTGGGAATATGTTCAGCGCCAGCGCCCGGTTTCCATCCAGGCCAGCAGCCGCCGCAGCGGCAAGACCCAGATCCACACGATCCCCAGCACGACATAGACCGGCACCTGCGCCCACATCGGCAACGCGCCGATCAGGCCGGACAGGCTGCCCACCATGATAGCCCACAACGCGATCAGCGTGACGATGGCCAGCATGCCCACAGGCTTGCGCCAGCTGGGCTGATGATAATGGCGCGGGTCGATGCTCACAGGCCCGGTCCTTCGATCAGTTCGACTTCGGTCATGATGATGTCCAGCGGCAGATCCCACGGATCGGCAGGCACCGCGTCCAGTTCCTGCGCGGACCAGGCGATGCCCACGCGCAGCGCGTCGGGGAAGCGGGCGAAGGCGCGGTCATAATAGCCGCCCCCCTGGCCCAGCCGGTTCATCGCCCGGTCGAAACCGACCAACGGGGCGATGATGACGTCGGGCGCGACCGGCCCGTCCTTGGGTTCGGGATGGCTGGTGCGGAACAGGCCGGGCACCAGATGATCCTCCGGCTCCCAGGGCAGGAAATCCATGCTGCCCAGCCGGTCGAGTACGCGCGGCAACGCCACGACCTTGCCCATCGCCTGCAACTGTCCGGCCATGCGCTGGGCCGGTGCCTCGTCATCCAGGCCCATATAGAGCGCCACGACCGCGGCATCGGCGATCCGGCGGGCCAGTGGGGAGGGGACGACCTTGAACGCCAGTCGATGCGCCAGCGGGTCCAGCGTGGCGACGAAGCCGCTGCGTCGTTGCCGGGCGATGGCGCGCAGGCTGTTCTTGTCGGCGGCGGGTGTCTCGTCGCTCATGATGACCTTATCGGATCGGAAGAGGGGTTGGGGAGGGTGACGGGACCGCCTCGGCCGTGTGCTGGAATATCCTCTGACGCCTCAACGTCAGGTGGGGACCATGTAGAACGGGCCGGAGCCCGCCCAGGGACAGCCCCCTTGGATGTGATTATCGCCTCAGGGATGTTCGCTAAAGCTCGTACCGCGCAGTACCCGTCACCGATCAATCTAGGCGTTGTCGGCCCGGCCGGCAAGTCGTTCGCGCAGCTTTTCTATGCGCCCGGCCAAAGCCTCGATCGCCTGAACGCTTGGTTCGTCGTCGCCGTCCAATTGCAACCGGGCCTGTCGGCCGGCATTGTCCCGCTTCAATTCGTTCAGTTCGTCGGCCAGGAACAGCGCAGCGAACAGCAGGGTGCGCACCTCCGTCAGACCCGGCGTGCTTTGCTGGGCGACCCGCGCCTTATCCTCGATCAGGCTTGCCAGATGCGCCAGATGCGCTTCCTCGCCATCGCGGCAGCGGATTTGATAATGGCGGCTGGCGATCACCAAATTCGTTTCAGCCATGGGCATGCCCTTTCAGCGTGTCGATAAGATCGTCCAGCGAGCGCAGCGCGGCGCGCGCGGCTTTCTGGTCCACGGCGGGGAGGGGATCGGCCGGGGCTATCAGACCCGCCACATCCTGTTCAAGCCGGCTCACAGCACGCTCCAGCGTGCCGATCGCCTGCATCATGCGGTCGCTTGCCATCGCCCATCCATAGCGAAAGAAAAGGCCCTGCAAAAGCGCTCTTTGGGGCAGCTGACCCCGCTCTTGGCACCCGTGCGGTTGACGCATGGGGCTTGACGCGACAAAGGGGGCGCGATCTCGACTCGCCTGCATGCGCGCGGGCGCCGTCCTTTGCCACGTTCAGGAAAGACGCCAGCCCAGATGACCGTTTCCGAAAAGTCGCTCGCCAACGCCATCCGGGCGCTGTCCATGGACGCCGTACAGGCCGCCAATAGCGGCCATCCGGGCATGCCGATGGGCATGGCCGATGTGGCGACCGTGTTGTTCGGCGATTATCTGAAGTTCGACCCGACCCAGCCCAAATGGGCCGACCGCGACCGTTTCGTCCTGTCGGCCGGCCATGGGTCGATGCTGATCTATTCGCTGCTGCACCTGACCGGCTATGCTCGTCCGACCATCGAGGACATCGCCAATTTCCGCCAGCTGCACAGCCCGTGCGCCGGCCACCCCGAGAATTTCGAGCTGGCAGGCGTGGAGGCCACGACCGGTCCGCTGGGTTCGGGCCTGGCCACCGCCGTCGGCATGGCGATTGCCGAGCGTCACCTGAACGCGCAGTTCGGCGACGATCTGGTCGATCACCGCACCTGGGTGATCGCGGGCGACGGCTGCCTGATGGAAGGCATCAACCATGAAGCCATCGGTCTGGCCGGTCACCTGAACCTGGGTCGCCTGATCGTGCTGTGGGACGATAACAAGATCACCATCGACGGCGCCGTCGACCTGTCGAGCAGCGAAGATGTGCTGGCCCGCTATGCCGCGACCGGCTGGCATGTCGTGTCGTGCGACGGCCATGACGTCGCCGACGTCCGCCGCGCACTGGCCGAAGCGGTTGCCGACAGCCGCCCCTCGATCGTCGCCTGCGCGACCAAGATCGGCTATGGCGCGCCGAACAAGGCCGGCACGTCGGGTGTTCACGGCTCGGCGCTCGGCACGGATGAAGTCGCCGCCGCGCGCGAGTTTCTTGGCTGGACCGCCGAACCGTTCGTCATCCCGGCCGACATTGCCGACGCGTGGAAGGCCATCGGCGCCAAGGGCCGCGACGTTCGCGCCGCCTGGGAAGGTCGCCTTGCAAGCAACGAGAAGGCGGCGGAATTTACCCGCCGGATGGCTGGCGAACTGCCCGCCGACTTCTCGCTGGAAACCTATATCGACAGCCTGATCGCCAATCCGCAGAAGGTCGCGACCCGCAAGGCGAGCGAGCTGGCCCTCGGTGCCATCAACGATCTGTTGCCCGAAACGCTGGGCGGCTCGGCCGACCTGACCGGTTCGAACAACACCAAGACCAAGTCGACCGGTCCGCTGACCAAGGACGATTATTCGGGTCGTTACGTCTATTATGGCATCCGCGAATTCGGCATGGCCTGCGCGATGAACGGCATGGCGCTGCACGGCGGCGTGATCCCCTATGGCGGCACCTTCCTGGTCTTCTCCGACTATATGCGCGGCGGCATCCGTCTCGCCGCGCTTCAGCAGCAGCGCGTCATTCACGTCCTGACTCATGACTCGATCGGTCTGGGTGAAGACGGCCCGACCCATCAGCCGATCGAGCATGTCATGTCGATGCGCATGATCCCGAACCTGGACGTCTATCGCCCGGCCGACATCGTCGAAACGGCGGAATGCTGGGAACTGGCGCTGAAGGATGCGACCGGCCCGTCGGTGCTGGCGCTGACCCGCCAGAACCTGCCGCAGCTGCGCACGGAAAAGAGCGAAAATCTGTCGGCCAAGGGCGCCTATCGCCTGGTCGCCGCCACCGCCGCGCGCAAGGTTGTGATCCTTGCCACCGGCTCGGAAGTCGAAATCGCGGTCAACACCGCCAAAACTCTGGAAGATCAGGGCATCGGCACCGACGTCGTCTCCGTCCCCAGCTTCGCCCATTTCGATGCGCAAGACGCGGCGTACAAGGCCGACATCCTGCCTGCCGATGTACTGCGCGTCTCGATCGAGGCGGGCACGACCTTCGGCTGGGAACGCTATACCGGCCTTGACGGCCTGCGCTTCGGCATCGACGGCTTCGGCGCGTCGGCCCCGGCCGAAGACCTTTACGATCATTTCGGCCTGACCGCCGCCAAGATCGCGCCGCAGATCGCGGCTGCTCTCTAAACCGCTTGCGCGCGCCGCCGGTTGGTGGCGCGCGCTGGCGGAGACCCTATAACCGAACAACACACCCCAGGAGGCTAGTGCAGTGGCAACGAAGGTAGCAATTAACGGTTTTGGACGTATCGGCCGCCTGGTGGCGCGCGCCATTCTTTCGCGCACCGACCATGATCTGGAACTGGTCAGCATCAACGATCTGGGCGACGTCAAATCCAACGCCCTGCTGTTCAAGCGTGACAGCGTCCATGGCAATTGGGCCGGCGACGTCAGCGTGGACGGCGATTTGCTGGTCGTCGATGGCAAGAAGATCAAGGTGACGGCCGAGCGCGATCCCGCCAACCTGCCGCACGCAGCCCTGGGCGTCGAAATCGCCCTGGAATGCACCGGCATCTTCACCACGAAGGACAAGGCAAGCGCGCACCTGGCCGCCGGCGCCAAGCGCGTGATCATTTCCGCGCCGGGCACCAATGTCGATCGCACCGTCGTGTTTGGCGTCAACCATGACGCGCTGACCGCCGACGACATCGTCATTTCGAACGCCAGCTGCACCACCAACTGCCTGGCCCCGCTCGCCAAGGTGCTGAACGATGCGATCGGCATCGAAAGCGGCTTCATGACGACGATCCACAGCTACACCAACGACCAGAATACGCTGGATCAGCTGCATAGCGACATGCGCCGCGCCCGCGCCGCTGCCCTGTCGCAGATCCCGACCTCGACCGGCGCCGCCCGCGCGGTGGGTGAGGTTCTGCCCGAATTGAAGGGCAAGCTGGACGGATCGTCGATCCGCGTGCCGACCCCGAACGTTTCGGTCGTTGACCTCAAGTTCATTCCCAAGCGCCCGACCACGAAGGACGAGGTCAACAGCCTGCTCAAGGCTGCGTCGGAATCCGGCCCGCTCAAGGGCGTGCTGGGCTATTCGGACGAACCCTTGGTATCGATCGACTATAATGGCGATCCGCGCAGCTCGACCGTCGACAGCCTGGAAACGGCCGTGGTCGACGGCAAGCTGGTCCGCGTGCTCAGCTGGTACGACAATGAATGGGGCTTCTCGAACCGCATGATCGACACCACCGGCGTCGTCGCGAAGTTCCTGTAAGACAAAGGTTGAAGGGCAGGCGAAAGTCTGCCCTTTCTCGTCATCCCAGCGAATGCTGGGATCTCGCTTTCTTCCTCGGCGTGGGAAGGGGAGGGAGATCCCAGCCTTCGCTGGGATGACGTCTATTCAGATTAGGGGAAGATATATGACCAAACCCTTCAAGACGCTCGACGATATGGGCGACATCACCGGCAAGATCGTGCTGGTGCGCGAAGATCTGAACGTGCCCATGCAGGACGGTTCGGTCAGCGACGATACCCGCCTGCGCGCAGCGATGCCGACCGTGCTGGAACTGGCCGATCGCGGCGCAAAGGTGCTGATCCTCGCCCATTTCGGTCGCCCTAAGGGGCAGAAGAACCCGGAATTTTCGCTGTCGAAGATCACCCGTCCGTTGACGCAGGTGCTGGGCCGCGACGTGCAGTTCATTCCCGACTGCCAAGGTGAAGCAGCGACGGACGGCATCGCCGTGATGCGCAACGGCGACATCGCGATCCTGGAAAATACCCGTTTCCATCCCGGCGAGGAAAAGAACGACCCGGCATTGGTCGATGCGATCGCCGCCATCGGCGACCTCTATGTCAACGACGCCTTTTCCGCCGCGCACCGCGCCCATGCCTCGACCGAGGGACTGGCGCACAAGCTGCCGTCCTTCGCGGGTCGTTCGATGGAAAAGGAACTGGACGCACTTCAGGCGGCGCTCGGCGAACCGGTGAAGCCGGTGGCCGCCGTCGTGGGCGGCGCGAAGGTGTCGACCAAGCTCGATGTTCTCAATAATCTCGTCACGCAGGTCGATCATCTGATCATCGGTGGCGGCATGGCCAACACCTTCCTCTATGCCCGCGGCGTCGATATCGGCAAGTCGCTGTGCGAGAAGGATCTGGCCGAAACCGCCGAAGCGATCTTCGACAAAGCGGAAGCTGCCGGCTGCATCATCCACCTGCCCTATGACGTCGTCGTGGCGAAGGAATTTGCCGCCAACCCGCCCAGCTTGCGCACCTGCAACGTGCATGAAGTCGCGGAAGACGAAATGATCCTGGACGTCGGCCCGGCTGCTGTCGAGGCGCTGGGCGATGCGCTCAAGAACTGCCGGACCTTGGTGTGGAACGGCCCGCTCGGCGCGTTCGAGATCGCGCCGTTCGACGCGGCGACCGTTGCGCTGGCGAAGACGGCGGCCGCACTGACCAAGGAAGGTCAGCTGACGTCGGTGGCTGGCGGCGGTGATACGGTCGCGGCGCTGAACCATGCGGGCGTGGGCAGCGATTTCAGCTTCATTTCGACCGCTGGCGGTGCCTTCCTGGAATGGATGGAAGGCAAGGAACTGCCGGGTGTGAAGGCGCTGTTCGTCTAAATTGCAATCGGCAGGGGCGTCAGCGTGTGAGGCTGGCGCCCCGGTCGAACAACAGGAAGGCGAGGGTGGCGACGCCGCCGATCGCCGCACCGGCCAGCGCGCTGGCACTCCAGCCGCCCGCTTCATAGGTGACAGAGCCGATCACCGATCCCAAAGCGCCGACCAGGAACATCACCGTCACATAGGCCGCGTTGATCCGTCCGCGCGCATGGGGATCGAGCGAGAAGATCAGCTTCTGCCCGGTGATCTGGCTCATCTGCACCGCGCCGTCGATCAGCACCGCCATGATGGTGAAGCCGATCAGGCTGCCCGCCGCCACGGTCCAGTCGGCCAGCAGAAAGCCCGCCGTAAGCCCCGCCAGTCCGATCAGCGAAGCGGGACGGGTCAGGCGGCGATCCGCCATCCATCCCGCAACCGGCGCCACCAGCGCGCCGCCGGCCCCTGCCAGAGCAAAGGCGCCGATGCCGGCATGGCCCAGATGAAATTCGTGGATCAATGCGAGCGGCGCGGCGGTCCAGAACAGGTTGAAGGCCGCGAACATCGCCGCCTGATAGAAAGCGCGCATCCGCACGACGCGATGCACGACCAGTTGCGAGAAGGTCGACGCCAACACCTGCCCATAATGCATGCCGCCCTTGGGCTGGCGCTTGGGGCAGGCGGCGAGCAGCGCGATGCCGACCATCGCCATCACGATCGCCGACACGATGAAGGTCGCGCGCCAGCCGACCGATCCGGCCAGGAAATTGGCGACCGGGCGGGACAGCATGATCCCGAACAGCAGGCCGCTCATCACCGTACCGACCACGCGCCCCTGCTTTTCCGGGCTGGCGAGGTGAGAGGCGAGGGGGACCAGCACCTGCGCGCCGGTCGCGCCCACGCCGGTCAGGATCGATGCGACCAGAAAGCTGGTGGGACCGGATGAAAAGGCGATGGCGAGGCAGCCGATGATCGTCGCCACGATCGAGGTCAGCACGATCCGCCGATTTTCGAACAGGTCGGCCAGCGGCACGACCAGAAACAGGCCGACGCCATAGCCCAGCTGCGTCAACGTGGTGATGAGTCCCGCCACGCTGGCCGACATGCCGATTTCCGGCCCGATCACGTCGATCAGCGTCTGCGCATAATAGAGATTGGCGACCATCACGCCGCATCCGACGGCCATCAACAGGATGGCGAGGGGGGAGAGGTCGGCGGGCTTGGCGGCGGCGATGCTGGTCATGCCGTGCCCTATGGGTTCCATGTCGCAACCTTTCAACCCGTGCCGGCGCGATTCATGGTGCGATGCAGCAGTTTGCCCGCCGAAATCCGGGCAATCGTCCTTGCGATGCGGCATGGGACTGGCTACCAGCCCGGATACCGGCGATCATCGTCAGACGGTCGCGCAGGGTAGGCAGATGATGGAGCGTCTGCCGACAATCGATTATGGGCCGCGATATGGCGGCGCCCAAGGGAAGGTATGTGCAGATGCTGGATCAGGACATGAAGCAGAAGATCGCAACGGGCGAAGGCTTTATCGCCGCGCTGGACCAGAGTGGCGGTTCCACGCCCAAGGCGCTCAAGGGCTATGGCGTCGAGGAAAGCGCCTGGTCGAGCGAAGAGGAAATGTTCGGCCTGATCCACGCGATGCGCAGCCGCGTCATCACCGCGCCGCCCTTCACCGGCGACAAGGTGCTGGGCGCGATCCTGTTCGAACGCACCATGGATGGCACCGTCGACGGCAAGCCGACCCCCACCGCGCTGATCGAACGGGGCGTCGTCCCCTTCATCAAGATCGACAAGGGGCTGGAGGATGAGGCGAACGGCGTGCAGCTGATGAAGCCCAATCCCGGCCTCGACACGCTGCTCGCCCGCGCCAAGGGCCTGGGCGTGTTCGGCACCAAGGAACGCTCGGTCATCAATCTGGCCAATCGCGAAGGCATCGCTGCCGTCGTCGCGCAGCAGTTCGAAGTCGGCATGCAGGTATTGGCCGGCGGTCTGATGCCGATCATCGAGCCGGAAGTGAACATCAAGTCGCCCGAACGCGCCGAAGCCGACCAGATCCTGCTGGAAGAAATCCTCAAGAATCTCGATGCCTTGGACGAAGGCGTTCAGGTGATGTTGAAGCTGTCGCTGCCTGCCAAGGCCGGCCTGTTCGACCCGCTGGTCGACCATCCCGCCGTGCTGCGCGTCGTTGCCCTGTCGGGCGGTTTCGCGCGTCCCGAAGCCTGCGTCGAACTGTCGAAAAATCGCGGCATCATCGCCAGCTTCAGCCGCGCGCTGCTGAACGATCTGCGCCATCAGATGACCGACGCGGAATTCAACGCCTCGCTCGGCGAAGCGATCGACGAAATCCATGGCGCTTCGGTCGCCAAGCAGCCGGTCGCGGCCTGATCGGATTTGGGGCCGGGCGGCTATAGGGCTGCCCGGCCTTTTCCATGAGAAAATGACCCGTTCGTTTCGAGCGAAGTCGAGAAACGGAAAGCGCGGTTCTCGCGGCTTCTCGACTGGGCTCGAAGCGAACGGTTATCGGGCGTTTTGGCGCTTCACCATCGGCAGCACCTTGTCCAGCGGCAGCGCTTCCGCCGTGCCGCGATGACCCACCACTGTCTGCGCCTTGAACAAGGCGTTCAGCACGGCCTCCTCGGTCGCTTCGATCGTCGCCTGAAACAGCGGTGATACCCGGTCGTTGGGCATATCCTCCACCGCCGCCACGGCGTTGCGCTTCGCCGCCGTCCGCCGCACCGCTACATTCGTGGAAAAAGCCACGGCATAGTCGCCCGACCCGTTGGAAAAGCTGGACCCCGTCCGCGCGATCCCGCCAAAGGCGCGCTCGGCCACGCGGCGCAGATTGCGGTCCGACAGCGGGGCATCGGTGGCGATCACGATCACGACGGATCCGTCCGCCTTCTTTTCTTCCACCTGCTGCCGATAATCATATTGGCCCAGCTTCACCCCTACCGGCACGCCCGCAATGGTCAGCACGCCGCCATAATTGGCCTGCACCAGCACGCCGACGGTCCAGCCTCCCAGCGAAGCGGGTAGTTTGCGCGACGATGTGCCGATCCCGGCCTTATATCCGAAGGCGATGGTGCCGGTGCCCGCGCCGACCGCGCCTTCCTCCACCGCACCGTCCTTCGCCGTCTCGATCGCCCGGTGCGCGTCGGCGATCGTCACATGGCGACCGCGAATATCGTTGAGCGTGCCGTCATTCGTCTCGCCCACCACGGCGTTGACCGATCGCACCTCTTCATTGCCCGGCTGGGCCAGTGTCCATTCGACCGAGGCCGCTGCGGCTTCCGCCACGTTCAGCGTGTTGGTCAGCATGATCGGCGTCTCGACCTCGCCCAGTTCGGCCAATTGGGTCGACCCCATGAATTTGCCGAACGCATTATAGGCGACGAAGCCCGCCGGCACCTTGTCCTGAAACAGGTTGCCGCCATGGGGCAGGATGGCGGTGACGCCGCTATTGACGTCATGGCTGCGCGGCAAGGTGACCTGGCCGACTTTCACGCCCGCCACATCGGTGATCGCATTGAGCGGTCCCGGCTGGAGGATGCCGACCGTGACGCCGGCCTCCCGCGCGCGGGGGCGAGGCGTTTCCTTAGCCGCTTCCTTGGCCAGCAGCGGCGCACCGGACAGCAGCAGGATGGCGGCGATGGCATGGCGCATGATGGGTTCCCTGAAAACGATCCGCCCCTCTATCAAGCGCGCACGCGCCTCGCCACACTTGGCGCGCGCGCCTGAATGGCTATAAGGCGCGCATGACCGATTTTACCGATGAAGAGCTGGCGCTCGATCCGCATTTTGCCGACCAGTTCGAAGCGGGCTTTCGCCCCGCCTGCCAGCTTTACCTGATTTCCCCGCCGAGGATCGGTGACGATTTTGTCGATCGACTGGCGCAGGCCTTCGATGGGGGTGAGGTCGCTGCCTTCCAGTTGCGATTGAAGGGGCTGGATGACGACGCGATTGCCGCCGCCGCCGGGCCGTTGCAGGCGCTCTGCGCCGAGCGGGAAGTCGCCTTCATCATCAATGATAGCGTGGCGCTGGCGCAGCGCCTTGGCGCGGATGGCGTCCATCTGGGGCAGGGCGATGGCGACCCCAAGGAAGCGCGCAAGCTGCTGGGGCCGAAGGTGCAGATCGGCGTCACCTGCCATGACAGCCGCCATCTGGCGATGGAAGCGGGTGAGGCGGGGGCCGATTATGTCGCGTTCGGTGCCTTCTATCCCACCACGACCAAAGAGGTGACGCATCATGCCGAACCGTCGGTTCTGGGCTGGTGGACGACGCTGTTCGAACTGCCCTGTGTGGCGATCGGCGGCGTGACGGCGGACAATGCTGGTCCGCTGGTCGCGGCCGGCGCCGATTTCCTGGCAGTGAGCGGCGCGGTGTGGAACCATCCGCAAGGCCCAACGGCCGGCGTGGCCGCATTCAAGGATGTACTGGCCAGCAAGGCCCCGCCGCCGCGCTAATGTCTATCTGTTCCCCCTCCCGTGTGCGGGAGGGGACACGTATCGCACCCTTACGCCCTTTCGCGCGTTCTCTCCTCACAACGATGGAGAGTAGCGCCTTGAAAAATCATCTATTGCTTGCCGCCCTGCTGTGCAGCGCCTGCAATGTGAACGTCACTGACGCCAACGAAAGCCAGCCCGCACCCAACGCCGCACAGCCGGACAATAGCGCCGCTGCACAAATGGCCGTGAAAAAGGCGGCCTATGATTTTGAGGTCGTGCAGGAGCAGAACCCGCAGCAACCCAGCCGCATCCTGATGGCGCAGGTGGCGCTTGATCGCTGGGGTTTTTCGCCCGGTATCCTCGATGGCAAGGATGGCATGAGCTATAAGGCGGCGTTGCGCGGCTTTCAGGCGGCGCATGACCTGCCCGTGACCGGCCAGTTCGACCAGAAGACCGGCGCCGCCCTGCTGGAAGGGGAAGCGCGGCCGACCACCTATCTGGTGAAAATCCCCGATGATTTCGCGCGCGGGCCGTTTTTCGACATTCCCAAGGGGCTGAACGAGCAGGCCAGCCTGCCTGCGCTCACCTATCGCAACCTGCCGGAGAAGCTGGCCGAGCGATTCCATACCACGCCCGAGGCGCTGGTCGCGCTCAACACGCCGGGCACGAAGGTCGCCGCCGGCGCGACCATCCGCGTGCCCGCGATCGACAATCAGCCGATGGCGCAGATCGATGGCGACGCGCGCGGCTGGGGCGAGACGCTCGCCAGCCTGGGCGTGGCCAAGGATCAGCCCCAGGCCGACCATATCGTGGTCGACAAATCCGAAGGGCTGCTGAAGGTCTATAATGCGCAAAACCGCATGATCGCGCAGTTTCCGGTGACGACCGGATCGCAGCATGATCCGCTGCCGCTGGGTGAATGGACGATCAAGGGCGTCAGTCGGAATCCTGATTTCCACTATAATCCCAACCTCTTCTGGGACGCATCCAGCAAGGATCAGAAGGCGGTGCTGAAGCCCGGTCCCAATGGTCCGGTGGGCGTCGTGTGGATCGACCTGTCGAAGGATCATTATGGCATCCATGGCACGCCGGAGCCGCAGACGATCGGTCGCACCGAAAGCCACGGTTGCATCCGCCTGACCAATTGGGATGCCGCCCGCCTCGCCCAGATGGTGAAGAGCGGGGTCAAGGCGAAGTTTCAGGCATGAGCAGGCGGGCGTGGGCAGCGGGCGTAGCGGCGGCGCTGCTCTGCGCGGCCTTCGCCCATTTTTGCGTGCGGATCGTGCCGGCCGATGCGCCGTCCGCACCCGCGCCGCCGCCCCAGGCCGCTCGCCGGTCGGACAACGGCCCGCTGTTGATCCCGGTGGAGGGCGTGCCGGCCTCCGCGCTTACCGACACATTCACCCAGGCACGAGCCGGCGGCGCCCGACCGCATGACGCGATCGACATCATGGCGGCGCGGGGCATGGCGGTGCTGGCTGCCGCCGACGGTCGCGTCGAAAAGCTGTTCTGGAGCCAGGATGGCGGCCGCACCCTCTATCAACGATCGTCCGACGGACGGTTGATCTATTATTATGCGCATCTGGATGGCTATGCGCCCGGCTTGCAAGAAGGGCAGGTGCTACGGCGCGGCCAGCGCGTCGCCACGGTCGGCAGTACGGGCAACGCCGATCCGTCCGCGCCGCACCTGCATTTCGCGGTGAATGTGATGCAACCGGGTGAGGCTTGGTATGGTGGCCGCGCGATCAACCCCTATCCGCTGCTGGTACGGCACTGACCTGTCCTACAAGGCACAGCTTATGCTAGGTTCCGTTCCGAACGGCGGTGGGGAGGGGCGCCTTTCCGAAAATATCCTATGTAGGACACGCAATTTCACGATTTGCGGGAAAAGTGCGAAGTTAAGGCCCGACCCGGCTCCCTCTTGCCCTTCGCGCCCGCCCGCTGTAAAGGCGCGCCCAGCCTCAAAGAGGCCGGCTCTTTTCCACCTTCAGACATATAGGCAGGCTCTTCCCATGGCGAAGATCAGCGGCGTGGACATTCGTCCCGGCAATAATATCGAATATGAGGGCGGCCTGTGGCGCGCCGTCAAGATCCAGCACACCCAGCCCGGCAAGGGCGGCGCCTATATGCAGGTCGAACTCAAGAACCTGATCGACGGCCGCAAGAATAACGTGCGTTTCCGTTCCGCCGAAAGCGTCGAGCGCATCCGCCTCGACACGAAGGATTTCCAGTATCTCTATGCCGAAGGCGACATGCTCGTCTTCATGGACAATGAGAATTACGAGCAGATCAACCTGCCGTCCGAACTGCTGGGCGAAGCCGCCGACTTCCTGCAGGACGGCATGGAAGTGACGCTGGAAATGTATGAGGAACGGCCGATTTCGGTGCAGTTGCCCGACACGATCGAAGCGACCGTGGTGGAAGCCGACGCCGTGGTGAAGGGGCAGACCGCCTCTGCCAGCTACAAGCCGGCGATCCTGGACAATGGCGTGCGCGTCATGGTGCCGCCGCATATCGTCAGCGGCACGCGCATCGTCGTGGACGTCTATGCCCGCGAATATGTGAAGCGGGCCGACTGATGCGGATCGGGCGCAACATGGCACTGGCCGCTCGTCTGGCAATGGGCCTCGCGATCGGCGCTTTGCCCGTTGCGCTCCCCGTTTCGGCAGCTGCGCAGACGACGGCGCGGGCTACGCCGACCAAGGCGCAACTCGACAGCGCGGCGTTCACGCTGCGCATCGTCATGACGGCGCTTCAGTCGAACGAGGTCGAACAGCCGGTCAAGAACGCGCTGTTCGATTGCCTCTATTCCAATTCGATCGGTGAGATCAGCGCCGCGAGCGACAAGGTGATCGCTGCCAACGCCGGCAAGGTCGATCGCAAGGATGCGTCGCAGATGCTGGCGGTTGTCGCGGGCACCTGCGGCTATCGCCCCGGCGCCGCTGCTGCGACCAAGCCGGCCGCCAAGCCCGCCCCGAAGAAATAACCAACCAGGCCGTTCCCGCTGGGAGCGGCGGAGAAAAACTATGGCATCGCATTCCGGTCTTCTTACCGTCATGGAGCGCGCCGCGCGCAAGGCGGGCAGCAAGCTCCGCCGCGACTTCGGCGAAGTCGAACATCTTCAGGTCAGCCGCAAGGGGCCGGCGGATTTCGTGTCCAAGGCCGACCATCAGGCGGAAAAGACCCTGGTGGAAGAATTGCAGAAGGCGCGTCCCGACTGGGGCTTCCTGCTGGAAGAGGGCGGCGTGATCGAGGGCGACCCGAGCAAGCCGCGCTGGATCATCGATCCGCTGGACGGCACCACCAACTTCCTGCACGGCATCCCGCACTTCGCGATCTCGATCGCGGTCGAAGAACCGCTTTATGGCGGCAAGCGGGAAGTCACGACCGGCCTCATCTACCAGCCCGTCACCGACGAAAGCTATTGGGCGGAAAAGAGCCGGGGCGCATGGCGCCATGACCAGCGCCTGCGCGTGTCGGCCCGCCGCGACCTGGCCGATTGCGTGATCGCGACGGGCATCCCGTTCATGGGCCATGGCAATATGGCCGAATGGACTCGCGTCTTCGGCGCGGTGGCTCCTTCGGTCGCCGGCATCCGCCGTTTCGGCGCTGCCTCGCTCGATCTCGCCCATGTCGCCTCCGGCCGCTATGACGGTTATTGGGAAAGCGGTCTTCAGCCCTGGGATGTCGCTGCCGGCTTGTTGCTGGTCCGTGAAGCGGGCGGTTTCGCCAGCGATTTCCGCGGCGGCGATCAGGCGATCGAACGCAAGGAAGTCATTGCCGGTAACGACGCAATTCACAGCAAATTGCACAAGCTCGTTGCTGGCGCATTGCGCTAAAGTTCAATGGGGCCAAGCTCTTCAAGGGCTTGGCCTTTTTGCGATTCATTCTCACAGCGTTGGCCCCTTGCTTCGCATATGCAGCAGGCCTAAAGCGCGCCCCAAGATACAATTTTCGCCCAGGGGATTCCATTGGTCGATCTCGCCCAATATCTGCCGATCCTGATTTTTCTCGGGATTGCCTTGCTGCTTTCCAGCGCATTCGTCTTTCTGCCGATGCTGGTTGGCCGTCTCACCGGTGCGCACAAGCCCGACCCGGCGAAGCTCTCGGAATATGAATGCGGTTTCCCCGCATTTGAAGAGCCGCGCAGTCAGTTCGACGTGCGTTTCTATCTGGTCGCCATTCTCTTCATCATCTTCGATCTTGAAGCGGCGTTCCTGTTTCCCTGGGCTGTAAGCCTCGACCAGATCGGCTGGGCCGGCTGGGCAACGATGATGATCTTCATAGCGGAGCTGGTGCTTGGCCTCGTCTATGCGTGGAAGAAGGGAGCACTCGATTGGGAGTAGAACTCTATAACCCTGCGCCCGGCACCTTGCCCCCGCAGGGCACGCAGCCCGATCAGGATTTCTTCAACGCGCTGAACGGCGAAGTGAACGACAAGGGCTTCCTGGTCACCTCGACCGAGGAACTGTTCCAGTGGGCGCGCACCGGCTCGCTCTGGTGGATGACCTTTGGCCTCGCCTGCTGCGCTGTGGAAATGATCCACGTCAACATGCCGCGCTATGACATGGAACGCTTCGGCGCCGCGCCGCGCGCGTCTCCGCGTCAGTCGGACGTGATGATCGTGGCCGGCACGCTGTGCAACAAGATGGCCCCGGCGCTGCGCAAGGTTTACGACCAGATGTCCAACCCGAAATATGTGATTTCGATGGGCAGCTGCGCGAACGGTGGTGGTTATTATCATTACAGCTATTCCGTCGTCCGTGGCTGCGACCGCATCGTGCCGGTCGACATCTATGTGCCGGGTTGCCCGCCGACCGCCGAAGCGCTGCTGTACGGCGTGATGCAGTTGCAGCGGAAGATCCGCCGCATCGGGACGATCGAGCGTTAATATGGCCCATTCCGCACCCAAGATCGTGAACCCGCAAGGCATCGCCGAGGAAATCGGCGCGCTGCTGGGGTCCATGCTGATCGAAACCGTCGATCATGCCGACGAACTGACCTTCACCGTCGTGCGCGACGACCTGGCCAATGCCATGGTCGCGCTGCGCGACATGGGTCATTATCAGCAGCTGATGGAAATCGCCGGCGTCGACTATCCGGAACGCCCGGAACGGTTCGAAGTCGCCTATCATCTGCTGAGCGTCACGCGGAACCATCGCGTTCGCGTGAAGGTATCGACCGACGAAGATACGCCGGTGCCGACCGTCACGCACCTCTGGCCGGTTGCCGGCTGGCTGGAGCGCGAAGTGTTCGACATGTATGGCGTCGTTTTTGACGGCAATACCGACCTGCGTCGCATCCTGACCGATTATGGATTCAAGGGGCATCCCCAGCGCAAGGACTTCCCGCTGACCGGCTATGTCGAGCTGCGTTATTCCGAAGAGGATAAGCGCGTCGTCTATGAGCCGGTGAAGCTGGCGCAGGACTTCCGCAGCTTCGACTTCATGTCGCCGTGGGAAGGCGCGCAGTACGTGCTGCCCGGCGACGAAAAGGCCGCTGCGCCTGCCGCCCCGGCTGCACCTGCCGCTGCCCCGACGCCCAAGGCGACCGAGAGCAAGGCCGATACCGGTGCCGGCGACGCCGCCAACAAGAAGGCAGAGGACAAGTCGGGCGACGCCCCGGCCAAGCCGGCTGCCGCCACCGATGAAGGCAAGGGCGCTGCCAAGCCGGAGGACAAGGCATAATGTCCGATTATCTGGAAAAGCTGGACCATGTCACCGACGCGGCCGACCCGGCCTATGGCGACACGGAAATCCAGAATTATACGATCAACTTCGGCCCGCAGCATCCCGCGGCGCACGGCGTTCTGCGTCTGGTCATGGAACTGGAAGGCGAAATCGTCGAGCGCTGCGATCCGCATGTCGGCCTGCTGCATCGCGGCACCGAAAAGCTGATCGAATATAAGACCTATATGCAGGCGCTGCCCTATTTCGACCGGCTGGACTATTGCTCGCCGCTCGGCATGGAGCATAGCTATGTGTTGGCGGTCGAAAAGCTGCTGAACTTGGAAGTGCCGGTGCGCGCGCAATATCTGCGCGTGTTCTTCGCGGAACTGACCCGCATCTGCAATCACATGCTGAACCTCGGATCGCATGTGATGGACGTCGGCGCGATGACGCCGAACCTGTGGCTGTTCGAAATTCGCGAGGATTGCCTCAACTTCTTCGAGCGTGCTTCGGGCGCCCGCATGCATTCAGCCTATTTCCGGCCGGGCGGCGTGCATCAGGATGTGCCGCTCAAGCTGTTGACCGACATTGCCGACTGGCTCGACACGCGCCTGCCGCGTCTGTTCGAGGACGCCATGAGCCTGGTGGTCGACAACCGCATCTTCAAGCAGCGCAATGTCGACATCGCCATCGTGAGCAAGGAAGATGCGCTCAAATGGGGCTTCTCCGGCCCCATGCTGCGCGGTTCGGGCATCGCCTGGGACATCCGCAAGGCGCAGCCCTATGATGTCTATGACCGCATGGACTTCGACATTCCAGTCGGCACCGCTTACGATTGCTATGACCGATTCATGGTCCGCGTCGAGGAAGTGCGACAGTCGGCGCGCATCATGAAACAGTGCCTCAACGAAATGCCCGAAGGGCCGATCGCCAGCTTCGACCGCAAGGTGTCGCCGCCCAAGCGCGGTGAGATGAAGCGGTCGATGGAAGCGCTGATCCACCACTTCAAGCTTTATACCGAAGGCTTCCACGTCCCGGCGGGCGAAGTCTATGTGGCGACCGAAAGCCCCAAGGGCGAATTTGGCGTCTATCTGGTCAGCGACGGCAGCAACAAGCCCTATCGCTGCAAGATCCGCCCGACCGCCTTCTCGCATCTGCAAGCTATGGACTTCATGATGAAGGGCCACATGCTCGCCGACACCACCGCTGTACTGGGCGCGATGGATATCGTGTTCGGAGAATGTGACCGATAATGGCTGACGCAGTTCATATCCCCGATGAGGCCGAAACCCGTGCGCGCTGGGGCGCGTTCGAGTGGACCGCCGACAATGCCGAACAGGCCAAGAAGGTCATCGCGCGCTACCCCGCCGGTCGCCAGCAGTCGGCGGTGATGCCGCTGCTCGATCTGGCCCAGCGTCAGGTCGGTGCGGAAACGCAGACCAATGGCTGGCTGCCCGTGCCGGTGATGGAATATATCGGGCGTCAGCTCGATATGCCGTACATGCGCGTGTATGAAGTCGCGACCTTCTACACCATGTACAACCTCGCGCCGGTCGGCCGCTATCATGTGCAGGTATGCGGCACGACGCCGTGCATGCTGCGCGGTTCGGACGACGTCTTTTCGGCGTGCAAGAACAAGGGGCTGGTCAAGGGCGGTACGACCCCCGACGGCCTGTTCACGCTGACCGAAGTCGAATGCTTGGGCGCCTGCGCCAACGCGCCGATGGTTCAGATCAACGATGATAATTTCGAAGATCTGACCTATGACAGCATGAGTGCGATCCTGGAGACGCTGGCCACGGGTGGTCAGCCCAAGATCGGCCCACAGATCGACCGTCAGACGAGCGCGCCCGAAGGTGGCCCGACCACGCTGAAGGACATGGTCACGGAAAATCACGACTATCGGGGGGATTGGGCATGACCGACGCACCCGCACCAGCGGCGCCGCCGCCCTTCGTCGGCCCGCTGACCGACAAGGACCGGATCTTCACCAACGTTCACGGTTTCCAGGATTGGGGCGTGGACGCCGCGATGAAGCGTGGCGATTGGGATAATACCAAGAAGCTGATGGAAATCGGCCAGGATGGTATCATCGACATCATGAAGGCGTCGAATCTGCGCGGCCGTGGTGGCGCTGGCTTCCCGACCGGCCTGAAATGGTCGTTTATGCCCAAGGAAAGCAAGGACGGCCGTCCCAGCTTCCTGGTCATCAACGCCGACGAATCCGAACCGGGTTCGTGCAAGGACCGCGAAATCATCCGCCACGATCCGCACAAGCTGATCGAAGGCGCGCTGATCGCCGGTTTCGCGATGCGCGCGCGCGCCGCCTACATCTACATTCGTGGCGAGTTCATCTACGAAGCGAAGGTTCTCTTCGCTGCCGTCGAACAGGCCTATGAAAAGGGCTTCATCGGCAAGAATGCTTGCGGGTCGGGCTATGATTTCGACGTCTTCGTCCATCGTGGCGCGGGCGCCTATATCTGCGGCGAGGAAACCGCGCAGATCGAAAGCATCGAGGGCAAGAAGGGGCAGCCCCGCTTGAAGCCGCCGTTCCCGGCGGGTGCGGGACTCTATGGTTGCCCGACGACCGTCAACAATGTGGAATCGATCGCGGTCAGCCCGACGATCCTGCGGCGCGGTGCGGCCTGGTTCAACGGCTTTGGCCGTGAGAACAACCGCGGTACCAAGCTGTTCCAGATCAGCGGCCATGTGAACAAGCCCTGCGTCGTCGAAGAATCGATGTCGATCCCGTTCCGCGAACTGATCGAACGTCATTGCGGCGGCATCCGGGGCGGTTGGGACAATCTGCTGGCGGTCATCCCCGGCGGGTCGTCGGTCCCCTTGGTTCCTGCGAAGGAAATCATGGACGCGCCGATGGATTTCGACGGGCTGCGTGCGCTCGGCTCCGGCCTTGGCACCGCCGCCGTTATCGTCATGGACAAGTCGACCGACATCGTTCGCGCCATTTCGCGTCTCTCCTACTTCTATAAGCATGAGAGCTGCGGCCAGTGTACGCCGTGCCGCGAAGGCACGGGCTGGATGTGGCGCGTGATGGAGCGTCTGCGCACCGGCGACGCCGACCAGAGCGAAATCGACATGCTGTTCCAGGTGACCAAGCAGGTCGAAGGCCACACCATCTGCGCGCTTGGCGACGCGGCGGCATGGCCGATCCAGGGGCTGATCCGGCACTTCCGTCCGGAAATCGAGCGTCGGATCAATGAGAACAAGGGTAGTGCCCCCGTCATGGAGGCAGCGGAGTAACCATGCCGAAGGTCAAAGTAGACGGCGTAGAACTGGAAGTCCCGGCCGGGGCGACCGTTCTTCAGGCTTGCGAGCAGGCGGGGAAGGAAATCCCTCGTTTCTGCTATCATGAGCGCCTTTCCATCGCGGGCAATTGCCGCATGTGCCTGGTCGAGGTGAAGCCCGGACCGCCCAAGCCGCAGGCGTCCTGCGCGCTTCCGGCGACCGAAGGTCAGGAAATCCGCACCGACAGCGAAATGGTCAAGAAGGCCCGCGAAGGGGTGATGGAGTTTCTGCTCATCAACCACCCGCTCGATTGCCCGATCTGCGATCAGGGCGGCGAGTGCGATCTTCAGGACCAGTCGGTCGCTTATGGCCGTGGCGCGTCGCGCTATGACGAAAACAAGCGCGCCGTGACCGAGAAGAACATGGGTCCGATCGTCAAGACGGTCATGACCCGCTGCATCCAGTGCACCCGTTGCGTGCGTTTTGCGGAGGAAGTCGCGGGCGTGCCGGAAATCGGCGCCATCTATCGCGGCGAGAATATGCAGATCACCACCTATCTCGAACATGCCGCCAAGAGCGAGTTGTCGGGCAATGTGGTCGATCTCTGCCCGGTCGGTGCGCTCACCGCCAAGCCCTACGCCTTCGAGGCGCGTCCGTGGGAGCTCAAGAAGACCCATGCGATCGACGTTATGGATGCGCTGGGCACCAATATCCGCCTCGACAGCCGTGGTCGTCAGGTGCTGCGCGCCGTGCCGCGCATCAATGATGACGTGAACGAGGAATGGGCAAGCGACAAGACCCGGCATAATGTCGACGGTCTGGTCCGCAAGCGCCTCGACAAGCCTTATGTCCGCAAGGACGGCAAGCTGGTGCCTGCGACCTGGGCGGAAGCCTTTGCCGCCGTCGCAGCGGTCCAGCATGGTGGCAGCGTGGCTGCGATCGCGGGCGACCTGCTCGATTGCGAAACCATGTTCGCGGGCAAGGCGCTGGTCGAAAAGCTGGGCGGTTCGCTGCTCGAAGGTCGTCAGACCGGCCTTTCCTACGATGTGTCGAGCCTGTCTTCGGTGGTGTTCAACACGCCGCTCGCCGACCTTGAAACCGCTGACGTCATCCTGCTGGTCGGCACCAACCTGCGCTGGGAAGCGCCGCTGGTGAACACCCGCATCCGCAAGGCGATCAAGAAGGGCGCGAAGATTTTCGCGGTCGGGCCGGAAGTCGATCTGACCTACAAGGTCGAATGGCTGGGTAATGATGCCTCGCTGCTGGCGAAGCTCCCCGAAGCCGTGCTGGAAGCGTTCAAGGGTGCGGCCCGTCCGGCGATGATCGTCGGCGGCGGCGTGCTGGCCAAGGACGGCGCGCATGGTGACACGCTGGCGCTGGTCGAGACGCTGGGCCTCGTGAAGGATGGCTGGAACGGCTATAACGTCCTGCACTTCGCGGCGGCTCGCATGGGCGGCCTGATGCTCGGTTACGCGACCAAGGGTGGCATCAAGGCGGTGGCGCAGGCCGCGCCGAAGCTGCTGATCTCGCTGGGTGCGGACGAAGTCGATTATGCGGCGTTCGAAAACAGCTTCAAACTCTATGTCGGCCATCATGGCGACAAGGGCGCGCATGCGGCGGACGTGATCCTGCCGGGCGCAAGCTATGCCGAAAAGGCGGGCACCTACGTCAATCTGGAAGGCCGCGTGCAATTCGGTGAAAAGGCCGTGTTCGCGCCGGGCGATGCCCGCGAGGACTGGTCGATCCTGCGTGCGCTTTCCGAAGCGCTGGGCGCCAAGCTGCCGTTCGACAGCTTCGAACAGC
Source organism: Sphingobium limneticum (assembly GCF_008710155.1). Taxonomy (GTDB): domain Bacteria; phylum Pseudomonadota; class Alphaproteobacteria; order Sphingomonadales; family Sphingomonadaceae; genus Sphingobium; species Sphingobium limneticum. The sequence goes on from NZ_VYPZ01000004.1 coordinate 253,869, forward strand.
TGCGCGCCGAAATGGTGAAGGCGGTTCCGGCGCTGGGCGTCGAGGGTCTGGCCGATTATGGTTGGTCCGTCCCGTCGCTGCCGACCGGTGCGACCGGTGAGTTCGGTTCGCCGATCAAGGATTTCTACCTCACCAACGCCATCTGCCGTGCCAGCCCGACGATGCAGCAATGCTCGGCCGAGCTGATCCATGGCGTTGAGTATGCGGAGGCCGCAGAGTGACCGCTTTCTTCCAAGGCCTCGGCCTGCCTTTCGAGGGCGCCTGGCTGCTTTCCACCATCGTCGGCATCTTGGTCATTGCCCTGCCGCTGATGCTGGCCGTTGCCATGATCATTTACGCCGACCGCAAGATCTGGGCGGCGATGGCGCTGCGCCGTGGTCCCAACGTGGTTGGCCCGCTCGGTCTGCTTCAGTCCTTTGCGGACGGTTTGAAGGTCTTCCTTCAGGAAACCATCATTCCGTCAGCCGCGAACAAATCCCTGTTCCTGATCGCGCCGATCATCACCTTCACCGTGGCGTTGATCGCCTGGGCGGTGGTGCCCTTCGGCGTGGGCGTGGTGGTGTCGAACATCAATGTCGGCCTGCTCTACATTCTCGCCGTGTCGTCGCTGGGCGTTTACGGCGTGGTGCTGGCGGGCTGGGCGTCCAACTCCAAATATCCCTTCTATTCGGCGATCCGCGCTTCGGCGCAGATGATCAGCTATGAAGTCTCGATCGGCTTCATCCTGATTACGGTCGTCCTGTGGGCCGGCAGCTTCAACATCAGCGCGATCGTGGAAAGCCAGAAGGGCTATTACGGCTTCCTGAACGGCAACGGGTTCAACCCGCTGCTCTTCCCGATGGCGATCATGTTCCTGATTTCGGCCATGGCGGAAACGGCGCGCGCGCCGTTCGATCTGACCGAAGCGGAAAGCGAGCTGGTCGCGGGCTATCAGACCGAATATTCGTCGATGGCCTTCGCCCTGTTCTGGCTTGGCGAATATGCGAACGTCATCCTGATGTGCGCGCTGAACGCGATCCTCTTCTGGGGTGGCTATCTGCCGCCGTTCGATTGGGCGCCGCTCTATCTGGTGCCGGGTATCATCTGGTTCCTGGCCAAGATCCTCTTCTTCTTCTTCGTCTTCTCCTGGGTGAAGGCGACGGTGCCTCGCTACCGTTATGACCAGCTGATGCGGCTGGGTTGGAAAATCTTCCTGCCGACCTCGCTTCTGTTCGTCTTCCTGGTTTCGGGCTTCCTCATGCTGACGAGGTATGGGGGATGATGGCTACCGCTCTGCTTCTTCAAGCTGCTGTTCCCGTCGCTGCACCGCCGCTTTCGGCCAAGCAATTGACGATGCCGATTGTGGACGCGACCTGCAGGATTTCTGATCCTGACGGGCACTATCATGATTTGAAAATCCGCCAGACAGGTGGGCGTGGATATGATGTGACGCGCAATGGCTCGACACACAGGGCACGCACCGACATAAAGCAGACCATTTTGCAGGACACTGCTAATGTGTTTGGCGGTTTCGATTTTCAGATTGGTCCCCGTGAAACTTGGCCCGGCGAGGTGAAGGCCTTCAAGCGGCCCGGTCAGACGTTGCAGATGCAGACATTCGGGACGGATCGCGACGAGAAGTATGCGATCCTGGTGCGCCGGAAATGGCCGAACTCCAATGTCGATCTGCTCGGTTATTGCGATGTGAAGAAAACGCCCCAGGCCCCGCTGAACGCGGCGGAGACGGAAGAGGCTATCAGGCAATGAGTATTGGTTACTACGTCAAGAGCTTCACCCTCTGGGAGTTCGTGAAGGCGCACTGGCTGACCTTGAAGTATTTCTTCAAGCCCAAGGCGACGATCAACTACCCGTACGAGAAGAACCCGATCTCGCCGCGTTTCCGTGGTGAACATGCGCTGCGCCGCTACCCCAATGGGGAAGAACGTTGCATCGCGTGCAAGCTGTGCGAGGCTATCTGTCCGGCGCAGGCGATCACCATCGAGGCGCAGCCGCGCGACGATGGCAGCCGCCGCACCACGCGCTACGACATCGACATGACCAAGTGCATCTATTGCGGTTTCTGTCAGGAAGCCTGCCCGGTGGATGCGATCGTCGAGGGACCGAATTTCGAATTCGCGACCGAAACCCGCGAGGAGCTGATCTACGACAAGAACAAGCTCCTGGAAAACGGTGACAAGTGGGAGCGGGCGATTGCCGCAAACCTTGCCGCCGATGCACCCTATCGTTAAGCCGCCGGCATCAAGGGGAATATGATCCTGTGATCCACGTTATCGCCTTCTACCTGTTCGCCATTTTGGTGGTGAGCAGCGGCGCGCTCACGATATTGTCGCGCAACCCGGTCCATTCGGTCCTCTGGCTGATCCTGGCCTTCTTCAACGCTGCCGGTCTGATGATCCTGCTCGGTGCCGAATTCATCGCGATGCTGCTTGTCATCGTCTATGTCGGCGCGGTCGCGGTGCTGTTCCTGTTCGTCGTCATGATGCTCGACATCGACTTCGCCGAACTGCGGGCCGGCTTCGTCGATTATCTGCCCTTCGGCCTGCTCATCGCGCTGGTACTGCTGGCGGAAATCATCTTGGGCATCGGCCTGTGGAGCGCTGGCCCGATCGAACTGGCGCAGCGTGCCGCTCCGGCGAACCCGGAACTGTCGAACATTCAGGCGATCGGCGGGCTGCTTTATACCCGCTACATCTTCCTGTTCGAAGCGGCGGGCATCGTGCTGCTGGTCGCCATGATCGGCGCGATCGTCCTGACCCACCGCGCTCGCGGCGGCGTGAAGGGCCAGAATGTCGCCAAGCAGAACCGTCGCCGTCCGCAGGACGCGACGCGTAACATCAATCAGCCCGTCGGGCAGGGGGTGGAGCTGTGATCGGCCTTCAACATTATATGGTGGTCAGCGCCATCCTCTTCGTGATGGGGGTGCTGGGCATCTTCATCAACCGCAAGAATGTCATCATCATCCTGATGGCGATCGAGCTGATCCTCCTCAGCGTGAACATCAACCTCGTCGCCTTCAGCGCCTTCCTGGGCGATCTGGTGGGGCAGGTCTTCTCGATGTTCGTGCTGACCGTCGCGGCGGGTGAAGCGGCCATCGGCCTTGCCATCCTCGTTATTTACTTCCGTGGTCGCGGCACCATCGCCGTCGACGATGTCAACCGGATGAAGGGCTGAGCCTCCTGACATGATTCAGTATATCGTCCTTCTTCCGTTGCTGGCTGCTGCCATCGCCGGCCTTGGCAACAAGGCCCTTGGCAAACTGCCCGCAAAGATCGTCACCACCGGCGCGCTGTTCATCGCATGCGCGCTGAGCTGGGCGACCTTCATTCCCTTCCTGCTCGGCGAGGCGCAAGCGTCGGTGACGCCGCTATTTACCTGGATCGAAAGCGGCAGCTTCGATGCCCAGTGGGCGCTGCGGGTCGACACGATGACGGCGGTCATGCTGGTAGTCATCACCAGCGTGTCGAGCCTCGTCCACCTCTATAGCTGGGGCTATATGGACGAAGAGCCGGATCAGCCGCGCTTCTTCGCCTATCTCTCGCTCTTCACCTTCGCGATGCTGATGCTCGTGACCGCGAACAATCTGCTTCAGATGTTCTTCGGTTGGGAAGGCGTCGGCCTGGCGTCCTACCTGCTGATCGGTTTCTGGTTCCGCAAGCCCAGTGCCAATGCGGCCGCGATCAAGGCGTTCGTCGTCAACCGCGTCGGCGACCTTGGCTTCATGATGGGCATTTTCGGCACCTATCTGGTGTTCAACACCATATCGATCCCGGAAATTCTGGAAGCCGCGCCTTCGATGGCCGGTTCGACCATCGGTTTCCTCGGCTATCGTTTCGACACCATGACCGTCCTTTGCCTGCTGCTGTTCGTCGGCGCGATGGGCAAGTCGGCGCAGCTTGGCCTGCACACCTGGTTGCCGGACGCGATGGAAGGTCCGACCCCTGTGTCGGCGCTGATCCACGCGGCCACGATGGTCACCGCCGGCGTGTTCATGGTTTGCCGCTTGTCGCCGATGTTCGAAACGTCGGAAACGGCGCTGACCGTCGTCACCTATGTCGGTGCCGCGACCTGTCTGTTCGCCGCGACCGTCGGTACGGTGCAGACCGATATCAAGCGCGTCATCGCCTATTCGACCTGTTCGCAGCTGGGCTATATGTTCTTTGCGGCCGGCGTCGGCGCCTATGGCGCGGCGATGTTCCACCTGTTCACGCACGCTTTCTTCAAGGCACTGCTGTTCCTGGGTGCCGGCTCGGTCATCCATGCGATGCACCATGAGCAGGACATGCGTTATTATGGCGGCCTGCGTAAGAGCATCCCGATCACCTTCTGGACGATGACGTTGGGTACGCTCGCCATCACCGGCGTCGGCCTGCCGATCGTCGGCGTGGGCTTTGCCGGCTTCTATTCGAAGGACGGTATCCTCGAAGCGGCCTATGCGGCTGGCGGTGCGGGCACCGGTGCGTTCATCGTCGGCGTGTTCGCCGCGCTGCTGACCAGCTTCTACAGCTGGCGCCTGGTGTTCCTGACTTTCTTCGGCAAGCCACGCTGGACGCAGTCGGAACATATCCAGCATGCGCTGCATGACGCCCATGACCACGGCCATGACGATCATGCACACGACGATCACGGGCATGACGATCATGCGGCGCACGCCCATGATGCCCATGGCCATGACGATCATCATGCGCATGATGCCGGCGATGGTACGGGTGGCTATCACCCGCATGAAAGCCCGCTGGTCATGCTGATCCCGCTGCTGGTGCTGAGCCTGGGCGCCGTCTTCGCAGGCTTCGTCTTCCACGATCAGTTCATCGGTCCGGAAGGCGGCATCGAATTCTGGAAGGGCGCGCTCGCGTTCGACAGCCACTTGATGCACGAAGCCCATGAAGTGCCGACCTGGGTCAAGTTCTCGCCGTTTACGGTGATGCTGACCGGTCTGGTCATTGCCTGGCTGAGCTACATCAAGAATACCGACTGGCCGCGCCGTTTCGTCGCGACCTTCGGTGGCCTCTACCAGTTCCTGCTGAACAAGTGGTATTTTGACGAGCTGTACAACTTCCTGTTCGTCAAACCCGCCTTCGCCATCGGCCGCTTCTTCTGGAAGTTCGGTGACGTCGGCTTCATCGACCGCTTCGGCCCCAACGGGCTGGCTGCTCTGGTCGTGCAGGGCAACAAGATCACCCGTCGGCTTCAGTCCGGCTACCTCTACACCTACGCGCTGGTGATGCTCATCGGGCTCGCCGCGGCAGCAACCTGGGCGATGACACGATAATGGACGGCTTCCCCATCCTTTCCCTGATGATGGCAGTGCCGATGGCCGGGGCCATCGCCTGCCTGTTCGCGGGCGCCAATAATGCGCGCTGGATCGCGTTGATCGCGACGCTGGTCGATTTCGTCTTGGGCATCGTCCTGTGGATGAATTTCGACCAGGGCGGGCTGCAATGGCAGTTCCAGGAATATGCGCCGATCTTCGGTCGTTTCGCCTGGGCGCTGGGTATCGACGGTATCGCCCTGATGCTGATCGCGCTGACCGTGTTCCTGATGCCGATCTGCATCGGTGCCAGCTGGAACGCGATCAACAAGCGTGTCGGCGAATATATGGCGGCCTTCCTGTTCATGGAGGTGCTGATGATCGGCGTCTTCACGGCGCAGGATCTCTACCTCTTCTATATCATGTTCGAAGCCGGCCTGATCCCGATGTATCTGATCATCGGTATCTGGGGTGGCGCGGATCGTATCTACGCTTCGTACAAATTCTTCCTCTACACGCTGTTCGGCTCGGTTCTGATGCTGATCGCGATGATGTGGATGGTGCATGAAGCCGGTTCGACCGAAATTCCGGTCCTGATGGCCTATAATTTCGATCCGCATGTCCAGACCTGGCTGTTCCTGGCCTTCTTCGCCAGCTTCGCGGTGAAGATGCCGATGTGGCCGGTCCACACCTGGCTGCCCGACGCACACGTTCAGGCGCCGACTGCTGGTTCGGTCATTCTGGCCGGCGTGCTGCTGAAGATGGGGGGCTACGGCTTCATCCGCTTCTCGCTGCCGATGTTCCCGGAAGCCTCGGCGCAGCTTGCGCCGCTGGTCTGGGGCCTGTCGATGGTCGCGGTGGTGTACACCTCGCTCGTCGCGCTGGTTCAGTCGGACATGAAGAAGCTGATCGCTTATTCGTCGGTCGCGCATATGGCGATCGTCACCATCGGCCTGTTCGCCTTCAACCAGGCGGGTATCGAAGGTGCGATGATGGTCATGCTGGGCCATGGTCTGGTCGCTGGCGCTTTGTTCCTGTGCGTGGGCGTGGTCTATGATCGCCTGCATACCCGCGAGATCAACCGCTATGGTGGCCTCAGCATCAACATGCCGCGCTATGCCGTGCTGTTCCTGTTCTTCACCATGGCATCGGTCGGCCTGCCGGGCACGTCCAACTTCGTCGGTGAATTCCTGTCGCTGATGGGCGTTTATCAGGCATCGAGCTGGGTCGCCCTGGTCTGCACCACGGGCATCATTCTAGGCGCAGCCTATATGCTCTACCTCTATCGCCGCATCTGCTACGGCGATCAGGTAAACGCCGATGCTGCGGCCATGCCCGACCTGTCGATCCGGGAATTCTGGTTGATGGCGCCGATCGCAGCCGTTGTGCTGTGGATGGGTGTCTATCCGGAAAGCTTCCTGGCCCCGATGCGGTCCGACATCCAAGCGCTTGAAGCGCGTCTCGCCCCTGCGGCTCCCGCAGGAGATTCCAAGATCAAGATGGGTGCGCCCAAGCCTAAAAGTGAGGGCCACCATGAAGAAGCATCCGCGCACGGGGAGGCGCACTGATGATTGACTCCGCTTCCCTTCTGGCGGTCGTGCCGGAACTCATCCTGACGGTGGGTGGCCTGGCGCTGATGCTGGTCGCGGCCTTTGGCGGCGACGGCTCGGCCCGGATCGTCAACTGGCTGTCGGTCATCGTGCTGGCGATCGCAGGCGTTTCGCTGTCCTGCTCTCTGGCCCACGGTCCTAACGCCTTCGATGGTCTGTATCGCGCAGACGCCTTTTCCGCCTTTGCCAAGGCGCTGATCTATGGCGCGGCGGCGGCGGCTATCCTGCTGGCTCCACGCTTCTTCTCGGTCGGCGGCAATCCCCGCCCCGAATATCCGGTACTGATCCTGTTCGCTGCCATCGGCATGGGTATGATGGTGTCGGCGGGCGACATGCTGACGCTCTATGTCGGCCTGGAAATGAACAGCCTTGCCTCATACGTGCTGGCCAGCTTCATGCGCCAGGACGTGCGTTCCTCCGAAGCGGGCCTGAAATATTTCGTGCTCGGTTCGCTGGCGAGCGGCATCCTGCTCTACGGGATCTCGCTGCTGTACGGCTTCACCGGTAGCACCGCATTCGATGGTATCTCTGTGGCCTTGGGCGACGGCGTGTCGAAGGGCGAGCTGTTCGGTCTGGTCTTCGTGCTGGCAGGGCTCGCGTTCAAGATCAGCGCCGTGCCGTTCCATATGTGGACGCCTGACGTCTATGAAGGTGCGCCGACCCCGGTCACCACCTTCTTCGCCAGCGCGCCCAAGGTCGCGGCCATCGGCCTGACCGTCCGCGTGGCGATCGAGGCGCTGGGTCCGGCCGGTCTGGACTGGCAGCAGATCGTGATCTTCGTCGCGCTCGCGTCCATCCTGTTCGGCGCCGTTGCCGCCATCGGTCAGACGAACATCAAGCGCCTGATGGCCTATTCGTCGATCAACAATGTCGGCTTCGCGCTGATCGGCTTGGCTGCGGGTACGCCCGCCGGTGCGGCCGCGACGATGAGCTACATGGCGATCTACGTCATCATGACCATCGGCGGTTTCGCATGCATTCTGCAATTGCGCGATGCGGACGGCAAGCCGGTCGAAGAGATCGCCAAGCTGGCCGGCCTGTCGCAGTCGCGCAAGGGGCTGGCGGCCGCGCTCGCCATCTTCATGTTCTCCATGGCTGGCATCCCGCCGCTCTTCGGCTTCTGGGCGAAGTTCCTGGTGTTCGATGCGGCGGTGGCGTCCGGCCTGACGGCGCTGGCGGCCTTCGGTATCGCCATGTCGGTGATCGGTGCCTTCTATTATCTCAAGATCATCAAGACGATGTATTTCGACGAGCCGGTCGCCACCTATGAGGCGAAGGGTGGCCCGGTCGAGAACATCATCCTGACGGCCTGTGCCGTGGTGATCGTTCTGGGTTACCTGCTCAACCCCATGCTGGATCAGGCGAGCGCTGCCGCGGCGGCGTCGCTCTTCTGACGCTGCTCCGCTTCGTCGAGGAAACCGGCTCCACCAACGCCGATATGCTGGCGTTGGCGGAGCAGGGGGGCGCTGACGGTAGCTGGCTGCGCGCCGCGCGCCAGACCGGGGGGAAGGGGCGCATGGGTCGCGCCTGGGAAAGCCCGGACGGCAATCTTTACTGTTCTACGCTGGTCCGGTTGCAGCCGACCGATCCGTTGCCCCACACGCTGGCGCTGGTTGCGGCCAATGCGGTCCATGCGCTGGTCGCGCCGCTGTGCACGGGCCAGGCGCGGATCAAATGGCCCAATGACATATTGGTCGATGGCGCCAAGATCGCCGGCATATTGCTGGAGCGGGCGGGCGACGCGATCGTGGTGGGCATCGGCATCAATGTGACCGGCCATCCGGTCGGACTGGACCGCCCCGTCACCAGCCTGGCGGCGCAGGGCGCCAACGACGCCACGGCCCAAGCCCTCTATGATCGGCTCGCCCAGCTTTTCGCCCATTGGCTGTCCATCTGGCGGGCGCAGGGGCTGGACCCCATCCGCACCCACTGGCTGCTCAACGCCCATCCCACCGGCACGCCGATGCGCGTGATCCAGCCCGATGGCGGGCAGGTCGAGGGGACATTCGACACGCTCGACCGTCAAGGCATGTTGATCCTGCGCTTGGCGAATGGGGACAGCCGTGCCATTCACGCCGGCGACATCATTCTCAACTGAGGGACCGGCCATGCTTCTCGCGATCGACGCGGGTAACACCAATGTCGTTTTCGCGCTGCTCGACGGGCGCGAGATCAAGACACGCTGGCGCATCGCCACCGATCCCCGGCGCACGGCCGACGAATATGTCGTCTGGCTGAACCAGCTGTTGCAGCTGGAAGGCTATGCCATCGCGGATGTTGATGCGGTCATCATCGCTACCGTCGTTCCCCGTGCGCTCCATAATCTTCAGGTGCTGGCCGAGAAATATTTCAAGACCACGGCGCTCGTCGCGGGACAGGCGCCGGTGGATTGGGGCATCGAACTGGACGTGGCCGAGCCTGGCTCTGTCGGCGCGGACCGGGTTGTAAATGCGATCGCCGCGCACCATCTTTACCAGGACGATCTGATCGTCATCGATTTCGGGACGGCGACGACCTTCGACGTGGTCGATTATAGCGGTGCCTATAAGGGCGGCGTGATCGCGCCGGGCATCAACCTGTCGCTGGACGCGCTGGTCGCCGCCGCGGCCAAATTGCCCAAGATCGCGATCGAGCCGCCGGAAAACCGGTCGGTCATCGGGCGAACGACGGTGGATGCTATGCAGATCGGCGTCTTTTGGGGCTATGTAGCGATGATGGAAGGGCTGGTCGCGCGTATCCGCGCTGAGATCGGCCGTCCGGCCAAGGTAATTTCGACCGGAGGACTAGCCGTCCTCTTCAATGACAATAGCGATATTTTCGATGCGATCGCACCGGACCTCACCATCTTGGGGCTGGCGCTGTTGCACGAGCGGAGTTTGAAAACATAATGATACCCAAGGATGAACTGATTTTCCTGGCCCTTGGCGGCTCGGGCGAAATCGGCATGAACGTGAATCTATACGGCTGCCAGGGCAAGTGGGTCATGGTCGATCTCGGCCTGACCTTTGCCGACCCCAATTATCCCGGCGTGGAACTGATCCTGCCGGACCTGAGCTTCATCGAGGATCGGCGCGACGACCTGCTCGGCATCGTCCTGACCCATGGGCATGAAGATCATATCGGCGCCATCCCCTATCTGGCCGCCGACCTTGGCGTGCCGCTGTATGCCACGCCCTTCACGGCGGGTCTGATCCGGATGAAGCTGGAAGAAGAAGGCCTCAGCAAAGATGTGAAGCTGCATGTGATCGAGAATGAAGGCAGCTTCAATCTCGGTCCGTTCGGTTTCCGCTATGTGCCGCTTGCCCACTCCATTCCGGAGGGCAATGCGGTGCTGATCGACACGCCCTATGGCCGCATCTTCCACACCGGCGACTGGAAGCTGGACGACCAGCCTTTGCTTGGCCAGCCCTCCACCCCGGCGGAACTGACCGCCATCGGCGACGAAGGTGTGCTGGCGCTGGTATGCGACAGCACCAACGTCTTCAACGACAAGGCCAGCGGCTCGGAAGGCGATGTGCGCGAGGGGCTGATGCAGGCCGTCGCCGGCGCCAAAGGCCGCGTACTGGTCACGACCTTTGCGTCGAACGCCGCGCGGGTGCAGACTTTGGGAGAGGTTGCGACGGCAATGGGGCGCAAGGTTTGCGTTGCAGGCCGATCGCTCGACCGGATCATCGGCACGGCGAAGGCGGCCGGCTATCTCAAGGATTTTCCGCCGACCGTCGATTGGGACGATGTCATGAGCCTGCCGCGTGACGAGGTGATGATCATCGCCACGGGCGGACAGGGTGAGGCGCGGGCTGCGCTGTCGCGCATCGCGTTCGACAGCCATCCGATCAAGTTGGCGGAAGGGGACACGGTTGTCTTCTCGTCCAAGCAGATCCCCGGCAATGAAATCGCCATCGGCCGTATCCAGAATGCGCTGGCGCAGAAGAATATCCTGATGATCACCGATCGCCAGGCCGAAGTCCATGTGTCGGGTCATCCCGGCCGACCGGAACTGGAAGCGATGTATCGCTGGATTCGGCCCGAGATATTGCTGCCGGTCCATGGCGAGCGCCGCCATATGGCGGAGCAGGCGCGGCTTGGCATTACCACGGGCATCCGCCATGCAGTGGTCCAGTCCAATGGCGACGTGCTGCGTCTGGCGCCCGGCGCGCCGCAGATTATCGGCCAGCAGGAAACGGGCCGACTGGTGCTGGACGGCGACGTCATCCTGCCCGCCGACGGATCGACCATGAACGAGCGGCGCAAGCTGGGCCTGCATGGTCAGATCAGCGTAGCCGTGGCGATCGACCGCAAGGGCAAGCTGATCGGCGATCCCATGCTGCGCACGCAGGGTGTGCCGGTGGAGGAAGACAAGGCGGCTTTCCTGGCGGAAGCGGCCGAGGAAGCCGCCGCCGCCATTCCCAAGGGATCGCTGGAGGAAGAGGCTTTGCGCGAACGTCTGCGTCTGGCCGTGCGCCGTACCGCGACGCGCTGGACCGGCAAGAAGCCGATAGTGGACGTGCTGATCGTTCGCGCTTAAACAGGCGCGATGAACTGGTACGCTATCTTCGCCATCTATTTCCTGATGTGGGTCATCAGCGCCTTCATCATGCTCCCCTTCGGCATCCGCACCCCCAATGAAACGGGTGAAGTGCTGCTGAAGGGGCAGGCGGATAGCGCGCCCAGCAATTTCCGTCCCGCTGTGGTGATGCTGCGCGCGACCATATTGGCCACGATCCTGTTCGGCCTCTATTATGCCAATTATGTACAGGGCTGGGTGACGCTCGACATGCTGCCCGGCTATCGCGTCACGCGATGAGCGAGGCTGCGGAGCGGATCGTTCGCGCCGCTGCCGTTCACCTGGAATCCTGGGCGCAGATACGCGCCGCGCTCTGGCCGGATGCCAGCGTCGCCGATCATCAGGATGACATTACCGCTATGTTGGCGAATGAGGGCCTGATCGCCTTTGTCGCATTGGACGGGCAGGGCGATGCTATCGCCTTCGTCGAGGCCGCCCTGCGCCATGATTATGTCAATGGCTGCGACACCAGCCCGGTTCTGTTCGTGGAGGGGCTTTATGTGGCGGCAGATGCGCGACGGGGCGGGTTGGCGCGCGCTTTGATCGATGCGGTGGCGGCATGGGGGCAATCCCAGGGCTGCACCGAAATGGCATCTGATGCCGACATCGCCAATCTCTCCAGCCACTGCTTTCACCAGGCCGCCGGTTTCACCGAAACCGAGCGGGTGGTCTATTTTCGCAAAATGATCGGCTGAGCCGCTGCCTTATTGCCGCAACCGCTCGATCGCCTGCGCGAGTGCGACATAGAGTTTGCCCATGTCGGACGAGAGGACGGCGACGCCCAGCGCATTGCCATCGCGCGCCGACAGGATGATCCGCAGCATCGCTTCGAAATCATGGATGTAGCGGTTCACATGATCGCGGAATTCCGCGTCATTATCATAATGGAGTGCGATTTCACGCGACTCGCCGGCATCCAGCAACTTGACCGCGCGGCGAGTGAAGACGCCGCGGTCGCCCTTCAGATAAGCGGCCCAGGCCGAATCGGTCACATCGTTGGACAGTAGCTTGGCGACGTCGATCGCGGTGCTGTTGAGCGATTCGATCAGCAGCGCCGAACGCCGCGCGAAATGGTCGCGGTCGCGGGTTTCGGACGCGCGTTCGGCTTCCTCGATCCGTTGTTCCACGCTGGCGCTGGTGTCGGCGATCGTCAGCAACTGGCGGGTCAGGCGTTCGGATGCCTGATGCGCGGCCTTGACCGCTTCTTCCGCTACGCGTGCGACCTGCTCGATCTGCGCCGTCACCTTTTCGCCGATCACACCTTGCAACGCTTCATCGCTGGCCTGCGCCAGCTGCTGCGCCGCGTCGGGAATGGCACGCCCCAGGGCTTGCCGCGCGCGCTCTGCGGCCTGATCGGCCGTGTCCTTGACCCGCAACAGCGCGGTGACGAGCAGCGGCCCGGCGCCCTCGGTGATGCGGGTCGCATCCTGATGCGCCCCGTCCAGCGTCGTGCGCAGCCGTTCGACCAGTTCGCGATTGGCCTCCAGCCCGCCCTGCGTGCTCTCCAGCCATTCGGTCAGGCGACTGCCTTGGCCGCGCAGCATTTCCTCCGCTTCTTCGGTGCGTCCGACCAGCGCCTCCGAAATGGCTTCCAGCCTTTCCATTTCCGGTGTCGTGCTGCCGAGCAGGGTACGGCTCTGTTGCAGGCGCGCGTCGAACCGTTCCAACGCTGCCGGATAGGTTTCGTCCAGTTCCCGTACGCTCGAATCGAGGGCGACCAGCAGGGTTTCGGCGCACCCGATCAGCTTTTCGGCCGTCATGCCGCCAGCCGCCAGCGCCTTGTCGATGCGCTGCGTTTCCTCCGCCATGCGCGTCAATGCGCCGGTGAGCCGTTCGCCGCGCGCCAGGGCGCTGTCTTCCAGTGCGGCGAAGCGGCCATCCGTGCTGGCGATCGTATCGTTCAGACTGTTGTGCAGGCTCGCCATCAGGCTGCGCTGGCCTTCGATCATTTCGTTGATCTGGTGCAGCCGGCTTTCGACGTCGCCGATCGTATCGCTGAGGCCGGCGACCGTGTCGTCGCCAATCGCCGTCAGGCTCTCGCGTGAGCGGTTGACGAGCGCGTCGAGCGATGCTGCCTGGCTGCTGAGGCCGCCGTCGGTGACGGCCAGTGTCTCCTTCGCCCGTTGCAGCGCGGCGTCGAGGCGACGACGCAGGTCCGTCTCCATCGCTTCCATGTCGCGCTCCAGCACCGCCAGTGCGTCCTCGCTGGCCTGCCCGATGCCTTTTTCGGCAGCGGACACCAGCGTTTCGAGCGCATGGGCGCGCCGGGTCAGCGCTTCATCGGTCGTGGCCATGGCCGCCTGTATCGTCCGCTGGGCATTGTCCAGACGGGTGCGCAGCTCCGCTTCGGCCGCATTCAGATCCTGCGTCAGGGTCTGACGCACCTGCGCGCTCGTGTCCGCAACCCCGGTCTGCGCCGCGTCGATGAGAGCGGTGAGGGCGGCGGCATGGGCTTCGATATCGCCCCGGCTGCGATCCATCGCCTGCCGCGCACCTTGCGCGGTCGCGTCGATCCGGCTCGATGCGATATCGGCCATGCCGGTCACTTCTTCGGAGGCCGAACGGGTGGCTTCCTGCAACTGCGTCAACTGGCTCGCCAGGCTCTTGGTCGCGGCCAGCGTGCGGGCGCGCGCGTCGTCAGACAGTTCGCCCAATGCATGTAGTCGCGCTTCCAGCGTGTCGATCCGTTCGGCCAGCGCATGGCCATTGTCCATCATCTGCGCGGTCATGCGACCGGTGCGATCTTCCAGTTCGGGGATCGATCCGATCAACTGATCCATGCGCGATACCAGCGCCAAGGCGGCCCGCTCGGCGGTTTCGGCCTTGTCGGCGGTTGTCTGGGCGCGGCCGGCGATGAGTTCGGCGGAGGCTTCCATATTGCTGCTGGCAGCTGCGCCATAGCTGTCGAGCAGTTCGGCCTGATCCTGCATCGCCTGTCGCGCATTTTCCAACTGGCTGCTGATCCGGCCAAGCCGCAATTCCAGCAGGTCGGCCTCCGTCCGCAGGGCGCGGGCGGTGTCGAGATAGCGACGCGATTCGGTACGACTGTTGCGGACCAGCAGCAGATAAGCGACGGCCAGCAGAATGAGTGGAATGGCTATGGTGACGATGGCATTGGCCCAGGCGAAGGGCCCTGCGGCCAGATTGCCGGACGTAGCGATGGCCCAACCGGCAAAGCCGACCCAGCCAATTGCCAGCACCAGCAAGGCCCAGCGGAGCCGCTTGACCGTGGTTTCGTCGGCACCTTCTGTCGCTTCGCCCTCGTCTATGTCGAGAACGGCCTGTTTCAAAAGCAAAATATCGTCCATCTGCGACTCGTTGCCGGTCGCGGTTTGTTCGTCTCGCCAGAACTCGACGATGGTGCTGCCCCCTGTCATGTCCTCATCCTAGCATCTTTTCCGGCCGCGGAAATGCCTTGTTACCAAAACTTAACGCAAGCCCGATAGCGTTTGTCCCATGTCCTATGATCCTGGCGCCCTCCATACCGCTCTGGCAGCCGCCGTCGGCGATGATAGCGCGTTGATCGCAGATCTGCGCGTGGCCTTTCTGGAAAGCGCCAACCGGCAGGTCGATTTGCTGGGGCGGGCGCGTCGCGACGCCAATTGGGAATTGGCAGCCTGGCGTTTGAAGGGGCTGGCGGCCAGCTTTGGCCTGACCGCGCTGATCATATTGGCCGACGAAGCCGCAGCAGCGGCACCGGGCGATCCACGCGTGTTACGAAAGTTGCGGGCGGCGTTGCAGGCCCTGGATCAGGCCTGATCGTTTAGGCTTATCGCACCGCTTGCGCGAAACGCGCGCGCTTGCGACAAGGTCGCCGCACAACAATCGGGTCACAAGCGTAACAATATGAGCTTCGCCGCTATTCTCAGCGCCAGCCGGGCATCGGGCGATTCGCCGCCGGGCTTACGTGCGAGCCTTTATTTTGCCGGTCAGACCCTTGTGGAATATCAGGCGCGACAGGCGGCTCAAGCCGGCGCCGACCGTATCATGATAGTGGTGAGCGTCATCACGCCCGCTCTCTCGCAGGCCGTCGATCGGTTGAGTGCCGACGGCATCGCCGTCGCGCTGGTGCGCGACATGGTGTCGATGGTGCGCGATGCGCCCCGTGATAGCGACGTGCTGCTGGTCGCGGACGGCGCGATCGTGTCGCAGGCGCATTTCGATGGCATGGGCGCGGCGGACGGCAATGTCATGCTGGTGACTGATGACAGTCGCGCCAGCACGCCGTTCGAGCGGATCGACGCGGGACAGCGTTGGGCGGGACTGGCGCGAATCAGTCCGGACCTGCTGTTCGGCACGCTCGACATGATCGGCGATTGGGATCTGGCGCTGACGCTGGTGCGGACGGCCGTGCAGAAGGGCGCACGGCGGATCACCGTACCTCAGGACGACCTGCTGGAAGGGCGCGTGGCACTGGTCGAAACGCAGGCGCAGGCCGATCTGGTGGCGCAGGCCGTGACGGCCGTGGGAGCGGTACAGGCGCAGGCGCGGGGTGGGATCGAACATTATCTGCTGGCGCCGGTGGCGCGCATCGTCAGCCCATCGCTGATGCGGATGCAGGTTCCGGCCATGCAGGTCCGGATCGCGGCGATCGCGCTGGGCGCCGTCGCGCTGGTGCCGATCGAACTGGGCTGGCCGCTGACCGGCTTCTTTCTGCTGTTGGTGGCCTTGCTCCTGTCCGAAATCAGCGATCGATTGGGCGATTTGGCCCTACGCGCGCCATTGATGAACTGGCTGGCTTTCTGCGTGCCGGCCATCGTGCTGGCGGGCATGGTTTTTGCCGGTGGTACGACGATGGCGGCCGACCTGGCGTTGCTGCTGGGCATCGTGATGGTGGCCGATCGTTGGGGCAGGACCGGCACGGCGCGGCCGTGGATGATCTTCACGCCCGGCACGGCGCTGTTGCTGCTCATCCTCACCGGCTTTCTAGGATTGATGGTACAGGGTTTCCGCATCGCCATATTGCTGGCGATCGCCTCTATCGCCGCCATGTTGCTACGTCGGCCGGAATGACGATTTTGCCCGGCAGGGTTTAGTGCATTTTAACGACGTGCGATTATTCTGACCGGCATGAGCGTCCATTCGTCCCCTACCGGCATGATCAACGACCGGCCGATGGCGCGCGCCAAGGCAGGATTATCCGCCGTTCCGGTCGGTCATGCCATTGATCTGGCATTCTTCTTCCCCGACGAAGTGCAGTCCAGACCGGACGCGTTGATCGTGGAGACGCGGCGCCATCTGGGCGGCTGCATCGCTGCGATCGAAATGGCCCTGCGCCTGTCGCTGGACCATGCGCCGGACATCGCCGCCGCGCTCGATCATTGGCCGGCGCCGCTCGCCTGGTCGATGATAAGGGCGCAGCCCACATTGCTTGGCTCCGATCTTCTGGCGCATATGCAGATGCGGGCTGGCGTGACGTTGATGCTGCGCCAATTCGGGCAGGCCGATGTCGAACAGTTCGACGAGGGGCAGGGCGACCTCATCCCCGCGACGGACGATCCCGAACTGGGTAGGGCGGTGTCGGCATTGGCTCTGGCCGAAGGGCGCTGGCTGGCTCTGGCCGGCGAGGATGCGCCGATGAAGCCGGACCTGCCGGCCGAACATTTTGCCGATCTGCTCTGGACGGTGGCCGCCTGCCTTCATGTCGTTTCGCAGCGAACCATGGTGGACGGGGGCGATCGGTCGTTGGCGGCCTTCGATCGATCGGGCTGGGCGCTGCTGCGCGATCATGATGAAGCGGCTTGCCCGATTGCCCAGGCCGACAGGTTGGTGCGCGGCATGGGCGAACGCGCGGACGCGCCTGAATTGCTTGGTGCCCTGTTGGGACAACGGCGATTCTTGCTGTTTGCAGCGGTCGCTGCACGGCGGTTGCGGATGGGCAGTCAGCAATTGGTCGCCATGCTGGTCATGGGACCGGTGGCGCAATTGGCCAATCTGTGCCGCGCGCTTGGCGGATCGGCCGCGGACTATCGTATTCTGCTGCTGGCGTTGCGCCCGGTGCGGCCTTTACTCTCGGACGCCGCGATCGTGGCGGAGGCGGAGCGCTATCAGGGTGTGAGCGAGGAACAGGCGGATAGCGCGATCGGCGCCTTGCGCACCTCATCCATATTACGCGCCAAGCTTGATCATCTACGCACGGTGGCCGGCACATGACTATGCCGTCGCGGGCCATCGTCCGAGCTACCCTGTCTGCCGATGGCCGCCTGCTGAGCGCGGATGCCTTGTTGCTGACGCTGCAACAGGAGGCGGGCGCGGATCTGGGGGAGGCCTTTGCGGTGCCGCAACTGGTGGCGATCGCCCGGTTGGCGGCGCGCCTTGGCGTCCTGGTGTCGCGTCCCGTGGTCGCGGCGGCGCAGCGCGGCGATATCGACATGTGGGTGCGGGCCAAGCCGGACGATCAGGGCGTCAGCCTGTCGATCGTGGACTGGCGCGAGCGGCCATCGGCACCCACGCTGCCCGATGACGGCCGGCGCGACGCGGATATCGCGGCGTTGGCGGACGGTTGGACCTGGCAGATCGACACGCAATTGCGGTTTCAGATGGTGCTGGCGGGAGGCGGCGACAGCGGTGCGTTGCCGGCCAATCCGCCAGTGCCGGGCGCGCGTTTTTCCAGCTACTTCCAGCTGGAGGCCGATAGCGATGGCGATATGGCGATGCTGCGCGGCTTTGCCCAGCGCCGCGCTTTTCGCGATCAACAGGCGATATTGGCCAGCGATGGCGAGCAGCGCTTTCGCCTGTCGGCCTTCCCCATGTTCGACCATGCTGGCCAGTTGACGGGGTATCGCGGCACGGCCTTCCCATTGGAAAAGGCGGTGGTGGCACCGTTGGCGGACGAAGCGCCATTATCCATCTATCCGGCAGAGTTCGGGCGCCGGCTTGATCGTTCGCTGCGCCAGCCCTTGGGCCGGATCATCGCCAATGCGGACACGATCAGCGCGCAATTGGAAGGGCCGTTGCGGCCTGACTATGCCGGCTATGCCAATGATATCGCGGCGGCGGGGCGGCATCTGATGGCGTTGGTGGACGATCTGGCCGATTTGCAGGCGATCGATCGACCGGATTTCAGTGTGATTTCCGAAGAGGTAGACCTGGCCGATCTGGGGCGTCGCGCGGCGGGCCTGTTGACGGTAAAGGCGCTGGACCGGCGGATCACCATCGTCGCGCCGCCAGCTGACGCAAGCTTGCTTGCGATCGGAGAGTTTCGGCGCATTTTGCAGATATTGGTCAATTTGATCGGCAATGCCGTCCGCTATTCGCCCGAAGGCACCGAAGTGCGTGTGGCGACCGAATGGGAAAACGGACAGGCGCGAATTGCGGTGATCGATCAAGGGGCGGGCGTAGCGCAGACGGACCGGGAACGCATTTTCGAGAAGTTCGAGCGACTGGGCCGGGACGACGCTAGTGGCAGTGGCCTTGGCCTCTATATTTCCCGTCGCCTCGCGCGCGCGATGAAGGGCGACATTCGCATCGGTGGCGCACCGGGCGAAGGCGCGCGCTTCATCCTCTCCCTGCCGGTCGGCAATTGATATAAAAAAAACGGCGCCCGATCGGGGCGCCGTTCTTTTTTGCGATGGTCTGGCGCTCTTAGCGCTTGTCGACCGATACATAGTCGCGCTGTGTCGGGCCGGTGTACAGCTGACGCGGGCGGCCGATCTTCTGCGCTGGGTCCGAAATCATTTCGTTCCACTGCGCGACCCAGCCCACGGTGCGGGCGAGGGCGAAGAGCACGGTGAACATTTCGGTCGGGAAGCCGATAGCCGACAGGATGACGCCCGAGTAGAAATCGACGTTCGGGTACAGCTTCTTCTCGACGAAATAGGGATCGTTGAGCGCGATCTGCTCCAGTTCCTTGGCGACGTCGAAGACCGGGTCGTTGACGCCCAGCTTTTCCAGAACATCCTTCGCGGTCTTCTGCATCACGGTCGCGCGCGGATCGTAATTCTTATACACGCGATGGCCAAAGCCCATCAGGCGGAACGGATCGTCCTTGTTCTTGGCACGGGCGATATATTCCGGGATGCGATCGACGGTGCCGATTTCGCGCAGCATGTTGAGCGCGGCTTCGTTCGCGCCGCCATGTGCCGGACCCCACAGGCAGGCGATGCCGGCCGCGATGCAGGCGAACGGATTGGCGCCCGACGAACCGGCGAGACGCACGGTCGAGGTCGAGGCATTCTGTTCATGGTCGGCGTGCAGGATGAAGATCTTGTCCATCGCGTCCACGATCACCGGATCGGGGATATAATCTTCCGCCGGGACCGAGAAAGTCATGCGCAGGAAGTTGGCGGTGTAGGACAGGTCGTTGCGCGGATAGACGAAGGGCTGACCGACGCTGTATTTGTAAGCCATGGCAGCGATCGTCGGCATCTTGGCGATCAGGCGATGGCTGGCGATGCGGCGCTGTTCCGGATCGTTGATCTCGGTCGAGTCGTGATAGAAGGCCGACAGGGCGCCGACGACGCCGACCATGATGGCCATCGGATGCGCATCGCGGCGGAAACCGCGGAAGAACGCGCTCAACTGCTCATGCACCATGGTGTGGCGCGTGATGGTGTTGGTGAAGTCGTCCAGTTCGGCCTTAGACGGCAATTCGCCGTTCAGCAGCAGGTAGCAGACTTCCATGAAGCTGGATTCTTCGGCCAGCTGGCCGATCGGATAACCACGGTGGAGCAGGATGCCCTGGTCGCCGTCGATATAGGTGAGGCCCGATTCACAGCTGGCGGTCGAGGTGAAACCCGGATCGTAGGTGAACATGCCGGTATTGGCGTAGAGCTTGCGAACGTCGATGACCTGCGGACCAACGGTGCCATCCATGATGGCGTAGTCCTTGGCGTCTCCCCCAACGGTCAGGTTGGCTGTGTTATCCGACATATTTTTCTCCTTGTACGTCATCAACCGGCCGCTGCGTGCCCTGCGGCGGCCAGTCGTTCCAAGCTCGCCTCTTTCCCCAGAAGGAAGAGGACATCAAAAATGCCTGGCGAGGTCGTGCGGCCGGTGAGCGCCGCACGAAGCGGTTGCGCCACCTTGCCCAATCCCAGGCCGGCATCCTCTGCCACGCGGCGTATCACGTCTTCGATCGCTTCGACCGTCCAGGACTGGACGGGCTGGAGAGCGTCGGCTGTCTTGTCGAGCAGCGCGCGCGCGGAGTCGTCTAGCAGAGCAGTGGCCTTCTCGTCAAAATCGAGCGGGCAACTTTTGAACAGGAATTCTGCTCCCTCGGCAATTTCGTTAAGGTTCTTGGCCCGGGGCTTCAGCGATGCCATCGCCTGGGTCAGAAGCGCTAGATTGGTATCCGATATAGCGATTTCAAGGCGCTGTTCGACCCGTGGCGCGACGAGTTTTGCAAGGCGCGCATCGTCGGCTTCGCGGATATAATGGCCGTTCAGATTTTCCAGCTTCTTGATGTCGAAGCGTGAGGGCGAACGGCCGACACCATCGATATCGAACAGTTCGATCGCGCGGGCGATCGTGATGATTTCCTCGTCGCCATGGCCCCAGCCCAGGCGCAGCAGATAGTTCAGCACCGCTTCGGGCAGCATCCCCATCTCGTCGCGATAGGCGTCGACGCCGAGCGCACCGTGGCGCTTCGACAGTTTCGCGCCGTCCGACCCGTGGATCAACGGGATATGGGCGTAGATCGGCTCTTCCCAGCCCATCGCCTTGATGATGCTGAGTTGGCGGAAGGCATTGTTGAGATGATCGTCGCCGCGAATGACATGGGTGACGCCCATGTCATGATCGTCGACAACGACGGCCAGCATGTAAGTGGGCGTGCCGTCCGAACGCAGCAGGATCATGTCGTCCAGCTCGGCATTCTGCACGACGACGCGGCCCTGCACGGCATCCTCGATCACGGTTTCGCCGGTCCGGGGCGCCTTGATACGGATGACGAAGGGCGCACCTTCCGGCGCTTCTTCGGGCGAGCGGTCGCGCCAGCGGCCGTCATAGCGCATCGGCTGCTTGGCGGCGCGCTGCTGTTCGCGCAGTTCCGCCAGTTCCTCGGGCGTGGCGTAGCAGCGATAGGCATGGCCGGCGGCGAGCAGCTGGTCGGCGACTTCGGCATGGCGTGGGGTGCGTTCGAACTGGAACACGGCCGGCTCGTCACCGCCCAGGCCCAGCCATTCCAGACCGTCGAAAATGGCGGCCACGGCTTCCTCTGTGGAACGGGCCCGATCGGTATCTTCGACGCGGAGCAGGAACTTGCCGCCATGGTGGCGCGCGAACAGCCAGTTGAAGAGGGCGGTGCGGGCGCCGCCAATGTGGAGGAACCCCGTTGGGGACGGGGCGAAACGGGTCACCACCTGCTTGTTCATTCCCGTTGCACTTACCGTCATATTCTTCGACATTCGCCTTAGCAGATCCATGGATGCGACGCCCCCTAGCATGGCTTTTGAGCCACGACAAACCTCCCTTGGTCGGAGGGCGGCGGGACTGTCCCGAAGCGGGCTGGGAGCGATGGAAAGCTGGCTGGAACAGGAGCGAGAACAGATCGGCCTGTGGGTGCCGATCGCGCTGGGCAGCGGCATCGCGGCCTGGTTCATCCTGCCTCATGCGATGGCCTGGCTGGCTTTTTGCTGTGGCGCATTATCGCTGGCCTGCATCGGCATGATGCTGCCGGACGGCGGGCGATTGCGGCGCATGCTTGTCGCCGGCGCAATATTGGCTTGCATGGGCTGCCTGCTGGTGTGGGGCAAGGCGACGTTGCTCGGGCAGCCGCCCCTGACGCGGGCGCGCTTCGTGCAGATGACGGGCGATGTGACAGCGGTGCGGCCGGTGCCTGCGCAGGCGATGGTGCGAGTGATGATCCGGCCAGTCGATACGCCGGACCTGCCGGCTGTGGTGCGGGTCAATATCGCCGATGCCGATGTGCCGGTGGGATTGGGGGAGGGCGCTCGGATTCGCTTTCGCGTGCGGTTGATGCCCCCTGCGCCGCCGAGCGTGCCGGGAGGCTATGATTTTGCCGCGCGGGCCTATTTTCAGGGCATCGGCGCGACGGGCAAGGCGCTGAAGCCTGTTGAGGTGTTGACCCCGTCGACTGCGGCCCCGCCGCTGCGGTCACGTCTGTTCGGCCATATATTGGAACGGGTCGACGGGCCGGCGGAGGGGATTGCGGTAGCGCTCGCCACCGGGGATCAGGGCGCCATTCCGGAGGCGGATGCGGAAGCGATGCGGCGCAGCGGGCTGGCGCACCTGTTGTCGATTAGCGGGCTGCATGTGACGGCGCTGATCGGCGCGGTGATTTTCCTGCTGATGCGGGTGATGGCGCTTAGCCAGCGAGCGGCACTGGGCTGGCCATTGATGCTGATCGCGGCGGCGGGCGGCGCGCTGGCGGGGATCGGCTATACGTTACTGACCGGAGCGGAGGTGCCGACGGTGCGGTCCTGCGTCGCGGCGTTGCTGGTGCTGGGCGGACTGGCGATGGGGCGGGATGCGGTGACGCTGCGGCTGGTGGCGACCGGTGCACTGGTGGTGTTGCTTTTGTGGCCGGAGGCGTTGGCAGGGCCGAGTTTCCAGATGAGTTTTGCGGCGGTGACGGCGTTGGTGGCGCTGGCGGAGCATCCCCGTTTTCGAGCCTTTGCCGCTGCGCGGGATGAAGGGCGATTGCGCAAGCTGGGGCGAAATCTGGCCGTGATGCTGGCGACCGGCATTGCTGTCGAACTGGTGTTGATGCCGATCGCGCTGTTTCATTTCCACAAAGCGGGATTGCTGGGCGCCTTCGCCAATCTGATCGCCATTCCGCTCACCACCTTCGTCGTCATGCCGTTGGAGGCGTTGGCGCTGCTGCTGGATGTGGCCGGACTAGGGGCGCCGGCCTGGTGGCTGACCGAGCAGTCGTTGAATTTCCTGCTGTTGCTGGCCCATGGCGTCGCGACCAGTCCCATGGCGAGCCTGCTGGCGCCGACCATGGGCATGGGGTTGTTCGGCATCGCCATGATCGGCCTGCTCTGGTGCCTGCTCTGGCGAACGCGCTGGCGCTGGCTGGGGCTTCCGCCGGTCCTGATCGCTGTGGCAGTGACCTTTGCCGCAACGCCACCGGATATTCTGGTGACCGGCGACGGTCGCCATGTGGCGGTGCGGACCGGAAAGGGCATGGCGATATTGCGCGATCGGGCGGGGGATTATGTGCGTGACGTCCTGTCCGAAAGCGCTGGCTATGATGGCGAACTGGTGGCGATCGCCGACTTGCCGGAGGCGCGTTGTTCCGTCGATCTTTGTGCTGTCCGCCTAAAGGACGGCAAGGGGCGCACTTGGAGGCTACTGTTCACGCGCAGCGATGTGCTGATCGCGCGGCATGATTTCGCGCGAGATTGCGCGGCGGCGGATATCGTCGTCAGCGATCGCGGGCTGCCGCGCTGGTGCCGGCCGCGCTGGATGAAGATAGACCGCCGGTTGCTGGCGCGCACCGGCGGTCTGTCGATCGGTCTGGAAAAGGGCGAAGTTCACACCGTCCATCGGCCGGGCGACGCCCATCCCTGGATCAGTCGCCCAAGGCCCCGACCAAGAGCCGCGGCCCCTTAATTATAGCGGCGCAACAGCCCCGCCAGCTTGCCCTGGATGCGGACCTGCCGTGAATCGTAGATTTGCGGCTCATAGGCGCTGTTCGCCGGGTCGAGACGCACGCGGCCGCCGTCGCGGCGGAAATATTTGAGCGTCGCTTCCGCTTCGTCGATCAGGGCGACGACGATCTGGCCTTCTCGCGCGACATCTGTGCGCTGGATCAGCGCGAAGTCGCCGTCGAGAATGCCGGCTTCCATCATCGAGTCGCCTGAGACTTCCAGCGCATAATGATCGCCAGCGCCTAGCAGAGCGGCAGGGACGGAGAGCATGGCCTGCCCCTCCATCGCCTCGATCGGAACACCCGCCGCGATCCGGCCGTGCATCGGGATTTCGATCACGTCATTGGCCGCGATCGGCAGGAGGGGCGGCGGCGTCACCAGCTTGGGCTTGGGCGGCACGATCGGCGTGGGCGCGCGGTGCATCGCGTCGGGAAGCTTCAACACTTCCAACGCGCGGGCGCGATTGGGCAGGCGGCGGATGAAGCCGCGCTCCTCCAGCGCATTGATCAGACGATGGATGCCGGACTTGGATCGCAGGTCCAGCGCGTCCTTCATTTCCTCGAACGAAGGCGACACGCCGCCTTCGTCCAATCGGGTCTGAATGAAGCTCAGCAATTCCTGCTGCTTGGGCGTCAACATTGCGGTCCTCCGTGGAACGTATGAGGAACGCATAGGAAACAGATGAAGGTTAGTCAAGCGTTCCGCGCATCAAAGCGGCAGGATGGTCACGCGTGTTCCGGGCGTGGCAGGGGGCGATCCGGCCGGGCGCAGGATCAGGCAGTCGGCCTTGGCCATGGCGGCGGTCGCGGCGCTGTCCTGCGACGTGACGGAGACGATGCCGTCGGGCGCGCGCCAGGCGCGCAGATAATCGTCGCGATCCCCGGTCTGCGGCAGGGCGGAGGCGAGTGTGGCATCGCTCGTCAATGGCAGCGGATCGTGCGCGCCGCTGATATGACGGACGAGCGGCAACAGAAAGAGCGTCGCCGTGACGAAAGCGGAGACGGGATTGCCAGGCAGGCCGAGGAACAGTGCGTTGCCAAGCTTTCCCGCCATCAGCGGCTTGCCGGGACGCATCCGTATCTTCCAGAAATCGAGCGTGCCGCCTGCCTGGAGAAAGGCAGGTCGGACGAGGTCATGATCGCCCACCGAAGCGCCGCCGGTCGACACGATGATGTCGGCGTCGCTGGCACGATCCAGCGCGGTGACCATCGCATCAAGATCGTCCGGCACGATGCCGAGGTCTATGACGTCGCAGGGCAGGGCGGCGAGCAGGGCCGCCAGCATCGGCGCATTGGAGGAGGGCAGCAGGCCAGCGGGCGTCGGCGTACCGGGCGGCACCAGTTCGTTGCCGGTGGACAAGATGGCGATCCGGGGACGGCGGGTGACCGGCACGGTGCCATGGCCACCCAGCACAGCGAGGGCGACCTGCGCCGGGCCGAGGCGGCTGCCGGCATCCAGCAGGATCGCATTTTGCGCGAAGTCGGAGGCGGTCGGGCGGACATGGCGGCCGGGCATCAGCGGGTCGGCGCTGGCAGTCAGGCGATCGCCTTCGCGGGTCGCATTTTCCTGGATCAATATCGCGTCGGCACCGGGCGGCAGCGGCGCGCCGGTGAAGATGCGGCTGGCCTCACCCGGTCCCAACGCGGGTTGAAGGCCAGTTCCTGCCGCGCTTTCGGCGGTGACGCGCCAGGGACCGGGCATTTCGCTCGCGCGGACCGCATAGCCATCCATTGCCGACAGATCGGCCCAGGGCTGGTCACGCAGGGCGGCAATATCCTGCGACAGCCAGCGGCCGACGGCTTGCGCAATCGGAACGGTTTCCACCGGCAGCCGGTCGGCCAGCGCGAACAGGCGAGCCTGCGCTTCTGCGACCGGCAACAGGCTCATGGGACGCGGCGCCAGTCGCCGGACTTGCCGCCGGTCTTGGATTCAAGCTGGACCGCGCCGATGACCATCGCCTTGTCCAGCGCCTTGGCCATGTCGTAGATGGTGAGCAGCGCCACCGAGGCAGCGGTCAGCGCTTCCATCTCCACGCCGGTCTGGCCGGCGGTCCGGGCGGTGGCGGTCACGGTGACGCCGCTATCGTCAGGCAAGAAATCGACCGTCACGGCGCTGAGCGCGATCGGGTGGCAGAGCGGGATGAGGTCGGCCGTCTTCTTCGCCGCCATGATGCCGGCGACCCGCGCCACGGCAAGGACGTCGCCTTTCTTGACCAGCCCATCGGCGATGGCCTTGGCAGCGTTCGCGCTCATATCGATGCGGCCGGAGGCGACGGCTTCGCGTGCCGTCACCGCTTTTGCCCCGACATCGACCATGCGCGCCGCGCCATCATCGTCCAGATGGGTGAGGCCGGTCATGCCCCGGTGAGCAAATTATGGGTCGCGGCCTCCACATCGGCCTGCCGCATCAGCGTTTCGCCGACCAGGAAGCAGCGCACGCCGTGGTCGGCCATGGCAAGGAGGTCGGCATGGCTGCCAAGACCGCTTTCGGCGACGAAGGTGCAGCCTTCTGGCGCCTTGCCCACCAGTTCATAGGTGCGGGCGAAGTCGACCGAGAAATCGCGCAGGTCGCGATTATTGACACCGATCAGACGCGAGCGCAGCTTCAGCGACCGCTCCAGTTCCGCTTCGTCATGCACTTCGATCAGGGCGTCCATGCCCAAGCCAAGGGCGGCGTCCTCGATTTCCTGCATCTGGCCATCGTCCAGCGCGGCGACGATGATGAGGATGGCGTCCGCGCCCAGCGAGCGGCTTTCGAGCACCTGCCAGGGATCGACCAGGAAATCCTTGCGCAATACGGGGATGGCGCAGGCCGACCGGGCGGCCATCAGATAATCGTCATGCCCCTGAAAATAAGGCTCGTCGGTCAGGACCGACAGGCAGGCCGCGCCGCCTGCCGCATAGGCCTGCGCATGGGCGGGGGGATCGAAGTCCGCGCGGATCAGACCCTTGGATGGGCTGGCTTTCTTGATTTCGGCGATCAGGCCGAAGCCGGCGCGTGCTGCATCGTCCAGCGCTTTGCGGAAACCGCGTGGCGGGGTCTGCTCGCTGGCGCGGGCGTGTAATGCGGCGATGCTGGTCGCTGCCCGGCGGCGTGCGACATCCTCGCGCTTGAAATCGCAGATTTCGATCAGCTTGTTGGTCATTGATAGGCAATCCAGCAATTGAGCAAGGCGTTGGCAAGGCCACGGTCGATGGTTTCGGCCGCTTCCTCCACGCCCTCGCGCAGATCGGTTGCGGCGTCGGCGACGACAAGGGCGGCGGCGGCATTTAGCAGCACCGCGTCGCGATAGGGGCCTTCCTCGCCTTGCAGCAGGGCGCGGAGAGCAGCGGCATTATGGGTTGCGTCGCCGCCGCGGATCGCATCGACCGGATGGGTGGAGAGGCCAAGTTCTGCGGCAGTCAGGCGGCGCATGGCGACCAGCCCGTTGCCGGTGACTTCGGCGATATCGTTGCCGCCGGCCAGCGACAGTTCGTCCAGCCCTTCGTCGCCCGACACGATCATCGCCCGGTCCGCACCCAGTTCCGCCAGCGCTTCGGCATAGATGGGAACATAGGCCGGACGTGCGATGCCGACCAGTTGGCGGCGGACATTGGCCGGATTGGCGAGCGGCCCCATCAGGTTGAAGATGGTGCGTTCGCCGATCGCCTTGCGGATCGGGCCGAGGCGTTTGAGTGCCGGGTGGTAATTTTGCGCGAAGAGGAAGCAGATGCCGAGATCGGCAAGGGTGGCTTCGGCGGTCGCGGCGGCCTTGTCCAGGTTCAGGCCCAGCGCCTCCAGCGTGTCGGCGGCGCCGGCTTTCGAAGAGGCGGCGCGGTTGCCATGTTTGGCGACCGGCACGCCGGCGGCTGCGACAACGAGTGAGACAGCGGTGGAGACGTTGAGCGTATGGTGCCCGTCGCCCCCGGTGCCGCACACGTCGATCGCGCCAGCCGGTGCGCTGACCGGGATCATGCGGGCGCGCATGGCGCGGGCGGCGGCGGCGATTTCGGTCGCCGTCTCGCCGCGCCGGGCCATGGTGACGAGGAAATCGGCAATGGCCTCGTCGCTCAGGTCAGCGTCGAACAGCAGGTCGAAAGCCTGAGCGGCGGTATCGGCCGACAGCGGCGTAGTAGGATCGGGCAGGCTGGTCATCGCATCCGCCTTAGTCGGCAGGGGGGCGGTGAGTCGAGGGGGCGTCGATCCTTAACTTCGCACTTTTCCCGCCGATCTTGACATTACGTTTCCTATTCCGGACATATTCGCAAAGCGGCTATGCGCAATTTAGTCCTTTCGTGCTGGATAGGACAGAGGTTCGGCGAAGCCATCAAGCGCCTGTTCGGCCGTGACCTGGATCACGGTATCGCGGCCGGGGCCAAGCAGATAGTCGTTGGCTTGAACGCAGACATAGGGACGGTCCGGCAGATTGTCCGCATCGCGCATCACGACCGGCCATTTGCCGGCGCAATCGGACGTTCGGCATCGGCAGACTATGGCTTGCGACGGATCGGCCTCGACTGCGTCCAGCCGTTCGACGAAAATCCGCTCCGGATGATGTGCTTCCGGTATCTTTGCGAAAGCGGATCGCGGGGCGATCAGGCGGGAGAATTTGCGTCGGGCGTCTTTCTGCTGCCGGGGTGCGATGCCGTCGGGTTCGCTGAGACGGAGGAAAGCGGCCTTGTCGCGCGTAGCCAGGGCTGCGAACAGGGTGTGCGCCGCACTGCGCATGGCGGGCAGCTTGTTCGAATGAACGGGGGCTTCGACGATGCCGCGCCGCTCCGCCGGGACTTCGGCTTCCGTCAGGCGAACGGGCCGTGTTGTGTCGATCGGGCGTATCGCGGACGGCGCGATATAGGTGGCGAGCGAGGTGTGGCAGTAGCCCGATACCATGATGATCCGGTCGGGTTGGTCCGCCGACATTTCCGCCACCACATCATGCGCGGCCCGGCAACTGCCGACCCGGCCAATGACATCCACCATCATCGGGCGATTGCGGGGCAGGCGCGGCGCCTTGCGGTCAGGAAACATGATGATGGATCGGCGAGCATCCTCTCCAAGGGGCGTGTCGTCGTCCGTCAGTGCCTGCCGGTCGGCATAGAGTTGGCTGTCGATGCCCAATCCCCGCACGCGCACGCATTTGCCCGCCCATATCGAATAGTCGGCCTGTATGGCCTCTATGCTGGTGGCGGTGGCGTTCGCAGTCGTGCAGCGCTGTTCGGATCGGGCTGGCGCGGCCGGCGCCCATGCAACCAAGGCGGCGAACAGGATCATACATCCGGTTCGTCCACTCATGTCCATGATCAGGCCGCTTCGCGTTCCCGCACCGGCAGGCCGGCGATCGCCATAAAATTGGCCAGCAT
Source organism: Sphingobium limneticum (assembly GCF_008710155.1). GTDB lineage: Bacteria > Pseudomonadota > Alphaproteobacteria > Sphingomonadales > Sphingomonadaceae > Sphingobium > Sphingobium limneticum. Next base: position 283,187 of record NZ_VYPZ01000004.1, read on the forward strand.
GTCGTGGCCATATTCGGTGGCGATGCTTTCTGGGTGGAACTGCACCGAATGGATCGGCAGGGTCGCGTGGCGGAAGCCCATGACGGAGCCGTCCGCGCTGGTGGCGTTGACGACCAGGTCGGCCGGAATATCCTCCACGATCAGCGAGTGATAGCGGGTTGCGGTGAAGGGCGAGGGAAGCCCTGAGAACAGACCGGTACCGTCATGGGTGACGGGCGATGTCTTGCCGTGCATCAGGCCGCCACGCACCACCTTGCCACCGAAATGCTGACCGATGGACTGATGGCCCAGGCACACGCCTAGCAGCGGCGCACCAGCATCGGCGCAGGCCGCGACGAGGTCCAGGCTGACGCCCGCTTCATTGGGGGTGCACGGACCGGGCGAAAGCAGGAACGCCTTCGCGCCGCTGGACAGGGCCTGGCCCGCCGAAATGGCGTCGTTGCGGACGACCTCTACCTCAGCGCCCAACTCCATCAGATAATGGACCAGGTTCCAGGTGAAGCTGTCATAATTGTCGATGACGAGGATCATGCGCAGAGCCTTAGCGCGGGATGCGCGCGGGGGGAAGTGGGCAGCGATAGAGAGCGGTTGGGCGATTATCTGCCTTGCCCATTGGCATCCTCAGCAGAGGCTTTGTCCTGCTCGCCAAGTCCATGGCTTGAAAAAGCCTTCGTTTGCGCCCATATGGGTCGGGCCGGGTTCGCCCGGCTATGGTGATAAAGTGTGTCGTATAATAGACGCAGCGGACCCGGGGGCAGTACCCGGCGGTTCCACCACATGTCCCGTGACGGCCCAGCCGGAACGGGGTGTCTGATGGGGCCGAACTAGGATCGACGTGTGTTCAAAGGCGATATTTTTACCCGGCCCGTGTAAGCCGTTAAACTGTGCAAAACTCACAAGTGCCAACGATAACGAAGCACTCGCCATTGCAGCGTAATTGAGGGCCTCACGGCCTGACATTACTCTAAAATAGCGCGGTTGAACCCACCGGGCAACAGAAGGGAATTCAGCGGTTTCCAGGGCGCCGGGCAACAGAAGTCCCTGGACCTTCCTTTCATCGTCATGATCGATGTCGTCCGACCGGGCGATGATGGCGCTTGTTTCGTGGTTCGTTTGATTCGAATCGGGCGCGGCTAACCTGTTTTTTCAATTACGATTTTATGACAGTATGAAGTAAAATTCATATCACACTGATTTTAAAGCAAAGAAACTTGTTTCCCTATAGATCATGCTATCTTGTTCCGATGTCATCTAAATGAAATACGTCTGGCTATGTTAGGAAGTTTTTTCGAGGAGATCGGGACATGAAGAAGGCCGCTATCATGATGGGTCTGGCGCTGGCGGCTATGACGCCCGGCATGGCCCAGGCGGCGCCCGAGGAGATGGTCGTGGTCGGCGCGCCGGATGGCACGCTGGCGGCGACTGCGCTCCAGGCCGGCCGCTTCGTGGATGCGCAACGCAAGCTGGCGTCGATGCCGGTCTATGGCGAGAATGATCCCGCCCGCCTCATCAACCTCGGCAATGCCTATGCCGGCCTTGGCAAGATGGCACAGGCACGCGAAGCCTATCGCTCCGCCCGTTTCGCGCCGGAAGTAACGCTGGTGCTGGCCAACGGTAACGAAGAATCGTCGCGCGATGTGGCGGTGCGGGCGTTGAGCCGTCTCAACCCCAGCTATGCGATGAACTGATCGGGGCGAGCCGGAACAAGGCAGCAAGGGGTAGGGAGCAGGGGCGTCGTCCGGCAAGGACGGCGCCCCTTCGCTTAGAATGTGATGACTGCACCTTGATTGGAAAGCAAAACGGCCGGGTTTCCCCGGCCGTTCGCTTGTCTGCGATGTGGTGACGATCAGAGCGCGCCGCGTTGAATTGACGCTAGTCGCGCGCTCTGAATTTTTACTGTCGCATCGTTTTGAGCGGAAAACCGGTTCCCACTTTTCCGCACGATGCTTCAGAAGGCCACGGTCATCGATGCGGCGATGGTGGTGCCGATCTTGTACCGGTTATAATAGACCTTGTTGTCGCCGGCCTGTTGGAACTCCTGGAACTTGCGGCCTAGGATGTTGCGGGCCTCCAGCTTGAATTCGCTGTTGATCCCGCCGGGCAGCTTCACACCCTGACGCGCGACGAAGTCCAGCTGGATACCCGGCTTTTCCTTGATGTCGGGCTGAAGGTTCGGACCGCGGCTGGTGACGCGCGGGCTGGCATAGGTCAGCAACAGCGTCTGCTGCGACAGCTTTTCCGTATCTTCCAGACCCAGCTGCAGGTTGACCAGATGGTCCGACTGACCCGTCAGCGGCACGCCGTTCAGGAAATAGTCCGACGCGGCAGGCAGGTCGCCGGTGGTGTAAGTATAGGGGATGGTCGTGTCCCCATCCTTCACCTTCAGCTTCGACTGGGTGTAGGTATAGTTGCCGATCAGCGCGACGCGACGGTTGGCGAAGAAGTCGCCGTCCGACAGGCCGTCGAGCGGGACATATTTCTGCGCTTCCAGTTCGAAACCGTAGAGCGACGCTTCCGGTGCGTTGGCGAAGCTGGTCGTCACCGCATAGGTATCGTTGATCGTGGTGAAGGTTTCGATCGGATTGTCGATCTTCTTGTAGAAGGCCGCCACGATCAGTCGTTCGTCACGCCCCATATACCATTCGGCGCGAATGTCCGCGTTCCACAGCTGGCTGTCCTTCAGGAAGGGGTTGCCGCGGAAGAAACGGTTGGATTCGGTGTCGAGATAGGGCTGGGCGATCAGCTCGCGGAATTGCGGGCGAGCGATGGTCTTGGACGCGCTAGCCCGGAACTGCACACCCTTGGCCGCTTCGACCGTCACGGTCAGGGCAGGGAGCCAATAGTCCTTCTTGATCTGATTGAACGGGGTGACGCCGGTATTGTAGACGTCCACGCCGGTGACGGACTGGTCGCCCTTTTCATAACGGACGCCCGCATTGAAGCTGAGGCCCGGAACGATCTGCGCCTGCACCTGCGCATAGCCGGCATGAACGCGCATGGCGGCGTCATAGACCGGATAATTGCCCGAAAATTCCAGCAGGCTGATGTCGTACAGCTGGATCGTGGCATCCGACGTCAGATAGTCGGGGCGCAACTGCTGCACGGCGAGCGGCAGGTTGGTGGCGTCATAGTGCAGTTCGTAGCGCGACGAGGTGCGCTTCGTGTCGGTGAAGGCATAGCCCGCCGTGACGGTGAAGTCGGGCGAGAATTTGTAGCTGAGGTCAGCGCCGGCCGACCAGAGATCTTCGTTGAGATCGCTGAACGTGACCGAGGCGTCGCCGCGCTGGCGGTTCAAGGCGTTGATGAAGCGATTGCCGACCGGATCTTCGGCCAGGGCGCGATTGGTGCGCACATAGACGAATTCGCGTTCATAGGGCGCTTCACGCTGCGAGTTGGAGAAGCCACCACGCACGTCCAGGCTGAGCGCGTCGCTCAGCTTGAATTCGCCCACCAGATGCGTGTCGATCAACTGACGTTCATACCAGGCGGTATTTTGCGTCATATAATCGGCGCCCTGGATCTGGCCGTCATTCTGGCCGACCGACAACGCGCTGCGCTTCAATGTGTCGCGGATGTAGAGGTTGGTCCAGCGCAGCTTCTGCTGCCCAAACTCCAGCCCGATGCCCAGCAGGGCGTTGACCGTGACTTCATTGTCGGTGCTGATCTGCTGCGTATTCTTGCCCGCGCCTTCGGCCGGGTTGAGCGACGCCTGCTGCAACGTGTCGCGCGTGCGCCACTTGTTGCTGTAGGAGCCGGTCGCGATGATGCCCAGGCGACCGTCGCTGCCGACATCGACCGCCGTGCCGGCATTGATCGATCCGGAGAAGTTGAAGGGCAGGCTGTTGGTGCGCTGAAGCAGGGTGGTGTCGGCGTTCAGAAACTGCATCGCGATGTTGCGCAGGTCGGCGCGCGGCATGTTCGGGAAGGGCTTGCCGCTCTTGATCGCTTCCTGCAGCAGCGGCGGAACGTCGCGCGAGCTGTCGTCGAAGCCGGTCCAGTCGGACTTGGCGCCATAATGGGTATAGCCCATCTGGCCGGAGGTTTCGGTGTTGGCCGAGCTGCCGACGCCGAGTTCCAGATAGGATTCGGTCGGGATCGCCTTGGTCGTCAGGTTGATGACGCCGCCGCCGAATTCACCGGGGAAGTTGGCCGAGAAGCTCTTTTGCACCAGGGTCGATGCGATGACGCTGGTCGGGAAGATGTCCAGCGGAACGACGCGCTTGAGCGGTTCCGGGCTGGGCAGGGGCGAGCCGTTCAAAAGGGCGAGCGAATAGCGATCGCCAAGGCCGCGGACATAGACATAGCCGCCCGACACGACCGACAGGCCGGTCACGCGCTGGAGCGATCCGGCGATGTCGCCTTCGCCCGTACGTTTGATGTCGGCGGCGGACAGGACGTTCACCACCTGCGGCGCTGCCTGCGAAATATTGGCGGTGCGGCGGCCGGTGACGACGATGTCAGCGCCCGGGATCGACACGTCGACATTGCCCTCTTGCGCGTCGGCCTCATCGGCGGCGCTGGGCGTGGTCGTCATGCCGGCGTCACCAGCTTGAGTCGGGTTGGTCTGCGCCATCGCCATCGGGGCGACCAGCGCGGTGGAAATCAGGAGCAGGCGCGCCAGGCTGAGCGGCTTCGACATGCTATTCGTCCCCCTTGGGAAAATTCGGTGCAAAAGGATGCGGGCAAAAGAAGGCGGGGAAGCGTAGATTACGCTCCCCCGCCCCTGTTGAGGTCAGGTGCCGATCAGCGGGGGATGACGGTGCAATTGCCGCTGGTCGAACCGAAGCTGGCGGTCGCCGAGTTGCAGGTCCAGCCAGCGTACCAGGTATCGGCGCTGTCCTTCACCGCACCGATATAGTTGGTGGTGGCGAAGTTGGTGTCGATGGTCTTGGGATCGATGGCGGTACGAGCGGTTTCGGTCGGGCCGTTGATGAACAGGCTGGTCAGCGACGGGGTGTAGCTGATGGTGCTGTTCGCGCCGGCTTCGAAGATCGACTGTACGGTGGCGGCGTCGACGCCGCGGCTGCCCTTGTACGGCGTGCTGTTGCACTGCATCACGACGGAGATGTAGCGCGGCTTGCCGGCGTCCTGAAGCGCCGTGTCGGCGTCGCGGACGGTCGGCGTGCTGTCGATGCGCAGGCAGCTCTGGGTCGGGCTGACGATGATGCCGTTCACCAGCGCCAGGTCGGCGCCGCCGCGCAGCAGCATGGCCGCACCGTTCGAACCGGTGGTCGCACGGTTGATGGCGGTGAAGTTGGCAACCTTGAGGTACTGACGCGGCAGGGCGTCTTCGCTGGCGTTGCTGTTGGTGCCGCCATTCGAGTCGGTTTCGAGGAAACCGTCGCCGATGTCGTTGTTCGCGCGCTGGATGCTCAGCAGGAACTGGACGGTGCCGCGATAGCCCATGTCGGTGTCGAGGTTATCGTCTTCGTTGCCGGTCAGGACCAGATAGCGCGGGTGAACCGAACCACCGAAGATTTCGATGCCGTCGTCCGAGCTGTTATGGACCTGGATATGGTCAAGCACGGTGCCGGTGCCGACGCCCGAGGGGGTCAGGCCCTGCAATTCGCTCGAACCCGAAAGGACGAAGCCCGAATAGCGGATCTGGACGTAGGACATGCGACCCGAATTGTCGGTGTCGTCAGCGCCGCCATACAGCGCGCCGCTGGCGCCTTCGGTGTCGCGTTCGCACGCCGTGGTGCCGGGTGCGGCGGCCGGGGCGAGACAGTCGGTGATCTTCGCACGGCCGAGCAGCACGACGCCGCCCCACTGGCCCGACGACTGGTCGGTGCTGGTGCCCAGGACGTTTTCACGGCTGGTGAACACGATCGGCTGGGTCGCGGTGCCGACGGCGTTGATGCGGTTACCGCGGTTGACGGCCAGGAAGGTGTTGCCGGTGCCGGCGAAGATGGTGACGCCCGGATCGATCGTCAGCGTGACGTTGTTGCCGGTGCTGGTCGCGCCCTGATCGGTGCCGACATCGACGCGGCCAGGCATCGAGTAGATGACGCCGGTCTGCTTCGAAATGGCCGTCGATGCGGTGAAACGCGCCGGGAAGGCGCAGTTGCGCCAGGTGTTGGTGCCGTCCGTGATCGTGCCTGCGTCGGTCAGCTGCACCGAACCTGCGATGGTCGGGCAGTTGGCTGCCGGCGTCACGGCCGTGGGGGTCGGCGTCGGGGTGGGCGTGGGGGTCGGCGTCGGCGTAGGGGTCGGCGTGGGGAGGACGATCGTGCCTTCGCCGGGCGAAGCGATGTCGTCGGCGCCGCAGGCGCTCAGGCCCACGCAGGCGCAGCCCGCCATCAGGATCGTTTGGATACGGTTAATCTTGGCCATGTCGTCTCCGCTCCGGTCTTGCCGGGATGGTTGAAGTGCGGAGCGCAGGGGAATTTCGATTCGGACAACGCCCCCTGTCGCCCTCGGATCGGGCAATTAGGCGCGCCAGATGACATGGTGATGCTGGTTCTGTGACATTGCCAAGACTGTCATGTGACAATTCAGGGACTCTCGTGGCATTTCCATGAATGGTGCGGCCATGATAAAGGACATGTTCATCGCGGGGGCGTCGAGAGGAAGCTGGATTTGCAAGCGGAAATCGAACTCAAGCTGGAACTGTCTGCGCAAGCGGCTGAAATCTTTGCGCAATGGCCGCCCTTGCTGGGGTTGGACGGCGAGACGGCGACATTGCATGCCACCTATTTCGACACGCCCGATCATCGGTTGGCCCATCAGGGCGTGAGCCTGCGCATTCGCCGATCGGGGCGGCGGCGCATCCAGACGGTCAAGGCGAATGGACGTGGCGGGGCTGGGCTGTTCGCGCGGGATGAGTGGGAAAGGCCCGTGCGTGGCGATACGCCGGTGCTGGATGAAGGCAATCCGGTGGCGGCGCTGCTGGGCGATGCGGTGGCCGATGTCGTGCCGGTCTTTGCGGTGATCGTGGAGCGGCGGACTTGGCTGGTGCCGCAGGATGGCGCGCTGATCGAACTGGTTCTGGACCGTGGCGTGGTGCGGGCTGGCGATCGGGAGGAGCCGATCTGCGAAATCGAACTGGAGTTGAAAAGCGGTGCGCCGGCGACCTTGTTCGCGCTGGCGCGGCGGATCGACGCGGATGTGCCGGTGCGGACCGGGGTGTTGAGCAAGTCGGAGCGTGGCTATCGACTGACCAAGGCCTTGCCCAAGGCGCACAAGGCGGAACCGATACGGCTCGATCCCGATGCGACGACCGGCGATGCCCTTGGGCGGATCGTGGCGCTATGCCTGCGCCATTATCGGTTGAACGAGGCGCTGCTGCTGGAAGGCTATGTGCCCGCCGCGCTGCATCAGGCGCGGGTTGCGATCCGCCGGTTGCGCACGGCGTTGAGCGTGTTCGGGCCGCTCCTGCGAGCGGAGGAGGTGGCGGGGTTCCAGGGCGAGTTGCGCTGGCTGGCGCATGTGCTGGGCGAGGCGCGCGATCTGGACGTGCTGTCGGTCGATGATGCGGCCGGGCATGCGGTGTTGGAAGCGGCGAGGACGCAGGCGCATGCACGCGTGCGGCAATGGCTGGGCTCGGCGCGGGTGCGCATGTTGATGCTCGACCTGACGCAATGGCTGGCGGATGGCGCGGGTCTGGGCGACGAAGCCGCGCAGCCTATCGCACCCTTTGCGGCGGATCGGCTGCGCAAACGCCGCAAGCGCGTCGCCAAAGGCGGCAAGCATATGAAGCGGCTGAGCGACGAGGCGCGGCATGCCGTGCGAAAGGATGCGAAGAAGCTGCGCTATGCTTCTGAATATTTTGGCGATCTTTTTCCCGTCAAGACGGCGCGGCGGTACAAGCGCTTCATTGGGAAGCTGGAAGCGATGCAGGACAGGCTGGGCAAGCTCAACGATCTGGTGACGGCCCCCGCCACGCTGGCGCGGATCGGGCTGGCGAGGGAGGCGGACATGGCGGACAAGCCGAAACTGCTCCGCGCTGCGGCGAAGGCGCATGGCAAGTTGGTGGAGGCTCAGACTTTCTGGGCTTGATTACCCCCAAGTGCGTTCCCGATACCATTTGGTGATGACGTGTTTCACGCCGGTTCGCACCTTCATGCCATGATGGATGCTGGCGGGATTGGGTTCGCCTGAACTCAGGCGATTATTCCATATCAGCAATTTGCCCGTTTCGGGCTGGACCGTCTTGCCGATCTTCGTGAAACGGGTGGCGCCGCCGGCGGCCGGTTCGTTCAAATAGATCATCAGCGTCCAGGTGCGGTTGCCCGCGACCGAGCAATAGCGCGTATAATCCGCGCCCTTGGGGTCGAAATAATCGGTATGCGCCTTGAATTCCTGCCCGACATCATAGCGCTGACCCTGGATCGGTTCGCCATGGGCCGTGGCGATGCCGGCAAAGGCGTCCAGCCGCGCATTGATCGCGGCGACGAAGGTATCGGCATGGTCGAGGTCGCAGGTTTCGCTGGTGCGGAAATAACCGTCGCCATTGGCGTCCGCGATGGTCGAAGGGCGGCGGCTGGCGTCGATCCGCTCGACCAGCGCGGCACAATCCTGCACATTCAGAAAATCGCGCTGGATGAACAGCGTCAATTCCTTGCTCGGCACGCGCTGGATGCGGGGGTGGGACGCGATCCAGGCAGGGTCGGCATCGATATTCAACGGGGCGTCGATCTGGTTCGTCATGGGCGATCCGAAAAGGCGAAGATGATGGAAAGACGTCGCCACGCCTATCTTCCGTCGTTGAAAATGCAAGTCGCGGGACACCGCTATTACGCCATGTCATATATCAGTCATATAACTGTCATTCTGGAGTAAGATCACCCGCCTAGCTGGCCCCTAGGGAATAAACGGGGGCGTGCTTCACCATCATGCGTGTGCCACTTGGCGATAGGATGCGCGGTTTCAGGCGCGAACGGTCGGTATCGCTCCCGGCGATCGACTGGCTGGCGCTGCTCGAAAAGCTGCTGCTGGTGGTGCTGGCGCTGCAACTTGTGCGCCTTGTCTGGGCCGTGGTGGTGCCGGTCGGCAGCTTTGGCCCGTGGGAAGGGCGGCAGGCGCAGACGCTGTCTCCCGCCGCACGCCAGGCGCTCTTCGCCAGCTTCGACCCCTTCTTCCGCAGCGGTGCGCCGCAACAGGCCGGCAGCGGTGTCGTCACCTCGCTGGCGCTGACCCTTTACGGCATACGGCTGAATGAAGGGTCGGGGCTGGGTTCGGCCATCATCGCTTCGCCCGACGGGGTGCAGAACAGCTTCGCCGTGGGCGATGAGGTCATGCCGGGCGTGGTTTTGAAAGCCGTTGCCTTTGACCATGTCACGATCGACCGGGGCGGGGCGGAAGAGCAGATTTTCCTCGACCAGTCGACCCCGGCGCCCGAAGCGGAGCCTGCTCCGTCGAGCGGCGAGGGTTGGCAGAGCGCCGCGCCACCGCCGCCCGCGCCGCCTGGTGCCGGCCCTAGCGTCGACAGCCTGAAGCGCGACATCGGCTTTGCCCCGCGCTTGCAGAATGGCCGTGTGACGGGGCTTGCCGTCCTTTCAAAAGGGCCGGGCTTTGCCGGCGTGGGGTTCAAGCCTGGCGATATCGTCAGCCAGGTCAATGGCCAGCCGATCGGATCGGCCGGCGATCTTCAGACCCTTCAGAACCAGATCGCGCCCGGCGCGCGCCTCTCCCTGACCGTCGAGCGCGGCGCCGCCGTCGCATCGGTCAATATCATAGTGCAAGGCCAATGACCCGCAAACTCCTCCTCTCCGCAGCCACCGCGCTCGCCCTTGCCACGCCCATCGCCGCGCCTTTGATGGCGCAGCAGACGCTGAACGTGCGTGATGCCGATATCCGCGCCTTCATTCAGGATGCGGCGCGGGTAACCGGGCGCACCTTCATCATCGACAATAAGGTGCAGGGGAAGGTGTCGGTCGTGACCGATCGGCCGCTGTCGCGCTCCGAATATTTCGAGATCGTGCTGTCGACCCTGCGCGCCAATGGTCTGGTCGCGGTGCCGGCACCGGGCGGCGCCTATCGCATTCAGCCGGCCGATGGCGCGGCCGGCCAGCCCAGCAGCGTCGGCCGTGCGGCCAATCGCAACAGCTTCGTCACCGAAGTCTTCCGCCTGCGTTCGATCGACGCCGCGAGCGCGCTGGAAACGCTGCGCCCGCTGGTCAGCAAGGAAGGCTCCGTCACCGCCAACCGCGCCGGCAACAGCGTGGTCGTGGCCGACTATGCCGACAATATCGCCCGCATCCGCCAGGTGATCGCCCGTATCGACCGCGACACGGCGGCGACACAGATGGTGATGCTGAAAAATGCCGGCGCGCGCGAAATCGCGACGTCCTTGCAGGCGTTGGTGGCTAGTGGCGGCGGCGAGAATGCCGCGCCTTCGGCCGCGACCGTGGTGCCGATCGACAGCAGCAATGCGGTCGCGATCCGGGGTGATGCCAATACCGTCGCCCGGCTGGTGGCGATGGCGCGCCAGTTGGACCAGCAGGCGGCAAGCGGCACGGAAATCCGCGTCTACTGGCTGGAACATGCCGATGCCGAAAAGCTGTTGCCAGTGTTGCAGCAGCTTGTGGGTCAATCGACCAGCCAGCCGGTGACGGCCTCCACCCCGGCGGCCGGCGGCGCGGCGCCTGCGTCTCAGGCAGCGGCACCGGTGGCGGCAGCGTCCTCCTCTTCGTCGCCCAGCGGCGGCGGGATATCCACGCGTGGCCCGGCGATCGTCACCCGCTATGAAGGCGCCAACGCCATCATCGTGGCGGCCAATAGCGATGTGCAGCGGATGCTGGGCGAAACCATCCGTCAGGTCGATACCCGCCGCGAACAGGTGCTGGTCGAAGCCATCATCGTGGAGATCAGCGATGCGGCGGCCAAGAAGCTGGGCGTGCAATTCCTGATCGGTAGCACGAAGACGGGCTTTGCCGCGACCAATTACAGCAACGCTTCCCCCAATTTGCTGACGCTGGCGGGCGCTTATGGTGCGACGCAGTTGGGCACGACAACGACCACGGTGGTCGCGGCCGACGGTACGCGGACCACGACTGAGGTGCAGAATAGCGGCGACCTCGCCAGCAGCTTGCAGGAGGCCGCACTCAGCAGCCTGCAAAGCGCGACCGGGATCATCGGTGGCCTTGGCACGCAGATCGGCAAGAACGGTATTTTCGGCGCGATCATCAATGCGGTGAAGTCCGACACGGAAAGCAATCTGCTCTCCACGCCATCGGTGATGACGCTGGACAATCAGAAGGCGTCCATCCTGGTCGGCCAGCAGGTGCCCGTCACCACCGGCGAGGCGCTGAGCCAGAATTTTGACAATCAGTTCCGTACCGTCCAGCGCCAGGATGTCGGGATCAAGCTGGAGGTGAAGCCGCAGATCAATACCGGCGGCGCGATCAAGCTGTTCCTGAAACAGGAAGTGTCGAGCGTGGCCGGGCCGGTCAGCAACTCCAGCAGCGACCTTATCATCAACAAGCGTGAGATCGAGACGACCGTCACCGTGGACGATGGCGAGATCCTCGCGCTGGGCGGTTTGCTGGACGATAATGAGCGCAAGACGATCGAGCGCATCCCGTTGCTGTCCGACATTCCGGGGCTGGGCGAACTGTTCAAATCGCGCAGCCGCAGCCGGTCCAAGACCAATTTGATGGTCTTCATCCGCCCGACCATCCTGCGCACCAAGGAAGATGCGCAGCGGTTGACGCAGCAGCGCTATGGCTATGTGCGCGGCATGCAGTTGCAGCGCAATCCCGACATGGAGCCGACCATCGACGAACTGGTGCGCGACTATATGGGCGCGACCCCGCCGGTCGCGGCGCCGCCGGGCGATGCCGTGGTGCAGCCCGATGCGGGCGCGACGCCATCGCAGGTCATCGAACCCAGCGTCCGCCAGTCGAGCGGCGTGGTGCGACCGGTCGAGATACCGGCAAGCGGAGAGAAGAAGTGAGCGATCAGTCGCAAGCTGTTGAATTTCCTTCGGCGCCATCGCGGCCGATCGACATTCCCTATGTCTTCGCGCGCAAACATGGCGTGGTCATGCTGCCGGTGGAGGGCGATCGGCTGACCATCGCCGTGCGCGAGGGCAGCGATCCGCGCATCCTGCTGGAAGTCCGGCGCCATCTGGCGCGCAGCTTCGACGTCATCTTCGTCGCGCCGGGCGAGTTCGACCGGCATCTGTCCAACCATTATGCGATGGAGGGCAGCGCGGCGGCCATGGCCGGATCGCTGGAGGTCGGCGCGGACGAGCTGGATATTCTCGCCGCCGATATTCCAACCGCCGACGATCTGCTCGACAGCGCGGACGATGCGCCGGCGATCCGCCTGATCAACGGCATCATCGCCGAAGCCGCGCGGCAGGGCGTGTCGGACATTCATATCGAACCCTATGAAACCGGCCTGATCGTGCGCATGCGCGTAGATGGCGTGTTGCGCGAAACGCTGCGCATGCCGCCCCATGTCGCGCCGGTGGTGGTCAGCCGCATCAAGGTGATGGCGCGGCTGGACATCGCCGAACGGCGCGTGCCGCAGGACGGGCGCATCGGCCTGACGCTGGGCGGCAAGCTGCTCGACGTGCGTGTATCCACCCTGCCGAGCCGGGCGGGCGAGCGGGTGGTGCTGCGCATATTGGATAAGGAAAATGCCGGCATTACGCTCGACCTGCTGGGCATGACAGGCACACCGGACCGGATTTTCCGCGAAGGGCTGAGCGAACCGAACGGCATCATCCTGGTCACCGGGCCGACCGGGTCGGGAAAGACCACGACGCTGTATGCGGGCCTACGCCAGTTGAACGATGGGTCGCGCAATATCCTGACCGTCGAAGATCCGGTCGAATATGCGATGGAGGGCGTGGGCCAGACGCAGGTCAATGCCAAGGTCGGCCTGACCTTCGCGGCGGGCCTGCGCGCGATCCTGCGCCAGGATCCCGACGTCGTCATGGTCGGCGAAATCCGCGATCGCGAGACGGCGGAGATTGCGGTGCAGGCGTCGCTGACCGGGCATCTCGTCCTGTCCACGGTCCACACCAATGATGCGGTCGGCGCAATCACCCGTATGCGCGACATGCGGGTCGAACCCTTCCTGCTGGCCTCCACGCTGCGCGCGGTCATCGCCCAGCGCCTCGTCCGACGCCTTTGCCAGAGCTGCCGTGAGCCGGTACAGGCGGACAAGTCGGCCAGCGCGCTGCTGGGCTTCGATCCGGGCACCATCATCTATCGGGCCCGCGGCTGCGACGCGTGTAACGGCTCCGGCTATAAGGGCCGGATCGGCGTGTTCGAGGCGATCCGGGTGGACGACACCATCCGCCGCCTGATCAACGACGGCGGCGACGAATCGCTGATCGCGCGTCACGCCTTCCTGAATGCGCCGAACCTGGGGTCCGCCGCGCGGGCGCTGGTGCGCGATGGGCAGACTACGGCGGAGGAGGCGATCCGCGTGTCGCGCCGCGATTCGGTCGAGGCGGAAACCATCGCCGATGGCTGATTTCGATTATAGCGTCATCGACCCGGCCGGGCGGGAACGCAGCGGTAGCATGAAGGCCGCCACGATCGAGGATGCGCGCGCCAAGCTGGATGCGCGCAAGCTGTTCATCGTGCGGATCGAGCCGGGCGCGGTCGAAACGGCGCGCAAGCGGGCGGGCCTGTCGCTGCGCACGCCGCGCCTGTCGGCCAAGGAATTGACGCTTTTCACCCGCCAGCTGTCGACGCTGATCCAGGTCAGTCCGCTCGAAGAATCGCTGCGTACCATCGGCAAGCAGAGCGAGCAGGATCATGTCCGCGCGATCGTGGGCAAGGTGCATGGCGGGGTGCTGGAAGGGCGGCGGCTGGCCGATGCGCTGGGCGCCGAACCCAAAAGCTTCCCGCCGCTCTTTCGCGCGATGATTTCGGCCGGCGAAAGCTCCGGTAGCCTGCCCACCATCATGGAACGGCTTTCCGACCTGATGGAACGGCAGGCGGTGATGCGGTCCAAGGTTTTGACGGCGATCGCCTATCCGTCCGTGCTGGCGACCTTCGCCATATTCGTGGTCGCGGCGCTGATGATCTTTGTCGTGCCCAAGGTGGTGGAGCAATTCGACACGGTGGGGCAGGAATTGCCGCTATTGACCCGCATAGTGATGGGCGTTTCCGCCTTCCTGGCCGCTTATTGGTGGCTGCTGCTGATCCTGATGGTGCTGGGCGGCGTGGGTTTCTGGCGCGCGATGAAGGTGGATCGCTTTCGCTATCGCTTCGACGCCATGCTGCTTGGCCTGCCCTTGCTGGGCCGGCTGATCCGGGATCTGCATGCGGCACGGATGGCGCGCACCCTGTCCACCATGATCGCCAGCCGCCTGCCGCTGATGGAGGGCCTGTCGCTGACCGCCAACACCGTCCACAACCGGGTGCTGCGCAAGGCGTCGGACGAGATTGTGGAAGCCATCCGGGGCGGTGGCAGCCTGTCGGCCGCGCTGCGCCGGGCTGGCGTGTTTCCGCCGCTGCTGGTCTATCTGGCGGCCAGCGGCGAAAGTGCCGGGCGGCTCGACACGATGCTGGAGCGCGCCGCAGACTATCTGGAACGCGAATTCGACAGCTTCACCTCCGCCGCGCTGGCGATGCTGGAGCCGATCATCATCATATTGATGGGCGGCATCGTCGCCGTCATCATCCTGTCCATCCTGCTGCCGATTTTGCAGCTGCAAAGCCTCACCGGGGCTTGAAGGAGTTGAATATGAAGCAATTTTCTATCCGCACCCTGTTCCCCGGCGAAGGCCGGGGTCCAGATGACGCAGAACAGCGTCAAGGCCCTTGGGCCCCGGCCCGCGCCGGGGGGCGCTCATCATCCGATGAGCGCGGATTTACGCCCTTGAGGCGTTCCGCCGAAAACGGCTTTACGCTGGTCGAACTGATGGTCGTGATCGTCATCATCGGCCTGCTGGCGACGATCGTGGCTATCAATGTCATCCCGGCGACCGACACGGCGCGGGTCGAGAAGGCGAAGGCGGACATCGCGACGATCGAGCAGGCGCTGGAGCAATATCGGCTCGACAATCTGACCTATCCGGCCGGGTCGGACGGGTTGCAGGCATTGCTGAACCCGCCGGCGTCGCTGGCGCAGCCGCAGCGCTATCGCCGGGGCGGTTATATCAAGAAGCTGCCCGACGATCCTTGGGGTCGCGCCTATCTCTACACCGTGCCGGGGCGCAAAGGCGCTTTCGACATCAGCTCGCTGGGCGCGGACGGCCAGCCGGGCGGCGAGAGCGAAAATGCGGATATCTATTCCAGCGAGCTTTGAGAAACTGTTCCCCGGCGAAGGCCGGGGTCCAGAGAGGCGTGCGCGGCGCCCGATCCGCTGGGCCCCGGCCTGCGCCGGGGCGCGTTCGCGTGCCGACGAACGCGGCTTCACGCCCTTGAGGCGTTCCGCCGAAAACGGCTTCACGTTGGTCGAGCTGATGGTCGTGCTGACGATCATCGGCTTCATTTCTGCTGCCGTCGTGCTGGCCATTCCCGATCCGCGCGGACGCGTGATCGAGGATGCCGATCGCTTTGCCGCGCGCGTTGCCGCCGCGCGCGACGAAGCGGTCGTGACCGCGCGGCCGATGGGTCTGTGGGTGTCGGCATCCGGCTACGGCTTTCAGCGCCGCGAAGGTGGCCAGTGGACACCGCTGGAGGACAAGCCCTTCGTCACCGCCAACTGGAAGGGCGGCACCCGCGCGCTGGTGGGCAAGGATGGGCGCCAGCAAATCGCCTTCGACGGTACCGGCTTGCCCACCGATCCCCTGACCGTGACGCTGGCCCGCGAAGGCGAGCGCGTATCCGTGACCGTCGATATGGCTGGGAAGGTCATGGTCGGTGGGTAAGGGTCGGGAAACGGAGCGAGGCTTCACGCTGCTGGAAATGCTCGTGGCGCTGGCGGTGTTCAGCCTGGCCGCGCTGGCGCTGGTGCGGTTGCAAGGCGTGACGCTGCGCACCGCCGCCGATCTCGACAGCAAGGCGCTGGGCCAGATCGTGGCGCGCAACCTGATGGTGGAGGTGCAGAGCGATCCCGTGCCGCCGTCCATCGGTGACGAGGATGGCGATGTCGATAATGGCGGTCGTCGCTGGCACTGGAGCCGCACCGTCAAGCCGACCAACGACCAACGGCTGTTGCAGGTCGACCTGGCCGTCGACGGCCAGCCCGGCGCATCGCCGGTTGTGCTGAGTTTCGTGCGGGTGGTCGAATGAAGGGTCATGTCGTCTCAAATGTCCCGTTCGTTTCGAGCGAAGTCGAGAAACGGGTAAGCTGTTCCAGTCACTTCTCGACTGCGCTCGAAGCGAACGGGTGTGGATATGTGGGGCGCGTTTCTCCACCTGCGCAGTCTGCGGAGCAGGGCTTCACGCTGATCGAGCTGCTCGTGGCCCTCATGATCTTCGCGATGCTCGCCAGTGCCGGCGTGTTGCTGCTGGGCAACAGCGTGTCCGCGCAGGCGCAGGTGAAGGCGCGGCTGGACGATATGGCGGCGGTGCAGCGGGCCGGCGGCGCGCTGGCCGGCGATCTGGGGCAGGCGGTGCCGCGCATCACCCGGACGGAGGCCGGCACGCTCGCCCCCGCATTCTGGGCGCATGATGGTGGCGAGGCCGCGCCGGTGATGCAATTCGTGCGGGGTGGGTGGGACAATCTGGGCGATCTGCCCCGGCCGTCGCTCCAGAAAGTCGAATATTGGGTGCGGCAGGGGCGGTTGGAACGGCGCACCTATGCGCAACTGGACGGCGCAGCGGGCGACGAACCGGCGGCCTTGCTCGACAATGTCGAAACGGTCGTGCTGCGCTTTCGCGACGCACAGGGCAAATGGCAGGAGGTCTGGACGCCAAGCCAGCCGGACCTGATGCCCCGCGCCGTCGAGATGATTCTGACGCGCACTGGCGAGCCGCCGATCATGCTGCGCTTCCTGGTCGCGCCCGGCCCGGCGGAAAAGCTGGAGGGGGCGGCCGGTGCCTGATCCCCGCAAGGATAGCGAACAAGGCGCCGCGTTGCTGACGGTCCTGCTGCTGGTGGCGGTGATGGCCGTGGTGGCCGCGACCGCGCTGGAGCGGCTGGCGCTGGCGACCCGCATGACCGGCAATGGCGGCGCGGTGGATCAGGGGCGGGCCTATGCCGATGCCGGCATGGAGATGGCACGACTGCGCATTGCCGACCTGACCGCATCCAATCCGGCGAAGATCACGCTGGCGGGCGGTTGGATGGGCACGCCGCAGTCCATCCCGGTCCCCGGTGGCGTGGCGATCGCGCGGGTGACCGATGGCGGCAATTGCTTCAACCTCAACAGCGTCGTCAGCGGCGAGACGGAGGCAAACCTGAAGGTCCGCCCGATCGGCGTCTTGCAGTTTCAGGGCCTGCTGGAGGCATTGGGCGTGGACGCGCGACAGGCGCAGGTCGCCGCCGCCAGCCTGGCCGACTGGATCGACACGGACAGCGTGCCGCAGCCCGGCGGTGCGGAAGACGAGACTTATGCGGCGATGGAGCGGCCCTATCGCCCCGCCAACCGCATGATGGTGGACGCCAGCGAATTGCGGGCGGTCAGCGGCATCAGCCCGGCCATCTATGATCTGGCAAAACCGTGGATTTGTGCGCTGCCGGTCACGACTCTGTCGCCGATCAACATCAATACGCTGCTGCCGCAGCAGGCGCCCTTGTTCGCCATGTTGCTGCCGGGGCAATTGAGCGTCGCACAGGCGCGGCAACTGCTGGCGCAGCGGCCGGCGGACGGCTACGGCAGCACGGTGCAGTTCTGGGCGATGCCTTCGCTGGCCGGCTTGTCGCCGGACGCGGAAGTGGGCGCGCAGGTGAAATTGACGACTGGATTTTTCGGAGTGGACGTTTCGGTGGATGTCGGGGGAACGCAGGTGGTGGAGCGGGCGCTGATCGACGCGCGGGAAAGCCCCGCGCGGCTGGTGCGGCGCAGCTGGGGCGCAGGGGCATGAGCAGTCGCGATGCGCTGATCGTCTTTCTGCCCGAGGCGGCGGAGGGTGCGCCGCGCTGGATGCGGGTCGTCGATGGTGTGCTGACCCAGTCAGGTGAAGGCGCCAACTGGCTGGCGGCCTGCGGTCTTGCCGCGCTGCCGGATCAGGCGCGCGTGCTGCTGGTGCCGCCCGCTGCGCTGGTGACGCTGCATTGGACGGCCCTTCCCGACCTGCCGGCGCGGCAGGGGCGGGCGGCCGCGCGACTGGCGGCGCTGGCGGGCGGGCTGCTGCCGGCCGACCAGTTGTTTGCCGTTGCCGACGCGAATGAAGATCCGGCCCGGCCGCATATCATCGCCGTGGCGAGCCGCGCCGACATGCAGCATTGGCTGCTCTGGGCGCAGCATCACGGGCTGGACCCGGACATCATCGTGCCGGCCGCGTTCCTGCTGCCCGAACCGGAGCAGGGCTTCACGCGCGGCTTGATCGGTGGTGAAACGGTATTGCGCGGTATCGACATGGCGTTGACCGGCGATATGGCGATGCCTGAACTGATCGCGGAAGCGCCCATCGTCGATGGGACGCCGGGGCTGATCGAAGGACGGGCGATCGCGGCGCTCGATACGCCGCCGCTCGACTTGCGGCAGGGGGACTTTGCCAAGCGGGTACGGCGCGCGATGGATGGCCAGACGTTGGGCCGCATCATGCTGTGGAGCGCACTGATCCTGCTCCTCAGCCTGTTGATCGCGCTGATCGGTGTCGCCAAACAGCATATGGAAGCCAATCAACTGGACGATGACAGCCTGGCGCAGGCGCAGCAGGTGCTGCCGGGCGCGACCGACGCGACGCAGGCCTTGGCCGAGATGGAGGGCAAGCTGGCGGCGCGGGGGGCTGGCGGACGGGCCTTCACTGCGCCGGTCGCCGCTTTGCTGAGCGCGATGCAGGATGCGCCGGGCGTGGCGTTGACCACCCTGTCGCGCGATCCCGACGGCATGGTGCGCGCCACGCTGGCGGCGGCCAAGGCGGACGACATCAATGTCGTGCTGCTGGCGTTGCAGGCGGCGGGCTTCACGATCACGGCGACGCCCTCGCAGGAGCCGGGCGGACGGACGCTGGCAGATATCACGGTGCGCTCATGATGGAACGGATAGCGACATATTGGTCGGAACGATCGACCCGCGAACAATGGATGCTGGGCGTGATGTTCGCGCTGCTGGCTATCGTGCTGCTCTGGTTCGGGGTGGCGATGCCGCTCGATCGGGCGCAGCGATCCGCGCGCGAGACTTTGCTGGCGGCGACCGACCGTAATGCGGCGGTGCGAGTGGCGGTGAAGCAGTTGAAGACGCTTCCCCGCGAAGCCGCCGCTACCGGTCCTGCCACGCCGATCGACCAGTTTGTCGGCCAGAGCGCGGGTGAGGCTGGGCTGACGCTGGAACGAGCGCAAGCGCAGGGTAGCGACCGGATGGACATCGCCATCGCCTCGGTCCGGCCGGTCGCGCTCTTCTCCTGGCTGGCGACGCTGGAGGCGCAGGGCGTGCGGGTCGACACGATGAGCGCGCGCCCATCCGCCACGGCGGGCAGCATATCGGTGCAGGCCGTGCTGGTGCGGGGGGCAGGGCAATGATGGGCCTTATCCTGTCGCGGCGGATGCGCATCGTCCTGATCCTGGCGCTGCTCTTTGGCCTGTTGCTGTTTCTGCCGATGCGCGTGGCGCTGGGCGTGGCGGGGTTGGAGCGTCTGGGCGTCGCCGCTCGCGAGGTGCGCGGCAGCGTGTGGAGCGGGCGGATCGACCAGCTGATGCTGGGCAACATGCCGCTGGGCAGCGTACGCGCCGGCCTGTCCCCGGTGTCGCTGCTGATGGGGCGTGCCCGTTTCGATATTGCCCGGACAAAGGGGCTGGCGGACGATATCCGTGGTGCGCTGACGGTCGGTTTCGGTCGGATCGGTGTAGATGATGTGACTGGCGCTGTGCCGCTGGGTCGCACCTTCGCGCCGCTGCCGGTGGGCAGTCTGATGCTGGAGGATGTCAGCGCTTATTATAGCGGCGATCGCTGCGGCCATGCCGAAGGGCGGGTGCGGGCACGGATGGCCGGGCAAATGCCGGGCCTGAACCTCAGTCAAGGGCTTTCGGGCGTCGTCACCTGCGATGGTGACGCGCTGCTGCTGCCATTGGTCAGCCAGTCGGGCATGGAAAAGATCAGTCTGCGGATCTGGCGGTCTGGTCGCTATACGGCGGAAATGCGGGTGGAAACCGCCGATCCTGCTCTGTCCGCGACGCTGGGGCAGGCCGGATTCGCGTCGATCGGTGGTGGGCAGGTGCTGAAGGTCGAAGGCACATTGTGATTCAGTCGGTCGCGGCGCTGATCGGTGCGCTGTCCGGTGCGATCGCCGGCAGTTTTCTGAGCACGATCATATTGCGCTGGCCCCAGGGGTGCAGCGTCCTGCGTGGTCGTTCGGCCTGTGACGGCTGTGGCCGGACGTTGGGTGCCCGCGATCTGGTGCCATTGCTGAGCGCGATTGTCCAACGCGGCCGGTGTCGCACCTGTGGCGCGCGGATCGACCCGCTGCACGGCCGGGTAGAGGCCGCATGCGCAATCATCGGCGCGCTGGCGATAGGCGGCTTGCCCGACCTGGGCGGTGTAGCCTGGGCCTTGCTTGGCTGGCTGCTGCTGACGCTGGCGATATTGGATTGGCGTCATTTCTGGCTGCCCGATGCGCTGACCCTGCCACTCGCCTTTCTGGGCCTGACCGTAGGAATTTGGGCGACGGATGTCAGCTTGCCCGACCGGATCATCGGCGCGGCGATCGGTTATAGCGCGTTGCTGGCCATCGCGCTCAGCTATCGGGTTGTGCGCGGGCGCGACGGGTTGGGGCTGGGCGATGCGAAATTGCTGGGCGCTCTCGGCGCCTGGTTCGGCTGGCAGGCCTTGCCCTTCATCCTGCTGATCGCGTCCATATTGGGGCTTGCGGTCATGCTGATCACCGGCCGCGCGAAACAGCGCACGGCCCGCGTGCCGCTTGGCAGCTTTCTGGCGCTGGCGGTCCTGCCCGCATGGATCATCGTCCTGCGCCTGTTTTGACCATGCACGTATAGGCCATGACCTGTGGGGCGCTACTGCCCCACAGGATTGGATAGGTTTTGGCCGTTACAGCTTTTCGGTAAGTTCAGGCACGATCTTGAACAGATCGCCGACCAGTCCGATGTCGGCGACCTGGAAGATCGGCGCATCCTCATCCTTGTTGATGGCGATGATGGTCTTGCTGTCCTTCATGCCAGCCAGATGCTGGATCGCGCCGGAAATGCCGACTGCGATATAGACTTCGGGCGCCACGATCTTGCCGGTCTGCCCGACCTGATAGTCGTTGGGCACATAGCCCGCATCGACCGCCGCACGGCTCGCACCCACCGCAGCGCCCAGCTTGTCGGCCAGCGGGAAGATGGTCGCCTCGAACGTCTCGCCATCCTTCAGCGCCCGGCCGCCCGACACGATGATCTTGGCGCTGGTCAGTTCGGGACGTTCCAGCTTGACGATCTCGGCGCCGACGAAGGACGACAGCCCCTTGTCGCCGGTCGAGGCCACGGCTTCCACCACGCCCGAACCGCCCTCGCTCGCCGCCTTCTCGAAAGCGGTGCCGCGAACGGTAATGACCTTCTTGGCATCCTTCGACTTCACGGTCGCGATGGCATTGCCGGCATAGATGGGACGCGTGAACGTGTCTTCACTCTCCATCGACAGGATGTCGCTGATCTGCATCACGTCCAGCAGAGCGGCGACGCGCGGGGCGATATTCTTGCCATTGCTGGTGGCCGGCGCGACGAAGGCGTCATGATGCCCCATCAGTTCGACGATCAGCGGC
>NZ_VYPZ01000050.1 GCF_008710155.1 Sphingobium limneticum
AGGGCATGGCCGCCCTTGCCACACCAATGATCGAGGAGGCACAGCCGCTACAGATTACACCCAAGGCCGCCTGAAAATGCAGCCCAGTGGCCACACCCGATTTTACACCACATTGACGGACGCGACCGCGTCACCCGATTTGGCCCACGCCGCTGCGAGAATGATCGAACATCTGGCAGCGTCGGGCGATAGCGGATCCGCCGTATCGATTACCCGTCTCTATACGACTGCAATCGCGCTCATGTCCGCTTCGGAAGATAGTGAGATTGCCCGAGCATATCGACGGATCGAGACGGCATTTACGTTGCAGATCCGGTAGGAGGCGGTCGGCGCTGCGGGCTCTAAAATAATCGCGCCCGCCGTAGCCCTGATTGCCACATCGGCGCATGGTAGCGGGCGGATAGTTATGGAGACCTAGCTATGGTTCAGATCATCGATCGCGACCTTCACCTCGTGAAGAAAGCTCTGTGCCTCAGCATAGCTGTGATCGAGCAGCAACCAGAGGGACCGTTTCGGCCTGATTCCGACGCAGTCGACATGAAGGATATCGCCGATCGACTCATGGACAATGATATCGAACTTGCGCATTATCTACGTTCGGCACGGTTGATCCTGTCGGGTAAACCCGATTAAATCGTTGCTCCTCTAATATCCGAGCGCGCCTTTGCGCGCTTAGAAGCCCCGTTGAGGGCGCGAGAGAGTAGTTTCATGGGGTAGGCACCTCACACAGGTTGGTTACTGACTATTTAAGCAAGACCTTGAAATGGCGACTGATTGGGTCAAGCGATCCATTCGACCCGCTCGGCACCCGCTCTAACGCGGATGCTTTGCCTGTCCCTGATCCATTTGCTGCGTTGCAGCGTATTCCCGGCATCGAAGAAAAGTGAGGCTCTGTGCAGAACCAATTTGATCGTGCCTACTACGAAGCAAATATGGCTAGAAATCGCCGTTTGGCCAAAGAAGCCCAGATGCCACATATTCGGGAAGCCCATCTGAGATTAGCAGAGTTCTATGCGATCGCGCTGCAAGCGACGGACGCGGTAGCGGATCCTATCCCTGAAAAGGCGTGTGCCTGATTTGGGTAATGCCTCTACGAGATAGCAGGCGAGTTCAGCTTTTTGAGAGTGTTTCTCAAGCGGAACAAAGTCACATTTTGGAAATTATGAACGTACAATTTTGGGAGGATGGTCATGGTTGATACACGGTACGATCAGACGGGTCGGAAGAGCGGCACGAGCGTCTGGGTATGGGTTGCGTTGGCAGCCATAGTCATTGCTGGCGTTTTGTTCGCCACTGGCTTTTGGAGCGCCGATGTTAAGGAAGGTGCGCTGCCTGATGTCAGCGTGAAAGGCGGTGAAATGCCCAAGGTCGATCTCGACAGCAAAGAAGTCGTAGTCGGCACGAAGACTGAAACCGTCGAAGTCCCCACTGTTGGCGTGAAAGACAACGGCGAAAAGTAATCGCACGACCCCGTAGCGAACAACTAGGCTCTCCGTTTTCAGCGGGGAGCCTTTTTTTCATTCATGAATATAGCTGCAAGTCATGGGAAAGCCGGGAAACCAAATTCGCGGCTAACTCTTATGACATTGGGGTCAGGGTTAGCGTTGGCGTTCCCGGCGGTGCCAGCGGTGTACCATCCCATGTCGCGATGATGTTCTTCAAGCGGGTCAGTTCGCTGTTAAGCTGGAACTTGGCGCCGTTCTGCATACTCACATGCTGGCCGATGAACTGCGCGGTCGGGAAATCGACCGGGCCGTCGAGATGAGCCGTTGCGGCTGCTGCGGTTTCATCGACCTGCTCGGGCATGGTTTCGATGGCTAGGATGTTGTTTTCTACAATCTCACGCTGGGTCAGGTCAGGATTTGCGTATTGGGTCATGGAATACTCCATCTGTAATTACGGAGAAAATCATCGCTGGCTTCTTCTGTGCTGTTTGCCATTCCTTTACTGACCCAGATTAATGTCAGCGATATGCGCCAACCTATCTTGATCTTCGCTGGAGCCATTGCCGCTGGATTGGCGGGAGGCTTTGTGTTTCGTGAGCCATCTGATCAAGTAAAGGCTAAAACAGCCGCGCAAGGCTGGACGCCACGCAATACGATCAAGCGGGATGCCCTGATGTCGGCAGCAGAACTAGACGGGCAACAGCCCGCAGCCGCTGCATTTGCACCTGTTCAGAAGCAGGCTCCCATGGCTGCTACCGCGTCAACGTGGTCTTATCGAAATTGCGCTGCTGCTCGCGCTGTGGGTGCTGCACCGATCTATCGCGGCCAGCCCGGTTATGGCGCGCATATGGATGGCGATCGTGATGGGATCGCTTGTGAACCGTACCACGGCCAGTAAGCTGCCTAGCCGCAAACGACCATTTGTTGCCGTTCGCTCGCACTCGATTACCTCCGCGAAGCTGACGGTGCTGGATTACGATCCTTTACTGCCGATAATTTTACGAAGCTGAATTATGCGCGAAATGTTTATGAAATTTTCGGCCGCTGTTGATGCCTCGCTTGATCGATGCTCCTTTGCGGAGTGAAAATCTTTACGCAGCCGATCCCGAAGATCGTAAAGCGCCTCTATCAAGCTCTGCGGCTCATCTCCATTTTCAAAATATATTACGATTTTTGGAAACGGCGAGAACGGATATTGGACCGGAAGATCAAGATATGCGAACATCTCCTCATCATCAGGAACGCTATATTCGTCTATAGGGTGTGAACGGTCCTGCCTATCTTGTGGCCGAAATTTCATATGATAGCTCCGCAATTCGCGTTTCGCGTACCATCCACTGACGAGGTTCCGTATATTTTCGCCTGAAGCCGACCGTCTCCGATCACCCTTGATCGCCATTCAGCAGACCGATTTCGAACCGGTTTGAAAGACAGCCGCCCTTCCAGTTTTGAGCCATTAAGGGGTCGGCCTGCAAACGACCAGTAGTGGCCAGAGCCGGTAGACCGGCTGCCGCTCCTGCCATCCCTGTGCAAGGCCGCAGGCATCGTACAAGGCCGCCGTCGATAGGGGATAGCGACCGGCCCGAAACCATAGTCCTTATCCCAACTCATTTGCTGCCGACTGGGGCGATGACGGTGATCGAGAACCTCGGCCAAATGTCCCCAAGAGCGTGGTATCCGACCCGACACGGGCAAATCCTCAAGAAGCAACAGGCCCTTCTCGACAACCAATACTGCCGCGACCGCAACCTGCGCAGCACGGATAGCCGTCAGCATGGTGGCTTCCTCTTCCACCAGCGGCCGCGCTTGGCGATCACCGACCAACCGTCAGCAAGGGTAAGGCGTGACACCGAGCTCAAATCTCCGCCCGCAAGCCGCGCCGCGCTCACCACGCGCTCCCCCAGCAGAATTCCCGCCCGTGCGAGCATAGACCTCATTTTGGTTCAATCTCCTGTGGATGGTGTAACACCATTCCCGGGGTCCCTAATAAAGGCCGCGCGGCAGATCTCCCGCTATATCACGCAACAGGAAGGTGAATAAATCGGTCGCACTCTCAAATTGGGAGTCAAAAAATTTGACCGGCAGCACATTTCACACGACTTTGGCCGAGTCGGAATGTGCATGGGAGCTTTGAGACGCGATCAGGGAGGCCCTGGTGATCTCATCTCAAGGCGGCGTCCTCGAAGAGGAGGCGTCGATACTGGCCGAGGTCAAGTCGATCTCCGGTCGCCGGATTGAAGAGCGGCGAAAACGCCATCGCATTACGCAAAAGCAACTCGCCGCCGATGTCGGGATCGGCGTGCGGTGGCTTCGTGAAATCGAGTCGGGCAACCCGAAGGCCCGGGTCGATGATCATATCGCATGCGCTCATGCCCTTGGGCTCTCTTCAGCGCACCTCATCATTCCAATGCTGTTTCTGGAGCATAACATGCACTTCCCGCGCCACTTCTTTCTCGATGACATGCAAAAGCTGGAAACGCTATGCGTGGATTTCATCTCTAATCTCAGCCTCAAGACATTCCTTCAGCCCGGTAATGGACACAAAGGGCCGGGCAGTGCCGGCTCGGCAGGTTAGGACAGGTCATGTCGCCCGAGGCTTTCACCGCTGATCGCATCCACCGCGAGATCAAAAAGCTGATCATGGCCGGAAAATTCACGCCCGGCTTACCGTTGACGGTCCAGTCACTCGCCGACGAATTTGGGACGAGCACATCCCCTGTGCGCGACGCGCTTAACCGACTGGTGGGCGAGCGTCTCGTTGAAACGCAGGGCGGCGGTGGGTTTGCTTTGCCCGAAATAACCAAGCGTAACGTTTACCATCTCTACAGCTACCATGCCGACCTTGTCCGGACGATCGTGAAGGTGATGGTTCGATTGGAAGAATTGGGTTCGCCGCCCGGTTTCGTCGTCAATAGGTCGGCGCACGGCCTGGCCTTGGCCTATGCCACTGCGGAATTTTTTTCGCTAATGGCGTCCTGCTCGCCTAATCCCGAACATCTAGATGCGATCGTACAGGCGGGCGAGCGACTCGCTATCCTCCGGTTGAACGAAGGACCTATCGGAAGGCAAGGTGAGGAACTCGCGACGCTATGGAATGTAACCCGTTCGGGAAACAGAAACGCAACGCGGGTCGCGATGTGGCAGTATCACCGCCGACGTTTGTTACGCGCTGACCAAATTTCTTTAGCGGCGACACGAATGACGTAAGTCCTGAAAAGCCTCAAAATCCTAGATTTGTGATCGGGTGCTCGCGGTGTTATTTGATTCGACCGTGAGAGCAAGCATATATGCTCCTAAAATGAGAGCATATATGGTCGGATATATGCCTGTCCTTTCATACCATCAGCGTTGCCGCAAATTCCTGCGGCGCAGTGATGGAGAAGAACATGTCCAATATCGAACATGACGAAGATATCGTCGATCTGGGTGCCGCTTCCGTCGAAACCCAGGGCGCCATCCGTGGCGTCCTTGACCTCACCGGTGGTCAGCTGAACCAGATGGGGATCGCTGACGACTGATCGATGAGGCGCGCGTCCTTTCGGGGGCGCGCGCCTTAGTCATGTCTTCGAAGGAGGGGCTGACCATGCGGTACAAGGTGAGGGACGGGCTGGCCTTCTGCATCACAGGCGGAAAAACGATCTTTCTGGACGTTGCGGCTGATCGCTATTTCGGCCTCCGCCCTGAATGGGATGCAGCTTTCCAGAGATATCTGGGAGACAAGGAAAATGGTGACGGTATCGAGCCCTTGCTGCGCGGCCATATTCTCGTGAGCGCAGGTGAGGGGGAGCCATTTAGCCAGCAGGCTTTGATCGAGCCAGCCGGCCGGGAGTTCTTGGCTGAGTGCAGTCAGGTCCTGAATAGCAGGACGTTGTTGTTCATTCTTGCCCAGTTCAAGGCGATGCTGAGCCTGCGGTTCCTTCGCTTTGACAGTATCATATCTGGAATTGCCGATCGTTCGCACAGACTTGGGGCCGCCAGTGGGGATTACTCCGATTTGGCCCAATGGGGACCAATTGTGGGCGCCTTTGCGGCCTCGGCGCCGCTGCGTCCGCGCAATAACCACTGTTTGACCAATTCGATCGCCTTCATGGACATGGCTTTGTCGGCCCGGTTGCCCGCCAAGCTGGTCCTGGGGGTCAGCGCATCGCCCTTTTCCGCCCATTGTTGGGTGCAGACAGGTGATACGGTCTTGAACGACCGCCTCGAGAACATTTCGGCGTTTGAGCCGATCCTGGCGATCTGAGATGCTCGAACGCTACCTCGCAATCATTGATCACAGCGGTGCGCCGCTCGAGCGTCTCTCTCCCGAATTTCTCGCGACCACCGGGTTCCAAAGCGTTCTGCTTGGAAAAAGCAGCGCGCTTTTAACCGCCTGTGCCGCGCAATCGCTCACGCTCCCGGCCGACCGAGGCGTGGTGATCGGCCCGGTGTTCCCGCGCCATGGTCCCGCCGCGCGGATCTTGCCGAGCGACAGGCTCTTTCCCGATGATATGAGCCAAGGTGATCCAATCGCGATTTTGGGTGAGCGCTATTGGGGCGGCTATGTTGCCGTGCTGGCGCTTGAGAATAGGATGGTCGTCGCGCGCTCTCCGGGGGGCGCGCTGCCGTGCTATTTCACGATGCTGCCAGGAGGGTGGGCAATCTCGTCAGACATCATGCTTCTGGTCGAAGCAGGTCTGGTCCGACCGTCGATTAATTGGGCGGAGATGCCACGCTATCTGGCCGTCAAGGACCTGCCACAGGCCAGGACGGCATTTGACGGCGTGGCAGAATTGCTTCCGGGTACGGCGGTACAACTGGGCGAGGGGGACGCACTGGCGCGGCAGTTCTGGAACCCTTGGGATTTTGTTTCCGAGCCGCTTTTCTGGGACAGCCAGGAAGTTGCCGAGCGGCTGCGCCGTACAGTCGATCATTGCGTTGCATCCTGGGCATCTACCTCGCGGGCCCCCATCCTCACATTATCAGGAGGGTTGGATTCTTCGATCGTGGCGGCGGCGCTTTCCAGAATGAGCGAGCGTGCAAGCAGCGTAACGATTTCGACCCTGAGCCGTGATGGCGATGAGCGGGACTATGCCCGCGTGATGGCGCAGGCGTCGGGCATGAACCTCATCGAAGCAACATATGAGCTGGCAGATGTGGATCTGTCCAGATCAGTGGCTGAACATTTTCCAAAGCCGATCGGGTTCGTTCACGAACTCGCCTATCATTCGGCCTTGTTACGCGCGGTTGGCGAGGCTGGCGCAGACGCTGTCTTTACCGGAAATGGCGGGGATAACGTCTTTTACAACAGCAGTTCTGTCCGGCCATTTTTTGACGCATGGAAAGCCAGAGGTGTCCACCGTGAAACCGCTCGGTCGATAGGCGATATCGGGAGGGTAACCCAGGTTTCTCGATGGGAGGTGTGTCGCCAAATCGTCAAAGCCGCTCGCACTATGCGCCGGCCCTATCAATGGCATCTCGACATTGATTTGATGGAGGTTGACGCCGCTGACGCGGTGCGAGCAGACCCGCCACAGCATGATTGGATTGAGCAGGCGCCACTTACGCGTCCTGGAAAATTGGGCCATATCGCGCTTCTCCTGCGCGTTCAAAACCATGTCGAAGGCTATCTGCGTGGCTTCGGTCTGCCCATGGTCGATCCGCTTATGTCGCAACCAATTGTCGAATTGGCTTTAGCCATCCCCACATGGAAGATGATAGAGGGCGGGAGAAATCGAGCCATAGCGCGTCGGGCCTACGCCGACCTGCTCCCGCCACTCATCCGCGACCGTCGGCGCAAAGGAAGTCCGAGCAGCTTCGCGGTAGACCTGGTCAACCAGCGCCTCGACGAAATACGCGAGCGGTTGATGGATGGTGAACTTGTACGGCACCGGCTTATCAGTCGATCAGCCTTGGATGAGGTGCTTGTACGTGGTCCGGCTATAGATCGTCACTATGTCCGCCTCATGGCGCTTCTCGACATGGAGGCGTGGATAACGCATTGGCAAGCGATCCCGAACGGTCAGGGTCATCATCCACCCGGTTTTGCCTCTCTCTGAACCCAGATTTTTCGCATCTGTTGCCACCGCTCAGCCTCCTGGCCCGGTTGACCTCCGCTATCAGGCAGCTTGTCGAGCAACCAGAAGTTGAACCAGTCGATAGCCCGTCGATAGATCGCAGCCCTGTGAGCAGGTTGTCGCTTCACATGATGCTCGTCCGAGAAGACATAAAGATCCACGGGCTTGCCGGCGCGGCGAAGGGCCGTGAGGGCTTCGAGTCCTGAAAGATATTCGTCGTCCGACATCTGGGCAAGGACGGGGAAGGGGATGCGATCCGCATTCCGTGCCCAGGATAGGCCCTCCCAAAGAGCCGGATTGTCGGTAGGCGAGGCGGGCCAGCCTCGCTTTTCATATTCCGTCTGGATAGCAGGCCCAAGGATCCAGGTTTGCGATCCTTCCCAGCAGCAACTGCTGATGGCCGCGGCCTTGAAAAGCGTGCTGTGAAGGGCAGCGAATTGCACGGTCGATACGCCATCACTCAGACCCGTGATGCCGATGCGTGCTGGATCGACGAGGCCGGTGCTAATTAGCTGTCGAACCTTCGTCTCGATGGCTGACAGGATGCTGCGACGTTCCATGAAGCCCTCGAGTTGGCGCCGCTCGCGTTCATGTGGGTCAATCTTTTCATTGCCCAGTGGCGCGGGTGGCCGCTGGATCGAGAGAACCAGATATCCAGCTTTGGCAAGCAACTGGATAGGATATTCGTCTCCAGTACCGCCGCGCAGAAATCCCCGGCTCTGATATTGGACGACGATCAATGGATAGCGCGTCCCGGTTCGGTAATCGGGCGGATAAATGAGGTCGCCATAGCATTCGAGATCGCGATCGTTTTTCCATTGCAGCCGCTCAGCATGCCCAAGAGCGAGAGAGCTAAATTCGGGGTTAGGATTGAAAGCGACCCGCGACCGCCCGCTTTTGGGATCAATCCGATCGAGATATCTCGGCGCTACCGACTTCTCTCGGGCACAAAGAATGTCCGGGCCAAGAGGACCACAGTTCAAAAGCAGGTCCGATGTCTGCATGATTTTGCGGACGGACCTGCGGTCAGGTTGCCATTCATAAATTCCCGTCAAGCTTCGGCCCCACCCTTCCCGCCGGACGAAACGGATAGCGTCGCCGGCTATCCATGCTTGTCCCTCGACATCCGTGCAGCGGCTGTCGGGACAAAATATTTGCACCCTCCCATCTGTAAGGGCGAGACGGCTGACACCGTTGGCGTCTACTGCCAGTGTCGCCGCTTTTCGGTGTGGTCGCGATGGAGCGCCGGACGCTGAGAAGATCAGCGCCTCTGTCGGTGTGGCAGGGCGGTGTCCACCAGTGGCGATACTGATTGCTGCATAGCTGTAATGAGCCGGCCCGCGCGTAAACGGCCGGCTTCTGCCATAAGGAAACCAGCGGTCATCAAAATGATATCCTGACAAGCCCTCTTGATCGAGCGCATCGGCGGCGCTTCGGCCGTCCCGCAGTTTCGTGATGACCGATAGGCCATCGTCGTCGAACCTGAAATCGACGATATCATCGTCGAATGTCGCAGCCATTTTGCTCCTGCTCCCATCCCAACTCCATAGTTGGAGGCGGCCCGCAACATATTTGAGGAACACCAGGCGTTTGCCATCGGGCGACCAGCGCGGCGTGATGACTTTGGGAAAGCCGCTCGGGAACCCCGTCATCCCGTAATAGTCGTCAAAACTCCAGAAGGCTGCGCCAGCGCCGCTGTCCACGAGGTGCGGACCGCTCCCGGGCTCGATGACATAAATGCCCGAACAAAAATCATTGCTGGCGATGTTGGCTCTCGCGACGCTGACGGCAATGGACCGTCCATCGGGAGAGGTTGAGAACATGGGATCTGCATCAAGATCGGGGATCGATCCCATGTTCAGCGTTTCAATGAGATCGCTCGCCGAAAGTGAGCGGCTTGGACCTGGGCTTTTGATTTGTAGCGCGGTCTTGCAATCCAATGCAGAGGTCGGACTGCTCGCCGCTGCTGCCAGCGCTAGGGCAAGGAGCGGGAGCATTACCAGGCCTTGGAAATCGTGAGGCTGACGAAGCGGCCGACGCTGGAATAGTTGGTTGCGTCATATGGGGGGCTGTTTGCGCCAGACGTCCGGATGAGCGAGGGCATTTCGTTGAACAGATTCTGCGCTGACAGAAGAAACGACCAGCCCCCGAGGAGCCCAGGTTCGTCGAACTTGAGATTGGCGCTCAGGTCGATCGATTGGAAACTGCCGACCTTATAGACCTGTGTTGTTCTTCCGTCGGTCGTACCGCCAACATAATTGTAGCTCGCTGTCAGCCCGAAATTGTCGCGTTGCCAGCCTCCGCTCGTTCGCGCGCGCCAATGCGGTGGGTTGAAAATTGTGCCAGCCCTCTCGATGCTTGGCTGGCTCGCTGACAAGCGTTGGTCGCTCTTGAGATAACTGGCGTTCGTCTCGAGGCTGAACGCATTGGCGCCGCTGCGGAGCCCATAGGAAACCCTGGCGTCAACGCCCTGGATTTTCTGCCGGGCGGCATTTTGCAGCTGGTTGTAGACGATTGCGACAATGCCTGCCGGGTCATACGGGCCTTCGGTCTGATTGCTGACGCCGAGTGGCAGATCGGTGGTCGTTGCAAGAATTTCGCTCAGGCTGGGGTTGAGCAGGACGAGGTCTGCATATTCGCTGCGGAAAGATTGATAGTCGTCGGCGATCGGGCTGACGACCCGACTCTTGTAGCGGACATGGAAATAGCTTGCCTGCAGGCTGAGCCCTTCGACTGCTTTCGGCGCAAATTCCGCAGTAAGGGTCAGCGTCGTTGCCCGCTCGGGAGCGAGGTCTCGGCTGCCTCCAGCCAGAACGAGGACAGCGCCGGCTGTCCCAGGACTTGGCGTGAATTCGCTAGAAGCGAGGGTATAGCCCTGCTGAACGGTGTTGCGCTGGCTAAGCGTAGGCGCCTTGAAAGATCTGCCCCAGCTACCCTTGATCGTGAGCGCATCGATTGGCTGATAAAGAATGCCGAGTTTTGGTGTGGCTAGCCCGCCCAGATGGTCATAGTGTTGAGTTGCACTGAGAAGTGACCCGGGATTTTCATTGAGAAGTGACCCGGGTGGGCGTGGTTGATGTGCTGCCTGCGACGAGCAGGGTCAAGCGGGTGATTTGTCCTTTCTGGATTTTGGGGCGG
>NZ_VYPZ01000051.1 GCF_008710155.1 Sphingobium limneticum
GCAGGGAGCGATCCCGTTGACGGTGGAAGCCATCTGGCTCAGAATGCATGCCTCGCCGCTCAATGCCGGCGCATAGAGATCTGTTGACCAAATCTCGCTTTCCTTCGTGACCCAGGACGTTATCGGACCGTATATGTGCCGGAGGGCCGCGCGAGATGAACAGGTCGGCTAAGGCCGCCAGAACATCCTCATGCTTGAGCTGACGCGCCACGACGAGCGCCAGGCACTCCCGGCTGGCCTCATCGATGATGGTCAGGATGCGGAACTTGCGGCCATCATGCGTGCGACCTTCGACGAAGTCGTAGGCCCATACATGTCCCGGATATTCCGGCCGCAGGCGGATGCAGGATCCGTCATTGAGCCATAGACGCCCGCGCTTTGGCTGGCGCTGTGGAACCTTCAGCCCCTCACGCCGCCAGATCCGTTCGACCCGCTTATGGTTCACCGTCCAACCCGCATGGCACAGCAACGCCGTCACCCGGCGGTAGCCGTATCGACCATATTGCTTTGCCAGAGCGATGATGTCCTCCGTCAGCGCCTGCTCGTCATCCGCCCCGCGCGGCACCTTGCGCTGCGTCGATCGATGCTGACCCAGCACCCGGCATATCCGTCGCTCGGATACCGGAAACTTTCGTCGCACATGATCAATGCAGCGTCGCCGCCGCGCGGGGCTTAGAAGTTTCCCTTGGCTGCCTCCTGCAGGATCAGCTTGTCCAGCGTCAGGTCCGAGATCGCCCGGCGAAGACGCTGGTTCTCTTTCTCCAGATCCTTCATCCGCCGCGCCTGATCGGTCTTCAGGCCGCCATATTCCTTCCGCCAGCGATAATAGGTCTGCTCGCTGACCGCGATCCGGCGGCAGGCTTCGGCCGTGCTCGCTCCCTGTGCCAGCACAATCTCAACTTCACGCAGCTTGCCGATAATCTCTTCCGGCTTGTGCTTCTTGCTCGGCATTCATCGTCCCTTTCGTGGTCCAGACTATCATAGTCTTTGGGCCACTCAGCAGGGGGCAGATCAGCTTATCGAAACCGTCATAATGTCAGCTGATGAGATAGGTTAGGCCATATGTTAGTGGCCATGTTAAAGACGCTATATTGCCGGGCAACTAACTGGGTGTCCCGGCGACAGAGAGATACATGTGCTCCCGCCCGGTGGAGGCTGCATGTCATCGATCACCAATTTGGATTTCTTCGCGCGACGGCTTTCGCAGCGGGCCGCGCTCGACGAAGAAGATCGCGCCGCAGTATCAGCACTCCCTTTTCAGCATCGCTACCTTAACCCAAGTGCTTATGTCGTCCGCGAGGGGGAGCCGCCCCGTCCGCATTGCAGTTTTGTCCTCTCTGGACTCGCATTTCGGCATAAGTTGACGGTGCATGGCGCGCGTCAGATCGTGTCGATCCATCTGGCTGGCGATCTGCTCGATCTACAACATTTGTTTCTCAACATTGCCGACCACAGTGTCCAGGCCCTGACCGAACTTGAGGTGGCCGACATTGATCGCGACGCTCTGCGGGAAATGGCCCTGGAGCGGCCCGCCGTCGGCCAAGCGCTCTGGATCGATGGTCTGGTGGACGCCTCGATTTATCGAGAATGGGTGCTCAACGTCGGGCGGCGTGACGCAAGGGCGCGCATTGCCCATATATTGTGCGAAATCGCCGTTCGCATGCACGCTGCCGGTGTTATCGATGCGGCTGACTTTCATCTGCCGATGACGCAGGAGCAATTGGGGGACGCGACCGGGATGACCAGCGTTCATGTCAATCGAACCTTGAAGGCACTCGCGAAAGATGGCCTTATCGATCATAGCGGACGTTGGATCGCCATTCAGGACTGGAACAAGATCAGGCGAGAAGGCGACTTCAATCCGCTTTACCTGCACCTCGATCAGGTTGCGCCGCATTTACCTGGTCCCCTTTCATCGATGTTTCCTTAACCAGGTTAGAGCGTGAGTTCGGGCGAAGCATTACTGTGCGCGATGCCTGGAGGACAAAATGCCACGCTACTTCTTTTCCGCGTCGGATGCCGATGGGGATGAAACAGGAACAGAGTTACGCGATCACGCTGCAGCAAGGCATTTCGCCATCCAGTTTGCTGGCGAAATCATGAACGATCAGCCTGACGTACTTTGGGATGGTCGAGAGTTCAGCATCTTTGTAACGGATGAACTGAGAAGACTCCTGTTCACTATCAAAATGGTGGCCGTGAACGCGCCTGCGGGCGAAGGTACGGAGTAAATTCAGGTGAATGGCCGAATGGCGGATGAGATAGTGTCAAAACGGAAATTCTGATGCTCACATGCTCAATCCTGACCTGGACATTAACATCATGAGCAATCGAGGTTAGCGACACGCCTGAACCCGCTTCCTACTCTTCTCTTGAAAGAGAGGTGCGTATGTCAGAGCGGCTCAATGGCACTCACGAGGTTGCCGGTAAACCCGCGTTGCGCGATAACCTGCCCATGCATGGCACTGCCAATGAAGGCATGGGGCGGCCGCAATCATCAACTCGATCGGATGATCGGGCGGGCGCCGAAGCGCAGGAGGCGTGCAAGCGTTTGGAACTGTTATTGCGGGAGACGGTACACCGGTGCACCAACGACCTCCAACTGGTCGTCAGTCTGCTCTCCCTCCAAGCGACACGACTGAAAGATCGGGAAGGACGCGCCGCCCTTGAGGATGCGGCGGAACGGATAGCTATTCTGGCCCGAGCGCGGGCGGCCACGTCGGAAGAGGAACAGTCCGCGCTGGCGACCGCTTTGCGTCAGGTTTGCGAGGCGTTGCAGGCGCATGCGGAGCTGAGATCCGTTTTGATCTCGCTCGAAATAGGTGATGGCTGCGACGAGGTTGCTTCGCCGTTAGTCACGCCGATCTGCCTGGCCGTGAACGAACTTGCGACCAACGCGATTAAACATGCTTTCGATGCGAAGGGTGGCAAGATTACCGTGGTCGTTCGACGGCGTGACGATGATGTCGTCGTACAGGTCGATGATGATGGCCTACCGTTCCTCGATGCCGCCCCATCAGACGGGCATGGACTAGGCCTTGGTCTTGTCCGCCGTCTTGTGTCGTCATGTGGCGGGAAATTTCATCAGCCACCGTCGGGATCGAAGACATTCGAGATTGTCGTACCCAGCGGCCAAAGCGCAAGCTAGCGTTCAGGCTCGATTGGATGCAGGCGCATCGATCGACAGCATCACGATCGTAAAAAGGAGAGCGCCCGTCTCGTTGGTGACCTCCACCCGATAGTCACGTCCATCCCAAAGTACATCAGGCTCATCATGCATTACAGCACCGGCAAACCGGATCGCCGCCTTCCGTGCCGCGGCATCGTTTGGCAATTCAGTGCCTTCCTGGTCAAAGTCGCGCCCGCCATCAACGGTATGAAAAAAGTAACGAGGCATCGCCTTCCCCATTCGGTAATAAATTTCAGATGAAGGGCCGCCCGCCTGTGACAGCGACCGTGGCACCCGTCGTGTAGCTGGACTCGTCGCTTGCCAGCATCACATAGGCTGAAGCCAACTCGCGGGGCTGCCCGGCGCGACCGAACGGGGTGTTTTTCCCGAAATTCTTCACGGCCTCCGGCGGCATGGTCGAGGGAATGAGCGGCGTCCAGATCGGGCCGGGCGCTACGCAATTAACCCGGATTTCCTTGTCGGCCAGCAGCTGGGCAAGGCCCATCGTGAAATTCTGGATAGCGCCCTTCGTCGTTGCATAGGCAAGGAGATGGGCATTGGGCTGATCGGCATTGATCGACGTCGTATTGATGATCGAGGCCCCGGGGGCCAGGTGCGGCTCCGCCGCTTTCACAAGATAGAACATCGCATGAATGTTCGTGGCGAATGTCTGCTGCCATTCCTCGTCTGAAATATCTCCGATCTTTTCGAAGCTCGCCTGATGGGCGGCGTTGTTGACGAGGATATGTAGATCGCCAAACTCTTCCAGTGCGCGATCGACGATCAATCGACAATGAGCGGGATCGCCGATGTCGCCGGGCACCAGCACTGCCTTGCGACCCGCCTCCTCGACCCACTTCGCCGTTTCTCGGGCATCCTCTTCTTCATTGAGATAGGAAATGAGGATGTCGGCACCCTCTCGCGCGAAAGCGAGCGCAACAGCGCGCCCGATACCGCTGTCGCCACCCGTGATGATCGCCGTCTTGCCACTTAGCTTACCCGATCCCTGATAGCTCGTTTCGCCGTGGTCAGGGCGTGGATCCATAGGCTCGGTCAGGCCCGGCATCGATTGCTGTTGCTCTGGCTGGGGTGGTCTTGGGTCGGTCATGGTGCGCAGTCCAAATCTGTTGGGAGCAAGATTTCAACACGCAAAGGCCCAATGGGTTCAACGCGATCGATCCAAACCTAAGCGGCGCTTATGCTGAAGCAGGAAGCCAGCCCCGCTCAATTCCAAGGATATTGGGTGTTTGCGTATTGTATCGGCCTTTCATGGATCGGAGCGAATGGGAGCGTCGGCGAACGCTGCTGCCAGTTCATCGAGCCAGACTGCTGCGGTTCCATCGGATGGTGCCCGCCAGTCTCCGCGCGGCGATAATGCCCCGCCGGATGAAACTTTGGGCCCGTTGGGGATTGCCGATCGCTTGAACTGGCTGATCGTGAAAAGGCGAAACAGGAAATTTTCAAGCCAGCGCCGGATCGATGAAAGATCGTAGGAGATTTTGGCATCGTCGGGATAGCCGGGCGGCCATTCTCCCGCATCGGCATCGCGCCAGGCCTGCCAAGCCAGAAATGCCACCTTGGAGGGCGGCAGCCCGACGCGCGCCACATGGTGAAGGAAGAAATCATTGAGGGCATAAGGTCCAACCTTGCTCTCCGCGCTCTGCAGTGCGCCGCTGGCGTCGGCCGGGACAAGCTCTGGAGAGATTTCAGTGCCGAGGATAGCAGTCAGAACCGCGTCCGTGGCGGAGTCGAACTGCCCTGTAGAAACGCACCAGCGTATCAGATATTGGATAAGCGTCTTGGGAACCCCGCAATTGACGGCGTAATGACTCATCTGGTCGCCCACACCATAGGTACACCAGCCCAACGCCAATTCGGACAGGTCACCGGTGCCGATGACGAAGCCGCCGTGGCGGTTGGCGAGCCGAAACAGATAGTCGGTGCGCAGCCCCGCCTGCACATTTTCGAAAGTGATGTCGTATAGCGGCTCGCCGGCGGCGAAGGGATGCTCCATGTCTGAGAGCATCTGGCGCGCAGCGGGACGGATATCGATCTCCTGGGCCGTTATGCCAAGCGCTTTCATCAGTGCCCAGGCATTCGATCGGGTCTCTTCACCGGTCGCGAAACCCGGCATGGTAAAACCAAGGATCGTCGAACGCGGGAGACCCAGCCGGTCGCATGCCTTGGCGGCCACGATCAGCGCATGCGTAGAATCGAGCCCGCCTGAAACGCCGATGATCAGATGCTTACTCGAAGTAGCCCGAAAGCGGGTGATCAGACCTTGCACCTGGATGTTGAACGCTTCGTAGCAGTCGGCATCCAACGCCATCGCGTCCGCGGGGACGAACGGAAAGCGCCGTTGCGGACGGTACAGACCCGAACGGTCGCCTTGGGCTACCCAGGAAAATTTTACGTGGCGGAACCGCTGTTCGGGGTGGCCGCATGCCGTGGCTGTATCATTGAAAGTTCCGTTGCGCATCCTTTCGAGCCGCAGACGCTGGACATCGATATCGGCCAGTGTAAGCTCCGGGTCGTCCCCGAAGCGCTTCGATTCCGCTAACAATTCCCCCAGTTCGTGCACCATTGCCTGCCCATCCCAGGCTAAGTCCGTCGTGCTTTCTCCGGGGCCTGCCGCAGAATAGGCATAGGCGGCCAAGCATCGCGCCGACTGTGAAGCCGACAACATATGCCGATCGCGCGATTTGCCGATGGTGATGTTCGACGCCGAGAGATTACACAGGATCAGCGCGCCCGCCAGCGCGCCCATCGTCGAGGGGGGCAGGGGCGACCAGTAATCCTCGCAAATCTCGATATGAAAAATGAAGTCTGACTTCTCCTTCGCCGAAAAGAGGAGGTCAGTGCCAAAGGGCGCTTGGCAGCCGGCAAGCTCGATATCGAGATCGGTCAAGCCTGCGCCGGACGCGAACCAGCGCTTCTCATAATATTCGCGATAATTGGGAAGGTAGCTTTTCGGGACCACGCCCAAAAGCTTTCCCTGGCCGATGGCCAAGGCCGCATTATAGAGCCGTCCTGCACGCCGAACAGGAGCGCCAACAAGCAGGACAGGTAAGTCGAGGCTTGCCTCGATCAGCTTGCCGATCTCTGTTTCCACGCGGTCCAGTAGCGCATCCTGCAGATGCAGATCATCGATAGCGTAGGATGATAGGCACAGCTCTGGAAACAGGACGATGTCGGCACCTGCCAATGCCGCTTTCCGCACTAAGTCTAGGATTGCATTGGAATTGCCCGCTACATCGCCGACGCTTGCGGTCGGCGTTGCCACTGCAAGGCGGATCAGCCCATGCTCATTGATCGAGGCGAAGCGATCAGGCGTCACGCACGGCGTCCATCATCATATCCAACGCTACAGTTATGGCCGCGATCCGAATGGGTCCACGGCCTACGGCACCGAAATGCTCCACCCTATGTCTTGTCGTCCTGTTTCTGCGGGTACAGGCAAAATGGACAAGCCCTTCTTCTCCGCCGTCGTTGGTGGGACCCGCATAGCCAGTGATCGCAAGCGAAATGTCGGCGGCTGATTGCCGGATGGTGCCCTGCGCCATTGCAATAGCGACGTCACGACTGACGGCGCCGCACACATCAATCTGATCCCCCGCGATGCCGAGCAATTCACATTTGGCTTCTTCGCTATAGACAATGAAGCCACGCTCGAAGGCGTGGCTCGCACCCTCCACGTCGGTAAGCAGAGAGGCGAGTAGGCCCCCCGTGCAACTTTCCGCCGTCGCAATCTTTAACCGGGCGTCGCAACAGGCACGAAGAAGCTTGGAGGCTGCGTCTTCGACCGCAGTCGGCAAGACAGGGGACAGAGTTTCTGCCGGGCTATGAGACAAGTTCCCACTCCGCTCACTTACTTGCGTCGTTAACCGCTTTGATAAAAGTTCGTTCCTGTCGATATATGCGCTGGGCGATCCCGGAACCGCCGCAAGCATGTCGGCAAAGAGTCGATCTCTACCTACAAACGGGGATCAGGTCCGCCCGTCCAGACGCTGGACCTTATCGGCAAAATCCTGAGCGACGATCGGTTTGATGACCACCCCGACGACCCGGTCGGCATATAGATTCGCGATGTCCTGCTGGCCGGTCACGAAGATCGACGGAATGCCTCGTTCCTTGAGCCATGCAGCCGCATCAGGACCGGTGCGTCCATCAGCCAGATCGACATCCACGAGCGCGCCATCTATGTCGATCGCGGCAGGGTCAGCCGTCAGTTGGGAGAAGCTATCGGCAAAACCCGCCAGAACATGGCCTGCCTTCTCAATCAGATGTTCGATATGAAACACGATCAGGGGATTATCTTCGATGCAATAGATCCGCAGTGGCTTGCGAACGCCGATGGTGTCTGATGTCATAAGCCCGAAACGCTGTCCGGTGCCTCCGGGTTGCAGGCGACGCGTGCCAATGGTCCGTTAATCTCACATCGAAGGCCATCGGTCGCGAACATGATGTCGGGCTTGGCACCGAACAAGCCGCCTAGAGCCGCACGTAGATAGCGTGTGCCATAGCCTGAGCGCGACGGCGCGACGACAGGCGGTCCACCCGTTTCCTGCCACAAGACAGACAAGTCAGGACCCAGGTCCGGCAGTATGTCCCAATGGAACGCAACCTGGCCGTTCGGCACGGACAACGCACCATATTTGATCGCGTTGGTCGTCAGTTCGTGCAGGCAGAGTGCCAGTGTTGTACCCGCCTCGCGTGTCAACATGACTGACGGGCCGGAGGCGTCGATCCGGCTGACCCCCATCTGCCGATAGGGATCGAACGTGAGCCGTGCGATCTCGGCGATCGAGATCGCCTCCCCCTTGGCCTCGAAGACGGCGGAATGTACGTTGGACAGTGCGGTCAGGCGGGCACCGAAATCATCCGCAAGCGCGTCCACACTCGTCGCGCCGCGGCGCGTCATTTCAAAGATTGAAAACACGCTCGCCAGGATATTCTTGACCCGGTGGTTCAGTTCCCTGCGAAGTTCGATCTCGCGCTCGATATGATCGCGCACTTCCCTCTGCCGCATTCGCGCCAGCAGCGCCGACTGGATGCCGCTGACCAGTTCGACCTGGGTGAGCGGGCGCTGATAGAAAAGCTGGCGCGACCGTGGCCATGCCGCCGCCAGCTGTCCACGGATTCGACTGTTCGGCGACGCGCGGTCAAGCAGGACCACGATCGGCATTTCGGACCATGGGGGCTGGGCGTTCAGATGCCGGGCGACGATATCGATGAGGGTCGGGGTCAATGCTTCATGGGTCGTCACGAACACGCCTGGCCCAGCCGCCAGATACCCCGTCAGTTCGTCTGCCGAGATGCAGGTCGCGACAGCCATGTCATATTCGGCAAGCAACTGACCCAGATAGGCCGCGTCCCGTCGATACGGCGCCAGAATAAGGACCTGGTCCAGCGCACCCGGCTCGACCAGATCGCTGCCACTCATGCCGTCGGCAGCGGATTGAACGGGACGACCCTGACGCCGTCGCTTTCGATCAACAGTTCATGAACATTCAGGTCATGGGGGCCATGGCGTTTCTTGACGACGGTGATGTTGCGTCGAAGACGGCCATCATCTTCCATGATCCGCAGCAGGAGTACGGTATCGCCCAGGAAGCTCACATCGACATCGATACCGACATTCTGGCCGAGCAGACCGTGCTGGGCGACGATCAGCATTGTCAGAACGCCCGACCGCGCCAGATATTTGAGGAGAGACTGAATGTCTCGTACAGCCTTCTCGCGGTGCGGCAACGAGTTGAGGTAGCCTGTGAAACTGTCGATGACCACGACGCGGGTTTTGAAATCCTTGACGATCGACTGTGCAATCTGGGCGAATTCGCCGGGAGATATCTCGTTGGGATTGAAATCCCGGATGATCAGCTGACCGTCTTCATGAAACTGCCGCAAATCCATACCGAGGCCTTCCGATCGCCGAAAGAAGGTCTCCAGGCGTTCCTCGAACAGGAATAGCGCCACCGTTTCGCCCCGTTTGAGCGCTGCAGTTGCGTAGAGCGAGGCCATGGTCGATTTGCCGGTCCCGGACTGGCCGATGACCAGAGTGGTTGTGCCCGATTCCTGGCCGCCGCCAAACATGTCGTCGAGCGCATCGACGCCCGATTTAATTAGCTGCGGCTTGCGGGTATCGACGGCTTCGCCCGGGATGATCCGGGGGAAAACAACAACGCCTTCGCCTTCCCGTATCGCCATGTCGTGATAACCGTCGGCAATCGGCACGCCGCGCATCTTGCTGACCTCGATCCGCCGTCGCACCGAGCCATAATCCTGCAACGACTTGTCGAAGCGGATGACGCCATGTGCAATCCCTTCGACCTCTTCTCCGTTGGGCGCTGCCTCATTGGTCTGGGTATCCAACAAAAGCGCGACGACCTTGCGCTGCGCAAGGAACGCCTTGAAGCCAAGCAGTTCGCGGCGGAACCGCGGTGTATCACCCGTGATGAGCCGGATCTCCAGCAGCGAGTCATAGACGAGGCGGTGTGGCTTATGCTCCTCGATCGCCAGTTCGATCGCCTGGCGCGTTTCGTCGAGGCGGAGTTCGGCGGTCTGGAATATGGTCTGATCGGCCGCGCCATTGATGGCGTCGGATGCGGACAGTTCCTCGATCCGAATGCCGTCCAACGTCCAGCCATGCGACAAGGCGATCGATTTCAGCTCAGCAGCAGTCTGGGAAAGGCTTACGTAGATGCATCTTTCCCCTGCTTCTACGCCTGCGCGCAAGAACTGCAGAGCAGCTGTCGTCTTGCCCGCGCCGGGCGCACCCTGAAGCATATAGAGGTTGGATGCGGGCAGGCCGCCGCGCAGGATTTCATCCAGTCCTGCGACGCCCGTTGCAACCACAGGCTGGGCTTTACGCTTGCTCACTCATGTCTCCTCGTTTGGCATCGGATCGCACAATCGCCTCTGATTTGCCAGTACGATGGAGAAGGGTTCTCGCGCCTTGGATTAGAACATGGAAGTCTTGTCGCGTTAAGCTGGACGGGGTCTCCTTGTCTTTATCCGAACCGGCGAGAAAGGAGATTTTGGGTGACACGGATCAGCTGAACGGGTCGGCTCTACCTTGCCGTGGCACATCCATGTTCTGCGGCCTGTCTTTGACACAAAGTAAGCGGCCATAACGACATATGTTTGCGGGAGTCGCGCTACGACGTTCCGGGGTCTCTAGAGAGCTACTCCGAAAAATAACGTCAGGCAGGGCGGGTTGTCAACGGCGGTCAGATTCCAGGCCATCGGGGCGGAGTAAAAGTAGGCCACTGTGATGCGGGCCTGACGATATGAAGAGGGCCCCGATCGGGGCTCTCTTCATATCGTTGTCGTCATTGATCAGGTGGCGGTGATCTCGCCAGTGTCCGGGTCGACGACCGGAGTGGCCTGGTTTTGCTCCGTCCCGGCAGCACGGCGGCGG
>NZ_VYPZ01000052.1 GCF_008710155.1 Sphingobium limneticum
CGCTGCCAACGATCCCATATCTCCGCTCGCTG
The DNA here is from genome assembly GCF_008710155.1 of Sphingobium limneticum. Taxonomy (GTDB): domain Bacteria; phylum Pseudomonadota; class Alphaproteobacteria; order Sphingomonadales; family Sphingomonadaceae; genus Sphingobium; species Sphingobium limneticum. The sequence goes on from NZ_VYPZ01000052.1 coordinate 33, forward strand.
GCTGGCCGTGTAATATATCCGACGACGCTGCTTCATCGTGACACTCCATCTTACTCAAAAGATTAAAGTGTTGCCGCCACCCGTTGAACCCACCGCCGAACCCGGACGCTGGCGCACAAGTATGACGCCCGCCAACTCAACATTGCTCCCGTCGCGGATCGAAGGAAGGTCACCACAGCGCACGATCCGCATGGCGTCGAGTTCGGCGCGCAGGAATTGCAGCGGATGGCCGCGTAGCGAAAGCTGGGTCGAGCGATAATCCTCCACCACCTCGCGGCCGGCGCTCATCGGCGTTAATGTGACATCGGGTTCCTGTCCCTCGGCCGAGAAGTGACCGGCGCGGGCATCGGCCGCTGCGAACAGGGGCAGGGGCGCTTCGCCCAGACCCTTCACCTTCCACAGCCCCTGCCGCCGATCCTGCGCCAGGCAATGGAACGCGTCGGCCTCAGCCAGGCGCTCGATCGCGGCGCGGGGCACCTTGGCGCGGCGCCAGACATCCTCGACGCTTTCGTAGGGTGCTGGACCACGCGCGGCGACGATGGCCGCGCCATGAGCATTGGCTAAACCACGCACGCTGCGGAACCCCAAACGCACCGCCATATAGCGCCCGCGCATCTTCTCGAGCGTGCAATCCCAATGGCTGTGGTTAATCGACACCGGCCGGACGTCGACCCCATGATTGCGCGCGTCCCGCACGATTTGGGCGGGTGCATAAAAGCCCATGGGTTGGCGACTAGTATCATGGCCTGCGAGACGTCGATGCGCTTCTCGTAATCGCGGACCAATCGGCGCCATCGGATCATCCAGCCAAAGGTCCGCTCGACGACCCATCGTCGGGGCAGAACCTTGGCCCTGCTGCTGATCGCTGCGTCGAATGACTTCGACGACGAAATCCAGATAGCTTGCCTTGTCCATGAGTTTGAGGCGGTCATAGGCGCCATCGGCGAAGAGATGTTTGATCCAGGGCCAGCGTTTGCGGATGCCATCGAGGATGGTCTGGGCGCCCGCGCTGTCCGAAATGTCCGCAGTGGTCAGATTGACCATCAGCAGCCGTCCATCGGTATCGACGGCGATATGCCGCTTGCGCCCGACAACCTTCTTGCCTGCGTCGAACCCGCGCTTTTCTGCCGATGGTGCCTTGACCGACTGGCTGTCGATCACTCCTGCGCTCGGACTGGCCTCTCGCTCTTGGCGCTCGCGATCCAGCATCAGTTCGATGTCGTGGATTGTCTGGAACAGGAACCTGCGAGCCAGTTCCCGGAACCAGCCATAGACCGTCTGCCATGCCCCGAAATGGATCGGCAGCATCCGCCAGCCACAGCCCGACCGAACAAGGTAGCGCACGGCGTTAATTACCTCGCGAAAATCCACCTCGCGTGGACGGCCCCGGCGCCCCGGCTTGGGCATCAGGGGCGCTATGCGATCCCATTCCTCATCGGTCAGATCACTGGGATAGCGCTTCGTCTTCTTGGCAATCTGGGCCATGCGCCCTAGGCTCTGATCGGTCCACATCCAGAGCCTGAATCAGACGCAGAGCCTCGCGACAACCCCCGCCACCGATTTTCCAAACAGCCTCTGATAACCCCGCGGCGGGAAGCTCCATAGTCCGTCATGCTAATCTCCTTTGCTAAGACGGAAACGGCCATCTTGCTATCGAGTTCGCTGCGCTGCAGAAAAGATAGAATTTTTATTGTAATCGTTTAATTCGCGTGGCGTAAGCGCCGGTCATTATCTGCGACTTTCTCACGATAATGTTTGAGGGCACCACGCGTATTGCTCAATGGCGTGGTCCCAAGAGCGCCAGTTATCATTTTGCTTTGAAGTTCGATCATGGCGCCTATTTTTTCCGACATCATCAATTCGGCTTCGACGCTTGCGTCAGCACTGCCTACCGCGAGCTTTGCGAGCCTCATCGTCATCACCGTTCCCGCCTCCGCACCCAGCATCCAGAAATCAAATCCGGTTCTCATCCATGCGTTGTAGCTCGTGGTCATCTACTGGCTCCTGCCTGGCGGTTGAGATTGGCATTGGCTTCAATTTGTGGTGGCCCTGCTCCAACCTGTCGGTTCGACGCGGGCGGCGGCCATTTCGCAGGCTGTCGGCAAACGCAAGAGATCCAGAGCGTTCCCTTGCCAGCGCACCAGTCCGAGCCGTTCGAACTCTGCAAGCCAGCCTTCCATCGGCCACTCATCCCAACGCGCTTGGAACACCCGTGCATTGCGCACAATGTCAGCGACATGCTGCACGGGTGGCTCATAGCTGTCATGATACTGATGACAGGCAATCGCCTGTCCGACGAATAGCAGCTTCAACCCGGCAGCAGCAGCTCGGAAACCAAAATCGGTATCTTCGGCGCCGTAGCCGGTGAACCCCTCATCAAACCCACTCAGCGCTGTAAATGTCGATCGGCGCAGCGCGAAGGCAAGCGACCAGAAAAGCCCGGCATTCGTTTCCTCACGCACGCCTTGGGTGGGAAATCTCCGCACGGGATGCGCCTGGCCATGCTTCAGCAAGTCGGCTTCCTCCCAGGATCCGCGTGCATCATCGGGGCCAAGATAGCGAATATCTGCGCAGAGCAGGCCGTCATGCTCGGTGAGGGTCTCGGCCAGGAGGCCGACGCAATCACGCAGTGGAATGCAATCGACGTCCAGGAACACGAGCATATCGTGCTTGGCTAGGGACGCGGCGCGGTTGCGGGCAGCGGCCAATGGAAGCCCGTCCGTCTCGAACCGCTCGACGCGGACGGGAAAGCCTGTCGGTCCCACCGTGATCGGATCGTCACTCATATCGACGACAATCAGCTCATCGGGTCTGCGATCGCTCCGTCGCAGTCCCTCGACGAGCTGCGACAGATGCGCGCTGCGGTTACGGACAATTGTGAGGACCGAGACGCCCATCAGCGACGCTTCCACAAATCGAGACGATATTTGTCTCGGCGTTCGGTGAGCTCGACGTCAAAGTCCGCAGCAAGTTCGGTCCATAAGGCTTCGACCGCCTCATCGCCGCTTTGCGGATAGTCGGTTTCTCCTGTGTAATGGACAAGGATAATGCGGCCGCCAGGAGAGACGTGATCTCGAAGCCATTCGCTTGCACGGTCGAGATCCACCAGACCCCAATAATAGGCCACTTCGGACAGCACCACGAGGTCGAAATCTCCGGCGTTAGGGGTGTCCTGCGGAAACGCCATTTTGGCAAGTGACACGCCAGGACGATCGCCGACCCGTTCCCGCGCTTTTGCCAGTGCCTTTGTGCTGATGTCGACGGCAAGCAGGCTGTCGCACATGGGAGCGAGATGCCCGGTCAGCACGCCATGTGCGCAGCCTATCTCCAGTGCGCGGGCATATCGTCGGTCGGCCAGAACACCATGCGTGTGGGCGAATTTGGCCGCTTCATACTCGCTCGACGCAAGATTCCATGGATCATCGTCCGATCCGAAAATGTCATCAAAATATTGTGCGGTCAGGCTGGCGCCGGTCATTGGCAATCTCTTCTCAATGTCAGAACGTCTTGCGCGGCCATGCGCAACTTCTCCGGTGGAAGGCGGAAACCCTCGCCGATCACCGGCGAGAGCTGGCTACGATGGGCCAGAAGAGCATGACGCCGCTGCCCAACGGGCATGGCCGGCGTTGTGATATGTCGCGCACGCTGCGGTGTCTCGCTCCAGACATGATAGGCGAACAGCGCGATCGGACGCCTCGCCCTTCGCAAAGCCGCTTCGGCCAACCTGTAGGCCGCAACATGGTCGCAATGCGCCTCGCTTTTATCGGAGACGGCAATGGCATCGATGCGGTGCCAGCGCAGCAGCATGGCAAGCCGATCAGCCTCCCGCGCGAATGCTTTACTGTCGGTAGGATAGGGGTGAGAGTCGCGCCATCCCATCCAGATCGTCGGGATCGCTTTGGCGCCTAGCCTGCCGACCGCGTTGCGGGCTTCCCTTCGCCGGGTCGCGGCAACGCGGGGTGTGCCTTTGGGGTGGGAGCCAGTCCCATCGGTCAGGAAGGCGATGCCTCCGAGCCGATCATGAGCGGCGCAGTGTGTGATCAAGGCACCCGCGCCGAGCGTCTCGTCGTCGGGATGGGGGGCGAGCACGAGCCAGCGCGCCAGCGCCCAAGGGCTTTGGACCAAAGCCTCGGCTTTCACCACAACCGGTCACTTTCTTCCCAGATGTCATGATCGAGAAGCGTCCGGGCGGCCTCGTCCCGCGCATGGTCGGGTCCAGCCTGGCGCAGATAAAGGGAAAGGTCGCGGATGATCTTGTCCGCGCGTTCACCGTCAAAGGCGCTGCGCGTGCCGAGGATGCGCGCTGCAGCCTCCATCACGATGAACCCGGCATTTTCAACGACCCCGCGCGTCAGCCGCGCGACGGCAACGGCATCCGCATCACCTGAAGCGAAGCGCTGCGCTGCTTCCTCCACCCAGAAGCCCGCGGTTCGTACCGCTACGACGGCATCGGCAAACCGTGCCCGCTGCAGCGGATCTTCGCGCGCGCTATCGCGCATGGCCGTGCGGATGTCCGAGACAAGCGCCTCGATGCCGCCAAGCTGCGCCGCACAGAAGCGCCAGGCTCCTGCGGTAAAGCGAGGATCCCTGTCATAGTCGCCCGGCTTACCCAGCAGCATGAGCGGCTCGACAACCATCTCGTCGAGCGAATAGCGACCGCTTACACTCGCACGCATTCCGCGAAAACGCCAGCCCGACAGGTCCGCCCGCGCCTTTTCATTGGCGGGAACAATGACCAAGCGCCGCGCGGTGTCCTCGCAAGCCGCCGTGACAAGGGCATAATCGAGACCGCCGGCGCCGCTTGCGAACATCTTCTCGCCGCTCAGCGACAGGGTCGCTTCGTCAGCGAGCCGAACACCGGGCGCCGGCTCGGTCGCCCACACGCCGAACCACGCACCGCGATCCAGTACCTGCGTCAGCCATTTGAGTTGATCGGGCGTTCCATACCAGTCGAACAGCGACAAGGCATTTATGTGGCCTTCGTAAAGCCGTCCGATACTAAGATCGCCGCGTCCGACCTCGCGCAAGGCCTTTGCCATCGCGCGCGCGCGGCTTGCCTCGTTTTCAAAAGCATTTCCTCCACATAGTTGCGGTGCGAACCTGCGATGATGCCCGCTCTGGATCAGCGCTACCAGGCTATCACTGGGAAAATAGGGTGCGGCATCATAGCGCGCACCAAACATCGCAAGACGCTCGACGATGTCGGTCAGGTCAAAGGTCTGGTCATGATGGTCGGGGATCACGCGATATGACTCCTGTTTGAGACTGCCGGGGCACAAAGGTCATCGAGCCAACGCGCGACCCGTTCCGGTCCGCTTTCACTTTCAAGGCAAGCGGGCCATTGCTCGTTTTGTTCGATAGCCCGACCGATCAGGTCAGGCCATTCGTGAGGCTTGGGCCAGTCATGCCGCACGATTGCCGCGCCTACTGCCGCCAACCTCTCGGCCTTCGATGCCTGCTCGTCGAACGGGCGCGGTTCGGGCAAGCAAATGAAAGGACGCCGCGCCCTCAGGACGGCGCTGACGACGCCATCGCCTGCAGCGCCAATGACGACCCTGGCAGCAGCAATCTGCGCGTCCGCATCATCGACCCACCCCCGCAAATATAGATTGGCTGGCATGTCGGCGGGCACAGTGCAGGGACCGATGATGTGCCATTGCCATGTGGGCGCTGCTCGCGCTGCGGCTGCCCAGTGCTCTCCATTGGATATCCCGCCCCCGCGCCCAAGAACGACCAGCACAACCTCATCATTCACGCTGATATTCTGGCTGGCAGATCGGACGATGCCGGGCGCGTAAAAGGTCTTGTCGCGCACCCAGCCTGGGGTTTCGTCATCGTCGAGCGCATCGTGGAAAGGGGCGAGCAGAGCGATAGCTCCGCGAAAGGCGTCGAGATGGGCAACATCGAGCCGGCTCCCGCTCAACCGGACATAGACGGTCGGCACTGATGCAATCCGCGCCAGCATCGCCACCTCGGCCGAGACATCCACCACCATCAGGCGCGGACGCGCTTCAGCGATCCAGCCTGTCATTTGCGCAGAGCGCTGGCGGAGACCTTCATGATCGAGCGGCGCATAGTGAAGGGAAGAAGGACGGTCGACATGATCGATGCCAGCGAAGCTGTCGTCGAAACGGTCGTCAGGCAAATCGAGGAAGGGGAGGTTACCGGTTCCATGGGCAAGCCCGCTCCCCATGAGCATGACATTGTCCAGCGATTGACCGATCGCAATCGCGCGCTGGCGATGGCCATCGCCGTGATGATGGACATAATATCCGATCGGGCGGCTCATTGGACGGCTGCCATTTCGCCCCCCGCCATGGGGGGAAGAGGTATGTCGCAGGGCATGGGGGGAAGAGCACGCTCTGCTTCGAGACAGGCCGCCACGCCTATCTCAACCCTCGTTCGAAGTCGCCAGCGTACGCGTTCCTCCCAAAGGGAGAAAGCAGGGACCATAGGAACATCATCGCTTGCGGCGCAGTCGATCCATCGCTGCATGTCAGCCGCCATGCCGCCATTCGCACGGCCTGCTGTCCGTGAAGATGCCCGGGTCCACACGGCATTCGGGTGGATCAGTTGTCCTCCCGCCTTGATCGCTGCCTCGACCAGGGCACGATCCTCGCCGATCGGCAGGAGCGGAACGCCGCCCGCGCGGCGATAAAGGCCGACGGACAGCGCAAGGCTGGCCCCCGTATGATCGCCGTGTCGCGGCGGCATATCCCATGCGACCGGATCGATCATATCCTCGATCGCCCGCACGGCCTGCCAATAGGCATCGAAGCGGCGGCGCAGCATGAAGATCGCCGGAGCCATGTCCGTTTCCAGCTCGTCCAGTTCTATGCGACCGCCAATGATCCGCTCCGGCGAAAAATGTGTCAGATTGGCCTCGATCCAATCGGCGGGTGGCCGGCAATCCGCATCTGTGGAAAGCAATAGGCCGTCGGGCGTCAGAAGACCAGCGCCCATGTCCATCGCCGCGTGGCGGGCAGATCCAGCGTGGGCCAGTTCCGGTTCAAACACGCGCTGAACGATGTGAAGCGTAAATCCAGCATTGTAACGAAGCGTAGCCTCGACGGCTTTTGCATGGGTGGCATCGCTGCTGTTGTTGACGCATATCGCGACAGCGAAGGTCTGAACGGTTTGCTGTGCTAGGGCTTCGATCAGGCGACCGATATGCTCCGCCTCATCACGGGCGGGTATGCAGACGCAGACTGGTGGCTTCATGCGACGCTGGCAATAAGCGGCGCCGTCTGCGGCCCATAGGCTACAACCGAAGCAAGCGCGAGCTGGTGGTACACGGCTTCATACTCATCGACCATGCGCTGCGCGTCGCAATAGCGCTCCGCATGTGCCCTGCAGGCACTGCGGCTCAGCACTGAAGCGGCCAGTGCCGCCGATGCCAACGATGCAACGTCATCCGGCTGCGCAAGAACGCCGCAATCGTCATTCAACAGCGCAGGCACGCCGCCGCGCCGGAACGCGGCGACGGGGGTGCCAGAAGCCAGCGCCTCTGCCACGACTAGGCCATAGGGCTCTTCCCATCGCGGGGTGCAAAGCGCGGCGACAGCCCCTCCCACCAAGCGGGCGAGTTCGCGGTGGGACAGATGCCCGACATATTCGACGTTCGCACCCAGGCGCGGTGCGATCGCCTCATCGAAATAATTCTGGTTCGAAATAGGGCCGGCGATACGCAGCGGCAATCCTGCAAGGCGTGCCGCATCAATCGCATAGTCCAGTCCTTTCTCGGGAACAATCCGGCCATACCAGACCAAGTACGGCGTTTCGCTCGCGACAGGCTGGTACGGAAAGTGCGTCAGATCGATGCCGTTCGGAATTACATGATCGGTCCTCGCCACGTGGCTCCACATGTCGGCTGTCGCCTGCGAGACGGCAACGTAAGTCATCGGTCCGCGGTTGAGCCGGACCCCGCTTTCCAACCAGCAAAAGGGCGGGGTGTGGAGCGTGGTTAGGACGGGGATAGCAAGCGTGTCGGCCATGCTGACGGGGAGATAGTGCAAAGAATTGTTGTGAATCACGTCAAACGATCGCGACCGCAATTTGGTCATCAGCCCGAGATACGCATGGTGTTCGCGGAAGAAGGCAACATCATTGGCTTCGGCAATGCCCGTTTCGAAAAGCGAAGTCTCATCGCAGATTGCTTCCACCCCCAGCGCGGGATCTGAGCGCGTAGAAGCAAAGAGCGTGATATCATGCCCCCGTTCGCGCAGTGACCGCGCGAGCATATGGGTGTGCATCTCCAGCCCGCCCGCAAACGGCTCACTGATGGGAAACTTCAAATGGGCTATGATGGCAATGCGCATTCAACTGGCTCCCAGCGACGACGCATATGTTTCGCAGTCGCCGAGCTGTTAACGCTTCTATGCAAGTTTATTTCCCCCATGTAGCAGAGGTTTTCTGCAAATTATGTAGGTTAACTTCGATCAACATACTGATTGCAGACTTGCGCCTCCAATAGGCAAAATCGAATGAGCACAATAAGCGCATTTTACATATAGGTGAATAATCCTTTGAAAAATCGTTGACTATATGACCATTATAATCCGCCTGACGCCGTGATTAACATCCTGCTATCTCTAACTATAATTGCAACTCTCCAGCTTGCCGGTGGACTACCACGGACGATCTCTTCCGACTTTGATTTTCAGGGCCGACTTTTTCCCTCCTGATGCGTTGCGAGTGAACCATATCACAATCAGCGCGAAAGTGACCGACATGACCAGTAAGGACGCAATCGACAACACCACGGGAAGTGGCGAGGAAAGGCATCAGCAAGCGAGCGACGATAATGTCTTGACCACCAGCCAAGGCATACGGATTTCCGACAACCAGAACCAGCTCAAGGCAGGCGCGCGCGGCCAAGTCTTGCTGGAAGATTTTGTTCTGCGCTAAAAGATTTTCCATTTCGACCATGAACGAATCCCCGAACGCATCATCCATGCCCGTGGCTCTGCTGCTCATGGCTATTTCGAGGCGACTGACGACATCTCCGACATCTGCAAGGCGGCGGTCTTTGCCAAGGGCACCAAGACTCCGGTCTTTACGCGCTTCTCGACGCTCGCGGGATGTCCAATCTGGTAAAGGTCGATCCCACGCTGGCAGCGCGCGTGGCTGACGGGCTCAACATGGAAGTCCCCAAAGCGTCTCCAACCGCCGCGCCGGTCAAGGACATGGAGCTTTCACCAGCGCTGCGTATCATCGAAGGTCCGCTAGCTCCCAAGTCGATCGGGGGGCGGACCATTGCCATTTTCATTGCCGATGGGTCTGATCCGGCTGTCGTCGACGAACTGACCAGTCAGATAGGCGATGTGGGCGGGCGTCCGGTGATCGTCGCGCACAAGATCGGCGGTGCGAAGATGTCGGATGGCTCGGCAATGGAAGCCGATTTCCAGCTCGCCGGCGGCCCGTCCGTGCTGTTCGATGCCATTGCCGTCGTCCTTTCGGAAGTGGGATGTGCGCAGCTCCTCAAGGAGGCGGCTGCCGTCCAGTTCGTGATGCACGCTTTCGGGCATCTCAAGGCCATCGGCCACACAGCGGAAGCGCGACCGTTGCTCGATAAGGCCGGTGTCGAAGCGTAGGCATTCGGTGAAGGCCGCGGATCAGGCGGCTTCGCGTTGATCTTCGGCTGCGCGCCAATTCCATGGCAGCAGTTCGTGGAGACGGTTCTGGGGGATGTCGGCGATGCTGCTGAGCACATCGG
>NZ_VYPZ01000053.1 GCF_008710155.1 Sphingobium limneticum
CCTGACCCGTCCCCAGACATTCCCCTGATCCTCATATATTATCTGGAGTGAAATCATGGAAAACCGAAGGAAACCTGCGCCTCCTGCCGCCACGCTCGACATAAACTGCGACTGCAAAGAATATGTCTAATGTTGAGCTCAACATTACATATACTCCCGAGGCGATAGTTCGATATCGAGGTTGGCGCGCTCCTCGGCAGACAGGCTTGCGAGCCGTCGCCCCAGCATGGCTTCGGCCGTCGTCACGAGCTGGATAATCGCATGATTGCCCGCATCAAGCTCGCGGGTCACGGCGTCGATCAGGCTCGGCACCTTCATGGCGATCAGCAATTGCGCGAAGAAGCGCTGCTTGGCGCTCTCAAAGCGCGAGAGCGCAGAACCCTTGGCCTGGGCATTGAGCGCCTTGTCCTCCATCCGGTCGACGATGTTGGTGAGCGCGAGCACCTCATCGAGATTGCGATGGATGACGGCCCATCCATCGGCATAGGCATTATAGGTCTTGATCTGGGCGGCGGTCAGCGGATGAACGAGCGGATCATATTCAACGCCGCGAAATGTCAGTGCGCGCGCCATGTAGAGACCGAGAGCTTTCAAATCGCGCGCGACGATTTCCATTGCTGCGATCCCGCCCTTCTCGATGCCTCTCATGAAGGCCGCACGATCATCGAACGACGTGCCCGCCCCCCAAAGGCCAAGGCGGATCGCGTAGCAAAGATTGGCGGGATCGGTGGCGCCGGTCGCCGAAATGTAGAGGATGCGGGCGCGTGGGCGCAGGTTCTGAAGGCGAACGCCGGCCAAACCCTGCTCCGACCCCTTCTGGGTTCCGAACTTGGTTTCGGTGCCTGCGGCGTTGGCCATTTCGTGCGCTTCGTCAAAGCAGATGACCCCCTCGAAATCATCTTCGAGCCAGGCCAGCAGCTGCGAAAGGCGGGAGGCAGCGTCGTGGCGCTGGGACCGCAGCGTTGCATAGGTCAGGAAGATGATGCCGCTTTCCATCGTGATCGGCGCCCCAAATGGAATGGCGTCCAGCGGCTGGATGTCGATCGGCAGGCCGCCTAGCGCCGCCCAGTCCCGGCGCGCATCCTCGATCAGCGCGGCGCTCTTGGAAATCCATACCGCCTTGCGGCGACCTCGGCTCCACTGGTCCAGGATACAGGCTGCGACCTGCTGCCCTTTGCCGACGCCAGTGCCATCGCCGATGAAAAAGCCCATGCGATAGGCGCACCCCGCACTGTCGGGCATGAGCATCGTGCCAGCTTCATTGGGCGCATGGAGTCCGGGCAGATCGCGCTCGAACGCCTGTCCCGCGTAGACAAGGGTTTCAAGCTGGGCGTCCGACATAGCGGTGACGGCGCAGCGGGGCAGCATGGGGACATAGGTCGGCGCGGGAGGAAGGATCGAGGACATCGCAATCGACTCGATCAACTGGTCGGGATGCGGCTTTCCGCCCGGAATATCCATGCGGGAGAGACGCCAGGGCACATAGATGCCGATCTGCTCGTCGGCGGGCCGCGGCGTTTCGCGAACAGCGTAAGCGAGCGGTTCTACCGTCGTATCCACCGCGACGGCAGCGCGCGGTTTGAGCTTGGGGCCAATTGTTGTTGAAGGCGACGCCATCAGCGGCGCACCGGTTCTGACAGGCATTCGCACCGGAATTCGTGCTTTAGTCGTTCCTGCCGGCTCGCGCGGCGCGCTATCGTGCGATCCCAGCCTTGGCGGCGTCGAAAGAATATGCGGCAGGGCCGATTTTATGTCTGGCACGCAAATCCGTTCTGGCGCGCCGGTCCAGCCTTTATCGTAGATCATCAGGCGGACCGATACGCTGGTGCCGTGCTTTGCGAACGGCCGGCCCTGGATCGTGATTTCCACGCGCGGCGGGACGAGGTCAGCGACAGCCCGGTAGCCTTTCTGCCCGCTTCCATCATGGGCAAATGCCGGCGACATGATCGCAACGCATCGGCCGCTGGGCGCTAGGCGCGCAAGGGCGGAACGAAGATGCCGGGCACCGGCATGAGCGTCGCGTCCCCGCTGTTCGCTGCGGGCGAAAGGTGGGTTGATAAGCACGACATTGGGCCGCACGCCTGTTGGCAAAAGGTCGTCGATGAACTCGGCATCGTGACAGCTGACTTCGGCACCAAGCGCCTGCTCAAGCAGCCCGGCTCGCACGGGATCGCGTTCGTTCAGGAAAAGGCCCGCGCCCGCCAGTTGCGCGAATATGGCCAGAAGCCCGGTACCAGCAGAAGGTTCAAGGACCTGATCGTCGGCCCCAATCGCGGCAGCGCGAGCGGCGAGATAAGCCAATGGCAAGGGTGTCGAGAAGTGCTGCATATCGACCTGACGCTCCGATCGGACCGACTGGGTGGGCAGGCGTTCGGTTCGAGCCAGCAGGTCATCAAGGACGGCTTCGGGCGATGCCTCGTTCAGCGGAACGCGCATAAGCGCCAAGGCCTGAGCAGCCTCCAGCGCGTCGAATGCCTCGCGCAGCGACCAGGCGCCCGTCGCGTCGCCGGCGCCGAAATAGGTGGTCATCAGACGGGTGAGGCGGTGTCGGTTGATGGGCTGGCCACTCACTATGAGTTCGCACAGGTCCTTGGCGACCGAAGCGAGGGTCCAGATTTTTTGATCGAGTGGCCCGGTTCCAGCGGTAATGGCGGCAAAGAGATCAGAGGTCATGGCAAGCTCCAGATGCCCGCAGCCAAGCAGCTGCAGGCGAGATTGTCGGGCGGCAGGGCCTGCTCGACTTCGATGTTCGGAAAATTTGGGCGAGGCGCGCATGCAGCCCCGCCCACGGTCGTTCAGGCAGCTTCGGGCAAGTCGCTCTGCTGATCAGCGGACGCGGGCTCGCCGCTGGGGGACTGCGCCTCGCCTTCCTGGGAAGCGAGATCCTCAGGTGGACCAAAGCGCATCGCGTCGGGTAGCCACTGCATCGCCCGATCCTTGATATCGGCCTCGACGATGATCTGGCCGCCGAAGAGCTTTTCGGCAGAAAGCGCGAGATCATGCTTCTTCGAACCGCTGTACCTGCTGCGCAGTTCGGCTCGGCCAACCTCGTGGAAATGGTCCAGGATCGTTGGCTTGGCTACCCGATCGAAATAGCGTCGAGCGGTCGGACGCCACCATTGCGCAACATCGATGTCGAGCTTGGTGCCGAGGTGGTCGATGAGCAAGGCCGAACGCTCACCTGCGGGCACCGCGTGGAGGGTTCTGGCGACCGCCCAGCCAAGCCAGGCCGCCCGCGCCGTATCGGCGAGGGCGCAGAAGGCGTCGTAGCGTTCGCAGATCCCGCCTGCATCAATCCAGCTGCGGTCGAGGCCCGCTTGCAATTCATCCCAGCTTTCCGCTGCGGGCGTGTCGCTCTCGAAATTGCCGACGCGCGAACTGGGCACGGTGGCGCGCAGATCGCTCGGCATGTCGTAGCGATAGGCGACCGCCGCGTCGGCCATGATGAACGCGCCGAGATCGAGGGCAAAATTGGGATCGCTCGCGACATGGACCCGAAGAATTTCCGTCTTCATGAGAGCCAGTTCTTCCGCCAGCTTCTGGCTTATCGGCGACCTTCCGGAAGCCTCATCAACGGCCTCATCGGCGCTTTCATCCTGCTCCTGGGATTGGGTATCGACATCCTCATCGACCTCGGGTTCAGGCTGCGGGATCGCATAGATTTGTTCGTGGAGACGCGGGGTGCCGTCATCGCCGATCACGAGATAGGCCAGGGAGGCGGCCTTCTGGTCGGCACCCAAAACCGGCGGGCGCTCGGTCAATCCCTGATATTCCGCTTCCAGCGCCTCGATCCGTTGGATCTCTTCGTCGGAATAGCCATCTTCATCGGCATTCTCGGCGATCGTCTCCAGCTCGACCTCGATCGCGCGCTGGCGCTCTTCCTCGTCGGGGGTCAGTTCGACCGGTTCGCCTTCGACAGGATCGAGGCCGATGGTTTCCATATAGGGGACACGGATGTGGCAGACGACCCGCAGTTCGCCGAAGCCCTCGCTTGATCTGAGCTCCGCGGCCGCCGCTTCCAGGCGTTCCTGCGCCAGCGTTTCGACTATGCCGCTGTCGATCCAGTTCTCGCTCGCATTATCGGAGAAGAGATCGCCGTCGATCCTGCCACCGGCGGCAAGGTAGGCGTCGCGCCCGATAAGCAGGGCCTTGGGATCATTACCGCGATAGAGGCCGGAGATCAGGCGGCGACGGATTTCCGCGCAGTTCGTGGCATAGTAGCCGTCGGCAAGTTCTTCGAAGACGGCTGCCTGGCGGGCGGTGTCGGTGATGCTGCCATAGGCCTTCGCTACGTCGAGCGTGATGGTGCCATCAGCGAGGGCGTCAAAGACGGGGTCCGCAAGCCCAGCAAGCCGAAGACGCCCCAGTACGAAACGCTCGGTGAGCCCAAAACGTATGGCAACGTCCGCCGGGCTCTTCTTCTCGGTCTCGATGATCGTCTGAAATGCTCGGCATTCCTCGGCCGGCGACATGTTCAATCGATTGAAATTTTCCACGAGGCTGATTTCTGCCGCATCGTTCCGATTGCTCAGCAGCTTCACCGTCACCGGGTAATCGGCTGGCAGCTTGCCCTCTTCGATCAGCGCCTTGAGCTGCGTGAGACGGCGACCGCCGCCGGTGATCTGATATTCACCCTTCCTTCGCGCCACCGGCAGGCCGATCAGGTTCTGGATGATCCCCCGTGCAAGGATGCTGGCCTTGAGTTCGCTATCGGCCACAGGGTCAGTCCGCCTGCGGACATTGGAAGGTGCGATCGAGAGCTTGGAAGCGGGAACCTGGATGTCGGGCAGAGCCTGGGACATGAGCTTTCTCCTGTTCGCGGGCGCCCTGACCATCAGGCCGCATTCCGCTCCCATCCCAACCTCACCTTCCCTCCTGCCCGCAGCATGTCATTCCAGTCGTTGAACGGCACTGCCGGCCAAAGGACAATTATCTCGCGTTCCGGAAGCGCGTAGCTTCGCAAAGCTTTGGTTACGGCCCGCCTGCCCGCACGGTCGTTATCGGCGAGAAGAACCAGGCGCTTGATGCGGGACGGAATCTCGATCCGATCAAACCGCTCGGCGCCCAGACTCGCCCAGACCGGAATGGAGAGAAGCAAGGACGCCGAGAGGGCATTTTCCACCCCTTCTGCCAGTCCCAACGTCTCCATCGGTTCGAACAACTGCACGGCATCCCGATATAGAGGACCCAGCGCGCGCTTCGTCCGGCTGAGCAAAGCCGGCCGGCCATTGGGTTGCAGGAATATCCGTTGCACGGCTGTCATACGGCGCGGCTGCCCCACAGCGACAAGCAACGCGGGCAACCGGCGAACCGGTCGACCTTGACCCAGGGGTGTGGCCGGGTGGTAGCGCATGAGATCATGGATCGCCGGGACTGCCCGGTTACGTAGATAGCGCTCCGCCGGGGTGCCGCTGACAGGTCGTCCTTCGCGCCAGAGACGAGCGGCATATCGCCGCATGTCGGCAGCAGGCGGGAAACGCTCGGCCTTTCGGCTCTCCCCTTCAGGTACAACGAGCTTTTCACGTCTCAGCGCCGCCAGAATTTCGGTAATTGTGCAGCCGGCAAAACATTTGAACAGAAGAGCGCTCCGACCGCACCTTACGGACAGGCTCGGCGTGCGATCCTCGTGAGCCGGGCATTGGCACATGCCCCGCCCGTTGGACCAGACGCCCCCGAGTCGCCGGACAATATGTTCTCCGGCTGCTGCCATGTCAGCGCTCATGGCAAACTCCGCGCGTCAGCCGTCAGGATGTTCGCGTCACCGGGAGAACGTTGCCGAGAAATGGGCCAACCGACGGGACGTGATTGCTGTGAAGGCTCAACATGCTTTCGGCCGAGCCAATCGGCCTGCGAGAGGATGGCTTGAAGGCAGTTTGACAGGCCGGTGGCGAAAAGGCTGTTGAACATGGAGGATATCCTGAGATTAATATGAAGCCGACCTCTTCCCCCCCCCTCCCCTCCTGTTCGATCCCAGGCGGTACCCCGGTGGCACTACGCCATTCGATATAAGAGCGTTGCTTTTGCGTGTCAGTTTGATGACACTCCCGGCTTACGAAACGGATCGGCCACCTCGCCTGGCTCTCCCGGCTATGGTCGCCGACGCATACAAGGGTCGGGTCGCACCGTGACAAGCAACATTTTGCCTCCCGAGTTGGAGAAATATCGCACAGCCGTCGAGTCGCTGACCCAGCGTCAGCGGCAATGCATGGCGCATGTTGCCCGAGGGCTGACATCGAAGCGCATTGGAGGAAAACTCGGTATCCGCTCCGGAACAGTCGACAAGCATATCGAGAACGCCCGGAATATCCTTGGTGAAATGGACCGGTTTGATGCGGCGCAGATTATCCTCGCGTTCGAGGAACCTGGTCTGAACATCCCCGCCGACACCCAATTTCTACTACCCTCCCAATCGTTGGGAATAGATTTCGGAGGTATGATCGCGGCAACTGTCCCTGCTGATCACGAAGCAGATGGGCATCCGCACGATGATGGGCAGCTTGTTGAGGAGCAGGGAAGCTACACGCTCGAACGCCTCACGACGTCCTTCATCGGCTGGGTCCCGCTCCGCTCAGGCTGGAGACCGAGTAATGACCTAGACCAATCAAAAGCCATCGTTATCGCAGCGGCATTGGGCGCCCTGGCGCTCCTGCTTGCCGGCGCGGCTATATCGCTTCTTACGGTCATGGACAGTCTAGCCCACCCGTAAGGCCACCATTTGACAATCAACTTCATGAACCATGCATTCCTGTGGAATGCGGGAGGAGACTTCATGCCCAGACAACGTCAGATTATCGCCCATTCGATCGCGCAGCGGCTGCATGCTGCGGAGGAAGCTATTGACCTTGCGGCGGCCCGTATCGCCGAACTCAATGCCGCACTGCCCCTTGCTCGTCTTGAGGGGCGCCTTGGAGCAGCGATCGGGCAGGACGCATTTGCATCCTCCGCCACGGCCATCATGCTGGTGGCCAAGACGCGGGCAGAGCTCGTCGCGACCCATGACCAGCTCAAGCGCGTGAGTGACGACATCGGTCTTGGCGAGCAGGCCTATGGCGATGTCTTCAAGGTCGCAACTGGCCAAAGCCAGCAGCAGCCTCTCGCGCACCATCTACGCGCCGCCTGAGCGACGAGTGTCAAGCGCTTGACTGGGAAGGAGATTTCCATTTCGAAGTCGATATGACCAGACAAATGTTATTCGTCGGACTTTTGGTCCTAAGCTCGATCTATGGGTTCGCAAAGGGTGGCCGGCCCGAGCAGATCGGGGCGGCAACCTTTGTGAGCGGCGTCCTCGCCAGCATAGCGCTTGCCCATCCCGTTGCCTTCCGGTTCCAGGGTGTCGAGCACGGCATGCTCTTTGTCGACACGGCCATGTTGGGTGTTTTCCTATGGCTTTCTTTCAAAAGCACGCGATTTTGGCCGCTCTGGGTTTCGGGAATGCTGGTGGCGGAACTTTCGGTGCACGCAATGCGCGTCGCTGTGCCGGCGGTGGTGCCAAAAGCCTATATGGATGCCGTGGCGCTCTGGAGTTGGATTGCCCAGATCATCCTGATTGCCGCGACTTGGCGACACCAGCGGCGGCTCGTCCGGGCGGGTGTCGACAAATCCTGGAAGATCTGATCGGCCTGGGGACACCCGATCGTGCGCGAGAATTATCAGACCGGCTTCTCGAACGATTTGGATCGTTCCCCGAGGCCCTCAATGCCACGGAGGGCGAGCGCATCAAAGCCGTCGGCGGCGATGATCTGGAGGGCCTGTTTTCATCGGTTCGAACGGCTATCCACCACGTCCTGCGAGATCGCCTTTTGCGTGGAGCCGTGCTGGCCGATGAGCGCGCCGTCCTTGACTATCTGAGGGGCGTGATGGCGTTCGCCCCGCAAGAGCAGTTTAGGGTGCTCTATCTCAATGCAGGCAATGAGCTTTTATGCGATGAGGTGGCCAGCATCGGCTCTGTTTCTACCGTTCATATTTACCCACGCGAAGTGCTCAAGCGATGTCTTGAGCTTGGCGCGACCGCCATCATCGTCGCGCACAATCATCCATCTGGTCGTCTAGTCGCCTCCCGGAGCGACAGGGTCATGACCCGCAACCTCGTCGAGGCGGCCAAGGCGCTGGGCGTCGCAGTGCACGACCATATCCTTGTCGCCCGGGAGGGCAGCCTGAGCTTTCGTAGAAAAGGATTTTTGTAGGCAGGCGCCCGCCGCGATCGGCACGACCGATCACGCGCGTTAGCGTCCGCGCTCGTGGTGTAATTTCCGGTGTAGATTGAGGCGATCGCATGGGTGGGGCATGCCCCACCCATGCGAATTCGATCTCGGTGGCCACCGGGCTCATCGGTAAGGTGGAGTTACCA
>NZ_VYPZ01000054.1 GCF_008710155.1 Sphingobium limneticum
TTTTGGCATTGGGCCCTCGGCGCTGACGGAGGCCATGGGCATGCTCAACCACCATTTCGCAGCAGCCGCCTGATCGGCGCAGAGCGACAGCCTACCTCTGACTGCCGCCAATCTTTGCAACAGAGCCGGCGGGATGATAGTTATGCATCACGCTAACGCATCCTCCTCAGCATCAGCATCGAGCATTCGGCCCATCGCGTAGTAATCGCCAATAACGCCTGATTCTTTATTGGCTGCCACAACATCTCCGCACACGGTATAGCCAAGCCGTTCATAAAATGCGAACGCCCGGTCGTTGCGAACAGCGACGTGGAAGATCAGGAAGAGCAAGCCACGGCGACGTACCCATTCCTCGGCGGACTTCACCAGGCTTGCTCCAAGCCCACGTCCCTGCCACCGTGTCCGGATAGCCAGATCAAAAGAGGCAAATTCTGCAGCGCCTTCGATGCACACGCTCCGTACATCTATGTAGCCGACGAGGTCGCCTATGCGTTGCAGGACGAAGATGCCTCGCTCGCCGGCTACGGCGGCGTTTAGTTCGGCAGTTGTGCGGCGCAGGAGTTCCCCTCGATCCCGGACATCGAAGATCATATGTTCCGCTTCGCGAGCGAGGGCGATCTTCAAGCGTACCAAAGCTTTAGCGTCGTCAAGGTTCGCCGGCCGTAGCTCGCTCCAGCTCTGCTTTCCGCCTACTTGAGCTATCGAACGCGCCGGCGGGAGTGGGCGCGCGTATATTACCTGTGTCATGTGAGGATCTGGACTCCCTGTAACGCGCGCGCGCGCTTTGAGATCGCGAGTTTGCCGAGGGAAAGGTGACCAGAGCGGAAAGCGTGACGTGGGGAAAGCCGCGCCGGATAGCTGAGGCTGCGCGGCCCGTCCGCTTGACGCTGTTCCCGCTTCCAAAAGGCAAAAAGCCCGAGCAGATTCCCCGCGACCGATACAAGATCAACGGCCAAGGCGAACGGTGCGCCAATGAGAAGATTGTGGGCCAGCCAGAAGGGCGCGGCCACGAGAAAGACGATCTTCATCCGCGTCGTTGATCGCTGGGTCCGCGCAATGAAAGAAGATGCACCGCCGCAAGCGGCAAGGCCGGACAGGATTCCATGCCAGGTCGCCACGGTGAGCAACAGCAGCGCGAGCAACGTCGCGCCGTCGAGCGCGAGCTTGGCAACCCGGTCACGAACCACCAGCGCGACGGTGAGCTGCATCAGGGAAAGAACGCATGCGGCCGAAGCGGTAGGCGCGCCGATCAGCGCGAAGTGAAGCGCGAATGCGCCCGCGCCCGCGCCCTGCACCATGAGCGCTCCCCGGCGCGAGGGTAGGAGCGGCCAGCTCACCACGCAGCCGAGACCAACAGCCCCGAATAGGATCGCAGCTAACCCGGTGCTCGCAAACGTTTGATCGAGGAAAAGCGACATGCACGCTCGCGTCGGGGTTGGTCCGGCTTCCACCGTGAAGGAAGAAGGTTAATGTGGCGTTGTCGTCGACCGCTTTCCCATCGCGAGTCCCGGCCACAATGGCATTTGGCTTTTGACGAGGACTGGTTCATTCTGCGTCCAGCGCGGCGCTCTTCCCCTTGGGTTCCGCCCTTGTTTGGACCAGGACAATGGTGCGTGACGCTTTCAAGCTTCTCGCCATCTCGACGTCGCTCGTGCTTTCTGGCTGCGTCAGTCCGCGAGAAATGGCCGCTCGCCATCGGGCGGCGTGTGCGAGCTACGGCTTCCAGCCTGGAACGGAGAGCTATGCGAATTGCCTTCTCCAGCTCGACGTAGGTGATTACGGCTACGGCCATCATAGGGGTGGCGTGCCGTTGTTTCCCGCCCGGCATCAGGCGCCCGCGCCGCCTCCGCCTATCGCCACGCAGGACTAAGGTCGGCTAAAGTTCACTGATGCCCCATCGTCCTGACCTATTGATCTACGCACTTTCGCTCGGAAGCGCAGCGCCCGTGGCGGCTCAGCAGGTGGTGCCCGCCAAACCACGAACCGCCGCGGGTGCGTCGAAGTTCGTCCAGGACATGCTGACCCGCGGCACAGCCGTCGCAAAGCCTTGGCCGGGTTTCGTGCGGAACAGCAGGATCACGAGCGTAGGAGTGAAAGGTGGTTGCCTCGTTACGCTCACGCTCGCCGACAAAAGCGCCCTCAGCGTGAAACTAGATCAGGTGGTTGCGATCCGACCGCTTTACTCGGCCAACGCGCCCCAGGCGTCGGTGGAGATCAAAGGGGGCGCGCAGCCCTACGAGGGTCTCGATATATTCGTCGGGGACAACGACGCGGTGCGCCGCGTCGGTGATGCCCTGGAGTTCATGCGCCAGTCCTGTGATCCATCGGCGAAGACTGGTTTCTAAACCGGCCAGCGGCGTCTCACCGACTTTTGCGAGGGCGGCTTGATCCGCACCCGACCAAGTTGGCCAACACCGTTATAATCTCATTCTAACCGTTGCGCGCACCGTCGTCGGCGCGCCGGGCATGATGTTGTTGTCGTTGTAGGCGGACGAGAAATAATCGCTGTTAAGCAGATTCTCGACGTTGATTTGCGCCTCGATCTGGGGGGTGAGCTTGAAGAATGCGGCGGCATCGACGCGGGTGAAGGCGGGCAGGATGGCGGTGTTGCTGATGGACGTGAAGCTTTTCGACTGGTGGTAGACACCGGCGCCGGCCCCCAAGCGTGGGGTGAGGTCGTAACGCGTCCAGAGCGAAGCCTGTTGTTTTGGAACCAGCGGAACCTCGCGCCCGGCCGGGGCGGCACTCGTCGTTTTGCGAATTGTCGCGTCCTGCAGCGCATAGCCCGCGCTGATCTGCCACTGGGGTGTGATCGCGCCGCTAAGGCCGAGTTCGAGCCCTTTGCTGCGCTGCGCGCCCGTGAGCACCGTCCGTGCGGGGTCATTGGGGTCGGCCGCGCGGGTGTTGGTGCGGTCAAGCTGGTAGATGGCGGCGGTCAGGTTCAGCGTCGGGCGGATATCCCATTTGAGGCCAAGCTCGTAATTGTCGAACCTCTCCGGCTCCAGCGCGGCGCTGGTGACATCGAGCGATGAGAATTGATCCCCCGACTGCGGCAGGAAGGACCGGCTATAGCTGGCGTATATCGAGACAGGTTGCACCGGCTTGAGCACCACGCCCACTCGGGGAGACCAAAGCGTGTCGGTCCGGCGATAGCTCTGCCCGGCAACCAGGTCGTCGACGTTAAGCGTGAAGCGGTCGCGGCGAACGCCGCCGATCAGATCGACATGGTCGCCGATCGAGATCTGGTCCTGCACATAGAAGGCGGCGGCGTCGGCGTTCGTGCGGATTGACCGGTAGCCGGTATTGGGAGTGGTGCGCAGCGTGACCGGCGGCACCGTGATCGGGTCGGCCAACCCGACAAAGACGCGCCGCCCCCCGTTGACGATATCACCACCCCCGAAAAAGCCGTTGATCCGCTGGTTGCGCGTGCGCTGGTCGCTAATTTCGAAGCCAGCGAGCAGCACGTGGCGGACGGGTCCAGTGGTGACCCTCCAAACAAGGTCGTTCTGGTTGAGCAGGTTCTTGCGTGTCGTGGGATCGCTATACGCTTCGAGGCCGACGCTCTGGACGCCGCCGCGCGACGTGACCGGGGTGACCGGAAAGGCGTTCCGATAGAGCTTGTCGTAATCACCATACAGGACCCGACTGGTCAGGGTCAGATTGTCGCTGAAGCGGTGCTCGACGCGCCCATTCAGGACCTTGGCCTCGAAATCGCTGACGTTGAATCCCGGCACACCGAAGAAGGTGTCGCGGGCGCCGGTGAGCGGGCGTGACGGGCTCGTCAGCGAGCCCTGAACGGCCGAGGGGACGCCTCGGTCGATCGTTCGCTTGTCGCTGTTATATTCGAAGCCCAGATCGATCCGAGTCGCACCGCCGAGCGAGAGCGCGACGGTCGGGTTGATCGCAACCCGGCGCCCGTCATAGAAGTCGCGATTGTTTCGGAACTCCTCGTAAACGGCGTTCATCCGGGTGGAGACGGACTCGCTGAGTGGCTGACTGATGTCGGCGTCGACATACCATGCGCCATATGTGTCCGCCGAACCGCTGCCGCTGATGAAGGCGTTGGCGACAGGGCGCTTGGTGACGCGGTTGATTACGCCCCCGCCGCCGCCGCGCCCGAAGATCATCGCGTTGGGACCTTTCAGAACCTCGATCCTCTCTGCATTGTAGAGGCCGCGATAATATTGCACGTCGTCCCGCAAGCCATCGACGAAGAAGTCTGCGGTGCTGCTGTTCCCGCGCAGGATGATCTGATCGCGGTGTCCCTCACCTTGGGAGATTACGGCGCCGGGGACATAGCGTAGTACATCGGCAATAGAGCGCATCGCCTGGTCGTCGATCTGCGTTTCCGTGATGATCGAGACCGCTTGGGGGACATCGTTGAGCTCGGTCGGTGTGCGCGTGGCGGTGCTGGTCGCATCGATCTGATAGCCGTCGCGGACGCCGGTCACGATGATCGTTTGCGAGGTGCTGCCGGGTCCCGGCAGGAACTGGTCTTGAGCCATTGCCGGGACGGTGAGCAGCCCGAAGCCGAGTGCAGTTCCAATACCAAGATTTCTCACCGTTGACCCTTTTGCGAATCTCTCTCACCAACGCAATAGGTGATTTGAGAGTGCGTCGCAATAGCCCTTCGGGGTGGTCGCTGTCGGGCCCGTTGACTTGCTCTCTAAAATATGAGGCCAGCGAAACGGACTACGGCAATGTTACGAAGCCCGACGAGATCACTTATCAGAGCCTGAGTTGGCTTTGCCGTTGCATTACGCCGAACGTCCTCAGCCATGACATGGAAGAGAGCCGAGCCAGTGACGCTCACCGGACGACGATCTTGCCTTTCATGCCGAAAATCGAGTGCATGAAGTGCGAACAATGCACGTCGTAGGTTCCGATCCGGTTGACAACCAGGCGCACGTCCCCGCTTTCTCCGCCTCCCAGATCGACCTCACCCTTGTTGATCGTCGACCGGCTGGCAGGGGCAATACTGGCTTGCTCGAAAAAGGCCTTGGCGACAAAATTGTGGCCGCCCCCTGCCGTGTTAACAAAGCGCAAGCGGTAGGGAACACCGCGTTGAAGCGTGATCGTGGCTGGAACGAAAGCGAAATTCTTCATGTCGATTTCGATCGTCCGGGCGTTCAACCAGTTCGGCGATTGAGCAAAGCCAGGCCCCGCGAGAAGAAGGCCGCAAACAGCGAGGCTTCCTGCTGCATCCAGGGTTGCCGAACGTAACTGTACGGAATCCCGCGCCAACAGGCGCAGGATCGCCGCTGCGCAGGATTTCGCGTCACGCGCATTATAGGATTCGGAATGGCTTGGTGCTGCAAATTCCGCTGACCCTCCCTCGTTAGGAACAATCAACGGCAGCCCTGACGCGATGGCTTCTAAGGCAACGAGACCAAAAGGTTCGGTATCCGATCCGTGCACGAGCGCATCTGCGCTGGCCAACACGGATGCAAATCGCTCACGCTCGAAGATCGGCTTAAACAGCCGGATGTGGGGATTGCCAGCGACGCGGCTGAAGATTTTGGGTCGATCGACGCCGTCGCCAAGGAGGATGAGCCCAAACCGCCTCCTCGGCGGGGGGGCAGACACAGACATGGCCCCTCCATTTCCTCCAGAAGACGATAGTGTCGATCTATCGCCGCTGCCCGTTCTTGGACCATTCCGCTTGCCGTCACCCAACTCCTGCGGACAGCGGAATGGTCATGTGCCGCTGCCCGGCTCACGAGCAATATCGGCGGCTTGTTGCCAATCGCGCTATCTGGTCGCGACAAACGTCGACATATGCACGGCCATGCTGTTGCCCACAGCCGCCACGCACACATTGTCGCCCCCTCGCTTGACCTGACGAACACCATGGTTGCCGCCCTAGCTGCGCTCGGCCTGCCAATAGAAGGTGAATCAGGAACTTGAAAACAGCGGGACGCGTGGATCGCCGGCCTGCGTGCGAGTTGTGAACGATTGGGCGCAATGGAAGAGTGCGCCGCCGGCCCGGGGGCGTTCCGCTTCGTGACATTCGTTCACGTCGGATTCGAGGGGTGTTCGCCGGCCGTGCGTAATGAATGTTAGCACGACGGAGGAATGAACATGGATATGGATTTGGACAGCGCGTTGCGCCGCCTTGCCGAGCAGCCGCTTCATCCCCGGCTTGCTGAACTGGAAGGGGATGTCATGCGGTTGATCGCGGCGGAGCAGCACGCGGGCAGCGGAGTGACACTGCGGGCTGGCATGCTGGCAGCGGTAGGCGCAGTCGTCTTGGGAGTGGTGGGCGGCGGATTGTCATCCGCAGCGGCGACTGCGCAGATGCCGACGCTGACGCCTTTCGGACCTGCCGTGCCGCTAGCGCCTTCGACCTTGCTGGCGTTCCAATGACGAGCAGCGCCCGGAGAACGATGCTGATCGCGGCCGTCGCGTTCGTGGCGGCGGTCGCAGGCGTGTGGGCTGGACGCGAGGTGTTTCCTACGCCGACGAGCCCAGGTGTGGAGCTTCACAGCTTGCTCCACGACGGGCTCGAGTTGGACGAGGCTCAACGGACCAAGCTCGAGACGCTGGAGTCCCGCTTCACCGTTCGAAGGCGTGCCTTGGAGCTGGAACTCAGGGCCGACAACGCGCGGCTCGCCGACGCCATCGAGGCCGAACATGGTAACGGGCCGCAGGTCGCGGCGGCCGTCGATCGTTCGCACGGCTCGATGGGCGAGCTCCAAAAGGAGACGTTGAACCATATGTTCGCGATGCGGCAGATCCTGCGGCCCGACCAGGCAAGGACGTTCGACCGCGCGGTGGTGAAGGCGCTGACCGCAGACGCGCGGTGAGTCTTGAACTTTCGGCCTGCACCGACGGCGAACTCGCCGCCTTGACGCTCGCTGGACGTCAGGCCGCCTTCGCCGAGATCATGCGCCGGCACCAGGAGCCGGTCTACCGCCTGATCCGTGCACATATCGGCGACGCCGAAGAGGCGCTTGACCTCACTCAGGAATGCTTCGCGTCCGCCTTTCAGAACCTGCGAAGGTATGACGGAGATCGGCCGCTCGCTGCGTGGCTGGCCCGCGTGGCGATCAACAAGAGCCGCGACTGGCATCGGCGGCGGCGCATACGCCAGATACTATCGTTCGCCTCTTCGCTGCCGCCCGAGACGATGGAGAGTGAGTGGGACGAGGCGCCAGGCGCCGACGCGGTAACCTTCCATCGCGCTGAGCTAGCCCGGCTTTCGCGCGCGGTATCCCAGCTGCCGGCCACGCTCAAGGAGACGATCTTGCTCCGGACCGTGGAGGGCTTGTCCCAAAAGGAAACCGCCGCCGCGCTGGGGATCAGTGGCAAGGCCGTGGAGACGCGGCTCCGGCGCGCGCGTAAAAAATTGTTGGATATTCTCGATTGCGCATGAGGGGGTGGGCTGGTTCATGCGTAATAAGGGGTAATGTCGGCGGCGTCCTCCCCCGGCTGCAAGCATTGAATTGGAGTGAAGGAACGGCATGAGCCGCAATCTGAACCGGCGCGACGTGATGCGCGGAACCGCCATGCTCGGCGGCACGCTGGCCATGTCGGCCTACCTGCCAGCTTGGGCGCAACCCGTGTCGCGCGGCATCGCCAAG
>NZ_VYPZ01000055.1 GCF_008710155.1 Sphingobium limneticum
TACAATTGCTCCATGGAAGCCGATATCTACGAGGTCGGTGGTCAGCAACGGTCCTGGTAGAATCAATCAAGCGTTCAGTGTTCGTTCTTCAACCTGGCCAAAATCGCAGCTTCGGGCCGACTGGGCCCGGTTGGCCGATCATAAACTGGGCTTTCGGATTGATGGACCCTGAAACAAGTTCAGGGTGACGGCTGATTTGGGGTGGGGCGCGGTCATCCGTCATCCCGGCGCATGCCGGGACCGTGGGCAAGTCTTGAGGCGATAGCTATCGCCAGGGCGCCCGGACGTGAGGCTGCTTCTAAAGACAGCCCACGGTCCCGGCATGCGCCGGGATGACGACCATTGGGAACGTCTGCAACGGGGCGGATGCTGCCCTTCACCATTCCGCCGGATGGATGTCGATCAAATGGATCAAATGTCAGTGAGATCCTCAGGGTACATCCCACCGCGCTGGCAGAAGAGAGCCCATGTTTCCTTCCCCTGTGCGGTTACGATCATGCGAACCGGTAAATCGACTGCGAGCGCGATAAGGCCGAGGCGGACAAGCGGGCCAATGCTCCTATCGCTGATCACCCTGTCAGGGGTGTACCCTCCTGCCACGAGTGTCCATCCGGGCGTTCCGCGTTCGGTAATAGCCGGAGCGAGATGGCCGTCACGTGGGAGATCGGTATCGCGGCCCAGGGTGTATAGGCAGATACTCCAGAAGGCATCTCGCGGTCGTGGTGGGATCAACGCCCATTCCAGCGGGCCGGCATCATCCTGTTCGGGCGCTTGAACGGCTGCGGCCGGGTCGTCCCGGACTCCATCGCGGTACGCGCGCTCTAGCGCCTGCGCGATGGCGCCAGCAGTGTCGACGGCGATCCCGTACTTCCGATTGTAGCGATCCTTGGCGACAATGCCTCGGGCGATTTCGCGAAACCGCGCCTTGCGCCGGGGATCGGGACGCAGCCGTCCAGACGCCCCGGTCATGTCGTCACCGTGACATCAGGGCTCACGTTACCCCGTGCGCGAGCCACGATCCCGGCGACCGTGTTCTTGCTGAGTCCCAGGTCGCGAGCGATCCAGCGATAGCTCCGCCCCTCGGCGATATGCGCCAACACTTTGGGCGCGAGGCGGTCCGACTTGGGTCGCTCCCCCAGTTGCCGGCCGAGTTTGCGGCCACGTGCCCGCGCTGCAGCAAGGCCAGAGCGGACCCGCTCGCTCAGCATGTCGCGCTCAAACTGGGCTATACCTGCGAGCATCGTCGCCATCATCCGCCCATGCGGCGTATCGACCTCGAACGTCATGCCGCTCATCGCGACCACCGACACGCGCCAGCCCGACAGCCGGTTGAGTGTATCGAGCAGGTCCTGGGTCGAACGCCCCCAGCGACTGAGTTCGGTAACGAGGATCGCATCGATATGGCGTGCCTGCGCCAGCTTCATCACCTCAGCCCGCGCCGAACGGTTTGCCTTCATGCCCGACGCGGTTTCGCGGAAGACCTCGACCACTTCATAGCCGCCACGCTCGGCAAAGCCGGCCAGGTCGCGGAGCTGCCGTTCGCACGACTGGTCGGCTGTCGAAACCCTGGCGTAGATGGCGGCGCGCTGTCCCAATTGAACCCTTCTGGAATTAGGCCTCGAAAAGCCTTGATTTGCGTGGGGTCAGTGTTGTCCAAAACAGACTTCTGTTCAATGGGGACAAGCCGTGCATGCCGAGACGCCATATCCTCAGCGCCCGACAGCGTTCGGCCCTACTCGACCTACCGACTGACGAAGCGGCGCTGACGATGAATGAGGCAGAGCGCCCGCGGCTACCCCCGCCCTTCTGCAATTTTGATAAAGGGATCACGCCGCTTCGAGCGTAGGGATACGCGCGATGATATCGGCGTCCTTCACTGCCTGCACACGCAAGTCGTAATTGCGCTGCATGTTCACCCACATTTCGGGCGTGGTGCCGGTTAGCTTGCCGATCCGAAGCGCCATAGTCGGGGTGACATCCTGCTTTTCAGCGAGGATATCGTAGAGGGTCTGCCGCGACACCTCGATCAGCCTGGCGATCTCCGCCTTGGGCTTGTTGAGTGCGGGCAGAATGTCCTCCCGCAGCAGCTCACCGGGGTGCATCGGGGCAAGGCCGGATACGAGCTGGTTCATCATCTGTCTCCTGTCCGGGCCGATCCCAGATCATCATGCGTCTCTGTATAAGCTCTATATGTAAACTAAAGCCTTACATGTCAAGCATTGGCTGACAGATTTTTAGGAGGGGCTTGCCCCTCCTCAATGATAATCCTCGATATTCACGTCGATCGCATTGCCGTCATCCCAAGCCCATGTGACCCGGTAATTGCCGCTGGCATCGACTGCATATCGTTTGGGCTTGGTGCTCAACCCATGAAAGCGAAAGCCCGGAACATTCATGTCCTCGGGCTTCGTGGCAGCATCTAGCGTGAGCAGGATGCGGCGAACGCGGTTGTGGTTCTGGACGGGAAGTTTTGAGCCATCTCCCTTGGTGGCGAAGGCTTCGAGCGCCTTGCTGGTGTATGTTTTAATCATAGACACATTGTAAGGCATTTCCTGACATTTGTCAAGTATTACCTTACACTCTGCCGAAAACGATTCTTCGGCGGCGACCCTACCGCCCGAACCCGATATCCGGCCCGTCACGTCCACGCTGACGGTCTAGCTCCTGCTCTCGCTGCCGATCCCGCCCACGCTGCCCCGATTGGTCCAGCTCAATCGCCGGCACCTGGTCGCGCTGGGGTGACTGGTCGAGCGCCGGCACCGCCCCGAACCCGCCCTCGCTGCTGGTCTGTAGCCCCGATCGCATCGCCCGCGCTGCGCCCTGGACCAAGCTGGACATGCCCTGCATCGCTAGATCGGCACGCTCGCGGAGTTGGTGGGACCACTCCCGTATCCGCTCCTGACCACGCTCGATGTAGAAGCCCAGCCCCCGCTTCTCCATGATCGCCTCGTTCATCTGCCCGCGCGGGGTAACGGCGTGCGGCTCCTTGCCGGCCGCGATCTGCTCGGCCGACGCGCGCCGCTCGATCGCGGCCGACGCATGGCCCATCTTCACGGTCGGTTCGATATCCAGCCCCTGACGCTCGTAACTGCGGTGATCGACCCGCTCGGCTACCTGGGCGTGTTCCAGCGCGCTGTTGACCATCCCGGCCCACCGCTCGCGGATCGCCTCCACCTCCACCGAGGCCGTCGAGCGCACGTCGAGCTGGCGCGTCTTCGCCCCCAGCCCGTCCGCCTCCGCTACCCGCGTCGTCGTCATGACGTGGGCATGGTGGTTACGATCGTCGCCGTAATCATGCGGGGCGTGGATCGCGGCATCCACTGCCACCCCGTAGCGGTTGCGGATATCCTCCGCGAAAGCACGCACCAGGTCGCGGCGCTGGCCGGCGTCCAGCTCGGCCGGCAACCCCAGCTCATATTCTCGCGCGACCTTGGCGTCCTTGCGCTTCTCCGCCGCCTCGGCCGCGTTCCACAGCGCGGAGCGGTCCTGCGCCCACTCCGCGCCTTCCGGGGCGACGATGAACGCGTCCTCGACGCCGCCCCGCCGCGTGTAGTCGTGCACCAGGCCGTCGCGCTCGTTTTCGAGACAAGCGCCGGTCCGGTACGCCGCAGCCGCGACCGCGCTGCGCCCGGTCGAGCGCGACACCGATTTCACCGCCAGATGGTAGATCGCCATCGTCGCGCCTGCCTTCTCCAACGTGGTCCAGCGGCGTTGCGCTGGTCGGGGTGTGGGGCGGAGGCCCCGCTGTCGCATCGCGACATGGGTGCAGGGTATCCCTGCCGCACGCATTACGCAGTAATGCTAAAGTGCGCCCTTGTCTCCTATCGTCGTCTCGGGTGGTTTCGTTTGTTGGTTTGAGCTATGCTCGCTTTGTTATCGTGCTTTCACGCGGAGAAGGTATGGCGGCACCAACACCCGAAGCCATCGAACAGGCTCGCAAACGGGTCAACCAGGCCAAGGCCCGTCTCGACGCGCTCAATGCCCGTGTCGCTGCCGAGGGCCGTCGTCTCGATACCCGCCGCAAGATCATCCTGGGCGGACTGCTCATCGACGCCGCCAGCAAGGACAAGCGGTTCGCCGGCATCGTCTCCGAACTGACCCACCGCATCAGCCGGGATCAGGATCGCAAACCGTTCGAGGGATGGACGCTGCCCGGGGAGGATCGCTGATGGACCGCGACCGCGACGACGACCCCCGTCGCCTGCTCGAACAGGCCCGCCAGCTCAACGAGCGGGAACGCGGAAAGGGAATGGCTCGTGGCGGGAGCCGAACCGATGCCCCGGCCGGCAGGTTCGATCCCGCCGAGTTCGACACGCCCCCCGATCCGCCACCCTCTGCCGCCGGTCGCGCGCGCGATGTCGCCGACGCCGCCCAGGCGCACAGTTTCTTCTCCCACCTCGACACCAACATCCAGCGCGTCCTCGCCGGCTTTGGTACCCTGCGCGATCTGGTGGCCGATGTGCGCGCCAGCCTTGCCGATGCCGCCGCCAGGGACGCACAGCGCGCCGAGGACGAGGAAGCCCGTGACAAGGTCATAGCGGCCCGCCTGGTCGATCCTGCCGCCCTGGAGGCCCGTGCAGAGGCTGGCGCGCGTCGTGGAGCCACGGACGGCCTTGCCGGGGCGGGAGAGGCCCTGCGACGTCGGATCGACGCTGACACGGCCGCGCACGCCGCCCTGGCCGATCGTCTTGCGGCTGATGCCGCCGATCGCCGCGCCCATGAGCAGCGCCGGCGCCGGTGGGACAGGTGGTGGAACGGCGCGCTCGCCGGCTTCGCCCTGCTGGTGCCGATTGCCGGGGGTTACGGCTACTACCTGGGTAACGGGGCCGGCGAGGCGCAAGGCTATGCCCGCGCCCGTGATGAAACGGCTGCGGCGAGCTGGGCCAACACCGTCAACGGTAAGCTCGCCCGCCGCATCGATCAGGCAAGCGAACAGACCATCCCCGCCATTGCCGCCTGTCCCAAGGATCACGGTTGGAAGCGAGAGAAGCGCGACGGGGTATACTGGTGCTTCGGCGCGAACCCTGATGCCAAATCCTACACCGGGTGGCTGCTGCCATGAACCTAGATGATCGCACCCGCACCTGGCAGCTCATCATGACCGGACATGATCTCCGGCGCGTCACGCTCGATACCCAGGCGGACATGGCGCGGCTGCTCGACCTCGATCCCTCAATCTCGCACCTGACGCTGGAAATCGGCGGGGATCGCGTCCACGTCGCCCGCGACTGGCCCAGCGACCAGTACGAGGAGGCCGATCGCCTGATCGATCGCATCGCCGCCTCCGGCGTGTCTGCGATCGTTGTCCACGAGCGCGACGGCAAACCCCCTCGCCGCGTGACGACCGGCGAATGATGGCACGATGCCTTCGCCCCGACTCCTTCCTCGCCAAGCCTGCGGCCGGTAGGCCGCCCCTGTGACGGCGTAGCCGGCACGCATCATCGGTGCATCGGCCGAAGGCCGATTCCGCTTGTCATCATGCAACGCCAGCCTCGCGCGTGCGCGATGATTCTAGATTCTATTGATTCTATGATTCAGGGGTTGCTTGTCTGTTGATTCATATAGGAAAAATGGCCTGACCTACGACAAATGGGGTGCTCAGTTACGACAAATGGGGTGAGCACCTACGACAAATGGGGTGCTCAGTTACGACGGATCGGGTGCCCCGTGAGGAATGGGGTAACTGTGCGATCTATGACATTGACGTTGATCTTATGTCGTAACTGGCTAAGCTCATGCTGTGCTCGACGACCTTCCTATCGGCCGCACGATGAAGGCGGCTTCCACGATCTCGGTTCGTGACGGTCATGCCATCGTCAAAGCTGGCGAGTTCATCGAAGCACGGTTCGGCGCGGGTACGTCACCCTCTTTGGCGGCCCGCAAGACCCTAGCCCTTCTAATCGCCAAAGCTGCCGGTGAAGCGTGGCGACCGGGATCACATGTCATCGCCAAGCGCGATCTGCGAGGCACCCACAACGCCAATGATCGGATCCAGGACACCCTCGATGAGCTGATGGATGTGAAGTTCCAAATGCCTTCGACCTCGGCGCAAGGGCGTGCGGCGACGCTCACCGCTGCCCTGCTTGCCTGGACGCTCAACGAACATGCCGAAGACGGCCGGGCCACCGTCGAGTGGGAGTTCACGGCACCGGCTAGGGCAATCCTACAGGGGAGCGATTACTACGCTCGCCTCAACCGGGCGGCTCTGCTCGCCTTCCGGTCGAAGTATGCGATCACCCTCTATGAGATGGGTTGCCTGCTGGCTGGACGGCGTAGCCCCACATGGTCCGGAACGGTCGATGAGCTGCGGGAGCGGCTTGGCGCACCCTCTAATTCGATGCCCAACTTCTCCGACTTCCGGCGTCTGGTGCTGACACCTGGCAAAGCCGAAATCGATCAGCTCGCTGCCTTCACGATGGACTGGTCGGAAAAGCGCGGGGCGCGGGGCAAGATCACCCACGTCACCCTGACCTTCACCCCTAAAGACGACGACGCCACTGACGCCGCGGCCGATGAGGCAGGACGCCATAGCAGCGGCCGAAAGGCCCGCCGGGAAGGGACGACAGAAACCATCGTCGACACCGCCAGCCTCATCGCCTCGGCGGCTTCTCGGCTATCGGTTTCGGACACCCTACGCTGGCCGGCCGACGATCAGGTGGACGAGTTCAAGACCCCGGAGCTTCATGCAATCGGAATGGCCCTAGGCGGTGGTCACTCCGTACAGCGCCTAGCGGATCAGTATGCTCGCGTCCGCCCCGAACAGCGCCGTAAATTGGTAGGGGATGCCCTCAAGGCAGATTGGACGAAATGGGTTACGGGGTGTGCCACCAAGTGGGGCAGAGTCTGACCATTTCGCCACCTGACCGTTTCTGCTAACAGTTAGCGGATCACGTTTTGAAACGATCCGCAACAGGGACGGATAAAATGGCTTACACCCTCGGAGAAGCCGCAAAGGCGACAGGTATTAGCAAGGCTTCCATATCGCGAGCCATCAATAGTGGTCGAATTTCTGCGACAAAGAAGGATGACGGTTCTTTCTCGATTGAGCCAGTCGAACTGCACCGGGTGTATCCTCCCAAGTCAGCCGCACCAGTAACCGAAACACCATTTGAAACGCTACGCAACGGCAATGCTGACACCCGTAACGGGTCAGATTCCAATGTATTACAGGCTCGTCTTGATGCTGCCTTGGAACAGTTGCGCGATCGGGACGGCACGATCGACGACCTTCGTCGTCGCCTCGATCAATCGGATGAGGAACGGCGTGAGGCTCAAGCCCGAGTGATCGGACTGCTGGCCGGACCCGGCCCCACGGAATCCAAGAGGGGGTTTTTCGGTCGTCTATTTGGCCGTCCTGACGAATGACCGCGATCACATCCATCAAATGAGATTTACACCCCCATTTTGAGGTCGAGCTTGATCGTATCGCCGGGGGCTCTGTTGCAAAAATCGTGAAGCTTGAGCATGCTTGGCGGAGATTGGACGGACGGAACGATGACGGATTTCAAGTGGCGCCATTTCCAGGGTGATGTGATCCTGTGGGCGGTGCGCTGGTATTGT
>NZ_VYPZ01000056.1 GCF_008710155.1 Sphingobium limneticum
ACAATACCAGCGCACCGCCCACAGGATCACATCACCCTGGAAATGGCGCCACTTGAAATCCGTCATCGTTCCGTCCGTCCAATCTCCGCCAAGCATGCTCAAGCTTCACGATTTTTGCAACAGAGCCGCTGCGGGGCAGCCATCAGCGGCCCCGGCGGACCGCTAAGTTCTTGCATGATCGCAAATGCTAGTATACCTTGGTTCCGCTCATCACAAGAGTCAGGAGATGGATATGGCTTGGAAGAAACCCGAAATCCGTGAAATCGCGCTCGGCGCGGAGATCAACTGCTATGCCTGCGCCGAACTGAGCGCCTAAGCATCACTCCATGAAGATCATTATGCTGGGGGCAGCCGCCGGCGGTGGCTTCCCCCAGTGGAATTCCAATGCCGGTGGGTGCCGTCGCGCCCGCAGCGGCGACCCCCTAGCGAAATCGCGAACCCAGACCAGCGTCGCGGTTAGCCGTGACGGGGAGCGCTGGTTCGTGCTCAACGCATCGCCCGATCTGCGCCAGCAGATCAACGACACGCCGGCGCTGCACCCGCGCGATGGCCTTCGGCATACGCCGATCGCGGGCGTCGTGCTTACCGGCGGCGATGTGGATGTAGTCGCGGGGCTTCTGACCCTACGCGAGCGCCAGCCCTTCACGCTCCACGCTTCGCACCGGATTCATGACGTGCTCGACGCCAATCCGATCTTCGAGGTGCTCGCGCGCGATGTCGTGACGCGCAGCGTCGAGCAACTCGGCGTGCCTTTCACGCTGGAGCCAGGATTGACCGCGCGCTTCTTCGCCGTGCCAGGGAAAGTGCCACTCTATCTCGAAAGCGGCAGCGAACCGCCGCCCATCGTCGTCGATGATACGACCGTGGGGCTAGAAATCGTCGAGGGCGACAAGCGCATGCTCTTCATTCCGGGTTGCGCGGCCATGCCCGAGGATCTGCGCGCCCAACTCGTCGGCGTCGATATCGTCTTCTTCGACGGCACGCTCTGGCGCGATGATGAGATGGTGGCCGCCGGCTTCGGTGGCAAGACAGGCCAGCGCATGGGACATATGAGCCTCTCGGGACCGCAAGGCACGATCGAGGCCTTCCGCACCGTTCCGGTGAGGCGCAAGGTCATCATTCACATGAACAACAGCAACCCCGTTCTTCTCGCCGACAGCCCGGAGCGGGCGGAAGCGGAAACCGCCGGATGGACCATCGGGGAAGACGGCATGGAATTCATGCTATGACGGAAACGGCCGCCCCCCGATTGCTGAGCGCCGATGAGTTGGAGGCCGTGATGCGCCAGATCGGCGGCGAGCGATACCATATCCACCATCCCTTCCACCGCCTGCTCCATGACGGCAAGCTCGACCCGGCGCAGGTCCAGGCATGGGCGCTCAACCGCTATTATTACCAAGCTAGCATCCCGGCGAAGGACGCGACGCTGATGGCGCGCCTGCCCACCGCCGAGATGCGCCGCGAATGGCGCCGGCGGATCGAGGATCATGACGGCGATGGCGACAAGCCCGGCGGCATCGAACGTTGGCTGAAGCTGGCCGAAGGGGTGGGACTCGACCGCGCCCTGGTCGAGAGCGCCGCCCAAATCCTGCCCGAGACGCGCTTCGCCGTGGATGCCTATGTGCACTTCGTTCGCGACAGGACGCTGCTCGAAGCCATCGCGTCCTCGCTGACCGAGCTGTTCTCGCCGACCATCATCGCCGAGCGAGTCTCCGGCATGCTCACCAACTACGACTGGATCACCGAAGAGACGCTCGCCTATTTTACCCCGCGCCTCACGCAAGCGCCGCAGGACAGCAAGTGGGCGCTGACCTATGTCAAGCAGCATGCCAATACGATCGAGAAGCAGCAGGCGGTGCTCGCCGCGCTGCGCTTCAAATGCGACGTCCTGTGGTGCCAGCTCGACGGCCTCTATCTCGCCTATGTCTCGCCAGGCATGATTCCGCCTGGCGCCTTTGTTCCGGGGGAGAGCTGATGGCGGATGGATCATCGGCTCCCGCCTTCCGGCGCGGCGTCAAGTTCCGCTTCGATTCCGTGCGCAATGCCTGGGTGCTTCTCGCGCCCGAGAAGCTGTTCATGCCCGACGAGATCGCGGTCGAGATCCTAAAGCTGGTCGGTGGCGCACGAACCATTGATGCGATCGTGGAGGATCTCGCCGCGAGCTTCGATGCGCCGCGCGACGTGATCGCGACCGATGTCATCGCGGCTCTTGAGGATCTCTCGACACGAGGCGCCGTAGAGCTATGAACGTGCCGCCGCCGCCGATGGGGCTGATCGCGGAGCTGACCCACCGCTGCCCCCTGCAATGCGCCTATTGCTCCAACCCGCTGCAGATGGATGCGCCAAAATCCGAGCTAGCAACGGCGGAATGGCTGCGCGTGCTCGACGAAGC
The DNA here is from genome assembly GCF_008710155.1 of Sphingobium limneticum. GTDB lineage: Bacteria > Pseudomonadota > Alphaproteobacteria > Sphingomonadales > Sphingomonadaceae > Sphingobium > Sphingobium limneticum. Next base: position 2,393 of record NZ_VYPZ01000056.1, read on the forward strand.
CGCCGCCATCGGTATCTTGCAAGTGCATTTCTCGGGCGGCGAGCCCATGGCACGGCGCGACCTGCCGCAGCTTGTGGCTCATGCCAACCGGGCAGGGCTCTATACTAACATCATCACGTCGGGCGTCCTGCTGACCGACGAGGTGATGGCGGTGCTGCTCGACGCCGGCATCGATCATATCCAGCTCAGCTTTCAGGATTCGAGCCACCAGGGCGGCGACAGGATCGGCGGCTATCGCGGCGGGCATGCGAAGAAGCTGGAGGCGGCGCGGCGCATTCGCGAGGCGGGCCTGCCGCTCACCACTAATTTCGTGATCCACCGCCAAAACATCGAACGCGTCGAGGACATGATCGCGCTCGGCGAGGCTTTAGGCGCCGAGCGGATGGAGATCGCCCACACGCAATATTATGGTTGGGCGCTGCTCAACCGGAACGCGCTCCTGCCGAGCCGCGACCAACTCGATTTCGTGAACACCGTGGTGGACGCGTCACGCGAGCGGCTCCGGGGCCGGATCGTGATCGACTATGTGGTGCCCGATTATTATGCGGCCCGGCCCAAAGCCTGCATGGGAGGCTGGGGCAACCGCTTCATCAACATTTCCCCCTCCGGCAAAGCCCTCCCTTGCCATGCCGCCGAAACGCTGCCCGGCTTCACCTTCCCCTCGGTTCGCGATTCTAGCCTCGCCGAGATCTGGACGGCTTCAGATGCCTTCGCCCGGTTCCGAGGCACTGAATGGATGCCGGAGGTGTGCAGGAGCTGCGATCGGCGCGAGATCGATTGGGGCGGCTGCCGTTGCCAGGCGCTCGCGATCGCCGGCGATGCCGCGCTGACTGATCCGGCCTGCCATCGCTCGCCGCATCATCATCTGATGGGTGAGGCAATCGCAGCGGCGGGCGGCCACGCCGGGCTGGACCTCGTGCCGCGCAGGCTGCAACAAGCAGCCCATAACTGAGCTGCGCACCTTCTATCCCGAGATCGAACCCTATGAGAGCGGCACGCTCGACGTAGGCGACGGGCACGTCCTCTATTACGAGCGCAGCGGTACGCCTGGCGCCAAGCCGGCCGTTTTTCTCCACGGTGGGCCTGGCGGCGGTATCTCGGCCCGCCACCGGCGGCTTTTCCACCCCGACCATTATGACGTGATGCTTTTCGACCAGCGCGGCTGCGGGAATTCGACGCCGCATGCGGGCCTAGAGGCGAACACGACGTGGCACCTTGTCGCCGACATGGAACGGCTGCGCGAAGCGATGGGCGTCGACAAATGGCTGGTCTTCGGGGGCTCCTGGGGCTCGGCGCTGGCGCTTGCCTATGCGCAGACCCATCCCCAGCATACCAGCGAACTGGTGCTGCGCGGGATCTTCACCGTGCGCGAGTCCGAGCTGCACTGGTATTATCAATTCGGCGCATCCGAGATTCATCCCGAGAAATGGGTCGATTTCGTGCGCCCGATCCCGGAGGTGGAGCGCGGCGACCTGCGCGCCGCCTATCGCAAGCGCCTCACCGGCGACGACGAAGCGGTGAGGCTCGAATGTGCGAAAGCCTGGTCGCTATGGGAAGGCCGCACCCTGACCTTGTTGCCCGATCCCGAAACCTCCGGCGGCTTTGAAGACCCGCATTTCGCGCTCGCCTTCGCGCGTATCGAGAACCACTATTTCGTTCATCATGGCTGGCTTGAGGACAACCAGCTCATCCGCGACGCCGGAAAGCTCCACGGTATTCCCGGCACCGTCGTCCAGGGCCGCTATGACCTGGCCTGCCCGACACGCACTGCCTGGGAACTGCACCAGGCTTGGCCCCAAGCGGACTTCCATCTTATTGAAGGTGCCGGGCACGCCTTCTCCGAACCGGGCATTCTCGACCGTCTGATCCGGACAACGGATCGCTATGCGGGGCTGGCGGAGACGTGAGCGACGCGGCGGCTGTCAGGGCTTCCACAACCGCAACCGCTGACGGGCTTGCGGCGCCGCGCCGCTATTGGGCGCTGACAGGCCTGTGGCTGGCCATGGCCATGACGGTGATCGACAGCACGGCCGCCAATATCGCTCTGCCGACGATCGGGCGCGATTTCGGGGTCGGCCCCACGACGACGACATGGATCGTCACCACCTACCAGATCGCGATCGTGATGACACTGCTTGGCGCCGCGTCGCTCGGCGAACGATTGGGCTATCGACAGATATACATGGGCGGGCTCGCGCTGTTCATACTGATGTCGGCCGCTTGCGCAAGCGCACGCAGCCTCGAATGGCTCGCGTTCTTCCGCTTCGCGCAGGGGCTGGGGGCTGCCGCGGTCATGGGCGTGAATGGCGCGCTGATCCGCCTCACCTGGCCCAAGGAACTGCTCGGGCGAGGGCTGGGGTATAATGGCGTGGTCATCGCCGGAACTGCGGCGGCTGGACCGGCGCTGGCTGCTTTCCTGCTGTCGATCGGCGACTGGCATTGGCTCTTTCTGGTGAATATTCCCGTGGGGCTGCTCTCGCTGGCGCTGGCGGCCCGCTTCGCCCCCGACCGTCCGCCTGAGACCGACAAATTCGACACGGCTAGCGCGCTGCTGAGCGCGACCGCATTCGGGGCGCTGTTCCTGGCGATCTCGCGAGTCATCCACGACCGCTGGTCGCCCCTTACCGCCGGCCTGCTGCTCGCCAGCGCCGTGGCGGGCGGCGCCATGCTGCGCCGGGCACGGACAAGCACCAGACCGATGATCCCCCTAGACCTGATCGGCCACCCACGTCTGCGGCTTGCCTATGCCGCGTCGATATGCGCGTTCGCGGCGCAAATGTGTCTGCTGGTGTCTATGCCCTTCCTGCTCGAAGGCGAGCGGGGCTTGAGCGTCGCCACAGTGGGGCTGCTCATCCTGCCCCTGCCACTCGCTACCGCACTCAGCTCGCCTCTTGCCGGAAGGTTCGCCGACAGGTCATGGGCCGGGGCCATGAGCGCCGGCGGCCTGTGCCTGCTCGCGGCAGGGCTGCTGGTCCTCGCCTTCGCGCTGCGGTCTACGCCGCCGCTGCCGCTTGTCGGCGCTGCGATGGCATTATGCGGTGTCGGCTTCGGCCTGTTCCAGGTGCCCAACAACAATGTCATGCTGCGCACCGGCCCGGTAACGCGCGCGGGCGCCGCCGCCGGCATGCTGACGCTCTGCCGACTGACCGGCCAGACCGGCGGCACGTTGATCGCCGCCGTGTCCTTGTCGATGACAGGGGAGGGGACTATTCCGGCGCTGATCGGAGCGGCGCTGGCGCTTTGCGCAGCCGCCTTCGCACGCGGACGCTAATAGACGCGCATGCGCGGCCCCGTCATCAGCGGGCTTCGGCCGATAAGCTGGCGGCTCGCGAGCGTCGTCGCGTTCGTCGCCGCCTACGCTCGCCACCAACCGCTCGAGATCCTTGGCGGATAGATCAGGATTACACTGCATCAGCTTCTGGATGAGTTCTGAACGAATCATGCCTCCTCCAATCAGAGCGCAGCGACAACGCCTAGATCAACACCCGTTCCACCTCATCCAGCGTCACGTCGTCGGGACGGCGATCGTAAAGCTGGGTGGTGCGCGTGGAGGCATGGTTCGCCATCGTCGCGGCGCGCTCCAACGTGCCGCCGTTCTTCAGGTAGGCGGTGATCCCTGTCGCGCGGAACGAATGGTTGCCGATCGCCGTCTCGATCCCGGCCGCCGCGGCGCGCCGTCGCACCATCTGAAACGCGCTCGCCTGGGGCAGGGGGGTGTCGCTTAGTCGCCTGGTGCCCCGCGCGATCGTGCGGAACAGCGGCCCTTTGCGATCCTCGCGTAGATCGCAGCCATCGATGTAGGCGGTCATATACTCTTCCAGATTGTGGTGGCAGGGCATTTCGTGCCGCTTGCCGCCCTTCTCGTGCAGCCGAACCCATAGCCGCCGATTCTGCACGAACACGTCCTCAACCCGCATCGCCAGCGCCGCGCCTATCCGCGCGAACGAATAGACCATCAGCCCGATCAGCGCCCGATCGCGAAGCCCGGCGGGCGTGGTCACGTCGATCGCATCGAGCAGCCGCCGCGCCTCGTCGGGGGCCAGCACGGGGGTCTTGCCGCGCCGCACGCTGTGCGCCGGCCCGCGCACCGACGCTGCCGGGTTCGTCGGCACCACTTGGCCCGTCACCAGCCAATCGAACAGGTGGCGCACGCCGGCGAGCTGCTGCTTGACCGTGGGCGCGCTCACCTCGCGCCCCAGCGCCTCGATCCATGCCGCAACGTGGAGCGGCTGCACCGCGGCGACCGACACGACTCCGCGCGCATCGCACCATGCCAAAAACTCACTCGCGGCACGCGCGTAGGCGCGCCGCGTATGCGCGTTGCGGATGGTGACCGCGAAGAACTCAAGGAAGCGGCGTTGCGTGGCGTTGTCGGCCGATGCGACCAGCGCCGGCAGCGCCAACGCGGGAGCGGGAGCGGGCTGGAGGGCGAGCTGGTTCACGCCTAGAAGCTGCGCTTCTCGATCGCTGCCAGCACCTCGGGCTCGGTGGCAAGCCGGCGGCTGGTATCGACCAGGCGCTCGATCCATGCGCGATTGCCCTGCTTCGCGGCCGCGCGCGCTGCCTCTTCTTTAGGCAGGTTGCTCTTGCCGCGAGTCCCGCCGCTCTCGTTGCTGCTCATGTCGGGCTTCCATCGTTCTTCGGCGGCCATTCAAGGCTGTCGATCGCCTCCTGCAAGCGGACGGCGGTTGCCACTGCGCCGGCGGCGTGAAGCTGCGCCAGCGCCTCCAGCATCAACGCGCGCGCACCGGCCAAACGCAAGGCCGGGCTGATCTGGAGGGCCTATGGGGTCCTGGTCCATAGGCCTTCATAGCGCTCCCGATACATCCGATAAAGGACATTATCACATATAGAGGCGCGACACTAGCGAAACGACCACCGCAGGCGCCGAGATCCCGAACTCGCCCCCTAATCTGGTGAGCGACGGCAGGGCTTGCTCACCGATCTGGCGGCACACCGTTCGGGCGTCTCCAACTTAGGGGGTCGATGCGCACCATTACCTTCATCACGCACTTTCAAGTCAGACATCGGCTATTGCGAAGCAGTTGCATATATCATAGGGCGGCGCACAGATTGAGAACGATTCGCAAGGGGGGTAAAATGAAAAAAAGTACATTAAGCGGCGCGTTAGGCCTTGGATTAATGGCCGTGCCCGCAA